>NZ_JACXYX010000019.1 GCF_014779655.1 Nocardioides ganghwensis
GCCGCCAGCCCCCGCTGCGAGACATCCAGGATCCGCCTGACCCGACGCACCAGCCCCGGCACCTGCCCGGCGAACGGCCCCATCCACCACCACTCCCGCTCCGCCTCGGACCAGTTCACCATCGCATACCGCACCGGCCCACCCACCGGCCCACCCACCGGCCCACCCACCGGCCCACCCACCAGCCCATCCACCGGCCCATCCACCGGCTCGTCCCCGTTCGTGTCGCTCACGCCCACTCGCCCTCTCGATCCCCGGCCCCCGCCCGTCGCGGCGCCTCGTACCCCCATCCCACGCCCCACGACCGACACCCCGCACCCGCTCATCCACAACCACCCCATACACGCCCCCACCCCGGCACCTGTGGACACTTCACGGCCCACGCCACCCGCCCACACGCCCACACCCCCACACGCGCGCACGCCGACCCACCGCCACCCTTGCCCGTGAGTCCCCCACAGACTCACCGGCAAGCGCACACGACCCCAGACACGCGCAGCCCCTGAGTCCCCCAGGGACTCACGGGCAAGGGAGCGTCACGGGCAAGGGAGCGTCACGGGCGCCGGCCAGCCGACCGCTCGGCCTCCTGCTTGAGCGCAGCGAGTCCCTTGTCGAAGTCGGCACCGATCGCCTTGTCGAAGAAGAGCCTGCCTGCGAGGGACATGATCGCGCTGCGTGAGCCGGCCATCGTCCAGGTCACCTCGGTGTCGTCCCCGACCGTGGCGAGGGTGAAGGTCGTGACGTTGGTGGCCTTGAAGGGCTTCAGGAACTCGAGGTCGACCACGACGGCGGCGGGTGTCGAGGCGGTGATCCGCATCTCGCCCTCGCCGGCCTTCCTGTTGCCCGACCAGCGGTACGTCGACCCGACACCGTGGTCGGGGCCTGAGTACTCACGTCGGAGGTCGGGGTCCAGGCCCTCCCACGGCGACCACTTCTGCCACTCCCGGAAGTCGTCGATGAGCCCGTGCACCGCTGCTGCGTCCGCGTGGACGCGGGTGCTGCGCGAGAGCGAGAAGTCGGCCATGTGCGCGACGCTAGACCTTGGCCGCCCGGACGACGAGCACGTCGGGAAGGTCCTTGTGGATCTCACGCCAGGTCGCCCCCTCGTCCGGGGATGCCCAGACGCCGCCGTTGCGGCCACCGAAGTACAGGCCGGCCTCGTCGTGGTCGTCGGCGCACATCGCGTCGCGCATGACCGCGGTGTAGTAGCCGTCCGGGAGGACCCCCTCGCCCAGCGGCTCCCAGGAGGACCCCGCGTCGGTCGTGCGGTACACCCGGGCCTTGCCGTCCACGGGCCACCGGGCCTCGGCGCCGGTGATGGGGAAGTTGTACGCCGTGTCGGCGCGGTGCGGGTGGGCCACCATGGCGAACCCGAACTCCGTCGGGAGGCCGGGGGCGATGTCCTGCCACGATGCGCCGCCGTCGTCGGAGCGGTAGACCCCGCCGTGGTTCTGCAGGTAGAGGCGCTCGGGATCGACGGCGTCACGGGCGACCTTGTGCACGCACTGGCCGAACTCGGGGTAGTTGCGCTCCCCGGGGAAGAACTCGGCCTTCACGCCGGTGTTCGACGGCGACCAGCTCTCGCCGCCGTCGCTCGTGACGTAGACACCGCCGGTCGAGAGCGCAGCGAGCACCCGCGAGGGGTCTGACGGATGGGGCAGGATCGTGTGGAACGCCTGGCCGCCGAAGCCCTCGTTCCACTCCGGGCGGTGCGGGTGGTCCCAGAGCCCTCGCACGAGCGAGAAGGTCTCGCCCCTGTCGGTCGAGCGGAAGACCGCGCCGGGCTCGGTCCCGGCCCACACGACGTCGCTGCCGCCGTCGTCGGAGAGCCCGGGCTGGAGCTGCCAGACCCGGGCGAGCGTGGCGCCGGTGTCCTCGGGGAAGCGGAGGGCTCCGTTGGGCGTCTCGTCCCACGAGGCGCCGAGGTCGTCGGAGCGCCAGACCTGCGGACCGAGCCAGCTCGACGACGCGCCGGCGAGCAGGCGAGGAGTCGAACCCCGGGTGTCGATCATGACGGAGTAGACCTCCTCCATCGGGAAGTGCGGCCCCGTCCACTCCCACGACGACCGGGCCTCGTCGGAGGTCCCGAGCCACATGCCCTTGCGGGTTCCGACCATGAGCAGAGTGCGCGACATCGGGCCTCCCGGCGCTGGAGAGCGAGACTATTCCGATTAGGAACACTACTCTCGGTCCGAGATGAGTCAAGACATCCCGGTCACCGGCTACGCGATCCTCGGCCTCCTCACCTTCGGCGACGAGCTGACGGGGTACGAGATCAAGCAGCGCGCCGACGTCACGCTCCGCTTCTACTGGGTGTCGCCCGCGATGAGCCAGATCTACACCGAGCTGCGCCGCCTCGCCGACCACGGGCTGGTGCGTGCCGACTCCCGCGCCGACGGCGGACGGGACGTCACGACGTACGCCATCACCGCGGCCGGCGAGGACGCCCTGCGGAGCTGGATGGACGAGACCCCGGCGGGCTTCCCGGTCCTCAAGCACACCGTCCTGCTCCGCCTGCTGGTCGGACACGCGACCGAGCCGCAGCAGTCACGGCGGATGCTGCACGACTACCTCATCGAGCTCGACCAGGCCCTCCACGACCTCAGCGAGGTCCGCGAGTCGCTGCGCGGCGCGGACGGGCACGGCCAGCCGTTCCGGTTCCCCTCGCTGGTCGCGGACTGGGGGTTGGACCACTTCGCCGCCGAAGCACGGCACGCCCGCCGCGCACTGGAGAGCCTCGCCGAAACCGACAGCGAGACCGACAGCGAGACCGACAGCGAGACCGGCGGCGGGGGCGGACGCGCGGCTGAATAGGCTGAGGCGGTGACCACGCGAGCCAACCGGGACGTGCTCGGACCCGTCGGCCTGGTCCTCGTCGGCATCCTCTCGGTCCAGGTCGGTGCCGCGATCGCCAAGGGGCTCTTCGGCGAGATCTCGCCCACCGCGATGGTCTGGCTGCGACTGGCCACCAGTGCCCTCGTGCTGGCTGCCGTCGTCCGGCCGCGCCTGCGGGGCCGGACCCGTCACGACTGGCTGGTCGTCCTCGGCTTCGGAGCCAGTCTGGCCACGATGAACTGGGCCATCTACCAGTCCTTCTCCCGCATCCCGCTCGGCATCGCGGTCACCATCGAGTTCATCGGCCCCCTCGCGCTGGCCGTCCTGGGCTCGCGACGCGCCCGCGACCTGGTCTGGGTGGTGCTGGCGGGCGTCGGCGTCGCGCTCCTCGGTCTCCAGCGCACCGGTCTCGATCCCGTCGGCGTCCTGTACGCCCTGCTGGCCGGTGCGGCCTGGGCGGCGTACATCCTGCTCAGCGCGAGCACCGGGCGCCGCTGGGAGGGGTTCGACGGGCTCGCGGTGGCGAGCATCGTCGCCGCGTTCGCGATGACGACGCCGGCACTGCTGAGCGCGGGTACGTCGCTGTGGGACGGCCGCATCCTCCTCATCGGTGCACTCGTCGGCCTGCTCAGCTCGGTCATCCCCTACAGCTGCGAGCTCGTCGCACTGCGCAGTCTGCGGCCCGCTGTCTTCGGGATCCTGATGAGCCTCGAGCCCGCCGCGGCGGCGCTGGCCGCCATCGTCGTGCTGCAGGAACACCTCTCACCGGTGCAGTGGCTGGCCATCGCGTGCGTGGTCGCGGCCTCGATCGGAGCGACCCGGTCCGGCTCCGCCCCCGGCGAGCCGCCCGGCCGTCACGACGAGGACCGTTCGGCCGCACCCGGCACACTGGCGACATGACCGACGGGGAGACGAGCAGGGTCGACGTGAGATCGCGCCTGGTCCTCGGGTCGCTGGCCCTGGCGCTCGCCGTCTCCGGCTGCGCGGGCGACACCGCCGAGCCGATCCCGCGCGTGACCCAGCCGACCGACGTGCCCAGCCAGCCCACGCCCAGCGAGCCCACGAGCGAGCCGACCGACACCGGCGACGCGAACGGCGGCAACCGCGACCCGGAGGCGGTCGGCACGCTGGTCGAGGGCCTCGAGGTGCCGTGGGGCGTCGACTTCCTCCCCGACGGCTCCGCCGTGGTCACCGAACGCATCTCCGGGCGCGTCCTGAACATCACCGCGGACGGCCGGGTGGGCCGCCTCGGCACGGTCGACACCGCGGTCGCGCAGGGCGAGGCGGGCCTGCTCGGCGTCGCCGTGTCCCCTGACTTCGAGACGGACCGGACGGTGTTCCTCTACCTCACCACCGACACCGACAACCGCGTCGTGAGGGCCCGGCTCGAGGGCTCATCGCTCGGCTCGACCAGCGTCGTCCTCGACGGCATCCCGGCGGGCTTCATCCACGACGGCGGGCGCATCGCGTTCGGGCCGGACGGCCACCTGTACGTGACCACGGGCGAGACGGGCGACCCCGAGCTGGCCCAGGACCCCGACAGCCTGGCCGGGAAGATCCTCCGGATCACCGCGGACGGGGAGCCCGCTCCCGGCAACCCCGACCCCGACTCGCCCGTCTGGTCGCTCGGCCACCGCAACGTCCAGGGCCTCGCCTGGGACGACGAGGACCGGCTCTGGGCCTCCGAGTTCGGCGCCTCCGAGTGGGACGAGCTCAACCTCATCGAGAAGGGCGGCAACTACGGATGGCCCCGCGTCGAGGGCACGGGCGGCGGACAGGGGCTCATCGACCCCCAGGTGGTCTGGCCGGTGGAGCAGGCCTCGCCGAGCGGGCTGGCGTACGTCGACGGGCACCTCTGGATGGCGGGGCTCCGCGGCCAGCGGCTGTGGCGGATCCGGGTGTCGGCCGCCGGCAAGGCGTCCCAGCCGAAGGCGTACTTCACCGAGGACTACGGCCGGTTGCGCACCGTGGCCACGGCCCCCGACGGGCTGCTCTGGCTCACCACCTCGAACCGCGACGGCCGCGGCACCCCCGCTCCCGCGGACGACCGGATCATCCAGGTCCGACCGTGACCGGTGAGCCGGGGCGTACGACCGCGCGCCGGGCCGCACGGCGCAGGGTCGTGAGGATCGCCGGGCCGAGGACCACGATCGCGACGGCGGTCGTGATCGCGCGGCCGGTGTCCCAGCCACCGGTCGAGGTCAGCAGGGTGTAGACGAGGAAGCGGTGCGCGTTCTCGAGCACCGGCGCACCAGCGACGTACGCCAGCGAGCCCTCGTGCCCGGGCACCACGATGCCGAGGGCGAACGGCCAGGAGCTGAGGTTCATCAGCAGGCCGTAGAGGTAGGAGGCGACGACCGCGTACGCGGCCAGTATCGCGATCTCGGCACGGCCGCCGACCCGGCGAGGAAGCAGGCCCGCACCCATCCCCACCCACGCCGCGCAGATCATCTGGAAGGGCAGCCACGGTCCGACCCCCGCCGTGAGCAGGGCCGAGGCGAACAGAGACGTGCAGCCCAGCACGAAGCCGAACCCTGCCCCGAAGACGCGGCCCCCGAGGATCAGCAGGAAGAACACCAGCTCGATGCCGGCCGTGCCCGCGCCGAGGCCGCGCATCACCGCATTGATCGCGGAAAGCACACCGAGGACCGCCAGGACCCGGGAGTCCATGCCCCCCTCCCCCATCTCGGCGAGGACGACGACCATCACGAGCGGCAGCAGGGCGAGGAAGACGAAGGGGGGCTCCACGCGCTGGCCCGGCTGCGCCTCGAGCAGCAGCGGCCAGCACAGCATCATCAGCCCGGCCAGCGAGGCCAGGGCGAGCACCGCGGCGGTGCGCGGCCCGACGGGGAGGGCGGGGTTCACCGGGCGACCCCTCCCATGGCCGCAGCGACTTCCTCGACGACCAGCCAGGGCGCGCCGAGGACCTTGGTGACCTGCGGCGCGAAGGACGGCGACTCGGCGAGCACGCGACGCGGAGGTCCACTGGAGACGACCTCTCCCTCGGCCATCACCACGACCTCGTCCGCGACGTGCGCGGCGAACTCCACGTCGTGCGTGGCGAGCAGGACCGCGTGGTCGTCCGCCGCGAGGTCGGCGACGATCCGGGCGAGCTCGGCCTTGCCGGCGTAGTCCAGTCCGCGGGTCGGCTCGTCGAGGAGCACCACGGGGGGCCGCGCCGTGAGCACGACGGAGAGCGCGAGCGCCAGGCGCTGGCCCTCGGAGAGGTCGCGCGGGTGGACCGCGTCCTCGATGCCCGGAGCGAGCCGGTCGAGGAGGTCCCGGCAGGTGCCGGGTGCCGCCTCCGCGCCGAGGTCGGCCGCGGCGCACTCGTCGGCGACCGTCTCGAGGTAGAGCAGGTCCGCGGCGGTCTGCGGGACCAGCCCGACGTGCGTACGCCGCTGGGCGGGCGCGAGCTCCGCGGGGTCGCTCCCCGCGACGTCGATCGAGCCGGAGCGTCGCCGCCCGGATCCCTGGAGCGCCCAGATCAGGCTGGACTTGCCCGAACCGTTGCGGCCCATCAGCACGGTGGTGCGACCGGACGACAGGGTCAGGTCGACGTCCCGGACGGCGACGTGGCGACCATGCACGACGGTGACGCCGCGGGCCACGACCAGCGGTTCCGCCGCGGGCGCCGCAACCCGATCGTGGACAGCGGGGTCGCGGGCGGACAGCTCCGGGAGCGTACGCGCGTGCCGGCGGGCGTCGCGCACCGTGAGCGGGAGGGGCTGCCACCCGGCGAGCCGCCCGAGCTCGACCAGCGGCGGCGCGACGGGTGAGTCGGTAAGGACCGCGCGCGGATCGCCGACGCGGACACCGCCGTCGCCCGTGACGAGGCAGATCCGGTCGGCGAAGGGCACGACCCGCTCGAGCCGGTGCTCGGCCAGCAGGACGGTCAGGCCCAGGTCGTGCACGAGGCGCGTGATCGTCGCGAGGACGTCCTCCGCGGCCGTCGGGTCGAGCGCGGAGGTCGGCTCGTCGAGGACGAGCACCCGCGGGTGGGTGGTGAGCACCGCCCCGATCGCCACCCGCTGCTGCTGGCCGCCGGAGAGCGTACGCAGGTCCCGCGCACGCAGGTCGGCGATGCCGAGCAGGTCGAGGGTCTCCTCCACGCGGCGGCGCATCGTCTCGGGGGCGGTGCCGAGCTGCTCCATCCCGTAGGCGAGCTCCTCCTCGACGGTGTCGGCGACGAACCCCGCCAGTGGGTCCTGGCCGACGAAGCCGACGAGGTGGGCGCGCTCGCGAGGCGGCTGCTCCACGATGCTCTGCCCCTCGAGCAGCACGTCACCGGTCAGCACGCCGCCGGTGAAGCGGGGCACCAGCCCGGTCACCACGCCGAGGAGGGTCGACTTGCCCACGCCCGTACGGCCGGACACGAGCACCAGCTCGCCCTCGTCGAGGGTGAGGTCGACCCCGCTGAGCACGACCTCCTGGTCGTAGTGGAAGCCGATCCCGCGCAGCTCGATCATGCGACCGCCTCCCGTCGGACCGGGGCGCTCGCCGGGACCGGCGTCGCCACCGCGGGAAGGATGCCGATCACGCCGACCAGCAGTGCCAGCGGCGAGAGGTAGGGAGCCACGTCCACGCCCGGGTAGGCGACGACGACCTGCGCGTGGGCGACGTACCAGCCCAGCACCGCCACGACCAGGCCGGTGCCTGCGGTGACCAGCTCGGGTGCGCGCCACGGGTCGGGTCGGTAGCGGGTGCGCTGCACGCGACGTCCAGCGCTGACGAGGCCGAGCACCGCGACCACCACGCCCGCGCCCAGCATGGGCACGGCCAGCACCCGGGGCGCGGTGGGGTCGAGCCAGGCGTACGTGCCGACGCAGATGCCGGTGAGGGCCAGGAGGAGCAGCGACCCGGTCACCCAGCGCTCTCGAGGGGACGCGCCGCCGGAGCGGCCGTAGCCGCGGGTGTCCATGCCTGCGGCGAGCGCCAGGGACCGCTCGAGCGCGTCCTCGAGGACCGGCACGAGGAACCGTCGGAGCCGACCGACGCCCGTCGTGCTCCCGCCCCTGAGCGCCTGTGCGGCCCGTACGCGGCGGGCGCTGTCGGCCAGCTGCGGGAAGATCGTCACGGCCACCACCAGCGCGGTGCCGATCTCGTAGAGCGCCGGCGGGACCGAGGCGAGCAGTCGCTTGGGGTTGGCGAGGGAGTTGGCGGCACCGACGCACAGGATGACCGCCGCGAGCCGCAGCCCGTCGTACAGGCCGGCCAGCAGCGCCTCGCTGGTGACCGGGCCGAGCAGCCGGACCCCGGCCGCCCACGTGGGCAGGGGGATCTCGGGGAGGTCGAGGAGCACGTGGCCGACCTCCTGCCCGCCGAAGAGGATGCGGAACACCACCCGCAGCACGACGGTGAGCGCAGCGAGCAGGGCGTACAGGCGGAACGAGCGGCCGAACGGGTGACCGGACCGGCGAGCCATGACGACCAGCGTCACCGACCCCATCACCAGCACGAGCAGCAGCGGGTTGGTGGTCAGCGACGCAGCCGTGGCCAGGCCGACCGCCCAGGCCCACCAGGCCAGGGGGTGCAGGTCACGTGCCAGCCCGGGACGGGTCAGCGTCGAAGCCGTCACGGCGCGCCGGGCTCCCGCCGACGACGGGCCACGAGAGCGCTCGCCGCGACGGCGGCGCCCAAGGCGCCGACCGCTCCCCAGGTCACGGCCGCCGGGACCTTCGTCGGCCCGTCGGCGTCCGGCGAGCCCGCGGTCGGCGCGTCGCTTGCCCTTGAGTCTGCTGGAGACTCAAGGGGCTCGGCGGTGGGGTCGCCCCCGTCGCTGGGCCGTGAGTCTCCAGGAGACTCACGGTCGCCGGACCGCTTCTTCTCGCGCTCGCCCGAGCCCGCGGGTGACCTTGAGTCTCCTGGAGACTCACTGGCAAGGGGCGACTCGGACGGGGTGCCGGACGCCGACGCCGAGGGACTCGACGACGGGGACGCCCCGGGGCTGCTGCCGCTCGACGGCGACGGGCTCGGCTGGGAGCCGGCACCCGACCCGCTGCCCGAACCGCTGCCCGAGCCACCGCCGGACCCTCCGCTGCCCGAGGGCGAGGAGGAGGGCGAAGAGGTGGGTGAGGAGGACGGTGAGGCGGTCGGCGCGGAGGACGGCGACGACGTCGGCGACTGGGAGGCCGAGTTCACCGGCGGGGCGACGGAGGGAGGTGCGGCGTTGCCGCTGCCCTGCTTCCACGCCCAGCCGACCGAGCCGCCGGCCGGGACGGTCAGGGAGCCCGAGCTGTACGACGAGTAGGTCCACGATCCCGAGGTGCCGTCGGACCACCACAGTCCCCAGTACGCGTCGGCAGGCGAGGTGGTGACGCAGGGGTCGACCTCGGCCGTGGGCTGCCCGTTGACCCGGCAGACGAACCCGGGCTGGCGCTGGGCGTACGTGAGGCTCACGCCGACGGACCCGACGATCGCCGTGGCGGTCTTGCCGCCGCCGTCCGCGGCACAAGCCGTCGTCACTCCCCCGCCGAGCTCGCGGTAGTCCACGACGACGCTGACGCCACCGGCCGAGGTGCAGGTGGCCGCGGCAGCCGCGGGCACGACAGCGGTCGGTCCGAGGCCGAGCACCACGCCGCCGCCGACCAGGCTCACGGCCAGGGCGGCGAAGGTGGCGGCGAACGTGGCGGCGAACGAGGCGGCGACACGCCGGGTCCGGGCTCCCATGGAGGTCACCTCCGACGCAGCCAGAACTTCGTGGCGACGGGCTCGGCACCGCGGGCGGTCTGGGTGGCCACCACGCGGATCCGCTTCTTCCCGAGGACGGCACGCGCCGGCTTGGTGAGGGTCAGCGTGACGCGGGAGGTCCGGCCGGGCTGGACCGTGTACGCCGACTTCGCCACGACCAGCCTGGCCGAGGTGTCGTCGGCGCGCTCGACCTTGCCGACCGTGCGGACCTTGAGCTTCCCCGTGCAGGCCACGGCTGCGTCACAGGCGACCGCGACCTTGAAGCGGTTGTTCCTGCCGACCTTCTCGACCTTCGCCACCGCCAGGTCTCCGACGACGGGCGCCGGCGCCGGCGGGCCCGCGACGGTCGAGGTGGCCGACTGCGCACCGGACAGGGTGGTGACCGTGAAGGTGTGCGCGGCGGGCACGGTGGCGGGCAGGTCGAAGGACACCGCGAGGTCGCTGCCGGTGCCCGTGACCAGGCGCTTGGCGGTCCCGAAGGTCACGCAGCCGTGCTCCCCGGCGGCGAGACCGCGCACGAGCACGTCGACCTTGCTGCCCGCCGCGGCGGAGGTCGGAGCCGTGAGGCCGAGCGGGCCCGAGGCCGGAGGGGCCCAGCGCAGGACGGGCGCCGCCTGGAAGGTGGCACGGCGCCACACGCCGGTCTTCGCGCCCAGGCCGCTGGTGCGGGCGCTCGCGAGGTCCTCGGCGTTGTACGCGATCGCTCCCGTCGGCGCCTGGGTGGCGCAGGCGCCCGGATCGGCGGCCTGGACCCCGCGGGTCCAGGCGGCGGCCCTCGTGGCGGCGGCCGTACGGCCGGCCTCGCCGAGCGCCCAGCCCGCGAGGCCGGTGCTGTTGGCGTTCTTGCCAGGGGCGGAGGCGTCGCCGGCGAAGGAGCCGTCGGACAGCTGGACGGACTCGAGCCACTGCGTCGCGAGGCTGACGGCGCCGGCCACGCGGGCGGAACCGATCCCCGACTCACGCAGGGCGATGACCGCCAGCGCGGTGGTGTCGGCGCTGGGCACGTCGGCGCACGCGGTGGAGCCGAGGGTGAAGAGGAAGTACCCGGCAGGGCACTGCTGGGCCAGGAGCGCACCGGTGGCGGCCGCCGCCTCGTCCGACCCCGCCCGGGCGAGGGCCTCGACGGCGAAGGCCTGGCCGATGGTGTTGGCGTAGTTCCCGAAGCTGGACTCGTCGGCGATGACGCCGGTGGTGTCGTCGGTCAGGTCCTCGAGCTGCGCGACGAGGTCGATGCTGTCGTACGCCGTGCTGGCGTCGCGCCCGATGCGCCCGGCGAACGCCGCCGCCTTGGCCGTGGCGTTGGCGTAGCGGCCCGTGGTGCCGCCCTCGTCGGAGGCGGCATAGCCGTAGGGGAAGTCCGCGGAGGTGACGAGGGTGTCCGCGATGCTGTCGCCGACGAGGTCGGCCCGGGCGGTGTCACCCATCGCCTCGAAGGCGAGGCCCGCGTCGATGGTCAGGCCGATGTCGGCGAAGTCGCCGACGGCGATCCCGTCGGTGAGCTGCGTGGCGATCCAGTCCCCCGCGAGCCGGGTGGGGGGTGCAGGCGTGGCCGCAGCGGCCGGCTGGACGGCGAGGGTGGCGGCGACGAGGCCGGCGGTGAGCGTGACGGCGGCCAGCCCTGAGGTGAGCTTCATGATTTCCTCCCTCGCTGCGACAGCGAGGGAATCGGCAGGTGCCGGTCCGCCCCGCTGCATTCCTCGACAGCGATGGTGATCAAGACGCGTCGAGGCGGGTGTTCCGGCTCGCACGGGATGGCTCCCGTGCCCACGGTTGCGGGTCAGCGCCGGTTTCGGACCGGCTTTCCCCAGCTCGGGCGTGTGTGGTGCCGACCCGGGCGGGTGCGGCCTGCGAAGCGTAACCCTCGTACGCCCCCGGACGCACTCCGGCCCGGCGTCTCGGGACGCCGGGCCGGAGCGGTGGGACTGGTGGAGCTGATGGGTCAGTTGCGCACCCGCAGCGACGTACGCGCCTCGTCGTCCGAGGTCTTCACCAGGCCGACGCGGCGCTGGTTGCCCGCCGGCAGCTGGAGCTTGCGCACGATCTTGTCGCCGGTCTTCTTGCCCTTCACGCGCACGAAGTCGCCCTTGACCTGCATGCAGGCGCTCTCGCTCGGCGCGAGACCGAAGACACGGAACTGGACGCGGTCACCCGCGCGGGCCTCCTTGCGCACCGACACGATCCGCAGCTCGTCCTTGCTCGCCGGGGCGAACTGGAGGCCGAGGATCGCCTGCGCGGTGGCGCGGCGCCACTCGTCGCGGGCGGAGGCGGGGATGCCGCTGGTCTTGGCACCGGTGGCCCGGTCCTTGCGGAAGGCCACGGCTCCGGTGTCCTTGGTCAGCGCGGTGCGGCACTTGTACTTGTCGACCGGCTGGTTCTTGCGCACCCACAGCGCCGCCTTGAGCGCCGCGTCACGGTTCTTGAGCAGACCCATGGCGTAGCCGCCGAGGGCGGTCGTGTTGGTGTTGATCTGCGCTCCCTGGCCCGCGCTGCGGATCGCGCCGCTGTTGCGCTGGCGCGCGTCGAGCCACGTGTTGGCCTTGGCCAGCGCGGTCGTCACCGCCGCGCTCTTGTCGCCCGACTCGACCAGGTTGATCACCGCGAGCGCGGTGGCGTCCGGGTCGGCCTCGCTGCCGGCGGCACCGTCGGTGCACGCCTGGGCGGGCACGTCGGCCTTGGCGAAGTTGAGCCGGAACGCGCCCGACGCGCACTGCTGCTTGAGCAGGAAGTCGCGGGCCGCACCCGCCTCGGCGGACTTGGCGAGCGACAGGGCGCGCACGGCGTAGGACTGGCCCACCACGTTGGCGTAGTTGCCGAACTCGGACTTGTCGAAGATCCGTCCCGCGATGGCCGCGGCCTGCGGCTGGGCGGCCGGGTCGGCCGGCACGTCGGCGGTGCGCTCCTCGAGGCGGGTGATCAGGTTGATCCCGCCGTAGCTGGTCGGGTTCTTCTTCGCCGTGCGGGCGAAGGCGGCCGCCTTGGCCAGCGGACCGGCGTAGCTCTCCTTGGTCCCGTCGCCGACGTACTCGGCGATACGCGGCTCGAGGGCGTTGTTGATCGCCGTCACGGTCGCGCCCTGACGCGCGACGGTCGACACGGCCATGCCGGTGTCGATGGTGAGGCCGAAGTCCGGCCCGGAGGTGCCCATGATCAGGCCGTTGGTGAGCTCGTCGGCGATCCACTCCGCCGCGATCGTCGAGGGAGTGCTGTCCGTGGTGGCGGCTGCCTTGGCCGCGCGCAGCGCGGGCGACGGCTCCGCCGAGGCGGGCGGAGCGGCGAGGACGCCGACCCCCAGCGCCGCGGTCGACAGGGCGACGGCGGCCGTGCGGATGGGTCGAATGCGATGGTGCATGACTTCCTTCCCAGCTCGCCGGGGCGGTCATGACCGCATGCCGCGGCCGACCCCTTCCCCCGATGGTGCGAGCGTTGGTTGGTGATGTGACCAATGTGACGCGCTTGCACCCTAACAAGTTGTCTAGACAACCAGGTTTCTAGGCCAGCTTCTCCAGGATCAACTCCCGGACGCGACCGGCGTCGGCCTGCCCGCGCATCTCCTTCATCACCGCACCGATGAGCGCTCCGGCGGCGGCGTGCTTGCCGTCGCGGATCTTGTCGGCGACGTCGGGGTTCGCGGCGATCGCGTTGTCGACGGCCGCGCCGAGCGCGCCGTCGTCGGAGACGACCGCGAGGCCGCGCTTCTCCACGACCTCGTCGGGCGTGCCCTCACCGGCGAGGACGCCCTCGAAGACCTGGCGGGCCAGCTTGTCGTTGACGACCTTCTCGTCGACCAGCGCCTGGATGCGGGCGACGTCGGCGGGCGTGATCGGCAGGTCGACGAGGTCGACCCCGTCCTCGTTGCTGCGTCGCGCCAGCTCGCCGAGCCACCACTTGCGGGCGGCCTGCGGGGCGGCGCCCTCGGCGATCGTCTCCTCGACCAGCCCGAGCGCCCCGGCACCGACGGTGTCGCGCATCTCGAGGTCGCTGAAGCCCCACTCGGCCTGCAGCCGCGACCGGCGTACGGTCGGGTTCTCCGGCAGCGTGCCGCGCAGCTCCTCGACCCACTCGCGGCTCGGCGCCACGGGCACCAGGTCGGGCTCGGGGAAGTAGCGGTAGTCCTCCGCGTCGGACTTCACCCGGCCGCTCGTGGTGATCCCGGTGTCCTCGTGCCAGTGGCGGGTCTCCTGCAGGATCGTGCCGCCGCCGCTCAGGATGGCTGCGTGCCGCTGCATCTCGTAGCGCACCGCCCGCTCGACGGAGCGGAACGAGTTGACGTTCTTGGTCTCGGTGCGGGTGCCGAGGGTGCCGCTGCCCTTGGGCGAGAGCGACAGGTTGACGTCGGCGCGCAGGTTGCCCTGGTCCATCCGGGCCTCGGAGACGCCGAGCGCGACGATCAGCTCGCGCAGCTGGGCGACGTACGCCTTCGCGACCTCGGGCGCCTTCTCCCCCGCACCGAGGATCGGGCGGGTGACGATCTCGATGAGCGGGATGCCGGCGCGGTTGTAGTCGACCAGCGAGTGGTCCGCGCCGTGGATGCGACCGGTGGAGCCGCCGACGTGGAGCGACTTGCCGGTGTCCTCCTCCATGTGGGCCCGCTCGATCTCGACCCGGTAGGTCGTGCCCTCGACCTCGACGTCCATGAAGCCGTCGAAGCAGATCGGCTCGTCGTACTGCGACGTCTGGAAGTTCTTCGGCATGTCCGGGTAGAAGTAGTTCTTCCGGGCGAACCGGCACCACTCCGCGATCTCGCAGTTGAGCGCGAGGCCGATGCGGATGGCCGACTCGACGGCCTTGCCGTTGACGACCGGCATCGCGCCGGGCAGCCCCAGGCACGTCGGGCAGACCCCGGCGTTGGGCTCGCCGCCGAACACGGCCGGGCAGCCGCAGAACATCTTCGAGGCGGTGTTGAGCTCGACGTGGACCTCGAGGCCGAGGGCGGGGTCGTACGCCGCCAGCACGTCGTCGAACGGCATCAGGGCGGTGTCGGTCGTGGGGGCGGTCATCACTCGGTCTCCAGTCCGGGGGCGCGGTCGAGCAGCAGGCCACCCCACTGCTCGGCGTACATGGCCTCGAGGGCGGCGCCGACGCGGTAGACGCGGTCGTCGGCGAGCGCGGGCGCGAGCACCTGGAAGCCGCTGGGCAGCCCGTCCTCGTCGGCGAGGCCGTTGGGGACCGAGATCCCGGGCACGCCGGCGAGGTTGGCGGGGATGGTGGCGAGGTCGTTGAGGTACATCGCCATCGGGTCGTCGAGCTTCTCCCCGAGCCTGAACGCCGTGGTCGGGGCGGTCGGCGACACGAGGACGTCGACGGAGCCGAAGGCGGCGTCGAAGTCGCGGCTGATCAGCGTGCGGATCTTCTGGGCCTGGCCGTAGTAGGCGTCGTAGTAGCCGCTGGAGAGCGCGTAGGTGCCGAGGATGATGCGGCGCTTGACCTCGTCGCCGAAGCCGGCGTCGCGGGTGGCCCGCATCACCTCCTCCGCACTGGGGTCGCCGTCCGGCACCACGCGGAGGCCGAAGCGCATCGCGTCGAACTTCGCGAGGTTGCTGGACGCCTCGGCCGGGAGGATCAGGTAGTAGGCGGCGAGCGCGTGCACGAAGGACGGGCACGAGACCTCGACGACCTCGGCGCCGGCCTTGACCAGCAGGTCCACCGACTCCTGGAAGCGGGCCATCACGCCGGGCTGCCAGCCCTCTCCCGCGAGCTCGGTGATGACGCCGACCTTGACGCCGGTCATGTCGCCGGTCGAGCCGGCCCGGGCGGCCTCGGTGAACGAGGGCCACTCCTGGGCGATGGACGTGGAGTCGCGCGGGTCGTGCCCGCCGATGACGTCGTGCAGCATCGCCGCGTCGAGCACCGTGCGGGTGACCGGGCCGGCCTGGTCGAGGCTGTTGGCGAGGGCGACGAGGCCGTAGCGGGACACGCCGCCGTAGGTCGGCTTGACGCCGACCGTGCCGGTGACGGCGCCGGGCTGGCGGATGGAGCCGCCGGTGTCGGTGCCGATCGCGAGCGGGGCCTCGAAGGCAGCCACCGCGGCCGCGGAACCGCCGCCGGACCCGCCGGGGATCCGGTCGAGGTCCCACGGGTTGCGGGTCGGGCCGTAGGCGGAGTGCTCGGTGGAGGAGCCCATCGCGAACTCGTCCATGTTGGTCTTGCCGAGGATCGGCAGGCCGGCCTCGCGCAGGCGGGTCACGACGGTCGCGTCGTAGGGCGGGATCCAGCCCTCGAGGATCCTCGAGCCGCAGGTGGTCGGCAGCCCGCGCGTGGTGAGCACGTCCTTGACCGCGATCGGTACGCCGTCGAGCGGGCCGCGGGCCTCGCCCCGGGCGCGACGGGCGTCGGACTCGGCCGCGTCGGCGAGCGCGCCGTCGCGGTCGACGTGGAGGAAGGCGTGCACCGCGCCGTCGACCGCGTCGATGCGGTCGAGGTGGGCCTCGGTGAGCTCGGTGGAGGTGACCTCGCCGGCGGCGAGGCGCTCGGCGAGCGCAGCGGCGGTGCTGCGGACGATCTCGGTCATCAGGCCCCCTCGCCCAGGATCCGCGGGACGGAGAAGCGCTGCTCCTCCACCTCGGGGGCGCCAGCGAGCGCCTCCTCGGCCGTCAGGCCGGGCACCACGACGTCCTCGCGGAAGACGTTGGTCAACGGGATCGCGTGCGACGTGGGCGGCACGTCGTCGCCGGCGACGCCGGTGATGGAGGCGACGGAGTCGAGGATGACGCTCAGCTGGGGGGCCAGGTGGTCGAGCTCGGCGTCGGAGAGGTCGATGCGGGCGAGGGTGGCCAGGTGGGCCACCTCGTCGCGGGTGATCTCGGGCATGCGGGCAATCCTAGGTCCACACCACGCCAGGTCCCGACGCCGGTCGGGAGGCGGTCGGGAGCCAGTCGGGATCGGCGTCCGGATCCTCCCGGGCGGCCGGGATCGCCGCCTCGTGTGCCGGGACCAGGACCGGCCGGATCGTCGTCGTCATGGAGATCAAGGGGGCCGGGGCGGCCATCGTCGGGGTGCTGATGGCGCTGGGGGTCGCGAGCTGCGGGGCGCCCGCGGATCCCACCGTGCCGGCCGTGGGCACGAGCGCTGCGATCCCGCCGGTGGCAGCCTCCGAGGCCGACGATCCCGAGGAGGGGGAGGCGGCGGTGCCCGCTCCGCGAGGGTCGGAGGGCTGGCGCTCGCGCAGACCTGCGCTGGACGGCCGGCTGGCGGCGTACGCGACCCACGCCAGCGGGGTCCCGGGGACCCGGGTGGGGCTGAAGGTCTCCACGACCGAGGGCGGGTGGGAGGCGTCGGCCTTCCGCATCGGCGCCTACGCAGGGGGCAGCGGCGCGTTCGTCTGGGAGTCCGGCTTCCGGCTCGGGCGCGCCCAGCCCGCCCCTCGCCTGGAGCCGTACGCCACCCGCACGGTCGTCGCCGCCTGGACGCGCGACCTCACCGTCGACACGTCCGGGTGGGAGCCGGGGTTCTACGTCTTCCTGCTGCGCACCGACACCGGCTGGGACGTCCAGGTGCCCTACGTGGTGACGTCGCCGTCGGCGGAGGGGACCGTGGCACTGGTCGCGCCGGTGACGACCTGGCAGGCCTACAACCGGTGGGGCGGCTACAGCCTGTACGCCGGCCCGCCCGGCGACTCCCGCAGCCACGCCGTCAGCTTCGACCGCCCGTACGCCGCGACCACCGGCGCCAACGACTACCGCACCGCGGCGATCCCGATCGTGCTGCGCGCCGAGCGGTCCGGCGTCGCCCTGTCCTACTTCACCAACCTCGACCTCCACACGAGCGCCGGCGCGCTCGACGGTGCGCACGGCTACGTCTCGATGGGTCACGACGAGTACTGGACCAACACCATGCGCGACGCGGTGCTCGCTGCGCGGGACGCCGGCACGAACCTCGCGTTCCTGGGTGCCAACACCATGTACTGGCGGGTGCGCCTCGAGGACACCGCCGGCGGCCGCGCCCGCCGGATGGTCGGCTACCGCCACGACGCCCACCTCGACCCCCTGTACGCCGAGGGCTCGGTCGACGCCACCGCGTTGTTCCGGCAGTCGCCGGCGCCGCGGCCCGAGCACGACCTGCTGGGGATGCAGTACGAGTGCTACCCCGTCGACACCGACTACGTCATCGCGAGCCCGCGCTGGTGGGGGTTCCGCGGCACCGGCGTCCGCCACGGGCACCGGGTCCTCGGCCTGGTGGGGCCCGAGGCCGACCGGGTCTACCCGGACGCGCGCCTGCCACGCCCCCTCCAGGTGCTGGCCCACTCGCCGTACTCGTGCCGCGGGGTCATGACCTCCTCGCAGTCGGTCTACTACACGACGGGCTCGGGCGCCGGGGTGTTCAACGCCGGCACGCTGCGCTGGGGCTGCGCGATGGCCGAACGGTGCGAGCGCCCGCTGGGTGCCGGCACGGCGGCCTTCGTCCGGACCGTCACCACGACGCTCCTCACGGAGTTCGTCCGCGGGCCGGTCGGCGAGCGCCACCCGGCCATCGACAACGTCGACGACTTCGACCTCTCCACCACCAACAGCGTGTCGGCGAGTTGAAGCACAGTGAGCCGGGTTCGGCCATGATGAAGCGCATGGGCCACTGTCGAGACCTCGCGGCACTCGTCGCGACGGTCACCGTGCTGGCGGCGGCCGGGTGCTCGGGGGGCGGCCCGCCCGACGAGCCGGACCCGCCGCAGGCGCAGCAGGTCGCCCTGCGCGTGGAGTCCGTGACCGGCGCCGATCGCCTCGACGAGGACACCCGCACCGAGGTGGAGGGTGCGGTCGGCAAGGTGCTGTCGGCCTACGTCGTCGACGCCTTCCTCGGCACCTTCCCACGCGAGGAGTTCGTCCGCTCCTTCGAGTCCTTCACCAGCGACGCGGCCCGCGATGCCGCTCGCGACATCGACCGGCTCACGGCGGCGGGCGTCCCGGACGCCACTGCGATGCGGGCGACCGAGCTCGACGTGGGACTGTCGTTCCTCACCACGGGTCGCACCGTCCACGGCGCCACCGCGAAGGTCCACTTCACCTTCGAGGCGACCACGGAGGACGGCAGCACCCAGCCGCTCACCCTCGACGGGCGCTTCCTGCTGGTGGCCGAACCGGACGGGTGGTCGGTCTTCGGCTACGACGTCCGCTTCGACAACGGCGACGGCGTCCCCGTGGAGGCGGAGTCATGAGGGCCGCGCTGCGGACCGCACACCGGGTCGTCGTGCGGGCCGCCCTGCTCGGCGCCCTCGTCCTGGCCGTGCCCGACGGCGCGGTCCACCCGACCACGATCAGCCTGTCCACGATCGGCACCGCCAAGGCCGTCGACGCCGGCGGCGACGTGCTGTGGGTCCTCGCCCTCGGCTCGGAGGCCGCACCCGGGACCGACGTGCTGCAGGGTCGCACCGACGCCATCCAGCTCATCGGGGTGCACTGGGCCGGGCGACGCGCGGTGGCGATCGGCCTGCCCCGCGACCTCTACGTCGACCTGCCCGGGGGCCGCGGCCGGATCAGCCAGGCCCTCGAGCTCGGCGGCCCCGAGGGCGCGGCGCGGGAGGTCGAGGACCTGCTCGGCATCACGCCCGACCTCGTCCTGGTCGCCGGCTTCGACGGCTTCCTGTCGACGATGGGTGCCGTCGGCGACGTCGTGGTGGAGTCGCCGCTGGCCTTCACCACCGACGACGGCGGCGTCGAGGTCAGGAGGGGGCGCAACACGCTCGACGCCGAGCAGGCCCTGTCCTACGTCACCACCCGCGACACGCTGCCGCTGTCGAGCGACTACGAGCGGGTCGCCAACCACCAGCGCCTCCTGATCGGCCTGCTCCACCGGCTGAGGTCGGAGGAGGACGACGAGGGCTTCATGGAGGCGACCACGCTCGCCGCCCTGGCCGGGCTGGAGACCGACCTCTCCCCCGCCGCGGCCTACCGCATCATCCAGGCCCTCACGACCATCGCCCCGGAGCGCACCACCGGGTGCATCATCCGCGGCGAGCCCAGCGTCGAGTTCGGGGCCGACGTGCTGATCCCCGACGAGGCACAGGCCGCGGCCGTGGGCGCGGACGCGGCTGACGACGTACGCCTCCAGGGCGGGTGCCGCGACGGGAGCGGCTGAGGCCTATCCCAGTCCGGCCTCGCGGGCCTTGACGATCGCCTGGGCACGGTGGGCGACCTGCAGCTTGGTGAAGATGTTGCTGGCGTGGTTGCGCACGGTCTTGACCGACAGCCCGAGCTGCCGCGCGATCTCGCCGTTCTCCCGGCCCTCGGCGATGAGCCCCAGCACGACCCGCTCGCGCTCGGTGAGGTCCGGGAAGGCGTCGGCCACGGGCCTGCTGCGGACACCGGAGAAGTAGGCCATCACCCGGTCGGCGATCCCGGGCCCGAAGATCACCTCGCCGGCCCCGACGGCCTGCACGGCGCGGGTGATCTCGGCGCGTCGCGCCCCCTTGAGCAGGAACCCGCGGGCGCCCGCCCGCACGGCCGCGAACACCGACTCCTCGTCCTCCATCATGGTCAGCACCAGGATCCCGATGTGCGGCGAGGACGCCACGATCTGCGCCGTGGCGTCGATGCCGTTGACCCGGGGCATGTGCAGGTCCATCAGGACGACGTCGGGCTGCAGGTCCAGCGCGAGCGCGACCGCCATCGCGCCGTCGGCCGCGGAGCCCACGACCTCGACGGACGGCGTGGCCGCGAGGAGCGCGGCGAGCCCCTTGCGGAAGTCCTCGTGGTCGTCGGCGATCAGCACGCGGTGCGTGTCCATGCCCTCCCCCTCTCCCGTGCCGGCTTCGTGCCGGCCCTCCGCTCGGAGCCCGCATCAGTCGTCCGACGGTCCCGTGACCGGCAACCGTGCCCGGACGACGGTCCCACCGCCCGGACGGTCCACCGCCTCGAAGGAACCGCCGAGCTCCTCCGCGCGCTCACGCATCGAGGACAGGCCTACACCCGGTGACCGGTCCGCGGCCAGCCCCGACCCCGTGTCGGACACCTCGATCTCGAGGTCGTCGCCGGTGCGGCGCAGTCGTACGGCACAGCGGGACGCACCGCTGTGGCGGCGCGCGTTGGTCACGGCCTCGACGACGATGCGGTACGCCGCGACCTCCACCGCGGCGGGCAGCGGCTCCAGCCCGTCCTCGGCCTCCAGCGTCCACCGCATCCCGGCCGGCGCCGATCCGTGGGCGTGGTCCGCGGCCAGGTGCCGCAGCGCGGAGACCAGGCCGAGCTGGTCGAGCGCGGGCGGCCGCAGCCCCTCGACGAGGCGCCGCACCTCGCCGATGTCCCCCCGCGCCCGCTCGGCGAGGCGGGCGACGAGGTCGGCAGCCCGGTCGGGGTCGTCGCGGATCAGGTCCGTCGCGGCCTCCAGCCCCATGGCGAAGGTCGCCAGCGACGGTCCCAGTCCGTCGTGCAGGTCGCGTCGCAGGCGCCGTCGCTCCTCCTCGCGGGCGGCGACGAGCCGGCGGCGGGACAGCTGGAGCTCGCGGTTCGCGGTGACGGCCTGGACGAGGGCTCCGACCTGCGCGCCGACGTCCTCCAGCAGTCGCCGGTCGCCGGGACCGAAGGGGTCGTGCCCGGCGTCGACCTCGACGCGCAGGCGCCCGAGCGTCGTCCCGCCGACCGCCAGGTCAACGGTCGACGCGACCCCGACGGGGTCCCCGATGGAGGCGGCGATCGGCCCGGAGGTCGGGGTGGCGAACACGTCGACCGCGGCGAAGGACAGGTGCAGCCGCCGGGCGAGCAGCTCGAGCGCCTCCCGCAGCGCGTCCTCCGGGGCCGTGAGCGCGTCGAGCCGCCGCAGCTCGGAGACGACCCGGTCCGGGAACTCGCGGTCGCCGTAGACCCACCGCCGCACGACCCGTTGCACGGCGACACCGACGGGGAGGAGCAGCAGCGCGAGCAGCCCGCCCGCGAGCATCGACTCGACGGCGACGTCCGTCGCCAGGTCCACCGCACGGACCACGACGGCGAAGGCGGCGCCGACGACCACCAGGACCAGTGCCTGGACGAGGCTCCGTCGCACCCGCGGCTCGATCTCCTCCAGCCGGAAGCGGGCCGCCGCCGCGGCCACGCAGGCCAGGACCAGTCCACCGGCGAGCAGGACCAGCAGGTCCGCCCGCACGAGCGCGCGACCGGTCAGGAGCACGGGCGAGGGTCCGAGGACGAACCAGGCGCCGACGCCGGCGCCGCTGCCGAGCAGCGCCAGCCGGGTGGCGAGCACGTCGTCGCGGCGGCTGGCGCGCAGGTGGGCGAGCGTCGCTGCGACGAGCAGGACGGGGATCGCGGCCCACAGGGTCGGCGCAGCGATGCTCGACAGCACCTGGAGGCGGGCGGCGGGCGAGCCGGCCGCGTCGAGGCGCGGGTCCAGGATCGCGGCGTACGCCAGGAGCGGGGTCGCGACCAGCGCGGCCGTCACCCAGCGCTCGCGTCCCGACGGGCGGGTCGCCAGGGAGACGGCGAGCACCAGTGCCACGACCCCGAGCGCGGACATCGCCTCGCCGGCCGCCTGGGGCCAGGCCCCACTCCCGAGGTCGATGACGTCCGGCCCCCACGGGGTCGAGGTCACGGCCGCCGGCAGGAGCACCGCGGCGACCAGGAACGCGCGTGCCGAGCCGGCCGCGGGCCGCGACCAGAACACCGCCGAGCCGACGAGCAGCACGAGCACGGCGAGGAGGGGGACGAGTGGTGCCGCCCGCACCGCACCCAGCACCGGGTACGTGCCGAGCCTGACGTCGACCTGCTGGATCAGGTCCAGCCCGTCGCCGGCGCGGCGCACCTCGTAGCGCACCACGTCCCCGGTCTCGAGCGTCACCGCCCCGCGGCCCTCCACCCAGTCGGACAGCGACCGGCCGTCGACCGCCTGCACCTCGTCGCCGGGTCGCAGCGGCGTGTCACCGTACGTCGCGGCGACGCGGACCGTCTCGCCCCAGTGCACGCCGCCCGACGGCACCAGCCGCGAGGACAGGCTGGTGCCGTCGGAGGGGGTCGCCAGGAGCGCGAGGAGGGTCCAGCAGACCGGCACCGCCCACGCGGCCGCCAGCACGAGCAGCCTGCCTCCGCGCGACATGCAGGCATCGTGCCCCTCGCGCCGGGTGCGGGGGAAGCGGCGCGCGGAAGGGGGGTTCGCAGCCGCGAGCGAGGCACTACTGTCCCACCCACATCTGCGACGGGGGTTTGATGATGGGTGTGGTCCACGAGACCGCGATCGACGACGTACGCACGTTCTGGGTCGACTCAGGACGTCCGACCTTGGCCGCGACGCTGATGTTCCGCGTCGGCCTGGCCGACGAGACACTGGCGACGTCGGGGTGGCTGCACCTCCTGGAGCACCTCGCCCTCCACGGGTTGCCGCGCGGGACGCTCGCCGTCAACGGCTCGGTGGGGCCGATGCTCACCACCTTCTCGATGCACGGGCCGCCCGACCAGGTGGCGGCCGCGCTGTCCGAGGTCACCCGTCGGCTCGCGGACCCCGACCTGTCGGAGCTCGCTCGCGAGCGCCGGGTGCTGGCCGCCGAGGCTGCGACCCGGGGCGGACCGGTCCAGCGGGCGTTCGGCATGCGCTACGGAGGGCGCGGTCCGGGCCTCGCGTCGTACGACGACCTCGGCCTGGGCCGAGCGACACCCGAGCGTCTGGTCGACCTGTCCCGGCGGGCGTTCCCAGCCGCCAACGCGTCCCTCGCCCTCGACGGGCCACCCCCGGAGGCGATGGACCTGCGGCTCGGCGACGGCAGCCCGTGGGCGGTCACGCCCGCGACCCCGGTCGAGCGACCGCGTGCGGTCTACCCCGACGGAGCCGGTCTCGTCCTCTCCGGGGTCGTCGGCCGCTCGCTGCCGGGCACGCTGGTCGCCCCGGTCCTCGAGGACGCACTCCGCAAGCGGCTACGTGACCAGGAGGGCGCGGCCTACTCGCCGTACTCCGTCTACGAGGCCGTGGACGCCGAGCACGCACTGGTGATCGCGGGGTCGGACGTCAGCCCGACGACCGCGCCCGCCCTGCTGGGCCACGTGGTCGACCTGGTGGCCGGGCTGGCCGCGAACGGGCCCGACCCGGAATCGCTCGCCGACATCCTGGCCGCGATGCGGCAGGGCTTCACCGACCCCTACAGCGTCGGCTACCTGTCCCACCGGGCCGCCGCGCAGTCGCTGCGCGGGGGGCCCGTCGAGCAGCTCGACGACATCCTCGACGAGCTCGACACCGTGGACAGCGCTCGCGTCGGGACGGCGATCGTCGAGTTCGGCGAGAGCCTCATCGTGGGTGCGCCGCCAGGCACGACACCCCACCCGCGCCTGCGCGTCATCGAGCAACCCGAGTCCGGCGGCTCCGTGCGCGGCACCCGGAGCGTCAACTGGCCGGCCGAGTCGGTGCGCCTCGCGGTCCGCGACGACGCCCTCACCCTGGGCGATGCTCGCGGACACCTGCGCTATCCCGTCGACGAGGTGGCCGGCTACCTGGTCTGGGACTCGGGTGCCCGCGGGGTCATCCTGACCGACGGGTGGTCGCTCGTCGTACGCCCCGACAGCTGGACCGGCGGGGGCAAGGTCGTCGAGCGGCTCGACGCGCTCGTCAGCCCGGAGCTCCACCTGCCCCAGCCGAAGGAGACGGGCCCCGAGCCGATTGCCCGGGAACCGTTCGTACGGCGGTGGTGGCAGGGGCTGAACCGGTGGTTCGGCGGCCCCGTCGCATCCGTCATCGTGGTGCTCGTGGTGCTGTGGTGCCTCTACGGGTTCGGCCAGGGAGTCGCCGCCGGCGAGCTCCTGCTCGCCTGCGTGTTCCCCCTGATCGCGTTCGCGGCCATCTGGTTCTTCCACGTCCCGAGGAAGGCCTAGCTCCGCGAGTCAGCAGCTCGAGCGCTTCTCTGCGTTCTTGCAGGTGTCGTTGCCGCCGCGACCGCGCGCGATGTCGAACCCGTTGCCGCCGTCGAGGCGGTCGGGCTGGCGGGAGCCGGTCATCACGTCGGCGCCGCCGCGGCCGTAGATCATCGCGCGGTGGTCGGGGTGCGCGGTGATCACCTCGGAGTCGTTGCTGCCCTTGAAGATCGACAGGGCCCGCGCCGGCAGCACGATGTCGCTGAACCCGTTGATCTTGCCCTCGAGCGTGTAGGGCTGCAGGTCGCGGATCGTGGACTTCTTCAGCTGGTCGATGCGCACGGTCGGCTTCGCCAGGGGGTTGGCGTTGGGCAGCAGGCGGAGCTTGTCCTGCCCGCCGTGGCCCTTGGCCACGAAGCCGGACTCGAGCGGGATCGGGAAGGTGATCGTGTCGACGCCGCTGCCGCCGCGGAAGCTCTGGTGGCTCTCCGAGGTGGAGGTGAGCACGTCGCTGCCGCTCCCGCCGACGAAGGTGTCGATGCCGACCGAGCCGGTGACGGCGTCGTCGCCCGCGTCGCCGTAGAGGCGGTCGTTGCCGGCGACGCCGTCGCTGTCGCCGACGATGGTGTCGTCACCGCCCTGGCCGTAGAGGAGGTCGTCACCGCCGCGGCCGTGGATCACGTCGTCGGAGTTGGTGCCCTTGATCATGTCGCCCTGGGGCGAGCCGATGACCCGGATGCCCTCGCCGTAGCCGCTGATCGTGTCGGTGCCGTCGGCCGTGATCACCGACGTCGCGGCCGCGCGGAAGTCCACGACGACTGCGGCGGGTGCGTCGGCGTAGGACAGCCCGTCGATGACGACCCTGGTGCCCGCAGTGGCCGGACGGGGATCGAGGCCGAGGTCGATCGTGTCGTCGCCGGCCCCACCGGAGATGGTGTCGCCCTTCTTCACCACCCGCCCGAACTGGTCGATCCGCACCAGGTCCTCGTCGCCCCAGATCCGGTCGTTGCCGTCACCGCCGAGGATCGTGTCGGCGCCGTCGCCGCCGCAGATCACGTCGTTGCCGCCGATGCCGCGGATGGTGTCGTTGCCACCGCGCGCCGCGATGACGTCGCGCTGCGGGGTGCCGGTGATGGTGTTGGCCTTGTTGTTGCCGACGATCGTGGCCTTGAGCCCTCCGCAGGTCGGCGCGGCGGCGTGGGCCGTCGGCGCGAGCACGACGGGGGCGGCGAGGCCGGCGGTCGCGACGAGTGCGGGGACGAGTGAACGGGCGAGACGCATGCTGACTCCCAGGGATCGGTCTGTCCCGGTCTCCTAACCGGATCGTCCGCCTCCCAAACCCAGGAGCACACCCGGAGGTGCACGCCCTCAGCCGTCCAGCCCGGCCGGCCCCTTCTCGAGCAGGACGGTGAACTGCTCCTCGTCGAGCACCGGGACGCCGAGCTGCTCGGCCTTGTCTGCCTTGGAGCCGGCGTTCTCGCCGACGACGACGTAGTCGGTCTTCTTCGACACCGAGCCGGAGGCCTTGCCGCCGCGGCTGATGATGGCCTCCTTGACCGAGTCGCGGGTGTAGCCCTGCAGCGAGCCGGTGGCGACGATCGTGAGGCCCTCCAGGGTCCGCGGGACGGACTCGTCGCGCACGTCGGCCATCCTCACGCCCGCCGCCGCCCACTTGTCGAGGATCGCGGTGTGCCATCCCGACTCCTCGCCGTCGAGCCACTCGCGGACCGACGCCGCGATCGTGGGCCCGACCCCCTCGGTCGCCGCGAGCTCCTCCTCTGAGGCGGCACGGATCGCCTCGACCGAGCCGAACTCGGTGGCCAGCGCCCGGGCCGCCGTCGGGCCGACGTGGCGGATCGACAGCGCGACGAGCACCCGCCACAGCGGCACGTCGAGGCGCGTGGCGAGGTTGGCCAGCAGCCGCTCGCCGTTGGCGGACAGGACGCGGCCCTCGCCCTCGTCCTTCTTCGCGGCGCGGGTGAAGAGCTCGGTGCGCAGCAGCTTGTCGGCGTCGAGGTCGAACAGGTCGCCCTCGTTGTCGATCACGCCGGCGTCGAGCAGGGCGACGGCCGCCTCGGTGCCCAGCCCCTCGATGTCGAAGGCACCGCGGCCCGCCACGTGGAAGACACGGTCGAGCACCTGCAGGCGGCACTTCTCGTGGTTGGGGCAGCGCAGGTCCTTGTCGCCCTCCTTCTGCTGGACCAGCTCGGTGCCGCAGCCGCCGATCTCGGTCGGACACACCGTCGGCATCACCCACTCGGGCAGGCCCTCGGGACGCAGCGCCAGCACCGGCCCGAGGATCTCGGGGATGACGTCGCCCGCCTTGCGCAGGATCACCGTGTCGCCGGGACGCACGTCCTTGCGGCGCACCTCGTGGGCGTTGTGCAGCGTGGCGCGCTCGACCGTCGACCCGGCCACCTTGGTCGGGCGCATCACGCCGTAGGGAGTGACCCGGCCGGTGCGGCCGACGTTGACCCGGATGTCGAGGAGCTCGGTGTTGACCTCCTCGGGCGGGTACTTGAAGGCGATCGCCCAGCGGGGCGCGCGCGAGGTCGACCCGAGCTGGCGCTGCTCGGCGACCGAGTCGACCTTGACCACGACCCCGTCGATCTCGTAGGGGACGATCGAGTGCCGGTGCTCGCCGACGTGGGCGATCCACTCCTCGACCTCCGTCAGCGTGGGCACGACCCGCACCTGCTCGGAGACCGGCAGGCCCCACGCGCGGAGGGCGTCGTACGCCGCGCTCTGGGCGGTCGGCTCGAAGCCCTCGCGCGCCCCGATGCCGTGGCAGACCATCCCGAGGTCGCGCGTCGCGGTCACGCGGGGGTCCTTCTGCCGCAGGGAGCCCGCGGCGGCGTTGCGGGGGTTGGCGAACATCGGCTTGCCCGCCTCGACCATCGAGGCGTTGAGCCGCTCGAACGCGTCGCTGGGGAGGAACACCTCGCCGCGGACCTCGACCAGCGTGGGCACCGGGTGCTCGCTCGTGCCGGTGAGACGGTGCGGGACGGAGGCGATCGTCTTGACGTTGGGCGTGACGTCCTCGCCCGTGCGGCCGTCACCCCGGGTCAGCGCGCGCACCAGGCGCCCGTCCTCGTAGAGCAGGTTGATGGCGAGGCCGTCGACCTTGAGCTCGCAGAGCAGGGCGGGCGCCGCGACGCCCTCCCGCACGAGGCGGGCGTGCCACGCCTCGAGCTCGTGGAGGTCGAAGGCGTTGTCGAGGCTCTCCATGCGCTGGAGGTGGTCGACCGCGGTGAAGTCGGTCGAGACGGCGCCGCCCACCTTCTGCGTCGGCGAGTCCGGGGTGCGCAGCTCGGGGAACTGCTCCTCGAGCGCCTCGAGCTCGCGCAGCCGGGTGTCGAAGTCGGCGTCGGACAGCGTGGGGTCGTCGAGGACGTAGTAGCGCCAGCGGGCGTCCTCGACCTGCTCGCTCAGTTCCTGGTGGCGCTCGCGCGCCTCGGGCGTGGCGGTCGCGACGGCGGTCGCGACGGGCTCGGCGGCGGTCCGGTCGGGCGTGCTCATGGGCACAGTCTGCCGGTCGCCACCGACACGGTCGGCGAGCACCGGTCTGGACCGGATGGAACAGATCTGTTCCATCGGAATGAACCGGACCGGTCCCGCGTTGGTCGAAACGAAACCGTTCCGTTCCATTTCATCCGACCACCCCCCAGGAAGGACACCGTGACCCCGACCGAGACCGGCACCCGCCCCCGCGTGGAGGGCGAGCGCGAGCTGCAGATCCTCGAGGCGACCCTCGAGGTCCTCGACGAGGTCGGCTACGACCTGCTCACCATGGACGCCGTGGCGAGCCGCGCCAAGGCCTCGAAGGCCACGCTCTACCGCCGGTGGAAGGGCAAGCCGGAGCTCGTCGTGGCCGCGATCATGGCCCACAAGGGCGAGTCCGTCGTCCCCGACACCGGCACCCTGCGCGGCGACCTGATCGCGGCGTACTGCGGCCACGGCGGGCTGAACGACCCGATGACGCGGTCCGTGCTCAGCGCGGTCGTCACGGCCATGGGTCGCGACCCGGAGTTCGCCGAGGTCTACCGGCGCGACTTCATCGGCCCCAAGATCGCCTCCTCGCGGGCCATCTACGAGCGCGCCCGCGCTCGCGGCGAGGTCCACCCCGACGCCGACCTGGAGATGCTCGCGCCCTCGCTCGCCGGCATCGTCCTGCACCGCGCGTTCCTGCTCGGCGAGGCCGTCACGCCCGACCTCGTCGCGCGCGTCCTCGACGAGGTCGTCCTCCCGGCAGCAATGCACGGCCCGACCCATGAACACCGACCCACCACGACCGAAGGAACCCCATGACCGACCTCGCTCCGGCCGCCGCAGAGGTGACCCCCGAGCAACACAAGCGCCTGCGCTGGGCGCTGGTGCTCATCTCCCTCGCGCAGCTGATGGTGGTGCTCGACAGCACCATCGCCAACATCGCCCTCCCCTACATCGGCACCGACCTCGACATCGACCAGGCCAACCTGTCCTGGATCGTCACCGGCTACGCCCTCACCTTCGGCGGCTTCCTGCTGCTGGGAGGTCGGCTGGCCGACCTCTACGGCCGGCGGCTCGTCTTCATCATCGGCGTCCTCGTGTTCGCCGTCGCCTCGCTGGTGGGCGGCTTCGCCCAGAACGAGTTCATGCTCCTGTCCGCCCGCGCCCTGCAGGGGCTCGGCGCCGCGATGGCCTCCCCCGCCGCGCTCGCGCTGATCACGACCACCTTCCCGGCCGGGCGGGAGCGCAACCGCGCGTTCGCGGTGTACGCCGCGATGGCGGGCGTGGGTGCGGCCGTGGGCCTGATCCTCGGCGGCTGGCTCACCGGCCTCGACCCGATCCTGGGCCTGGAGGGCTGGCGCTACACCTTCCTCATCGTCGTGCCGATCGGCCTCGCGGCGGCCTTCTTCGCCCCGCGCTTCTTCGACGAGTCCGAGCGCCACACCGGCTGGCTCGACGTCCCGGGCGCCATCACGGGCACGGGCGGCCTGCTCGCCATCGTCTACGGGCTGTCCCGGGCCGGCGACGAGCGCTACGGCTGGAGCGACACGACCACCGTCGCCGGCCTCGTCATCGGCGTCGCGCTCCTCGGCCTCTTCCTGCTCGTGGAGTCCCGCGTCGAGCACCCGCTCATGCCGTTCCGGATCTTCCGCAGCAAGAACCGCGCCGCCGCGTTCGCCGTGATGATGATCGTCCCGGCCGCGATGTTCGCGATGTTCTTCTTCCTCTCGCTGCTCATCCAGCTGGTCGTCGGCTACAGCCCGCTGCAGACCGGCGTGGCCTTCCTGCCGTTCTCGATCGCGATGATCATCTCGGCCACCGCGGCGTCCCGGCTGATCAGCCACGTCGACCCGCGTCTCCTCTCCGGCATCGGCACCCTGCTCTCGGCCGTCGCGCTGTACGGCTTCAGCCGGATCACGGTCCCCGAGGACCCGTCCTCGATCCTGGCGACGCTGCCCGAGGCGCTCGGCGGCCAGGGCGTCGCCCTCGGCGCGGGAGTTAGCTACTGGACCGAGATCATGCCGTTCGTCGTGCTCATGGCGTTCGGGATGGGGCTCAACTTCGTGCCGCTGACCCTCGTCGCGGTGCACCACCTGCGCGCCCAGGACACCGGCATCGGGTCCGGCGTCCTCAACACCATGCAGCAGGTCGGCGGCGCGCTCGGCCTGGCCACCCTCAGCACGGTCTCGCTCCACTTCGCGCAGACGCGTGCCGACGAGATCGCGCCGGCGATCGCGTCCGCCGCCCCCGGCCTCGACGAGGCGGCGCTCGGCCAGCTCGCCTCGTTGGGGGCGTTCACCGAGGGCGCCACGATGGCGTTCTTCGTGGGCTCGCTGATGATGATCGCGGCGTCCGCCATCGTGTGGCTGTTCCTCGACGTCAAGCACGAGGAGCTCGCCACCGAGTCGGCCCCCGAGGGCGCGGGGGTCCACTGACACCCGACCTGACACCCGACCTGACGCCCGATCCGTTCCAGCCGCCGCTCCGAAGGAGAGTCGTGACCGACCCGCACCTCACCCGCCACGACACCGTCGACGGATCCGCCCGCGCGATCATCCTCGTGCTCCACGGCGGCAAGCCGCGTTCCACACAGTCCGTCGACGGGCGCAGCGCCTCGTGGCGTCGGGTCCTGTGGCTGCAGCGCGAGATCACCGACCGGGCCCACGCGGCGGGCGTGGGCGTGTGGTCGGCGCGCTACCGCACCCGCGGCTGGAACGGCGGGCGCGCGCCCCAGGCCGACGCCCGCTGGGCGCTCGAGCAGGTACGCGCCGAGCTGGGCGAGGCGCCCGTCGTGCTGCTGGGGCACTCGATGGGCGCGCGGGTGGCGGTGCACGTCGCCGACGACCCGTCGGTGGTCGGCGTGGTCGGGCTGGCACCGTGGTGGTCGGCCGAGGACCCGGTCGACACCCTGGCTGGTCGCAGCCTGGTGGCTGCCCACGGGCGCCGCGACCGGATCACCTCGTTCCGCGAGACCGCCCGCTACGTCGAGCGCGCCCGCACCGTCGCCGAGGATGCCGAGCTGCACGACATGGGGCCGCTCGGCCACTACATGCTCACGGGATCGCGGCGCTGGCACGACCTCGCCGTCGCCGCCTCGCTCGACGTGCTCGACGCGCACGTGCCGCACCCCGAGCGCTGAGTCGGCTCGGAGCAGGCGCTCCCAGCGGGCCGGGTCTGCGCGGGATGATCATCCGGACAGGGACGGCGCAGCGGATCCAGCAGCGCTCGGCTCACAGGCTGCGCGCGACGGTCGCCGACAGACGTACGGCGCGGGCGGCCCGCCACCCGGCTCAGCGGATGACGCGGAGCCGGGCTGTACGCGCCGCTCTCTCGCCCGCAGCGTTGGTCGCGACGGCGATGACCTTGTAGGCGCCCGGCTTCAGCCGTGCCGTCCTGGTCAGGCGGGTCGTCAGCCTGACGCGGGTGGTGCCGGCGTCGAGGCGGAGGGTCTTGCGCTGGGCGCGGGTGCCTGGCTTCTTGAAGCTCAGGACGACCTTGGCGGGCGCGGTGAGGGAGATGACGGCCCTGGTCGCGCGGGGGTGGTGGGTGGCGTAGATGGTGGTTCTCGTCAGCTTGAGACGAGTGATCTCGGGTGCCCGTGGTGCGGCGGTGATGGTCACGGCGCCTGCGGTGATGGTCACGGTGCCGGCGGTCGTGGAGATGGTGTTGCCGACGGCGTCGGTAGCCATGACCTTGACCGAGTAGGTGCCCACTGAGGCGTAGGCGTGGGTCACCGATCCTCCGGTGAGCGTGGCGCCGTCCCCGAAGTCCCAGGTGATGGTGGTCGGGTTGGACGAGGCGTCCACAGCGTCCGCTTCGAAGAGCAACGACTGGCCGACCGTTCCTGTGGCGGGGATGCTGATCGCACCGAGGAGTGGAGCATCGTGGTCGACGTCCCGGGCTTGGACGACCCAGTGAGCTCCGTCGAATCTAGACCAGACCGCGGTCGTGGTGCCGTCAGCGGCGGCGACGACCTGCGGTTCGAAGATGCTCTGGCCGGGAGCGGACAGGTTGGTGAGTGTCGTCCAGACGCCACCTGGTGAACGCGTGGCGGCCGCGAGGACGTAGTTGGCGCCGTCCCAGTGCATCCAGACGGCGGTGGTCGTGTCGGCGGCGGTGACGTCTGGGAAGTCGACGGGCAGGCCCGGACCGGACAGTGGGTCGGAAAGGATCGGGCCCACGGTCCAAGTGCCATCCTGGTTGCGGGTGGCGGCGCGGACGATCATGTTGGTTCGATCAGGGCCCTGCGTGCCCTGCCAGACGGCGGTGGTGGTGCCGTCGCTAGCGGCGGCTACATGGGGGTGCCAGGCGGAAGGCTGGGGCGCGGACAGGGCGACGGGCGCGGTCCACGCGCCTCCGGGGCCTCGCGTCGCGGTTTGGACCGTGCTCCCATAACCGTCCCGCCAAACCCAGACTGCGGTGGGGGCGCCGTCAGCGGCAACGGCGAGCTCAGGGGAGTGGACCTGCCGCCCGGGCTCGGAGATGTCGGCCGGGGGGGTCCACGTGCCGGCCGGGCTCCGGGTGGCTGCTTGGAGCTGTCCCACGGTTCCGTCGGAACGCACCCAGACGGCCGTGGTCGTGCCGTCGGGCGCGGCGGCGACCTGTGGGTCGTAGCCGTCCTGGCCGAGGGCGGACAAGTCAGTGGCTGCGGGCCAGGTGCCGTCCGGCGCGCGGGTGGTGGCCTGGACGATGGTGCTGGTCCCGTGGAGCACCCAGACGGCGGTCGTCGTGCCATCGCGGGCAGCGGCGACCTGCGGGGACAACGCGTGCTGCCCGGGGCCGGATAGGTCGGTGGGTGCGGTCCACGTGCCGCCGGGAAGACGCGTGGTCGCATAGACGGTGTTGTTGGTGGTCAGGAACTGGGAACTCTCCCAGACGACGGTGACGGTGCCATCGGCGGCTGCGGCCACCTGGGGGTGCCAAGCGTCCTGGCCGGGAGCGGACAAGTCGGTGGGCGTGGACCAGGGGCTGTCGGGCTTGCGAGTGCTCGCTTGGACCATCTGATTGGTTCCGTCAGAGCGTTGCCAGACGACGGTGACCGCCCCATTGGCGTCGACGGCCGCTCTCGCGTACGAGGCGTCCTGGCCGGGGGTCGACAGGTCACTGACGCCGGGCACCCAGGTCGGCACCCCCTGCGCGGACAGCCCCACGGGGACCACGGCCAGGGCAGCGGCCAGGACTGCCGCGAGGCAGAGGGCCACCAACGTGCCGAGCCGTCGTGCACCGGCCCGTCGTCCGCCGCGGTTCCCCCGCCGAGAGGTGGACAGGTCGTTCGTCGTCATCTCGGTTCACTCCATCCCAGGCAGGCTCACCGTGGGCCACAGCCCTCACTCCGAGCATCGCCAGCGCCCGGCAGACCCACCAGAGTCTTTGGGCCCTCGGCGGTCGCGCGGTGCATGCAGCCGAGCGGGGCGGTCGATCTCCCCGCGTTGGGGCCGCGCTGGGGCGACTGGTCAGAGGTGGCCGGCGACGGCAGAGCCGAGCCTGAGTGCGTCGCGACTCCAGCCCGGCGTCGCGCCCGCGAGCCCGCAGGTCGGCGTGATGACCAGTGAGTCGCCCACCGAGCCGGGGTCGAGCCCGAGCATGTCGAGCCAGCGCAGCACCCGCTCGGTCAGCCGGGCGTCGGTGGGCGCGGCTTCGGGGTCGGTCGACGGCACGATGCCGAGCGCCGCCGTACGCCCGGACTCGAGCACCTCCGCGAAGGTGTCGAGGTCCTCCGGGCCGAGCATCGACAGGTCCGCCGACAGCCCGGCGACCCCGGTGTCGACGATCAGCGACCACGGCGTCCGGGGCGCGCACGAGTGCACCCACGCCTCTCCCCCGGCCTCGGTGATCGCGGTGACCACCCACTCCAGGTGGGCCGAGGCCTCGGGGAGGTCGACGCTGCGGTGCCGGCCGTAGCCGCTCGCGGTGGGCACCTGACCGTCGACGACCGCAGCGAGGGCGGGCTCGTCGACCTGGACGATCCAGCGGTCGACCCCGCGGAGCCGGCGCTGCAGGTCGGCGAGGTGGAGCCGTACGCCCTCGGCCAGGGCCTGCGCCAGCTCCCGGCGGGCACCGTGGTCGCTGAGGAGCTTGTCGCCGCGGGGCTTCTCCACCGTGGCGGCCAGGGTCCACGGCCCGGCGACCTGCGTCTTGAACGCACCCGCGTAGTCCTGGGCCAGCTCCTCCACCGTGTCGAGGTCCTGGGCGAGCAGGGACCGTGCCCTGCGGTGGTCGACGCCGCTGACGTCGGTGAGCCGCCAGCCGGCCGGCTGCAGGTCCGCTGCCAGCCCGTCGAGCACCGCGAGGCCGCGTCCGGTCATCGACGCCCAGACCCCACGCCCCGGCACCTCCGGCACGTGCGGCAGGTCGGGAAGCTCGCCGAGGACGAGCCGGACCGCCTCGGCGTAGGACGCCTCGGTCGTGCCGGGCATCGAGCCCACGCCGGTCGCGGCGCTCACGTGCGATCACCCGCCTCGGCCAGCAGGCGCGCGGCGGCTCCGTCGACGGACCGGGTGGAGGCGCTGACCAGAGCCACCCCGACGCCGTGGTCACGGTCGATCCCGACGAACGAGCGGAAGCCGCCGGTGCCGCCGTTGTGCCACGTGACCGTGCGGCGCAGCAGCGGACCGGTCAGCCAGCCGGCGCCGATGCGCATCTTCCCGGCGAACGGTGCGACCGGCTCGAGCGCCTCGGCACCCGGGACCGTGCGGTCGAGCATGGCACGCAGCAGCACGGCCAGGTCGGCCGCCGAGGACCGCACTCCCCCGGCGGGGGCGATCGCGACGTTGGCCCACGGCTCGACCACGCGTCCGCGGCGGTTGCGTGGAGCGACCGCTCCCGGCCGCAGCTCGTCGGCGCCGGTGGGGACGTAGGTGTCGACCAGCCCGAGGGGCCCGGCGATGCGCGTCGAGACCAGGTCGGCGTACGGCGTCGCCGCGGCGGCGGCCACCGCGTGCCCGAGCAGCTGGAAGCCGAGGTTGGAGTAGGAGGGGTTGGTCCTGCCGGGCGTGACGCCCTCCAGCCGCGACAGGAGGCCCGGCAGGTCCTCGCGATAGGGGTTGCGGCCCGAGCGCCACAGCTGCCAGGTCCGGGTCAGCACGTCGGCGCCGCCGGCGAGCCGGGGCAGGCCGGAGGTGTGGGTGGCCAGGGCGGACAGCCGGATGCCGCCGAGGGCCGCAGGGAGCTCCAGGTGGTCGCCGAGGACCGCGTCCTCGGCCACCTCGCCGCGAGCGATCGCGTCGCGCCACAGCATCCCGGTGACGCCCTTGCTCACCGAGCCCAGCTCGACGTCGGCGTGCACCCCGGCCTCCCCCGCACCGACCGCATCGACCTCCTCGCCCGCCGGCGCCGCCAGAGCCACGACGTACGTCGCGTGCTGGGGCCCGAGGAGCTCGCCCACCTGCGTGGACAGGGTGCGCGCGGCGCTCACGCGGGCACCACCGCGCGGGTGGCCGAGATCGTGGCCGAGCCGACGACGCGGGTGCCGTCGTAGATCACGGCCGCCTGACCGGGCGCGATGCCTTCGGCGGGGTCGAGCAGGTCGATCTCGACGCGGTCGCCGGAGACCTCCACGACCGCGCGGTGCTCGGCACCGTGGGCGCGCAGCTGCACGGTGCCCTCAACCCGCTCGGGCACCGTGCCGCACCAGCGCGGCCGGATGCCCGACACGTGGTCGACCGCGAGCCGTTCGCGCGGACCGACGGTGACGGTGCCGCTGACCGGCTCGATGTCGAGGACGAAGCGCGGCTTGCCGTCGGCGGCCGGGACGCCGAGCCGGAGACCGCGGCGCTGGCCGATCGTGAAGCCGTAGGTGCCGGCGTGGCTGCCGACAGTCTCCCCCGTCGTGACGTCGACGATGTCGCCCGCGAGCTGTCGCGCCCGGTCGCTCCCCAGTCTCTCCGGGAGCTTCTCGCGCAGCCAGCCCGCGTTGTCGCCGTCGGCGACGAAGCAGATGTCGTGCGAGTCGGGCTTGTCGGCCACCAGCAGCCCGCGGGCCTCGGCCTCGCGGCGCACCGCCGGCTTGTCGGTGTCGCCCAGCGGGAACAGCGAGTGGCGCAGCTGCTGCTGGTCGAGCACCCCGAGGACGTAGGACTGGTCCTTGGCGTGGTCGGTCGCCCGGTGCATCTCGATCAGGCCGTCGGCCCCTGTGCGCAGCTGGGCGTAGTGGCCCGTCGCGACGGCGTCGAAGCCCAGCGCCAGCGCGCGGTCGAGGACCGCCGCGAACTTGATCTTCTCGTTGCAGCGCAGGCACGGGTTGGGCGTGCGCCCGGCGGCGTACTCGTCCATGAAGTCCTCGACCACGTCCTCGTGGAAGCGGTCGGAGAGGTCCCAAACGTAGAACGGGATGCCGATGACGTCGGCGGCGCGACGCGCGTCGTTGCTGTCCTCGATGGTGCAGCAGCCGCGTGCCCCGGAGCGGTAGGACGCCGGGTTGCGGCTCAGCGCGAGGTGCACGCCGGTCACCTCGTGACCCGCCTCGACGGCGCGTGCGGCGGCGACGGCGGAGTCCACCCCGCCGGACATCGCGGCGACGACCTTCATGCCGCCACCTCAGCGCGCCCGCGCGGCCCGGGCGCGCTCGACGACCGGACCGATCGCCTCGACGAGCCGGTCGACGTCGCCGGGGGTGGTGGTGTGGCCGAGCGAAAACCGCAGCGAGTGGCGGGCCTGGTCGTCGTCGCAGCCCATGGCGAGCAGGACGTGGGAGGGCTGGGGCACACCCGCGGAGCAGGCCGAGCCCGTGGAGCACTCGATGCCGCGGGCGTCGAGCAGCATCAGCAGGGAGTCGCCCTCGCAGCCGGGGAAGCCGATGTGCGCGTTGCCGGGCAGCCGCCGCGGACCGGACGGCGTGCCGTGGAGGTGGGCGTCGGGGACGACCTCGATGACGCGGCGCACGAGGTCGTCGCGCAGCGCGGCGACGCGCACGGCGTGCTCGTGCTGGTGCTTGACCGACTCCTCGACCGCGGCGGCGAGGCTGGCGATGGCCGGCACGTCGAGGGTGCCGCTGCGGATGTCGCGCTCCTGCCCGCCGCCGTGCACGAGGGCGCTCACGGCCACGTCGCGGCGTACGACGAGGGCGCCCACGCCGTACGGGCCCCCGACCTTGTGGCCGGTGAAGGTGAGGGCGTCCACGCCGGAGGCGGCGAAGTCGACGGGCACCTGGCCGAGCGCCTGCACGGCGTCGGTGTGCACCGGGATCGCGTGCTCGGCGGCGAGGGCGACGACCTCGTCGATCGGCTGCAGCGACCCGACCTCGTTGTTGGCCCACATCACCGAGATCAGCGCGACCGAGCCGGGGTCCCGCTCCACCGAGTCGCGGAGCGACCGGACGTCCAGCACGCCCTCGGACGTGACCGGGAGCAGCTCGACGTCGGCGCCGTCGCTCTGCGCGAGCCAGTGCAGCGGGTCGAGCACCGCGTGGTGCTCGATCGCGGTCGACAGGATGCGCGTACGCCGCGGGTCCTCCGCACGTCTCGACCAGAAGATGCCCTTGATGGCGAGGTTGTCGGACTCGGTGCCGCCAGAGGTGAAGACCACGTCCCCCGGACGGGCGCCGATGACGCCGGCGATCGTCTCGCGCGACTCCTCGACCACCCGACGGGCGCCGCGGCCCGAGGCGTGCAGCGAGCTGGCGTTGCCGACGCCCGTGAGCTGCCGGGTCATCGCCTCGACCGCGACCGGCAGCATGGGCGTGGTCGCGGCGTGGTCGAGGTAGACGAGCGGCTGCTTCATGACCTGCCAAGCCTACGGGGCGACCCTCGCGAACCCGGCCCGAGTGTCGTGCTGACCACCTAGGCTTCCCCCGTGCGCGCATCCCGGGCCTGGCTCGCCTGCCTCCTCCTGCTGCCGACGGCCGCCTGCCAGGGCGGTACGCCCGCTCCGGACGAGCCCAGCCACCCCGGCCTGCCGGAGCGCTCCGGACCGCCCGCGGGCATGGACGAGTCCCTCCGCGACGCCGCGCTCGAGCTCGTGGAGACACGCGAGCAGGCCCTGGTCGACGGTGACCGTGACGCCTTCCTGGCCACCATCGACCCCTCGGCGAAGGAGTTCGCCCGGACGCAGGCCCGGTGGTGGGACAACATCGCCCGGCTGCCGGCCACCGACCTGTCCCTCGAGCTCGGCGACGAGGGCGTCATGACGCGCGTCCACGGCGAGGGAGACCTGCAACTGCCGGTCGACTTCACGATGCGTCTCGACGGCTACGACGAGCACGCCGTGACCCAGCCGCTGATCTACACGTTCGTGGGCGACGAGGACGAGGTGCTGCTCACCAGCGACCGCAACCTCCAGAACGACGCGCTCACCGGCTGGCTCCCCGCCCCGTGGGACGTCGCCGCGATCACCGTCGAGGAGTCCGACGGCGTGCTCGGCGTCTTCGACGACGAGACGAAGGACGAGGCAGCCGAGCTGCAGGACGCCATCGTCGCGGCCCGCGACGCCATCGAGCCGCTCGTGCCCCCGTGGTCCGGGCGGGTCGTCGCCTACGACATCAGCGACGTCGACGCCATCGACAAGATGAGCTCGATGTCGATCGACCGGACTGCCGGTATCGCGTTCCCGGTCATGGCGCGGCCGGGAGGCAAGAAGGTCGCGGCCCACCGCTTCGCGGTCAATCCCGTCCACACCGACGGCGAGGAGTGGCGGGGCATCCTCTTCCGCCACGAGCTCGTGCACGTCGCGCTCGGGTCCTCCGACAACGGCAGCCCGCGCTGGTTGAGCGAGGGCGTGGCGGACTACGTCGCCTACTCAGCGGTCTACGACGTCGACCAGCGCCGCCGTGGCCTCGCCCAGCAGCTCGGGTCGATGGCACCGCGGAGCCTGCCGACGGGGCGCGACTTCTACCAAGGTCGGTCCCGGCTCAACTACGCGCTCGCCCACCTCGCCTGCGACTACCTCGCCAGCACGCGCGGCGACGACGTTCTCTGGGACCTGATGGACAGCTTCCGCCACAGGGGCGCCCCGTTCCCCGCCGACGTCGAGGCCCGCGTCCGTGCGGAGCTCGGCATGTCGACGGAGGAGATCGTGACCGACGCGCTCGCCTGGGCCCGGTCTGCCTGACTCACGTCATCCGCTCGAGCCAGTCGTGGCCCGGGTACAACCGGCGTACGGCGTCACGCAGCCAGGCCTGCTGCTCCGCACCGAGCAGCGGCCACGTCACGGCCAGGTCCCGGTCGTCCTTGGGGCGGTGCAGCACGGCCTTGTAGAGCAGGGTGATCTCAGGTCGCAGGTAGCGGACCCCGTCCTCGGACACCCACGTGACGTCGTCGAGCGGGGCGACGTGGTCGGGGTCGCGCTTGCTCGTCCACAGGCCGTCGCGGTCCGGCGTGATCGGCAGGTCGATCACCCACGGGTCGGCGGCGCTGCGCCGCACCCACACCTGGCTGTGCACGTCGAGCACCTCGGGGTGGCGGTCGTCGAACGGGCGCAGCGTGCCCCCGTGGTTGCTCCAGAGGTTCCACTCCTCGCCGACGTGCTCACGGAAGGCGTCGAGGTCGCAGGCCAGGACCGAGAGGTCGACGTCCTCGTGCTCGCGCGGCACTCCGGTGAACGCCTCGATCGACCAGCCGCCGACGATCCACCACGGCCGGGTGAAGCCGGCCATGAAGGCCGTGAGGCCCGCGGGGTCGAGCGGTGCCCAGTCGCCGTACCACCGGAAGAACCGCTCGTCCTCCGCGATCTCGGCCGGGCTGCGGTGCAACGGTTCCCGTGCGACGTCCATGGCCTGACGCTAGCGGCGCGCGTGGCAGGGTGTCCGCGTGCACGAGCCCCTCGGATACGACTGCCCCTTCTGCCGCCTCCAGGAAGGGGTCCACGACGAGCACAACCAACCGACGGACGTCGTCGCGGTCACCGACCTGGCCTATGCGCGCATCTCCCCGAAGTGGTGGCCGGCCAACGACGGTGCCGCGCTGGTGATCCCGCGCGGGCACCACGAGAACCTCTACGCCATCCCCGACGACTCGGGGCACGCGGTGTGGGACCTCACCAGGCGCGTCGCGGTCGCGATGCGGGCGGCCTACGGCTGCGACGGGATCTCCACGCGCCAGCACAACGAGCCCTCCGGCAACCAGGACGTGTGGCACCTCCACGTCCACGTGTTCCCGCGGTGGGCCGACGACCGGCTCTACGAGCAGCACCGCAGCACCCGGTGGGTGTCGGCCGGGGAGCGCAGGCCGTACGCCGACCGGCTGGCCGCCGGGCTCGGCCTCGCGCGCACGTTCGGCTGAGGCAGGATCTCGCCATGGACTTCCACCAGATGCAGGACCGCGCCCGGACCGTGCGTGCCAGGTACGCCGAGGTCGAGGCCTCGGCCTACGGCCGGTCGTGGACGACCGAGGAGATCATGCTCGGCTTCCTCGGCGACGTCGGCGACCTCGCCAAGCTCGTCCAGGGCAAGGCGGGAGTCCGCCCCCGCGAGGACCTCGACGAGGCGCTCGCCCACGAGCTCGCCGACTGCCTGTGGTCCGTCCTGACCCTGGCCGACGCCTACGACGTCGACCTGGCGGGCGCGTTCACCAGCACGATGGACGAGCTCGACGCGGTGCTCGCGGAGGACTGAGCCGGCTCGCTACAGCAGGACCAGGTCGTCGCGGTGGATGATCTCGCGCTCGTACGCCGCGCCGAGGGCCGCCTTGAGCTCCCGGGTCGAGCGGCCGAGGAGCGCCGGCAGCTCGTCGGCGTCGAAGTTCACCAGCCCTCGCGCCACCGCGACGCCGGCCGGGTCGAGGAGGTCGACGGCGTCGCCGGCGACGAAGCTGCCGTCGACGGCGGTCACCCCCGCGGCGAGCAGCGAGGCCCGGCGCTCGACCACGGCCCGTACGGCTCCGGCGTCCAGCGTCAGCGTGCCCTGCCCCGAGGTCGCGTGGGCCAGCCACAGCAGCCGCGTCGGGCGGCGCTTGCCGGTCGCCTCGAACAGCGTCCCGACCTCCGCACCGGCCAGCGCGGCCGCGGCCTGCTCCGCAGACGTCAGCACCACGTCGATGCCGGCGCCGGTCGCGATGCGGGCGGCCTCGACCTTCGTCGTCATGCCGCCGGTGCCGACGCCGGCGGCGCCGGCGGACCCGATGGTCACCGACGCGAGGTCCTCCTCGGAGCGGACGAGCGCGACGAGGCTCGAACCGGGCCGCGACGGCGGTCCGTCGTAGAGGCCGTCGACGTCGGAGAGCAGCACGAGCAGGTCGGCGTGCACGAGGTGCGCGACGAGGGCGGCGAGGCGGTCGTTGTCGCCGAAGCGGATCTCTGAGGTCGCGACGGTGTCGTTCTCGTTGACGATCGGCACGACCCCGAGCTCGAGCAGCTTGGCGAAGGTCTGGTGGGCGTTGCGGTAGTGGGCCCGCCGGGTGACGTCGTCGAGGGTGAGCAGCACCTGCCCGGTGACGATGCCGTGCCGGGCGAACTCCTCCTGGTAGCGGTGCGCGAGCAGCCCCTGCCCCACGGACGCCGCCGCCTGCTGGGCGGCGAGGCCGCGCGGTCGGGCGGTGAGCCCGAGCGGCGCCAGTCCGGCGGCGATGGCCCCGGACGACACGAGGACGACCTCGGACCCTCCGTCGCGAGCGGCTGCCAGGACCTCGACGAGCTGGCGCACGCGCGCGGGGTCGATGCCGCCGGCGGCCGTGGTCAGCGAGGACGAGCCGACCTTGACCACGACGCGTCGTGCGGCCGCCACCAGGGCCGAGCGGTCAGTCGTCACTGCCGTCCCAGTCGGGGTCGTCCTTGGTGCCGATCTCGTAGGACATCGGCCCGACGCCGGAGCTGCCGGAGCTGCGGTTGGGGCCCTTCTTGCGGCGCTCCTCGTCGAGGCGGCGGGCGACGTCGGCGCGGGCCTCCTCCTCGCTCTTGGTCTCCATCGCCTCGGCGATGTCGCGGCGCCGGTCACGGGCCGGCCGGTTCTCCCGGAGCCGCTCGTCCTCGCCGCGGCGACCCAGCATCTCGGCGCCGGCCTCGATGCTGGGCTTGAAGTCGAAGACGACCGAGTTGTTCTCGGGACCGATGATGACGGCGTCGCCCTCCTGGGCGCCCATCTGGGCGAGCTTGATCTCGACACCGAGCCGGTTGAGGCGGTCGGCGAGGAAGCCCACTGCCTCCTCGTTGCTGAAGTCGGTCTGGCGCACCCAGCGCTCGGGCTTGGTGCCGCGCACCCGCCAGCCGCGCTGTCCTGAGCCTGCCGAAGGGTCCTCGGTGGCGACGACCTCGAAGTCGTCCCCGCCGTCGACCGCCTTCGGGCGCAGCACGATCCGCTCTGCCTCGGTGGCCGGCGCGACCTCGCGGGACGCCACGACGATCTCGGCCATGGCGAAGGTGAGCTCGCGCAGTCCGGCACCGGACGCGGCGCTGACCTCGAAGACCTGCAGCCCGCGGTCGCGCAGCTCCTCGACCACCATGTCGGCGATCTCCTGGCCGTCCGGCACGTCGACCTTGTTGAGGGCGACCAGCCGGGGCCGGTCCTCCAGGCCGCCGTAGCGGGCGAGCTCGCCCTCGATGACCTCCAGGTCGTCGAGCGGGTTGCGACCGGGCTCGATGGACGCCGTGTCGATGACGTGGACCAGCGCCGCGCAGCGCTCGATGTGGCGCAGGAAGTCGTGCCCGAGGCCGCGTCCCTCCGCGGCGCCCTCGATCAGGCCGGGCACGTCGGCGACCACGAAGGTCGTCTCGCCCGCGGTGACCACGCCGAGGTTGGGGATCAGGGTGGTGAACGGGTAGTCGGCGATCTTGGGACGGGCCCGCGAGATCGCGGCGATCAGCGAGGACTTGCCGGCGCTGGGGAAGCCGACCAGGCCGATGTCGGCGACGACCTTCAGCTCGAGGCGTACGACCAGCTCGTCGCCCGGCTCGCCCAGCAGCGCGAAGCCGGGAGCCTTGCGCTTGGACGAGGCGAGGGCGGCGTTGCCGAGCCCGCCCCGCCCACCCTGGGCGATGACCATCGTGGTGCCGTGGCCGACGAGGTCGGCGAGCACGTTGCCGTCGGCGTCCTTGACGAGGGTGCCGTCGGGGACCGCCAGGACGAGGTCCTTGCCGTTGGCGCCGTTCTTGTGGTCACCGGCCCCCTGCCCGCCGTTGTCGGCACGCCGCTTGGGGCTGTGGTGGTAGTCGACGAGGGTCGTCACGCTGGTGTCGACCTGCAGGATGATCGACCCGCCGTGGCCGCCGTTGCCGCCGTCGGGCCCGCCGAGCGGCTTGAACTTCTCCCGCTTGACGGAGGCCACGCCGTTGCCACCTCGTCCGGCCGCGAGGTGCAGCGTGACCTGGTCGACGAACGTGGGGATGGCCATCAGATTCCTTGCATCGGTGGGTGAAAGCACGAAGGGCGCCCCCAGACAGGGACGCCCCTCGCAATAGAGCTCAGTGCAGAAGTGCTCGGTGTCGCGTCGTCACTCGCCGGGGACGATGTTGACGACCTTGCGGCCACGGCGGGTGCCGAACTCGACGGCGCCGGCCTGCAGGGCGAACAGGGTGTCGTCGCCGCCGCGACCCACGCCGGTGCCCGGGTGGAAGTGCGTGCCACGCTGGCGGACGATGATCTCGCCGGCGCCGACGACCTGGCCGCCGAAGCGCTTCACGCCGAGGCGCTGCGCGTTGGAGTCACGACCGTTCTTGGTGCTCGCGGCACCCTTCTTGTGAGCCATTGTTCAGTCCTTCTGAAGAGACTTGGTCGACCTCGAGCGGAGCGCTCAGAGGGAGATGTCGGTGACCTTGACCTGGGTGTACTTCTGGCGGTGACCCTGGCGCTTCTTGTAGCCGGTCTTGTTCTTGTACTTCTGGATGATGATCTTCGGGCCCTTGGTGCGGCCGGTGACCTCGACGGTCACGCTCGCCTTGTCGAGGCCGGTCGCGGTCACCTTGTCACCGTCGACCACCATCACCACGGGAAGGGTGAGGGTGTCGCCGGCGGCGGCCATCGCGTCGATCTCGATGACGTCGCCCACGGCAACCTTCTGCTGCTTGCTGCCACTGCGCACGACTGCGTACACGGCGAGTCACTCTCCTCGATACGGACTTCAGGTAGAAAACTTGCGGGACTGCGCACGACACCGCCTGGTGGGGCGACTACGCCGCGTGGCGGGCGCGCAGAATCGGTGCGTCGAACACCGAGGGTCAAGACTACGGGATCGGGTGCCGACCGGGCAAAACGAGGTCGGCCACCCCGGGTCTGGTCCTCAACGCTTGCGCGAGCCCCTCTTCTTGATCGGGACGTGCTCGACGACCGGCGCCTCGGAAGCAGGCTCCGATGCGGGCTCGCCCGACGGCTCCGCCTCCTGCTCGACTGCGGCGGTCCCCGGCTCGACCAGGCCCGAGTCGGGCACGGTGCCGACACCGGCGGGCGGGCCGGCCGGGCGGCTGGCGGAGCGACGGCGCGTACGCGTCACGACCCGCGGCTTCTCGGGCTCGGCAGGAGCCTTCTCAGCAGCCTCCACGGCGGGGACCTCCACGACGGGAGCCTCCTCGACGGGAGCCTCCTCGACGGGAGCCTCCTCGACGGGAGCCTCCTCAGCGGGAGCGTCCTCAGCGGGAGCCTCCACCACGGGCGGCTCCGGCTCGGGAGCACCCTCGCTGACCGTCGGCTCGTCGGTCGGCTCGTCGGTCGGCTCGTCGGCCGGCTCGTCGGCCGGCTTCTCGTGGCGCGCCATGGCGGCCACGTCCTTCGGTGACGGAGCGTGGTGGGGCTCGGGGGCCATCCCGTTGGCGCCGCCGTTGCCGCTCGCGCTGCCGTCGTTGGAGCTGCCGGCGTCGTCGCCGGACGAGCCGCGGCGGCCGCGCCGGCGGCTGCCGCGCCGGCCCTCTCCCCCGTCGTCGGAGGACTTGGCGTTGGGGTCGACCGGCTGGTCCTTGATCACGACGCCGCGACCGTGGCAGTGCTCGCAGTTCTCGCTGAACGCCTCGACCAGGCCCGTGCCGATGCGCTTGCGCGTCATCTGCACCAGGCCGAGCGAGGTGACCTCGGCGACCTGGTGGCGGGTGCGGTCGCGGCCGAGGCACTCGACGAGGCGTCGCACGACGAGGTCGCGGTTGGACTCGAGGACCATGTCGATGAAGTCGACGACGATGATGCCGCCGATGTCGCGCAGCCGGAGCTGGCGCACGATCTCCTCGGCCGCCTCGAGGTTGTTCTTGGTGACCGTCTCCTCCAGGTTGCCGCCCGAGCCGGTGAACTTGCCGGTGTTGACGTCGACGACGGTCATCGCCTCGGTGCGGTCGATGATGAGAGAGCCACCCGAGGGCAGCCAGACCTTGCGGTCGAGGCCCTTCTGGATCTGCTCGTCGATCCGGTACGTCGCGAAGACGTCGCCGCCGGTCGCGCCGCGCTCGAACTTCTCGACGCGCTCGACGAGGTCGGGCGCCACGGACTCCACGTAGCCGTGGACGGTGTCCCAGGCGTCGTCACCCTCGATGACGAGCTTGGAGAAGTCCTCGGTGAAGAGGTCGCGGACCACCTTGAGGGTGAGGTCCGGCTCCCCGTAGAGCAGCTGCGGGCCGGAGCCCTTGTTGGTGGCCTTCTTCTCGATGTCCTCCCAGCGTGCCTTGAGCCGCTCGACGTCGCGCGTCAGCTCCTCCTCGCTGGCACCCTCGGCGGCCGTACGGACGATGACGCCGGCGGTGTCGGGGACGATCTCCTTGAGGAGGGCCTTGAGTCGGCTGCGCTCGGTGTCGGGCAGCTTGCGGGAGATGCCGGAGGTGGTGCCGTCCGGGACGTAGACCAGGAACCGACCGGCGAGGCTGACCTGGCTGGTGAGGCGGGCGCCCTTGTGCCCGACGGGGTCCTTGGTGACCTGCACCAGGATCATCTGGCCGCTCGACAGCACCGACTCGATCTTGCGGGGCTGGCCCTCCTTGTGGCCCAGCGACTGCCAGTTGACCTCACCCGCGTAGAGCACGGCGTTGCGGCCCTTGCCGATGTCGATGAACGCCGCCTCCATGGACGGCAGCACGTTCTGGACGCGGCCGAGGTAGACGTTGCCGATGAGCGAGGTCTGCGACTCGCGGGCGACGTAGTGCTCGACGAGCACCTTGTCCTCGAGCACGCCGATCTGGATCAGGTCCTCGCGCTGGCGGATCACCATGACCCGCTCGACGGACTCGCGGCGGGCCAGGAACTCGGCCTCGCTCACGATCGGCGCGCGGCGGCGACCGGCCTCGCGGCCCTCGCGGCGCCGCTGCTTCTTCGCCTCGAGGCGCGTGGACCCCTGGACCGAGGTGATCTGGTCCTCCGCGGAGCGCCCCTTGCGCACGCGGGTCACGGTGTTGGGGTCGTCGGCGTCGGACGAGCTCTCCTCGCCCGCACGCCGGCGGCGCCGACGACGCCGGGAGGTCCCTTCGCCGTTGGCCTCGCCGTTCCCTTCGGAGGAGCTGCCGTCGGGCGTGCCGGAATCACCCTCGGCCTCGGACTCCTCCCCGGAGTCGGACGGGGCGCTCTCCGCGCCCTGCTCGGAACCGTCGGCGCCGGACTCCGACCCCTTGCGGCGACGCCGGCCGCCGCGACGACGGCGACGCCTCGCGGGGCCACCCTCGCCGTCGGTGTCGTCCTCCGGCTCGGAGTCGGCGTCGGTCTCGGTGTCGGTCTCGGCGTCGGCGCCCGTCTCGCCGGCGTCCGCTGCGGCGGTCTCCTCGGCGGACTGCTCGGCGGACTGCTCGGCGGTCTCGGCGGTCTCCTCGGTGACCTCGTCCTCGGCGAGCCCCTCGGCCGCCACGGCGTCGTCGTCCGGCGCTGCTGCTCCGCGGCCACCGGCCTTCTTGGCGGCAGCCCTCTTGCCTGCGGTCTTCTTGGCGGCGGCCTTCTTGCTCGCGCCGCCCCTCGTCCTCGCGGTCGTGGCCGGAACGACCTCGTCACCGGCCACGTCCACCGCAGCCGACTCGGGCGCAGCCGACTCGGGCGCAGCCGACTCGGGCGCTGCCGCCTCGTCCTCAGCCGGCGCCGTCTCGACCGGCACCGGCGTCGGCTTCTTGCGGGTCCGGCGGGTCGTCGTGGTCACGACCGGGGCCTGGAACAGCACGGCGTGGGCTGCGGCGTCAGCGGTGGCATCAGCGGTGGCGTCAGCGGTGGCGTCAGCGGCGGAGTCCTCGACGGCCTGCTCGGCGGTCGCCTTGGCAGCGGTCTTCTTCGCCGGGGCCTTCCTCGCGGCGGTCTTGCGCGCGGCGGCCTTCTTCGCCGGGGCGGCAGGCTCGACGGGAGCATCGGCCGTGGCGTCGGCGGTCGGCGTGGTGTCAGACGCGGGCGTGGCGTCGGTCCCGGACGCAGCGGCGGCCTTCTTGGCGGCGGACCCGCGCGGGGCGGCCTTCCTGGCCGCGGCCTTCTTCGCGGGCGCCTTCTTCGCGGGTGCGACCGGCTCGCCGGCTCCCGACTCGGTCACATCGGCAGCGTCAGCGGGCGCCTCCGGCGCGGCGGCCGCCTTCTTCGCGGGGGCCTTGCGCGTACGTCGGGTCACGACGGGAGCGGCGGGCGCCTCCGGGAGTGCCGCCGAGGTGTCTGCCCCCGACTCGCTGCGCTCGGGCTGGTCGTCGGTCTGGTCTTCACTGAGCATGTGGTGCTCCTCGGGCACCGTGGCGGTGCCGATACGGCGTCCACCGCTCTCGAGTGACGATCCCGGGGACGCAAAGCTTCTGTGGCGGCGACACCCTCCGCGTGTGCGTCTCCGAGCAGCTGATCCGTCACCTGCCGCGGTCGCCGGGCCACCGTCGAGTCGCTGTCACCGACTCATGTGGCCGCGTCGCGGTCCGGTGACGTCCACCCACCCGGGGTGCCGGACACTGGCGTGGCCGGCGAGAACGTCGTCGGCTCGACGGGATCCCGGCGGGAGCCGGGGCGTCGAACGTGGCGAGTATCGCACACCGCCGCAGCGCCGGCCCTATGCGCGAGTCGCCAGCGGGTCGCCCACCTCGCCCGAGGCGCTGAGCGGGCCCTGGGCCGTACGGGTCATGAGCGGCGCCTCGCCGGCCGGCAGTCCCGCGACGGCCTCGAGGCCGCGAAGCACGTCGTCGGGGCGTACGGCCGGGGTCCCGTGCCGCAGCACCACGTCGAGAGACGTACGCCCTCCGGCCACCGCGTCCTCGGGGAGGACCACCAGCGACACGACCGCGCCGCGGGCGTCGAACTCGCGCAGGCCCTTCTTCGTCATCCGCTCCACCAGCGCCTCGTCGGCGGCGAGGAAACGCGCGACGGCGTCGGTCGTGGCGCCGCGGTCGGCCGCGAGGTCGATGCGCCACCGGCTGCCCTCGAGGAGGTCGGCCAGCGACCCGCCCGGGGACTCGACGACCTCGAGCACGTCGAGACCGGGCGGCAGCGCCTCGTCGAGCATCGCGTGGACCTCGGCCGGGACGACGACCTCGGCGAGCGCCAGCTCGAGGTACTCCGCCTCGCTCGCCGAGCCCGTCGGCGCGGCGCCGGCGTAGGAGATGCGGGGGTGGGGGTTGAAGCCCGAGGAGTACGCCATCGGGATGCGCGCGCGGAAGACGGCGCGCTCGAAGGCCCGGCTGAAGTCACGGTGGCTGGTGAAGCGGAGCCGACCGCGCTTGGCGTAGCGCACACGCAGGCGCTGGACGGGCGGGGCCTGCTGCTCGGGCTGCTGCTGGGGCACGGGCGTCAAGGGTAGTCGTCGGACGGGTTAGCCTGCGGGCCGGGCAGGACCGGCGACGCCGCGGCGTCGTACACACACGCAGGACACGTACGCACGACAGGAGCGGGGGCGCAGTGCGCAGGACGACGAGCCACGCCCGGACGCGGCCGGACCGCGGGAGCAGGCGGGCGACCGTGCTGCTCGCGCTGGTGCTGGGTGCGCTGGCCATCGGCCTCTTCGTGCGGGCCGGCGAGGGCATGCCGATGAGCGCGATCGACGAGCACGTGCACCTCGACACCCACGTCCGGGTCCACGACGGCGAGTACCCGCACCGCGGGTCGCTCATGACCATGGACCTGGTGCGCGAGTGGGCGTGCGGCGTCGGCCACGAGGCCGGGGCCGCGATGGCGCCGTGCGACCACCCCGACCTCGGCCCGGTCTCCCTGCCGTCGGGCGTCCACACGACCGGCTACATCCACTACCCGACCTACTTCGTCGTCGGCGAGGCCTACCGGGCCGTCGAGGAGTCCGTGGCGGACCCGGACTCCTGGGTCGACACCTACCGGCGCTACGCGGCGCTCGTGACGGTCGCCGGACTGCTGGCCTGCCTCGCCGCCGCGTGGGCGCTGGGCCTGCGCGGCGCCGGTCTCGTCGCCGGGACGCTGCTGCCGTCGGCCTCGGCCGGCATCCTCCTCTACGGCACGATCGCCAACCCGCAGGCCGCCGCGGTCCTGGCGGGCGCCCTCATCGGCTGGGCCGGCATCCGCTGGATGCGCACGGGCCGGGGGTTCTGGTGGCTCGCGGCAGCGACGGTGCTCGCGTCCGCGGTGGCGGTGACCCACACGCTGCCGGCCGGAGCGTTCATGCTCGCGATCATCGTCGCGCTGCTGCTGCAGCGCGCCGGGTGGAGCGTGGCCGGCGACTGGCGTCCGCGGTGGTGGCAGCTCGGTGTGCTCACGCTCGTCGTCGTGGCGCCCGTCCTCGCCTACGGACGGTGGATCTCGTCGCGCGCGACCATCTCCAACGCCGAGCTCTACTCGTTCGTGGCGCTCGACTCCTGGCGGACCGTGGCGTCCGGAGCCCTGGAGGAGCTGTTCAGCATCCACAGCCCGTGGTACGTCACCGGCTCCCTCGGCATCGGCGAGGACGGACTGCTGGTCCAGCGCTTCCTGCGGGCGAGCGTCAACGGCCTGCCCCTGTGGGTGACCATCGCCGTCTTCGCCGTCCTGGCGGTCGCGTCCGTGCGCGTGGTCAAGCGGGTGGCCGCCACCCGGGCGGAGGAACCGCGCGTCCTGCAGCCCATGCAGCTGCTCACCGCCTGCACGCTCGCGGGCGTCCTCGTCTACCCGGTCCTGCTGCGCACCAGCAACGCCCTCAACGTCGGCTTCGACTTCCCCGTCGTGGCCCGCTACTCGATCGGCTTCGCGCCGCTGCTCGCGTGGCTCGTGCTGGTCGCGGTGCAGGACCGGCCGCTCCTCACGCGGGGCCTCGCCGTCCTCGCGACCGCCACCTGCCTCGGTCTCGGACTGGCGACCTGGTGAGGCCCGTGACCCGCGAGCCCTCCCTCCGCAGCCGTGCCGCGTCCTGGTTCGGCGTCGGCGTGCTCGTCGCCGGCCTGCTCCTCACCCTGGTGACGACCTGGCGCCTGGCCGGGGAGGGCAAGCCGCTCTCCCCCGTCGACGAGATCGCCCACGCCGACACGGCCTTCAAGGTGCACCGGGGCACCTACCCCTACCGCGGGGCCGACGTCGGCCAGCCGCTCGTCGACACGTGGACCTGCTACTCGGGGCACCAGACCATCGCGTGGCAGGCCACGTGCGGCTCCGCGAAGGCCGTGCCGCGCCGCCTGCCGCAGCCCACCGGCTCGCGCACCACGGGATACATCCACTACCCGACCTATTTCGTGGCCGGCGAGGGCTTCCGCCGTGCCCACGACGCGGTCGCCGGCGAAGCCGGGTGGGAGATCGACACCTACCGCCGGTTCGCCGCCGTCGTCGCCGTCCTCGGCATGGCGCTCTGCGCGTACGTCGCCAGGCGCCTGGGACTGGGGCCCGCGGGGCAGGTGGCGGCCGCGTTCATCCCCGTCGCAGCCCCGTCGGTGCTCGTCTACTCCACGATGGTCAACCCGATGTCCGCAGCCGTGGTGTGCGGGGCGCTGGTCGCCGGCGCCGGCCTCCGCTGGCTGCTCACCGGGAGGGGGTTCGGCTGGGTCGCGGCCGCCACCGCGGTCAGCGCCGCCGTCGCGGTCACGGCGTCGTTGCCCGCCGGGGTGCTGCTCGTCGCGGTCCTGCTCGGCCTCGTGCTCCGGCTGCGCGGCCGGCGGCTCAACACGCCGTGGGACCCCCGCTGGTGGCACGCCGCGGTGCTCGCCGGGCTGCTCGTCGTCCCCATCCTCGCCTTCGGCGCCGTCATCGACGCGCGCGCGACGATCGACGACGCCACCCTGTACGCCCCGTACGCCCGCGCCGGCTGGGACCAGGTCGCGCTCGGCGTCTGGGCGGAGATCTTCGCCTCCCACCTGCCGTGGGTCGAGGACGGCAGCCTCGTGCGCCCCGAGCTGGGGACCGTGCGCACCTACGTCCGGGCGGCCGGGATCGGCATGCCCCTGCTCGTCACCGCGATGGTCGCCGGCGGCCTGATCGCCGCGGCGACGGGGGTCCTGCGCCGGCTCGACCCACCGCGACCCCCCGCAGTGGCCGGGCCAGACGGGAAGCCCGACCGGGAGCCCGTACGCGTCCTCCAGCTGGCCGCCGTGTCGGCGCTGCTGGGCCTGCTGGCCTACCCGCCGCTGCTGCGCCTGCTCAACGCGATCAACGTGGGCATCGACTACCCGGTCGTCTCCCGCTACTCGATCTCCCTCGCCCCGTTCTTCGTGCTGGTGGTCCTCCTGCTCGCGCGCGACCACCCGTGGTTCGCCCGGGTGCTCGCGTCGGTCGGGACGGTCGCCGTCGTGGCCTGGTGCGTCAGCGCCTGGTGAGGGCCCGTGTTTTCCGTCTAGACCGTGGCGCCGTCTAGGTTGTGACGGTCACACCACACGATGCGCAGGCCCTCTCGGGCCGTGATCCGGAAGGTCCCTCCATGCTCGCCACCCGTCAGGTCGCCCTCGGACAGCCCACCGTCGGCGAGGAGGAGATCGAGGCGCTCCGCGAGGTGTTCGCCAGCGGCTGGCTGTCCGGCGCAGGCCCGACGTGCGTCGCCTTCGAGGGCGAGCTCGCCGCCGCGACCGGCACCGCCCACGCGCTCGCGACCTCCAACTGCGGCTCGTCGCTCCACCTCGCGCTCCAGGTGCTCGGCGCGGGCCCCGGCGACGAGGTGATCGTCGCCGACTACACCTTCCCCGCCACCGGCCACTCGGTCATGTGGACCGGCGCCACGCCGCGCTTCGCTGACGTCCGCCCCGACATCGGGACCATCGACGTCGACGCCGCGGCCGCCCTGGTCAACGAACGCACCGTGGGCATCATCGCCGTCGACATGGTCGGCCAGCCGGCCGACTACGACGAGCTCGCCGCGCTCTGCCGCAGCCGCGGGCTGTGGCTGATGGAGGACGCCGCCTGCTCGGCCGGCGCGACCTACAAGGGCCGCCCGGCGGGCAGCCTGGCCGACCTGGCCGCGTTCAGCTTCCACGGCCGCAAGGGCATCACCGCCGGTGAGGGCGGCGCGCTGGTCGGCGACGACGCCACGCGGATGGACCTGGCCCGCAAGCTGCACACCTACGGCATCGCCCCCGCCGTCAGCCGCGAAGGCTCCTCGGCGCTCGCCGTGCCGTCCTTCGACATGGCGGGCTACAACTACCGGATGTCCGACGTGCAGGCGGCCATGATGCGGGTCCAGCTCACCCGGCTCCCGGCCCTCGTCGCCGCGCGCACCTCCGCCGCGGACGGTTACGCCGAGCGCCTCGGCGACGTCGAGGGCATCGCCCTTCCGGTCGTCGCGGAGGACCGCACCCACCCCTACCAGTCCTACCTCGTGACCACCGACGACTCGGTGGACCGGGACGCCGTCGTCATGGCGCTGCGCGAGCGCGGCGTCGGCAGCAACTTCGGCACGTACGCCTCCCACCTCCAGCCCGTCTACGGCACCCAGGACGTGTGCCCGGTGTCGGCGCGCCTGTTCACCACGCAGTTCGCGCTGCCGATGCACGCCAACCTGGTGGCCGACGACCTCGACTACGTCGCCGAGCAGCTGCGCGCCGTGCTCGCCGACCCGGCCGTACGCCGCTGAGGCGCGGAAGCAGCAGGCACGTGGGCAACAGCAACCGGATCCACCCCACCGCGGTCGTCGGCCCGGAGGTCACCCTCGGCGAGAACAACGTCGTCGGCCCCTTCTGCGTCCTCCAGGGCAGGGTCAGCCTGGGCGACGACAACTACCTCGCCTCGCACGTCGTGGTCGGCGGCGCCGCCGAGGTGCGCGGCCACGACATGACCGCGTCGTGGGAGGAGCCGTTCGACGGCAACCCCGTCGTCATCGGCTCGCGCAACGTCTTCAAGGAGATGGTGACCATCAGCGGCGGCTGGGCCCACGAGACCGCGGTGGGCGACGACGGGTTCTTCATGACCAAGGCCCACGTCAACCACGACGGCCGGATCGGCGACGAGGTGACCGTCTCCGCCATGGTCGTGACCGCCGGCCACGTCACCGTCGGCGACGGCGCCAACCTCGGCCTCGGCACCGTCGTGCACCAGCGCCTGACCGTGCCCGAGGGCTCGATGATCGGCATGCAGTCCGCCGTGACACGACAGCTGCCGCCCTTCGTCGTGAGCATGGGCGTCCCCGCCCGCGCGGCGCGGCTCAACACCTACCGGCTCGACCGCCTCGGCGTGCCGGCCGACCAGCACGAGCCGCTCGCTGCCGTCGTCCTGCACGGCTCGCGCGACACCGCCGGCCTCCAGGACCCGCTCCGGGCCCCCGTCGAGGCGTGGCTGTCGCGCCTCGAGGCCCACTGACCACCTCTGACCGCACCGACTGCACCGTCCGTACCCGAAAGGCTCCACATGTCCGCCGAGTCCCTCCCGTTCATCCCGCCCGCCAAGCCGATCGTCGGCGACGACGAGCGCGCCGCCGTGGACCGCGTGATGCGCTCCGGCATGATCGCCCAGGGCCCCGAGGTCGCTGCGTTCGAGCAGGAGTTCGGCGCCGCGGTGGCGGGCGGGCGTACGACGGTGGCCGTCAACTCCGGCACCTCGGCCCTGCACCTGGGCCTGCTGGCCGCCGGCATCGGGCCGGGCGACGAGGTCATCGTGCCGTCGTTCACCTTCGCCGCGACCGCCAACTCGGTGGCGCTGACCGGTGCGACGCCGGTCTTCGCCGACGTCGAGCCCGACTACTTCTGCCTCGACGCCGACAGCGTCCGCGCGGCCGTCACGGACCGCACCGCGGCGATCATGCCCGTGCACCTCTACGGCCACCCGGCCGACGTCGACGCGCTGCGCGCCGTCGCCGACGAGCACGGCCTGCGCCTGTTCGAGGACGCCGCCCAGGCCCACCTCGCCACGTGGAAGGGCGCCCAGGTCGGCAGCTTCGGCGACTTCGCGATGTTCAGCCTCTACCCCACCAAGAACATGACCTCGGGCGAGGGCGGCATGGTCTCCTGCGCCACCGAGGAGATCGCGCGCATGGTGCGCCTGCTGCGCAACCAGGGCATGGAGCGCCAGTACGCCAACGAGGTCGTCGGCTTCAACGCCCGCATGACCGACATCCACGCCGCCATCGGCCGCGTGCAGCTGACCAAGGTCGAGGGCTGGACCAAGGTCCGCCAGGAGAACGCCGCCTACCTCGACGCCCACCTCGAGGGCGTCGTGGTCCCGCCGGTCGCCGACGACGCGACGCACGTCTACCACCAGTACACGATCAAGGTCGACGGCGACGAGCGCGACCGCATCGTCACTGCCATGCGCGAGGAGCACCAGGTCGGCTCGGGCGTCTACTACCCGATCCCCAACCACCAGCTCGCCTCGCTCACCCGCTACGCCGAGGGCCTCGAGCTGCCGGTCACCCAGCAGGTGGCGCGCGAGGTCATCTCCCTGCCGGTCCACCCCTCGCTCGACGAGGCCGCCCTCGAGCGCATCGTCACCGCGGTCAACACGACCGTGCGCGCCGGCGCCTGAGCGCCCCTGCGACGACAGCGGGGAGTCCCGGCTCGCCCTGGGCAGGCCGGGGCTCCCCGATCAGTGCTCAGCCCCGGTCGCGCAGGGCGTAGACGTACTGGGTGCCGCCGTTCCAGGTGAAGGTGCGCAGCGGCCGGACGCAGCGGCCCGGGATCTCCAGGGTCGCGACGACGTAGCCGACGTCGAGGTCGCTCTCGGCGAGCCAGCACGGGTGGGCGTGGATGACGATGACGTCCGGGGCCGCCTCCTCCACCCAGGGCGCGTCGCGCTCGCCGTCGAAGGCGACGTAGAGGTAGCTCGCCCCGCGGTTCCACACGTTCTCGTACTCGTGGTCGGGGTCGACCTTCTCCCACTCGGACACGATCGGGCCGGTGACCTGGTTGCCGGTGAGGGTGGGCGCGCCGTTGGCGATGAGGAGCGCGTTGGCGGCCATCGAGTTGGTCGCGATGAGCGTGCCGTCGGCCTCCGCGCGCTGGGTGAGCGCGCGGGCGGCGTCGGCCGCCGGGCTGGTGCGCAGGTCGCCCACCCCTCGTACGACGGGGTTGGCGTCGATGCCGGCGGCCAGGCACACCACCGCGGTGCCCACGACCGGCCACGAGCGCGACGGCCAGCGGGTCACGGCGTAGGCCACGGCCGACACGCCCAGCACGGCCGCCCAGACCTGCCAGGTGGCGAGGTCGGGCAGCGCCCGGCGCGCGTCGGAGGCGCCGTAGGCGGTCACCACGCCGGTCGTGACGGCGGCGGCGACGGCGAGGCGTGAGGAGTCCCCGGTGAGGCGGGAGACCAGCAGGACCAGCAGCAGCGTCGCCGGGAAGCCGACGGTCTGCGCCGCGCGCACCGGCAGCACCGAGCTGAGCAGCGGGATGTGCTCGCCGAGCGGGCCCCAGTCGAACATCGCCCAGGCGCTCCAGAGGGCGGTGGCCGCGGCGAGGGTGGCGATCGCACCCCGCTGGGCCGTGGTGGCGCCCGCCCACGCGCGCCGCCACACCACCAGCGCCCAGAAGGCGCACACGAGGAAGCCGGAGGAGATCTCGCTCTGGTTGAGCAGGGTCGGAGCGGCCCCGTCCTCCATCTCGAACAGCGCCGGCCCGCCGACGAGCTGGACGGGCATCTGGGCCGCGCCGGTGACGCGCCGCAGTCCGGGGTAGACGGTGTTGAGCTCGGCCGACAGCGACGCGGCGTTCTCGACCAGCGTGCCGGCGAGCACGGCCAGCGAGACGAGGGCGCCCGCGCCGACGGTCAGCAGGGCCTGCCGTCGCGTGACCCGGTCCGCGACGAGGTAGACCCCGGTGGCGATGACGAGGGGCACGCCCAGGGTGAGCGACCACGGCACGTAGTAGGTCACCAGTCGGGCGAGCAGGATGCCCGCGAGCCCGGCCTGGAGCACGGCGGTCACCCGGTGCCCGGCGACCATCCGGTCGCGCGCGAGCCACAGCACGTAGCTGCCCGCGGCGGCGAAGGCCATGATCCGCACCGGCATGAAGGACCACCACAGCGAGGCCGGGGCGAGGAAGACGAGCACGACCCCCAGCCAGGACAGGGGCCGTGAGGCACCCATCCGACGCAGCAGCGGTGGGAGCGCGAGCACGAGGAGGAGCCAGGACCACGCCCGGAAGGCCGAGAACAGCATCTCGTCGGGCAGCCACGGCCCCAGGCGCAGCAGGTTGCCCTCGTGGAACAGGACCGACTCCACGACCTGTCCGGAGGAGATCTGGTAGATCAGGTCGGGGTCCTGCGAGAGCGACGGGGCCGTCGACGTGCCGTGCGCGAGCACCGACAGGTCGATGGGTGCCTGCGTCAGCCACTCGTCGCTGCGGATGGGGAGCGACGTGCCCCACTGGTCGGCACCCTCGCCGGTGCCCTCGACCGAGAGCAGGCCGAGGGAGGAGGTCGACAGGCTGCCGAGCACGATGACGGCGTACGCCAGCAGCGGCAGCAGCACCTCGAGGCGGTCGGGCCAGCTGCCGGAGATCCGCCAGGACCGTCGCCCCACGTCGGGGGCCGGTGACCGGGGCGACTCCGGCGACTCGGCCGACGGCTCCGGTGACTCCGGCGACTCCGGCGACTCCGACACCGCTGGCTCCGGCGACGTGGTCTCGATGACGGCCTCCCCGTGTCTGGTTCCGAGCGGCGGTCAGGCTACTCCATGGCGTACGCCGCACCTCCCCCGGCGGGCCGCGGCCGGATTGGGAGCACGACGCCGAGGATCGTTATGGTGGACCGGTTTGTCGGCGCAATCGATCGGGGTCCCTACGTGCGCATCGTCGTGGTGAACAACTTCTACCCGCCGCGGGTGGGAGGCAGCGCTCACCTCAGTGACGCCCTGGCGCGCGGCTACGCCGCCCGGGGCCACGAGGTCCTCGTGGTGACGGCGGCCTACCAGGACGCCCCCGCCGAGGAGTGGCGCGACGGCGTGCGGGTCGTGCGTTTCCCCGCCTTCGTGCTCCCGGAGAGCCGGCTGGCGGTGTCCTTCGACATCTCCTTCGCCACCCGCCCCTCGCTGCGCCGCCGGCTCGCCGCACTGCTCGACGAGTTCCGGCCCGACGTCATCCACCAGCACGGCCAGTTCATGGACCTCACCTGGGCCACCGGCGCCTACGCGCGGCGTCGCGACATCCCCGTGCTGCTGAGCATCCACACGCGCCTCGAGAACCCCGCGGCCACCTACCGGCACGCGTTCCGCTTCCTCGACGCCACCCTCGTCGCGCCCCGCCTGCGTCGCTCCCGGCCCTCGCTCGTGGTCATGGACTCCTACATGGACGACTACATCAAGGAGCGCTACCGCGGCCGCTACCGCGACCTCGTCGCGATCCCCGTGGGCGTCGACCCGGTCTGGGTCCGCTCCGGCGACGCAGCGCGCGGTCGCGAGCTCGCCGGCGTGGGTCCCGACGCCCCGATCATCCTGTCGGTCGGGCACGTCATCCCCGTGCGCGACCGGCTCGGCCTGGTCGAGGCGCTGCCGGCGGTGCTCGCCCGGCACCCCGACGCCCGCCTCGTCGTCGTGGGCCGCGTCTACTACGACCTGTTCCAGAAGCGTGCCGAGGAGCTCGGCGTGGCCCACGCCGTGCACAGCCTGGGCGCGGTCCCCAAGGCCGACATCCCGCACCTGCTGGCCGCCGCCACCGTCGAGAGCCACGAGCAGGGCCTCGGCCTGGGCACCGCGACCCTCGAGTCGATGGCCGCAGGCACCCCGGTGGTCGCATGGGGCCGCATCGACAACTTCCCCGGCATCCCGATGATCGACGGCGACGACATCTTCATGTGCGACGTCGGTGACGTCGACGGCCTGGCCGAGCGCCTCAACCTCGCCCTCGACGACCCCGAGGCGACCCGCCTCGTCGGCGAGAGCGCCCGGGCGATCGTCGACCAGCACTTCGCCCTCGACCGGGTGACCGAACGGCACCTCGAGGTCCTCGGCGACCTCGTGGCCCACCCGGCGCCGCAGCGCACCCGCTGACCCGGCACGCCGCCCGGTCCCACCCACCCGTACGCCCCAGAGCCCCGAACCACACCCACGAGGAGATCCATCAGATGAGCTCGAAGGAAACCGTCTTCTTCACCGGCGGTGCCGGCTTCATCGGCATGCACGTCGTTCCCATGCTGCTCGAGAAGGACTACAAGGTCCGCATCTTCGACAACATGTTCCGCGGTGACCGCGAGGCTGTGGCCGCCCTCGGCGACGACGTCGAGCTGATCGACCAGGACGTGCGCTACGGCGGTGCCGTCCACGCGGCGATGAAGGGGTGCTCCAAGGTCATCCACGCCGCCGCGGTGTCGATCAACAAGAGCCAGGCCGACCCCTACGAGTCGATGGACATCAACATGATCGGCAACCACAACGTGTTCGCGGCCGCCGCCGACCACGGCGTGGACCGTCTCGTCTACTGCTCCTCCGCGTCGGTCTACGGCGACCCCGAGCGGCTGCCGATGCACGAGGACGACCGGCTGTCCCCGCAGACGCCCTACTGCATCTCCAAGCGCGCGGGCGAGGACCTCCTCGACTTCTACCACCGTCGCAGCGGGCTGTCCTGGGTCGGCCTGCGGTTCTTCAACGTCTACGGCCCCGGCCAGAAGACCACCGCCTACTACACCTCGGTGATCAACCACTTCGTCAACCGGATCAAGAACGGCGAGCCCCCGGTCATCGACGGCAAGGGCGAGCAGTCGATGGACTTCATCCACGTCCACGACATCGCGCGCTCCGTCGTGCTGGCGCTCGAGTCCGAGCAGGACAACAAGCCGGTCAACATCGGCACCGGCATCGACACCACCATCGCCGAGCTGGCCGACATCCTCATCGAGGCCGTCAACGCCGACGTGACGCCGATCTTCAACGAGCGCGACGTCATCGCCAGCCGCCGCGCGGCCGACATCACCCGCGCCAAGGAGATGCTCGGCTTCGAGCCGACCATCGAGGTGCGCAAGGGCATGATCGACCTGATCCGGGCCCAGTGAGCCTCCGGTGAGCGCTTCCCTGCCGCCCAACCCGTGGAACGAGCACGCCTGGGTGGTCGGCGAGCCGACGGTCGGCGAGGGCACCTGGATCGGTGCCTTCACGGTCATCGACGCCTCGGGCGGGCTCACCATCGGGCGGGGGTGCGACATCTCCTCCGGCGTGCACATCTACACCCACTCCTCGGCGAGGCGCTGCGTCTCCGGACGCCGCTTCGCCGAGGTGGAGCGCCAGCCCGTCACGATCGGTGACCACGTCTTCGTGGGCGCCGGCGCCATCATCAACATGGGCGTCACCATCGGTGACGAGGCCGTCGTGGGGGCCGGGGCGGTCGTGACCGCGGACGTCCCGGCCCGCGCGATCGTCGGCGGCGTGCCGGCGCGTCAGATCGGTCGGGTCGACCTCGACGACCCGACCGACCCGAGGTTCGTCACCGGGTCCTGAGGACCTCGTCCACGACGCTGTGCGCGGGCAGGATGCTCGCCCGCTCGGCGTCGACGTCGACCTTGCCGCCGACCAGGTCGACGAAGTGGTCGAGCTGGGAGACCAGCGGCTCGGCTCCCCCGATCTCGGGGACCTCGATCTCGGTGAACTGGCGGAAGCCGACAAAGTCGTCGTCGGGCTCGATGCTCGAGTGGCGGTAGCTGGTCAGCCCGCGGCGCAGCAGGTCGATCTCGATCATCCGGTCGAGCTCCTGGATGACCATCGAGCGCACCTTGACCTGGCCGAGCCGGCTCGCGGACACCGAGGCGATGCCGCCGCCGGAGAAGCGGACGCCCGCCTCCACGATGTCCTCCGCGCCCTCGACGCTGTCGGGGTGGAACTGGCCGACCTTCACGTCGAACGACTCCGGCTGCTCGCCGCCGAAGGCGCGCACCACCAGGTCCACGTCGTGCACGAGCAGGTCCCAGGCCACGCCGGTCTTGATGCGCGGGGCGTACGGGGAGTGGCGCTGGGCGCGCACGTAGAGCGGGGCCTCCACCATCCGCATCGCGGTCATGACGGCCGGGTTGAAGCGCTCGAGGAAGCCGCACATGAGCGGGGTGCCGGCCGCGGCGGAGGCGTCGACGAGCTCCTGGGACTGCTCGAGCGAGGGGCACAGCGGCTTCTCGACGAGCAGCGGCAGGCCGGCGTCGATGACCTGGGCGGCGAGGCCGTGGTGGGCCTCGGTCGCCGCGGCGATCACGACCGCGTCGAAGGACCCGATCCCGTCGAGGTCGGCCTGCCACGCGGAGCCGTACTGGTCGGCGACGGCGCGGCCACTCTCCTCGTGGGGGTCGATCACGGCAGCCAGCTCGGTCCGCGGACCGGTGGCGATGACACGAGCGTGGTTGCGGCCCATGGACCCGGATCCGACGAGTGCGATGCGCAGTGGTTCAGCCATGCCCGAACCCTATATACGGGCCGCGTTTTGGCCGCATCGCGCCCCGGTGGGGCAAGATGGCTGCCCAGACGCCCCCACCGCGGCGTCGCCCCAGCAGGTGCCGCCCAGGGCGGCCGCCCGACGAAGGGATCCGTCACGTCCACCGAAGTGCAGCCCGCGCACACCACGCGCGGCCGGCTCATCCACTGGGCGCGCATCCTCCTGGTCGTCGCGGTGGTCGTGGCCGCCGGGTACGCCCTCTGGTCCAACCACGAGGTCGTGCAGGAGACCCTGGCCGAGCTGTCCTGGCGTGACTGGCTGCCGTCGTTCCTCGCGCTGCCCGTCGCGATCCTGCTGTCGACCTGGAGCTGGCAGCTGCTCGTCGACGAGCTCGGCAAGCCGATCGGCGTGGCCCGCGGAGCGCAGATCTTCCTGGTCGGCCAGCTCGGCAAGTACCTCCCCGGCTCGGTGTGGGCCTATCTCCTCCAGATCGAGCTCGGGCGACGCGCCGGCCTGGCGCGGGCGCGGATCTTCACCGCCACCCTGTTCTCCCTCGCCGTCGCCGTCGTCGCGGCCCTCCTCGCGGGCTCGCTGGTGCTCCCCGGCTTCATCCGGGACTACGAGGACCTCCGCAACCTGGTCTGGCTCTACCTGCTGCTCCCGATCGGCGTCGTGTGCCTGCACCCCCGCATCCTCGAGCGGCTCGTGGCCCTCGGCTTCAAGATCCTGCGCCGTCCGCAGCGCGACCACCCCGTCCGCGCCCGCGCCGTGGCCCTCTCGCTCGCGGCGGCCGTCGCGTCGTACGGCTTCTTCGGTCTGCACCTGTGGCTGCTGGTGCGGGGAGTCTCCGACGTCGACGGCAGCGCGTCGTTCCTGCTGGTGTGCATCGGCACCATGGCGATCGCGATGATCTCGGGCCTGTTCTTCTTCCTGCTGCCCTCCGGCGCCGGTGTGCGCGAGGTCATCATCGTCACGGCGCTCGCGCCGACCATCGGGGCCGGCGAGGCCATCGCCCTCGCCGCCGTCTCGCGCGTGCTGATCGTCGTTGCCGACCTGCTCACCGCGGCCTGCGCCGCTGGGCTCGGCTGGTGGGAGCGACGGCACTACGGACCGATCCCCCACGACCAGGGCGTCGACGACGACGAGGTCTGACCCTCTCCGGTCAGTCCCCTGTCAGGCCCGGGCGCCGTCCACGCGGTCGACGATCAGGGCCGCGATCGGCAGGGCCGAGGTGGCCGCCGGCGACGGCGCGTTGACCACGTGGAGCGTGCGCGGCGTGTCGCGCATCAGGAAGTCGTGCACGAACGACCCGTCGCGCATCACCGCCTGGGCGCGGATACCGGCCTCACGCGGCGTCAGGTCCTCCAGTCGCAGGTCGGGGCAGTACTTCTGGCACAGCCGGAGGTAGCCGCGCTTGGAGAGCGAGTTGCGCATCTCGCGGACGCCGGTGCGGACGTTGGCGCGGGCGACGTGCCACATGCCGGGGAAGGTCACGATGTCGCGGAAGTCGCGGCGGTCGAAGGAGAACTTCGGGTAGCCCTCCCGCGCCAGGCCCAGCACCGCGTTGGGCCCCACGTTGAGGCCCCCGTCCACCGTAGGTGTCAGGTGAACGCCGAGGAACGGCAGCTCGGGATCGGGGATGGGGTAGATCAGCGTGTCGACCAGGTCGGCCCGCTCGGGGCGTACGTCGTAGTACTCGCCACGGAACGGCACCATCGCGAAGTCGACGTCGAGGCCGGCCATCGCCGCCACCCGGTCGGCCTGCACGCCGGCGCAGAAGACGACGTGCGACCCGCGTACGTCCCCGCGGCTGGTCGTCAGGACGACCTCCTGCGCGGTCTCGCGGATCCCCAGCACGCGGGTGTCGCGCATGAGCGTCCCGCCGGCCTCCTCGACCAGCGTCGCGAGGCGGCGGTTGATCATGCCGTAGTCGGTGATGCCGGTGGCCGCGACGTGCAGGGCCCCCAGGCCCGCCACGTGCGGCTCGCGCTCGCGCAGCTCGGCGCCGGAGAGGACGGTGGCCTCGATCCGGTTGACCGCTGCCCGTTCGGCCAGCGCCTGCATCGCGGCGAGCTCACGCTCGTCGGTCGCGACCAGCAGCTTGCCGATGCGCCGCCACGGGATGCCGTGCTCCTCGGCGAACTCCTCGGTCGCGGTGGCGCCGGCGCGGCACAGGTCGGCCTTGAGGCTGCCGGGCGCGTAGTAGATGCCGGAGTGGATGACGCCGCTGTTGTGGCCCGTCTGGTGGCGCCCGAACTCCGGCTCCTTGTCGAGGAGCAGCACCCGCCGGTCGGGGTGGCGCTCGCTGAGGGTCCAGGCGGTCGCGGCACCCACGATGCCGCCGCCCACGACGACGTGGTCAAAGGTGTCGGCCACCGGGTCCTCCAGGGTGCTGGTGCGAGGTCGGGCGACAGCATAGGTACTGCGGGTCGAGGGTAGGGTGCTGCCCCGTGGAGAACCGGGGAGACGAGACCGACGAGACGGGCGCGAGCGCCAGGCTCGCCCGCGCCGAGAAGGCCCTGCGCCAGTCCGGGCGCGAGCTCAAGTGGTGGCAGATCGAGCTCGAGCACACCAAGGAGGCCCTGCAGCGCGCGCGGCGCCAGCGCGCGCGGCTGCGCGACCAGGTCGACACCCTCTCGGACGCCCTCGCGACCACGTTGTCGGAGGCCTACTGGAACGCCCAGGAGTCGCGCGGCTCCGGCGTGGGCCGCCTCGTCGGCCGACGCTCGTCGGGCGACCCCGAGGCCGACCTGGTGCGCGAGGTCGAGGCGAGCCCCGCATTCGACGGCGGCTGGTACCTGCGGACCCACCCCAAGGCCGTCGGCGCCGGCCTGAGCCCCGCCCTGCACTACGTACGCCACGGCAACGCCAAGCGGCTCGACCCGGGGCCGTCGTTCAGCACCGCCGGCTACCTCGAGCGCCACCCCGACGCGGCCGACTCGAGCCTGCCCGCGCTCCTCCACGCGATCCGCCACGACCGGCTGGGCGAGACCCGCGACGACGACGCGACCGCGTCCCCGGCCAGCGACCTGCACCTGTGACGGGCATGCTGGACCTCGCCGAGTTCTCCTCGCGCTGGCGCGCCTTCGTCCCCCGGTGGGTCGCCGCGTCCGACGACGAGCGCATCCGCCTGGTCGAGGAGGCGATGGCGCACGGCCTTCCCGAGGGAGAGGCCACCGAGGCGCCGGACCGCGACGCGGTCCTGGCCGCCGAGGTCGCCGTCATCCGCGCGAGCGGGGAGTTCGACGAGTTCGGCTACATGTGGCACAACCCGGACCTGCGCTGGCACCTGTGCACCGGTCCCGAGCAGGCGATCCACTTCGCCGAGCGCGGCTGGCACGAGATGCGGCACCCCTCCCCCGGCTTCGACCTGTGGCACTACACCAACGCCCACCTCGACCCCGAGGACGACGAGGTCAACCCCGTCGTCCACTACGCGCTCGAGGGGCGGCGCCACGGCCTCGCCACGCTCCCGGAGGTGCAGGTGCTGCCGGCACCGACCGCGCCCGAGGGCTCACCGCGACGGGTCTGCCTGTTCGCCGCCTTCGACGTCGACGGCATCGTCGACCCGACCGTGGTGTCCTACCTCGCCGACCTCAGCCGGTTCGCCGACATCTACTACCTCGCCGACTGCGAGCTCGAGGAGGGCGAGCTGGACAAGCTCGCGCCCTACACCAAGGGCGCCTGGGCGATCCGGCACGGCCGCTACGACTTCGGCTCCTACTCGATGCTCGCCACCGACCTCGTCGGCTGGGACGTCATCGACCAGTACGACGAGATGATGCTGGCCAACGACTCGTGCTGGCTCGTGCAGCCGCTCGACACCGTCTTCGCCAAGATGGACGCCACCGCGTGCGACTGGTGGGGCCTGCAGGCCACCTACGAGGACTTCGGCATCAAGGACTACGAGGCGCTCGGGCGCCCGCTGTCGCTCGACGACGTCGAGGAGCAGATGCGTCAGCAGGACCTCTGGCGCTACTCCGACTTCATCCACGTCGGCTCCTACTTCCTCGTCTACCGCCGACGCGTGCTCGACGACCCGGAGTTCCGTCGCCGGCTCGAGACCGTCGCCAAGCAGCGCGACAAGACCGCGATCATCCTCAAGTACGAGATCGGGTTCTCCCGCCACCTCATCCTCGGCGGCTTCCACCTCGCCACCTTCGTCGACGGGATCCTGCCCTACCACCCGGTCTACCGGGCCTCGGCCTTCGACCTGATGGCCGACGGCTTCCCGCTGCTCAAGCGGCAGTTCCTCTACGAGAACCCGTTCTCCGCGCCCGACCTGCGGCTGTGGAAGCAGCGGGTGCTCGAGCACGTCCCGGACGCCGACGTCGACGCGATGGAGTCGAACCTGCGCCGCATCGCCCCCGCCTGGAGCCTGCACCGCAGCTTCGCCATCCGGTCCGGCCCCGACGGCACCGCGGTGCTGCCAGAGCCCCTCGGCTCGGAGACCTTCCCCGACGAGGACCGGTGGGTGCCCTCCTTCGACCACTGGTGGGGCTTCCCCGTCGACCCGCGCACCGGGCTGCTCAGCGGCGCGGTCCGCGCCGTCTTCGACGCCGTGCGCGACGACCCGTCGGTGAAGAAGATCGTGCTGGAGGGCTCGCGCCCCCTGGACGTCTCCGGCCAGAACGTCGTCCGGGTGGCCACCGAGAGCCCGCCCGGGCAGATGTACGGCCTGCGGATGGGCACCATCCTCACCACGGTCGGCCCCCGCAGCGACGTCAACCACCCGTTGTCGCCGCGGCACCACCGCTTCCTCCAGCTCGGCCGGCCCACGGGCCTGACGTCCCCGGACGTCGGGCTCGACGGCAGCGGCGACACCTGGGGGCTGCGCGACGCCAGCGCCGTCGAGCTCGACGACGCCCTGACGCGGGCCGTCGTGGTCTCCGGGACGCCCGGTGCCGAGGCGGCCGCACGACTCCCGAAGGTGGACCCCGAGGGCGTCTGGGAGGTCGGCTCGCCGCGCATCGACCTGCTGGTCGCGGACGAGGCCGCGCTCGCCCCGGCCCACCGAGGCGAGCTCGAGCGGCTGCGCCGCGTCCTCGCCGGCCGCCGGCTGGTGGTCGTCGAGCCCTGGGACCGCTCGCTCGAGCTCGACGTGCTGGTCGCCTGGGCGAGCGCGCACCCCGACGTCGCGGTCGGCGTACGCCCCATGACCGGCGCCGGTGCATCGCTGCCCGAGCCGCTCCTGGACCTCTCCGACGAGACCCTCGTCTCCGACCCCGCGAAGACGCCGCTCCCGGTGCACCCGGAGACCGCGTGGCGCGTCGCCGACGTGCTCGTCTCCGGCTCCGCCGCCGACCTGGCCGACTGGGCGGTGCTCGGGCGACCGGCTGTCAGCATCGTGACGGAGCAGCAGGCGCGGGCAGCCGCGCTCCCGCTCGGGTCCGCCGCGGTCGGCGACCTCCGGGCGGCCCTCGACGCCGCCGTCGCCGACGGACCCGACGAGGCCTACCTCGCCTGGGGGCGCGCCCTCCACGCCGCGAGCGACGGCCACTCCGCCGAGCGGGTGGTCCTCGCGATCAAGCGGACCTACCTGCCCGTGGACGAGTGGGCTGCCGAGGAGGAGTCCGCCGGGGCGGGCTGAGGAAGCCCGGGTCCCGTCAGAGCCGGTCGAGCTCGCGCTCGCGCACCCGGCGTACGAAGCGTCGCGTCGCACCGCCGTCGAGCCGCACCACGTCGTCGGACGTGCCCGGTGCGGCCTGCCAGCCCGCGCCGGCCGCGGCGGACAGGTCGTCGAGGAGCCGCTCGACGGGCTCGCCCGGACGGTGCACCACGTGGGCGTGCCCGGCGGCGCGGGCGTCGAGCAGGCCCGCCGCGGAGTCGTCGACGACCGCCGACGCGGCCCGCAGCACGACAGCTGCACCCACGACGCTGCGGTCGCTGAGACCGATCGGGCCGAGAGACCCGAGCGTCCGGGTCAGCCCCGCCGGGGCGTCCGGACGCTCCTCGCGCACGCCGAGGACCACCCCGGCGCTGCGTGCCCAGTCGCCCAGCCGCACCACGTCGTCCGGTGACCAGGCCGCGGGCCGGTCGCCGGTGAGCACGACCAGCGGGCGACCCTCGAGACGCGCCCGCAGCCGCGCCTCGGCCTGCGCCAGGTCGTCGGGCAGCACGTCGGCGAGCAGCAGGTCGTGGCGAGGGAGGCCGGTCAGCCACACGTCGTCCTCGCCCAGGTGCGGCCCGGCGACCCGGCGTGCCGCGGCCTCGTGGTCGGAGGTCACTGCCACCGCGTCGACGGCGCCGAGGTCCGGCGCAGCGCGACCGGGCGCCCAGGGCGCGCCGACGTGCGCGATCCGGTGCCGCGCCGGCAGGGGCGCGTGCGGAAGTGCGGCGTCGAGGGGGTCCGCGACGACGATCACGCCGCACCGCACGACGGCCTCCTGGCCGTCGAGGGTGGCGATCGGGACCACGGTCACGTTGCTGCCGGTCACGTCGTCGCGCAGGGAGCGCGTGCGGGTGAGGACGACCTTGCGCACGGTCGGGTCGTCCCTGACCTCCTCGAACACGGCCCGCACCCCGGGGTCGAGCCGACCGGAGGGACCCGCGGCGAAGGCCCACCAGTGGCCGAACGACGGCGTCTCGCGGTCCATCCGCCGGAAGGGGTGGCCGGCCAGGGCGGAGGTGCGTACGGTCCGGCGCCCCGTCGCGGGGTCCTGGACGACGTCGTACGCGTCGTGCAGCCGCGCGGGGTCGGTGACGCGGTCGATGTTGGCCGCCATCTCGTCGACATTCGCCGCGGGGGCGAGCTCGCGCAGCCGCTCGCGCCACCGGCCGACCTCGGGCGCGCGGCGCGGGTTCTCCCCCAGGAAGTTGCGCTTGGCCAGCGGGAAGCCGCGCCCGACGAGGTCGAACACGTGCCGGGAGTAGAGCGGGTGGAACGGCTGGAGGTCGGGCAGCCACGTGTCGAAGTCGTAGCCGGCGTCGGTGAGGTGGCGGCTGATGCCGATCTCGTACTTGTGCACCACGAGGCCCTTGGCCTCCTGGGGGACGACCGTGTCGAGGCGCCAGCGGAAGCCCTCGTCGGCGACCACGGGCCGGCGGAACACGAGGAAGTACGAGCTGAGGTGCAGGTAGCGCACGTCGCTGAAGTGCCGCGGGCCGATGAAGCTCCGCTTGGCCTCGGCCAGCGGGATCGGCGAGTCGTCGCGGAAGTAGTTCTCGTCGTGCTCCATCGACGTGGCCTGGAGGCTCCACCAGTCGCAGGAGCGGGCGTCCATCGTGGCGAACACGTCGTCGAGCGGGTGCAGCAGGAAGCACGAGTCGTTGGCGAGCAGCAGCTCGTCGTACGAGTCGACGACGTCCCAGCCCACCAGGTCGCGGGCGAGCATCGAGAACGAGCCGAAGTCGTAGCCGCCGTGCGGGACGCTCCACGCGCCCGCCGTGACGTCGGCCAGCTTGTCGAGCTCGCCGGGCTCCAGGACGCCATCGGCGAGGTAGTAGACGTCGGCGTGCCGGGAGAGCTCGCGGAGGTAGGTCACGACGTAGTCGTCGACGACCCCGTCCGCGTCGTAGGCCGCGAACAGGCAGAGACGACGGGGCGTCGTGCCGGCCGGTGGCACGGTCGGGGTCCGCTCGGGCGGCGGCTCGGGGACCGGCCCCCAGCCGAGGTGGCGGCCGACCACCAGCCAGTGCAGGAGCGGATCGGCGCCGTCCGAGGTCGGGTCGAGGTGGTCGACCCAGTAGGACCAGAGGTCGAAGCGCGGGCTGGGGTTCTGCAGCAGGCGCCAGCCGGTCTCGACGTGGTGGCGGTAGGGGTCGGTGCCGCGCCGCAGGCGGTGGCGCACGGCGTACTCGTCGGCGTCGAGGAAGCCGCTCGCTGCGACCACGGCCCGTGCGGCCGCCACCCGCGCCCGTTCGGGGGGCTGCGTACCCCCGGCTCCGCCCTCCGGGAGCCCGTCGCGCAGCACCTCCTCGACGAGGGCGTGGGCGGCGTCCGGACCGTCGGCGGCGGCGCGTCGCCAGCGCCGGACGAAGCCCGCCCACCGGTCGTGGAAGTCGGCCACGACGGCGCGCCGCTCGGCCAGCTGGTCCTCGAGCCGACCCGTCCCCTCCTGCTGCACGCCGCCCGTCACCGGCTCGCCGGGGGATAGGCGTCGGCGCCGTCCGACTCGGCCGAGGCGAGGAAGTGCACGAGCGGGTTGACTCGCTCGACGAGGACCTCGGGGTGGTCGAGGACGTACTGGGCGATGTCGAAGGCCTCGCTGGGCTTGCGGAAGGGGTGGTCCCAGTGGCGCAGGAAGTGCACGCCGGGGTCCTCCCCGCGCCGGGCGACGTCGAGGTGGCTGCGGAGGTAGTAGGCGGCGTCGAAGAGCGGCGACTGGCGGATCAGCTCCAGCTGCCCGGCCTCCTCGGCCGTGACTGTCGTCGAGCCGCGCTTCCACCACGACCGCTCACCGGCACCCGCCACGGCCGTCTCGCCACGCAGCCGTTCCGCGAGCAGTGCCGACAGCGTCTCGGCAGCCTTGGCGGCACGGTCGCGGGACTTGCGCAGGCGGGCCTCGCGCTCGCCCCACTTCTCCTGCTCCGCTCGCGCCGCGGCCAGCTCGCGGCGCAGCAGGTCGACCTCGTCGCGCAGGGTCTCCAGGTCGGGCTCGCTCACGCGCCGAACTCTAGCGACCCCTATCGGGCCGGCACGATGCCGCTGCGGCCCTGCCACGTCCCGTGCTCGGCCAGCGGCCGGAACCGGTAGGTCGCGAACGGGTGGGGAACCAGCCCGCGCCGGGCGTGGACTCAGACGACGCTGAGCGGGAGCAGCTGCTGCCCCGTGGGCCCGACCTGGATCTCGGTGCCCATCTCGGGACACACGCCGCAGTCGTAGCACGGGGTCCAGCGGCAGTCCTCGATCTCGATGTCGGCGCCGTCGGCGGCCGCGAGGGCGTCCTCCCAGTCACCCCACAGCCAGTCCTTGTCGAGGCCGGAGTCGAGGTGCTCCCACGGCAGCACCTCGTCGTAGTCGCGCTCGCGGGTGGTGTACCAGTCGACGTCGACGCCTGTGTCCGCCAGCGCGGTCGCGGCCGACTCCATCCAGCGGTCGTAGGAGAAGTGCTCGCTCCAGCCGTCGAACCGTCCGCCGTCGCGCCACACCTGCTCGATGACCCCGCCGACGCGCCGGTCGCCGCGCGAGAGCAGGCCCTCGACGATCCCGGGCTTGCCATCGTGGTAGCGGAAGCCGATCGCGCGGGCGTACTTCTTGTCCGCGCGGACGACCTCGCGCAGCAGCCGCAGTCGCTCGTCGGTGGCCTCGTGGTCGAGCTGCGGGGCCCACTGGAACGGCGTGTGGGGCTTGGGCACGAAGCCGCCGATGGAGACGGTGCAGCGGATGTCGTTGCGACCCGAGACCTCGCGCCCCGTCGCGATGACGCGCTTGGCGAGGTCGGCGATCGCGAGGACGTCCTCATCGGTCTCCTGCGGGAGGCCGCACATGAAGTAGAGCTTCACCTGGCGCCAGCCGTGGGAGTACGCCGCCGCGACCGTGCGGATCAGGTCCTCCTCGCTGACCATCTTGTTGATGACCTTGCGCATCCGCTCCGAACCGCCCTCGGGCGCGAAGGTGAGGCCCGAGCGCCGGCCGTTGCGGGAGAACTCGTTGGCGAGGGTGATGTTGAAGGCGTCCACGCGCGTGCTGGGCAGCGACAGCGAGACGTTGGAGCCCTCGTAGCGGTCGGCGAGGCCCTTGGCGATGTCACCGATCTCGGTGTGGTCGGCGCTGGACAGCGAGAGCAGGCCGACCTCCTCGAAGCCGGACTTGCGGATGCCGTTCTCGACCATGTCGCCGATGGTCTTGATCGACCGCTCGCGCACCGGGCGGGTGATCATGCCGGCCTGGCAGAAGCGGCAGCCGCGGGTGCACCCGCGGAAGATCTCCACGGAGAAGCGCTCGTGCACGGTCTCGGCGAGGGGCACCAGCGGGTTGGCCGGGTAGGGCCACTGGTCGAGGTCCATCAGGGTGTGCTTGCGGACGCGGAACGGGATGCCGGGCCGGTTGGGCACGACCGCCTCGATGGCACCGTCGGCGGCGTACGCCACGTCGTAGAAGCGCGGGACGTAGATGTTGCCGGTGACCGCGAGGCGACGCAGCAGCTCCTCGCGCCCGCCGGGCCGGTCCTCGAGCTTCCACTCGCGCACGATGTCGGAGATCGCGAGCACGACCTCCTCGCCGTCGCCGAGCACCGCGGCGTCGATGAAGTCGGCGATCGGCTCCGGGTTGAACGCGGCGTGGCCGCCCGCGATGACGACCGGGTCGTCCTCGCCACGGTCGACCGCGTGCAGCGGGATCCCGGCGAGGTCGAGGGCGTTGAGCATGTTGGTGTAGCCGAGCTCGGTGGAGAAGCTCAGGCCGAAGAGGTCGAACGCGCCGACGGGGCGGTGGCTGTCGACGGTGAACTGCGGGATCGGGCCGTGCTCGTCGCCCTCGCGCATCACCTTCTCCATGTCGGGCCACACCGAGTAGGTGCGCTCGGCGAGGATCCAGTCACGCTCGTTGAGGACCTCGTAGAGGATCTGGACGCCCTGGTTGGGCAGGCCGACCTCGTAGGCGTCGGGGTACATCAGCGCCCAGCGGACCGTGGGGCCGCCCGTCTCCGAGGACGCGGCGCAGTCCCAGTCCTTGACGACGGAGTTGAGCTCGCCGCCGACGTACTGGATGGGCTTCTGCACCGACGGCAGACGAGCCTCCAGCCGGGGGAAGACCGACGCGACGGACATGACAGCAACACCTCGACAGGACTAGGGGCATGGTGGGGAGCGGGGAAGGGCGGCGCAGCGGCCGCACCGACCCTCAAGGTTACGTCGCGGGCGGTGGTGCGGCCTACTCAGCGGCGGACCTGGCCGGCCGAGCGGAGGTGGATGTTCTGGAGCAGGCCGAGGGCGAGCATGCCTGCGAAGAGCGAGCTGCCGCCGTAGGACACGAACGGCAGCGGGACGCCGGTGACGGGCATGATGCCGAGGCACATGCCGATGTTCTGGAAGGCCTGGAAGCCCCACCAGCAGGCGATGCCGGCCGCTGCCACGCGGCCGAACAGGTCGTCGGCCTGCGCCGAGATCGCCAGCGCGCGCCAGATCACGACCGCGAGGAGCAGGATCAGCAGGCCCGCGCCGACGAGGCCGAGCTCCTCGCCCGCGACGGTGAAGATGAAGTCGGTGTGCTGCTCGGGGACGAACCCCGAGCGGGTCTGCGAGCCGTCGAACAGGCCCTGGCCGAACAGGCCGCCGTTGCCGACGGCGATGCGAGCCTGCTCGGTGTTGTAGCCGGCCCCGCGCGGGTCGAGGCCAGGATTGATGAAGGAGAGGAACCGGTCGACCTGGTAGGGCTTGAGGACGCCCATCCCCACCGCCCCGACAGCCCCGGCAATGCCGGCCAGGGTGAGGCCGGCGAGCCAGAGTCGTCCGGCGCCGGCGATCGCCAGCACGCCGAAGACCGTCGCGGTGAGCACCAGCATGGTGCCGAGGTCGGGCTGGAGGAGGATCAGCACCGCCGGCACGGCGGCGATCACCAGCATCGCGACGACCTCCAGGCTGCCCACCCCCCGGCCCCAGCGGCGCTCGGTGCGCTCGGCCACCACCAGCGCCATGCCCACCACGACGGCCAGCTTGGCGAACTCGGCCGGCTGGATCGACATCCCGCCGAGCTGGAGCCACGAGCGCGACCCGTTGATCGTGCTGCCGGCGACGAGCACCATCACGAGGCCGGCCACGCTCGCGACGTACGCCAGCGGGGCGAGGATGCGCACCCAGCGGTGGTCGGTGGCGAGCACCGCGACCATCAGCACCAGGCCGATCGCGACGTTGACGAGCTCCTTGCGGAGGTAGGCGTTGGGGTCGCCGCCGGTGAGGTCGGCCCGGGTCGAGGTCGCCGACCAGACGAGCAGCGTCCCGATCGTGACGAGCGCGAGCGTGGCGGCCATGAGGACCCAGTCGAGGCCGGGGGCGCGCAGGGTCGACGCCCGTCCCACGGGACGTCCGGCAGGACGGCTGGCCGGGCGGTTCGACAGGACGGTCATCGCGTCACTCCCCCGCCTTGTCCGGCACCGGCGGCATGATCGACCCGTCCTCGAGGAACTGCGGCAGCCGTACGGGCGGGACGGTGCCGGGGATCGCGGCCCGCGCGGGGCGTACGGTCTCGCCCTCGACGCCGTAGAGCGCCTCCCAGATCACGCGGATGCCCTCACCCGTGGAGCCCGAGCCGGTGCCGCCCTGGCTGATCATCATCACGACCACGTAGTCCTCGGAGTAGGACGCCACCCAGCCCGTCGACTGCTTGCCGTAGACCTCCGCGGAGCCGGTCTTGGCCCGGATGGTCACGTCGTCGATCGGGAAGCCGACGAGCTTCCAGGCCATGGTGCCGACCCGCGACACGTTCTCGAGCGCACCGTCGATGTAGTCGAGGTACTTCTTCGGCACGTCGACCTTGCCGACCTTGCGCGGCGCGATGCGGCGCAGGACCTCGCCCTCGGGGCTCACGATCGCCTTGGCGACGGTGGGCGCCCAGAGGGTGCCGCCGTTGCTCAGCGCGGCGTATCCGCGGGCGAGCTGGAGCGGCGTCACGATGGTGTCGCCCTGCCCGATCGAGAAGTTCACGGCGTCGCCGGCGCGGTAGAGGTTGCCCTCGAGGCAGAACTCGCGGGCGAACTTGTAGACGAAGTCGCTGGTGTCCGCGGTCTGGGGCTTCTCGCTGAGCTCGCAGTAGTAGTCCTTCTGCGACTCGTAGTAGTCCTGCTTCCACTGCCGGTCGGCGATCCGGCCGGGGGCCTCGCCGGGCAGGTCGATCCCGGTGCGGGATCCGAAGCCGAACTCCTTGGCCTCCTCGACCAGCGGGTCGCGGGCGCCGATGTCGGCAGGGTCGCTGCCGAACCGCTGCCAGAAGTCGTAGCCGATGCGGTAGAAGAAGGTGTTGCAGGAGACCTCGAGCGCCTTGGCGAAGCCGATGCTGCCGTAGGCGCCGGACTCGTAGTTCTTGAAGACCCGGTTGCCGACCTGGAAGCCCGACGAGCACGGCAGCGCGGTGTCCATCGAGTAGCCGTTGGTGAGCGCCCCCGCGGTCATGAACGGCTTCCACGTGGAGCCCGGCGCGAACTGGCCCTGGGTGGCACGCGAGAGCAGGGGCGTGCCGGCCTTCTCGGAGTAGAGCCGGGTCAGCTGGGCCTCGCTGATGCCGCCGGTCCACACGTCCGGGTCGTACGTCGGCTGGCTGGCCATGGCGATGACGCGACCGGTCTTCGCGTCGAGCACCACGGCCGCGCCCGAGTCGGCGGCGTACCTCCGGCCGGTGACCGTGTCCATCTGGGTGCGCTGGTAGGCGATCCGCTCGGCGAGCTGGCGCTCGACCACGGACTGGACCTTGGCGTCGATCGACGTGACGAGCGTGTCACCGGGGGTGCTCTCGACCGTCGAGTCGTCGCCCAGCACGCGGCCCATCGAGTCCACGGCGACGCGGTGGTAGCCGGGCAGGCCGCGCAGCCACTCGTCGTACTCCTTCTCGACGCCGGCCCGGCCGACGACGGAGGCTCCGTTGAGCGAGCGGTCGTCGCGCTCGGCCGCGAGGTCGAACTCGTCCTCGGTGACCGGGCTGAGGTAGCCCAGCACGTGCGCGAGGTTGATGCCGAAGGGGCGCGGGTAGGAGCGGACGCTCTGCTGCTCGGCGAGCACCCCGGGGTAGTCCTCGGGCTGCTCGAGGATCCGCAGCGCGACGTCCTTGCGCACGTCGGTGGCCACGGGTACGGGCTGGTAGGGCGAGCCGTTCCAGCAGACGTCGCGGACGCTGCCGGGGTCGCCGCAGGTCACGAGGCGGGCCTCGACGTCCTCGGGCGTCGCGTCGACGACGACCGCGACCCGGCGTACGAGCTCGGCCCGCTGGCGTTCGTCGAGCTTGCCGAGGAGGGTGCGGTCGACCGAGATCACCCACGACGTGCGGTTGGCCACGAGCGGGCGGCCCTGGCTGTCGACGATCAGCCCGCGCTGGGGCTGGACGACGATGTCGCGCACCGACTGGTCGGCGGCCTGCGCCTGGTAGGACTCGCCGCCGATCACCTGGAGGTAGTAGAGCCGGACGAAGAGGGTGGCGAACAGCGAGAACACGAGCGCCTGCACGACGACGAGGCGCAGCCGGCTCCTGCCGGCCGACCGGGTGCTGGAGGGGCTCACGTCGTCGCCCACTGCGGGCTGAGGCGGGTGAAGAGCTTCATCAGCGGAGGCAGCACGAACGGCGTGAGCAGCACGTCCCACACGACGGCGACGAGGACGACCTGGAGCAGGCCGGCGACCGACATCGCAGGGTCCTGGAGCAGGACACCGGACAGCGCGAAGAGCGAGGTCGCGACGAACGAGGAGGCCGCGACGGTGCCGACCACGGCGAGCGCGCTCGGCTTCTGGTCCTGGCGCACCCGCGCAGCGAGGAAGGCGGCGATCGTGAGCGCCAGCGCCCAGCGCCCGGCGACGTGGTCGGCCGGTGGCGCGAGGTCGAGGGTGAGGCCCGCGGCGAACCCGAGGAGCAGCGCGAACGGCGCCTCGACGGTCAGGGCCGCGGCGACCACGACGAGCAGGCAGAGGTTGGGCACGACGCCGTGCCACGCCACGTGCGGGAAGAGCGAGACCTGGACCACGAGGGCGACGACGACCGCGGCGGTCGCGATCACCCACCGCAGCCCCGTCATCGGAGGCTCCCGTCGGCCTCGATGACCGCACGGTCGCTCTGCATGCCGCTCGGCACCATCACACCCACCACGTCGAGCGCGGAGAAGTCGACGAAGGGCTTCACGACGGCACGCTGGGAGGCCTCGCGCAGCGAGCTGTAGACCTCGGTGATCGTGCCGATCGGCACGCCCGGGGCGTAGGGGCCGGTCGTGCTGCCCCACGTCACGACGGTGTCGTCGCGCGAGGGCACGGACGCGTCGTCGACCAGGCGCAGGTCGAGGCCCGACTCCTGCCGGAGCGAGCCGCTGCCCGTCACGAAGCCGATCTCCATGCTGGACCCCACGCGCCCACCGACGGTCGAGTCGGGGTCGATGACGAGCAGCACGGTGGCCGTGCTGCGGGTGACCCGCAGGACCCGGCCGACGAGCCCGTCGTTGTTGACGACCGTCATGTCGGGGCCGATGCCGGCCTCGGAGCCGGCGTCGATGGTCACGGTGAAGCTCTGCGACTGGCGGGACCCGAGCGCGACCACGCGGGCCGGGACGAGGGCGGACCCGAGGTCCTCGGCGGCGGTGGTGAGCCCGTCGTACTGCTCGAGCCGGTTGCGGTCGAACCCGGCGAGCTCCACCTGGCCGCGGAGCTCGGCGTTGCTCGCCTCGAGGTCGCGGACCTGGTCGGCGAGGTCGCCCTTGCTGCGGAACCACGCCGGGACCGTCGTGAAGGGGCGTACGGCTGCCGCCACCCCGGCCTCGGCCGGACCGAGCGCCTCACCGACGACGCGGCGGGCCGGCTCGAGCGGCGAGGCGCCCTCGCCGGAGACGTCGAGCGTGATGAGGGTGATGCTCGCGAGCGCGAGCGCGACCAGCAGCGACCGCGGCGGGCGGTTGCGCGACTCGAGGCGGTCGAGACCGGTCCAGCGCCGCTCCCGCCCGTCGTGTCCCCCGAAGGCGCCCATCAGTCGTCCCCCATCAGAACCGCCTCGGGTCGGAGACGAGGACCTGCTGGAGGGCCTCGAACTCCTCCACGCACTTGCCGGCGCCGTAGGCCACCGAGGACAGCGGGTCCTCCGCGACGTGGACCGGCATGCCGGTCTCGTGGCGCAACCGCTCGTCGAGGCCGCGCAGCATCGCGCCGCCGCCGGTGAGGACGATGCCGCGGTCCATGATGTCGCCGGCCAGCTCGGGCGGCGTCTGGTCGAGGGTGGTGCGCACGGCGTCGACGATGTTGTGGAGCGGCTCCTCGAGCGCCTGGCGGAGCTCGGAGCTGGACACCACGACGGTGCGGGGCAGGCCGGAGACCATGTCACGGCCGCGGATCTCCGCATCGGGCTCGGTGGGGAGCGGGAAGGCCGACCCGAGGGTCATCTTCATCTCCTCGGCGGTGCGCTCCCCCAGCATGAGGGAGTACTCCTTCTTCATCCACGCGATGATCGCCTGGTCGAGGTCGTCGCCCGCGGTGCGCACCGACAGGCTCGTCACGATGCCGCCGAGGCTGATGACCGCGACCTCTGTGGTGCCGCCGCCGACGTCGACGACCATGTTGCCGGTGGCCTCGTGGACCGGCAGCCCGGCGCCGATCGCGGCCGCCATCGGCTCCTCGACGATGTAGACGCGTCGTGCGCCCGCCTGGTAGCCGGCCTCCTTCACCGCGCGCTGCTCGACGGCGGTGATGCCGCTCGGCACGCAGATCACCATGCGGGGCTTGGCGAAGTAGCGGCGGCGGTGGACCTGGTGGATGAAGTAGCGCAGCATCTGCTCGGTCGCCTCGAAGTCGGCGATGACGCCGTCCTTGAGCGGCCGGATCGCGGCGATGTTGTCGGGGGTGCGCCCGATCATCCGCTTGGCCTCGTGGCCCACGGCGAGGACCTCGCCGGTCGTGGTGTTCATCGCCACGACGGACGGCTCGTCGAGCACGACGCCCTTGCCGCGGACATAGACCAGCGTGTTGGCGGTGCCGAGGTCGACGGCCATGTCCCGGCCGATGATGTTGTGTGCCATTGCCGCTGCTGCCCCTGCAGGTCGGGTCGTACGTGGGAAGGGGGGCGACCGCTGCAGCCGACCCGTGACTCAGGGTAGGTAGCGGGCGCGCCCGTTCCCGGCAGGACACGCGCGGGGGTGTGTGGCTGGTGCGTGTGACGGCGTGGCGGGTGTCGGGGTAGTCCAGTGGGAACTGGACCGGTCTCGTCGCCCGCCGCGGTAGTCCAGTGGAAGCTGGTTCGAAACACCGACCATCGACCGCCACTTCTCACTGGACTACCCAACCTGGCAGCCAGATCCCACTGGGCTACCCCCAAGCGGCGGCGGCTGAGCCACCAGCGGGCTCCCGGCAGGACACGCGCGGGGTGTCGGCCTCAGGCGAGCTGGGGGAACCAGATCCCGATCTCGCGCGCGGCGGACTCCTCGGAGTCCGAGCCGTGCACGATGTTCTGCTGGACCGCGACGCCCCAGTCGCGGCCGAGGTCGCCCCGGATGGTGCCGGGCGCGGCCTTCGTCGGGTCGGTCGCGCCGGCGAGCGAGCGGAAGCCCTCGATGCAGCGCTCGCCCTCGATGACGACGGCGAGCACCGGACCGGACAGCATGAACTCCACGAGGGGCCCGTAGAACGGCTTGCCCTCGTGCTCGGCGTAGTGGGCGGCGAGGAGCTCGGGGGTCGCGGTGCGCAGCTCGACGGCCGCGAGCGTGTAGCCCTTGGCCTCGATCCGGCGCAGGACCTCGCCCGAGAGGCCGCGGCGCACGCCGTCGGGCTTGACGAGGACGAGGGAACGCTGGACGGTGCTCATGCGGGGCAGCCTAGCGAGGAGGCTCAGCCCTGCTCCGCGCGGTAGGCCGCCCAGGCGGCCGCGCGCTCGCGCTCGATCTTGCGGCCGAGCTGGTCCGCGGCCGTCCACAGTGCCGCGAAGACCGCGCCGAGGACGAACATCACGGGCACGACGAAGCCCAGCGCGACGGCCGCCACCTGGACGACGTAGCCGGCCAGGTAGGCCCACTCCGCGCGCAGCATGCCCGCCAGGAGCAGGCACACGACGGCCAGGCCGAGGCCGACGGTGAGCGCAAGCGAGGTGTCGACGTCGGCGATCGTGATCATCACCGGAGTGGTCAGGCCGAGCGTGACGGCCTCGAGGCTCAGGACCGCCGCGGCCATCCCGCGGCGCGGGGAGCGCTCGGTGTTGGTGGGCACCTGCTCGGGTGCAGGCTCGGGGGCGGGCTCGGTCATCGGCGTCCCTTCAGCAGGCCGCGCGCCTCGCCCACGGTCACCACGGAGCCGGTGACGAGCACGGCACCGGCGCCGATGGAGACGTTGATCGCCTCCCCGGCCTCGGCGAGGGTGGCCGCCCGGTCGATGGCGTCGGCGAGGTCGGGGACGACGCTCACCCGGTCCTCTCCGAACATCTCGACCGCGGCGCGACCGAGGGCCGCGGCCGACATCGAGCGCGCCGTCGAGTTCTGGGTGCAGACGAGGTGCTCGAGGTACGGCTCGAGGACGGCCAGCACGCCCTCGGCGTCCTTGTCCTCCATCACGCCCATCACTCCGACGAGGGGGCTGAAGGAGAACGAGTCGTCGAGCGCTGCCGCCACGGCCTCTGCGCCGTGCGGGTTGTGCGCTGCGTCGAGCACGATCGTGGGGCTGCGACGGATGATCTCCAGCCGTCCCGGCGAGGTGACCTCCGCGAAGGCGGCGCGCACCAGGTCGTCGTCGAGCTCGCCGGTGCCGAACGCCTCGACCGCGGCCAGGGCGACGGCGGCGTTCTGCGCCTGGTGGGCGCCGTAGAGCGGCAGGAACACGTCGTCGTACCGGGCGCGCAGGCCCTGGAGCGAGACGACCTGGCCGCCGACCGCGGGAGTGCGGGACACCACGCCGAACTCCATCCCCTCGCGCGCGACGGTGGCGCCGACCTCGGTGGCGCGCGCGAGCAGCACGGCGGCCACCTCCGGGGTCTGCGCGGCCAGGACCGCGACGGAGCCGGGCTTGATGATCCCGGCCTTCTCGACCGCGATGGTGGCCGGGTCGTCGCCGAGGTACTTGGCGTGGTCGACGGCGATCGGCAGGACCACCGCGACGTCGGCGTCGATGACGTTGGTGGCGTCCCAGCTGCCGCCCATGCCGACCTCGACCACGGCCACGTCGACGGGCGCGTCGGCGAAGGCGGCGTACGCCATGCCGACGATCGTCTCGAAGAAGCTGAGCGGGTGCTCCTGCTCGGAGTCGACGAGGTGGGTGTAGGGGGCCACGTCGTTGAACGCCCGCACGAACGCCTCGTCGTCCATCGGCTCGCCGTCGATGCTGATGCGCTCGTTCATCCGCTCGAGGTGGGGAGAGGTGAACCGGCCGGTGCGCAGGTCGAGGGCCCGCAGGAGCGTCTCGATCATCCGGCTGGTGCTGGTCTTGCCGTTGGTGCCGGTCAGGTGCACCGACCGGAACGAGCGCTGGGGCTCGCCGAGGAGCTCGGTGAACGCCTCGATCCGGTCCAGGCTGGGCTCGAGCTTCGTCTCGGGCCAGCGGGACAGCAGGGCGTCCTCGACCTCCGCGAAGGTCTCGGCGAGGCGGGGGGCGTCCTGCTGGTCAGGGAAGGCGTCAGTCATGGCGCCTCGAGTCTAGGGACTCGTGCTGGCAGGTGACGATCCACCGCGGCTAGACGGTATGGAGTGACCGCTCAGGACTACTGGGGGTTGCAGGCCGGGGCCCCACTCACAAATGGTCGTGGGTTACCGAGTAGGGCTGGCCTGCTCGGCCTATCCAACAGTTGTGGGAGGCCCC
>NZ_JACXYX010000020.1 GCF_014779655.1 Nocardioides ganghwensis
CACATCGACACTTCGGATCAGCCACTCCCGGACCCGCACGCCCGACGCTACGCCGCACCTGCGCCGCCCCGAAAGAGCACAGCGACAAGGACCCGCGAAGCCACTCGTTGACAACAGAGGGGAGCCGATGTGCAGCACCGCACGGGGGTGTTGCCTAAACAGTCGGCCCGCCCTGCCACATGAGCTTGCTTCTGTCGGTCCGAGATCATCGACCGCACCTCCTGGAGCTCGCCGAAGCGCGGCAGCCGGTCCTCACCCCCGAGCACGCTCGTGTGGCGTCGTTTCGGGATCACCCGCGGCCTGTACGGCTCCAGGACTGTGACGTCGCGTTCGTCGAGCAACGACCGGCTGGAGACCCCGCGCACGTGCCGTCGGTCCACAGCATCGAGGCGAGCAGCGCGCCCGGAAGAAGTCCCCCCGGCCGGCTAAGGGGCGTGCGTGTCAGAGCTCCCAGACGTTCCGGGTTTGTGGGTCAGATCTGAATGTTCCGTCCGTTGACCCCCACAAATCGGCGGCGCTAGCGTGACGAGTCTCCAAAGGGCTCGAATGCTTTGGGAGATGGTCATGCGGCGTTCGGCAATCGCCGATCTCCTGCGAGGTTCCACAGCAGGCGGCACCCGTCCGCACACGTCCGGCCGGCATGCGCGCCGGGTCGCTGTTGCCGCCACCATGGCTGTGCCGATGCTGGCGCCACCGGCGCTTGTCGCCGTGCCCGCGACCGCGGGTCATGGCGCCGCTCATGTGTCCGGAACGGTGACCATCGTTCGCCTCACCACCGAGCAGCGCAGCAGCTCTTCCTTGGACCAGACCGAGGTCGCGACGTACCGGGTGGACGGTCCAGCGACCGTCCTCGACAGTGGGCGGTTCGAGTTGCCGGCCGCGCTCGAATACACCGTGGATGCGTACCGGTCCGAATCGACCACCTCTGCAGGCCTCACCTGTACCAGCGAATGGTTCTACGCATACGGACCCACCACGTGGACCGGACCCGACCTGTCCGGACAGGTTTCGAACCCCCGGGTCCTCATCGACCTGGACGACACCTTCAACCCTGGTCGGGCACGCCTCGAAGCGCGGTACGGCAACGTGGGTCCGATCCCCGGCACCTTGTTCGACCGTCGCATCACGCCCAGTGACCCGTTCGACGGCACGTACCACTGCAAAGAGTTCGTCTACGACGTCTCGCATGAGCAGTTCGCTGTACCGAGCCGGACCCTGGAAGGCTTGGACCCAGCAACCAGCAACGCTTCGGCAACTGTCTTTCGGTTGACGGGGAGCGTCGCCCAGACTCCTTTGCCAGGGGTCACCTACGTCACGTCCTATGACCTCACGATCTCGCTGGCACCTGACGCCACCGAGACGACATACACCGGCCCCACGACGATGACGTACTCCGATCCTGTCTCCCTGAGTGGAACGTTGAAGGACATCTCAGGAACCGCCGCAGTCGGCATCCCCGGTAAGCAGTTGGAGTTCACCCTGGGTGCGATACCCAGCGTCGTAGGGGCACCGACTGGCACCGACGGCTCGGCCTCGGCCCCACCGACGCCGGTGACTCTCGCGCCGGGCGCAGCCTCTGTTCGGACTGCGTTCGCGGGAGACGCCAGCTTGGCCGCATCCTTCGACACCGACGAAGTCCAGATCGAGCGCGAGTCCTGCACTCTCTCCTACACCGGCGACACACTGGTGCAGCCCTTGGTCCAGACGAGGCTCGCCGCGCAGCTTGGCGAGACCGATGCCTTCCCCGGCGACTGGGCCGGCAAGCTGGTCACTTTCGAGGTCGTGGACGCCGCACTCAACAGCCGCACCTACACCGCCACGACGAACCAGGCCGGGACGGCTGCCGTGGCCGTGCCGTTGAACGCAGACGTATACGCGGTCACGGCGAGCTTCTCCGGCGACGCCTTCTACGACCCATGTGCTGCGACCGCCGAGACTCTGGTGACCGTCGGCGCCGCGGGGTCGAAGGTGACCGGCGGGGGGTGGTTCAGCAACACCACAGGCCGGACCAACTTCGGTTTCAACGCGATCCCGCAAACGGACGGAACCTTCAAGGGACAGCTCCAGGTGCGCCCTACGACCACGAAGGACACCTTTCACGGGACCACCGTCACCGGACTCCGATCCCTTTCCCAGACCTCGGTCCAGTGGACGGGAACAGGACAGTGGAACAGGCTGCCGGGCTACGGCTTCACTGTCACGGTCGTGGACAACGGATCGTCCGGATCGAGGAAGGGCGACACCATCGAGCTTTCCATCTACCCAACCAGTTCGCCCTCCGCTCCAGTCTTCACCTCCAAAGGGCAACAACTGCTCAGGGGAGGGAACCTGGTGGTGCACCACTGACGCCCGGGGCCCTGACTGCCACGTCGCGACGGGGTGACCGAAGACGCCCAGTCCCCTGTTCCGGGCTCGCAGAGCGCAGCCGAGCTCACGGGACCCGAGTCGCGACGGCCCTCCCCCAGCAGCCCGCCCCTACAAGCTCTCCGGCGGCAAGTGCTTCTTCATCAACCGCCTGACCCGCTTCTGCTTCCGGTCCGGGATCATCGAGCGCATCTCCTCGAGCTTCCCGAAGCACAGCAGCCGGTCCTCGCCCTCGAGCACCGTCTTGTTGCGCGGGTTCGGGATGACGTGCGGCCCGCGGTGCAGCGTGAGGACGGTGATGTCGCGCTCGTCGAGGCCGGAGTCGCCGAGCTTCTTGCCGACCATGTCGGAGCCGGTGTGCACGACGATCTCGGCCACGCCGTAGCCGGTCGAGACGGTCAGCCGCTGGCGTACGTCGATGTCGGGGAACGCGACTTGGTTGGCCATGTAGTCGACGATCGCGCCGGCGACGTCGAGCTTGGTCGCGGTCTCGATGCCCTCGAGGCCGGGTGAGGAGTTCACCTCCATCACCTGCGGGCCCTTGCGGCCCTCGAGCATGTCGACGCCCGCGACGCGCAGGCCCATGATCTGCGCGGAGCGTACGGCCACGCGCTCGAACTCCTCGTCGAGCTCGACGGCCTCGACGCTGCCGCCGCGGTGCACGTTGGAGCGGAACTCGTCGCCCTGGGCGACGCGCCGCATCGCCGCCACCACGCGGTCGCCGACGACGAGGGCGCGGATGTCGCGGCCCTTGCTCTCCTTGACGAAGCGCTGGATCAGCACGTTCTGCCGGGTGCTCTGCAGCGTCTCGATGATCGCCTCGGCGACCTTGATCGTCGGCGCCAGGATCACCCCGATGCCCTGCGTGCCCTCGAGCAGCTTGATCACGACCGGCGCCCCGCCGACCCGCTCGATCGCCGGGATCACGTCGGCGCGATCGCGCACGAAGGTCGTCGCCGGCATCGGGATCTTGTGGCGCGACAGGATCTGCGTGGCGCGCAGCTTGTCGCGGCTGTTGGCGATGCCATAGCTCGTGTTGGGCGTGTAGACGTCCATCTGCTCGAACTGCCGCACGACGGCGGTGCCGAAGTAGGTGATCGAGTTGCCGATGCGCGGCAGCACCGCGTCGTACGTCGAGAGCTGCTTGCCGCGGAACAGCAGGTCGGGCTCGTCGCCCGACAGGTCGATGCCGAAGCGCAGCGTGTTGAGCACCTTGACGTCGTGGCCGCGGTCGATCGCCGCGGTCCGCAGGCGCTGGGTGCTGTAGGAGCGCGGTGCCCGAGAGAGGATGGCGAGCTTCATGGGCAGCCATCCAACCACCTCCGCAGCACGGCCCCCTGCCAAGATGGCCCGGTGTCCACCACACCCGAGCAGCCCGAGCCCGACCACGTCGTCGTCGGCTGGCGCGAGTGGGTCTCCCTCCCGCAGGCCGGCGTGGACTGGGTCAAGGCCAAGATCGACACCGGCGCCCGGTCGTCGTCGATCCACGCCTTCGACCTCGAGGCCTACGAGCAGGACGGCGCCGAGTGGGTTCGCTTCTCCATCCACCCCTGGCAGCGCTCCGACGAGGACCACGTCGAGCTCAGCCTGCCGGTCCTCGACCGCCGCGAGGTCCGCTCCAGCAACGGCCAGGTCGAGCAGCGGTACGCCGTCGCGATGGACGTCACGCTGGTGGGCCGCACCATCACGACCGTCATGACGCTGAGCAACCGTGACGAGATGGGCTTCCGGATGCTGATCGGGCGCGAGGCCCTCGAGCGGGGCTTCCTCGTCGACTCCGCCCGGTCGTACGCCGGCGGCAAGCCGCGGCGCGCCGTACGCCGCAAGAACTGGGGCAAGTAGCAGCATCCGGCCGGCGGGCCGTCACATCCCGCACCACCAGCGCGCAAGCGCCTCGAGCGCGTGCACAGCCAGGTCGAGGTGGTCCAAGCGGCGCTCGAGACGCACCACGGCCTTCCGGCTCTCGGGCCGCACTCGGGCCGTGCGCTGGGCGAGGTGGAGGGCCAGGAGCACCAGCTCGGCCCTGGTCAGGGACAGGGTGGGCGTGCCGGCGTCGCCGGCAGTGGGAAGGGTCATGCCCCGGGGGTGTCCGGCGATCGCGCCTGCTGCTCGGGAGGGCCGGTCGACGTCGATGTGGTCCATGCCCGCGCACCGTGCGGAGCCGCCGGACTACGGCAAGGAGGTCGTCACGACCTCACAGGGAGACGCACAAGGTCAGCCCACGGCACCGACAGGTGCGCCGCGCAGCATCGGGCTCACCAGACCAGATGCACTTCGGAAGGCAGCACCCATGCGACTCACCAAGCTCCGCCAGGCCGTCGCCAGCACGATGGCCGCCGCGCTCCTCGCGGGCTGCGGCGCCTCCGTCGCCGGCAGCTCCACGTCCACCTCCTCGAGCTCGTCGGTCAGCTCGTCGACCAGCGCGGTCGTCGCGACCGACGCCACGACCGTTGCGGACGCCCTCGCCGACAACGTGACCGTCGAGACCAGCGACACCGCGTACGACGAGGCCAACGCCACCGCGATCACCCTGTCCGGCACGACCGCCGAGTCCGACAGCGACGCGGTCGCCGTCGCGGACGGCACCGTGACCATCAGCGCTGCCGGGACGTACGTCCTCTCCGGTGACCTCGTCGGCCAGGTGGTCGTCGACAGCGCCGGCGACGGCGTCGTACGCCTCGTGCTCGACGACGCGACCATCACCTCCGAGACCACCGCCGCGATCGACGTGGTCGACGCGGAGTCCGTCGTGGTCGTCCTCGCCGACGGCAGCAGCAACGAGCTCGCCGACGCCGCGACGTACGCCGACACGTCCGAGGACGCCCCCACGGGCACGCTGTACTCCACCGCCGACCTCACCATCGGCGGCACGGGCTCACTGACCGTGACGGGACGGAGCAACAACGGCATCGTCGGCAAGGACGGTCTCGTCATCACCGGCGGGAGCATCGACGTGACGTCGGTCGACGACGGCATCCTCGGCAAGGACTACCTGGTCCTCACTGACGGCACGGTGACCGTCGACGCCGTCGGGGACGGCTTCAAGTCCGACAACACCGAGGACGCCGGCGCCGGCTTCGTGCTGGTCGAGGGCGGCGAGATCGCCGTCACCTCGCAGGACGACGGCATCAAGGGCGTGCAGGTGCTCGTCAGTGGCGGCACGGTCGACGTGGCCGAGTCGACCGAGGCGCTCGAGGGCTCGCTGATCATCGTCGACGGCGGCGACCTCGAGCTGCACTCCGCCGACGACGGCGTCAACGCCACCTCCACCGACGACTCGGCCGCGACCGACGGCCGGCCCGGCGGCGAGATGGCGGCCGACGACTCCGTACGCCTCGTCGTCAACGGGGGCACCCTCGAGGTGTGGGCCAGCGGCGACGGCCTCGACTCCAACGGCAGCGCCACGATCACCGGCGGCGACCTCACGGTGTGGGGCCCGACGACCGACGGCAACGGCGCCCTCGACGTCAACGGCACCTTCGAGGTCAGCGGCGGCACCCTGCTCGCCACCGGCTCCGCCGGGATGATGGTCGCCCCCTCGACCGACTCCGCCCAGGCCTGGATCGCCACAGCGCTCACCGCGACGGCAGCGGCCGGCTCCGAGGTCGTGGTCACCGACGAGGACGGCTCGGAGGTCGCGGCGTACACGCCCCAGAAGGACTTCGCCTCCGTCGTCCTCTCCGCAGCCGAGCTCGAGCAGGGAGCGACCTACACCGTCACCGTCGACGGCACCGCCACCACCGCCACCGCCGGCGAGGCGCCGGCCGGCGGCGGCCCCATGCACTGACCGCCCCTCCACCACCACACCCACATCCAGAAGGACGTCCGATGACCGAGAACCCCACCACCTCCATCCCCGCGCCCGACCAGCAGCCCGCGCCCCGGCGTACGCTCCGCGACCGCCTGCCCCGCCGCCTCCCGTCGAGCCGTAGGGCGATCGCCGCGGGAGCCGTCGCCGCGGGCCTCGCGATCGGCGGTGCCGGCTTCGGCGCCGGGTACGCCGTGGCGGACGACGGCGCCGGCGACACCCCCACCCAGACCACCGGCGACGGGGTCGAGCGCGGCCAGCCCGGAGACGGCCGCGGCCCGCTAGGCGAGATGGGCGGCCAGATGGGTGGAGGCATGGGCGGGCAGGACGGCACCACCGGTGAGCCCGACCTCGACGGCGACGGTGTGCCCGACAGCGGGTCCTCGGACTCCGGCTCCCCCACCACCCAGAACAGCTGACCTCTCCCGCGGCCCCCGGGTAACGGGTTCGTGCTCGCGCTCCCGCCCCCACCGGTGCGGGCGGGAGTGCACATGTCGACCCGTTACCGGACCCACCACCGGACCCGCCCCCAGACCGGCCCGCTCCGGCCCCTCCTACCCCCGGGAGGTGGCCGGGGCGGGTCTCGTGCGCCACTAGGCTGGACCCGTGACCACCGCCGCCGCCCCGACGAGCGCCGGCTAGTGGCGCGCGAGTCGTTCGGCATCGGCAGCGTCCGGATCCGCGCGGGCACCGTACGCGCCCTCGAGCTCCCGATCACCCGCCTCGTCACTGGCGCCGACGTCACCCTCCCGGTGCGGGTCGTGCACGGGCGCGAGGACGGGCCGAGCGTGTGGATCGACGCCGCCATCCACGGCGACGAGGTCGCCGGCGTCGAGGTCGTGCGGCAGGTCATGGCCGGGCTCGACCCCAAGACGTTCCGCGGGACCCTGGTCGCCGTACCGATCGTGAACGTCCTCGGCTTCATGACCGGCGACCGCTACCTGCCCGACCGCCGCGACCTCAACCGGTCCTTCCCCGGCTCGGCCCGCGGCTCGCTCGCCGGTCGGATCGCGCACCTGTTCATGCGCGAGATCGTGGCCGGCTGCGAGGTCGGCATCGACCTGCACACCGGGTCCGACCGCCGCAGCAACCTGCCCCAGGTCCGCGCCGACCTCGACGACCCGCGCACCCGCGAGCTCGCCGCCGCCTTCGGCGCCCCGGTGATGCTGCACGCCAAGATCCGCGACGGCTCGCTGCGCCACGCCGCCCGCGAGAAGGGCGCCAAGGTGCTGCTCTACGAGGGCGGAGAGAACCTCCGTTTCGACGACTACGCCGTCGACGCCGGGGTGATCGGCGTACGCCGGGTGCTGGCAGCGCTGGGCATGACCGAGCCGGTCGTCGAGCCGGCCGTCGAGGCCAGCCTCGAGTGTCGCTCGAGCGGCTGGGTCCGCGCTCGGCGCACCGGGATCCTGCACCTCGACGCGCACCTGGGGCAGAAGGTCAGCGACGGCGAGCGCCTCGGCACCCTCTTCGACTCCTTCGGCAAGACGCTGCGCGCGGTCTACGCCAACCGCGACGGCATCGTGATCGGCCGCACCGAGGCACCTCTCGTGAACTCCGGTGACGCCGTGGTGCACATCGCCTCTTGAGCGTCTGGTTGGCTCGTCGTCATGTCCTTCGACGTCGCCGCGTTCCGCGCCGAGTTCCCCTCCCTCGCCTCCGGCATCGCCCACTTCGACAACCCCGGCGGCACGCAGACGCCGCTCGTGGTCGGCGAGGCGATCGCCCGTACGCTCACCGGCCCGCTGTCCCAGCGCGGGTCGGCGCTCGTCAGCCAGCGCAACGCCGAGGCCACGGTCGCCGGCTTCCGCTCCGCCGTGGCCGACCTCGTCGGTGGGGTCCCCGGGGGCGTGGTGCACGGCCGCAGCGCCACCGCCCTGACGTACGACGTCTCCCGCGCGCTGGCCAAGACCTGGTCGGCCGGCGACGAGGTCGTCGTCTCCGAGCTCGACCACGACTCCAACGTCCGGCCGTGGATCCAGGCGGCCGAGCGCGCCGGCGCGACCGTGCGCTGGCTGCGGCTCGACCCGGCGACCGGCGAGCTCGACCTCTCCTCGCTCGACGCCATCACGTCGCGGACGCGCCTGGTGGCCCTGACCGCGGCCTCCAACCTCCTCGGCACCCGCCCGCCCGTCGCGACCGTCGCCGCGCGGGCGCACGACGTGGGCGCGCTCGTCCACGTCGACGCGGTCCACCACACCGCCCATGCCGCGCCGGACCTCACCGCGATGGGCGCAGACCTGCTGGTCTGCTCGCCCTACAAGTTCTTCGGTCCCCACTGCGGCGCGCTCGTCGCCGACCCGGACCTGCTCGAGACGCTGCGCCCCGACAAGCTGGTGCCGTCCACCGACGCGGTGCCGGAGCGCTTCGAGCTCGGGACGCTGCCGTACGAGCTGCTCGCCGGGGTGACCGCCGCGGTCGACCTCATCGCCTCGCTCGGCTCCGGAGACTCGCGTCGTGAGCGACTGGTCTCGGCGGCCGGGCTCATCGCCGAGCACGAGCTGCGGCTGCGCGTACGGATCGAGGACGGCCTGGTCGCGCTCGGCGACCGAGGTCGACTCACCCTCCACTCCCGGGCCGCCGACCGGACCTCGACTCTGTTCCTCACCCTGCGCGAGCGCAAGCCCGTGGAGGCGTACGAGCACCTGGCCGCTCGTGACGTCCTCGTCCCGGCCGGCACGTTCTACGCGTACGAGACCTTTCGGGCGCTGGGCCTGCCGGTCGACTCCGGACTGCGGATCGGGCTGGCGGCCTACACCGACGACAGCGACGTCGACCGGCTGCTCGAGGGGCTGGCGGACTTCCTCGGCGCCTGACTCAGTCGCCGCGCCGCCAGCGGTACGTCCGGGTGCGCGCCCCCGGCACGAAGCCGATCCGCCGGTAGAGGCGGGCGGGTCCCGGGTGGTCGTCGTCGCCGCGCGGGCAGACGAGCCCGGTGGTGGCACCGGCGTCGCGGGCGGCGGTGAGCGCCGAGACCGAGGCCGCGGTCGCCAGGCCCCGCCCGCCGTGCTCGGCCACGCAGCCCACGGGCTCGACCAGGGCCACCCCGGTCGTCGGGTCGAGCCAGACGCAGCACGAGGCCACCCACTCGCCATCGGCGGTGGTCACGACGTGGTCGAGCGCCGGCCGGTAGGGCGCGATCGTCATCAGCCGCTCGTACGCCGCCGTCGTCACGCGTGACGTCGGCGACCAGGCGGCGCGGTGGACCGCGGCCCGCTGCTCGTGCTCGCCGGGCCGCACCGCGCGGACGGCGTACCCCTCGGGGAGCCCCACCGCAGGCAGGTCGGCGAGGTCGAGGTGGTGGTGGGTGAACCACGGCGACTCCACCTCGACGAACCCGTGGTCGGCCAGCACGCCGGTCACGACGGCCTCCGTCTCGAGCGTGCTCGCGGTGACCTCGTCGGCCGCCCCGGCGAGGGCGGCGGTGACGACGGCGTCCACGGCGGCGGGGTCGGTGCCGCAGACCTCCAGCCAGTCGAGCGACTCCAGCCACGCCCAGGCGTCGTCGAGCACGTACGCCGGGCCGAGGTCGAGCACGTCGGGCTCGCCGTAGGCCGCCGACCAGGCCAGCTGGCCGGGATGGTGCCGCGACTCCGGTGACCAGGTCCGCGAGGCCAGCGCCTGCATCCGGGGCAGGGCCTGCTCGACGTCGAGGCGCTCGGGAGTCATGGCGGCACTCTGGCAGCCCGCGTACGGCGGCGCGCGGGGTTTTCAGTCCGGGCGGTAGGCCCCCCGCGCCTGCTCGGCGACCTCCTCCGACCCCGAGCCCGACTCGTGGGCGCTGGAGTCGACCTCGTCGGTGTCGACCATGTCGCCGACGGTCGCGTTGCCCTCGGGCTCGGCGTCGAGCGCCCGCTGGCGGTCCTCGTCGCTGACCCGCTCGCCGGCGGTCGGGAACACCGAGTCCTCCGGGTGCTCGGCGTAGGGGTCGGGCTCGGTCTGCTCGCCGTTGGTCATGGTCCCGACCGTACGCCGCGCGCCCACCGCCGCGGACCCCCGCAGGGGTGGCGGCACATCACGTCCCGGGAGCGTGTCCCGGTGCGACGTGCCGCCACCCCCAGCGGCGGGCGTCAGTCCTCGCGGGAGGACGTACGCCCCGGCTGCACCAGCTCGACGCGCGAGCCGGGCGGCAGCGCCTGGACCAGCCGCAGCTGCGCGAGCGACGGGTGGTCGTCGAGCAGCTTGGCGCCGTTGGCCAGCGACCGCAGGGCCGCCGTCTCGGCGCGCGCGGCCTCGAGCTGCGCCTGCGCGCGGTGGCGGCCGACGACGAGCTCGGCGTACGCCGCCCGCAGGTCGCCCGGCAGCACGACGTCCTTGACGACGACGTCGACGAGCCGGATGCCGACCTCCGCCGCGGCCGTGGCCGCGGCGTCGCGGACCCCCTCCGCGAGGCGCGACCGCGGCGCCCGGACGAGCGCCTCGGCCTCCTGCCCGGCGAGCACGTCACGCAGGCCGAGCTGGATCGCGAGGTAGACCGCGCCCACCGGGTCGCGGAGGCGCTCGGTGAACGCCACCGGGTCGGCCACCGTCCAGCGGAAGACGGCCGTCACCTTGGCGGTCACGCCATCGGCGGTGAGCACCTCCTGCGTCGGCACGAGGTCGAGGCGCTCGCGGAGGTCGACGAGCTGGTGCTCGGCGCGGCGGCGTACGACGTGCCGACCGGGACCGAGCACGACGGTGGCCTCACCGTCGCGGCGCTCGAGGAGGACCTCCCACGGCTGGACGGTGCGAGAGGGCAGGAGCAGGAGCTTGAGATCGAGTGGCATGGGCGGACCTCCTTCGCGGAGAGCGGTGGGTGGATGGATGGGTTCGGCGTGGTGCTGGACGGGCCGGGGTGGTGGCCGGCGACCACGGCGGCGGGCGGGGACAGGACCCGTCGTGCTGACCGGGTCCGCCTCAGGGCTCGTCGACGAGGACCGTCACCGGCCACCACCCGTGAGAGGAGTGAGAGTCGAACTCACAGGAGTGAACAGCTCCGATGCCGTTGCCTTGGAGGGCAGTGCGGCGAGGTACGACGCGCGGTACGGGGCCCGGAACTCCGGCCCCGCCGCTGATCTCGCCGTGCACGAGGGTAGGTGGAACGCGACATCGGCCGCACCTGGTTTTCCCCGCGACGTCCGGGCGCTGTCGGACCCCTCGGCCATGATGACGGGGTGACGCACTGGGTGCTCCACGTCGACATGGACCAGTTCCTCGTCGCCGTCGAGCTGCTGCGCCGGCCCGAGCTGGTCGGCCTGCCGGTCGTGGTCGGCGGGCGGGGCGACCCGACCGAGCGGGCGGTGGTGTCGACGGCGTCCTACGAGGCGCGCGCCCACGGCGTACGCTCCGGGCTCGCGCTCCGGCTCGCCAAGCGCCGGAGCCCCGACGCGGTCTTCCTGCCGGTCGACTTCCCGGTCTACGAGGCCGCGTCGGCGCGGGTGATGGAGACCCTGCGGTCCCACCCCGGCGCGGTCGTCGAGGTGCTCGGCTGGGACGAGGCGTTCGTCGGCGTCGAGACCGACGACCCCGTCGCGACCGCCCTGGAGATCCAGGCCGCGGTCCTCGAGGCGACCCGTCTGCACTGCTCGGTCGGCATCGGCGACACCCTGGTGCGGGCCAAGATCGCGACGGAGTTCGGCAAGCCGCAGGGCAGGTTCGTGCTGACCCGCGAGACCTGGATGGACGTCATGGGCGACCGGCCGACGACCGCGCTGTGGGGCGTCGGCCCCAGGATCGGCGGGCGGCTCGAGGCGATCGGCATCCGCACCGTCGCCGACCTCGCCTCGGCCGACGAGGCCGCCCTGGTCGCCGCCTTCGGCCCGACCAACGGTCCGCACCTCGGCCGCCTCGGTCGCGGCGGCGGTCGCTCCCGGCCCGACGACACCCCGTGGGTGGCGCGCGCCCACGGCCGCGAGACGACCTACCAGTCCGACCTCACCACGCCCGACGACGTACGCGCCGCCCTGCGCGAGCTCGCCGCCCGCGTCGTCGACGACGTCCGCAAGGAAGAGCGCGCCGTCATGCGGGTGCACCTCAAGGTGCGCTTCGCCCCGTTCTTCACCTTCACCAAGGTCCGCAAGCTCGCGGAGCCGACGTACGACGCGGACGTCATCGCCCGCACCGCCCTCGAGCTGTTCGTCGCGCTCGACGACGACCGTCCGGTGCGGCTCCTCGGCGTGCGCGGGGAGATGGTGCCGCCCGAGGGTGGCTACTGAGCCCGACAGTGGAGCGCAGGGCCGCCAGGTCCGGCCGTACGCTCCACTGTCCCCGCCATCGGCGCCGCGGTCACTCCGTGGCGATGGCGTCCAGCACCTTCATCCGCGAGGCGCGGATCGCCGGGACGATCGCGGCGAGCACCCCGAAGACCACCGCGACCAGGAGGAACGTCACCAGGCTCGTCAGCGGGATCGCCAGGGCCGTGAGGTCGTCCCGGAGCGAGCGCTGCAGCAGCACCCCGATGACCAGGCCGAGGGCCAGTCCGAGGACCGCGCCCATGACCGAGATCGTCACCGACTCGAGCGTCACCATCCGGCGCAGGCGGCGCCGCGACAGGCCCACCGCACGGAGCAGGCCGATCTCGCGGGTGCGCTCGATGACGCTGAGGCTGAGGGTGTTGACGATGCCGATGATCGCGATGACGATCGACAGCGCCAGCAGGCCGTAGACCATGTAGAGCAGCTGGTTGATCTGCCCCTTGAGGCTGTCGGCGAACTCCTGCTTGTCCTGCACGGCGACGATCGGGAAGTCCGCGACGAGCGCCTTGAGCTCCTTGCCCACGGCGGCCTTGTCGGCCCCGTCGGCGAGGTTGATCGACAGGGAGATGTCGGACCGCTTGATCTCGCCCTTCCTGAGGACGCTGAAGGGGACGTTGATGGCGCCGGCGACCTCGTTGTCCTCGGAGATGCCGCTGACGGTGACGTCGACGTCGTTGTCGCCGGGGAAGCGGATGGTGAGCGTGTCGCCGACGCCCACGTCGTACTTGTCGGCGGTGGACTCGTTGATCAGGGTCTGGTCACCGGTGAAGGTGGGCGACCCGTCGACCATCGGCAGGTCGTAGATCTCGGAGAACGCGGCGTCGGTGCCGAAGATGAACGACGGCTCGACGTCGTCCTCGACCAGGCCGAGGTAGCCCTGCTGCTGCGAGACCACCTCGACGCCGTCGACCTGGGACATCTGGCGGGCGATGGCGGGGTTGAACGCCGCGAAGACCGGGGACTGCACGAGGAAGTCGGCGGTGAACTGGTCGTCGACGACGTCGTCGAGGGTGGCGCTCATCGAGGCCGCCAGGACGCCGACGGCCGAGACCAGGGTGAGGCCGATCATCAGCGCGGACGCGGTCGCGCCGGTGCGGCGCGGGTTGCGGATCGCGTTGTCGCCGGCGAGACGGCCGGTGGTGCCGAAGACCCGGGTGAAGAGCGCCCGGCACGCCACCAGGACCGGGCGTCCGAGCACGGCCGAGATCGCGGCGACCGTCAGGACCCAGATCACGGCGCCGACACCGATCCAGACGGCGTCGTTGCCGGGTGCGCCGACCACCCCCGCGAGGGCGATGCCGGCGCCGATCACCAGCAGCACGGCCCCGATCAGGGTGCGGCGGCGCAGGCTGCCCTCGGTGGTGGCCGTGTCCTCGCGCATCGCCGCGACGGGCGCCACCTTGGAGGCCCGTCGTGCCGGCAGGTAGGCCGACACCAGCGTGACCACGATGCCGACGGCGTAGGCGGCCGCGACGGTCGTGGGGCTGAGGTTGAGCACGTCGGAGTTGATCTCGAGGCCGAAGCTGCCGAACAGGGAGGCCAGGCCACGCGCCAGCCCCAGCCCGACGAACAGACCGAGGGTGCTGCCGATGACGGCCATCATCGTGGCCTCCACCAGCACCGAGCGGCGCACCTGCTTGCGACTGGCGCCCAGGGCGCGCAGCAGTGCGAGCTCGCGGACGCGCTGCGCGACGAGGATGGAGAAGGTGTTGGCGATGATGAAGCCGCCGACGATCACCGCGATGACGGCGAAGACGCCGAGGAAGATCGAGATGAAGCCGAGGAACTCGCCGATGGCGTTCTGCTGCTGGTCGACGAGCTCGTCACCGGTGACCGCCTCGTAGCCGTCGGGGAGGACGGCGTCGGCCGCGTCGACCAGCTCCTGCTGGGAGACGCCCTCGGCCGCGGTCAGCGCGACCTTGGTGAAGACGTCCTGGCCGTCGAGGAACATCGCCTGCGCGCCGGAGGTGCTGAACGTGACCAGGGTCGAGCCCGCCGTACCACCGCCGCCGGCGAAGCCGGCGAGCCCGACGAGCCGCAGGGTCGTGGTGGGCGGCTGCTCGTCGGCGGCGGAGCCGAAGCCGACGGCCCCCGGCGGGAAGACCGTGACGTCGTCGCCGACCTCGTAGCCCGCCCGGTCGGCCGCGGACGGGTCGAGCGCGATCTCGTCGTCGGCCTCGGGCCAGCGGCCCTCGGTGAGCTCCATGATGGGGTCACCGAGGAGGTTCGGGGTGTCGGTCCGGTTGAAGGAGATGGTGGGCGCGCCGCCCCCGCCGACGAGGTTGCCGTCGGTGTCGGCGATGTAGAGCGCCTGGCTGTCGATGGTGCCGTCGGCCTGGGCGACCTCGGGGAGCGCGGCGAGCTCGGCCACGTCGTCGGGAGAGATGGTGAGGGTGTCCCCCGCGCCGATCTGCTGCCACGAGTTGGAGCCGGCCGGCTGCGCCTGGGCGTCGGCGTTGGTGCCCTCGATGATCCCGTCGAACGTCTTGCCCAGGCCGCTGCTGAAGGTGAGCACGCCGGCGAGGAAGCCGATGCCGAGCACGATCGCGAGCGCGCTCATCAGGAGGCGGACCTTGCGGGCGAGCAGGTTGCGCCAGGTGAGGCGGAACATCAGCCGGCCGCCTTGGCGGTCGCGAGGTCCTGCAGGCCGGCCATCTTCGCGAGGATCGCGTCGCGGTCGGGGTCGCGCAGCTCGTCGACGATCCTGCCGTCGGCGAGGAAGAGGATCCGGTCGGTGTAGGAGGCCGCAACCGGGTCGTGGGTGACCATGACGATGGTCTGGCCGAACTCGTCGACCGAGCGACGCAGGAAGCCGAGGACCTCCGCCGAGCTGGTCGAGTCGAGGTTGCCGGTGGGCTCGTCGGCGAAGACGATCGAGGGCTGGGACACCAGCGCCCGCGCACACGCCACCCGCTGCTGCTGGCCACCGGACATCTCGCTGGGGCGGTGGCTGAGCCGGTCGCGCAGGCCGACGGCGTCGATCACCGCGTCGAACCACGCCTGGTCGACCTTGCGGCCGGCGAGGTCGAGCGGGAGCAGGATGTTCTCCCGGGCGGTCAGGGTCGGGATCAGGTTGAAGGCCTGGAAGACGAAGCCGACCTTCTCCCGGCGCAGGGTGGTCAGCGCCTTGTCCTTGAGCCCGGCCAGGCCGGTGCCGTCGACCACCGCGTCACCCGACGTCGGGGTGTCGAGGGCCGCCAGGCAGTGCATCAGCGTCGACTTGCCGGAGCCCGAGGGCCCCATGATCGCGGTGAACTCGCCCTTCATCAGGTCGACCGTGACGCCGTCGAGGGCGCGGACTTCGGCCTCCTCGGACCCGTAGGTCTTGACCAGGTCATGTGCACTCGCCGCGACGCCGCGCGCCGCCTCCCCCGTGGGTCGCTCACTCATGCGGCAAGTCTGGCAGGGGGCGCGAACAGGCGGCCATGGGATAAGACCCCCAGGCGACCCTGACAACTGTCAGGGGTGGCTCGGGGTCCAGACCAGCTCCGGACGGCACCGCCCTAGATTGTCGGCGTGGGAGACGTCGTCGCGGGGCTGCTGACCGGCCTGTCCCTCATCGTGGCGATCGGGGCGCAGAACGCCTTCGTGCTCCGCCAAGGCCTCCGGCGCAGCCACGTCGGCCTCGTGGTCGCGATCTGCGCGCTCTCCGACGCCGTCCTGATCGTCGCCGGCGTCGCGGGCATCGGCGTCGTCGTGGACCGGGCGCCGTGGGCGGTCGAGGTGGTCCGCTGGCTCGGCGTCGCGTTCCTGACGGCGTACGGCGTCGGCTCGCTGCGGCGGGCCCGGGCGCCCCAGGTGCTCGCGGTCGGCGACGGCGCCGTCGGGTCCCGCGGCGGGGTCGTGGCCCGCGCGGTGGCGCTGACCTGGCTGAACCCGCACGTCTACCTCGACACCGTCCTGCTGCTCGGCTCGATCGCCGGCACCCACGGGCCGACGGGTCGTTGGTGGTTCGCCCTCGGTGCCTGCGTCGCGAGCGTCGCGTGGTTCGCCGGCCTGGCGTACGGCGCCCGCCTGGCCGCGCCGCGGCTGGCGAACCCCCGGGCCTGGCAGGTCCTCGACGTGCTCATCGGCGTCGTGATGCTGGCGATCGCCGTACGCCTCGCGCTCGGCGCCTGAACCCGCCCGGGGTAGTCCAGCGACTTCTGGCTGCCCGCGCGGGTAGTCCAGTGAGTTCTGGCTGCACGCCCGGGTAGTCCAGTGAGGATCGGCTGCCACAGGACCCACATCACGACCATCCTCCACTGGACTACCCCACGTGAGTCGCCCGCCCGGGTAGTCCAGTGACTTCTGGCTGCACGCCCGGCACTCGGGGAGCCACTTCCCACTGGACTACCCCGCGTGGGGGCGGGGGGAGGGATGATGGCCGACATGAGCGACCGCAAGACCCGGCCCACCGACGCGTCGGTCGACGAGGTCATCGAGTCGACGCCGGACGTACGCCGCCGCGAGGACGCCCGCAAGGCGCTCTGGCTGATGCGAGAGGTCACCGGCGCCGATCCGGTGGTCTGGGGGTCGTCGATGATCGGCTTCGGCCGCCAGCCCTACACCACGGCCGACGGCAAGGAGCGTGAGTGGTTCGCCGTCGGGCTGGCCCCACGCAAGGCGGCGCTGACGTTCTACGGCCTGACCTACTACGGCTCCAACGACGACCTGCTCGCCCGGCTCGGGCCGCACACCACAGGCAAGGGATGCCTGTACGTCAAGGAGCTCGACGCCCTCGATCGCGAGGTCCTGACCGAGATGGTCCGGCGGGCGTGGCGGGAGAACCACCGGCCGGGGTGAGGGGGTTTCGACACGCTCGCTGCGCTCGCTGCTCAACCGGCGGTGGGCCGCTGCGCTCGCTGCTCAACCAGCGGTGGGCCGCTGCGCTCGCTGCTCAACCGGCGGTGGCTCAACCGGCAGGTGGCGGGTCCCCCGCCTCGCGGGCGACGGCCTCGTCGTGGCGCCGGTGCAGCCGCTCGCGGATCTCCGCCGCGTCGTAGTGGCGGCGTACGCGCTCGTCGCGGGCGATGGCGGCACCGGTGGCCACCCCGGCCAGGATCCCGGCCAGGCCGAGCCACTTCCATGCGCGCATGGCGCCAAGCGTAGGCCTCGCTAGGGCAGACTGCGCGCATGGCATCGGCGCTGACCCTCGACCAGGCGGTCGACCTCACCCGCAGCGGCGACATCTGGCTGTTCCGCGGGCGCCGGGCCCCGGACCGGGCGATCCGGGCCGTCACCAACTCCCCGGTCAACCACGTCGGGATGGCCGTCGTGGTCGACGACCTGCCGCCGCTGATCTTCCACGCCGAGCTCGGCAAGAAGCAGCTCGACGTGTGGACCGGGGCGCACCACCGCGGCGTCCAGCTGCACGACCTGCGCGAGGCGGTGGCCCGGTGGCAGGGCGAGTACGACCAGGACGCCTGGCTGCGGCAGCTCGACCCGGAGATCGGCCGCGAGGAGGAGGACGGCATGCTGCGCGCCGTGGCCCGCCTCGACGGAGTCTCCTTCCCCAGCCTCACCCGGCTCGGCGCCCGGTGGCTGCGCGGCCGCGACGCCTACGTGCCGCACCGCAAGCGCGGCCGGAAGGTCACGCCGGAGGCGGCGTTCTGCGCCGAGATCGTGGCGACCTGCTACATCGAGATGGGCATCCTGCGAAACGACCGCCGGGCGACCTGGTACGACCCGGGCAAGTTCTGGAGCGGCGACTACCTGCCGATCTCGCCCGGCTGGACGCTGGGCAAGGAGGTCGCGGTCAGCCGCTGACCGACCGCGCCAGCCGCTCGGCCACCACGCGCACGGCGTCGCGGAGCTCGGGGCCGCCCACCACCGAGAACGGGATCGGCACGTGCGCGAGCCACTCCCCGGCGTACGCCGCGGCGTTGTTGGTGCTGCCGACGAGCTCGCAGCGACCGTCGGGCAGCGCGCGCAGGTCGCCGAGCGTGGGGCGGATCCACGGCCGGACCTCGTCGATGGCGGCGTCGAAGACCACGTGGGTGTCGTGCTCCCACCCCCTGCCGAGGTTGGCCTCGAGCTCCTTCGCCGGGTCGAGGTCGGCCGGCACGTCGAAGCCGTCCTCGAGCTGGACGACCTCGGTGACGCGGTCGATGCGGAAGGTGCGCAGCGCGTCGGCGTGGTGGGAGCGGCACAGCAGGTACCACCGGCCGTAGCGCACCACCACCGACCACGGGTCCACCTCGAAGGTGCGGGCGTTGCCCGCCGCCGTCCGGTAGCCGATGCGGACCTGGCGCTGCGCCGCCACCGCGGCGACGAGGTCGCTGGTCACGCCGGGGTCGGGCTTGGCCGACGCCCGCTCGGGGACCGTACGCGCGGTCTCGCGCAGGGCGACTGCCTGCCGCGCGACGTTGGTCGGCAGCACCCGGAGGATCTTGCCGAGGGCGGAGCCCACCGGGTCGTCGGGGTCCGCGACGGCGTGCTGGGAGTCGAGCGCGGCCATCACCAGGCCGAGCGCCTCGGTCGCGGAGAACACGAGCGGCGGCAACCGCAGCCCGCGACCCAGCGTGTAGCCGCCGTAGGGACCGCGGGTCGACTCGACCGGGATGTCGGCCTCGCGCAGGATCGCGACGTAGCGCCTGGCCGCGCGCTCGGTGACGCCGAGCCGCTGCGCCAGCTCGGTGGCGGTGATCCCGGGCCGGGTCTGGAGGACGTCCAGTGCCCGCAGGGCGCGCGCGGTCGGGCTGATCTCGCTCATGGGTCGATGATGACATCGATTCCGGACGTGGAACGTCCGGAATGAGGTCTAGCGTCCGTCAGGCACCTCAACCGACCAAGGTCAAGGAGAACCCATGGACATCGTGCTCATCGCCGGACTCTGGCTCGACGGCTCCGCCTGGGACGACGTGGTCCCCGAGCTGGAGAAGCTCGGCCACCGCGGCATCCCGGTGACGCTGCCCGGCCAGGGCGACGGCACCACCTCGGCGACGTACGACGACCAGGCCGGTGCCGTGCTCGCAGCGGTCGACGCCGCCGAGGGTCGGCCCCTCGTCGTCGGCCACTCGGCCGCCTCGACGCTGGCGTGGGTCGCGGCCGACCGGCGCCCCGACGCGGTGACGGGCGTGGTGCTGATCGGCGGCTTCCCCACCACCGACGGCGGCTCGTACGCCGACTTCTTCGAGACCGACGGAGACGCCGTCGCCTTCCCCGGCTGGGAGCCGTTCGCCGGCCCCGACTCCGACGACATGTCGCCCGAGCTCAAGGCCGAGGTGGCCGCGGGGACGCACCCGGTGCCGGTGGGCGTCACCAAGGGGACGGTCCGTTGGACCGACGAGCGCCGCCACGGCGTACCGCTGACGCTGGTCTGCCCGGAGTTCACCCCCGCACAGGCGCAGGAGTGGATCGACGCGGGCGACGTGCCCGAGCTCGCCGACGCGAAGGCGCTCGAGCTCGTCGACCTCGACTCCGGCCACTGGCCGATGTTCACCCAGCCCGCCGCGCTCGCGGCGCTGCTGGACGAGGCCACCCGGAGGTAGGCCTCAGTCGAGGAGCTCCTCCGGGCCGGCGGCCATGGTCGGGATGTCGGCCGGCGCGCGGTCCGGGGGCTTCACGGCCTCGAGCGGTGTCGACGGGGTCAGCGGCGTGACCGGGAGGACGACGTAGCCGCTCGACGTCCCGGAAGCCCCGGACGCGGCGTCGACGTCGACGTCGGCGAGCTCGGGCGGCGCCATGCCGAGCATCACCGCGACGGCGATGGCGCTGTCCGGGCGGTCGGCGGGGTCCTTCTGCAACAACGACGCCACGACCGCGCGCAGGTCCTCCGGCACGTCGTCCTCCAGCGGGGGCGGCGGCTCGTTGACGTGGCACAGCGCCGTGGCGATCGGGGTGCCGCGGTCGAAGGGGCGCTCGCCGGTGAGCATCTCGTGGGCGACGACGCCGAGCGCGTAGAGGTCGCTGGCGCCCGTCGCGGTCTGCCCGACGGCCTGCTCGGGGCTGATGTAGTTGGGGGTGCCGAGCATCTCGCCGACACGGGTGTGGCCGATCGTGTCGATGGCGCGGGCGATGCCGAAGTCGGTGAGCTTCACCAGCCCGTCCTCGCGCACGAGGATGTTGGCCGGCTTCACGTCGCGGTGCACCACGCCCGCCTCGTGGGCCGTACCGAGCGCGAGGGCTGCCTGGCCGAGGATCGAGCGCACCGGCTCGGGAGCCATCGCGCCCTGCTCGCGGATGATCGCGGAGAGCGGGAGGCCCTCGACGAGCTCCATCACGAGGTAGGTGCGGTGGTCGTCCTGGCCGTAGTCGAAGACCGTGGTGATGTTGGTGTGGAGCAGCGCGGCCGAGTGGAGGGCCTCGTCGCGGAACCGCTCGGCGAAGATCTCCTCGTTGTCGGGGTCGGCCCGCATGACCTTGACCGCGACGTCACGCTTGAGCACGTCGTCGAGGCCGCGCCAGACGTCGGCCATGCCGCCGGAGGCGATGCGCTCCTGCAGGACGTAGCGATCCCCGAGACGGAGTCCTTCCACGAGCCTGTGCATCGGGCAGTGCCCCACTTCCCTCGGGTACCAGCGCGCAGACCGCGCCAGCGTCGGATGCTACGTCCTCCGTGACCGGATCCGGCCTTTTTCATGCGCGAGGACCATCCCTCGGGGTGGAACCCTTGACAACGTACAACCATTTGGTTGTACGTTGGTCCCATGACCGCAGAGGACGAGGACCGGGCCGACGCCTGGTTCCACGCGCTCTCCGACCGCACGCGCCGCGACATCCTGCGCCGCGTGCTGGCCGGGGAGCACTCCGTCTCGGCCCTGGCGCGCAGCTACGACATGAGCTTCGCCGCCGTCCAGAAGCACGTCGCCGTGCTGGAGCGGGCGGGCCTGCTGACCAAGCGTCGGCAGGGTCGTGAGGCGCTGGCCAGCGGCGACGTGGAGGCGGTGCGGTCCGTGGGCGCGATGCTCACCGACCTCGAGGCGCTCTGGCGCGGCCGCATCTCCCGGATGGACGAGCTCTTCGCCGAGCAGCACGACACCTCACCCGACACCCGGCACGACCCCACCACTCACCGAACGGACTGAACCCATGCCTGTCACCGACGTCCAGCACGACCTCGACGCCCTCACCCTGACCATCACCGCCGACTTCGCCGCGCCCGTCGAGCGCGTGTGGCAGGTGTACGCCGACCCCCGCCAGCTCGAGCGCGTGTGGGGCCCCCCGACCTACCCGGCCACGGTCGTCGACCACGACCTCACCCCCGGCGGCCGGGTGAACTACTTCATGACCAGCCCCGAGGGCGAGAAGTACTACGGCTACTGGGACGTCACCGGCGTCTCGGCGCCCGACCGGTTCACCTTCGACGACGGCTTCGCCCTCGACGAGACCTTCGCCCCCAACACCGAGCTGCCCGTGTCGCACAACGTCTACGACTTCACGGAGGTCGACGGGAGCACCCGCGCGCGGTTCGTCGCGACGTACGACTCCGCCGAGGGCCTGCAGCAGGTGCTCGCGATGGGAGTCGTGGAGGGCGCCTCGTCCGCCATCAACCAGATCGACGAGCTGCTCGCGTCCTGACCGCCCGACCAGACCACACCGGACCAGAGGAGAAGCCCCATGCGCCCCATCGTCGTCACCGAGTTCATCACCCTCGACGGCATCGTCGACTCCCCCGGCGGCGGGGACCACCCGCACGCGGGGTGGACCTTCAAGGACGTCCCGTTCGAGGAGGCGGCCTACGACATCAAGGGCCGCGAGACCGAGCAGGCCTCGGCGCTCCTCTTCGGGCGGCAGTCCTACGACGAGTTCGCGCCGCACTGGCCGTCGATGGACGAGTTCGCGACCTACAACGCCATGCCGCGCTACGTCGTGTCGACGACGCTGCCCGGCGACACCGCGCCCTGGGGCGACGGGGAGGTCACCGTGCTGCGATCGCTCGACGCGGTCGCCGAGCTCAAGGAGACCGAGGGCGGCGAGATCCACGTCCACGGCAGCCCCACCCTCGCCCAGGGGCTGGCCCGCGCGGGCCTGGTCGACCGCTACCACCTGCTCGTCTTCCCGCTGCTGCTCGGCAGCGGCAAGAAGCTCTTCGCCGAGGGCGACAAGACCGCGCTCGCGCTGACCGAGCACGCGGCGTACGGCAACGGGATCACGCTCCAGGTCTACGACGTCGTGCACTGAGGCCCCCCCTCGGTAACGGGTCGGCAGGTGCACTCCCGCCCCCGCCGGTGGGGGCGGGAGTGCACCTGTCGGGCAGTTGCCCGGGGACCACCGGGGCTGCGCGATGATCTCTGGGTGGAGATCGCCCTGCTGCTCGTCTCGATGGCAGCCGTCGTCCTGGCCGTGACCGCCGTCAGCGAACGCCTGCACGTGCCCGCCCCGCTCCTGCTGGTGGTCGTCGGCGGCGCGGCGTCGTACCTCCCCGGCCTGCCGACGATCCACCTGGAGTCCGAGGTGGTCCTGCTCGGACTGCTGCCGCCGCTGCTCTACGCGGCGGCCATCCAGACCTCGCTGGTCGACTTCAACGCCAACCGCGGATCGATCCTCCGGCTCTCCGTGCTGCTGGTCGTCGTCACCGCGCTGGCCGTCGGCGCGGTCGTGCAGTGGCTGGTCCCGGGCCTGGGCTGGGCGGCCGCGATCGCGATCGGGGCCGTCGTGGCACCGCCCGACGCGGTCGCCGCGACCGCTGTCGCCAAGCGCATCGGGCTGCCACGACGGGTGGTCACCATCCTCGAGGGCGAGTCCCTCCTCAACGACGCCACCGCCCTCGTCACGCTCCGCACCGCGATCGCGTTCCTGGCGGGCAGCCTCACGATCGCCGAGGTCGGCCTGGACTTCGCCCGGGCCGCCGGCGGCGGCGCGGTCATCGGCTTCGCGGCCTTCTGGGTCGTCGCCCGGCTGCGCCGGCGCATCACCGACCCGCTGATGGACACCGGCATCTCGTTCCTCACCCCGTTCGCGGCCTACGTCGCCGCGGAGGAGGTCCACGCGTCGGGCGTGATCTCGGTCGTCGTCGCCGGCCTGCTGCTCGGCCACAAGGCCCCGATCATCCAGACCGCGCAGTCGCGGATCACCGAGCGGATCACCTGGGGCACGGTCGCCTTCCTCCTGGAGCACACCGTCTTCCTGCTCATCGGCCTCCAGCTCGACTGGATCCTCGAGGACGTCACCGAGTCGACGCTCTCGCCGGGCCGCATCGCGCTGGTCTGCGCGGCGACGCTCCTCACCGTGGTGGTGGTCCGCCTGGGCTGGGTGTTCTCGACGCTGCTCTTCCGCCGGATGGGTGACAACCCGCTGCCGGCCTCGTGGACCTTCCTGGTCGGCTGGGCCGGCATGCGTGGCGTGGTGACGCTCGCGGCGGCCTTCGTCATCCCCGAGGACACCCCGCACCGCGAGGTGCTGCTGCTCGTCGCCTTCACGGTCGTCGCCGGCACCCTCCTCGGCCAGGGGCTCACGCTCCCTCTCCTCACGCGCGCCCTCGGCGTACCGTCCCCCGACCCCGCCGAGGACGCCCTCTCCCGCGCGGCCCTGCTCCAGCAGGCGGCCGACGCCGGCTTCCGCCGGCTCGAGGAGCTCGAGTACGACGACCACCACGGCGTCGTCGACCAGATCCGTGCCCGGCTCGACCAGCGCTCGTTCGCCGCCTGGGAACAGCTCTCCACCACGACGGGCGAGGAGACGCCGTCGGAGCTCTACGCCCGGATCCGCAACGAGATGATCGACGCCGAGCGGACCAAGGTGCTCAAGGTCCGCAGCGAGGGCCGGGTCGCCTCCGACGTGGTGCGCCAGGTGCTGGGCATGCTCGACATCGAGGAGTCGATGCTCGACTTCGGCACCGCGGCGCGCGAGGGCGTACGCAACGGGTCGCTCGCCTTCACCGCCGGCCACCTCTGCGACGACCTCGAGTCGCACCCCGCGGTCGAGACCGTCGACGACGCGGCCTGCGCGACCTGCCTCGCCGACGGCACCCGGTGGGTCTCGCTGCGCCAGTGCCTGACCTGCGGGCACGTCGCGTGCTGCGACTCCTCGGTCGGCCGGCACGCCACCGCGCACTTCCACGAGACCCTCCATCCCGTCGTGGAGTCCGCGGAGCCCGACGAGTCGTGGCGCTGGTGCTACGTCCACAACCTGACGGGCTGACCGCCCTCCGACGCCGCACTACGATTCGGCCATGGGTGCGCCCGCGATCGTCATCGCCTCCGCCAACCACCAGACCGAGCTGTCCGAGGCCTTCGCGCGCTACGAGCGGGAGTACGACGTACGCCTGGTCGGCGACAAGATCTCGGCGAAGGCCACGGCCAAGGAGCTGATGACCGGCGGGCACCAGGTCGCGCTCTTCGTCATCGACAGCGACCACGACCAGGACGAGCTCTACGGGCTCATCAGCGGCACCCGTCAGGCCGTGCCGACCTCGCGGCGCCTGATCGTGACCCACGTCAGCCGGTTCCGCGAGGACAACCAGACGTTCCGGCACGCGGTCGCGGCCGGCAAGGTCGACGCGCTGCTGCTGATGCCGCAGGGCCCGCGCGACGAGGAGTTCCACCTCGCGGTCGGTGAGCTGCTCAACGAGTGGAACGCCACCGTCGCGGCACCCGTCGTCGAGAACGTCCGCATCATCACCCCGGAGAAGGACGCGCTGACCCGCGAGCTCCTCGACTACCTCTCCCGCGTCGGGCTGCCCGCGGGCGTGCACCACCCCGACAGCGAGGTGGGTCGCGCGGTCATGGCCGAGTGCCCCGAGGACGCGGGCCGTTGGCCGGTCGTGTCGTCGATGGTCGGCTGGTGCGGCCACTGCCCCGACGTACGCTCCCTCGCCAACCAGCTCTACGGCCGGCCCGACGACATCGAGGTCGACGAGGTGGTCGACCTCGTCGTGGTCGGCGCGGGCCCCGCCGGGCTGGCGGCCAGCGTGTACGCCTCGAGCGAGGGGCTCTCCACGGTGTGCCTCGAGGCCGAGGCGATCGGCGGGCAGGCCGGCACCAGCTCGATGATCCGCAACTACCTCGGCTTCCCCCGCGGCATCTCGGGCATGCGGCTGGCCCAGCGGGCGCGCGGCCAGGCGCTGCGCTTCGGCACCCGGTTCTTCACCGGGTGGCCGGCGACGGGGCTCACCCCCGCCACCGACGGCGGGCACCACACCGTGCACACCGACGGCGGCGACGTACGCGCGCGGTCGGTCCTGGTCGCCACCGGCGTGGACTACCGACGCCTCGGGGTCGAGTCGATCGAGGAGCTGGTCGGGCGCGGCGTCTACTACGGCGCCGCGATGGCGGCCGCGCGCGAGCTCGCCGGCGACGACGTCGTCGTGGTCGGCGGCGGCAACTCGGCCGGGCAGGCCGCGATCCACGCCGCCCGGTTCGCGCGCTCGGTCACCATCGTCGTACGCCGGCCCGACCTGACCGCGACGATGTCGTCCTACCTGATCGACGAGATCGAGTGGAACCCGCGCATCTCGGTCCGCGGCTCGACCCGGGTGGTCGACGGCGGACCCGACGACGTGGGGCACCTCGCGTGGCTCGACCTGGAGGACGTGGACGCCGGGACGCACGAGCGGGTGGCGGCGCGTGGGCTGTTCCTCCTGCTCGGCGCCGCGCCGGAGTGCAGCTGGCTCCCGGACGTGGTGCTGCGCGACGAGCACGGCTTCGTGCTGACCGGGCGCGACATCCCGCCGGAGCAGTGGGTCGAGGACGTGCCGCCGGAGGACCTGGCCACCACGGTGCCGGGCATCTTCGCCGGCGGCGACATCCGGGCCGGCTCGATGAAGCGGGTCGCCTCCGCGACCGGTGAGGGCGCGTCCGTGGTGTCGTCGGTGCACGCCTGGCTGGGCCAGTAGCCCGGCCCGGGACCAGGTCAGAGCTCCAGCAGCAGGAAGAGCACCGCCAGCGCGGGCAGGGTGCCCTGCATGAGCGCGGCGCGCACCATCGATCGGTCGTGGGCGACGAGCACGACCGCGGCGGCGAGCATCGACCCGGTGCCGGCCAGGGCGAGGGCGGAGCCGACCCAGTGCTCGGTCCCGAGCAGGGCCACGCCGACGAGCGCGATGATCGCGAGGAACAGGTTGTAGAAGCCCTGGTTGTAGGCCATCGGCGCCAGCACCTCGGCGTCCGCCTCGGAGACGCCGAACGTCCGGCGGGTCGAGGGGTGGGTCCAGCGGAACGACTCCAGGAACCAGATGTAGACGTGCAGCAGGGCCGCCAGCACCGTGAAGCCCACCGTGAAGATCGTCATGACCGCACCCTAGGGCCGCCTACCCCTGGGAGGGTGGCACGACGAGCACGCCAGCGACACAGTGGGACGTACGGCTACCCCGCCGCGAGGATCGAGGGAGGTCCCCATGGGACGACTGATCGGCATTCTGCTCGTGGTCTGGCTCGTCATCGGCGCGTTCGCCGCCTTCCAGCGCGGCTACTTCGAGGACGCGGAGACCAACTGCTCCGAGGCCAGCGACATCGCGCTCAACATCGTCGCGGGCCCGCTCAACTACGCCGGCCTCAACCCCAAGGTCGACTGCGCCGACGTCGACGTCGACACCCCCGAGCCGAGCAAGTAGCCGCGGGCGGCCGCGGCGCGCAGCCGCAGCCGACGCGTCGCTAGGGTCGGAGCGTGCCCGACCTCTCCCGCGTCCCCACCGCTCCCCTGCTCGCCACCGGCCTCGTCGGCGGCTTCGCGCTCGCCCAGCAGACGGGCGTACGTCCCCTCGGCGGGGTCGCGATGCTCGGCGCGAACGCGCTCGCCGCCCGCCAGTGGTACGCCGTGGGCGGCGCGCCGCTGGCCGCGGGGCTGACCGCGGCGTACTGGACCGCGATGGGTGTCTCGCACCCGCTCGCGAAGAAGGTCGGCACCTGGCCGTCCGTGCTCGGCGTCACCGCTGCGGCATCCGGCGCCGCCTGGGTGCTCGCCGACCGCCGCGCCCGCCGCTGACGGTCGCGGAGGTCAGTCCTCCGGCAGGTCCGCGAAGGCCTGCTTCATCTCGCGGTACCAGCCGAGCGACTTCTTCGGGTGCCGCCAGCGGCTCTTCATCTCGTCGCGGGCGGGCTGGTGGGCGGCGTCGCCGTCCTTCTCCGCCTGCTTGAGGTGCTGGTCCTGCGCGTTGATCACGTCGTCGTGGGTCTCGCCGCGGTGCGCGAGGTCGCACGGGCCGCCGAGCTGGCGGCAGGTCATGGTCTTCATGGGTTCTCCTCCGTGGGCTTGTGGTGGTTCGACGATCCGGGGGCTGCACGTGTGACCGGTGCGCTCACCGCGGCGACGCGCCGTCGCGGCGTACGACCCGGTCGAGGACGCCGGGGTCGGCGCGGAAGGTGATCGCCGCGACCCGGCCGGCCTCGACGGTGAAGTCGAAGACGACGGCCGCACGACCGCGGTGGAACCAGGCCGACGCCGGCCGGTCGCCGACGAAGACCGCCAGCGCCGCCTGCGCGCTGCCGTTGAAGAACGCCGCGACCTCGCCACGCCCCTCGATCGAGGCGGGCGTGCCGGCGAGGATCGCGGCCTCGTCGGCGCCGACGACGGCGTCGGGGGCGAGCAGCTGGAGCAGCCGCTCGAAGTCCCCTCCGCGGGCCGCGGCCATGAAGGCGTCCACCACCTCCCAGTCGGCGAGGGCGTCCTCGGCGGCGGGCTGGGCGACCTTGGCGCGGGCGCGCGAGGCGAGCTTGCGGGCGGCCGCGGGGGTGGTCTCGAGGACGGCGGCGATCGTCGCGAACTCGAAGCCGAAGCTGTCGTGCAGGACGAACGCCACCCGCTCGCGCGGCGAGAGCCGGTCGATGACCGCCTGGAGCGCGACTCCCACCGTGTCCGCGAGCGCGACGTCGTCGGCGGGGTCGCCGGGCCGCTGCGCCCAGACCTCGGCGCCGTCGTCGAGGTCGTCCATCGGGAGCGGCGTACGCGCCCGCAACCGGTCCAGGCAGAGCCGGGTGGTGACGGTCGTCAGCCACGCGGGCAGGTTCTCGATGTCGGTGCCGTCGCGCGTGGTGGCCCGGTCGAGCCGGAGCCACGCCTGCTGCACGACGTCCTCGGCCTCGGCATGGTCGGCCAGCACCCGGCCGGCCAGGGCCAGCAGGCGCGGCCGCTCGGCCTCGAAGGCCTTCACCTGGTCCATCACTCCACCCTTCGTCGATCGCATCATTCCAACCCGATGACGAGCCGGGGGCCCGGGATGTGACCAGCCCTCCCGCACACTGGAGCGCATGGACGCCCACCGGCTCCGAGCCCGCAGGCCCTTCGGTGCCCCGGTCGTGCTGCTCGCAGCGGTGGCGGTGCTGCTCGCCGGGTGCACGAGCGAGCAGTCGACGCCCGGCAGCCCGGACGAGGCGCCGAGTGCGACCAGTGCGACCAGTGCGCCCGAGCCCGCCGAAGACGCCTCCGAGGAGCCCACCGAGGAGTCCAGCGAGGACCCCACGGACGAGCCCGCCGAGGACCCCGCGGAAGAGCCGACCGAGGAGCCCGACCCGGTCGATCCGATCTCGATGGCCGCCCTGGCTCGGGCTGACCTGACCGGGGGCGACCTCCGGCTGGGGACGGTGCGCGAGCGGACGGCGGCGTACACGTCGTACGACGTCACCTTCGCCTCGACGACGGCGGGCAGGGGCACGTCGCCGCTGCGGATCAGCGGCGTGCTCAACGTGCCGACCGGGCGGGGACCGTTCCCCGCCGTGGTCCTGGCGCACGGCTACATCGACCCGGCCGTCTACGTCCGCGGGCAGGGCATGACGCGCGAGCGGGGGTTCCTGGCACAGCGCGGCTACGTCGCCCTGCACGTCGACTACCGCAACCACGCGGAGTCGACCGACGACCCGCGGGTCGAGACGGCCGTACGGCTCGGCTATGCCGGGGACACGATCGCCGCGCTGCACGCCCTGCGCAAGTCCCGCGAGGTCCGGGTGGACCCCGACCGCATCGCGCTCTTCGGCCGGTCGATGGGTGGCGGCGTGATGATGAAGGCGCTGGCCGCCGAGCCCGGCCTGTTCGCCGCCGGGGTCGGGTGGGCGTCGGTGTCGAGCCTCGAGGCCGAGAACTTCGCGCAGTTCCAGCGACCGGACGCACCCCTGGCCGAGCTGAAGGCCGGCTTCCGTGGTCGGCACGGCCTGCCGGCCGAGGACCCCGGGTTCTGGCGTGGGGTCTCGCCGCGCCCGCTCTTCGGCGAGATCACCGAGCCGGTGCTGATGGTGCACGGCAGGTTCGACGACACCTGCCCGCCGGAGTGGGCGCGGGCCACGCAGCGGGCCATGACCCGTGCAGGCGTCGACGCCACGCTCGAGTGGTACGACGACGCGCACGCCTTCGGTCCGGCGTTCGTCGCCGCGATGGACCGGACCGTGCGGTTCCTCGACGCCCGGATGCCGGCCTGACGACGGTTCGGTCAACAGGTCAGTCGACGGTCCCGGCGGCCTCGAGCTGCTGCGGCGGCGCGGCGGCGTACGCCTCGGACAGCCGGCGGTAGGGAGCCGAGACCAGCGCGACGAGCACGGTCACGAACATGATCGCGCCCGCACCGAGGAAGACCAGCGCGATGCCGCGAGCGTCCCCGTCGCCGAGCAGCCACCGCCAGGTCTCACGACCCTCCGCGGACTCCATGTAGGGGATCAGCGCGAACTCCGCGATCGGGCCGATCATGAACGCCGAGATCGGGCTCGCCGCCACCTCGACGCTCTGCGCGAAGCCGAAGACGCGGCCCTGGGTGCGGTAGGGGACGACCCGTTGCAGGATCGTCTGCTCGGAGGCCTCGGCCGCCGGGATGATCGCCATGAAGGCGAAGAGGCCGAGGACGTAGAGCCAGGCCCACTCGCGCAGGGTGAAGGTCATGCCGAGCACGGCGATGCCGAGGTTGACGAGCAGCAACGTGCGGACCGGGTTGGCGCCGAGGCCGAAGCGGGCCACGAGCCCGCCGCCGACCACGAAGCCCAGGCCGGTGACGCCGAGCACGATGCCCCACAGCTCGACGCTGAAGAGGGTCAGGCCGTAGGGGTCCATCAGCGCCATGTAGACGCCGTTGACGAGGTTGTTGAACGTCGAGAAGAGGATCAGCGCGACCAGTCCGGGCACCGCGGTGATGGCGGAGATCGCGCCACGCACGTCGAAGCGCGAGCCGGCCGCGTCGGGGTCGGGGTCGAGCTCCGGGATCGCGATCGGCGCCAGGTGCAGCAGGGACGCGCCCGTGAGCGCGATCGCTATGGCGAGGGTCCAGCCCATGCCGAGCAGGCCGACGCTCAGGCCGCTGAAGACGCTGGTGATCATGAACGCGATGCCCTGGACGGTGCCGACCAGGCCGTTGGCCCTGTCACGGCCGTCCTCGGGCACCAGCAGCGTGACGGTCGTGGAGAGCGCGATGTTGCGCAGGCTCTCGACCACCCCGCCGACGAGGATGACCGCGGCGAACAGCCAGAACCAGGGGCTGCCCCAGTCGGCCAGCCGGTCCTCGCCGAGCAGCAGCCACAGGCCGCCGGACAGGACGTAGGTCACGAGGGTGACCGTCGAGGAGGCGACCATCACCTGCTTCTTGCGGTGCCGGTCGACGAGCGTGCCGAAGTAGGTGCCGAAGACGGCGGTGAAGAGCATGAAGCCGCCGCCGATGATGGCCGTGGCCATCACCGAGCGGGTCTCGAGGTAGGCCCAGAAGGTGAGTGCGAACCAGAGGAAGCTCGACGTCACGTTGGCGACGAGGGTGTTGGCGAGGACCCGCCGGAAGGCGCGCAGCGTCTCGGCACCGCGTGTCACACCCGGCGGCAGGTGTGCCTCCACCTGCGGGGCTGCGGGGTCCGCCGGGATCGGGTCGAGGTCGTCCAGGGGCACGACGGAACCCTAGGACGACCCACCGACATCGCGCCTGCGACTTTCGACCGGCCGACGCCGGGGCGCTGCCGGTCCGCTGCTGTGACATCGCGTGCCACGATGGCGGCATGACGACCGAGCGCATCGCCACGGCGGTGCGGCCGGCTCGCGAGCAGTGGCAGCGCTGGCGGAGCACCGCAGCCTGCCTCGGCGTCTGCCTGCTGAGCTCGGTGGCGTTGGTGTGGTTGGGCGACCGCAGCCAGCAGACCAGGCTCGGGCAGGCCCTCGACCAGGCCGGCATGGACGTCGTCGTCGGGGACCGTGCCGCCACCCGGCAGCTGGTGGCCGTGCTGGGCAACGTCTCGCTGGGGTCGATCGCACTGGCCGTCGTCCTGCTCATCGGCACCGCCGTGCTGCGCCGCCGCTATCCCGCCGCCGCGGCGGCCGGCACGCTCGTCCTCGGCGCCAACCTGACCACCCAGGCGTTGAAGGCGTGGTCGGAGCGGCCCGACTTCGGCAACCTCACCGTCTCGAGCTATCCCAGCGGCCACGCGACGGTGGTCGTGTCGCTGGTGCTGGCGGCCCTGCTGGTCGTCCCTGGCCAGGCGCGCACCACGGTCTCCCTCGTCGGCTCCGGCGCGATCACCGTGACGGCGACGGCGATGCTCGTCGCCAGCTGGCACCGACCTGCCGACATCGTCGGAGCGGTCCTCGTGTGCCTGGCCTGGGGGACCGCGGTCCTCGTGGTGTGGAGCATCCTGCGCGGCGGCATGGCCGGCGTCGCCCCCGGCCGACCCCACCGCATCTTCGCCACCACCGGGGTCGTGCTCGCCGCCGCCGGCCTGCTCGCGGTCGGCGTACGCCCCGGAGGCGGCTGGTCGGGCTTCCTCGACGCCGGCGTGGTGCTCGCCGGCATCGCCCTGGTCACCGCCCTCGCGGTCACCACCTTCGCCCAGCTGTCCGCACCGATGGGGGTGGGTGAGGTCGGTGAGGGGCGGCCGGTGATCAGGTCGTGGCGCGCTCCTCGACCGGGACCTCCTTGATGGCGCCCGTACGCCGCCCCTCGCGGAACGACCGCAGCTCCTCGCGCACCTTGGGGAGCAGGATGTAGCAGGCGAGGAGGTTGACGATCGCGCAGACGAAGAGCATGGAGTCGGCGAAGGTGAGGACCGACGTGAAGGTCATGACGCTGCCGATGACGGTGAACATGCAGAACACGATCTTGAAGATCGCCTCGCTGCGCTTCGAGCGGCCGAAGAGCTCGGTCCAGGCCTTCATCGTGTAGTAGGACCAGGTGATCAGCGTCGAGAAGGCGAACAGCGCGACCGCGATCGCGAGGATCACCGGGAACTGCGGCAGGAACGTCTCGAACGCCCGCGAGGTGACGACCACGCCGTCCGGGGTCGGGCCGCCGCCCGCCACGACCTCGCGCTGCTCGGCGTAGTAGGCCGAGTCGGCGATGACGATCGTCAGGGCCGTCATGGTGCAGATGACCACGGTGTCGATGAAGGGCTCGAGGAGCGCCACGAAGCCCTCGCTGACCGGGTGCTTGGTCTTGACCGCCGAGTGGGCGATCGGTGCGGAGCCGACGCCCGCCTCGTTGGAGAAGGCGGCGCGCTGGAAGCCGATGATGAGGACGCCGAGCGCACCGCCCGCGACACCCTCGGGGTTGAAGGCGCCGGTGACGATCTCGCCGATGGCCGCGGGGATGTTGGGGATGTTGCCCAGGATCACCAGCAGGCAGGTGCCGAGGTAGAGGATCGCCATCGCCGGCACGAGCTTGGAGGTGACCTGCGCGATCGAGGTGATGCCGCCGATGATGACGGCGCCGACGAGGAACGCCAGGACGAGGCCGAAGATCAGCGCGGAGCCGGACGAGCCGAGGAAGCCGTCCTCGCCACCGGTGACCTCACGCGCCTGGGCGAAGGTCTGGTTGGCCTGGAACATGTTGCCGCCGACGGCCCCGAAGAAGAACAGCGCGACGGCGAAGACGATCGTGAGCGTGCGGGACACGCCGCTGCCGAAGCGCTCGAACGCGATGGGCAGGTAGCGGAACGGACCGCCGGTGACGCTGCCGTCCTCGTGCACCTCGCGGTACTTCACGCCGAGGGTGCACTCGACGAACTTGGTGCACATGCCGAACAGCCCGGCGATGATCATCCAGAACGTCGCTCCGGGACCGCCGAGCGTGACCGCCGCGCCGACGCCGGCGATGTTGCCGAGACCGACCGTGCCGGACACCGCCGAGGACAGGGCCTGGAAGTGCGTGACCTCACCGGGGTCGCTGGCGCGCGAGAACTTGCCGCGGACCAGGTCCCACGAGGTCCGCCACGACGTGAACTGGATGCCCTTGAAGTAGATCGTGAAGACGACGGCCGCCACCACGAGCCAGAGCACGATGAGCGGGAAGGTGACCCCGCCGAGCGTCGGCGCGTAGAAGATGACGGATGCCACGGCGTCGGCGACCGGGTCGAAGGTCGAGTTGATCGCGTCCTCGATCGACGCGAGCCACTCCCACTCGCCCGGAGTCGCTTCTGCCGCCACAGCTGCCGCCTCGGATTCCATCCGCCGAATGGAACCAGTGATCGGCGCGGACCTCAACCCCTAGGGGTGAGAAGGATCCGGATCGGACGGCGGCTCGAACCGCTCCGCCACCCGCGTCAGCCGGGCGACGTACGCCGGCCAGTCGACGTCGGGCAGGTTCGCGGCGGCGACCGTGAGGCCGGCGGCGCCGTCGATGCCCTCGCGGAGGATGTCGGCGTGCCCGGCGTGCCGGGTCGTGTCGGCGATGACGTGGACGACGACCCGGTGGAGGGAGACCGTGCTCCGCTCCCCGGGCCACCACGGCACCGTGCCGACGGCATCGAGCGGCAGGTCCGCGATGGTCGCGTCGGCGAAGGCGGCCACCTCGCGGTAGAAGTCGACGACCTCCGCGGCGGACACCTCGGCGCGGACCCACCAGTCGGACTGCGGGTCCGCGTCGTAGTCCGCGTCCGTCACCACCAGCGGGTGGTCGGGGTCGGGCCACTCCCGGCCGAACGTGGGTCCGAAGTAGCCGATCTCCACGTTGGCGACGTGCTTGACGATGCCGAGCAGGTTGGTGCCCGTCGGCGTACGGGGCAGTCGCAGGTCGCGCTCGCCCACCCCCTCGAGCTTCCAGAGCAGCGCCTCGCGCGACTCCTGCAGGTAGTGGTGGAGGGCTGCCTTGGGGTCGAGGAGGTCGGTCACGGCTCGATCATGCCCGCGGACCCGGACGATCGGCGGCCGGATCGCGCGGCACGTCCACGTACGGTCTCCGCGTGAGCTCCCGCGTCCACTCGATCCACCTCGCCCCGGGACGCCGCCTGCCCACGAAGTCCGTCGCGTCCGTCGAGGCGGAGGCGGGCGCGGGCCTGGTGGGCGACCGCTACCACGGCAGCAGGCACCGGCACGTGACGGTGCAGGCGCTCGACGACCTCGAAGCCGCGGCCGAGGTGCTGGGCCGGTCCGTCGATCCCGGCCTGACCCGCCGCAACGTCACCCTGACCTGCGGACCCATCCCCACGAGGCCGGGCGAGCGGATGCGCATCGCGGACGTCGAGCTGGAGGTCGTACGGATCGCCGCGCCCTGCCGGCTCCTCGACGACTGGCTCGGGCCCGGGGCGATGCAGGCACTGCGCTCGCCCCGCGGCGGCACGGTCTTCCGGCTGCTGACGTCGGGCACGATCAGCGTCGGCGACGAGGCCGAGCCGCAGCCCGGCACGTAGGTCAGGGGTTCTGCACGAGCCGCAGCAGGTTGCCGTCACCGTCGACGAGCGCCCCGATGCGCAGGCCGGAGTCCTCGGCCTTCGGCGGGTGAAGGCGCGGCCAACCGAGGTGGCTCTCGGGCAGGCCTGCCTCGACGCAAGCGGCGTACAGCGCGTCGACGTCGTCGACCCGCAGGCAGCAGCCGGCGGCCGTGGACGCCGGGTCCATGCCGGGGTCGGGGAAGAACTCGAGCTTCAACCCGCCTCGCTCGAGGATGAGCCAGCCCGGGTCGCGGTAGGTCGCCTCGAAGCCGAGCGCGGAGTAGAAGTCGGTGGTCGCGTCGAGGTCGCGCGCGGGCAGGTTGGGCGTGGCGTGGTCGACCATGTCCTCACGCTAGGGCGCGCCGAGGACCTCCGCGACCGTCGCGTCGCGCCCGGACGCACCGCAGCCCGGCCCCCGAGCGGGGACCGGGCTGCCGGCGTACGGGAGGCGTACGGGTCAGCGCAGGTCGAACCTGTCGTTGTCCATGACCTGTGCCCACGCCGCGACGAAGTCGGCGACGAACTTGTCGCGCGCGTCCTCGCTGGCGTAGACCTCGGCGAGCGCCCGGAGCTGGGAGTTCGAGCCCAGGACCAGGTCGACCGCCGTGGCGGTCCACTTGAGCTCGCCCGAGGCGACGTCGCGGATCTCGTAGACGCCCTCGTCCGACTGCGACGCCTTCCACTGCGTGCCCGGGGCCAGCAGGTGGGCGAAGAAGTCGTTGGTCAGGACACCCGGCCGGTCGGTCAGCACGCCGTGGGCGGTGCCGCCGGCGTTGGCGCCGAGGGCGCGGAGGCCGCCGAGCAGGACGGTCATCTGCGGCGCGGAGAGACCCAGCATGTAGGCCTTGTCGACCAGCAGCTTCTCCGGCTGGAGCTTCTCGCCGGGGCGGGTCCAGTTGCGGAACCCGTCCGCGCGGGGCTCGAGCCAGCGCATCGAGTCGACGTCGGTCTGGTCCTGCGTGGCGTCCGTACGACCGGGCGTGAACGGCACGGTCACGTCGTGGCCGGCGTCCTTGGCCGCCTTCTCGATCGCCGCGGCGCCACCGAGGACGATCAGGTCGGCCAGCGACACCTGCGCCCCGCCGGCGGAGTTGAACTCCTGCTGCACCCGCTCGACGGCCCCGAGGGTCGCGTCGAGGTCCAGGTCGGCGTGCACGGCCCAGCCACGCTGGGGCTCGAGGCGGATGCGGGCGCCGTTGGCGCCGCCGCGCTTGTCGGTGCGGCGGAAGGTCGCAGCGGACGCCCAGGCGAGCGACACCAGCTGCGAGACGGAGAGGCCCGAGTCGAGCAGCTTCTCCTTGAGCGAGGCGATGTCGGCGTCGGAGACCAGCTCGCCCTCGACCGGCGGGACCGGGTCCTGCCACAGCTGGGCCTCGGGGACCCACGGGCCGAGCAGGTGCGGGCCGACCGGGCCCATGTCGCGGTGCAGCAGCTTGTACCAGGCCTTGGCGAAGGCCTCCGCGAACTGGTCGGGGTTCTCGAGGAAGCGGCGCGAGATCTTCTCGTAGGCCGGGTCGAAGCGCAGCGCGAGGTCGGAGGTCAGCATCGTCGGGCGGTGCTTCTTCGACGGGTCGTGCGCGTCGGGGATGATCTCGTCGTCGGTCTTGGCGACCCACTGCTTCGCGCCCGCGGGGCTCTCGGTGAGCTCCCACTCGTAGCCGAAGAGGATCTCGAAGTAGCGGTTGCTCCACTGGGTCGGGACGTCGGTCCAGGTGACCTCGAGGCCGGAGGTGATCGTGTCGGCGCCCTTGCCGGAGCCGTACGAGCTCAGCCAGCCGAGGCCCTGGTTCTCGATCGGGGCGCCCTCCGGCTCGGGGCCGATGAGGTCGGCGTCACCGTTGCCGTGGGTCTTGCCGAAGGTGTGGCCGCCGGCGATCAGCGCGACGGTCTCCTCGTCGTTCATCGCCATCCGGGCGAAGGTCTCGCGGATGTCGCGTGCCGAGGCGACCGGGTCCGGGTTGCCGTTGGGGCCCTCGGGGTTGACGTAGATCAGGCCCATCTGGACGGCGCCGAGGCCCTCGCCGAGCTCGCGGTCGTCGGAGTAGCGCTCGTCGCCGAGCCAGGTGTCCTCCGGGCCCCAGAAGATCTCCTCGGGCTCCCAGACGTCCTCGCGGCCGAAGGCGAAGCCGAAGGTCTCGAACCCCATGTCCTCCAGGGCGACGTTGCCGGCGAGCACCAGCAGGTCGGCCCACGAGATCTTCTGGCCGTACTTCTGCTTGACCGGCCACAGCAGGCGGCGGGCCTTGTCGAGGTTGGCGTTGTCGGGCCACGAGTTGAGGGGGGCGAAGCGCTGGCCGCCGTCGCCCGCGCCGCCGCGGCCGTCCTGGACGCGGTAGGTGCCGGCGGAGTGCCAGCTCATCCGGATCATCAGGCCGCCGTAGTGGCCGAAGTCGGCGGGCCACCAGTCCTGCGAGCTGCGCAGGGTCTGGGCGATGTCGGCCTTGAGCGCCTCGACATCGAGCTTGGCGAACTCCTCGCGGTAGCTGAAGTCGGCACCGAGCGGGTTGCCCCGGGGCGAGTGCGCGTGCAGCACCGAGAGGTCGAGCTGGTTGGGCCACCAGTCCTGGTTGGTCCGCGGGCGGTGGCCCTCGGGCTGGGGCGCGTCGATGACCGGGTTCTCGCTCTCGCTGCCCTCCGCGGTGACGGAGTCGTGCATGACCGGGCAGCCGGCCTCGGCCTTGCGGTCCACGCCCTGGGGGCTCTCGGGTGCGGTGTCCTGGTTGTCGGTCATGGCTGTCCTTCCGGATGGGGTGTCGAGATCACGAGCGGGTGTCAGGTGGCGGTGTCGGTGGAGCAGGCGGGGCAGAGGCCCCAGTAGGTGACCTCGGCCTCGTCGACGACGAAGCCGTGGGTGTCGGAGGCGTCGAGGCACGGGCGTACGCCGACTGCGCAGTCGACGTCGGCGACGACGCCGCACGAGCGGCAGACCACGTGGTGATGGTTGTCGCCGACGCGCAGCTCGTAGCGCGCGACCGAGCCGGCGGGCTGGATCCGGCGGACCAGCCCGGACTCGGCGAGCGCGCCCAGCACGTCGTACACGGCCTGGTGGGAGACCGTCGGCTCCTCGGAGCGCACGGCCGCGAGGACGCTGCCGGTGTCGGCGTGCGGGTGGCGGCGTACGGCGCGCAGGACGGCGAGACGCGGGCGGGTGACCCTCAGGTCAGCGCTGCGGAGCAGGTGCTCGAACTCGGCCTCGGTCGCGTGGTCGTCCATCGCGTTCCACCCTGCCCCCTTTTCTTGAACGAGTCAAGTTTTTCCGGCGGGGAGTCAGCGGCCGCGCGGTGGGGTAGTCCAGTGAGAAGTGGCCGGGAAATCACGCTCGCCACGACCACAGGTCACTGGACTACCCGCCCCAACAGCCAGAAATCACTGGACTACCCCACGCGGGCGGGGAGGACCCGGCCAGGCGGACGTCGTCGACCCGCAGGCTCGGCGCCGCACCAGCCGAGTGCCGGGCGATCAGTCGAGCCCGGCCGCCTCGCGCAGCCACGCCCACGCCTGGGCCCGGTCCCGTCCGCTCGCCCGCGTGGTCGGGAGCAGGTTGGTCGGCCGCTCGACCCGGTCGTGCCAGAACCGCCCCGTCGGCGGGGCCGGCTCGACCGCGGTCAGCCACACGCTGGTGTCGGCACCCTGGGCGTCGTCGCGCAGGACCGGACGGGTGAGCCTGCGGAAGGTCGGCAGGGACTCCTGCACCCCGGGGGTGTCGGCCCAGCCCGGGTGCATCGTGGCCACGGTGATCCCGTCCGCGGCCCAGCGCTCGGCGAGGAGTGGCGCCATCTCGACCTGCCAGCGCTTGGACCGGGCGTACGCCGTGGTCGGCGAGTAGTCGCCGGTCGTGAAGCCCGGGTCGTCGGCGCGCAGTGGCTGGCCGTACATCCCGCCGCTGCTGACCAGCACCACCCGGCCGCCGGCCCCGTCGGAGAGGGGACCCCGCAGCGCCTCGGTCATCACCACCGGCCCGACGACGTGCACCGCGAGGCTCAGCTCGTGGCCCTGCGGCGACTCGGTGCGGGCGGGCGGCATGACCCCGGCGTTGTGCACGATCGCGTGGAGGTCGGGAACCTCACCGGCGAAGTCGGCGGCGAAGCGGCGTACGTCGTCGAGGTCGGACACGTCGCAGCGCCACAGCCGTACGTCCGCCCCGGGGTGCGTCGCCCGGATCCGCTCGGCGACCCCGGCGCCCTTGGCCTCGTCACGCACGAGCATGTGCACGACGGCCCCGTAGGTGACCAGGCCCTCGACCGTGGCGATGCCGAGCCCGGAGCTCGCGCCGGTGACCAGGACGTGGCGTCCCTCGAGCGAGCGTGGCAGCGGGTCGGGCGGCCAGCCGGGCAGCGCACGCCGCACGGCCAGGCCGATCGTGGTGTAGCCGAGGACGAGCGAGCGGTCCATGACCGCGTCGACGGCGCGGCTGAGGATCGGGCGGGCCACGGTTCAGCTCGCGTCGAGCCGGGCCAGCTCGTCGGCGGTGAGCTCGAGGTCGGCCGCGGCGGCCGAGTCGGTGATCGACGAGGGACGCTTGGCGCCGGGGATCGGGATGACGACGGGCGACTGCGCCAGCTCCCACGCCAGCGCGACCTGCTGCGCGCTGACGCCGCGGTCCCGGGCGATCTCGGCGAAGGCCGGGTGCTTCTCGGCGAGCTCCTTGGCGTCGGAGAGACCGCCCAGCGGGCTCCACGGCAGGAAGGCGAGGCCGAGCTCCTCGCAGACGTCGATCTCGGGACGGCTGGAGCGGAACTTGGGGCTGAACTGGTTCTGCACGCTCACCAGCGCGTCGCCGAGGACGGCGTGCGCGTCGCGGATCTGCTGCGGATCGGCGTTGGAGAGGCCGACGTGGGCGACCTTGCCGCTGTCGGCGATCTCCTTCAGCGTCCCGATGACCTCGTCGTAGGGGACCTTGGGGTCCGGGCGGTGGTGCTGCCAGAGCGCGATCTGCTCGACGCCGAGACGCTGCAGGCTGGCGTCGACGGCCTCGCGGAGGTGGGCCGCGGAGCTGTCGGTGTCCCAGCCGCCGCCCTCGGTGCGGACGTGGCCGCCCTTGGTCGCGAGCAGGACCCGGTCGCGCACGCCGAGCTCGTCGAGGAGGGAGGCGATGAGCCGCTCGTTCTCCCCCTGGGCGCCCTCGCCCTTCTCGTCGCCGGGGCCGTAGGCGTCGGCGGTGTCGAAGAGCGTGACGCCGGCCTCGAGCGCGGCGGACACGGTGTCGAGGAGCTGCTGGCGGGGCTGGGTGCCGGTCTGGTCGAAGGTCATCAGGCCGAGCCCGATGGCGCCGACCTGCTGGTTGCCGAGGGTGCGAGTCTGCATGCCCTCGACCCTACGACCGGGACGGAAGCGCGGCCCCACCCCGATGGGAGGCGTCGGGCACCGACCAGGGCGGGGAACAGGCGGTGTTGAGGCGGAAGGACTCGAGCAGCTCGAAGGCCGGCGCCACGTGGGCGAGGAGGTCGTGCCCGACCGACTGGCGGGCGAACTCGTTGAAGTCCTGGAGGTCGGCGACCTCGCGGGCCGAGACGTTGCGGAAGCCCATCGACCACGTGGAGAACGAGCGGTCGGCGACGTGTCGGCGGTCGACGACGCGTACGCCGCCGTGGCGGGGGTCGTCCTGGATCGCGCCGAACACCGAGTCCACGGCGTCCGACGTGCCCTCGAGCGTCTGGATCACGTTGCCGCCGCTGTAGAGCAGCAGCCCGGTCAGGCCGAGGCGCTCGTTCTTGGGCCGGATCTGCTCGATCAGCTCCACGAGCTGCGCGACGGACATGAGACGCGTCGCGGCGCTCGTGTAGGTCAGCGTCAGGAGCTGAGGGTCGTCGCTGTGCATGGCTGCTGGAGACGCTAGCCACGTCGGGGGGTGGACACATCACCCCTACGGGCAGTGCGGGTGCCCGCCCGGGACGGGAGACGGCCCCGAGTTCTGGGGATGCCCGCCGTCGACGGCGTGCCGATACTGGTGGGGTGGCCGTGCTCGACGACGTCCTGGCGCTGGGCTCGACCCTGGACCGGTCGTACGTCGCCACCGTGCGGGGACGGCTGAAGTTCCGGGTCGGCTCGATCGTCTACGTAGCGTTCTCCGAGGACGAGAGCGTCATGGGGTTCGCGTTCCCCAAGGAGGAGCGCGACGCGCTCGTGGCCGGCGACCCGCGCTTCCACCTGCCCGGGGCCTCCGACCTCCGGTTCAACTGGGTGCACGCGACCCTGTCCGAGCTGGACGCGGCCGAGGCCCGCGAGCTCGTCGTGGACGCCTGGCGGATGGTGGTGCCGCAGCGGCTCGCCCGGGCGTACGACGCCGCGCACCCCCACGCCCCGGGCTGAGGCCGCTCGGCCCCCGGCCTGGCCAGGACGGGAGGATGCGGCGGGCGTTCACGCGCGTGATCTGCGTGGCGGAGGTCCGGGCCCGCCCGGCGGTAGTCCAGTGGCGTCTGGCTCCGGGTCGGGGTAGTCCAGTGGGGTGTGGTTGTCGGCCGGGGTAGTCCAGTGGGTTCCGGTCGTCCCGGGGCCGTCTTCCCAGCCACTACCCACTGGACTACCCCACGAGGGCGGACGCAGGGCCTCGGTCTCTCGACTGCGCACGGCCGCCTCGAGGGCGCAGGCGGGTCGTGGACGACGTACGTCAGGCGGTCGTCCGGAGCGTCCGCGCGACCGTCGGCACCACCAGCGCCGCGGCGAGGAGGTGCAGCAGCACGAGGGTGAGGGCCGTGGCGGTGTCGGCGGCCCCGAGTCCGGTGGCGACGAGCCGTCCGGTGCTCACTGTCCGGCCCCGTCGGCGGCCAGCCGCTCAGGCAGGCCCAAGGAGGCGAACCGGTCCGCGTCGAAGATGGTCACCTCGGTGACCGTCCCGTCGGAGATGCGCAGCACGTCGAGGGTCAGGGCGACGTACGCCGCCTCCTGCTCGCGCCACAGGTAGTAGGCGACCGCCGGCTGGCGGTTGACCGCCGTGGGGACCGCGCGGAGGCCGGTCATCCCGGGGTAGCCGTTGGCCGTCCAGTCCGCGACGACGGCGTCCCGGCCGACCACCAGTCCCTCCCAGGGCGGCATCGAGTAGCGGACGTCGTCACGCATCATCGCGGCGATCGCGTCGAGGTCGGCGGCCACGCTGGCGTCGGTGAAGCGGCGTACGAGCTCGCGGTTCTCCACGTCCGTGTCCGCGCCCGTCCACTCCTGGCGCTCGGCGGGCAGGTGCTCGCGCATGCCGGCGCGAGCCCGCTGCAGCGCGCTGTTGACCGAGTTGACCGAGTCGCCGAGGAGGTCGGCGACGTCCTTCGCCGGCCACCCGAGCACGTCACGCAGGACGAGCACGGCCCGCGGCCGGGGCGCGAGGTGCTGGACCGCGACGACGTACGCCAGCTCGATCGTCTCCCGCGCCATCGCGAGCGCCTCCGGCTCGTCGGCGTCGGCGGCGGGCAGCTCGTCGAGCAGGCTGTCGGGGTACGGCTGCAACCACCGCACCTCCCCGCCGGTCGCGGGCTCGGGGCGCCGCGTGGCGAGCAGGTCCAGGCAGGCGTTGGTGGCGATCCGGTAGAGCCACGCCCGGAAGGTCGAGCGCCCCTCGTACGTCCCGCGCGCCCGCCACGCCTTGAGGAAGGTCTCCTGCACTGCGTCCTCGGCGTCCTGGAACGACCCGAGCATCCGGTAGCAGTGCACGTGCAGCTCGCGTCGGTGCCGCTCGGCGGCCGCGGTGAAGCTCGCCTCGTCCATGTCGTCCAGGCTGCTCACGCCGACCTCCTCCACATCCGTGTCGACCGTCATGACCCATCCTTCCGTCCGTCGTGTCCTTGTCACACGTATGACGGCGGTGGGCGCCGGAACTCATCACCCGACGCGGGCGATGAAGCCACCCACCCGCGCGCAGGGTGCGCCCCTGTCTCGGAGCGGCCGACAATGTGTCATGGTGAACGAGTCCTGGCCCGAGACCGAGCGCACCTTCGACGTCGACCCCGCGACCGTCCTTCCGACGATGCTCGACGTCGATGGTGTGGCGCGCGTGGGTCAGGCGGTCGAGCACGAGCTCGAGGCGGTGTACTTCGACACGGTCGACCTCGACCTGGCCCGCCGCGGCGTCACCGTACGGCGGCGGACCGGGGGCTCCGATGCCGGCTGGCACCTGAAGCTGCCCCGCGTCGGCGACACCCGGGTCGAGGTGCGACGGCCGTTGGGCCGCGCCACCCGAACGGTCCCGCGACCTCTGCTCGAGCCGGTGCGAGCCCTGGTGCGGGACCGTCCCCTCGTCCCGGTCGCGCGCATCCTCACGCGTCGCCAGGAGCGCGCGCTGCTCGACGCCGACGACGCCGTGCTGGCCCACGTCTGCGACGACCACGTACGCACCGAACAGCTCCACGTCGGCGACCAGCGGGACGAGTGGCGCGAGTGGGAGGTCGAGCTGGTCGCGGGCGACGACACCCTCCTCGACCTGGCCGAAGAGCTGTTCCGGGAGGCCGGTGCCCGACGGGCGCAGGCGTCGTCGAAGCTGGCCCGGACACTGGGCGACCACCTTCCCCCAGCGCCGTCGCCGCCGTTGCGGAAGAAGGAGCTCCGCCGATCGACCGCCGCGGCCGCTGTCACGCACCGGCTGGGACGGCAGGTCGACCGGCTGCTCGCTCAGGACCGGCGGGTCAGGGCCGGCGAGGACGGGTCGGTGCACAAGATGCGCATCGCCGTCCGGCGGCTGCGGTCGGCCCTCAAGACGTACGGTCCGCTCTTCGAGGACGCCGCCGCCACCGACTCGCTGGCCGAGGAGCTGCGGTGGCTCGGCCGGGCCCTCGGACCGGCGCGGGACGCCCAGGTCCTCCGGGAACGGCTGACCGAGCTGGTGGCGGCCGAGCCGGATCACCTGGTGCTCGGTCCGGTGGCCGCATCCATCGACGACGACCTTCGAGCGGCCGAACGGGCCGCCCGTGAAGCGACTCTCGCCGCGCTCGGAGACCGGCGCTACTTCCGGCTGCTCGACGACCTCGACGAGCTCGTGGGGGCTCCGGCCTTCACGGCCGAGGCGGGGAAGCCGGCCCGGAAGGTGTTTCCGCGACTGCTGCACCGCGACGCCAAGCGACTCCGCCGCTCGGTGAAGGAGGTCAGGCGCGCGGCGGGCGGCGAGAAGCGCGACGTCGCTCTCCACGACGCCCGCAAGAAGGCGAAGCGCCTGCGCTACGCCGCCGAGTCCATGGCTCCGGTCCTCGGGAGGCGGGCCGACGAGCTGGCCGCATCGGTCAAGGCGATCCAGCAGGTCCTCGGTCGGTTCCAGGACACCGTGATGTCGCGCCGGGTCCTGCGTGACCACGGTGCGCGCGCACACGCGGACGGACACAACGGCTTCACCTACGGCCGCCTGCACATGCTCGAGGAGGCGAGCGCCGAGGCAGCCGTCCGCGAGTTCGACGACGCCTGGGCGCGGGTGTCCCTCAAGGGGCTGCGACGCCGGCTGGAGGCGTGAGGGGGTCGTCGACCCCGGTGATCGCCCGAAGCATCAGATCGGCCTCGCGCTCGCACTCCTGCCAGAAGCCGGCGTCGAAGAGGCTCTCCGACGCGTGCCGCGTCACTCCGATGGTCTCCACAGTGCTCACCGTCCGTCTCGCCCCGCGTCCTTGACGAGGAGACGGGGCTCGGCCCCAGGCGTGACGCAGAGTCACCAACCTTTTCGGCCCGCCCGGGACGACGCCCGGGCCGCCCGTCGACCTTCAGCAGGCGTGGGTGGGGTGCCACCCCGCGAAGCCCGTGTGCATGCCGGGATTGTGCGCGCCGTCGAATCCCATGACCTGAGCACAGGACTGCACGTGGTGACCGAACTCCGAGCCAGCGCTGGCGGACACCGCAGGGGTCGCTGTCAGGGACAGGCCCCCTGCGAGGAACAGGATGCTGAGGATCCTGGCGAGTGAGGTGGTCATGACGGGGCTCCTTGACGGGTGCTGGGTGTGTGGTTGCCTCCTGAGACTGCCCTCCTCCCCTGTGAGGCACCAGGGCCAACGTCCCCCTCTCAAGCAGGACCGTCGAGGGGTTGACTTGATACCCCCCGGGGGTATTGTGGGGGTATGAGCAGTCACGCGCACGACCCGGCTTCGACCACAGCTCGCCAGGTCACCGACCCGGTGTGTGGGATGACGGTCGACCCGGCCACGACCGAACATGCCGCCGTCCACGACGGCGAGCACTTCTACTTCTGCTCGGCTGGCTGCAAGGACACGTTGCTCGCCGCGCCGGATGCCTACGCCCGCCGGTCCGACGAGCAGGACCACGCCGGGCACGGAGGCGCAGCTGGCGGCCAGCCGCCGACGCCGGGTGAGGGGGAGGCGATCGAGTACACGTGCCCGATGCACCCCGAGATCCGACAGGACGGGCCCGGCGCCTGCCCGATCTGCGGCATGGCCCTCGAACCCGTCATCGTCACCGCCGACACCGGCCCGTCCGAGGAGCTGCGCGACATGACGCGCCGGTTCTGGTTCGGGGTGGTGCTCTCCTTGCCCGTCCTCGTCCTGGGCATGGGACGCGACCTCGTCCCGTGGCTCCACGACAACGTCTCCGCCACCACGTCCGCGTGGACCCAGCTCGTGCTCGCCACGCCCGTGGTGCTGTGGGCCGGCTGGCCGTTCTTCGTACGCGGCTGGGCGTCGGTGCGCACCCGCCACCTCAACATGTTCACGCTCATCGCGATGGGCACCGGCGTCGCCTGGCTGTTCTCCGTCGTCGCCACCCTCGCGCCCGGCATCTTCCCCGAGGCGTTCCGTGAGGACGGCGCCGTCGCGGTCTACTTCGAGGCCGCCGCCGTCATCACCACACTCGTGCTCCTCGGCCAGGTGCTCGAGCTCCGTGCCCGCGAAGCGACGTCCGGCGCGATCAAGGCACTCCTCGACCTCTCACCCAGGACCGCGCGGCGCATCCGCGACGACGGCACCGACGAGGAGGTCACTCTCGACCAGGTCCACATCGGTGACCTGCTTCGCGTGCGCCCCGGCGAGAAGGTCCCGGTCGACGGGCTCGTCGAGGACGGCAAGTCCGCCGTCGACGAGTCGCTGGTCACTGGGGAGTCGATGCCCGTCACCAAGAACCCCGGCGACCACGCCATCGGCGGCACCCTCAACACCACCGGCACGCTCCTGATGCGTGCCAGCGCGGTGGGCCGCGACACGATGCTCGCCCGCATCGTCAACATGGTCGCCGAAGCCCAACGCTCCCGCGCGCCCATCCAGCGCACCGTCGACCGCGTCTCCGCGGTGTTCGTGCCCACCGTCATCGGCATCGCCGTGCTCGCGTTCATCGTCTGGGCCATCGTCGGGCCCGACCCCAAGCTGGCGCACGCGCTCGTCGTCGCCGTCAGCGTCCTCATCATCGCCTGTCCGTGTGCCCTCGGCCTGGCCACCCCCATGTCCATCATGGTCGGGGTCGGCCGCGGCGCCCAGATGGGCGTCCTGATCAAGAACGCCGAAGCGCTCGAGCGGATGGAGAAGGTCGACACCGTCGTCGTCGACAAGACCGGCACCCTCACCGAAGGCAAGCCGGCCGTCGTCGCTGTCGAGCTCGCCGACGGCTACAGCGACCTCACCGCCGAGGAGCTGCTGCGGCTCGCGGCTGCCGTCGAGAACAGCTCCGAGCACCCGCTCGCACGCGCCATCGTCGACAAGGCGCAAGCCGGCACGACCGGCGTCGACAGGCTGCCAGAGGTGGCTGACTTCGACGCCCCGGCCGGCAAGGGCGTCCTTGGCACCGTCGAGGGGACGCGGGTCCTCATCGGGACCGGCGGGTTCCTCACCTCCCAGGGCGTGGACGCCGACGTCCTGGCCGAGAAGGCCGACCGCCTGCGCAGCACCGGCGCAACCGCCGTCCTCGTCGCGGTCGACGGCACACCCGCCGGTGTCATCGGTATCGCCGACCAGGTCAAGGACACCACTCCTGCCGCCCTCGCGGCGCTGCGCAAGGAGGGAATCGAGGTCATCATGCTCACCGGCGACAACCAGGTCACTGCGACCGCGGTCGCCGCCGGCCTGGGTATCGACCGGGTCGAGGCCGAGGTGCTGCCCGACCACAAGGCCGACGTCGTCAACAAGCTCCGCTCCGAAGGCCGAGTGGTCGCGTTCGCCGGTGACGGCGTCAACGACGCCCCCGCGCTCGCGGCCGCCGACGTCGGCCTGGCGATGGGCACCGGCACCGACGTGGCCATCGAGTCCGCCGGCGTCACCCTGCTGCGCGGCGACCTCAACGGCATCGCCCACGCCCGGCAGCTCTCACACGCCGTCATGGGGAACGTCCGGCGCGGGCTCGTGCTGGCCTTCGCCTACAACACCGCCGGCATCCCCATCGCAGCCGGCGTGCTGTACCCCGCGCTCGGCTGGCTGCTCTCACCCATGGTCGCCGCCGCCGCGATGGCGCTGTCCTCGGTCAGCGTCATCGTCAACGCCCTGAGACTGCGCACCCAGCGACTGGTCTGACGGCGACACCTCCACGCCAGCGAGAGGGACGAAGGCCGTTCCACCGGCCCGGACGACTAGCCCTGGGCCATGTCCACGAACCTGGAGTAGTGACCCTGGAAGGCCACGGTGAGGTCGCGGGTCGGGCCGTTGCGGTGCTTGGCCACGATCAGGTCGGCCTCGCCGGGGCGGGTCGACTCCTTCTCGTAGACGTCGTCGCGGTGGAGCAGGATCACCATGTCGGCGTCCTGCTCGAGCGAGCCGGACTCACGCAGGTCGCTCATCATCGGGCGCTTGTCGCCACGCTGCTCGGGACCACGGTTGAGCTGCGACAGCGCGATGATCGGGCACTCGAGCTCCTTGGCGAGGAGCTTGATGTTGCGGGAGAACTCCGAGACCTCGAGCTGGCGGGACTCGACCTTCTTGCCCGAGCTCATCAGCTGCATGTAGTCGATGACGATGAGCTTGAGGTCGTGGCGCTGCTTGAGCCGCCGCGCCTTGGCCCGGATCTCCATCATCGTCATGTTGGGGCTGTCGTCGATGAACATCGGCGCCCCCGACACCTGGCCCATCTTGCGGGCGAGCTTCTCCCAGTCGTCGTCGCGCATCGTGCCGTTGCGGATGTGGTTGAGCGGCACCTTCGCCTCGGCGGAGAGCAGGCGCATCATGATCTCCGAGCGCGTCATCTCCAGGCTGAAGAAGACGCTGGTGAGGTTGTTGTGGATCGACGCCGCGCGGCAGAAGTCGAGGGCGAGGGTCGACTTGCCCATGGCGGGGCGCGCCGCGACGATGATCATCTGGCCCGAGTGCAGACCGTTGGTGAGGTCGTCGAGGTCGGCGAAGCCCGTGGGCACGCCGTAGAGGCCGGCCTCGCGGTTGCCGATCGCCTCGATCTCGTCGAGGACGCCGCTCATGATGTCGCTCAGCGGCGCGTAGTCGACGGCCGCGCGCCGGTCGGTGACCTTGTAGACCTCGGCCTGGGCGTGGTCGACGACGTCGTCGATCTCGCCCTCGCCGGCGTAGCCGAGCGCCGCGATGCGGGTGCCGGCCTCGACCAGGCGGCGCAGGATCGCCTTGTCGCGCACGATCTCGGCGTAGTAGCCCGCGTTGGCCGCGATCGGCACGTTGGCCGAGAGGGTGTGCAGGTAGGGGGCGCCGCCGATGCGGACGAGCTCGCCTCGCTTCTGCAGCTCGGCGGCGACGGTGATCGGGTCGGCCGGCTCGCCGCGACCGTAGAGGTCGATGATCGAGTCGTGGATGACCTCGTGGGCCGGGCGGTAGTAGTCGACGCCCTTGATGACGTCGACGACGTCGGCGATCGCGTCCTTCGACAGCAGCATCGAGCCGAGCACGCTCTGCTCGGCGGCGTTGTCCTGCGGAGGCGTACGGTCACCGGCCGAGCGCGGCGACTGACCGGGCTCGTAGGCCGCCGGACCGTCGCCCCAGGCCTCGTCGGTGTCCCCCTCGAAGGCGATGCTCACTCCGCGCTCCTCCATCTCGTGCCACCCACGGGCCCACTCACGACCTGCCGCCCTCGACGGTAGGCACGACCACCGACACCGCCAGCGGACCTGCGCCGGCGAGCCGCGCCGGACCCGGTCCGCGAGTGGCGTCCCGATCGACGTCCGCGCGAGACCGTACGTGCTCCGGACGGGTCAGGGGAAGCCAGCGCGACGGAGTTATCCACAGGCTTTGTGGAGAACCTGCGGACGAGGGTGGACGACACGCAGGCAGCAGTGCACATGACGTAGACGAGCCTGTGGACACGAGTCCGCAATGCTGGCCGAACACCGCTCTGACCTGCGACAACGCGACACACAGCCTGTGGAGGAGAAATACACGGGCCCTGCGGACGTTCACCCGTCCGCCATCTGGAAGATGCCGACCGGTCAGCCAGCACGCCGCCGTGACCAGCGCCACCGGCGCGTCATCCACACGGCCATTCACAGGTAGTCCGAAGGGACTATGTACGCGCCGGGAACCGGCCGGTATCCGGTCCGGCACGGCCGACGCCGGGCGGCGTTCCTAGAGTTCGACGCGTGACGACCGACCGGGAGAGCGAGCGCGCGACCCACCGCGAGACCGACCGCGAGATCCTGCGCCTGGCCGTCCCCGCCTTCCTCGCCCTCGTCGCCGAGCCGCTCTTCCTGCTCTCCGACGCCGCGATCGTCGGCCACCTCGGCACCCCCGAGCTCGCCGGCCTCGGCGTCGCCGCGGTCGTCCTCCAGACGGTCGTCGGCCTGTGCGTCTTCCTCGCCTACGGCACGACCGCGAGCGTGGCGCGACACCTCGGCGCCGGCGACCTCCGTGCCGCCCTCGCACAAGGCGTCGACGGCGTGTGGCTGGCCGTGCTCATCGGGACCCTCGCCACCGCGCTCGGGATCGTCCTCACCCCGACCCTGGTCGGCGCCTTCGGCGTCGGCGCGGAGGTCGCCGACCACGCAGAGACCTACCTGGCCATCGCGTTCCTCGGCACCACGCCGTTGCTCGTCATGCTCGCCGCGACCGGCGTGCTGCGCGGCCTGCAGGACACCCGTACGCCGCTGATGGTCGCCGTCGTCGGCAACGGCCTCAACATCGTGTTCAACGTCGTCCTCGTCTACGGCCTCGACCTGGGCATCGCGGGCTCGGCCATCGGCTCCGTCCTCGCCCAGGTGATCAGCGCAGCCTGGCTCCTCGTGGTCGTCGTCCGCGCGGCCCGCGCGCACGACGCGCCCCTGTCCCCCGACCGCGCCGGCATCACCGCGGCCGCGCACGCCGCCGTCGCGCTCGTCGTCCGTACGCTCGCGCTGCGCGCCTGCCTGCTCGTCGGGACGTACGCCGTCACCCGCGTCGGCACCGGTGCCACCGACGTCAACGTCGCCACGCACCAGGTCGCCATCACCCTCTGGAGCTTCCTCGCCTTCGCCCTCGACGCCATCGCCATCGCCGCGCAGGCGCTCACCGGCCGTGCCCTCGGCAGCGGCGACGTCGACGGCACCCGGCGGCTGACCCGCCGGATGGTCAGGTGGGGCTGGGGCAGCGGGCTCGTGGCCGGGCTCGCCCTCGCGGCCGTGGCCCCGTTCATCGGTGCGCTGTTCACCACCGACCCCGAGGTGCGGGAGCTGCTCGTGCCCGTCCTGCTGGTGGCCGCGCTCGGCCAGCCGCTGGCCGGGATGGTCTTCGTGCTCGACGGCGTCCTCATCGGCGCGGGCGACGGGGCCTACCTCGCGTGGGCCGGGCTGGTCGTGCTCGCGGCGTACGCCCCCGCCGCGCTCTGGGCGGCGACCCTCCCGCACGGCCTGGTCGCCGTCTGGGTCGCGATGGTCTTCGTCTTCATGGGCGCGCGAGGGGTGCTGCTGTCGTGGCGCGCACGCGGCGACCGGTGGCTCGTGACCGGAGCGACGTCCGCTCGTTGAGCCTGCATCACGACCGAGGGAGGGTCCGAGGTGGGTCAGGTGGAGAAGCAGCGCGCAGCCGTCAGGTCGGCAGTGCGGCTGGGGGTGGTCGCGCTCGTCGCAGGAGCGCTCGTCGCAGGAGCGCTCGTCCCCCTGGCGGGAGCCGCACCCGCCGAGGCCGAGCCGGGGTGCGTCGACGAGACGGCGCCCGGCATCCTGCAGGACGGCTGCGACGACAGCACCCCGCCCGACACCACCCTCACCGCGTCCACCACGCCCAACGCCGCCGGCCTGGTCGACGTCTCCACGATGACCTTCGCCGTGCAGGCGCAGGTCTCCGACGCCGACCCCGGTCCCTTCGGCCTCGAGTGCACGCTGGCCGGCGGACCGCAGGCCCACGACTGGCGCGCCTGCACCAGCCCCGTGACGTACGCCGACCTCCCCGACGCCGCGGCCGGGACGTACGTCTTCCAGGCCCGCGCCGTCGACCTCGGCGACGCCGCCCGCAACCCCGACGTCAACCCGCTGCTGCCGCCGGCGGTCGCCGACACCCCTGACCACGACCCCACCCCGGCGACCGTGCGGTGGGGCCAGGACACCCGGGCGCCGTTCGTCTTCGTCACCTCGACGTCCTACGACGAGATCACCCCCACCCAGCCGGTGGTCACCGGCGCGGGCGTGCCGATCCGGCTCAACAGCAGCGAGGCGGGCTCGACGATCGAGTGCACCGACAACGGCCGCCCCGTGGCGTGCTCGGCGGGTCGGTGGGAGCTCGAGGACCCGCGGGCCGGCCGGCACCGGTTCGCCGCGCGCGCCGTCGACGCCGCCGGCAACGCCAGCGCCTGGTCGGAGCCGGTCGAGTTCTTCGTCCCCCGCAACCTCACGCGACAGCGCGGTTGGAAGAAGGTCCGGGACGCCGGCTGGTTCCGTGGTGACGCGCTCACCTCGTCCAGGCGCGGGGCCCGGCTCGTCCTGCCCCGCGCGAAGGTCGGCGAGCTCCGCCTCATCGCCCCCAGCGGGCCGGGCTTCGGCAAGGTGCGTGTGCGCGTCGGCAGGCGCGCGTGGCACGTCGTCGACCTCTCCGGCCCGAAGGCAGCCATGCGCCAGGTCGTCGTCATCGACCGCTACTCCGGGGTCCGCTCGGGCCGGATCGTGATCGAGACGCTGGGCCGCAAGCGGGTCGTGATCGACGCCGTCGTCGCCCGGCCCAACCGCTTCCCGGCCGCCATCCGGACGGACGGTCCGGCGCCCGCGCCCTGACCCACGCGGAGACGATCCGGGGTTACGTCTCCGTTACGAGAGAATCTTCAGACGCGGTTTTCGTTGACACGCGCCCCACGTGTGACTTCAGATACAGGGGCTTCACCCCTCATCCCGCCTGGATGACGTACGCATTCGCTCTCGGGGGCGCGTCGTCATGCGGTCGGGCCAGTCTCGTCGAACGGGAGATCCGCGTGATCCGTCGCACCATCGCGGCAGGCGCTGCAACCAGCGTCGCTGCCGCACTACTCGTGCCGTGGGGGACGGCTGCCAACGCAGCCGACTTCGACCCCGGCACCCTCAAGCCTGAGAAGGCAACCCCTGCCCAGGCCTTCGACAAGGGCACGGTGCTGGAGCTCGGCACCGGCAAGAAGGCCGAGACCTACATCGTCCAGCTGGACGCCCCTGCCGTGCCGACCCGCGACAGCGCCGAGCGCCGCGGCGAGGCCAGCACGCAGTCGGAGTCGGCCTACCGCTCGGAGATCAAGTCCGAGCAGGCCGACCTGGTCTCCTCGATCTCCCAGGTCACCGGTGGCAGCGCCAAGGTGCTCTACCGCTACACCGAGGCGCTCAACGGCATCGCGGTCAACCTGACGCGCGCGCAGGCGCAGAAGGTCTCCCGTCTCGACGGCGTCGCGGCCGTCCAGGTCGACTTCGAGCGCGAGCTCACCACCGACAAGGGCCCCGAGTGGATCGGTGCGCCGTCCATCTGGGACGGCTCCAACGTCCCCGCGGCGTTCGACGGCAACAAGGGTGAGGGCGTCATCGTCGGCATCCTCGACTCCGGCCTCAACCCGGAGAACCCGTCGTTCGCCGACGTGGTGCCCGCCGAGGACGGTGGCGACGGCTACGACCACACCAACCCGCTCGGCGCCGGCAACTACCTCGGCATGTGCGACCCCGCCAACACCGCGCAGTACGTCGCGAACTGGGGCTGCAACGACAAGCTGATCGGCTACTACAACTTCGAGAACCCCGCCGCCGGCGGCAACCCGTTCGACGACCCCTACGACGACGACGGCCACGGCAGCCACACCGGCAGCACCACGGCCGGAAACCAGGTCGACGCGACCGCGTACGCCGCCAAGGGCACGCCCAACGAGTTCTCGGTGACCTCCACGATCAAGGGTGTCGCGCCCCACGCCAACATCATCGGCTACGACGTCTGCGACGGCGGCTGCCAGGGCTACTCGATCCTGGCCTCCATCAACCAGGCGATCCTCGACGACGTCGACGTGATCAACTACTCGATCGGCTCGTCCGCGGCGTCCAACCCCTGGACCGACCCCGACGCCGTCGCGTTCCTCAACGCTCGCGAGGCCGGCATCCACGTCGCCACCTCGGCCGGCAACGCCGGTCCCGGCGCCGCCACCCTCGGCAGCCCCGGTGACGTGCCGTGGATGACGACGGTCGGTGCGACCACGCACGACCGCAAGTACGTCTCGTCGGTCACCGACCTGGCCTCGGACGCCGGCGCCGGCCCGGGCGACATCGCGGGTGCCGGTCTCTCCGGTCCCACCGACGCCGCCTACCCGCTGGTCGACGCCCGCTCCGTCAACGGCAACGCGCTCTGCGAGGCGGAGAAGTTCCCCGCCGGGACCGACTTCACCGGTCAGATCGTCCTGTGCGACCGCGGTGTCACCGGTCGCGTGCAGAAGGGCGAGGTCGTCGCGGCGCTCAACGCCGAGGGCATGGTCCTGGCCAACGACCCGGCCAGCGGCGACTCCCTCAACGGTGACGCGCACGCCCTCCCGGCCGCGCACATCACCTACGACGACGGTGTCGCCCTCCGCGAGTGGATGGGCTCGGTCACCGGCGAGGAGGCCGCGCTCTCCGGCTCGGTCGCCGACATCAAGGACGAGAACGGCGACATCATGGCCGCCTTCTCCAGCCGTGGCCCCAACCGCGCGGTGTCGATGATCAGCCCGTCCGTCTCGGCTCCCGGCGTGGACATCCTCGCCGCGGCCGGCGCTGACAACGAGGTCGTCTGGGAGTTCATCTCCGGCACCTCGATGGCCAGCCCGCACACGGCCGGCGCGCTCGCGCTCCTCAGGGGCATGCAGCTCGACGTCCCCGAGGCCGACCAGTGGAGCCCGGCAGAGGCGCAGTCGGCGCTGATGACCACCGCTGAGCGCGACATCACCGACTCCGACGGCACCGCTGCCGACTGGTTCGACATGGGCTCGGGTCGCATCGAGCTCCGTCGCGCCGCCAAGGCCGGCTTCGTGCTCGACGAGGACCTCGCCGGCTACCAGGGCGCGAACCCCGCGCTCGGCGGCGACGTCCGTGAGCTCAACACCGCCAGCATGGCCGACGACGAGTGCCTGCAGACGTGCGAGTGGACCCGTACGCTCACCGGCACCGCCACCGGTGCCGGCACGTGGACCGTGTCGGTGGAGAACGTCTCCGACGGCATCACCCTCGACACCGACGTCGACACCGTCGCGCTGACCGACGGCGGCACCGCCGACGTCACGGTCACCGCGACCGTCGACGCCGGCGTGGCCACCGACAAGTGGCTCTTCGGCACCCTGGTGCTGACGCCGCCCGCCGGATCCGAGGCCCCTGTGGCGCACCTCCCCGTCGGCGTCCTGCCGTCGGCCGGCGTGCTCCCCGAGTCGATCGACATCACCACCCGTCGTGACGCGGGCTCCCAGGTGGAGTCGGGCTTCGAGGCCATCGCCATCAGCGACCTGCAGATCGACGCCAGCGGGCTGGTGCCCGAGGACAGCGTCGAGCTCTCGATCGCCGAGGACAGCACCAACACCGACCCGTACGACGGCAACGGCACGCACGTCGAGATGCTCGAGGTGCCCGCGGGCGCCACGAGCCTCATCGCCAAGCTGGAGAACCCGACGGCGCCCGACTTCGACCTCTACGTCGGGAAGGGCGAGGTCTCCGCGGCCAACGAGATCGCCATGAGCGCGAGCGCTGGCTCGGACGAGGTCATCGAGATCGCCAACCCCGAGCCGGGCACCTACTGGGTCCTGGTGCAGAACTGGGAGGCCTCCACGGCCGGTGGCACCGACACCACCGACCTGGTGACCGCGGTGGTCGCCGGCGACCAGGGCAACCTGCGCGCCGAGGGCCCCGAGGGCGCCCTGCCTGCCGCCACGCCGTTCTCGATCCGCACCTTCTGGGACGAGGACGCCATGGAGGCCGGTCAGACCTGGCACGGCACGCTCACCCTCGGCACCTCGCCGGCCAGCCCGGGCGACATCGGTGTCGTCCCGGTGACGGTCGAGCGCGTCGAGGACGACGTGACCAAGACCGCGGACGTGGAGGAGGCGGCACCGGGTGACACGATCACCTACACCGTCGAGGTCGCGCCCAACGTCTCGCGCGAGGACCTGACCTACACCATCACGGACGCACTGCCCGAGGGCACGACGTACGTCGAGGGCTCTGCCACCGACGGCGCCACCTTCGCCGACGGCACGGTGTCGTGGACCGGTGAGCTGGCCACGACGTACGGCCTCGAGGGCACCTACTCCTTCGCCACCAGCGCCGAGGACGAGTCCTGCACCACGCCGTTCGGGGGCTACCTCGACCTGGCCGAGCTCGACATCCCGGCCGACGACGGGGTCACCGGTGACACGGCGTCGTTCGACGCCTTCGGCACGGGTGACTTCGGCTTCTACGGCACGTCCTACCGTGGCCTCAACTTCGCCGACGACGGGTTCCTGACCTACGGCGACGGCTACGGCGACCCGGGTGCCGGCGACGAGCCGTGGACGGTGCAGTCCGTCCCCGACGTCGCCAAGCCCAACAACGTCGCAGCGATGCTCTGGCAGGACATGGAGTTCCGCTACGACCTGGCCTCCGGCGCGGGTGTCACCCTCGCCAGCACCGCGGGCGCCAACGGGTTCGACCCCGGTGAGATCGGCATCATCGAGTACGACAACATGCGGTTCTACGACGATGACGCCGGGACCTTCGGCCAGATCGACATGCAGGCCTGGGTCGTCGACGGCAGCAACGACATGTGGTTCGCCTACGACAACATCACCGCGGGCAACGGCATCCTCCTCGGCGGCAACGCCCAGGCGCCGGTCACGATCGGCACCGAGAACGCCGGTGGCACGTCGGGCCAGGCAGTGGTCAACGCGGGCAACGCCGGTCCGGTCCTCGAGGACGGCCTCGTGGTCTGCGCGACCTACGACGGTCCGGTCGCCGAGAGCGCCAGCTTCAGCTACCAGGTGACCGTGGACGGCGACGTCCACGAGCGCCAGAGGCTGGTCAACGAGGCCGTGCACACGACCAGCGACCCGGGCGCCAAGCCCGCGTCGGCGACCGACACGGTCGTGGTCAAGGGCGCCTCGGAGCGCAGCGAGGTCGCGCTGTCGATCAACCCGGACCGCATCGAGACCGGTCAGACGACCGCGGCCACGGCCACGGTCTTCAGCGCCGGCGAGACGGTCGCGACGGGCACGGTCGAGTTCTGGGCGGGCGACCGCAAGGTCACCACGGCCACCCTGGACGCCACGGGCAAGGCCACGGCCACGCTCGGCGGCTTCACGACCGCCGGGACCATCCCGGTGACCGCGAAGTACCTCGGTGACCCCGCCAACCTCGGCAGCACCTCCGCGCCGGTCAACCTGGTGGTCTCGGCCCCGGGTGCCCCGACGCCGAAGGTGAAGTCCCGGATCGACGTGGACGCGCCGAAGGTGATCAAGCAGGGCAAGAGGGCCAAGCTCAAGATCGCCGTGTCCGCCCCTAACGTCGTGCCCACCGGCACGGTCGAGGTGACGGTGAAGGGTGCGCTCAAGAAGAAGACCTGGACGCTGACGCTCAACGAGTACGGCAAGGCCCGTCTCAAGCTGCCGAAGGCGACCAAGGTCGGCAAGATCAAGGTGAAGGTGGAGTACCTCGGTGACGCCGCGGTGCTCGGCAGCAAGGAGAGGCTGAAGATCAGGGTCGTCAAGAACTGATCGAGGTGATCCTCACCTGATCCACACGGAGGGGCCGGCGGTGCGACACCGCCGGCCCCTTCGTCATGTGCGGGAGGGGCGGAACGCCTCCGGGAGCACTCCCGTCAGACTGGGGTGATGCACGCGATGCGCCGCCTCCCCCTGCTGCTGGTGACCTCCGTCCTGGTGGCAGCCTGTGGCGGCACCACCCAGCCCCCGAACGGCGAGGAGACAGCCGTGGACCCCAGCCCGTCGTCGAGCCCCTCGTCCAGCCCGTCGTCCAGCCCGTCGTCGGGCGCGCCGGCCGACGCCGTACGGGCGGTCGAGGACCTGGCCGCCACGCTCGACATCCCCGCGGACGAGGTGGAGGTCGTCTCCACCGAGGAGGTCACCTGGCGCGACGGCAGCCGCGGCTGCGCCAAGCCGGGTGAGATGTACACCCAGGCGCTGGTCGACGGCCTGCGGATCACGCTGCGCGCCGGCGGGCGGACGTACGAGTACCACTCCGGCGGCAACCGGCCGCCCGCGCTCTGCGAGAAGCCGACCGAGTAGTCCCGGACAGCACGACGGCCCGCCACCCCCTCAGGGGCAGCGGGCCGAGCGTGGGTCGTGCGGTGTGCGTCGCGTCAGGCGGGAACGACGTTGAGGGCCACCGTGGCGGACACCTCGTCGTGCAGCTTGACCGACACCTCGTGGGCGCCGAGCGTCTTGATGGGGTTGGCCACCACGATGGTGCGGCGGTCGACCTTCTCGCCCGAGACGGCGGTGATGGCGTCGGCGATCTCGGCGGTGGTGACGGCGCCGAACAGGCGACCACCCTCACCGGCGCGGACCTTCACCATGACCGCGTTGGCCTCGATCTTGGCCTTGACGTCCTTGGCGTGGTCCTCGTCGCGCACCGCACGGGCGGTGCGGGCGGCCTTGATCGACTCGATGGTCTTCTCGCCGCCGCGGCTCCAGCGGATGCCGAGGCCACGGGGGACGAGGTAGTTGCGGCCGTAGCCGTCCTTGACCTCGACCACGTCACCAGGGGCACCGAGGCCGTCGACCTCCTGGGTCAGGATGAGCTTCATGTCTCCCGCTCCTCTCAGCGACCGGTGGACGTGTAGGGCAGCAGGGCGAGCTCGCGCGCGTTCTTGACGGCGATGGCCACGTCGCGCTGGTGCTGGACGCAGTTGCCGGTCACGCGACGGGCGCGGATCTTGCCGCGGTCGGAGATGAACTTGCGGAGCAGGGTGGTGTCCTTGTAGTCGACACCGGTCGCCTTCTCCTTGCAGAACTGGCAAACCTTCTTCTTGGGCTTGCGCAGAATTGCCTTGGCCATTGTGGTGCTCCCTTTCAGTGAGCCCGGCCCTGAGGCAAATCAGGGACGGAATGGAGTTTCGAATGTCTTGCTGGGTCCGGATCCGGACTAGAAAGGCGGCTCGTCGTTGCCGCCGCTGACCCCGGGCGTGGCCCACGGGTCGTTGGGCGCTGCGGACTGGCCGCCACCCTGGGGCTGGCCGCCCTGGGGCTGACCGCCCCAGCCGCCGCCACCCTGCGCGGGCGCCGGGCTGGCCCACGGGTCGTCGGCAGGCGCGGACTGCTGCCCGCCGCCACCGCCACCCGAGTAGCCACCGCCGCCGCCACCGCCGGAGTAGCCGCCACCGCCGCCCTGTCGCGTCGTCTTGGTGACCTTGGCCGATGCGGAACGCAGCGACGGGCCGACCTCCTCGACGTCGATCTCGAAGACGGTGCGCTTCTCACCCTCGCGGGTCTCGTACTGACGCGACTTGAGGCGACCCTGGACGATCACCCGCATGCCCCGCTGGAGGGACTCGGCGACGTTCTCCGCGGCCTGCCGCCACACAGCGCAGGAGAGGAACAGCGTGTCGCCGTCCTTCCACTCGTTGCTCTGGCGGTCGAAGGTGCGCGGCGTCGACGCGATCCGGAAGTTCGCCACGGGTGCCCCCGAGGGGGTGAACCGCAGCTCCGGGTCGTCGACGAGGTTGCCGACGACGGTGATGGTGGTCTCGCCTGCCATGTCAGGTCTCCTAAAGATGTCCTGCTGATCCGGGTGCTCTCGATGTGCTGCCCATCAAACAGGCAGCGACCGACAGCGGGAAGGGTCTATCCACAGACGCCGTGAGGCGATCAGTGGGCGTCGGGACGCATGACCTTCGTGCGCAGGATCGACTCGTTCAGCGTGAGCTGGCGGTCGAACTCCTTGACCGTCGCGGGCTCGGCCGTCAGCGAGATGACGGCGTAGATGCCCTCGGCGTTCTTCTTGATCTCGTACGCCATCCGGCGACGACCCCACACGTCGAGCGACTCGATCGAGCCACCGTCCTTGCGGATCACGTTGAGGTACTTGTCGAGCGACGGCTCGATGGTGCGCTCGTCGAGACTCGGGTCGAGGATGACCATCACTTCATAGGCACGCATAGCGGTCTCCACCTCCTCTGGGCTAGAGCGGCCACGGGCTTTCCGTGGCAGGAGGGACTGTGCGTTCACGGGCGTACGACGTGGGTCGCGGCACCGCGGTCACCCGAAGGCAACCGGGGAAGACTACCAGCGCGCGCCCCTCCCCCCGGAATCGTCGTACGAACGCCCGGGACCGCCCCCGAGCGTCCCGCCTCGCCCGGGTCGAGCCTGTGGACGACGCCCCGGGGACGCTCGTCCGGGGCTAGCGTCGTGGAGTGCCCGCGACAGCGCCCCGCTCCGCCACCGTGGTGGCCGGGCGCTACCGCCTGCTCGACCAGGTGGGCAGCGGCGGGATGGGCTCGGTGTGGCGGGCCCACGACGTACGGACCGGGCAGGACGTGGCCCTCAAGGTTCTCGGCCGGCACGGCTCGGCGCTCCTGGCCCGCTTCGTGCGCGAGCAGGCGGTCCGGGTCCGGCACCCGCACGTCGTGGCGCCCCACGGCTGGGCGGCGGAGGACGACCTGGTGGTCCTCGCGATGGAGCTGGTGACCGGCGGCTCGGTCGCCGACCTGCTGCGCGAGCACGGCCCGCTCGACCCCGGCACCGCCGCGCTCCTCGTCGAGCAGCTGCTGATGGGGCTGGGCGCCGTGCACGGGGCGGGGCTGGTGCACCGCGACGTCAAGCCCGCCAACCTGCTCCTCGAGGCGACCGGCGACGGCCCTCCGCACCTGCGGCTCGGCGACTTCGGGGTGGCCGCACCGGTCGCGGACCGTCGCTTCACCACGGTGCCGGGAGCGATCGGCACCGACGGCTACATGGCGCCCGAGCAGGCCCGCGGTGCGCCGCCGGAGCCGACCCAGGACCTGTACGCCGTGGGGCGCGTGGCACTCGAGCTCGTCACCGGGCTGCCCCCCGCGGGCCAGGGCGACATCCCCTCCCACCCGCTCCGGCCGCTCCTCGAGCGCCTGCTGGTGAGCGACCCGGAGCAGCGCATCGCCACCGCCGACGCGGCGCTGCGCCTGCTCCGTCGGCTGCCGGTGCCCCCGCCCGACGGCCCGCCCGTGCCCGACCGCCTCGGTCCGCCCCCGCGCCGGCGGCGTACGACCCCCACCGGGCCCCGGGACCCCGTCGACTGGCCCGGCTGGCTCGCCGTCGCAGCACTCGTCGCCGTGGTCGCCGGGTGTCTGTGGGTCCTCCTAGGCTGGTCGTCATGAGCACCCCACTGCCGATCGGCGCCCACGTCGAGCAGACCGACCCGATCGCCGAGGCGGCGGCGCGCGGCACCACCCTCGTGCAGTTCTTCCTCGGCGACCCCCAGGGCTACAAGGGGCCCGAGGTGCGCTTCGACGGCGGGGCGGCCGCGCTGCGCGCAGCGGCCGAGGAGGCGGGCGTCGACCTCTACGTCCACGCGCCCTACATCGTCAACGTCGCCACGACCAACAACCGGATCCGCATCCCCAGCCGCAAGCTGCTCCAGCAGCACATGGACGCAGCGGCCGAGATCGGCGCCAAGGGCCTGATCGTCCACGGCGGCCACGTCAACAAGGCCGACGACCCGGCGGTCGGGTTCGACAACTGGCGCAAGGCGATCGAGGCCACCGACCTCAAGATCCCCCTCCTCATCGAGAACACCGCCGGCGGCGACAACGCGATGGCGCGCCACCTCGACCGGATCGCCGGCGTGTGGGACGCGATCTCGTCGGCCGGCGGTGCCGAGCACGTCGGCTTCTGCCTCGACACCTGCCACGCGTGGGCCGGCGGCATCGAGCTCGGCGACGCGGTCGACAAGGTCCGCGGCATCACCGGCCGCATCGACCTCGTCCACGCCAACGACTCGCGCGACGGCTTCGACTCGGGAGCCGACCGCCACGCCAACTTCGGCCACGGCCACCTCCCGGCCGACGAGTTCGCCGCCGTGGTGCGCGAGGCCGGCGCGCCGGTCATCTGCGAGACGCCGGGCGGTCCCGCGGAGCACCTCGCGGACTTCGCGTGGCTCCGCGAGCACCTGTGATCCTCACCTGTCGGCCCTGTCGGCCCTGTCGGCGCGGACGGCCCGGTCGGCCGGGCCGGACTCAGCCGGCGGGGCGCGCCGTGACCACCACGTTGCTGCGATAGGCGGTGCCGTCCCAGTCCTCGCAGGTGATGAGCACCAGGCGACCCGGACCGGTCCGGGCGAACAGGGACGCGCTCCTGCGCGCGAGCTCCTCCCGGCTGAGCACCTCGACGGCGTCGACCACGTAGGCCACCTCGCGCGCGCCGGAGCGTACGAGCACGTCGTCGCCGGCGGACACCGTCTCGAGGTCGTCGAAGGCTCCCCCACCGGCGCGCACGGTGTGCCCGGTGACGACGGCTGCACCTGCGGACGCGCCGGGGCGGGCGCCGCCGGTCCACCAGCCCACCTGTCGGGGGTCGGAGGGGGGCGTGAGCGCGCCGTCCTCGGTGCGGATGCCCGTCACGGGCGCCCGGACCCCGAGTGACGGGACGACGACCAGGTCGGGACGTACGCCGGGGTCCGTCGGCGCCGTGGTCTGCGCGGGACGCGCCGACGGTGTGGACGTCCGGGCCGGCTCACGCACCTGCACCGCCGCCGGGGGCGGCGCGGTGTCGGTTGCCTCGGTGGCCGCAGGCCCACCGCCGAGACCGCTGCCGGCCAGGAGCAGCCCACCCGCGACGAGCGCGGGTGCGGCTGCCCCCAGCAGGATGGCCGTCAGCCGACGGCCGCGGGCATCAGCCACGGGCGCGGAGCCACCCGAGGCGGGCGAGGACGCCACCGAGGAGCACGAGCAGTGCTCCCAGCAGGACCTGGGTGGAGCTCGGCCCGGCCGGCTCGGCGCCGGTCAGACCGGCGTTGACGGCGGTCGGGAGCTGCTGCTGCTGCGACGGAGCGACGGACGGGTTCGTCGAGTCGTTGTCGCTCCCGGCGTTGTCGTCGTCGTCCGCGAACGCCTGCTCGCCCAGCACCTCGGGCTCCTCGGTCTCCTGCGGCTGCTCAGAGGCCGGGGTCGGCGTGGGCGTAGGCGTCGGGGTCGGCGTGGGAGTAGGCGTCGGGGTAGGAGTCGGCGTCGGGGTCGGCGTAGGCGTCGGGGTCGGCGTCGGCGTCGGCGTCGGCGTCGGCGTGGGCGTCGTGGGAGCACAGCCCTCGACCCAGAAGACCTTGGACTTGGTGTCGTTGCCGATGGAGCCGGGCGTCGCGATCGTGAGCTTCACGTGGTAGCCCTGCTGCGGGTGCGGAGCGCCGGTGAACGACAGGGTGTAGGTCTGTCGGCCGTCGAGGCCGGTCGGCGTGCCGGCGCCCGTCGCGGGGTCACCGCCGACGAAGACCTGCGGAGGTCCGGAGACGGTCATGCCGACACCTGTGGTCGGCGCCTGCTCCTCGAAGGAGACGGTCGAGACGATGTCGGCTCCCTCGTCGAACCCGTACCACTCGACGTCGAAGCTGCACCCGACGTGCGGAGTGTTGTTGGGGATGGAGTCGATGTCGCCCAGGGGCGCGATCTTCACGGTGCCGTTGTTGCCGGGCGGGTCGGCGAGGGCCGCGATGGGAGCGGCGGTCACCATGCCGAGGCAGACGAAGGCGGCGAGCCCGAGTCGCGGAGCGAGGCGGTAGCGGTTGTTCGAGGTCATGATGGATCCCCCAAGGGTCGGTGTCCGCACCTGTGCGCGAACGAGGCGGGGGCGCGAAGAACCTCGGTCTCCCACAGACCGCGTCGCGGCCCCCTCAGACCAGAGGACGTCGGGCGCACCACAAGAGGTACGCCCAAAGGGCGGATTCGGTTGAACGTGCAACCTTTCTTGAGGAAGCCCTGACGAACTTGACGGAACAGGGGGTCCCACTGCGAGGACGAAGTCGTGTCGGGAGTGCAACCAAACGGGTCCGTGCTGCGTCTCTCCTGACGAGGGGACCAGACACGTACGGGGGTCGTGTCTGGTCCCTTGTAGCCTTCACGGGGTGACGACCCCCCTGACGCTCCGCCCGATCTCCGCGCCGGAGCACCGTGAGTTCATCGCCGGCAGGTCGTCCGCCAGCTTCCTGCAGACGCCGGCCTGGGCGAGCGTGAAGGCCGACTGGAAGCCCGAGTCGATCGGCTGGTTCCGCGACGGGGACCTCGTCGGCGTGGGGCTCGTCCTCTACCGCCAGCTGCCGAAGGTCAGGCGCTACCTCGCCTACCTCCCCGAGGGTCCGGTCATCGAGTGGGCCGGCGACGACCTCGAGGAGTGGCTCGCCCCGATGGTGGCGCACCTCAAGCGCGAGGGCGCGTTCGCCGTACGGATGGGCCCGCCTGTGGTGACCCGTCGCTGGTCGGCCGCGCAGGTCAAGGCCGGGATCGCAGACGAGTCCGTACGCCGGCTCGGCGACGTGCCTCCCCACGAGCGGTCGCAGGAGGGTGCGTGCGTCATCGCGCAGCTGCACGAGCTCGGCTGGCAGCAGCAGACGGGCGAGGGCGGCTTCACCGCGGGGCAACCGCAGTTCAACTTCCAGGTCCCGCTGGTCGACGAGGCCGGCGAGCCGCGCACCGAGGCCGACGTCCTCGCCGGGATGAACCAGCTCTGGCGGCGCAACATCAAGAAGGCCGACAAGGCGGGCGTGGAGGTCTCGCTCGGTGAGCGCGCCGACCTCAAGGCGTTCCACGACCTCTACGTCCACACCGCCGAGCGCGACCACTTCACCCCGCGACCGCTGTCCTACTTCGAGACCATGTACGACGCGCTCGCCGCCGAGGACCCCGACCGGATCCAGCTCTGGCTGGCCCGGCACGAGGGCGACCTCGTCGCCGCCACGATCGCGATCCGCGTCGGCACCCACGCCTGGTACTCCTACGGCGCGTCCTCCACGGAGAAGCGCGAGGTGCGCGGGTCCAACGCCGTCCAGTGGGCGATGATCCGCCACGCCCTGGCCGGCGGCGCCCACGTCTACGACCTCCGCGGCATCACCGAGACCCTCGACGCCGACGACCCGCACGTCGGGCTGATCCAGTTCAAGGTCGGCACGGGCGGCGAGGCCGTCGAGTACGCCGGCGAGTGGGACCTGCCGATCAACCGCGCGATCTACAAGGCGTTCCAGGTCTACCTGGCCCGGAGAGGGTGAGGGTGGCATGAGCCTGACCCTCACCGTGGACGGCGAGCGGTGGCGTCGGCACCTGCTCGCGACCGTCGAGCGGCACCCCGGCATCGTCCCGGTCGCCAAGGGCAACGGCTACGGCCTCACCCTCGGTCGTCTCGCCCGCCGCGCACAGTGGCTCGCCGACCACGCCTCCGACACCGGGGCGCCCGTCGACACGATCGCCGTCGGGACCTACGACGAGGTGGAGCAGGCGGCCACGCGCTACGACGGCGACCTCCTGGTCCTCACGCCGTGGCGGCCGTTCGGTGCGGCGCTGGACCTCGACCCCCGCACGGCCGCGCGGGTCATCCACACCGTCAGCCGGGTCGAGGACCTCGGCGACCTCCGCGAGCGGCACCCGCAGGCGCGGTTCGTCCTCGAGCAGCTCACCTCGATGCTGCGCCACGGCATGACCCGCCGCGACCTCGCCGCAGCCGCCGACGCCCTCGGTCAGGGGCGCAGCGGCCTGCGCGGCGTCGCGATGCACCTGCCGCTCAACACCACCTCGCACCTCGGCGAGGTCACCCGGCTCATCAACGACGTCGTCGCCTCGGGCCTGCCCACGCGCACGGTGTTCGTCTCCCACCTGACCGGCGCCGAGCTGGCCAGGCTGGCCACGAGCTATCCCGACTTCACCGTCCGCCCGCGCATCGGCACCGACCTGTGGCTCGGCGACCGCGGGGCGCTCTCGGTCACCGCGACGGTGCTCGACGTGCACGAGGTCGAGCGCGGCGACACCTTCGGCTACCGCGGCCGCAGCGCGCCCAAGCACGGGCACATCGTGGTCGTCAGCGGCGGCACGGCGCACGGCATCGGCCTCGAGGCACCCACCGGCGACCAGTCCCTCAAGGCGCGTGCGGCGACCCTCGCCCGCGGCGGCCTCGACGCCGTCGGGTTCGTCCGGTCGCCGTTCTCCATCGACGGCAAGCAACGCCTCTTCGCCGAGCCGCCGCACATGCAGGCCTCGATGCTGTTCGTCCCGTCAGGGGCGCGGGTGCCCCGCATCGGCGAGGACATCGACGTCCGGGTCCGCTTCACCGCCACCGACTTCGACCGGGTCGTCGTCGGCTGAGGCGTCCCTCAGCACCGCGACCACGAGCCACACGAGACCGGCGACCCGCAGCAGGATCGCGAGCCAGTAGGCCCGACCGTCGTCGGCCACGGTCGGCACCAGCGCCTGCCCGACGTACCACCCGGTGATCACCCAGCTGACGAGGTGCAGCCCCTGCCAGACCAGCAGGTCGCGCCAGCGGCGTACGGCGACAGCGGCCAGCGGGAGCACGAGCAGGGCGGTCTCGGGCGGGGCCGAGGGTGCGACGACGAGCGCGGTCGCGAGCAGGACCAGTCCCGCCCGGGCGGTGGTCAGCGGTGTGGGTGAGCCGTCGCGCCGCACCAGCCACCACACGGCACCCGCGGCCCCCGCGAGGACGGCGAGCTGCACGAGCGTCCGCGACACCGTGGACCCGCCGAGGCCGAGCTGGTCGAGCAGCAGCCAGACCGACCCGAGGTCGGGGGTCTCGACCCGCGCCCTGCCGGGCAGCGTGACCACGACGTACGCCGCGGCCGCCGCGAGCAGGGCGTCCACGCGGTCGCGCAGCCGCCCGCCGACCGCGACCACGCCGACGAGGGCGACGGCCACCGGGAGGGCGAAGGCGGCACCGATGCCGGCGCCGACTCCGGCGAGCCAGGGTCGGCCCGACGTCCAGCCCCACAGCAGGACGGCCACCCCCACCGCGGCGAGGAGCTCCCACGACAGCCAGTGGACGAGCAGGACGGGCGACATCGCCCAGCCGGCCGCGGCCCACGGCCGGCGCGCGTCGACCCGGACGAGGAGTGCAGTGGCGAGGAGCGCGAGCGCGGCGAGGAGGACGGCCAGGACGGCGGTCGTGGCGACCGTGCCCGAGCCGGGGAACGCCTCGGCCAGCCGGACCACCCAGGTGGCGACGTGCGGCGGCGACCCGGCGTCGGCGGACGCGCCGGCCAGGTCGGTCCAGCACAGCTGCGCGAAGGGCTGGTCGGGCCGGCTCCACCCGGACGGGACGCAGGCGGTCTTGCTCGCCATGCCGCCGGCCAGGACGACCGCGGTCGCGCCGAGCAGGACGCGCTGGGCGTTCCACCAGGGGTGACCCGCCGCGTGCACCCCCACGGGGCCTCCGACGACCTCCGACATCGCCGACGCGACGGGGTCGGTGCGCGTCGGCGCTTCCGGGGGCGGGCGGTCCACCGGTGTGCTCAGGGTCGGGCGTCGGGCAGCGGCTGGCGCAGCTGGGACCGCCCGGTCGGGGTGGCCGGGGGCGTCTCGGTCGGCACCGGGGTCTCCGTCGGGACGGGCGTCTCGGTCGGGACCGGCGTCTCGGTCGGGACCGGGGTCTCGGTGGGGACCGGGGTCTCGGTCGGCGTCTCCGTCGGCTCCTCCGTCGGCTCCTCGGGCTCGACCGTGGGGGTCTGGGTCGGGGTCGGAGTCTTCGTGGGCTCCGGCGGCGGGGGCGGCGGCGGGGTGTACTCGTGGCCCTCCTCCGGTGCGTCGCCGTCGACGTAGGCGGGCTCGGGGAAGTCCTCGATCTCCCGTCCCTCCATCACCCGCTGCATGATCGACGTCCACGTCTTCGCGGGGTAGTTGCCGCCGAAGTAGCCCGACCGGCCGTCCGAGCTCGTCGGCAGCCACAGGTCGGCGCCGTCGGGGCGTACGACGTCGAGTCCCTCGCGGCCCTTGCCGCGCACGTACATCACGGCGGTCGAGATCTGCGGGGTCATCCCGACGAACCACGACGAGGACACCTCGTCGTCGTCGTTGGTGGCCGTGCCGGTCTTGCCGGCGGCCGGACGGGCGAGCGCGAGCGCCTCGGTGCCGGACCCGGACTCGACGACCTGCTGGAGGGCGTACGTCACGTCAGCCGCGATGTCGGGGTCGACGGTCTGCTTGCTGCGCTTCTTGGACTCGTAGAGGACCTCGCCGCGCCGGTCGACGACCTTCTGCAGCACGTGGACCTCGTTGCGTACCCCGCCGTTGGCGAGGGTGGCGTAGGCGTTGGCCATGTTGATAGGGCTCACCTGGGCGGTGCCGAGGGTGACGCCGACGTTCTCCTGGAAGTCGATCGAGCGCCGCGGGATCCCCCACCGCGCCCCCTCGTTGCCGGGGATGCCGAGGTCCTCGGCGGCCTGGATGACCTTCTGCGGGCCGTTGTCCATCGAGTCGACCATGTCGACGTAGGCGGTGTTGACCGAGTTCTCGGTCGCGTCGAGCATCGACACCGCGGGGCCGTAGTCGGTGTCGCCCTGGTTGCCGAACTCGGTGCCGGCGATGTCGATCGGGCTGTTGCCCTCGAAGGTGTCCTCGAGGGAGTAGCCGTCGCGGATCGCCGCGACGTTGGTCGCGGCCTTCATCGTCGAGCCGGCCATGCCGCCGGAGACGGCCCAGTTGATCTGCGACTCGAGGTAGTCCTGCCCGCCGTAGAAGCCGAGCAGCTCGCCGGTGCGCGTGTCGACAGTGGCCGCGCCGACGTGGAGGTCCTTGTTGCCGGCCGGGCCGGGCATCCCCGCGTCGGGGCGCTGTTCGTTGACGGCCTCCTCGACGTCGGCCATCACCTGGGGGTCGAAGGTCGTGGTGATCCGCAGCCCGCCGCCGTCGATCTCGTCCTCCGATGCGATGCCGCGCGCGAGGATCTCCTCCTTGACCAGCGCGAGCATGTGGCCGCGCTGCCCGCCGTACTGGCTCTGGGCGGCGATCTTGGGGAACTTCGGCAGCCGCTTGAGGGCGGTGTCGCGCTGCTCGGCGGTGATGGTGCCCATCTCGGCCATGCTCTCGAGGACGTAGGCGTAGCGGCCCTTGAGGTCCTCCTTGGCCTCCTTGCCGTTGGCCGGGTCGTACTGCGACGGGTTGTTGAGCACGGTGGCCAGGACGGCGGACTCGCGGAGGTTGAGGTCCTTGGCCGGGTGGTCGAAGTAGGCCTCGGAGGCGGCCTCGATGCCGTAGGCGCCGCGACCGAAGTAGATGGTGTTGAGGTAGCCCTCGAGGACCTCCTCCTTGCTGAGCTGCTGCTGGATCTTGAGCGAGACGACCGCTTCCTTGATCTTGCGCTTGTAGCTCTGCTCGCTCGTGAGGTAGAGGATCTTCACGTACTGCTGGGTGATCGTCGACGCGCCCTGGCGGGCGTTGCCGCGGGCGTTGGAGAAGAGCGCGCGCAGGATGCCCTTGGGGTCGATGCCCTTGTCGGTCCAGAACGTCTGGTTCTCCGCGGCGACCACCGCGTCCTGCATCGTCTCCGGCATCTCCGACAGCGGGATCGAGACGCGGTTCTGGTCCTCGTAGTAGGTGCCCAGCTCCTGCTTGCCGTCGCGGTAGTAGACGAAGGTGGTCTGCGCCTCGAAGGCCGAGTTGGGCGTCGGGATGCTGATCGCCTGGTAGAGCACGACCACCACGCCGCCGAGGACGAGGGCGCCGACGACGCCGAGGACCGCGAGGACCTTGGCGACCTTCGCCGCGCGCTGCTTGCCCGTACGCCTCGGCGCGGGCCGCCGGGTCTGGGCCTTGCCGTCGGCCCGCCGCTTCTTCACACTCACGCGGGAAAGGGTACGGGGAGCGATCCGGCATCCCTGATTCGTCACCGACGGATATATCGGTACGATAGGTCGCATGGCACGTCGTGGTGACACCATCGAGCTGGCAGTCCTCGGGCTGCTGCACGAGGGACCCATGCACGGCTACGAGCTGCGCAAGCGGCTGAACCTGATGCTGGGCTGGGGGCGGGTGCTGTCCTACGGCTCGCTCTACCCGGCGCTGAAGAAGATGCTGCGGGCCAACCTCATCACCGAGGTCAGCACGACCACGACACCGACGAGCCGCCGCCCGCGGATCGTCTACGAGGTCACCCCGGCCGGCAACGAGCAGTTCCAGCGACTGATGTCCGAGGTCGGGCCCACGGCGTGGGAGGACGACAACTTCGACATCCGGTTCGCGTTCTTCTCCTCCACCGACATGGAGATCCGGCTGCGCGTCCTCGAGGGGCGGCGCTCGCGCCTGCAGGAGCGGCTCGCCCGCGTCCAGGCCGAGCTCGCCCGCACCCAGGCCGAGGTCGACCGCTACGCCGGGGAGCTCCAGCGCCACGGCGTGGAGTCGGTCGAGCGCGAGGTCCGCTGGCTCTCCGACCTCATCCGGGCCGAGCGCGGGGACGAGGGCCCGGCCACCGCACCAGCAACCAAGCCAGTCGGCACCGACTGATCAACCCACCAGCCAGAGCAAGGCCAGCAGAGAGAAGGAGAGCCCCATGGGTTCGGTACGAGTAGGGATCGTGGGAGTCGGCAACTGCGCCACCTCCCTCGTCCAGGGCGTGGAGTACTACAAGGACGCGGACCCCAGCGGGACCGTCCCCGGGCTCATGCACGTCGTCTTCGGTGACTACCACGTCAAGGACGTGCAGTTCGTCGCCGCGTTCGACGTCGACGACAAGAAGGTCGGCAAGGACCTCTCCGAGGCCATCAACGCCTCGCAGAACAACACCATCAAGATCGCCGACGTCCCGACCCTCGGTGTCGAGGTCCAGCGCGGCCCGACCCTCGACGGCCTCGGCAAGTACTACCGCGCCACCATCGAGGAGTCCGCCGCCGAGCCGGTCGACGTCGTGCAGGTGCTCAAGGACGCCGAGGTCGACGTCCTCGTGTCCTACCTCCCGGTGGGCTCGGAGGAGGCCGACAAGTTCTACGCCCAGTGCGCGATCGACGCGGGCGTCGGCTTCGTCAACGCGCTCCCCGTCTTCATCGCCTCCGACCCCGAGTGGGCCAAGAAGTTCGAGGACGCCGGCGTCCCGATCGTCGGCGACGACATCAAGAGCCAGGTCGGCGCGACCATCACGCACCGCGTGATGGCCAAGCTGTTCGAGGACCGCGGCGTGGCGCTGGACCGCACCTACCAGCTCAACGTCGGCGGCAACATGGACTTCAAGAACATGCTCGAGCGCGAGCGCCTGGAGTCCAAGAAGGTCTCCAAGACCCAGGCCGTGACGTCCAACCTCAAGGGCGAGCTCGCCGACAAGGTCAGCGACCGCAACGTCCACATCGGCCCCTCCGACTACGTCGAGTGGCTCGACGACCGCAAGTGGGCCTACGTCCGCCTCGAGGGTCGCGCGTTCGGCGACGTCCCGCTCAACCTCGAGTACAAGCTCGAGGTCTGGGACTCCCCCAACTCGGCCGGCATCATCATCGACGCCGTCCGCGCCGCCAAGATCGCGCTCGACCGCGGCATCGGCGGCCCGATCATCTCGGCCTCGACCTACCTCATGAAGTCTCCCCCGGTGCAGATGCCGGACGACCTCGGTCGCGCCGAGCTGGAGAAGTTCATCGCCGGCGAGTGACCCCGCGCGTCACCAGACGCCAGGTCTGACGGAGGCCCCGTCCCCCTCGTGGGGGCGGGGCCTCCGCGCTCCCCGTGGTGGTCCGCCCGTACGCTCGCGAGCGTGACCGTTCGCGCACCGCTCGTCGTCGGCTTCGACCTCGACCTCACCCTGATCGACACCGCGGCCGGGTTCCGGCAGGTGCTGGAGGTGCTGGGGGACGAGCTGGGCGTGGACTTCCCGGTGGAGGAGATGACGGCCCGGCTGGGTCCGCCCCTCGACCACCTGCTCGCGCCGTACCTCCTGCCCGAGCAGGTCGCTCCGGCCGGCGACCGGTTCCGGGCGCTCTACCCCGACCACGCGATCACCACGGTCCCCGCGCTGCCCGGCGCGCACGAGGCGTTCGAGGCGGTGCGCGCCCACGGCGGGCGGGTGCTCGTGGTCACCGGCAAGTACACCCCCAACGCCCAGCTCCACCTCGACCACCTCGGCCTCGCCTCCGACCACCTCGAGGGATGGGTGTGGGGTGTGGGCAAGGCCGAGGTGCTGCGCCGCGAGGGCGCGCTCGCCTATGTCGGCGACCACGTCCACGACGTCGAGGGTGCCCGGGCCGCCGACGTGCTCAGCGTGTCGGTGCTGACGGGTGGCTGCACCCGCGAGGAGCTCGTGGCCGCCGGGACCGACGTCGTCCTCGACGACCTGCTGGCGTTCCCGGACTGGCTGGACACCCAGCTCGCCACGCGCTCCGCCTGAGCTCGGTCCTCAGCGCGCGGCCCACCACTCGCGCAGCGCGGCCTCGGCCTCCTCGGCCGACTTCGGGCCCTCGTCCATCCGCAGCTCGAGCAGGAAGGCGTACGCCTGCCCCACCTCGCGGCCGGGCCCGATGCCGAGGACCTCCATGATCCGGTTGCCGTCGAGGTCGGGGCGGATAGCGGCGAGCTCCTCCTCCTCGGAGAGCCGCGCGATCCGCTCCTCGAGGGAGTCGTACGTCCGGCGCAGGCGGTCGGCCTTGCGCTGGTTGCGGGTGGTGCAGTCGGCACGCGTGAGGATGTGCAGCCGCTCGAGCTGGTCGCCGGCATCGCGGACGTAGCGGCGCACGGCGCTGTCGGTCCACTCGCCGGAGCCGTAGCCGTGGAAGCGCAGGTGCAGCTCGACCAGCCGCGCGACGGCGTCGATGTCGTGGTTGGAGAAGCGCAGCGCCTTCATCCGCTTGCGGGTGAGCTTGGCGCCCACGACGTCGTGGTGGTGGAAGGTCACGGTGCCGCCGGCCTCGAACCTGCGGGTCCGCGGCTTGCCGACGTCGTGCATCAGCGCCGCGAACCGGGAGACGAAGTCGGGGCCGCCGCCGAGGCGGTGCTCGAGGTCGATGGACTGCTCGAGGACGGTCAGCGTGTGCTCGTAGACGTCCTTGTGGCGGTGGTGCTCGTCGCGCTCGAGCGCCAGCGCGGGCAGCTCCGGGAGGACGTACGCCGCCAGGCCGGTCTCGACGAGGAGGGTCAGGCCCAGCCGGGGGTGGGGCGCGCAGACCAGCTTGACCAGCTCGTCACGCACCCGCTCGGCGGAGATGATCTCGATCCGGCCCGCCATGGCGGTCATCGCCTCGACCACCTCGGGGGCGACCGAGAAGCCGAGCTGCGCGGCGAAGCGAGCGGCCCGCATCATCCGCAGGGGGTCGTCGGAGAAGGAGTCCTCGGGGGTGCCCGGCGTGCGGAGCACCCGCTCGGCGAGGTCGACGATGCCGCCGGACGGGTCGACGAACTCGCGGCCCGGCACCCGCACGGCCATCGAGTTGACGCTGAAGTCGCGACGGCCGAGGTCGCCCTCGAGGCTGTCGCCGAAGTCGACGTCGGGCTTGCGGGAGGACGGGTCGTAGGTCTCCGAGCGGTAGGTCGTGATCTCGACCTGCCACGGCCCCTTGCGGCAGCCGATCGTGCCGAAGTCGCGGCCCATGTCCCACACGGCGTCGGCCCAGCCGGCGACCAGGCGCTCGGTGACCTCCGGACGGGCGGAGGTGGTGAAGTCGAGGTCGTTCTGCAGCCGGCCGATCATCGCGTCGCGGACCGGGCCGCCGACCAGCGCGAGCTCCTCGCCGGCACCGGCGAACAGCGCGCCGAGCTCGTCGATGACCGAGCCGATGCGATCCAGCTCCGCGGAGACCCGTCGCTGGATCTCGACGATCGTGAGGGGTTGCAGTGCGGCGTCGGACACGACAGGACAGTCTAGGTGCCGGCCCGGGACCACCGAACAACTGATATGTAGTGATCTCCTGTCAAGAGGCAGGGTGAGGCGCCCGTCCCGAGCGATCGGGGCGGGCGCCTCGTGCTTCGTCGTCGTCGGTGCTGGTGAGCGTGTCGTTGGCGACGCGCGGTCAGACT
>NZ_JACXYX010000021.1 GCF_014779655.1 Nocardioides ganghwensis
CCAGACCAACGGCAAGATCGAACGCTTCCACCGCACCATGGCCGACGGCTGGGCATTCAAGAAGTTCTACAACTCCGAATCAGCGCGCCGGGCAGCTCTGCCAGCATGGCTCCACGAGTACAACCACCACCGGCCCCACACCGCAATCGGCGGGTCAACACCCATCACCAGGTTGACCAACCTCACCGATCAGTACAGCTAGCGAGCCGTAGGTGGTCCCGTAGGTGCCGAGGTGCTGCACGTAGGTGAACAGCGCGGCGGTGGTGGCTGCCCAGAGCAGGGTGGCGCCTGCGGCACCCCACGTAGTCCAACGCCACTGCGGGTTCTTGCGGTCAGGGGCGAACCTGTAGAGGACGGCCAGCATCGTGGTCATCAGCAGCGCCAGCGCCGGCCAGACAGCCATCGCCAACACGGACCCCACGGTGTCCGGTGACTCCTCGACGGCCCGTGAGACGACGCCGCCGATGGCGATGGCGGCACCCAGCAGCAATGCACCGCCGAGGACGAACAGCAGACCCCAGCAGGGTCCGTCGCGCGAAGCCCCTGGTCTCGGTCTCGTGGTAGGCGACGTTCAGTGCGTCGATCAAGGCCACCGCGGCTGTCGTGGCAGTCCACAACGCAAGCGCGAGCCCGACGAGGCCACGCACCGTCAGCACCTCCGTCGAGGCGGTCGTGATGGTGGTCAGCTGGTCGGTGACCAGCAGCTCCACCTGCGGCGGGAGCACCTCCGCAACCCGGGCTAGCTGGTTGCGCGCCTGGGCCGGCGTGTTGAGGGCGCCGTAGACCGAGAGCGCGGTCACCAGCACGGGGGCGACCGACAGGACGGCGAAGAACGCTACACCGGCGCTGAGGAAGTGAAGACGCGCCCCCACCACGTGCTTCGCGGCGCGTCGCACGAGCTCGCTCCAGCCCTGGGCCGACAGCTGCCCAGGGGCGACAGCATCGTCCCCCCGGGCGCTCGTACGTTCCTTTGAGCTCCGCGTCACCGGTCCATCTTTTCGCCCGCCGACGCGGGTGTCGATGCTCAGCGCACAGAGGGCGGACATCACAGGCGACGGTCGTACCGGCGGTCACGGGTAGAGGTAGCGCAGCCACTTGATCGCAGTTGGGTATGGCCAGACCCAAAGAACAGGTTCACCGTGAACGGTACTAACCGCGACATCCCGTCAACGAAGTATCGGAGCAAGTCGATGACCCGAGTCACGCTGGCCGCCACGACAGTGGTGACCGCACTTCTTTCCGGGTGCGGCCCTGCCCGACAGAGCGGGGACGACCTTCTTCGCGTGCTCCGGAACGAGGCTAGAAACGTCGACGAACTCACCGAGTCTCGTTGGGTTCCACCAGACCTTCCCAGCGCACCCCTCCCTGCCTCTGACGACGTCGCTCGAGAAGCCCGCTCCATCGCCCAACCCGCCGACGACCTACCGAGCCCAGAACGATGGGAGGTCATCAACGCCACCTGTGACTACGTTGACGCCATGGCCGTAGAGGACGGCAAGGACGCGGCCACGTACGTGATTGAACGGACGGGCACCAGCGCAGCCAACGCGTCCAAGATAAACAGCTTGGCGGACAACCTCTCGAAGGCGAAGAGCTCCTTCGACGCGACTCGCATCCTCGGGCAAGCAGCCGTGTGCGAAGCGGCCGGAGCGCGCTCATAAGCAGAGGCGGCCGCAGCCCGAACTCGGCGCCACCGGATCGGCCGGCACTGTAACGGTGCCATGGAGCTATCGCGGCGGAAAGACGCGCTCCGTTGAACGATGTCCTGTTGACATGACTCGTCGTCGGCGCGAAAGCTGTGGCGGCATCACGACAACTAGAGAACCACCCGTTTGAGCGACCGGGTCTTCGAGGAGACCCGTTCATCTTGCTCCGGGGTCACGGCTTCTCGAGGGTCAGTTCGCGCGAGAGAAAGTCAACGCGATGTCCGACGATCAGTCCAAGACGTGCACCAGATGCCTCGAGGAGAAGCCCATCTCCAGCTTCTATACCGAGAAGCGGCGGCGCAGCGATGGCACCCCGTACCGACGCCGCCGCACCGTGTGCATTGCCTGCTACAGCGCCCGGCGGCGGGAGCGCCTGGCCGCTAACCCCGAGCTTCGGCGCCGACACAACGCCCGGTATCACTGGATCAAGGCGAACGACCCGACTCGGTACGCGTTGTACTGGGGCCTGCCGGCGAAGCTGAGGAAGTATGGAATCGACGAGGCCTTCCTCGAAGCCCATCGGCGCGACATCGGCGGACTTTGCCGGATCTGCCGACGGGATCTGCCGCTCGTGCTTGACCACGACCACAAGACCAACCGATTCCGTGGACTGGTCTGTGCCGGCTGCAATTCCAAGCTCGGGGGTGTTGCCGACAGCGTCGAGTGGCTCGAGCGCGCTATCGCGCACCTGCTCAATCCTGTAGGGCCACCTGTTCGACGATCTCGCAGGACCTGGCGGCGACTCCCTCCACTCTGACTGCAGTCCGACCCGCGTCCCAGGCCCAGCGACCGATGGCGCTGGCACGCGGCGTTAAGACGCAGATCGACCCGTTCCGAATGACGATCCGGCTAGGGCGACAAGCGCCCTCGTCGGCCGGGCAGCGCGACCGACCTCAACTGGTGCTGTCAAGGATCAATCGGGTCGCCTCATGTGGTGCGTCCCATTGTGGAAAGTGGCCACACCGCTCGAACCAGTGCAGCACCGCGTCCGGAAACAGTTCCGTCGCACGTGCGGCCTGCCTCGGCACGGTCACCAGGTCACGACGGCCCCAGCCGATCGTGACCCGGCCGGGCACAGTGCCGGCCGGCGCACCCTGCTGCTTGGGCCCCTTGGTCAGGGCGTCCAAGGCCGCGCCAGTCGACGGGGACTCAGCCAGCCCGCGCACATCCGGCAGCACGGTCTCGCGCGAGAGTTCCCAGGGCCGCGCCGACAACTGCGCCAACAGCAGCGTCCTTCCCACGGGGTTGCCCAGCAGTGCTGGCAGCGTGCCTCGCAGCGCCCGGACCAAGGCGATCGATGGCCGAAGCGTGGCCCCGAAGACGGCGACCTCGCGGTCGCTCCAGAAACCACCCGGGTCCAACGCCACGGTGTCGCCGCCGACGCCTCGCCGTGCGAGCTCAAGCACCATTCGGCCACCCATCGACTGACCGACCGTCGACACCCCGTCCAGACCCTGTTCGCGGATGAATTCTGCGACGGAGTCGGTCAGGGTGGCGATCGAGACCTCGCCGGTCAAAGGAGGCGACTCGCCGAAACCCGGCAGGTCGACGGCGATGACCTCACGGCTCTCGGCCAGCTCGTCGATGATCGGGGACCAGGATCGCCATCCAGCGCCCAGACCGTGCACGAGCAACAACGGCCTGCCGCTTCCGCGGCGCGCATGGTTCAACGTCATTTCTTAAACGCTAGCCCACGCGGAAATCTGTGCATCGCCACCGCAAGCCGATCCGCAACGAAACACACTCATCCACACCTCCACCGCTGCTAGATCCGGACGTTTGAAGGCGACCGGCGCTGAGCGCCCTGACTCGCCGGTCCATGCAGACCGGGCTGCATCGGCTGTTTGGCCCACGCCGACAAGCGGCGGTTCGGGGCAGGCAGAAGTGCCCCACCCGCGAGCCGTCAGCTCGGGTCTCCGACCGAGCGTCACTGCCATCTTCGATCCGTACGGCCACGCACGGCTCCACCCGCGGCCTACGTCCGTCGGGCGTAGGTGACCTTGTTGTCGGCGTGGACGGTCATCGCGTACTGGGAGTCGTGGGCGAGGCGGTGGTGGCGGGGGCACAGCAGCCGGGCGTTGGTCAGGTCGGTGAGTCCCCCGCGGGACCAGGGGTGGTCGTGGTGGGCGTGGCAGCCCGATGCCGAGGTCTCACACCCCGTGGCGGTGCAGCCGCCGTCACGCAGGCCCAGCGCGATGCGCTGGGCCTTGGTGAACAGCCGTCGGGTGCGTCCCAGGTCGAGGGGCTGGGAGTCGGCGCCGAGGACGACGGGGATGATCCCGGCCTCGCACGCGAGCCGGCGCGCCTGCCCCGCGGACATCCGCGTGCCGTCGTCGAGCAGTGCCGTGGCGTGCTCGGCCAGCAGCTCGGTGAGGGTCATGGTCACCACCACGGTGGCGTTGGCGCCCGCGGTGTGCGGCGTGGCATCGCTGGGGTAGCGCTCGACGTACTCCACGAACGCCTCCCCCATCCGCCGGCGCAGCGGCTTGAAGTCGCCGGACTCCTCGCGCAGCTCGGCCTCGGTGTGACGGGCCGGGTTGGCCAGGGCGAGGAGGTGACGCCGGAGCATCTTGGCGATGTGGGAGGGCACGACGAAGCTGCCACGGCAGCGGCCCTCCCCGTCGTCGCTCATGGTCAGCTCGACCGTCGCTGCGGCGCGGCGCTCCTCCGCCTGCAGTGCCGCCGCCTCGTGGGACTCCCCCACCTGCGGCGCGACCACGTCGAGGATCCGCTTGCCGATCTGCTTCAGGTCCCGGGCATCGTGCTTACCGGCCAACCCCAGCAGCACCGACTCCGCCGCCTCCCGCGTGTCCGCGTCGACGTGCGAGGGCAGCGCGTCCACCGCCTCGGCGATCACCCGCGCCTGCTCCGTGCGCAGCCCACCCGACGTCAACGCCGACGCGACCCACGGGTGCTCCTCCAGCGCCCGCCCCAGCGCGAGGTCGCGGCGTGCCTCGCGCTGCGTGGCCCGGGTCTGGACCGCCACCCACGCCGCCGCATCGCGCAACCCGTGCGCCTCGGCCACGTCACCCGCGGCCGCCAGCACCCGCGCGCTCAGCGCGTCGAGCTGGGAGCGTACAGCCGCCAGCGCCGTCAGCGCGGCCTGCTTGTCGCCCACCGACATGAACCCCGGCTCCACCGCCGCCACGTCCTTCAGCGCCCCGTCGAGGACCGCCGCACACGCCACGATCGGGTGGGACTGGGGGTGGGGCTGGTGCACTGGGCCATCTCCTCGAGCACGTCACGGACGCCCACCCTGTTCCGGGGTGGTGCGGTGAGACGTGCCGGCCCATTCGCCACGGTCGCCACCCGAGAGCCGCACCAACGGCACCCCGCCAGCACCAGGACGGGTTCTATGGATGACTGTCCCGACCCCGGGATCCTCGTCGCCTCAGACGAGATCCGTTCCGGATCGGCGTGCTACACGCAATCGTACACGTGTTCGAATATGCTCGCAACCTCCCGCCCGGCTACAGCTCGTCGCCCTCCGGCGGCTCGGGCTCGCGGGTGATGTGCATGGCCGCCTCCTCCGCGGACGCACCGGCGCCGTCGATGCCGACGTCGAGCGCGACCTCCTGCTTGTCGACGTCCTCCCCGACGCCACCATCGGGGGCGACGAGCCGGCCGGTGCGCTCGTCGGCCTCGTCGAGCCCGAGCTGCTCGTCGAGGGCGTTCTCGTCCTCGTGGTCCTCGACCTCGTCGACCTCGGCGTAGGGGTCGATGTCGGGCTCCTCCTCGGCGAGCTTCTCGTCGAGGGACTCGCCCTGGCGGCGCTCGGCCTCGGTGGGGTAGTCGTCGTAGCCCTTGGGCGCCCGGTCCGGTGGTGAGTACCCCCGGTCCAGGACGTCCTCGAGGTCTCCGTCGTCCAGCGTGTCTCCCGGCTGGAGCTGGTCCTCGTCGTCGATGGACATGTCGCCGTAGATCTCGCGGTCCTCACTCATGCCTACAGGCGTACCGGACCGACGAGGCGCGGACAAGGGCCGAACGGGTGTGTCAGCCGAGCTCGCGCTCCAGCGCGTCGGTGAGCAGCGCGACCAGGGCCTCGGTCTGGATGTTGGCCGAGGACGAGACCTCCTCGTCCGAGCCGTCGAGCGCCCGGGCGGCGAGGCCGGCCTTGGAGTCGATCAGCTCGGCGATCCGCGTGTCGATGGTCTGAGCGGCGATGATGCGCCACGCGGTGACCGGGTCGCTCTGGCCGATGCGGTGCACGCGGTCGATCGCCTGCGTCTGCTCGGCGTCGGTCCACGAGAGCTCCGACAGCACGACGTTGGACGCGACCTGGAGGTTCACGCCGACGCCGGCCGCGGCCAGCGAGCAGACGATGACCTGGACGTCCGGGTCGTTGACGAAGGCCTCGATGGCCCTCTCCCGCGCCTTGGGCGTCTGGTCGCCGCGGATCGAGGTGTGCTTGAGACCGCGGCGGGTGAAGGTGTCCTCGGCGATGTCCATGACGTCGACGTGGCGGGCGAAGAACACGACCTTGCCGACGTTGCGGGCGAGCTGCGCGGCGTAGTCGGCCGCCAGGCCGGCCTTGGCGCGGCCGATGCGGCGGAACATCGAGAAGACGTTCTCACCGCCGGTGCCGGAGTCCATCTCCTCGCGCTCCCACGTCGCCACCCGGCGTACGAGCTCGTGGTCGATGCCGTCGACGACGGAGCCCGTACGCCGCGCCTCGAGCGCGGCCTTGTAGCGCTGGACGAGCCGGCGGGCGAGGTCCTCCTCGGCCGCGCGGATCGAGCGGGTGTCCTCGTCGTCGAGCTCGACCGGGATGTCGGCGATGCGGCGGGCGGGGATGTCCTCGGCAACGTCGACCTTGCGCCGGCGCACGATGCCCATGTCGATGACCGCCTTGCGCGCGGCGGGGTAGAAGGAGTGGTCGGCCGGGGTCAGGTCGGTCTCCTCCAGCGTCTCCATCAGCCGCGCGAGCGGCTTGTTGTCGTCGATCCAGCCGAGGAACTGCCAGATCGCGCGGAAGTCCTCGATGTCGTTGATGAGGGGCGTGCCGGTCAGCGCCATCAGCAGCGGTCGTGCCGTGCGCGCGCGCAGCTTCTCCGACAGCTCGAGCACGTGGCGCGAGCGCTGGGAGGTCTTGTTCTTGATGAAGTGGGCCTCGTCGACGACCATGCCGCGGAAGCCGAAGGTCCCGAGCCAGCCGACGTGGCGGTCGAGGATCTCGTAGTTGACGATGATGACGTCGGCGAAGGCGTCGACCTCGTCACCGTCGCCGTGGATCACCGTGGCGCGGCGACGCGGGGTCCAGCGCTCGGTCTCGCGGGCCCAGTTGGTCTTGACGACGTTGGGGCACACGACGAGCAGCGGGTAGGCGTTCGCCGCCTGCGCGGCCAGCAGCGCCTGGGCGGTCTTGCCGAGGCCCGGCTCGTCGGCGAGGAGGAAGGTGCGGTGCCCCTCGGCGGCCGCGGCGATCATCCGCGCCTGGTGCGGCATCAGCTCGAGCTTGCCGGGCGCGTTGAGCGAGGTGGCCTCCGGCAGCTCCATGCACGACGAGGCGCCGCCGAGCTCGAAGGAGCGGAACAGCGGGCCGAGCAGCTCCCAGGTGCTGAGCCGGCCGTGGACCGACCGCTTCTCGCGGCCGATCTCGAAGTCGGGCACGAGGAACGGGTTGGCGAGCTGGTGCTGCACGACCGACTGCGGGATCACGCGGCGCTCGCCGAGGCCGGGACCGGCCTCGTCATCGGGCTTGGGCTCGTCGGGGACGACCTCGACGCCGGCCTTGCGGAGCATCTCGAGCCGCAGGTCGCGGGCGCTGTCGGTGACGACGGCCTCCTCCGACAGCAGGCCGAAGAGCGAGGGGTCGCGCGTGGCGGTCTTGGCGAGGATCGTCGCGATGCCGTCGAGGCGCTTGAGCTCGTCGGCCTTCTGCGCGTCGGTGAGCTCCGCGGAGGCGCGTACGTCGCTGCGGTGCTCGCGCACCAGCAGCGCCACCACCTGGAAGCGCACCCGCTGGCCGGGTGCGAGCGGCCCGCGCTGCACGGCGGACTCGAGCTCACGCACGGCACGGGCCAGGACGGGGACGATGCCCTCGTTGTCCTTGTGGCGGGCGTGAGCAGGGGTGCGGCGTCCGCCGCGCTGGCGCTGGCGCTGGGCCAAGGGGTCCTCCCGGACTTGGGTACGCGTCGTGGAGCCGGCGAGCCACTGTCGGCTCGGGCCCGGAACGCCACGGCGTGGAGGTGTGGAGCGGGCGTCAGGTGCGCGGTGGCCGGCGGATCTGGGGTGATCACAGCGGCACGGCGTCTGGAACGCTGCGTCCACTCTAGCCCTCGACCGACCGTTGGCGGTAAATATCCGCCTGTCAGCGCGCCGGACGGTGGTCCACGACCCGGCGCATCTTGCCGACGGACCGCTCGATCGAGGCGACGTCGACGACCTCGACCCCGACGGTGACACCGATGGAGGCCTTGATCCTGCGCGCCAGCTCGGCCTGCGCGGCGGCCGCCTCGGCGTCGGTCGTCGCGTCGCGCCGCTCGACGCGGACCGTGAGCGAGTCGAGGTTCCCGCTGCGGTCGAGGTGGCACTGGAAGTGCGGAGACAGCGTCGGGAGCTGCAGGACGATCTCCTCGATCTGGGTCGGGAAGAGGTTGACCCCGCGCAGGATGATCATGTCGTCGGTTCGGCCGGTGATCTTCTCCATCCGTCGCATGCTGCGCGCGGTGCCCGGCAGCAGCCGGGTCAGGTCGCGGGTGCGGTAGCGGAGGACGGGCATGGCCTGCTTGGTCAGCGTGGTGAGGACCAGCTCGCCCTCCTCGCCGTCGGGCAGCACCTCGCCGGTCACCGGGTCGATGACCTCGGGGTAGAAGTGGTCCTCCCAGACGTGCAGGCCGTCCTTGGTCTCGACGCACTCGCTCGCGACGCCCGGCCCGATCACCTCGGACAGCCCGTAGATGTCGACCGCGTGCATGTCGGTGCGCTCCTCCATCTCGCGACGCATGTCGTTGGTCCACGGCTCGGCGCCGAAGATGCCGACCTTGAGCGAGGTCGAGCGCGGATCGACGCCCTGCGCCTCGAGCTCGTCGATGATCGAGAGCATGTAGGACGGCGTCACCATGATCACGTCGGGCTCGAAGTCGAGGATGAGCTGCACCTGCCGCTGCGTCATCCCACCGGAGACGGGCACGACGGTGCAGCCGAGGCGCTCCGCTCCGGCGTGCGCGCCGAGCCCGCCGGTGAAGAGCCCGTAGCCGTACGCGTTGTGCAGCACCATCCCCCGCCGCCCGCCGGCGGCGCGGATCGAGCGAGCGACCACGTCGGCCCACATGTCGAGGTCGTCGCGGGTGTAGCCGACCACCGTCGGCTTGCCGGTCGTGCCGCTCGACGCATGGAGCCGTACGACCTCGTCGCGCGGCACGGCGAACATCCCGAACGGGTAGTTGTCGCGCAGCGTCGCCTTGGTCGTGAACGGCAGCCTCGCGAGGTCGTCGAGGGCGGTGATGTCCCCGGGTGCGACCCCGGCCTCGTCGAGGACCCGGCGGTAGTGGGCGACGTTGTCGTACGCGTGCCGCACGGACCACTGGAGCCGCTGGAGCTGCAACGCACGCAGGTCCTCGACCGGTGCGGTCTCGATCGGGTCCAGGTCGCCGGGCCGAGGAGAGAGGTCGAGCACGGTGTGGTCCTCCGGATCGTGGAGCGGGTCGTGAGAACGTTCATCCATGTCAGAGCGCGTACGTCGGGGCCGGCCGGGCCACGACCAGGAGAGCGTGCTGCGTGTCGCGATCGACCTCTTCAACCGGCAAGGCTACGACGCCACCAGCATGGGTGACCTCGCCCGCGAGCTCGGGCTGACGAAGTCGGCCATCTACCACCACGTGACCAGCAAGGAGCACCTCCTCGAGCTGGCCCTCGACGAGGCGCTGGGCAAGCTCACGGCCGCGCTCGACACGGTGCGCGCCGACCCGTCCTACTCCCCGGAGCAGCGGCTGCGGGCGGCCGTGCGCAGCAGTGTCGTCGTGCTCACCGAGCACCTGCCGGCCGTGACGCTGCTGCTGCGCGTGCGCGGCAACACCCCGGCCGAGCAGAAGGCCCTGGCCCGCCGCCGCGACATCGACCACCGACTGGCCGAGATGGTGCGCGAGGCCGCCGAGGCCGGCGCCATCCGCGCGGACGTCGACCCGCTGCTGGCCAGCCGGCTCCTCTTCGGCACCGTGAACTCGATGACCGAGTGGCTGCGTGACGACAGCGACGCGGAGGCCCTCGCCGACACCGTCACGACCCTGGCCTTCGACGGGCTGATGCGGCACGGGTGAGTCGTCCCACCGGCCCGTCGACGAGCAGGCTCAGGGCTCGAGGCACTCCGGCGTCGAGTCACCGGGGCCGTCAGGGTCGAGCGTGGCTCCCGTCGGGTCGCGCAGCACGACGCGGTCCACCGTGGCGAACTGGTGGAGCGCGGGCAGGACCTCGCCCGCTACCGTCACCGTCGAGCCGCCGCTGCGGCACCGGCCGGTGAGCCTGACGTCGGCGACGCCTCCCGCGATCGTGAGGTCGTCGTAGCCGGTAGCTCCGGAACGGAGCAGGCGCAGGCCACGCTCGCGCTCACCCGGCAGCGGGCCGGCGAAGAGACGGTCCAGCACGCCGGCCGCAGGAGCAGCGGGGCGTACGAGGCGCCGGACCGGGACGAAGAACGGCTCCCGGTTCTCGACGAACCGGTCGCGGTGGAAGAACCAGACCCGGCGCTGCACGGTCGGGAAGCCTGCTCGCACCTCGACCACGACGCGGGGCGGCGCCTGCAGCGTCGTCACGCGCACCCGGGTCCGCTTCGCCAGCCCGAGGCCGTACGTCGTGACGGCCTCGAAGTCGCCTGCCCGCACGGCCGTGAGGACGTTGGGCAGGGGGAAGGCGACGCGGCGCGGGGCCGCGGTGGGCGACCCGTCGTCGGTGTGCGCCTGGGCGGGCTCGAAGCGCACCCGGAGGATGGCCTGCCCGGCGACGCGGACGCGCCGGCCGGAGCCGTCGGCGAACAGCCGGTCGACGTACTCGACGCGGCGGTCGGCCGGCAGGCCGCCCTCGAACTCGAACACCACCCGGTCCCACTGACCGCGGTGCGCCGCGCGTACGGCGACCAGCACGGGTGTCGGTGGTGCGGCGGAGACGACCGGCTCCATGGCCCCCGCACCTGGCGACGTGACCAGGGCCGGCACCAGCGCCGGGACCAGTGCGAGCGACAGCAACGACAACAGCTTCCTCGGGACCCTCACGACCCCACCTCCCGACCGACCGGAGCACTCGGTTCGACGCTAGGGGCTCGGACGCGCCGTGGGTAGGGACCTATGACCCCTGGACCGGGTCCTCCTCCACTACCTGCCGCGATCTCGCCGGTCGCAGGATGAGGGATGAGGGCCCGACTGCTCTACCTCGACAACCTCAAGGTCGTCCTGATCGCGCTCATCATCGTCCTGCACGCGTTCCTCGGCTACGTCGGCATCGTGGAGGCGTGGACCTACTCCGGGCTCCGCGAGGTGACGCTGCACCCGGTGGTGGAGATGGTGCTGCTCGTCGTGCTCAGCCCCTTCGGGTTCTTCCTGATCGCGCTGCTCTTCCTGGTCGCGGGCCTGCTGACCCCTGGCTCCCACGACCGCAAGGGCGGAAGGCAGTTCGTCGTCGACCGGCTGCTCCGGCTCGGTGTGCCCTTCGCGCTCTACGTCTTCGTCGTCCAGCCCGCACTCGTCTACGCCGTGGCGCACCCGTACGGCAACGCCACGGGGTCGTTCCGGCAGGAGTACCTCGGTGCGGGGCGCCAGGTCGACACCGGCCCGCTGTGGTTCGTGGGGGTGCTGCTGGTCTACTCACTCGCCTACGCCGCGTGGCGGCGGCTGCGCCGACCGCAAGGGCGGCCATCGCGACCACCCACCACCCGCACCCTGGTCGTGAGCACCTTGGTCGTCGCGCCGTCGTCGTTCGCCGTCCGGCTGGTCTACCCCTACGGCGGGGAGAGCGGGCCCACGGACCTCAACTTCTGGCAGTGGCCGGCGTGCATCGCCGTCTTCGCGCTGGGCGTCCGTGCCGCCCCGCACGGTTGGACCCGCTCGGTGCCGGACGACCTGGTGCGCGTCAGCCGCGCGGTCACCGCGACCGGTGTCGTCGCCATGACCGTGCTGCTCTACGTCACCGGGTCGCGGGGCGCCGTCGATGACATGCTCGGCGGCCGGCACTGGGCTGCGGTCGCGTTCGCGTGCATCGAGGCGCCGCTCGTCGTCTTCGGGTCGGTGTGGCTGCTCGACTCGGCCCGACGCAGGCTCGAGCGCAGCCTCCCGTGGGGCGAGCAGCTGCGCCGCAGCGCCTACGGGGCCTTCATGCTCCAGGCCGTCTTCCTCCTGGGGGTGGCTGTGGCGCTGCGCCCGGCGGCACTCCCGGCCGAGGTCAAGGCGCTCGTCGTGGCCCTCGCCGCCGTCGCCGGCTCCTTCGGGGCGGCATGGCTGCTGGTCAGCCGGGTGCCGGGCGCGGCGCGGATCCTGTGAGGGGTCCGGGTCAGGCTGGATCGGCGGGGGCCGCCGTGGCGAGCGAGCGGCTCCGCCCGCGGAACTCCGCGACGACCTCCCCCGTCCCGGGGTCGTCCGCCCGGACCGTGACGTCGTAGACCCCCGACCGCCCGCGCAGGGAGACCTCGCGCGCGTCGGCGTACAGCGTCTGGCCGAGGCGGCCCGGGACCAGGAAGTCAACCGCGAAGCCCGCCGCGACGGTGACCGGGCCGTGCGAGTTGCAGGCCAGCGCGAAGGCGGAGTCGGCGAGGCTGGCGATGAGCCCGCCGTGGCACAGGTCGTGGCCGTTGACCATGTCGGGACGCACGACCATCGACACCCGCGCGCGGCCGGGGCCGACCTCGACGAGCTCCATGCCTAGCATCGCGCTGGCGGCGTCGGCGGCCCACATCGCCCGGGCTGCCTCAGGCATCGAAGTCGACCGTGACCGAGTCGCTCACCGGGAAGGACTGGCAGGTCAGCACGAACTGCTGCTCGACCTCGTCCGGCGCGAGGGCGTAGTTGCGCACCATCTCGACCTCGCCGTCGACGACCTTCGCGCGGCAGGTGCCGCAGACACCGCCCTTGCAGGCGAAGGGCAGGTCGCTGCGCACGGCCTGCGCCGAGTCGAGCAGGGTCGCGTCGCGCGACATGGGCGTGGTGGTCGTACGCCCGTCGAGGACGACGGTGACGTCGCTGGTCACGCCCTCGACGACCCGGTCGGCGTGACGCAGCACCGGCGGCGGCTCGTCGACGAAGAAGAGCTCGAAGTGGACCTTCTCCGCCGGTACGCCGAGCTCGGCGAGCACCGCGCGGGCGTCCTGGACGAGTCCGAGGGGTCCGCACAGCCACACGTGGTCGACGGCCGCGAGCGGGACCTTGATGGGCAGCAGACGACGCAACCGGTCGGCATCGAGCCGGCCGGAGAACAGCTCGACGTCGCGGGGCTCGCGCGAGAGCACGTGCACCAGGTCGAAGCGCGGGCCGTGCAGGTTCTTGAGGTCGCTGAGCTCCTCGGCGAACATCACCGAGGTGGTCTCCCGGTTGCCGTAGAGCATGGTCACGGTGCTGTCGGGGTTGCCCAGCACCGACGCCGCGATGGACAGCATCGGCGTGATGCCCGAGCCGGCCGCGATGCAGAGGTGGCGACCCGGCTGGGCGGGGTCGGCACGGAAGCTGCCCGAGGGCTCGGCGACCTCGATCCGCTCCCCCGGCCGGACCTGGTGCACCAACCAGGACGAGAACTCGCCGCCCGGGATCTCGCGGACCCCGATGCGCGGCGCGGAGCCGGCCGGGGCGCAGATGGAGTAGGTCCGGCGGTGCTCGACGCCGTCGACGACCCGGCGCAGGGTGAGCGACTCCCCCGGCTCGAAGTCGAACAGCTGCCGCAGGTCGTCGGGCACGTCGAAGGCGACCGCCACCGAGTCGTCGGTGAGCGGCTCGATGTCGCGGACGGTCAGCTCGTGGAAGTTCGTGGCCACTGCCCTAGATCTCCTTGACGTGGTCGAACGGCTCGAGGCAGGACGTGCAGCGGTACTGCGCCTTGCAGGCGGTCGACCCGAACTCCGAGACCAGCTCGGTGGCGCTCGAGTCGCACTGCGGGCACCGGACCTGCCGTGCGGTGGGGAGCAGCGTCAGCGGGATCGGCCCGGAGGTGGACGGGGCCGGTCCCGGTGGGGAGATCCCGGCGGCCGCGAGGGCCGCTCGCCCGGCGGGCGTGATCCAGTCGGTCGTCCAGGCCGGGTGGAGGCTGATCCGCACCTCGACCTCGTCGAAGCCGGCGCCCTCGAGCTCGCGGACCAGGTCGTCGCGCATCGCGGCCATCGCAGGGCAACCCGAGTAGGTCGGGGTGATCTCCACGACCACGTGCCCGTCGCCGACCACCTCGACGTCGCGGAGCACGCCGAGGTCGGCCAGCGTCAGCATCGGGAGCTCGGGGTCGGTGACGCGCTCCGCCGTGCGGCGGGCGCGCTCGGTCGTCGTACGACTCATCAACCTCACCACTGCCCCCTCGGGTGGGCGCGGGCCACCGACTGCATCTCTGCGAGCATCCGGCCCAGCGGTTCGCCGTGCATGCCGTCGCGGCCCGTACGGCCGAGCACGCCGGCGCGGCGGGCGACCTCGGGGCGGGGCACGTCGGCGGCGCCGAGCACCTGGTCGAGCACGCCCTCGGCGGCCTCGCGGACCGTGGCCGGGTCGACCCCGACCCCCGCGGCCGCGGCTGCCGCCTCGACGGCGTGGGTGTCGAACAGCTCGGGCCACAGCGGCCACAGCGCGTCGAGGGCCGCGACCAGCCGACGGCGTGACTCGTCGGTCCCCTGCGCGAGCGTGACGAACCAGCGCGCCGAGTAGTCGCGGTGGTAGGCCAGCTCCTTGACGCCCTTGGCCGCGACGGCGGCGAGGACGTGGTCGCGACTGGTGCGGAGGCGCTCGAAGGTCGCGAGCCGCCACGTCGAGAAGAGCAGCACCCGCACGGTCGCCTCGGCGAAGTCGCCGTTGACGAGCTCGGCCAGGCGGACGTTGCGGAACTCGTGGGCCTCGCGGAAGAACGCGAGCGCGTCCTCGGGCGGTGCCGGCGAGCCTTCGGGCAGCGCGGGCACGACCGACGCGTCGGCCTTGGCGGCACGGGCCAGCAGCAGCCGCGCCTGGCCGAGCAGGTCGAGCGCGATGTTGGACAGCGCGATGTCGTCCTCGAGGTCCGGGGCGTTGCTGGTCCACTCCGCGATCCGGTGCGACATGACCAGCGCGTCGTCACCGAGCATCAGGGCGTACGCCGCGAGCGCGGGCGCGTCGACGCCGTCGGGGATCGTGGTGTCGACGCCCGCGAGCGGGTCCTCGAAGTCGGTGCCGAAGGCCCAGTGGGCGTCGTTGACGAGCAGGCCGCTGTAGGCGCTGTCGTGCTCGTCCTCGGGTGAGGTGTGGATGTGCTCGCTCATGTCGTGGGGTGGGATCACATGTGGGGGACGTTGTCGGGGATGTCGTAGAACGTCGGGTGGCGGTAGACCTTGTCGCCGCTCGGGGCGAACATGGGGTCCTTCTCGTCGGGGCTCGACGCGGTGATGGCGTCGGCGCGCACCACCCAGATGCTCACGCCCTCGTTGCGCCGGGTGTAGACGTCGCGGGCGTGGAGCAGCGCCATCCGGTCGTCGGCCGCGTGCAGCGAGCCGACGTGGACGTGGTTGAGCCCGCGCTTGCCGCGGACGAAGACCTCGTAGAGGGGCCACTCGGGCTCGGGGGCCGGGACGTCGACCCCGGTCGGCACGCCCTCCAGGGGCACCGCCCCGTGGCCGCCCTCGGCGGAGAGGTTGCTCATGCCGACGCCTGCTTCCGTGCGTACGCGGTCGCGGCCTCGCGGACCCACGCACCCTCCTCGTGGGCGCGGCGGCGGTGGGCCATCCGCTGCGCGTTGCAGGGCCCGTTGCCCTTGACGCCCTCCATGAACTCCTCCCAGTCGGGCTGGCCGAAGTCGTGGTGGCCACGCTCCTCGTTCCACCGCAGCTCGGGGTCGGGCAGCGTCACGCCGAGCGCCTCGGCCTGCGGGACGGACATGTCGACGAACTTCTGGCGCAGCTCGTCGTTGGTGTTGCGCTTGATCCCCCACGCCATGGACTGCGCCGTGTTGGGCGAGTCGGCGTCGGGCGGGCCGAACATCATCAGCGCCGGCCACCAGAACCGGTCGACCGACTCCTGCACCATCGCGCGCTGCTCGTCGGTGCCGCGCATCATCGTGGCCAGCAGCTCGTAGCCCTGGCGCTGGTGGAAGGACTCCTCCTTGCAGACCCGGATCATCGCGCGGCCGTAGGGGCCGTAGGAGGTGCGGCACAGCGGGACCTGGTTGCAGATCGCGGCACCGTCGACCAGCCAGCCGATCGTGCCGACGTCGGCGTACGACAGCGTCGGGTAGTTGAAGATCGAGGAGTACTTCTGCCGCCCGGCGAGCAGCAGCTCGGTGAGCTCGAGCCGGGAGACGCCGAGGGTCTCGGCCGCGGAGTAGAGGTAGAGCCCGTGGCCGGCCTCGTCCTGCACCTTGGCCAGCAGGATCGCCTTGCGGCGCAGGCTCGGCGCGCGGGAGATCCAGTTGCCCTCCGGTTGCATGCCGATGATCTCGCTGTGGGCGTGCTGCGCGATCTGGCGGATCAGCGTCTTGCGATAGCCCTCCGGCATCCAGTCGCGCGGCTCGATCCGGTCGTTGCGCGCGATCGTCGCCTCGAACTGGCGCTCCAGGTCCGTCTCGGACGCTCCGGGCGCGGTCTCGGTGAGGGTCATCCGTCCTCCGCTGCGTGGGTCTTCGACCACATTTACTGACCGATCGGTCTGCTATTAGTGTGGCACCCGTCACCCTGCCACGCAAACCTCGATCCGCCCACCGTCCCGCCACTGCCGAACCCCTGGAGACCCTCGTGACCCGTCTGCTCGAGAGCTACGCCGCCGGCCGCTGGCACACCGCGTCCACCGAGGGCCACCCGCTGCTGGACGCGGCCACGGGCGAGGAGGTGGCGCGGATCTCCAGCGCCGGCCTCGACCTCGGCGCGATGGCCCACCACGCCCGTACGGTCGGCGGCCCAGCGATCCGCGAGCTGACCTTCCACGAGAGGGCGCTGCTGCTCAAGGAGCTGGCCACCCACCTCACCGGCCTCAAGGACGAGTTCTACGCGCTGTCACTGGCCACCGGCGCCACCCGGCGCGACTCGATGATCGACATCGACGGCGGCTTCGGCACCGTCTTCAGCTATTCGTCCAAGGGTCGCCGCGAGCTCCCCAACGACCACGTCGTCTGCGACGGCGACCTCGAGCAGCTCGGCCGCACCGGCGTCTTCCTCGGCCAGCACGTCCACACCTCGCGCCCCGGTGTCGCCGTCCAGATCAACGCCTTCAACTTCCCCGTCTGGGGCATGCTCGAGAAGCTCGCGCCGGCCTTCATCGCCGGCCTCCCCTCGATCGTGAAGCCGGCCAGCCAGACGGCCTACCTCACCGAGCTCGTGGTGCGCCGGATCATCGAGTCGCGCATCCTCCCCGAGGGCTCGCTGCAGCTGCTGTCCGGCTCGGCGGGCGACCTGCTCGACCACCTCGGGGTGCAGGACTCGGTGGCGTTCACCGGCTCCGCGCACACCGCCGGCATCCTGCGCCAGCACCCGTCGGTGCTGCACGGCGGCGTACGGCTCCAGGTCGAGGCCGACTCGCTCAACTGCTCCGTGCTCGGACCCGACGTCGCCGCAGGAGACCCGGAGTGGGACCTCTTCGTCAAGGGCGTGGTCACCGAGATGACCGCCAAGGCGGGCCAGAAGTGCACCGCCATCCGCCGCGTCATCGTGCCCTCGGCCGTGGCCGACGAGATGACCGACGCCATCGCGGCCAAGCTCTCGTCCATCACCGTCGGCAACCCCGACGACGAGTCGGTCCGGATGGGTCCGCTGGCCTCGCTGGCGCAGCGCGAGGAGGTCCGCAAGGCGGTCGAGGCGCTCCGCTCGTCCTGCGACGTGGTGCTCGACGAGGGCGAGGTCGACGGCGACGCCGAGCGCGGCGCCTTCATGTCGCCGGTGCTGCTGCGCGCCCGCGCCGGTGCGGTCGAGCCGCACGACGTGGAGCCCTTCGGCCCGGTCTCCACCGTGATGACGTACGACTCGCTCGAGGAGGCGGTGACCCTCGCGGCGCGCGGCAAGGGCTCGCTCGCCGGCTCGGTCATCACCCACGACCCCGAGGTGGCTCGCACCCTCGTGCTCGGCCTGGCGCCCTGGCACGGCCGCATCCTCGTCCTCGACCGCGACGACGCCCCCGAGTCCACCGGCCACGGCTCTCCCCTGCCGATGCTGGTCCACGGCGGCCCCGGCCGTGCCGGCGGCGGCGAGGAGCTCGGCGGCGTACGCGGGGTGCTGCACCACATGCAGCGCTCGGCGATCCAGGCCTCCCCCGACATGCTCACCGCGATCACCGGCCGCTGGACGCGCGGGTCGCGGCGCACGGTGACGCCCGAGCACCCGTTCCGCCACTCGCTGGCGACGCTCAGGATCGGCGACACGATCGAGTCCGAGCCGCGGGTGATCTCGCTGGAGGACATCGACCACTTCTCGGAGTTCACCGGCGACACCTTCTATGCCCACACCGACCCCGAGGCCGCCGCGCAGAACCCGCTCTTCGGCGGGATCGTGGCCCACGGCTACCTCATCGTCTCGATGGCCGCCGGCCTCTTCGTGGACCCGGCGCCCGGCCCGGTGCTCGCCAACTTCGGCGTCGACAACCTGCGCTTCCTCACGCCGGTCAAGGCCGGCGACTCGATCCGGGTGATGCTCACCGTCAAGCAGATCACGCCGCGCTCGTCGGCCGACTACGGCGAGGTGCGCTGGGACGCGCTGGTCACCAACGCCGACGACGAGCCCGTCGCGACGTACGACGTGCTGACGCTGGTGGCCAAGGAGGCCTGAGCACTAGCGTGACGCCTGTGAGCCGGTCAGCACAGCGCGTCGTCGGGATCGTCGTCCTCCTCGTCCTCGGCATGCTCAGCCTGCCGGCGGCGGCGTACGTCCTCGACGACCCCGGCACCGAGAACTGGATAGTCCCGGTCCAGCTGCTCGCGATGGCGGCCGTCGGCGCGGCTGTGACGATCGGGCTGCCGGGGATGGCCCGCGAGGGCGCGACCACCGGCAGGCGCGCGCTGACCGGGGCATGGTGGGGACTCCTGGCGGCGTTCGTCGGCGTGATCGTCTTCTGGTTCCTGCTCAACGGGTTCCGCGGCGCCTGACGCACCGCTCGCCCGGTAGGTTCGAGCCATGGCGAAGAAGTCCTGGGGCGACATGACCCCGACGCAGAAGAAGATCGTGGTCGTGACCGGGATCGCGGAGGTCGCGCTCACCGCCTGGTGCGTGAAGGACCTCCGGCAGCGTCCGGCCGAGCTGGTCCGCGGACCCAAGCTGCTGTGGGGGCCGGCACTGTCGGTGCAGCCGCTCGGGCCGATCGCCTACCTGGTGTGGGGCCGCAAGCGCTGACGCCCCGTCACTGTCCTCGGTAGGGAACCTCGCTGGTCCATCCGTCGTCGTCCCTCGTGACCGCAGCCCAGACGGCCTCGGCCACCCGGTCCGGCGTGAACGCACCCTCGCGGGACAGGGTCCCGCGGACCGTGACCGAGACGGCACGGATGCCGTCGCGGGCGAGCGTCTTGTCGAGGCTGTGCACGAGGTTGCGCACCCCTGCCTTCTGCACGCCGAGCGACGCCGCGCCCTCCCACGGCTCGTCGGCGGCCATGCTGCCCGTGACGCTCACCCGCCCGCCGGCCGACATGAAGGGACGCGCGGCCTGCACGACGGTCAGCAGCGCTCCCACGCCCAGGGCGACGTCCTCGAGCAGCTCGCCGACGGCGAGCGTGAGCGGGTCCTTCTCCCGGAACGCGCTCGGGTTGAAGTGCAGCACGTCGATCCGGCCGGTGTGCTCCCCGAAGCGGCGCACGGCGTCGCGTGCGGCCTGCTCGTCGGTGACGTCCGCGACGGCGTGGCCGACCGTCGCCCCGCGGCCCTCGAGGTCGGCGGTGAGGTCGTCGAGGACGTCCTGGTCCTGGCCGAGCAGCGCGACGTCGTAGCCCTCGTCGGCGAAGCGGCGCGCCACCGACCCGCTCACACCCGGCCCGGCACCCACCACGACGATCACTGGCTTCCTCATGGCGACTGTTCTACCGCAGGAGCCGGACGGCGGTCAGGGCTTGTGCGGGTGCTCCCCCGTCGGGTCGTCGGGGATCGCATTGGGACCCTGAGCGCCCTCGTCGACGTCACCGGACTCCTCGCTGGGCTGACCCGCCACGGAGTCGCCGGAGCTGATCGGCTCGGGTGCGTCCTGGGCCAGCTCCGAGACCTGTCCCTCGCTGTCGTCCTTGCCGCTCATGGGCTTCTCCTGGTGGTAGGCGGGTGTGGGTGTCCGGCTGGTCGTCACTCACCCCCGACACAACCAGCGCGGTCCAAGCGCGGCTCACCTCGTCGGGTGGTGGACGGTCCCGCCCGGCCACCCGGACAAGGTCGTGGACGCGGTCTCGGCCTACTGGGAGGCCGGGTTCACCGACGTGGCGCTCGTGCAGGTCGGCGACGAGGGCCAGGACCGGTTCCTCGCCGAGGCGGCCGGACCGCTGCTCGACAAGCTGCGCGCTGCCGCGCCCTGACCGGGGCCGTTCGCCGGGCGATCGGGGGCCGCTCGGCCCTGTCACCCCGCCCGTCCCCCGCGCAGGCTTGGGGTGGAGGAGTTGAACGGCCATGCGACGACGTGCAGCAGCAGGACTGGCGGTGGCTGCCCTTGCGCTCGGCAGCGCCACGACCGCCGCCGTCATGGCAGGCCAGGACGACGGCTCGTGGTGGCCCGGCCAGCACATGGGGCGCGCCGGACCGCCCGGACCGACGGGGTTCATGGGGCACATGTCGCACGCCTCGGTGGACAGCGAGCACGGGTTCCTCGTCGAGATGATCGCCCACCACGAGGAGGCGATCGACGCCGCCGGCGAGCTGGCCCGCTCGGACCGCTCCGAGATGAGGGACTTCGGGACCCGGATCATCGAGAGCCAGTCGGCCCAGGTCGAGCAGATGCAGGACTGGCTGGACGAGTGGTACGCCGACCGGCCCGACGAGGTCGACTACGACCCGATGATGCGGGACCTCGACGACCTCTCCGGCGACGAGCTCGACGAGACCTTCCTGACAGACATGATCGGCCACCACATGGCAGCGGTGATGATGTCGCAACAGCTGCTCATGCGCGACCTCGCCGACCACGCGGCCGTCGACCGTCTGGCCGAGGACATCCGCGACGAGCAGAGCCGCGAGATCGCGATGATGCGGCGCTGGTTGCGCGACTGGTTCGACGCAGGGTGGGGGATGCCCGTCAGCGCCACCCGACGTCCGGCGCCACGTCGGTGAGCACCGACTCCAGGATGTGGGAGTTGTAGTCCACCCCCAGCTGGTTGGGCACCGTCAGGAGCAGGGTGTCGGCGGCGGCGATCGCCTCGTCGTCCGCCAGCTCCTTGACCAGGATCTCCGGCTCCGCGGCGTACGTGCGGCCGAAGACCGCGCGCAGGTCCGCCTCGATCTGGCCGAACTGGTCCTGGCTCGAGCCCTCGTGGCCGAAGTAGGCCCGGTCCATGTCGGTGGTGATCGGCATGATCGACCGGCTCACCGACACGCGCGGCTCGCCCTCGTGGCCGGCCTCCTTCCACGCCTCGCGGAAGACCTCGATCTGCTTGCGCTGCTGGACGTGGAAGGGCTCGCCGGTCTCGTCGGCCTTCAGCGTCGAGCTCATCAGGTGCATGCCCTTCTCCGCCGCCCAGCGTGCGGTCGCGTCGGAGGCGGCACCCCACCAGATGCGCTCGCGCAGGCCCTCGGAGTGCGGCTCGATGCGCAGCAGGCCGGGCGGGTTGGGGAACATCGGGCGCGGGTTGGGCTGGGCGAACCCCTCGCCCTCGAGCACCTGGAGGAAGACCTCGGTGTGCCGCCGGGCCATACCGGCCTGGTCCTCGCCCTCGGCCGGGGCGTACCCGAAGTAGCGCCACCCGTCGACGACCTGCTCCGGTGATCCCCGGCTGATGCCGAGCTGCAGGCGACCGCCGGCGATCAGGTCAGCCGATCCGGCGTCCTCGGCCATGTAGAGCGGGTTCTCGTAGCGCATGTCGATCACGCCGGTGCCGATCTCGATCCGGCTGGTGCGCGCGCCGACGGCGGCGAGCAGCGGGAACGGCGACGCGAGCTGGCGGGCGAAGTGGTGGACGCGGAAGTACGCCCCGTCCGCGCCGAGCTCCTCCGCCGCGACGGCGAGGTCGATCGACTGGAGCAGGGTGTCCGACGCCGAGCGCACCTGCGAGTGCGGCGAGTCGGTCCAGTGGCCGAAGTTGAGGAACCCGATCTTCTTCATGACTGGTTCAACGCTCAACCACCGTGGTTGTTCCCGAGACCGCTCTTGACGGGAACGGCTCCGCGATGTGCAATATATTGCATGCCCGTCCCCGTCGACCACGCGCCGATCCGTACGTCGCTGCTGCGCGACACCGTCCACGACCGGCTGCGCGACGCGATCGTCGACGGCACCCTGGCGCCGGGCGAGGTGGTCCGCGACACCGAGCTGGCAGCGTGGCTCGGCGTGAGCCGTACGCCCGTGCGCGAGGCGCTGCTGCGGCTCGGGGAGAGCGGGCTGGTCAGGGCGGCCCCGGGCCGGTCCACCGTGGTCGCCGAGATCGACCTCGACGAGGTGCGGGAGGCGCACGCCGTCGTCGTCGCCATGCACCGGCTCGCGGTGTCCGAGGCGGTCGCGCGGCTCACCGACGACGACCTCGACCGGATGCGGGCGGCCAACGAGCGCTTCTCCGACGCACTGGCGTCCCGCGACACCGCCGCGGCCCTGTCGGCCGACGACGACTTCCACGCGGTCGCCGTCGAGGCGGCCGGCAACCGCGCGGTCGCGACCGTGCTCGCCCAGTTCACCCCCGTCGTACGCCGCCTCGAGCGGCGCCGGTTCGCCTCGCACGCCGCGGTTGAGTCCGTCGCGCTCCACGCCCGCCTCGTCGCGGCCTGCGCCGCCCGCGACGCCGACGCGGCGGCCGAGGTCGCCTTCCGCACCTGGCAGAACCTCGCCGACCTCATCCCCGACGCCCAGCCCGACCAGCAGGAGACCCCGTGATCCTCGACCAGTTCCCCCGCCACCCGCTCACCTTCGGGCCCTCCCCCGTCCACCACCTGCGGCGGCTCAGCGACCACCTGGCCGCCCGCGGCGGGGGCGCGCAGGTGTGGGCGAAGCGCGAGGACGTCAACAGCGGTCTCGCCTTCGGCGGCAACAAGGTCCGCAAGCTCGAGTACATCGTCCCCGACGTGCTCGCCAGCGGCGCGGACACGCTCGTGTCGATCGGCGGCTTCCAGTCCAACCACACGCGGCAGGTCGCCGCGGTCGCGGCGCACCTCGGGCTGAAGTGCCGCCTCGTGCAGGAGAAGTGGGTGCCGTGGGACGACCCGACCAACACCCAGGTCGGCAACATCCTGCTCAGCCGGATGATGGGCGCCGACTCGCGCCTGGACCCGCACGGCTTCGACATCGGCATCCGCGACTCGTGGAAGGACGCGATCCGCGAGGTGGAGGAGGCGGGCGGCACTCCGTACGCCATCCCGGCCGGCGCGAGCGAGCACCGCCTCGGCGGCCTCGGGTTCGCCAACTGGGCCTTCGAGGTCGCCGAGCAGGAGAAGGCGCTCGGCGTCACCTTCGACACCATCGTCGTCTGCACCGTCACCGGCTCCACCCACGCCGGGATGATCGCCGGGTTCGCGGCGCTCGAGGACCTCACCGGCGTACGCCGCCGCGTGCTGGGCATCGACGCCAGCGCCACGATCGAGAAGACCCGCGACCAGGTGGGCCGGATCGCGCGCCACACCGCGGAGCTCATCGAGCTCGGCCGCGACCTGCGCGACGACGAGGTCACGGTGCTCGAGGGCTGGGCAGGCGAGCTGTACGGCCTCCCGGTGGACTCGACGATGGAGGCGATGGCGCTCGGCGCGCAGCTCGAGGCGATGATCACCGACCCGGTCTACGAGGGGAAGTCGCTCGCCGGGCTCATCGACCTCGTCGAGTCCCGCGAGATCCCGGCCGACTCCCACGTGCTCTACGCCCACCTCGGCGGGCAGCCCGCGATCAACGCCTACCACTCCCTCTGGCCCGCGCAGGGGTGAGGCCGCGCTAGCGTCGGGGCGTGCTGGAGAGCCCCGTCGACGTCGCCGCCGCGCTCGCCTGGGCCGGCTCGGAGCTCGGGTCGCCGGTGGTCTCCTCCGGGACCCTCGACGGCGGGATGACCTCGACGATGCTCGCGCTGCGCCACGGCGACGGGACCGAGTCGGTGCTGCGGCTGATGACCGCCGAGCCGTGGCGCACCCACGGCGCCGAGCTCACCGCCCGCGAGCGCGACGCCCAGCTCGCGGTGGCCGCGACCCCGGTGCCGGCCCCGACCAGCCTGGCCCTCGACGCCGAGGGGGTCGTCGCCGGCGCTGCGGCCCACCTCATGTCCCGCCTGCCCGGTGCTCCGCTGCGCGAGGTCGACGACGCTGCCGTCCTGGCGATGGCCGACCTGCTGGCGACCATCCACGCCCAGCACCCGCAGCAGCCGTTCCGGACCTTCCAGTCGTGGGCGTGGCCGGCCAAGTGGGTCGTGCCGACGTGGTCGCGACACCCGGAGTCGTGGCGCCGGGCCTTCGCCGTGCTGGCCGGGCCCGCCCCGGCGTACGAGCCGACGTTCCTCCACCGCGACTTCGACCACCGCAACCTGCTCTGGTCCGACGGCGCGATCAGCGGGGTCGTCGACTGGGTGGAGACCTCGACGGGCCCGGCGTGGCTCGACGCGGCGCACGCCGCGTCCAACCTGGCGGTGATGCACGGCGCCGGACCGGCGCAGGCCCTTCTCGACGCGTACGCCGCGGTGGCCGCGGGCCCGACCGACCCGTACTGGCTCGTGATGGACGCCGTCGGCTACCTCCCGCCACCCGGGAAGGCACCGATGTTCGGCCGCGTCGAGCAGCTCGAACGGCTCGACGACTGGCTGCACCACCTCGTGGGCGGCGAGCTCCCCGCGCAAGCCTGAGGCCGCGCACGTGCGGCGGAGGTGGCCGCTCGCGAGCTCAGCCGAGCGCGAGGTCGACCGCGGCGAGCGCGTGCAGCCGCGTGGTGGCGAAGACCGGGACGTCCACGTCGTCCGGACCGACCAGCAGCTCGATCTCCGTGCAGCCGAGCACCACGCCCTCGGCCCCCGCGGCCACGAGCCGGTCGATCACGTCGACGTACGCCGCGCGCGAGGCCTCGCGGACGACGCCGTGGACCAGCTCGTCGTAGATCACCCGGTGCACCGTCTCGAGGTCCTCACCCTGCGGGACGAGCGCCTTGACGCCGCCCGCTGCCAGGCGCTCACGGACGAAGGACTGCTCCATCGTGAAGCGGGTGCCGAGCAGCGCCACGCGGGTGAGCCCGGCCGCTCGGACGGCGGCGGCCGTCACGTCGACGATGTGCACGAGCGGCACCGTGGTCGCCGCCTCGATGGCGTCGGCGACCTTGTGCATCGTGTTGGTGCACAGCACGAGGCACTCGGCACCCGCGGCCTCGAGCGCGGCGGCCTCACCGGCGAGCAGGTCCCCTGCGGCGGCCCACTCCCCCGCGGCCTGCATCGCCTCGACCTCGGCGAAGTCCACCGACGACATCACGACGCGGGCCGAGTGGTAGCCACCGAGGCGTTCGCGCACGGCCTCGTTGACCACCGCGTAGTAGAGCGCCGAGCTCTCCCAGCTCATCCCGCCGAGCAGGCCGATCTTCCGCATCGCGTGCGCCATGGTGGCCATTGAACAGGCCCGGGAACAGGCCCGGGGACAGGCCCGGGCGTCGGCGGTCCGGTCTAGCGTGGTCGCATGGCCACGACGCCCCTCGCCGCCTCCGACGGGTTCCGCGTGTTCCCCGCGACGCACGCGCGCTTCGACGACGTACGCACGATGGTCGGCCCGAAGAACCCGGCCTCGAGCGTGTGCTGGTGCCTGAGCCACCGCATTCCCGCCAAGCAGAACCGGGAGCTCACCGGGCCGGATCGCGGGGCCTACGTCGAGGCGCTGACGCGCAGGCGCACCAAGCCGGGCGTGCTCGCCTACGACGGCGACGAGGTGGTGGGCTGGGCGGCGGTGGCGCCGCGGGCCGACCTGCCGTTCGCGCGCTCGACGAAGATCCCGCACGTCGACGACCAGCCCGCCTGGTCGGTGTGGTGCATCCGGGTCCGCCCCGGCCACCGTGGCCGCGGGATCTCGCACGTGCTGCTGGCGGGGGCGGTCGCCTACGCCGACGGGCGCGGCGCTCCCGTGGTCGAGGGCTATCCCGTGGACAACCACGGCGAGAAGGTCGACCTGACGATGGCCTACGTCGGCACCCGCAAGCTGTTCGAGGACGCCGGCTTCACCCTGGCCGCGCGGACCGACGCGACCTCGGCGGGGTTCCCCCGTGTGGTCATGCGCAGGTCGACCTAGGCTGGGGCCCGTGACCAGGACCTGGTGGGCTGCGGCTGCCCTGCTGGCGATCTTCGCCATGCACGGGCTGGCCACGCATGCCAGCGCCGCCGGGCCGGCCGCACTCCCGGCGCCCGCCGCGCAGGGGACCGCCGCGACCCATGCCGCCCACGGCGCACACGCGGCGCACTCGCCTGCCGCGGTCGACGAGGAGCTCGCGGAGGCTGCCACGTGGTCCGCCACGAGCCACGGGGACGACCACCAGGCGATGCAGGTGCTCGGCCTCTGCCTGGCCGTGCTCGCCACTGCGGCGATCGCCCTGCTCGGGGTCGCCCGCACCCGGCCCGGACTGGTGGCGCTGCTCCCGCGGGCCACGGGCCCACGGACGCCTCCGGCCGCAGCGCGCCACGACCTCGGACCACCCGACCTGCACTCCTTGTCCATCCTCCGCTGCTGAGCCGCGCCCGCGCCCGGCACCGCCGGGCCACGCGCCCCACCACACCAGCACGGACACCCGACAAGGAGACACCCATGTCCGCACGCACTGCTGCACGCGCGCGCCGCACCACCGCGGCCGCCCTCTTCCTGACCCTCGCCACGGCCACTCTCGCGGCCTGCGGCGACGACGCCTCGGGCGACGCACCCGCCGCCGAGCGCACCGCCGCGAACGGCGACGTCCACAACGACGCCGACGTCGAGTTCGCCACCGAGATGATCCCGCACCACGCCGACGCCCTCGTCATGGTCGACATGACCCAGGGTCGCGACCTGTCCCCCGACTTGGCCCGGCTCACCGAGGACATCCGTGCCGCCCAGGCGCCGGAGATCGAGACGATGGTCGACTGGCTCACCGCGTGGGGCGAGGAGGTCCCCGAGACCTCCCGCGACCACGTGAACAGCCACATGGGCTCGCACGGGGACGACGAGGGCGACGGGGGCGACGACGGCGGGATGGGGATGGACGGGATGGGGATGGATCCCGAGGACCTGGCCATGCTCGAGGACGCCAACGGCAGCAGCTTCGAGACGATGTGGCTGCAGATGATGATCGAGCACCACGAGGGTGCCATCGAGATGGCCGAGGCCGAGCAGGAGGACGGCCTGTTCGCCGATGCCATCGCGCTCGCGGAGTCGATCGAGGCCAGCCAGACGGCCGAGATCGAGCTGATGGAGGACATGCTCGAGCAGTGACGGCGCACGTGGCGCCCGGGGTGGCATCACCGCGGGCGCCGGCTGCACCAGGGTCGGCGTACGCGGTCTCAGCCCTCGACGCACGCCGGCGCGCCTGGATGCTGCGGGAGTCCGCCGGGAGATGGGCCGCCCCACCCGGCGCCCCTCGGATCAGGGTCGCGGGCGCGCCGACAGCCGGACGACCTTGTGCCAGGCGCTGGCGACCTGCCGCCACAGCGGCGCGGTGTTGTAGGCCAGCCCGTGGCGCTCGAAGAGCTGGCGGACGGGACCGGCGATCTCGCGGTAGCGGTTGCTCGGCAGGTCCGGGAAGAGGTGGTGCTCGATCTGGTGCGAGAGGTTGCCGCACAGCACGTGGAGCAGGGGCGGGCCGGAGATGTCGGCCGAGCCCAGCATCTGGCGCACGTACCAACGACCACGCGTCTCGTGCTCGTCGAGCTCGGGCACCTCGAACGTCTCCACTCCCTCGGGGAAGTGACCGCACATGATGACCGAGTGGCTCCACACGTTGCGGGCCAGGTTGGCGACCAGGTTGGCGGTGAGGGTGGTGCGGCCCGAGCCGGTGGGCGTCGACAGCAGCGGGTGCAGGACGTAGTCGCGCAGCGCGTTGCGCGCGGCCCGCCGCGCCGTCGTGAGCAGCTCGCCCCGCTGCTCCGGCGTCAGCTCCGTGCCCTGCCTCAGCGTCTCGCCGAGGTCGAGGTCGTACGTCGCGATGCCGTACTCGAAGAAGATCGCGTTGAGCAGGTTGAGCAGGGGCTGCAGGCGGTGGCGCGGGTGCCACTCCTGCGCCTCGTCGACCCGCAGGATGCCGTAGCCGAGGTCGTTGTCCATGCCGAGCACGTTGGTGTTCACGTGGTGGCGGTCGTTGTGCGCGCGCTTCCACTGGCTCGGGGCCGAGGCGTAGTCCCAGTCCCAGGTCGAGGAGTGGATCCGCGGGTCGCGCATCCAGTCCCACTGTCCGTGCAGCACGTTGTGCCCGATCTCCATGTTGTCGAGCACCTTCGACAGGGCGAGCGAGGTCGTGCCCAGCCACCAGGCGGTGCGGCTGCGGCTGCCGAGCAGAACCACCCGACCGGCCACCTCCAGGCAGCGCTGGGCGGCGATGACCCGGCGGACGTACGCCGCGTCGCGAGCGCCGCGATCGGCCAGGACGTCCTCGCGCAGGGCGTCGAGGGCGCGCCCGATCTCGTCCACCTCGGCGTCGGTGAGGTCTGCGTACGACCGCTGGACGGGTGCGTGCTGGAGGAAGGCGGCCATCGCATCCAGTTCCCCGGACGGCGTCCGGACATGCGTTTCGCGGAGATTCCCAGAGGGTAGGAGCGCTCCCGCTGGGCCGGAGCCGTGGCGCACGTCACCGTCTGAGCCGGCGCGGAACGGGTACCGGACGGCACCACGTGTCGAGAACCTGACGAGAGGACCCCCGTGAACCCCATCCGCACGGCCACCGGACTCATCCAGCTCCCCGCGCACGCCGCAGCGGCCGCCATGGGGACTGCAGCAGGCGTCGCGACCACGAGCGCGCGCACGACGGCGCGCGTCATCGGATGGGCCGCCCGCCGGGTGGCCGGCACGCCTCCGCAGCAGTCCTCCTGGGCGCCCGGGGCGACCGCGCGGACGACGGACTCGCCGGTCGGGCACGCGCCGGGCCAGCACGTTGCGGCCGGGCACGTTGCGGCCGCGCGCGAGGTCGTGGAGCCCGCGACGCCTACGACCGCGCAGCAGACCGTCGCCGAGGCGCCCGCGAAGAAGGCCCCTGCCAAGAAGGCCACCGCGAAGAGGGCCGCTGCAAAGAAGGCCCCTGCCACGAAGGCCGCCGCGAAGAAGGCCCCCTCTCGCAAGGCCCCCGCGAAGAAGGCCCCCTCTCGCAAGGCCGCCGTGGTGGCACCGGCCCTCGGACTGAGCGAGGCCGAGGCCGAGGCCGTCCTGCGCACCCCCTCCGGGACCTCGGCGGCGGGCGGCGGGACGAACCCCGGCACCGCGACGGACCTCCAGCCGGGCACCGAGCCGCTGCTGGACACCGCCACCGCGAAGGCCGTCAAGAGCGAGTCCGACGTGCTGCGCCGGGCTGCCGACACCGACAAGGGCTGACGGACGCCGGCTGGGGTCGCCCCCTGGTCGCCAACTCACCAGTTGGCCCGCCAACCCGTCAGTTGGCGGCCCCCCGACGCCGGCCCGCACGACCTATCCTCGGACCATGCAGCACCGGATCTTCACCACGAGCGTCGCCTCGGTCTATCCCCACTACGTGGCGAAGGCCGAGCGCAAGGGCCGGACGAAGGCCGAGGTGGACCAGGTCATCGAGTGGCTGACCGGGTTCGACGACGCCACGCTGCACCGGCACCTCGACGAGGAGACGACGTTCGCGGACTTCTTCGCGGCGGCGACGCTCAACCCCCACGTCGACCAGATCACGGGCTCGGTGTGCGGGGTGAAGGTGCAGGAGGTCGAGGACCCGCTCATGCGGCAGATCCGTTACCTCGACAAGCTCGTCGACGAGCTCGCCAAGGGCCGGCCGATGGAGAAGGTGCTGCGGACCTGAACGTTCGGACGCGCCATCGTGGGTACCGGGGTGCATGACCGACCTCCCTGACATGGCGACCGCCCCCCGCCGACGCTGGCGACAGCGGACCGTCCGCGGCGACGGAGTGGACCTCGCGGTGCACGAGGTCGGCGATCCGGATGCGGTGCCGGTGGTCCTGGTCCACGGATGGCCCGACACGCACCGGGTGTGGCTGCCCGTGGCACGCCTGCTCGCCGACGACCTGCGAGTCGTCCTCTACGACACCCGCGGGATGGGTCTCTCGCCGACGCGTGCCCCGGACGCCTCCTTCGCCGTCGCGCACCTCGCCGCCGACCTCATGGCCGTGCTCGACGACGTCAGCCCCGACCGGCCCGTCCACCTGGTCGGTCACGACTGGGGCTCGGTGCAGGGCTGGGAAGCCGTCTGCGAGCCGGGCGCCGAGGAGCGGATCGCTTCCTTCACGTCCCTCAGCGGCCCCAGTCTCGACCACGTCGCGGCGTGGGTGCGTCGTACGCTCCGGCGTCCGTCACCGGCCGGCGTCGCCGGTCTCGTGGGCCAGGCCTTGTCGTCGTCCTACGTGCCGTTCCTAGCCTCCCCGTTCGCTCCCCCGGTCGTCCGCCTCGCGGTCGGCCCCGACGCCGCGTCCGGGCTGCGCTACTACCGGGGCAACCGCGTCTCGCCCCACCGCCTGCGCGAGCGGCGCACATCCGTGCCGGTCCTCCAGCTCGCCCTCACCCACGACCCGGCCGTCCGGGAGGCCGCCCTCGCCGCGAGCGACCCGTGGTGCGACGACCTCCGTCGCGTGCCCCTCGCCGCCGGGCACTGGGCTCCGACGACCCGCCCCGAGGCGGTCGCCGCCCAGGTGCGCGCCCACGTCGCCGAGGTCGAGGGGCTCACTCCTCGCCGCGCTGGCGGCGCAGCCAGCTGATCGGGTCGCCGTCGTCGACGTCGACGCCGTGCTGTCGCAGCAGGTGCCGGGCGAGCTGACGGCGCGCGGCGGCGTACGTGACGACGTGGGCGAACACGCTGCCCATCACGAAGCTCTCCGGCGGGTCGCACAGCGCGTCGACCAGCCGGTCCTCCCACGCCCCGCGGGCGTCCAGGTCGCGGACCGTGCCGAGCCAGCGGGGCGCCACCACGTCGTGACGTGCCAGCAGGCTCGCGGGGTCGCGCTCGCCGGCGGCCGGGAAGTCCGCGCCCTCGATCGCGGCCAGCCAGATCTCCTTCGTCGCGACCAGGTGCTCCAGGAGCTGCGCGAGCGACTCGTCGGGCCCGTCGAAGCAGAGGACCTGCAGGCCCGGCAGCCGCGGGGACTCGTACGCCTCGTGCGGCACTCCCTTGGCGAGGTCGAGGAGGTGCCTGGTGTCGTCGAGGTCGTGGCGGACGAGGTGCTCGGTGATCGGGTTCATGGCCTGCTCCGTGGACTGGACCCACAGCGACGTGGGCGGGTGGAAGTGGATGCCGTTGGGCGCCGGGAGCCATTGGCCCGTGCCCGGCGTGCTCGGTGGGTGCCCGAACGCGCGGGCGTACGCCCGACCGAAGCCCTCCACGGACTCGTAGCCGGCCTCGAAGGCCGCGTCGGTGACGCTCGACCCGCGCGAGATCTGCCACGCCGCCCGCTCCAGCATCACCCGACGTCGCATCGCCACGGGCGGCTCCCCGGCGTCCCGGCGCAGGCGCCGGTTGAAGTGGAAGGGCGAGGAGTACGCCCCGCCGGCCATGTCGGCGAGGGTCGCGTGGTCCTCGTCCAGCACCGCGTCGAGCAGCTCGCGGAGCCTGTCACGTCCTGACGCGCCCATGGCCCCAGTCTGGGGCACCGCGGGCTCGGTCGCCTGACCGGAATTGCTGTGTGCGCCTGCGCGCCCGGCCCCCTACTCCCCGAGGCCGGACGGGTGGTCGGTCTCGGAGGAGATCCGCTCGAGCGCCGCGAGCAGCCGGTCCCCGGCGTGCAGGGCGCGCTCGGCGAGCATGCGGACCGACGGGCTGGCACCGACGACCAGCTCCGTACGAGCGGCCGCGATCGAGGCGTGCGCATGCGCGGTGAGGCGCTCGACGAGCGCGCGGTCCAGCGCCGCACCCGTCAGGCGGGCGAGGTCGGCGACCTCACGGGCGCGCACGTAGGACGGACCCGGCCGACCCTGCGCGTGCAGGATGTCCGCGATCGCCGAGAGCTGGGCCGCGTGCACGCCGCGGGCCTCGCGGACCAGGACCCGGACGTCGGGACGAGGACTGCGGGCAGCACCCGCCTCGCAGGCGGCCATGATCGGACCGAGGGCAGCGGCGGCCTCCTCGAGGTACTGCTGGTCGGCGGCGTTGCCGTCCGGGCGTACGCCGAGACGCGGTCGTGCCGCGACACCCGGGGCGCCTGCTGGTTGCGCGATGATCATCTGGTTCTCCCTGCTCGTGATGGTGTGGCCGGCTGGGCCGGCGGGAGCGCCACCAGCTCCTCCAGCTCCTGGATGACCGCCCACGGGGTCGGCGGCGCCGGGGCGCGGAGTGCCTCGAGGAGGCTGTCGACCGAGTCGGCGACCGTGAAGTCCCGACCGGCCCGCCGCCGGTCGGCGAGCGGTACGGGGCCCTGGTCGCGGGCAGCCAGGATCCCCTGGGCGAGCGCCTCGGCGTCGTCGGGCCGCACCAGCACCAGCGCCCCGCAGTCGGTCTCCGGGAGCCCGCCGTCGTGGGATGCGACGACCCGGCACCCGGCGTGCTGGGCCTCGATGGACACGATCCCGAAGGTCTCGTGCCAGTACTGGCTGTTGGAGGGCATCACGACGACGTCGTGCTCGGCCAGGAGCGAGGCCATGCCGGCCGGGGTGCGCCGCGCCGGCACGAGGTCGATCCCGGGGTGCGTGCGCAGCATCCGCTCGATGATCGCGCCCTGCGGCTTGTCGGCCCCGGCGGACGTGGCGGTGAAGGTGACGGAGCCGGGGTCGAAGAGATCGGTGTGCAGCATCGACAACAGCGTGTAGATGCCCTTCTCGGGCGTCAGCCGTCCGGCGTACAGCACGCGGGTGATGTCCGGCCTCGCCTGGGCACGGGGCTGGCGGGCGAAGGCGCTCTCGGCGAACGGGTAGACGACCCGGATGGTGTCGAGGCTGACGTCGAGGAACTCCGCCCACAGCGCCGCCGCGTAACGGCTGGTCGCGATGAGCGTACGGTTGCGCGTCCCCGCGAGCACCGATGCCTGCCGGTGCTCGCGCAGCGGCGGCGGCACGTGGAGGATCTGGTAGGCCGGGTGCATCGTCACCACCGGCGGGGCCTCGCTGACGAAGATCAACGTGTCGTCGAGGGTCGCGAGGGCGTCGAGGTCGGCGACGCAGTGGAACGGGACGTCGTCGAACTCCTCGCGTCCGTCAGCCGTCCCGAGCCCGACGGTGACGACCCGGGCGGGGATGGCGCGGCGGTTGAGCTCCCGGACCTGCCCGACCGTGAAGTTCTCCGAACCGCCCGTGCCCGCGGGCAGGCGCTCTCCCGGGGACCAGACGAACGAGATCACCTGGTGCCGACGGCGAAGGGCGTGCCCGTGCAGGGAAGGGACGTCGTGCTGAGCGGCGAGAACATCTCGCTACCGCCTGTCGTTGCTGCCTGCGCCAGTGCCCGTGCGCCCGGAGAGCCCGCGGCGTGGACCTTGCGCTGGCAGTCCACTTCGACAGTAGCACTGCAGCAGCACGGGGGCGGCGGGCGAGAGGGGCGCGAGACGGGCACCACGGCGCCGATCCACGGGACGTTCGGCTCTGTGTGGCGGTCCCGAGCCTACCTAGCGTGGTCATGAGAGAGGAGACGACGGAGGAGGGGACATGGACCGCAGGACGAAGGTCCTCCTGGCGCTGCTGCTGTTCAACGGCGTGAGCGCCGTGGGAGGCGGTCTCGCCCTGATGACCGACTGGATCCCCGAACAGACGTCGTGGGTCCGGGACACCGACTTCGCCAGCAACTACTTCCCGGGCGTGATCCTGATGGCCGTGGTCGGCGGCAGCTCCATGGTCGCCGCCGTGGCGCTGGCCAAGCGCGCCGACGGCTGGCAGCTCGCCGGCATCGTCGCCGGGACCGTCATGGTGATCTGGATCGTCGGCGAGGTCGCCTCCATCCGCGCCTTCCACCCGCTGCAGGTGATCTACCTCGTGACCGGTGTCCTCGTCGTGGCGGCGACACCGCGCCGGCACGAGGCGGCCTCGCCGGCGCCAGTGGCCGCGCCCGACGCCAGGTCGACCCGATGACCCGCCGGACCCGGCTCCTCTGCGCGTCGGTCGCCGTGCTGGTGGTGGTCGCCGCGGTCCCCACGTTCGTCGTGGACGGGATCCTCAACGGTCCGCCGGTGATGAACGGTTCGGCGCGCGGCACCGCGCTCGTCATGGTCGCGCTGGCGCTCCCCGTGCTCGTCCTCGGGATGGTCACGTCGGCTCGCGGCACGCCCCTGGGTGCTGCCGCGCTGCTCGGGGCGCTCGCCTACCTCACCTACAACGCCACCCTGCTCGTGTACGCCACGCCGTTCAACGAGCTGTTCCTGGTCTACGTCGCCCTCCTGGGGCTGTCGTTCTGGGCGCTGGTCAGCGCGCTGCTCGACCCCCGCCTGCCGCTCCTCGCTGACGGGCTCCCCGCGCGCGGCATCGCGGCGTTCATCCTGGTCGTCGTGGGCCTCAACGCGCTCGCGTGGCTGCGCCTCGTCGTGCCCGACCTCGGCGAGGACCCGCCCGGGTTCCTGGCCGGGACCGGGCTGACCACCAACCCGATCCACGTGCAGGACCTCGCGTTCTGGCTGCCCGCCATGGCGATCGTGGCGGTGCTGCTCTGGCAGCGGCGCCCGTCCGGCGTGTTCCTCGCCGGCCCGGGCCTCGTCTTCTGGGTCATCGAGTCGGTCGGCGTCGCCGTCGACCAGTGGTTCGGCCACCGCGCCGATCCGGGCTCCGACGTGGCCACGACGGCCGGCGTCGTCCTGTTCGTCGTTCTCGCCGCAGCGACGGCCGTACCCCTGGCCCTCTGGCTGCGCACGGTCGCCGGGCGTACGCGCCACCCGGGCGGCCCACCAGCACGTCCCGCAGCACGCACTCCACAAGGAAGTGACCGACCATGACCACCACCCCCACCCCTACTCCTGTCCCGACTCCTGACCCCTTCCCGACGGCCTACCCCGTCCACGTCGATGCGGACCTGGACCCCGGTCTGAGCCGCGGCCTGTGGCTGGTGAAGTGGCTGCTGGCCATCCGCCACTACGTCGTGCTGGCCTTCCTGTGGCTCGCCTTCGCCGTCACCAGCGTCATCGCGTTCTTCGCCATCCTGTTCACCGCGCACTACCCGCGGGCGTTGTTCGACTTCAACGTCGGGGTCATGCGGTGGAGCTGGCGCGTCGCCTACTACGCCTACGGCGCGCTCGGCACCGACCGCTACCCGCCCTTCACCCTGGCCGACGTCCCGGACTATCCCGCACACCTCGAGGTCGACTACCCCGAGCGCCTCTCCCGGGGGCTGGTGCTGGTGAAGTGGTGGCTGCTGGCCATCCCTCACTACCTGGTCGTCGGACTGTTCATCGGCGGCCTGGGCTACGGCGTCCGGGGAGCCGACGAGGAGCCGCTCCTCAGCATCAGCCTCATCGGGCTGCTCGTGCTGGTCGCCGGTGTGGTCCTCCTGTTCACCGGTCGCTATCCCCAGCCGGTCTTCGACGTCGTGCTCGGCCTGAACCGGTGGGTGCTGCGCGTCGCGGCGTACGTCGCGCTGATGACGGACCGCTATCCGCCGTTCAGCCTCGACCAGGGCGGCCACGAACCCCCGGTCGCCGGTGCGCCGCCGGTCATCGCTCCCCCGTCGAGCCCGTCCGCGGTGTCGCACGGGGCACCCGCACCTCCCCCGCACCCCGTGTCCCGCAGCGGCTGGACGACCGGCCGGGTGGTCGCCCTCGTGCTCGGCTCGCTGCTGGTGGTCGGCGCGGTCAGCAGCGCGGGCGCCGCCGTCACCCTGGTCGCCGCCGACCAGCTGTCGCGGGACGACGACGGGTTCCTGACGAGCCCCCGCGAACGACTCACCACGGACGGCTTCGCGATCACGTCGGAGGACGCCCACCTCCGGACCGACGAGGACCTCGAACGGCTGCCCGACGCCGTGATCGGGGACGTACGCCTGTCCGCCGAGGGCACCGGCGGCGAGGTGTTCGTCGGCATCGGACCCGCTGCCGACGTACGGACCTACCTCGCAGACGTGCAGCACGACACGCTGGTCGAGGTACGGGACGGAGACCCGGTCTACCGCTCGACGTCGGGTGGAGCCCCGGCGACGCCGCCGACCGAGCAGACCTTCTGGGCCGCCGAGGCGACCGGCTCAGCGCCGACCGTCACCTGGGCCCTCGCCGAGGGCGACTGGTCCGCCGTGGTGATGAACGCCGACGGATCCGCCGCGATCGAGGTCGACGTCGCGGCAGGTGCAGAGGTCCCGGTGCTGGCGACCGTGATCGCGGTGCTGTTCGTCATCGCGGCGCTCCTGCTCCTGCTGGGGGCAGTGCTCGTCGCCGTTCCGGTCCGTGCCGTCACCCGGAGGAGCACCTGAGGACCCCGACCGGCTCGACCGGCGCCCGGTCTCAGGCCTGGTCTCAGGCCTGGGCCAGGCGCTCGGCGAGACGCGTCAGGTCCTTCGTCATCGCCCCCTTCATCGCCCTCCGCATCACGGGCGCCGCGACCTTGGCGAAACCGCTGGGGGTGCCGCGGTTGCGGAGGCTCATCTCGGTGCCGGCCGGGTCCTCGCTCCACGTGTAGGTCGTCTCCATCGGGAACGGGCCGTCGGCGGTCCGCATCACCAGCCGCTCGCCCGGCACGATCTCGACCACCTCGTACGTGTAGGCGAGCCGCCTGCCGAGGAACCTGGCCTCGAAGTCCATCCGTGACCCGACCGCGACCGGCGGCGGCGTCCGCCAGCGCACAGAGTCGATGTTGGCGTACCAGTCGGGTGCGTTGGTCGGATCGCCCGCGTAGGTGGCCACGACCTCGCGCGGGAAGGGCAGCACGGCTCGCACCTCGACGTCGACGTCCATAGCACCAGTATCCGGGCGACCCCACCTGCGCCTGGGCGAGGCCGGCCCACGAGGGGTCGAAGGACTCTGTGCCGCGGCTCGTGCACGGCCGAGGATGGAGGTGTCCGGGCTCGAGCTGCACGTGCGCCTGACGGTGGACGCCGAGTCCGGTCGAGAGACAGAGCAACAGGACCGGAAAGAGGTGTGAGTGATGAGTCTGATCAAGAGGGAACGTCCCTCGGGTTGGCCCCTGGAGACGATGTGGAGCCAGGACCTGGTCGACACGGCGTTCGGCGACATGTTCCGCAACTTCTTCGGCACCGAGGGCATGCTCGACCGCGTCCAGGGGACGCACGTCATGCGTCTGGAGGAGTACCTCGAGGACGACACGTGCGTGATCCGCGCGGAGCTGCCCGGGATCGACCCGGAGAAGGACGTCGACATCAGCGTCGCCGACGGCATCCTTCACCTGCGTGCCGAGCGGGAGGAGCACAAGGAGGAGAAGCAGGCGGACGGATACCGCAGCGAGTTCCACTACGGCCGACTGGCGCGCAGCATCCGGCTGCCCCAGGGAGCGTCGGTGGACGACGTGACGGCGTCGTACAAGAACGGGATCCTCGAGGTCCGGGTCCCGGCCCCCAAGGCCGCGGCCACCGCGCAGGCGACGAAGATCCCGATCGCGCGCGGCTGACATCGGATCAGCCCACGTGCAGGAGGTGCGAGAGGTTGTGCCCATGAGGTGCGCTGCGTCGACCTCGACGGCTCGGCTCGACCGTGACCGACCCAGGTCACGGTCGACGTGCTGACCACGATCCCGGCCACCATGTCCGCGTGGGCCGTGGACAGACCGGGCCCGATCGCCGACGGACCCCTGGTGCCGGTCACCCGGCCCGTCCCGGCTCCGCAGCGGCACGAGGTCCTCGTACGGGTGACCGCGTGCGGTGTCTGCCGCACGGACCTGCACCTGTGCGAAGGGGACCTCGCCCCGCGTCGCCGGGGGGTCGTCCCGGGGCACCAGGTCGTGGGGCTCGTGGCCGCCAGGGGCGAGGAGGTCACCGGGCTGGAGGTCGCGCAGCGCGTGGGCATCGCCTGGCTGCGAGGCACCTGCGGCGAGTGTCGTTGGTGCCGCTCCGGGGCGGAGAACCTCTGCCCGTCGTCGCTCTACACCGGCTGGGACGCCGACGGAGGCTTCGCCGAGTACGCCACGGTCCCGGCCGCGTTCGCCTACCCCCTCCCCGACGACGTCCCGGACCCGCAGCTGGCACCGCTGCTGTGCGCGGGGGTCATCGGCTACCGGTCACTCCGACGGGCTGACCTCCCCCCGGGTGGTCGGCTGGGCATCTACGGCTTCGGCTCGAGCGCCCACGTCACCGCCCAGATCGCGCTCGCGCAGGGCGCGGAGGTGCACGTGATGACCCGCAGCCGGGACGCCCAGGACCTCGCTCGCAGCCTGGGCGCCACCTGGGTGGGCGACGCCGAGGAGACCCCGCCGGTCGAGCTCGACTCCGCCATCGTCTTCGCGCCTGCCGGCACGCTCGTGCCTGTGGCGCTGGCTGCCCTGGGCCGCGGCGGCACCCTGGCCCTGGCCGGCATCCACATGACGACCATTCCCGCACTCGACTACGACCGGCACCTGTTCCGGGAGCGGACGGTGCGGAGCGTCACCGCCAACACCCGAGCCGACGGTGCGGAGCTGCTCCGCCTGGCCGCTCACATCCCGCTCGACATCCACGTGACGACGTATCCCTTCGACTCGGTGGGGCGGGCGCTGGCGGACCTGGCCGCCGACCGGGTGACGGGGTCAGCCGTGGTGACGCTGTAGCTCCAGCGGGTCGAGCCGTCCGCTCGATGGGACAGGTCGGGCACCGGCTCACGACGCCTGCGGGCAGGTGAGCTCGGAGAGCGCTCGGGCGTACGCCGCCGGTGCGCCGGCCGAACGCAGGATCCGGCGGTGGCGTGCGGCACCTCCCCCGACGGCGACCAGCTGCTCGATCGTCGGCACCACGATCCTCTCGTCACCCCACGCGGCCAGCTCGGGTCCCACCAGGTCAAGCAGGCCCTCGACCACCGCCGGGGTCGGGACCCGCTCACCGCTCCGCGGATCGCGCAGGTCTCCGGCGAGACCGTGGCGGGCGGCTGACCAGCACGACTCGAGGAGCACCCGGTCAGGCACGGGCAGGGGCGGGACCCCTCGGCGTGCCTCGTCGACGGCCGTGGCCACGAGCGCCCGCACGAGTCCTGCGTAGGCCACGGCATCGTCGGTCGTCAGGCACACGTCGGCCACCCGCACCTCGACGGTCGGGTACCGCGGCGAGAGCCGCGCCAGGTAGTAGACGTTCCGCGCGTCGAGCGCGAGTCCGGACGACACCGCGGCACGCACCTCGGCGTCGTACGCCTCGACCGAGAGCACGTCCGGCGGGGGTCGCACGGTGGGCCACCCGGTCATGAGGGGGAAGCGGCGACTGGCCCACCCGGAGTCCTGTCCCTCCCACACGGGTGACGCGGCGGTCAGGGCCAGCAGCGTCGGCAGCCACGGCCTGAGCCGACGCAGCACCTGGAGGCCGAGCCGCCGGTTCGCGACGCCGACGTGCACGTGGCAGGAGCAGGTCCCGCTCGTGCGGGCCCGGTCGGGGAAGCGTCGCAGCAGGTCGGCGTACCGGGGCGTCTCGGTGATCATGACCTCACGGGGCAGGCCTCGCGGCGGGACGCCGACCGCCACGCCGATGACGTCGCAGGCAGACGCTGCCCCGGCCAGGCGGACCCGCGCGCCGGCGAGACCCGCTCGCGCCTCGTCGAGGGTCAGGCAGACCGGCGTGCGGGTCTCGACCATGTATCGCATGATCTCGCTGGTCACGACACGCGGCGCAGCGGCCAGCGCGATCACCTCGGGCGCGACGGCTGCGACCGACCCGGTCCGCGGGTCCAGCAGGAAGAACTCCTCCTCGACGCCGACCGTCGGGGCGGCGACCGCCACGACCCGACCACCAGGGCTCTCCACGACACGCCTCCGTCCTCCCTCCTCCACCTTGCGCGAGCCCTCGGTCCTCGACCAGAGACGAAGGGCCCGCGCAGGACGGGGCGTCCGCAGTCACCGGAGCGCGTCGGCGAGCTCCGTCAGCGACGCGACCCGGATGTCGGGCGCCCCGAAGTACGACGGGTGGCGACCGTCCGACCTGTCGATCCAGGCCGTGGCCAGTCCCGCGCGTCGAGCGCCGTCGATGTCCCAGGGGTGGACCGCGACGAGCATGGCGTCCATCGGCTCCACGCCGCACTCCTCCAGTGCGTAGGCGTACGCCCGGGAGGCCGGCTTCCAGACACCCGCGTCCTCCACCGTGAGCAGGCGCTCGAAACGGTCGCGTACGCCTGCGCCCTGCAGCAGCGCCTCCGCGACCGAGGCGGACCCGTTGCTCAGGGTCACCAGCCGGATGCCCAGCTCGCCCAGGTCCCGGACGCCCTCCACGACGTCGGGGTGCACCGCGAGCTCGGAGAACCCGTGCATCACGTGGTCGACGGCGGCGTCGAGGGGCCGGTCGAGCGGTTGACCGTGCAGCCGCACCCGCAGCGCCTCGGCGCCGAGCGTGGAGAACGACTCGCTCTCCCCGCAGACCGTCAGCGCGAACCCGTCCCGCAGCAGCTCGGCGAACCACAGCTTCGCCAGGTGCGGCGGGGCGCCGACGTCCTCGAACCGGGCCGACAACGGCGCCATGTCGGACAGGGTCTCGTTCACGTCGAAGACCAGCAGCCGCGGGCGCCGCGGTCCGTCGGGGCTCACCGGGTGGTCGGAGCTGGGCGGTAGGTCGGTCACGACGTCTCCTGTCATTGCACGGGCACGGCTTCCCAGTGTGCGCTCGGCCCGTTCACGCCGGCACGCCGGTGATCACCAGGTTCTGCTGGGTAGCCGCCGGCCTCCGGGAGGTACGGGCCCGTGCCGGTGACGAACCGGAGCCGCTCGGGAGCGGTGCGGGCGAACACCTCCGCCGGGAGCGCCTGTGCTCGGTCCGGGGTGACCGCGCGACTGACTGCCCGCGGAGCCGTGCGGTGCCCCGCGGGCCGCCGGCGCGTCGCTCGCCGCCCTTGCCCTTACGCCGCCGGTCGAGGTCAGGCTGCGCCGGTCTCGATGCGTACGCCGGCGATGCGCCACTCGAGGACACCGTCAGCGGCCCGGCTGGCGTCGAGCCCCTCGGCGGTGAGCAGGCGTACGGCGTCGTGCGCCAGGACGCAGTAGCGCCCGCGGCAGTAGGCGACGATCTCGTGGTCGCGGGGCAGCTCCCCGATCCGCCCGGCCAGCTCCTCGAGGGGGACGTTGATCGCCCCGGGGAGATGGCCGGCGGCGAACTCGGTCCCGGGCCGTACGTCGAGGATGACGACGTCACCGCTGACGAGTCGGCGCAGCAGCTCGTCGGTGTCGACGGCCGCTGTGTCCTCGGGTCCCAGGTAGGCGCGCCGCGCCAGCTCGGTGTGGGGGCGGTGGCTCTGCGCGACCCGGCGCAGGTGGTCCCAGAGCCCCGCGACGTCGTTCCCGGCCAGCGAGTAGTAGACCCGTTTGCCGTCGCGGCGGGACTCCACGAGGCCCGCCTCCCGCAACGTCTGCAGGTGCGCAGAGCAGGTGCTCATGCCGAGGCCGGCGGCCTCGGCGAGGCTCTCGACACTGCGGGGGCCCTGGCTGAGCAGGTCGAGCAGCTCGAGTCGCCCGGGGTTGCCGAGGACCTTCCCCACGGCGGCGAACTCGGCGAACAACGCGTCCTTCCGGGTCCGGTCACCCATTCGTCATCTCCTCCGTGGTCGGCGCGTCCGGGCGGTGGTGGGTCTCGTACATGCGCACCGCGACGACGAGCCCCGACACGGCGGTGAGCGCGGCGACGGTCCACACGGCGGCGGCGACGCCGAGGGCGTCCGCGACGAGGCCCGCCAGCAGCGCCCCGACGGCGAAGCCGCCGTCGCGCCAGAGCCGGTAGACACCGACCGCGCGGGCACGCCAGGCCGGGTGCGCGACGTCGCCGATGGAGGCGAGCAGCGTGGGATAGACCATCGCCGTGCCGGCGCCGAGGAGCGCGGCCGCGACTGCCCAGAGGGTGAACGACCCGGCGAGCGCGATCAGCCCGAGCGCGAGGGCCTGGAGGCACATGCCCGAGGCGATGAGCCACTTCCGGCCCCACCGGTCGGACAGCGCTCCGGTGACGAGCTGCCCCACGCCCCACACGGCCGGGTAGAGGGCGGCGAGGATGCCGATCCTGCCGACCGAGAGTCCCGCGCCGGCGAAGAGGATCGGGAACAGGCCCCAGGCAAGGCCGTCGTTGAGGTTGTTGACCAGGCCGGCCTGGCTGGCCGAGGACAGCGCGGGCTCCTTGAAGCTGGTCTGCACGAACACCTGGCCGTCGGTCAGGTCGCCGTGGAGGTGGTCGTGCCTGCCGTCCGCGCGCGTGACGTGCCCGGTGGCCTCCAGCCGGGCGTGGTCGCGGGTCTCCCGGACGCCCAGGGTCGACAGGCCGAGGCCGAGGGCGGCGAACGCGATGCCGAGGAAGAACGGCTCGGGACGGAGGCCGTACGACTCCGCGACGTAGCCGGTGGCCAGCGCGGTGCCCGCGACCGCGGCGTACCCCGCGGCCTCGTTCAGGCCCATCGCCAGGCCTCGCCGCGCGGGTCCCACGAGGTCGATCTTCATCACCACGGTGGTGGACCAGGTCAGGCCCTGGCTGATGCCCAGCAGCACGTTGGCGACGATGATCCAGGTCCACGACGGCGCCCAGATGAGCATGAAGGGCACCGGCACCGCGACGAGCCACCCGGCGACCAGGACCGGCTTGCGCCCGAAGCGGTCCGACCAGGTGCCGGCGAAGTAGTTGGTGGCGGCCTTGGCGATGCCGAAGGCCAGGATGAAGCTCAGCCCGGCGGTGTAGGCGGTGATGCCGAACTCCTCCTGGCCGAGCAGCGGGAGCACGGTCCGCTCCTGGCCGAGCATGCCGCCGACGAGGGCGTTGACGACGACCAGCAGCGTGAACTGCGCGGCGTTGTGGCGCAGCCCCAGCTCGATCCGGCGCCCGGCGCCGGCGGGTCGGGTGCCGGCGCTCACCGGCTGGTCTCCAGGGGTCCGCCGCCCGCGGCGGCCCACTCCCGGGGTCCGCCGTCGAGGACGGTGACGTGCTGGTGCCCGGACCTCGCGAGCAGGCTGGCCGCGCCCATGGCGCGCTCGCCGTGCCCGCACATCACCACCAGCGGCTCGTCCGGCAGGTCGGCGGCGCGGGAGACCAGGTCGCCGAGCTCGATGTTGTCCGCGCCGGGCACGTGGCCTGCCTCGAACTCGCCGCGCTGCCGGATGTCGAGGACACGCGCGCCGTCGAGGGCGTCCGGGTCCCTCACCGGGATCGAACCTGTCGGCCGGCCGGCAGCCGTCCAGGCCGCCAGGGCGCCGTCGAGCTCACCGGCGAGCTGGTCGTAGCCGACCTTGCGGGCCTGCCAGACGATCTCGCCCGGGTCCTGGTCCGGGTTCCGGACGACCACGATCGGCCGGTCGTCGTCGACGAGCCAGCCCAGCCACGTGGCGAACACGGGCCGCAGCGGGATCGACACCGACCCGGGCACGTGGCCGGCGCCGAAGTCCGCCAGCGGGCGTACGTCGACGACCTGCGCCCCCGCCGCGACGAGGCTGGCCACCTCGTCCGCCGTCAGCGCGCGGAGGTTGTCCCCCTCGACCGCGGCAGGGCCACGGCGGTTGATCTCCCCCAGGCGCAGGAAGTACGGCGGGAAGGTGCCCAGCGAGCCGAGGAGCTCCGCCACGAAGGCGTCCTCGGACCCGGCCCGGAGCAGGGCGTTGGTGGCCCGTTCGGTGCCGATCGTCGACGTACGCTCCGCGCCCGGCGGCGCAGAGCAGAAGGAGCCGGCACCGTGGGTGGGCCACACCGCGACGTCGTCGTCGAGCCTCGCCAGCCGCTGCAGGGACCGGTACTGGGCGCGAGCCAGCTCCTCGGTGCGGTCCGGCGACACCAGGTCCGTCCGGGCCGCGGAGCCGACGATCAGCGAACCGCCCGTGAACACTCCGATCGTCCGGGAGCCGTCGAGCAGCTCGTAGGCCAGGTGCTCGTGCGTGTGCCCGGGAGTCGCCAGGGCGCGCAGGCGCAGGCCACCGAGGTCGACCTCGTCGCCGTCGGCCAGACCGGTGTGCCGGTACTCCCGGTTCCCCGACGCCGAGGCCAGCACCTGCGCCCCGTCCGTACGTGCGAGCTGCAGCGCACCCGTCAGGAAGTCCGCGTGCAGGTGGGTGTCCGCGGCGTAGGCCACCGTCAACCCATGACGCTGCGAGGCGTCGCGCAGGGCGCGGAGGTCGCGACTGGCATCCACCGCCAGCGCGCGACCGTCGTCCAGGTCGAGCAGGTAGGCGGAGTTGCCCAACCCCTCGTCCACGAGCGGGATGACGCGTACGTCGCCCATGACCACCTCCGGCACCACGTCGAACGGGATGCCTTTGGACCCTACGTCATTCCACGGAATTGTGGAATGACTTCACAAGGTGGTGAGCCAGATCACTGCCGAGAGGGAATGAATCGCCAGCCTCGAGCATTGACGTAGTTGAAACATCAACCAAATCCCCCATCTTGGAGAACCCCATGCCGATCTTCCGCCGCAAGCCCAAGAACCCGTCCGCCGTCGCGCCCACCGTCGCCGTCGCCGAGGCAACCCCCGGGTCGGTCCTCACCGGTGACTACACCATCGACGCCAGCCACAGCCGTCTCGGCTTCTCCGCCCGCCACGCGATGGTGACCACCGTCCGTGGCCAGTTCGGCGACTTCGACGGCGCCGCGCACGTCGACGCCGAGAACCCGGCCGTCTCGACCGTGGCCCTGACCATCCGCGCCGCCAGCATCGCCACCGGCACCGCCGACCGCGACGGCCACCTCACCTCGGGCGACTTCTTCGACGTCGAGAACCACCCCGAGCTCACCTTCGTCTCGACCTCGGTCGAGCGCGACGGCACCGAGTGGACCATCACCGGCGACCTCACCATCAAGGGCGTCACCAAGTCGGTCACGATCCCCTTCGAGGAGACCGGCACCGCCGTCGACCCGTTCGGCAACACCCGCGTCGGCTTCGAGGGCGCGACCACGATCAATCGCAAGGACTGGGACCTGACCTGGAACGCGGCGCTCGAGACCGGCGGCGTCCTCGTCTCCGAGAAGATCAAGCTCGAGCTCGACATCTCCGCGATCAAGAACGCCTGACGTACGCCGTCGACACCGCCCCCGGGTTCCCGTCAGGGAGCCCGGGGCCATCAGCATGTCGAGGACTCTCGCGCGACGCTCTCCTCGAGGATCCGCAGCGTGCGGACGAGCAGGGCCGACTCGTCGTCGGCGCGCGTGGCGACGACAAGCGCCATCCGGGCACGCGACGCCAGCGGCCGGTAGACGGTGCCCGCGACAACGAGGGCGGAGACCGGCTCCGGCACGACGGCCACGCCGAGCGCCGCCGCGACGAAGGTGACGAGGGTGGAGGTCTCCGCGACCTCGTGCCGGATCGACGGCTCGAAGCCGGCATCGCGGCACATCGTCGTGACCGCGTCGTACATCGCGGAGCGGCCGTGCCCCGAGTGCACGATGAGGTCCTCCCCACGCAGGTCGGCCACTCGCACCCGGCTGCGGCGCGCCAGCCGGTGTCCTTCCGGCAGGGCGACGACGTACTTCTCCTCCCGCAGCGCGGTCACGGAGACGTCGGTGCTCTGGGCGAGGTCCGCGAAGGGACGGAGCAGGGCGAGGTCGATCGACCCGTCGCGGAGCGCACCGAGCTGCTCGGGGCTCAGCATCTCGCCGCGGAAGGCGAGGTCCACAGCCGGCAGCTGCTCGCGCAGGGACCGGGCCAGGGCGGGCAGCAGGGAGTAGGTCGCCGATCCGACGCACCCGAGGACGAGGCGACCCTCGAGCCCGTTCCCGATCCGGACGGCCTCGTCACCGGCGGCATCGACCGACTGGAGGATCGCCCGGACTCGGGCGAGGTAGGCCTCACCGGCAGGCGTCAGGTCCACACGACGCGTGGTGCGGTGCAGCAGCGCGACTCCGAGCTCGTCCTCGAGCTGCTTGATCTGCTGCGACAACGGCGGCTGCGCCATGTGCAGCTTGTGCGCGGCGCGGCCGAAGTGCTTCTCCTCGGCGACGGCCCGGAAGTAGCGCAGGTGGCGAAGCTCCATCGATCAAGACTCGCACGATATCGATCTGGCGTAAATGAATACTTCCCGATATGGCTCTCGGCACCTACCGTCGTTGCATGCCTGACATCGTCATCTGTGAGCCGGTGCGCACCCCGGTGGGTCGCTACGGCGGCGCCTTCGCGTCGCTGTCCGCCGTCGACCTCGCCTCGACCACCCTCGCCGAGCTCGTCCGTCGCACGGGCCTGGAGGAGGGCGACGTCGACGACGTGATCCTCGGCAACTGCTATCCAAGCGGCGAGAACCCAGCCATCGGCCGCATCGCCGCCCTCGACGCCGGCCTCGGCACGGACGTCCCCGGCCTCCAGCTCGACCGCCGCTGCGGCTCCGGCCTGCAGGCGGTCCTCTACGCCGCGGCCCAGATCGCCAGTGGCGCCGGCAGCGTCATCGTCGCCGGCGGAGCCGAGTCGATGTCCAACGTCGAGCACTACGCGCTGGGCCTGCGCACCGGGGTCCGCGGCGGCGGGGTGGAGCTGATGGACCGCCTGGTGCGGGCACGCGAGACAGCCGGCGGCAAGGACCACCCCGTCCCGGGCGGCATGCTGGAGACGGCGGAGAACCTGCGCCGCGAGTACGACATCTCCCGCGAGGAGCAGGACGAGTTCGCCGTCCGTTCCCAGCAGCGCGCCGGTGCCGCCCACGAGGCCGGCAGGTTCGCGGACGAGCTGGTGCCTGTCTCCGTCCCGGGCCGTCGCGGCAGGCCCGACGTGGTCGTCGAGCGCGACGAGCACCCCAGGCCCGACACCACCCTCGAACAGCTCGCGGCGCTGAAGCCGGTGCGCGAGGAGGTCGACCCCGCTTCCACCGTCACCGCCGGCAACGCCAGCGGCCAGAACGACGGTGCGGCCATGTGCGTGGTCACCACCCGCGCGGAGGCCGAGCGCCGCGGCCTGCGCCCCCTGCTGGCCCTCAGGTCATGGGCCGTGGCCGGGGTCGGGCCCGAGGTGATGGGCATCGGTCCGGTCCCGGCGACCGCCGCCGCGCTCGACCGCGCCGGGCTCACCCTCGACGAGATCGACCTGATCGAGCTCAACGAGGCGTTCGCCGCGCAGGTGCTCGCGTGCCTGCGCGAGTGGAAGGTCGACCCGACCGACGAGCGACTCAACCCGAACGGCTCGGGCATCTCGCTCGGCCATCCGGTCGGAGCCACCGGGGCCCGCATCCTCGCCACCATGGCGTACGAGATGCACCGCCGTGAGTCCCGCTACGGGCTCGAGACCATGTGCATCGGCGGCGGCCAGGGTCTCGCCGCCGTCTTCGAGAGGGTCGCGTCATGAGCGCCGTCGAGGTTCACCACGTCGTCACCGGCCCCGAGGATGCCCCGGTCGTCGTGCTGTCCAACTCGCTGGGCTCCACGACGTCCATGTGGGACGCCCAGGCCGACGCGCTCGCCGAGCACTTCCGTGTCGTCCGCTACGACACCCGCGGCCACGGCGGCTCCCCCGTGCCGCCGGGCCCCTACGACATCGACGACCTCGCCGACGACGTCGTCGCGCTTCTCGACTCCCTCGACGTCCAGAAGGCCCATTTCGTCGGCCTCTCGCTGGGCGGCATGACCGGCATGCGCCTCGCCGCCCGCAACCCCGAGCGCGTCGACCGTCTCGTCGTCCTCTGCACGGGCGCCAGGCTCGAGCCGGCGAGCGCGTGGCACGACCGGGCCGCGACGGTACGCGAGCGCGGCTCCGCGGCGGTCGCCGAGGCCGTCGTCCAACGGTGGTTCACGGCGCCCTACCTCGAGGCCAACCCGGACACCAGGGCCGCCAGCGAGGCGATCATCGCCGCCACGCCGGCCGAGGGCTACGCGTCGTGCTGCGAGGTCATCGCCACGATGGACCTGCGCGACGACCTCCCCCGCATCGCCGCGCCGACGCTCGCGATCGCCGGCGCCGACGACCCCGCGACCCCTCCCCCGCACCTCGAGGCGATCGCCGACCGCCTGCAGGACGGACGGCTCCTCGTGGTGCCGGAGTCCGCGCACCTCGCCAACGCCGAGCAGCCGCAGGCCATCACCCCCGCGATCATCGAGCACCTCACGGGCGGATCGTCATGAGCACCGGACTGCGCGACGAGCGAGGTATCGACAAGGTCGTCCCCGGCGCCGAGCACGCGGTGGCCGACATCGCCCCCGGGTCGAGCCTGGCGGTAGGCGGCTTCGGCCTCGTCGGCATCCCCTGGACGCTGATCAGCGCCCTGCTCGACCAAGGGGCAGACGACCTCACCGTCGTGTCCAACAACTGCGGTGTGGACGGCGCGGGCCTGGGCCTGCTGCTCGAGGCCCGCAGGATCAGCCGCGTCATCGCGTCCTACGTCGGCGAGAACAAGGAGTTCGGCCGGCAGTACCTCGCCGGGGAGCTGACCGTGGAGCTCACCCCGCAGGGCACGCTCGCCGAGCGCCTGCGCGCCGGCGGCGCCGGGATCGGCGCGTTCTTCACGCCCACCGGGGTCGGCACGATGGTCTCCGAGGGCGGGCTGCCGTGGCGCTACCACCCCGACGGCACCGTCGCGCTGGCCTCGGAGCCCAAGGAGGTGCGCACCTTCCACGGCGTGGACATGGTCCTGGAGGAGTCGATCGTCACCGACGTCGCGCTGGTGCGCGCCGCCAGGGTCGACCGCGCCGGCAACTGCGTCTTCCACGCCTCGGCGCGCAACTTCAACATCCCGGCGGCGATGGCCGGGCGCCTGACGATCGTCGAGGCGGAGGAGGTCGTGGAGATCGGCGCGATCGACCCCGACGACGTCCACCTGCCCGGCGTCTTCGTCCAGCGCATCGTTGAGCTGACACCCGCGCAGGCGCACGAGAAGGACATCGAGAAGCTCACCACCCGACCGCGCCCCCGACCAGCCGAGGAGGCCTCAGCATGAGCTGGACACGTGACGAGATGGCGGCGCGTGCGGCGCTGGAGATGCGCGACGGCGAGTACGTCAACCTCGGCATCGGCCTGCCGACGATGATCCCGGCCCACCTGCCGGCGGACTCGACGGTGACCCTGCACGCCGAGAACGGCATCCTCGGCGTGGGGCCCTACCCCTACGAGGACGAGGTCGACCCCGACCTGATCAACGCCGGCAAGCAGACCGTGACCGTGCTGCCCGGCGCCTCGTTCTTCGACTCCTCGCTCAGCTTCGCAATGATCCGTGGGAGCCACATCGACACCGCCGTGCTCGGCGGGATGCAGGTCTCGATGACCGGCGACCTCGCCAACTGGATGGTCCCCGGCTCGATGGTCAAGGGCATGGGCGGCGCGATGGACCTCGTCAGCGGCGCCCGCCGCGTCATCGTGCTCATGGAGCACGTCGCCCGCAGCGGCGCGCACAAGCTGGTCGCAGCGTGCGACCTGCCGCTCACCGGCCGCCGCGCGGTGGACCGGGTCATCACCGACCTCGCTGTCCTCGACGTCGCCGGTGACGGCTTCGAGCTCGTCGAGCTCGCGCCCGGGGTCACCCTCGAGGAGGTCGTGGAGCGCACCGGCGCCCCGGTCCGGCTCCCGGTCGGGGTCTGACATGGACGTCCTCGACCCCGCCACCGGGACTGACGACCTCGCCGCCCGGGTCCGCCGCCTCGAGGACCTCCACGCCATCGGCCAGCTCCGCGCCCACTACTGCCAGGCGCTCGACGACGGCCGGTGGGACGACCTGGTCGACCTCTTCACGCCCGACGGCGCGTTCGTCGGCCTCTCCTCCGCGCGCGGCCACGACCAGCTGCGCACCTTCTTCGCCGACCTCCAGGACGGCCCGCTGTCCGCCTGGTGGCACTTCTCCTCCAACGAGACGATCGACCTCGTGGGCACACCCGCCCACGCCGCGACCGGGCAGACGTGGCTCGACCAGCCGTGCGTCGTCGACGGTCGCGCCCACATCGCCGCCGGTCGCTACACGGACCGGATGGTCCGCGGTGACGACGGACGGTGGCGCTTCGACGAGCGTCGCGTGACGTTCTTCTTCTGGGTGCCGGAGGACGAGGGCTGGGCTCCAGGTCGCTACGGATGGGCACCCGCCCGCGCCGCAGCCGACGTACGCACCCTCGACCGGCTCACCGCCGGCGCCTGACCACCGATCGGCCCCGCCCGGCACGACGACGTACCGGGTCCAGCTGCTGCGCGCTCCCGCGCAGCCATCACCCACCGGAGACCTCGATGTCCCACACCCTCTCCACGCCCGCCTCACCCCCGCCGCCGGCACCGCCCGCCGGGCCAGGCACCGACCGCCGTACGCTGACCCGGGTCTGCACCGCGGTGCTGCTCGGCTCGGCCCTCGAGTGGTACGACTACTTCCTCTACGGCGCGGCCGCAGCCCTGGTCTTCGGCCAGGTGTTCTTCCCGAGCGCCTCTGAGTCGACCTCTCTGCTGCTGTCGCTGGCGACCTTCGGCGTGGGCTTCGTCGCCCGGCCGATCGGCGCCATGGTCTTCGGCCACATCGGCGACAAGCACGGGCGGCGCCCCGCACTCATCGCGACGCTCATGCTCATGGGCCTCTCCACGACCGCGATGGCGCTCATCCCCTCCCACGCGATGATCGGCATGGCCGCCCCCCTGCTGCTCGTGGTCCTCCGCCTGCTGCAGGGCATGGGTTCGGGCGCGGAGTACAGCGGTGCGTCCGTCTACGCCGTGGAGTACGCCCCGCCCGGGCGGCGCGGGCTGTTCGGCTCGTTCTCCGCCGCCGGCGTCTACCTCGGCCTCGTGCTGTCGTCCGCCGCCCTGCTGCTGACGACGTCCCTCACCACCGACGCGCAGTTCGCGTCGTGGGGCTGGCGGCTGCCGTTCCTGGCGAGCCTGCTGCTCATCTTCCTCGGCCTCTGGATCCGGCTGCGTCTCGAGGAGACGCCCGCGTTCGAGGAGGTCACCGAGGACGCTCCGCCGGCCAAGGCCCCGCTGCTGACCCTGGTGCGCACTCAATGGCGCAGCATGGTGCTCGTGATGGGCCTGGTCGCCGCTCCGCTGTCGTTCAGCCACCTCTACCAGGTCTTCGCCCTTTCCTACATGGCCGAGCACGGGTATGACCGCGTCACCGGCACCGCCGGCCTGCTCGTCGCCGGCCTCGTCGTGATGATCACCGCCCCACTCGCCGGCATCGCCTCCGACCGCTTCGGACGACGTCCGGTGCTCATGGCGGGTGCGCTGTACGCCGCCGCGTTCGCGTTCCCGTTCTTCGCGCTCGTCGACTCCGGCCGCCCCCTCCTCGCCATGCTCGCCCTCGCCCTGGCCCAGGGCGGCAGCGTCGGCATCATGTTCGGCGTGCAGGGCGTGGTGCTCTCCGAGCTCTTCACCACCGCCAGCCGCTACAGCGGCGCGGCGGTGAGCCGCGAGTTCGCTGCCATCATCTTCGGCGGCTTCGCCCCGCTCATCGCGGTCAGCCTCGCGGCCTCGGCCAACGGCGCGTCGTGGCCCGTCGGGATCTACGTCGTGGTGCTCGCCGGCATCACCCTCGTGGCGGCCTTCCTGGCGCCGGAGACCTACCGCAGCAGCCTCTCGGAGCCGGTGTCGGGGCCGGCCGTGGACTGAGCCAGGAATCGGGTCAGGGGCCGGAGCCGGGGGCGCGCTGTGCCGCCAGCTCCCCTCTGGACCGGATGCCGAGCTTCGCATATATGCGGGTCAGGTGGTACTGCACCGTCTTGGTCGAGACGAAGAGCTCGGTCCCCACCTCGCGGTTGGTCATGCCTCGTGAGACGAGGTCGGCCACCAGCTCCTCCTGGGGCGTCAGCGCCGCGACGTCTCGCCCTGCCGGGACGGGGCGACCGGCATGGACACCGCCCGCCCGCAGCTCACGGTCGCAGCGATCGACGTACGTCGTGGCGCCCAGGCCGGCGTAGAGGTCGCGCGCCGTCCGGAGCAGCGGGTCGGCCTCGCGGCGCTTCCCTGCCCGTCGGGGCGTCTGTCCCCAGGCGAAGTGCACCCGGGCCCGGTCGTAGGGCAGCGGCAGGTCCTCGAGCAGGTCGGCCGAGCGCTGGAAGGCCGCACGCGCTGCCGCGAGGTCGCCGGTGCCGCCGAGCAGGCGACCGCGGGCATAGCCGAGCCGGACCTGGGCGGACCGGTGGCCGCGAACGTCCGCCAGCTCCTCGTGCGGGCGCAGGAAGGCGTCGGCGTCGTCGTAGCGGCCCTCGACCGCGAGCGCGTTGGCGTAGACGTCCGGCCACGGCCACGCGCCGGGTTCGTCGACGCTGCCGCCTGCCCACGGCTGGCGGAGCGGGTCGAGCGCGCGCAGCACGGCGGCGTAGTCGGCCCGCGCCTCGGCCACGCTCGCGCGGGCCAGCGCACCGGCGACGCGCATGATCTCGTAGTCCCGCGGCCCGACGTCGGCGTCGCGCACGGCGCGGTCGGCGAGCGGCCAGTCCCCTCGCAGCGCATGGACCTGGGCGCGGGTCCAGGCAAGCAGCGGCTCGATCAGCCGCATCCCCGTGCGCTCGGCCAGCAGCTCTCCCTGGTCGGCCGCGCGCAGCGCGTCGTCCCACTCCCCGCTCACGAAGTGGGCTCGGGCGAGCCACGCGTGCGCCCACAGCGAGATCCGCGTCGACCCGCCGAGGAAGTCGGTGGAGGTGGCCGACGACAGGTTCTCCCGGGCCACGTCGACCTCGTCGAGCGAGAGGGCCGTCCAGCCGCGGCCCATCGCCACCCGCTGGGCCTGGGCACCGTGACCGACCTCCTCGGCCAGGGCGGCGTACTGCGCCAGTGCCTGCGCGCCGCGACCCGTGCCGGCCACCCCGAGGCCCCGGATCGCGGCCGTCTCGACGGCGGCGGGTGATCCGCGTGCGGCCAGCGCGATCGCGCGGTCCGCCCACCCGACCAGGTCCTCGCCCCGGCAGCGGGCCAGGCTGTGCAGCACCCAGCGGTGGCAGACCAGGGCAGCGACCTCGGGGTCCCGGTCGGGGTGGACGAGGTCCCACGCGCGCCCGAGCCGGTTCTCGGCCTCGGCCGGGCGCCCCCGCACGATCGCGAGGTAGCCGAGGGCGGCGTTGCGCAGCGGGGTCTCGCGGAGGCTTTCGACCTCCGCGACGGCGGCCGCCGCACCGAGCGTGTCGCCGGACCCGACCAGCGCGTCGAACGCCCGCGCGAGCCGCTCCTCCCGCAGCAGGGTGTCGGGGGTCATCCGGGCAGCACTGGCGAGCAGCTGCGCCACGGCAGCCCACTCCCCCGTGCCTGCACGGGCGACGGCGAGGGCGTCGAGCTCATCGGCCAGGACCGGGTCCGGCAGGGGGCTGGCGGCGACGAGGTGCCTGAGGCGGGCCACCGGGTCCGCGACCAGTGCCGCAGAACGCCGGTGCAGGTCGGCACGTCTGACCTGGCTCAGCGAGCCGAGCACGGCCGCGGCGACCATCGCGTCGGCGGGCTCCACGAGCGCCAGCCCGAGGTGCTCGACCCACCTGACCAGTCCGGTCCCGAGGAGCTCGTCGACCGGCGCGAGGGGGTCGCCGACCTCGGCCAGCGACGCCGCCAGGGCGAGGGGTGCCCGGCCGAGCACCGCGACGGCCTCTGCCAGGGCTCGGCCGGAGTCGCTCGATCCGGCCAGCCGGCCGTGGACCTCGGCGGCCACCGCGGCCGGAGCCGGGAGGACGGGCTCGAAGTCGGCCCAGAGCTCGGCCGGCTGCTCCGCCAGCAGCGCCAGCACCGGGCCGGGGCGTCCGGCGGTGAAGCGACACAACCGGTCGGCCAGGGTGGGATGCAGGGCGACGCCCGCGCGGGCAGCCAGCTGCTGCACGTCTCCCGGCTCCAGCGGCGGCAGGACGATGCGGTCCTCCACGCGATCGAGCACGGCGGCGGCTGCCCCGGTGACGGGGCTCGACGCCGCGAGCACCACCAGCATCCGGGCCTCGGGGTGGTGGCGTACGACGCTCCAGAGCGCCGTCAACGACGCCGGGTCGGCGTGGGCCGCGTCGTCGACGACGACGAGCACAGGACCCTCGCCCGTCGTGCCCACGACCTCTGCGGCGATCCGGTCCGCCGCCCCCATCACGTCCGGCGCGGACGGCGCGGCGCCCAGCAGCTGGGCGAGCACGCCCTGCTCGACGTCCTGCTCCCACGGGACGCCGCGGGCCTTCAGGCAAGGACGACCGGCGGCCACGTGCTCCGCGGCGAACCGGCGTACGAGGGCGCTGGAGCCTGTGCCGCCGGGGCCGGTCACCAGGACCATGGCAGGGCCGAGCTCGCCGACCCGCAGCAGGCGTTGCCGCAGGTCGGCGAGCTGGTCGTCGCGCGCCACCAGCACGGCGGCGGCGTCAGCTTCGGTCACGCAGACACGGTAGACCCGACCTCGCTCGGCACGTGCTCGGCGCGACGCACCTCGGCGTGGGCAGGGCGCGGCACCGCGAGCGCGACAACCGCACCGGCGAGGGAGATCGCGGCGAAGAGCTGGAAGGCGGTCGAGCCGCCCACGCCTGCCCCGACGAGCACACCACCGACGATCGGGCCGACGATCCCGCCGAGCCGGCCGAAGCCCGCGCACCAGGCGACCCCGGCCGCGCGGGCGTTGGTCGGGTAGTAGTTGGAGACCAACCCGTAGATCAGCACCTGGGTGCCGATCGTGCCGATGCCTGCCAGCCCGACGGCGAGGAACAGCACCGCGGCCGGCATCGACAGCGGCAGCGCCGCGAGGGCCAGCGCCGCGAGCACGAAGGTGGCAGCGACCACGCGCTTGGCACCGACACGGTCCGCGACGTACGACGCCGCGAGGCCGCCGCCGATCGCGGCCAGGTTGAGGACGAGCAGGAAGGTCAGCGAGTAGTTCTTGCCGTATCCCTGCTCCCCCATGATCTGCGGCAGCCAGGTGTTGAGGCCGTAGGTCAGGAGCAGCCCGGCGAAGCTCATCAGGCCGAGCAGCGCGGTGGGGAAGGCGAAGCGGCGGCTGGCGAGTGCGGGGAAGCCGACCTTGTCCTCGACGACCGGCTCGGGTGCGGGCACCGGAATGCCGGTGCGGGCGCACACGGCCTCCGCGTCGGCGAACCGGCCGCGCGACACGAGCCACTTCGGCGACTCGGGGAGGAAGCGGATGGCGAGCGGGAGGAGCAGCACGATCGGCAGCGCGCCGATCCAGAACAGCCCGCGCCAGCCGATGACGTCGCCCAGCGCGATGGCGGTCAGCGCGGCGAGCACGCCGCCGGCAGGGACCCCGCTGTAGACGATCGCGTTGTAGCGGTTGCGCTTGCCGGGCGGCGCGAACTCGGCCACCAGCGCGCCGACCGTGGCGACGAGCGCACCGACTCCGATGCCGGTGAAGAAGCGGAACAGGCCGAACGTCGCGACGGACTGCGTCGTGGCGGTGATCCCCATGCCGATGGAGAACCACGCCAGGTTCACCAGCATGACCCGGCGACGACCGATCAGGTCCCCGACGGCGCCGGCGGCCAGGGCACCCACGAGCACGCCGACCAGGGCGTAGCTGCCGAGCGTCCCCGCCTGGGCCGGGGTGACCGTGCCGAGGTGGGCGGGGTCGGCGAGCAGCACGGGGACGACCGTGCCGTAGACGACGAGGTCGTAGCCGTCGAAGACCAGCGCGGCGGCGGAGAGGAAGACGACCCAGGCGACGCTGCGGCGTCGACGTGCGTCCTGGTCAGGGGTCGTCGGGGACAGGTGTTCGGGCATGGCTGTGCTCCGAGGTGGTGAGGTGGGGATGGTGCGGGCTGACGGGGACGTCAGCCCAGGTCACCGCCGGCCACGGGGAGGACCGTTCCGGTGATGTAGGAGGCTTCCTCGCTGGCGAGGAAGGTGATCGCTGCCGCCTGCTCGTCGAGGGAGCCGTAGCGGTGCATCAGCGAGTGCGACAGCGTCTGGTCGATGTGGGCCTGGAACCATTGCTGCTCCAGGTCGTCCTGGGGCACCGGCGTGCCGCGCGAGATCTTGCGGGGCGGGGCCTCTGTCCCGCCGGGCGCGGTGGCGACCACGCGGATCCCGTCGTCGGCGTACTCGAGGGCGAGCGAGGCGGTGATGGCGTTGACCCCGCCCTTGGCCGCGGAGTAGGGGATGCGGTGGATGCCGCGGGTGGCCGCCGAGGACACGTTGACGATCACGCCGGACCCGCACCGCACCATCTCCGGCAGGGCGGCGCGGCAGGCGAACAACGTCGTCATCAGGGACCGCTGGACCTCGGCCTCGATCTCGGCCTCGGTGAACTCGGTGAACGGCTTGAAGTTGATCGCCCCGCCGACGTTGTTGATGAGCACGTCGATCCGACCGAAGCGGGCCACGGCATGCTCGACGACCCTGGCCGCGCCGGCGTACGCCTCCAGGTCCGCGACGACCGCAAGCGCGCCCTGGCCGCTGGCGGCCAGCTCGTCGGCCAGCTGGTGGACGAGGTCGGAGCGGTCGGCGAGCATCAGCTGCCCGTTCTCCGCGCTGATCCGCCGGGCGACCGCCTCGCCGATCCCCTGGGCCGCGCCGGTCACCACGACGACCTTGCCGGCGAACCGGCCGGGGGTCGTGAAGCGCGGCCGCTCGGCGGTCCTGTCGTGGTCCATCGCTCGGCGCATCGTGGTCTTCGAGCGGTCGGCGTGCGCGGTGACGAGCTCGCGGGCCGCCGTGCGGTCACCGCGCTCGACCGCCTCGACGATGTCGAGGTGGTCCTGGGCGCATCGGGGGTGGCACCAGGTGGCGGTACGCAGCACGTCCTCCATCCGGCCCTTCACGCCGAGCGCCTGGTAGGCACGCAGGAGGTGCTCGTTGCCGGTGAGGGTGAACAGGTAGTCGTGGAAAGCAGCATTGGTCTCGGTGTATGCCGCCGCGTCGACGAAGCGGTCACCGTCGACGTAGGGGACGCAGGCCTCGGCGAGCAGCCGGTAGCCGGCGACCTGGCGCGAGCTGATCCGGCCGAGCACCAGGTCGAGCGCCCCGAGCTCGAGCGCCATCCGGGCCTCGAAGATCGCGTCCGAGGCGTGCACCGACGGGTGCTCCTCGCCGATCTCGTAGCCGTCCTCGCTCGGGACGGCCGCTCTCGGCTGGACCAGTGCGGCGACGTCGCGGGACGGGAAGACCTGGCGACCGGCGAGGGTGCGCGCGGTCGCGGCGACGGCGACGGGATCGGCGGAGACGCCGCCGCCCAGGCCGACCAGCTCGCGGACCGGGAACAGCTCCTGGCCGGCGACGGTGCGTCCGGCACGTCCCGCCCCCTCCTCGAGGGGTGCCCCCGCCGCCTCTGGGACGAGGTGGACCGTGGGCGGCGCACCGGCGGCGGGCGTGTCGGGCTCCGACACGATCTCGACCGGTGCCTCAGTGGCCTCCGGGGCGGGTGCCGACGTGGCTCCCGAACCGCCATCCGCGCCGGCGGGCGCAGGTCCCGACAGGGCGAACTTCTCGTAGTAGAAGCCGGTCGGCTCCACGCCCTGCTCGGCGAAGTGCGCGCGCACCGCCTCGACCATCGGCGGGGGTCCGCAGAGGTAGACCGCGACGTCGCCCCCGTACAGGTGCTCGGGCCGGATGAGGCCCATGACGTAGCCCTGGCGGGCAGCGGTGGTGTCCGGATCGGAGACGCAGTGGTCCCACGTGAGGCCGGGGATCGCGGTGGCGAGCTCCTCGAGCTCGGCGAGCTCGACCAGGTCGTCGTCGGTGCTGACGCCGTAGACCAGGTGCGCCGGGCGCGTGCTGCCGCTCTCGCGCAGGGTGCGCAGGATCGACAGGATCGGCGCGAGCCCGGTGCCCCCGGCGATGAGGAGGAGCGGGCGCGCCGCCTCGCGGAGGAAGAAGCTCCCGTTGGGTCCGGTGAAGCTGACCTCGTCGCCGACTGACGCCTGCTCGGCCAGCCACGTCGACATCACCCCGCCCGGCGTGAGCTTCACCAGGAAGCCCAGCGACGGATCGTCGGTCGCGGTGCTGAAGGAGTAGGACCGGCTCTCCCCCGTGCCCGGGACCTCGATGTTGACGTACTGGCCCGGGAGGAACGCCAGGTGCTCGCGCTCGTCGGTCTCGAGGGCGAACGCCATCGTGGTCGGGGAGAGCCGCTCGATGCGGCTGATCCTCGCCTTGTACGTCGCCGCGCGGGTCTTCGCGACCGCCGAGGTGCTGGCGATCTGGAGCACGAGGTCCGAGCGGGGCTTCATGCTGCACGGCAGCACCATGCCGGCGGCCGCCTCGTCGGGGGTCAGGGCGTCGTCGATGTAGGTGCCGCCGTCGTACTCCCCCGACTCGCACGTCGCCTTGCACGTGCCGCAGGCGCCGTCGCGGCAGTCCAGCGGGATGTTGATGCGGGCGCGGTAGGACGCGTCCGCGACGGTCTGGTCGTCCGCGCAGGTGATGAAGCGGGTGACTCCGTCCTCGAAGGCGAGGGCGACCTGGTGGGTGCTCATGGCTGCTCCGGATCCGGGGCTCGGGGGCTGTGGGTACGGGTCTCAGAAGTGGTAGACGTCGACGACGTGGTGGATGTAGTCGTTCTTCAGCACCACGGTCTTGCGCCGGATGAGCGGGCTCTCGCCCGAGAAGTCGATCGTGTAGAAGGAGGTCCCGTAGTAGGGGTCGATCGTCTTGTAGCGGAAGTACATGGTGTGCCAGTTGAAGCGCACGTCCACGACGTCACCGCGACGCTCGATCACCTCGACGTTGCTGATGTTGTGGCTGGTCCGCGGCTCGGGGATCGACGTGGCGCTTGAGCGCTCGGTGCGGATCCGGAAGACGCGGTCCTCCAGACCGCCCTTGTTGGGGTAGTAGATGAGCGAGATCTCGGTCTGCGGGTCCTGGACCAGCTCGTCGTCGTCGGTCCACGCCGGCATCCAGTACTCGCAGTCGTCGGCGTAGCACTCGAGCCACTTCTCGAACTCGCGGTCGTCGAGGTGGCGCGCCTCGCGGTAGAGGAACTGCTCGAGGTCGTTCTGGGTGATCAGCGTGCTGCCCGCCACGGGGCTCGTCGTGCTGGTGGCGCTCATGCCTGGACCTCCGTGCCGTTCTCGCGCGCCAGCGCGGCCCGCATCGTGTCGAGCCAGTAGCCGTGCTGGACGGGGTAGAGCCCCTCGTCCTCGTTCTTCACCCCGGCCGAGATCACGCCCGGCATCTCCAGCGCGAGGGCCACCTCGTCGGGGCCGCTCAACCAGTGCTCGGCGCCGCGGCTCATGTCGTTCCACGGCGCGGCGGTGGCCTGGAAGGTCAGCTGGCACGACCGGAACTCCTCGAGGTCGTCCGGCGTCGCCATGCCAGAGGCGTTGAAGAAGTCCTCGTACTGGCGGATCCGCCAGGCGCGGGACTCTGCCGACTCGCCCTTGGGGGCGATGCAGTAGATCGTGACCTCGGTCTGGTCCGGCGAGATCGGCCGGAAGTGGCGGATCTGGGTGGAGAACTGGTCCATCACGTAGACGTTGGGGTAGAGGCAGAGGTTGCGGCTGCCCTTGACCATGAACTCGCCCTTGGCGTCGCCGAACTTCTCCTTGAGCTCGTCGAGGCGGTCCCACAGGGGGCGGTCCTCGGGGTTTCCCGCCCAGGTCCACAGGCACAGGTGCCCGTTGGGGTAGGACCAGTAGCCACCTCCCGACTTCCCCCAGCTGCCGGCGTCGAGCGTCTTGGTGGTGTTGGCCGAGTCGCCGGTGTTGCGGCGCGAGGTGGTGGCCGCGTAGTTCCAGTGGGTCGCGGTGACGTGGTAGCCGTCAGCGCCGTTCTCGGCCTGCACCTTCCAGTTGCCGTCATAGGTGTAGGTCGACGAGCCGCGCAGCACCTCCAACCCGTCCGGCGACTGGTCGACGAGCATGTCGATGACCTTGGTGGAGTCGCCGAGGTGGTCCTCAAGGGTGGACACGTCGGGGTTGAGCGAGCCGAACAGGAAGCCCCGGTAGCTGTCGAACCTCGCCACGCGGGTCATGTTGTGGGAGCCGTCGACGTCGAACGTCGCGGGATAGCCCGCCCCTTCGGGGTCCTTGACCTTGAGCAGCGTGCCGTCGTTGCGGAACGTCCAGCCGTGGAAGGGGCAGGTCAGCGTCGTGCGGTTGTCGGTCTTGCGGCGGCAGATCATCGCTCCGCGGTGCGCGCAGGCGTTGATGAGCAGGTTGAGCTCACCGTCCTGGCCGCGGGTGATCACCACCGGCTGGCGACCCATGTAGGTCGTGAAGTAGTCGCCCTTCTCCGGCACCTGGCTCTCGTGTGCGAGGTAGATCCAGTTGCCCTCGAAGATGTGTTTCATCTCCAGCTCGAACACCTCTTCGTCGGTGAAGATCCGGCGGTTGGCGCGGTAGACGCCGGCGTCGCGGTCGTCGACCACCGCGTCGGCGAGCACCGACTCCACGTGGGAGAGCGTCTCGGTCATGGGGTCCTCCAACAGGTCCGAGGTGGATGAGGCCTCCGACCGTTCCACGACGTGTCGGTCGTCACACGAGTCGAATGCCTAGGCCTGACCTAGGCATCCTTTGATCACGGGGGCCTATCAATCAGCGGGAAACAAGTCCTTGTCATCGATGAATCTTCAGACCTACCGTGAATCAATCGCTGACGACGTGAGCGTCGTCACCACTCAACGCGAACCGGACGGAGGACCCATGGAGCTGCGCCACCTGCGCTACTTCGCCGCAGTCGCCGAGACCCGGCACTTCGGCCGCGCGGCCGAGCGGTTGCACCTCGCGCAGCCCGCGCTGTCCCAGGCCGTGCGACAGCTGGAGGCCGAGCTCGGCACCCCTCTGTTCGTCCGCACGACGCGTCAGGTCAACCTCACCCCGGCCGGGGAGTTCCTGCGTGACGAGGCGGCCCGGATCCTGGCCGCGATCGACGACAGCGTCCGCGGCGTCCGCCGGATCGCCGAGGGCCGGCAGGGCCTGCTGCGGATCGCCTTCACGGGCACCGCCGCCCACACCCAGCTGCCGAGGATCGCACGGGCCGTCAAGCGTGAGCTGCCGGGCCTCGCGCTGGAGATCCACGCCGACCTGCTCACGCCCGCCCAGGTCGCCGGACTGACCGAAGGCAGCCTGGACCTCGGAGTGCTGCGGCCGCCCACGTCCGGCGACGCGCTGACGGTGCGTACGATCGCCCGCGAACCGCTCGTGCTGGCGGTGGCGGCCGACCACCGCCTGGCCAGCGAACCGGTCGTCTCCATGGTCGACCTCCGCACAGAGGACTTCATCGTCTTCGCCGGGGCCAGCTCGGTCGTCAACGACGCCGTCCTGCGCAGCTGCCGCGAGGCGGGCTTCACCCCGACCGTCGCGCACCACGCGCCCGGCACCACGGTGATGCTGCCGCTCGTCGCGGCCGATCTCGGCGTCGCGCTCGTCCCCGCCTCGGTGCGCGCGGCTCCGCTCGCCGGTGTCGTGTTCCGCGACGTCCCCGACGCCGAGTCGCTCGACCTCGCGCTCGCCTGGCGCACCGGCGACGACGATCCCGCCCTCCTCGCGGTCCTCGAGGTGCTGGAGACCGCAGGCCTCTTCTCCCCCGCCGACACCGACGCCGGCTCCACCCCCGAGCTCGACGAGGCCGTCCGATGAAGATCACGCAGGTCGAGGCGATCCCGTTCGCCATCCCCTACCGCAAGCCCCTGAGGTTCGCCAGCGGTGAGGTCCACGTCGCCGAGCACGTGCTCGTGCGGGTCACCACCGACGACGGCGTCGTCGGCGTGGCCGAGGCGCCGCCACGTCCCTTCACCTACGGGGAGACGCAGGCCAGCATCGTCGCGGTGATCGACTCGATCTTCGCCCCGGAGGTCGTCGGCCTCGACGTCGTCGAGCGCGAGCAGATCCATGCCCGCCTGTCGCGCACTGTCGGCAACCCCACCGCCAGGTCGGCGCTCGACATGGCGATCTGGGACGCCCTCGGTCAGTCACTCGGCTACAGCGTCACCGACCTGCTCGGCGGCTACACCGACCGGATGCGCGTCTCGCACATGCTGGGCTTCGACGAACCCGCAGCAATGGTCGCCGAGGCGGAACGGATGCATGACACCTACGGCATCACCACCTTCAAGGTGAAGGTCGGCCGCCACCCGTTCACCCTCGACACCGCCGTCGTGCGGGCCCTGCGCGAGGGCCTGGGGGACGCCGTCGAGCTGTACGTCGACGGCAACCGCGGGTGGTCGGCGTCGGAGTCCGCGCGGGCGATGAAGGAGATGGCCGACCTCGGCCTCACCTTCGCCGAGGAGCTGTGCCCGGCTGACGACGTCCTGGGGCGGCGCTGGCTGGTGGCGCAGCTCGACGTCCCCTTCATCGCCGACGAGTCGGTCGTGACGCCCGCCGAGCTCACCCGCGAGATCCTCGGCGGCTCGGCGACTGCGGCCAGCATCAAGACCGCACGCACCGGCTTCACGACCAGCCGTCGCGTGCACCACCTCGCCGAAGGCCTGGGCATCGAGCTCGTCATGGGCAACCAGATCGACGGGCAGCTCGGCTCCCTGTGCTCGGTCGCCTTCGGCTCCGCCTTCGAGCTGACCTCCCGCCGCGCCGGCGAGCTGTCCAACTTCCTCGACATGACCGACGACCTGCTGGCCGAACCGCTCGAGATCCACGCGGGCGAGCTGGTCGCCCGGTCGGGCCCCGGCCTCGGGGCGCTCATCGATCCCGACAAGCTCGCCCACTTCCGCCAGGACTGAACACACCCGACCTCCCGACGACTCAGCAATCATCCACCACCCCACGCAAGGAGCAACCCCCATGAGCACCACCCTCCACGAGGCCGCCACCGCGGCCGCCTCCGGCGCGAGCGCCACCGAGCGGTTCCACGCCGACAAGTCGCCGTACGACGCCGTCAAGGACGTCCCGGCCGAGCGCGTCGACGCCATGGCCCGCGAGGTCCTCGAGGCGATCCACGCCACGGTCCGCAAGCACAAGATGACCTACGACGAGTTCAACGCCCTCAAGGCCTGGATGATCGACGTGGGCCAGGACGGTGAGTGGCCGCTGTTCCTCGACGTGTGGCTGGAGCACGTCGTGGAGGAGGTCAACACCGAGCACCGCGAGGGCAACAAGGGCTCGATCGAGGGCCCCTACTACGTGCCCAACGCCCCCGAGCAGGGTGCCGAGGGCACCATCCCGATGCGCGACGACGAGGGCGGCACACCGCTGACCTGGTCCGGCAGGATCACCTCCACCGACGGCTCGGTCCTCGGGGGCGCCAAGGTCGAGCTGTGGCACGCCGACGCGGACGGCTTCTACTCCCAGTTCGCACCCGGCATCCCGGAGTGGAACCTCCGCGGCACCTTCACGACCGGCGAGGACGGCACGTTCGCGATCCACACCGTCCAGCCTGCGCCCTACCAGATCCCGACCGACGGCTCGTGCGGCAAGCTCATCAAGGCCGCCGGGTGGCACGCCTGGCGCCCGGCGCACCTGCACGTCAAGGTCTCCGCACCCGGCCACGAGCTCCTGACCGCGCAGCTCTACTTCCCCGGCGACGAGCACAACGACGACGACATCGCCTCCGCGGTCAAGCCGGAGCTGATCCTCGACCCGCAGCACCACGACGACGGCACCGCCACCGTCACCTACGACTTCGTCCTCGACCCCGAGAAGGCCTGACCAGATGCTCTACCACGTTCGCATGGACGTCCGGATCCCCCACGACATGGACCCCGAGGTCAAGGCCGACCTCGTCACGCGGGAGAAGGCATTCGCGCAGGAGGTCCAGCACTCCGGTCGCTGGCCACACCTGTGGCGGGTCGTCGGTGAGTACGCCAACGTCTCGATCTTCGACGTGGAGTCCAACGACGCCCTCCACGACCTGCTGTCGGGCCTGCCGCTCTTCCCCTACATGGACATCACGGTGACACCCCTCGCCGTGCACCCCAGCGACGTCAACGCCTGATCCACGGACGGGACAGGCCGACCTGACCGCCAAGACAGCTCTGGATGCGCATGCCGAGGCGCCGTTGTCCACGGCGAACGTCGCCAAGACGTCTGCCGATGCACGCGGGAACCACGCGTCGCGGTGAGGACCCTCGCCTCCGAACGAGCCCATTCAGCAGTACGGGCGCGGGGCAGCAGACCCGGCAGTAGGCACTAAGCCGTTTGACACGACGGCAGGTAGAAGCGCAGGTAGCAGCGGCGTGCGGTGCTCGAGGTCCAGGGGAGACCGAACAAGAGCATCTCGCGTCCGTCCCACGTAGCAGCCAGGGAACTTGACGGCTCCGTCTCCCGCCACCACGTGGACGGCGCGATCCCAGCGGCTCGTTCAGTAGTCCTGCCCGAGCGCTGCCTGCCCGGCGCGGCACGCCCGGGCGAGAGGAATCTCGGTGACGGACAGCAGCTCCTCGCGGCCACCCGCCTCCTTGTCGATGGTGAGTACCAACCCGAGGCCCTCGGCGTAGTACTTGTGCTCCAAGACGTCGGGTTCGAGCGGAGTGGTGCAAGCCGCGGAATGATTGCGCAGATGCGAGAGGCCCTCACAGTCAGACTGTGAGGGCCTCTCGGATTTGTAGCGGGGGCATTGTTTGGTCCCGCGCACCTTGGCTTGTTCGGTCTGGTCATCCACGCTCACTTCCCTGGTCGTGCACCTGGTCGGCCCCCATCTGGGAGGTTCACGCCGGCGCGAATTCACACAATCGATCCGACAATCAGGGTGCCTCCCGCGTGCGCTGTCGCAATGGTCTGAGCTCCGTCTCCCTTGCCGAGCAACGGCGCTACCACCTCGTGCTGAGCTGATCCCATGCGTCCGGCCACCCCATCGCCGGACCCTCCGGCACCACCCCGGACTCCGCGAACGCCCGACCACGAGCCGTCGCGCCGATCGGGCCGGTTGTGTACGGGTCGCAGTAGGTCACGTCCGGGTTGTCGACCTCGCAGACCAGGCGCTCCCCTGCCAGCCATCCCATCAGGTTCGCAGACTCGGCCTCGTCCATGTCGATCGCATCCGCCACCGTCAGCGCCGTCGGCTCGCCGGTGATCGTCTGCGCGAGCAGCTCCTGCACGAACAACCGGCCGACGACGTCCGGGACTGCTGCACGGACGGGTGACAGTTTTGGTTAGGCCGCCTGGGTGGCGGTTGTCGTCATGATCAGCTCGTATTCGACCGGGGTCAATCGTCCGAGAGCAGCCTGCCTCCGTCGACGGTGGTAGGTCTTCTCGATCCACGTGACGATGGCGATCCGCAGCTCCTCTCGGGTGTTTGAATCGCCCCGGGTTTCGTGGAGGCTCGGTTACTTGGAACCAGCCCCGGTCGGGACGGGTGTTTCAACGTAGTCGGTGACGACTCCGGTGGCCCAGTGGTTCGCCTCGAACTCGGCGGGCGGGATG
>NZ_JACXYX010000001.1 GCF_014779655.1 Nocardioides ganghwensis
GAACGACCAGTGGGCTGCTGAGTCCGACCCGGGTCGTCACCAGTACGCCGACGAGTTCGTCTTCAAGTTCAACCAGGACCAGGCCAAGGTCGACGAGATCATGCTGTCGGACAACGCCGACAGCCAGGCGGCCCTGGCGACCTCGCTGGGGTCGGACAAGTACAACGACGCCAACTCGCAGCTGGGCGACCGCCTGGTGCAGCAGACGTCGCAGTGCGTGAACACGCTGACGCCTGACTACACCAAGATCACCGAGATCGAGGTCCGCAAGGCCCTGGCCTACGCCTACCCCTACGAGGACGTCTGGATCGCCGGCGGCGAGGTGCCGGGTGTGACCCGTGTCCCCGCGAACTCGATCATGCCTCCCGGCATGGCGGGCAAGAAGGAGTTCCAGGTCGACGGTGAGCAGATCACCTACGACCCGGAGAAGGCCAAGGAGCTGCTCGCCGAGGCCGGCTACGAAGACGGCTACGAGATCACGATGGTCTACTACGAGGTCGACCCGCTGGCCAAGGCCACCCAGGACCAGATCACCAAGGGCTTCGAGGCCTCCGGCTTCAAGGTCACCGCGATCCCGGTCCAGGAGTCGCCGTACAACATCTGGCTCGACCCCGACAACAAGGTCAACAAGAAGCTGAACCTGCGTGGCGTCAACTGGTGCTCGGACTGGCCGGCCGGCTCGACGATGCTCCCGCCGCTGCTCAAGGGTGGGGCCGTCTACAACACCGCGCTGTTCGACGAGCCGTCGATCAACGACGAGATGGACGCCATCAACGAGCTCCCGCTCGAGGAGCAGGCTGACGCCTGGGGCGCGCTGGACGAGAAGATCATGACGGAGTACTTCCCGATCATCCCGACCGCGTTCCGCAACGAGCTGTTCGCCTTCGGCACCAAGATCGGCAACCCGACGGGCGATGGCTCGATCGGTGCGCCGAACTACAAGGACCTCTACGTCATGCAGTGATCCCGCCGACCTGCCGAGGGGTGGGGGCTCCCCGGACCGGGGAGCCCCCACTCACCGCGCGTGGTGGTGCTCGTGCGACTGGGGCGTCCACGCCCCCGACTCGTGCAGGCCCCCGCGCCACAGCGGCAGGGGCGCGTCGCCCACCGCCACCGCGAGGGCGGCGTCGGCGAGCAGCGTCGTCGTGTCCAGCAGCGGCAGCGGGGAGCTCGCAGGCGTGACCAGGGAGGTCAGCTCCTGGCAGCCCAGGACGACGGCCTGGCACCCCTCGCGGCGCAGGCCCTCGAGGATCCCGAGCACCACGTCGCGTGACTGCAGGGAGTACCTGCCGTGGACGAGCTCGTCGAAGATGATCGAGTGGAGCGTCGTCTCCTCCCACAGCGGCAACGGGACCGCTGAGATGCCCATCGGCGCGAGGTGGTCGGCGTAGCGCGCCCACCCCAGGGTCCACCTCGTGCCCAGGACGCCCACCCTGGCGAAGCCGAGGCGCTGGGCCTCGGCTGCGACGACCGGTGCGGCGTGGAGCCCCGGGATGGCCAGCTCGGCGCCGGGAGCCTCGAGGGGGACGTACGCGGTGTCGTCCGTGCACACGAAGAAGTGCGCCCCCGCCTCGCGCAGCCGTACCGAGCTCAGTGCCAGCTGGGTCCGGACGGTCTCGACGTCGCCGCGCTGCCAGGGCGTCGAGGCCGTGGCGAGCGGCGCCCAGCTCAACGTCAGCTCGGGGTGCGGCCGGGTGCCGAGCCGGGCAGCGCCGCCGGCTCGCACACGGCGCAGCAGCTCGGCGCCGCTGTCCAGGGTGGGCGCGAGAGCGCCGATGTGGAACACGGCTCAGCCGACCGGTGCGTGGGGCTGCGGGAGGTGCGGGGGCATGACGAGAGGTTGCGACAGGACCCTTGCGGTTCGCTTGCGGCGGACCTGGCTGCTCCCCGCACGCGCCTCCCGCTACCTTCTGGAGAGTGAGCGACTTCCAGCGCATCCTCGTGGTGAGCACGAACGCGGACGAGGCTGACGTCGCACGGGTGCGCAAGGGCATGGGCGTCGGCGCGATCGTGCTCACCGCACCGACCGCCGAGGGCAAGCGGATCGTGCAGGGGCTGCACCACGACGCGCACCCGGAGGTCCTGCTGGCGCCCGTACGCTTCCCGGACGTCGACCGCGGGCACCGCCTCGACGAGGTCGTACGCCGCCATGCCGTCGCCGACCGCTACCGCGACGTGGTCGTGGTGGCCGACCCGGCGACGATCACGCTCCTGCTGCGGGTCCTGGCGCCCGACCAGCTGCCCGCGTCGGGGCCTGTCACCGAGGTCGGACTGCCGCGCGGTCCGCGCCCCGTCCCGCTCGGCCGGGCGGCCCTCGGCGGCGTCGGGCTGGCGGTGCTGATGGGCCTGCTGTCCCTGGCGGTCCCGGTCTGGGTGCTGCCGACGATGGCCGCGGCTGCCGGACTGGTGCTCCTCGCGCTGCCCGGGCGCCGCTGGCTGGGGCAGTCCGTGCTCATCGCCGTGGCGGTCTCGCTGGGAGTGGCGCTGCTGGCGATCGCCGGGTCGGCCCGGTTCCCCGGCGCCTGGTGACCGGTGCGGCTCAGCCGGCGGGCGGCGCCAGCGCGGGCGTACGCCGCAGCACGACGACCATCGCGCACACGGTGAGCAGCAGTGCCGAGGCCAGCGCCACCACGCCCGGCCAGCCGGCGCGGCTCCACGCGGCGCTGCCGAGCCAGCCGTTGACCGACGCGCCGACGTAGTAGGCGAACGCGTAGAACGCGGCCGCCTGGGCCGTGCCGACGCCGGCCAGGTGGGCCCGGGACGTGACCCATCCGCTGGCGATGCCGTGCACGCAGAAGAAGCCGACGGTGAGTGCCGCCATGCCGAGCACGACGACCGGCAGTGCGCTCGCGAGGGTCAGCCAGGTGCCGACGAGGGCGAGGGCGCAGCCGGCCGGGATGGTCCCGCGGCGGCCGATGCGGTCGGCGATCCGTCCGGACGCCGCCGAGCTCACCGAGCCGAGGGCGTAGACGAGGTAGACGAGGCTGATCGTGCCCACCGGCAGGTCGTAGGGAGCCGAGCTGAGGCGGAAGCCGAGCGCGTTGAAGACGGCGACCATGGTGCCGATGCCGCACGCGCCGAGGACGTAGAGCGCCACCAGGGCCCGGTCGGAGACCGCGGCCCGCGCGCCCGTGAGCACCGCGCCGGCGCCCGCGGGGCGGCGTACGAAGTGGCGCGAGGCGGGCAGCAGCCAGGCGACCAGCGCCGCGCAGGCCAGCGCGAAGAGCGCCGCGGCGGCCAGGCCCCGGCGCCACCCGGCCGCTTCGGCGATCGGGGCGGTGACCACCCGCCCGGCCATCCCGCCGAGGGCGGTGCCGGCGATGTAGAGCCCGAAGGCGCGTCCGTGCGCGGAGGGGTGCAGCTCCTCGCGGAGGTACGCCGTGGCGACCGCGGGCAGCCCTGCGAGGGTGACGCCCTGGACCATCCGCAGCCCGAGCAGCGCCTCCCACGAGGGCGCCAGCGCGCACGCGACGCCGACGACGGCCGCCGACCAGAGCGCCGCGTGGATCAGGGGGGTGCGGCCCACCCGCTCCGACACCGGTCCGACCACGAGCAGGGCCACGGCGAGTGTGGCGGTGGTGAGCGACAGGGCGAGGGTCGCGCGGGCCGGCGTGAGGTCGTACGCCTCCACCAGCTCGGGCAGCAGCGCCTGCACGTCGTAGAGCAGCACGAAGGTCGCCATCCCGGCCGCGAACACCGCCACCATCACGCGGCGGTAGCCCGCGCTGCCCGGACGGTACGGCGAGGCGCCGGCGTCCGTGCGGGGCAGGTCGGTGGTGGTCACCCGGTCGATGGTGCGCCTCGGGACGTCCATGCGTCCAATGTCATCGAGGTGTTCATGCCATGCATCGTGCGTATGATCGTGCCGTGCAGATCCGGGACCTGGCGTGGCTGGTGCAGCTCGGCGAGACCGGGCACGTCACCGCGGCCGCCGCCGCGCTCGGCACCAGCCAGCCGACGCTGTCGCGGACGCTGGCGCGCCTCGAGGACGAGCTCGGCGTACGGGTCTTCGAGCGCACGGCGACCGGGATCGATGTCACTCCCGACGGCAGTCTCGTGCTCGACGCGGCACGCGACCTCGTCGCCCGTCACGACCAGCTGCGGGCTGACCTGGCCAACCGTCTCGATCCCGACGCGGGCCTGGTGCGGCTGGCCTTCCTCGACTCGATGGCCACCACGCTGGTGCCGCGGCTGCTGCGCGCCTTCCACGCGGAGGCGCCCGGCGTGAAGGTCGTGCTGAGCCAGGAGCCCGCCCACCACATCCGCCGGGACCTCGACCGCGGCGTCGTCGAGCTCGGGCTCACGATGGACCGGGCCCCCGACCTCGGCTGGCTGCCGGTGCAGCGCGAGCGGCTCGTCGTCGTGGTCCCGCCGACGCACCGGCTCCGCCGCCGGACCCGGGTCGACCTGACGGAGCTCGGCGACGACGAGCTCGTGACCACGCCGCCGGGATTCGGGCACAGCGCGCTCGTGCGGGCCCTGCTGGACGAGGCCGGGGTCAGCCCGCCGGTCTCCTTCGAGAGCGCCGACCTGGCCACGATCGAGGGGCTGGTGGCCGCCGGCCTCGGCGTCGCGATCGTGCCGGAGGCGTTCGCCGGGCTGTCGGGCTCGGTCGGTCTCCAGCTCGCCTCGCCGTCGGCGACGCGCACGATCGGGCTCACGTGGCGCACCGAGCGACCGCTCGCGCCACCGGCGGAGCGGTTCGTGGAGTTCGTACGCAGCCGGGCCTGGGCCGACTGAGGGGCCCGGCCTGCGGGGGATCAGCCCTTGCGGGGCCCGAACAGCAGGCGGCGTCCCTTGGCGTTGCGCGGCTCCGGGACCGCGGGCGGGGCCGGAGCGGGCCACCATTCGAGGCTCGGGTAGCCGGCGCGGTTGAAACCCTCGCGGTAGACGAAGTTGTCGCCGCACGAGCACACCCAGCGCTCGCCGATCTCGTGCCCTTCGGGGGTGGGTGCACCCTCGGTCTGCAGGCACACATGGATCATCGTGTTGTCCATCTCAACGCTCCCTCCCGTGGCGTCGACCCCGGGACGCCGGGGTTGATCCATCGTCCTCGGGCGCCGTGGGAAAGAAAATGAGCGACTGGCGAATCCGCTCGATCTTGAGCGAACCTCCGCTGAACCTGCGGATTCGCCCGCCTGTGGACCGGACCGCTGGGCGCGGCCGTCAGATCCAGCGCTGGAACCAGATGCGGGCGTCCCACTCCGACTTCGTCAGCAGCTCGTCGGTCCAGATCGGCCAGAACCAGGCGAACGCGACCAGGGCGAGCACGGTGTAGCTGCCGGCCACCACCACCCCGAACGTACGCCGGGGTGTGGGCACGTCGGAGGAGCCGACCAGGTGACCCATCGCCAGCACGACCGACAGGACGAGGAAGGGCAGGCAGGTGATGGCGTAGAAGAAGAAGATCGGCCGCTCGTCGAAGGCGAACCACGGCAGCCAGGTGCTCGCCAGGCCCACGACCGCCACCCCGTGGCGCCAGTCCCGGGCGCCGATCCACAGCAGCAGCGAGGCCACCATCGCCAGGCACCCGCCCCACCAGATGACGGGGTTGCCGATGAGCAGGACCTGGCGGATGCAGCTCGACCCCGACGGCGCCTCGCAGCCCTGCGAGCCGGGCTGGATGTCGGTCTGGGCGTCCACCCCGACGGGTCGTCCCATCACCAGCCACGTCGACGGCCTCGACTGGTAGACGTGGGTCGAGTCGTCGAGGAAGTGGCTGTGGAAGGTGTAGACGTCCTGGTGGTAGGACCACAGCGACCGCAGGGACTGGGTGACCTCGCCGAGTCCCTCGGCGTCGGGCTCGCTCGCCGTCGGCCACGGGTCGTCGCCGCCGTAGGAGGTGTACTGCGTGTTGCTGAACGCCTCCTCGTAGGCCTCGGCGTTCATCAGCCAGCCGGTCCACGACGCGACGTACGTCGCCAGGGCCACGCCGACGAGGGCGACGAAGGCGGGGATCCCGTCGAGGAACACCGAGCGCAGCAGCGGCCGGCGCTCGCCGAAGGCGCGACGGGCGCCGGCGCTCCACAACCAGGCCAGCAGCCCGAAGGCGGCGAGGGTGTAGGCGCCCGACCACTTGGTGCCGCACGCGAGGCCGAACGCCACGCCCCCGACCAGCAGCCACGGCCGCCACCAGAAGAGCCAGCGGCTGCGGGCCCGCTCCGATGCCAGCCGGTCGCGCAGCCACTGCCGGTCGGCGACCACGCAGTGCACGCCGCAGAGCAGGAAGAACGCGAGGAAGATGTCGAGCAGCGCGAGCCGCGACAGCACGAGCTGCAGGCCGTCGACCGACAGCAGCAGGCCGGCGACGAGTCCGAGGACGGTCGAACCGGTGACCCGCCGCACGAAGCGGCACATCACCAGCACCATCAGTGCGCCGACGACGGCCGAGGCGGTGCGCCAGCCGGCAGGATCCATGCCGAAGACCTCGATGCCGCCGGCGATCACCCACTTGCCCACCTCGGGGTGCACGACCATCGACGGGGTGTCCTGGAACAGCCCCGTCAGGTCGCCGTTGAGGATGGTCTTGTCGGCCTCCTCGACGTAGGTGCGGACGTAGCCGAAGGTGAGCAGCGACCAGGCGTCCTTGGCGTAGTAGGTCTCGTCGAAGGAGAACTGGTGCGGGGTGCCGAGGTGCCACCGGCGCAGGAAGAAGGCCAGGCCCGCCAGGCAGATCGCCCCGAGCCAGCCGGCCAGCGGGTCCTCCGACCGCCAGCGCGGGCGATTCCGCTCGGCGGCAGTCGGGTTCACGCCGGAACTCTAACCAGAGGGCCCCGGCGTACGGGTCCGGCGGCGAGCGACCGGTGTCAGACCCCGATCGAGGCCCAGTCGCCCCAGATCGCGAAGGTCAGGCCGCGGCTGGCCTGGATGTTCACGAACAGGGTGTGGCCGTCCGGGCTGAACGCGGACCCCGCGAACTCGTCACCCTCGCGCCCCGCCATCGCGTTGCGGGCGATGGAGAAGAGGTCGCCCTCGGTGGTCAGTCCGCGCAGGTAGTTGCCCTGGTCGTGGTCCTCGCACAGCACCAGCGTGCCCCGCGGGCTGGTGGTGACGTTGTCGGGGAAGTCGAGCACGTCGCGGCTCTCGGACTGGTAGACGCAGCGCAGGGTCTGGGTGCGGGTGTCGTAACCCCACACCTGCCCCCAGCCGCGTCCGTAGCCGTTGACGTTGTCCGGACCGGTCATGGCCGGACCCCCGCCCTGGGTCGCGGTGAAGTAGACGACGCCGTCGTGGAAGACCTGGCCCTCGCAGCGCGAGAAGCCCGCGGCGCCGCGGGCCCGCCCCTGGTCGCCCACGAAGTTGATCGCGGTGTCGTTGCTCGTCGGTGCCGGCTCGCCGGGGGTGTAGGGGAACTCGACGTCGGGCTCGTCGATGTCGACCCACTCGACGTCGTGGACGGTCGTGGTGTCCTGGTGCGCCTCGAGGTGGGCCAGGGGACGGCCCTTGACCGCCAGCATCTGCAGCTGGCCGTTGTGGTCGAGGTTGCGGTGCCGGTCGCGCCGCGCGCGCGGGACGTAGCGGTAGAAGCCCGACGGGAAGGCGAAGTTGTCCTCGGTGAGGTAGAGGATGCCCTCGTCCGGGTCGTACGACACCGCCTCGTGCGCGAACCGGCCTGCCTTGCGGATCGGTCGCGGCTCGGCGAGGCCGCCCGCGGGCACCTCGAAGACGTAGCCGTGCCGCTTCTGCAGCGGCACGTTGGACGCGCCGGTGAAGTCGGGACCGACGTCGGGACCGTTGACGGTCTCCTCGCACGTCACCCACGCACCCCACGGCATCTCGCCGCCGCTGCAGTTCATCATCGTGCCGCTGAGGCTCGTGTAGGCGTCCTGCACCTCGCCGAACCTCGTCACCTGGATCGTGGTGGTGCCGGCGCCGCCGCGCTTGTCGTAGGGCTTGGTGGGACCGAACGCCGGCTGCGGGTTGTTGACCTCGTGGTTGCGCACCAGCAGCACCGACCCGCCGGGGCCCGCGAACGCGCCCATGCCGTCGTGCCGCCCGGGGAGCCGGGTGCCGTCGCGCAGCGTCACCGGCGTGCTCGTGTCGTGGAAGGAGCGGTAGGAGAATCCTGCCGGGAGGTCGAGGCGTACGACGCCGTCGCGGGCGTCCGGGACCGGCACGAGCGTGCCGACGGCTGCGCCTGCGAGGGCGCCGGTGCGCGAGAGCGCGGCGGCGTTGGCGAAGCCCGCGAAGGGGCCGGCGACGAGGGCGCCTCCCAGGGCTCCCTTGATGGCGGTGCGGCGGTTCAGCTGCATGGTGACGGGACCTCCGGCGGGAAGAGGAATGGATCTCGTCACGCTAGGCCCGCGGGCGCGGTGGCGGAACCCCGCTGGGCAGCATCTACGGTGAACCTCATGGAAGGCGTCCTGGTCCTCGCGGGCACTCCGATCGGGCAGTCCGGCGACGCGCCGCCCCGGCTCGCAGCCGAGCTCGCCGGAGCCGACGTGGTCGCCGCCGAGGACACCCGTCGGCTCAAGCGGCTGTGCGCCGACCTCGACATCACGCTGTCCGGGCGCGTCGTCTCCTACTTCGAGGGCAACGAGCAGGCCCGGACCCCCGCCCTGCTCGAGGCGCTGCTCGCCGGGGAGCGCGTCGTCCTGGTGACCGACGCCGGGATGCCGAGCGTGTCCGACCCGGGCTACCGGCTCGTGGCCGCCGCCGTCGAGCACGACGTACGCGTCACCGCCGTCCCCGGACCCAGCGCCGTGCTCACCGCGCTCGCCGTCAGCGGCCTGCCGGTCGACCGCTTCTGCTTCGAGGGCTTCCTGCCCCGCAAGGCGGGGGAGCGCGGCCGCCGCCTCGCCGCCCTGGCCGCCGAGGAGCGGACGATGGTGTTCTTCGAGGCGCCGCACCGCACCGAGGCCGCCCTCGCGGCGATGGCCGAGGCCCTCGGTGACGACCGCCGCGCGGCCGTCTGCCGCGAGCTGACCAAGACCCACGAGGAGGTGCGCCGCGGCCCGCTGGCCGAGCTCGTCGCGTGGGCCGCGGACGGCGTGCGCGGCGAGGTGACGATCGTGGTCGAGGGATCCAGCGGCGGCCCCGCCGTGGACAGCGACCCCGGCTCCCTGCGTACGGCCGTCGCCGAGCTCGAGGCCTCCGGCTCGACCCGCAAGGAGGCGATCGCCGAGGTCGCCCGGCGCGCCGGCCTGCCCAAGAGAGAGGTGTACGACGTTGTCCACCGCTGACCAGGGTCCGACCCGCAGCCGCGCCGCGACCGAGGAGACGTCCGGCGCCCGCCGCGACCGCGAGCGCCCGCCGTCGCCCGAGCCCCTCCCGCACCCGGTCGTCGACAACCACTGCCACCTCGACATCGCCGACGGCGACTGGGTCTCCACCGAGGACGCGATCGCGGCCGCCGCCGCCGTCGGGGTGCCCCGCATCGTGCAGATCGGCTGCGACCTGCCCGGCGCCAGGTGGGCCGTCGCCGCGGCCGCCGAGCACGACGCCCTCGTCGCCGGGGTCGCGCTGCACCCCAACGAGGCGCCGCGGCTCGCGGAGGCCGGACGCCTGGAGGAGGCGCTCGCCGAGATCGAGCAGCTCGCCGGGACCCACGACAAGGTGCGCGCCGTCGGCGAGACCGGCCTCGATCGCTTCCGACATGCGCAGAGTCGTACGGGCGACGCCGGCTGGGCCGCGCAGGAGGAGAGCTTCCGGCGCCACGTCGACATCGCCAAGCGCCTCGGCAAGACGCTCGTCATCCACGACCGCGAGGCCCACGACGACGTGCTGCGGATCATCGACGAGGAGGGGGCGCCCGAGCGCTGGGTGATGCACTGCTTCTCCGGTGACGAGGCCTTCGCCCGGCAGTGCCTCGACCGCGGCGCCCACCTCAGCTTCGCCGGGACCGTCACCTTCAAGAACGCCGCGCCCCTGCGCAACGCGCTCGCCGTCACGCCGCGCGACCGCGTGCTCGTGGAGACCGACGCGCCCTTCCTGACCCCGACGCCCTACCGCGGCCGGCCCAACGCGTCCTACCTCGTGCCCCTCATCGTGCGGGCCATGGCCGAGGTGCTGCACACCGACCTCGAGGAGCTGTGCCGCGCGATCGACGCCAACACCGAGGCCGCCTTCGGGGGCTCCTGGTAGGTCGTCTCGGCAGGCGTTCGACAGGCGTCCGGCAGGCGTCCGGCAGGCGTCCGGCAGGCGTCTCCGTGAGCGGGGACACGTACTTCTTCTCGCCTTCGAGTTTGCGTCAGGGGTCTTCGTCGTTATCGTCTTGTGATTGTTGGCCGGGATCGGGAGTGATTTCCGGCAGCACGTGGACCGGATCGGGCCGGTCCAGCGAGACCCCCGCTCGCACGTCGTACGGCTCCACGCACGCTCGAAGCATGGCTGCCGCGCACGCTCGGCCGGGGGGTGCTGCCGCCCGAGGCCCGGGGAGTACGACGTTCGGAGAATCGTGCGCTCTCGTCTCGCGCAGCTCAGCAGGTCCAGGCTCAACTCACGGGCAGTCCTCGCGACCCTCGTCGCGGTCATCGTGGCAGCCGTCGTCGGCACGACGGTCGGCTACGCCGCCCTCAGCAAGGACGTGACCCTCACCCTCGACGGGAAGACCCGCCAGGTCAGCGCCATCGGCGACACCGTCGCCGACGTGCTCGAGTCCGAGGGCATCGAGGTCACCGACAAGGACCTGGTCGCCCCGGCGGTCGACGAGACCGTCACCGACGGCACGGCCATCGCGGTCCAGTTCGGCCGCCCCCTCGAGCTGTCCGTCGACGGCGACACCCAGACCTACTGGGTGAACTCCACCGACGTCGCGAGCGCCCTGGGCGAGATCGGCCGCCGCTTCGACGGCGCCGACCTGTCCACCAGCCGCGGCTCCTCGATCGGTCGCGGCGGCCTGACGCTCGAGGTCGTCACGCCCAAGGTCGTCCACCTCAAGCTCGGCGCGAAGGACCTCCGCAAGCGGACGGTCACCGCGCTCACCGTCGCCGACGTCCTGAAGTCGATGGACTTCGAGGTCGACAAGCACGACAAGGTCACCCCCTCGCTCTCCACCGAGATCGCCGACGGCGACAAGGTCGTGGTCAAGGACATCCGGATCGCGACCAAGCGCGTCGCGCGCGAGGTCGTCGACGCCCCCGTCATCGAGCGCGAGGACGACAGCATGTTCGAGGGCGAGGAGGAGGTCGTGCAGTCCGGCAGGGACGGCGTCCGCAACGTCACCTACCGGCTGCGCTTCGTCAACGGCGAGCTCGTCGCCCGCAAGGTGGTCAAGGCCGACCTCCGCGTGAAGGCCGTCCCGACGATCGTCAAGGTCGGCACCAAGGAGGAGCCGGAGCCCACCACCAGCAACTTCGCCGGCGGCAGCACCGTGTGGGACTCCCTCGCCCAGTGCGAGTCGGGTGGCAACTGGGCCATCAACACCGGCAACGGCTACTACGGCGGCCTCCAGTTCAGCCTCAGCACCTGGCGCGCCTACGGCGGCCCGGGCTACCCCCACCAGCAGTCCCGAGAGACGCAGATCGCCATCGCCGAGAAGCTCCGCGCGGCGACCGGCGGCTACGGCTCGTGGCCGGGCTGCGCCGCCAAGCTGGGCCTGCCGACCTGATCGAGGCCCACCACTAGGCTTGCCCACCATGACCACGAACCCGGCCGGCCCGAGGCTCCTCGGGCCGGCCGAGGTGCGTCGGCTGGCCGCCGAGCTCGACCTGCGACCGACCAAGCAGCGCGGGCAGAACTTCGTCATCGACGCCAACACGGTGCGCCGCATCGTGCGCGAGTCCGCGATCACCGGCGACGACGTCGTCGTCGAGGTCGGCCCCGGGCTCGGCTCGCTCACCCTCGCGCTGCTCGAGGTCGCCCGCCGCGTCATCGCGATCGAGGTCGACCCGCTCCTCGCCGAGCGGCTGCCCGCCACCATCGCGGCGTACGCCCCCGAGCAGGTCGACCGGTTCGAGGTCGTGCTCGCCGACGCGATGCGCATCGAGGAGGTGCCCGGACCTCCGCCGACGGCGCTCGTGGCCAACCTCCCCTACAACGTCTCGGTCCCCGTCCTCATCCACCTCCTCACCCTGCTGCCCTCGCTCGAGCGCGGCCTGGTGATGGTGCAGGCGGAGGTCGCCGACCGGCTGGCCGCCCGCCCCGGCTCGAAGACCTACGGCGTGCCCAGCGTGAAGGCGGCCTGGTTCGCCGACGTACGCCGTGCCGGCGCGATCGGGCGCAACGTCTTCTGGCCGGCGCCCAACGTCGACTCCGGGCTCGTCGCCTGGACGCGGCGCGAGCCCCCGCGCACCACCGCCACCCGCGAGCAGGTCTTCGCGGTCGTGGACGCCGCGTTCGCCCAGCGCCGCAAGCAGGTCCGCGCCGCGCTGCGCGGGCTGGCCGGGTCGGCGGAGGCCGCGACCGCGGCGCTCGACGCCGCGGGCATCGACCCCACGGCGCGCGGCGAGGTGCTCGACGTCGGGGACTTCGCCCGGATCGCCGAGGGCCTGGCGGCCACCCGATGACGATCACCGTGCGCGCCGCGGCCAAGATCAACCTGCACCTCGCCGTCGGCGCGCCCCGCGAGGACGGCTTCCACCCACTCGACACCGTCTACCAGGCCATCGACCTCTACGACGACCTGTCGCTGTCCGCGGCCGACGAGGACTCCCTCGCCGTGGACGGCCCGCCCTACGTCGACCTCGACGGCATCCCCACCGACGCCTCCAACATCGCGGTGCGCGCCCTGGCCGAGGTGGCCTGCGCGGGCGGGCACGCGATGCGGATCAGCAAGCAGATCCCGGTCGCCGGGGGCATGGCGGGCGGCTCCGCCGACGGAGCGGCCGCCCTCCTCGCCCACGACCGTCTGCACGGTCTCGACCAGTCCGACGACGTCCTCCTCGCGCAGGCCGCACGACTCGGCAGCGACGTGCCGTTCTCCCTCGTCGGCGGTACGGCCCGCGGCCGTGGCCGCGGCGAGGTCGTCGAGCCTGTGGAGGACGCCGGCACCTGGTGGTGGGTCGTCGTCCCCTCCGGGACGGGCCTGTCCACCCCGGCCGTCTACCGGCACTTCGACGTCCTCCACCCCGACGCGCCGTCGCAGCCCGCCGAGCCCACCGAGCTCCTCGCCGCCCTGGCCACCCGGGAGCCCGTACGCCTCGCGCGCACCCTCCGCAACGACCTGGAGGAGCCCGCCATCGACCTGCGTCCCGAGCTCGGCGCCCTGATCGAGCGGGGCGAGCGCGAGGGCGCGCTGCGCGGCATGGTGAGCGGCTCGGGCCCGACCTGCGTGTTCCTCTGCGAGGGCCGCGACGAGGCCATGACCGTGGCGGCCGCGCTGTCGGCGACGTACGACGTGGTCCTGCCCGCGATGGGACCCGTCGCGGGCGCGCACGTCGTCACCACCGGCTGACCGCTGGCCTGGCCGCATCGGGGCCGGATCGGGGCCGGATCGGGGCCGGATCGGGGCCGGATCGGAGACGGGTCCCGACCGGGAGGCTTGAACCGCGGCGGACGGGGAAGCATCCCGCTATGTTGTGCGCGACGTCGACGACGACGTCGCACGGATGACCTGGGGGAGGCATCGTGACCGTGTTCCTGCTGGTGGGAGCCGTCGGCGTCGTGCTGCTCCTCGTCGCCCTGGTCGTCGGCGACGTCCTCGACGGGGCGCTCGAGGGGCTCAGTGCAGGCTTCTTCTCGACCGAGGCGCTTGCGGGCTTCCTCGGCGCGCTCGGCTTCGGCGGCGCGATCGCCCTGGAGACGACCGGGTCGACGTCGCTGGCGGTGGTCATCGGTCTCGTCCTCGGCGTCCTGCTGGGCGCCCTGGCGGCCCGGGCGTCTCGGTTCCTGCACGGCGACGGTGAGGGCGACACCGTCCGCACCTCCGACATGGTCGAGAAGATCGGGTCGGTCGTCAGCGCGATCCCCGAAGGCGGCTTCGGTGTCGTGTCGATCAGCGTCGGCGGCCACCTCACCCGGCTCAACGCCCGCTCGAGCACCGCCGTGCCCGCCGGCACCCAAGTGAGCGTCACCCAGGTCATCTCGCCCACGGCCGTCCAGGTCGAGCCGCTCTTCCTCCCCTGAACCCTCCTGATCCCGTCCTGATCTCCTCCTGTCATCTCCTCCTGTCATCTCCTCCTGTCATCTCCTCCTGTCATCTCCTCCTGTCATCTCGTCTCGTCTCGTCTCGTCGCTAGGAGCACCGCCCATGTTCGGTCTGTCCCCGGTCGTCACCTCCGTGATCGGCCTCCTCGTCCTCCTGGTGCTTCTCGCGCTGCTGGTCACCACCCGCTACAAGGTGGCCGGGCCCAACGAGTCGTTCATCGTCACCGGGCGCAAGGGCAAGGGCGAGGTGCGCAACCCGGAGACCGGTGAGATCTCCACCGACCTGTCCGGCCAGAAGGTCGTCATGGGCGGCGGCGTGTTCGTCATCCCGTTCATCCAGCGCCTCGCCACCCTCGACCTGTCCTCGCGGCGGATCTCGGTGCAGATCCGCGGCGCCGTCTCCGGGCAGGGCATCAAGCTCAACCTCGACGGCGTCGCGCTCGTCAAGGTCGGCGGCAACGAGGACTCCATCCGCGCGGCCGGCCAGCGGTTCCTGAGCCAGCAGGCCGAGATCGAGACCTTCACCCAGGAGGTCCTCGCCGGTGCGCTCCGCTCGATCGTCGGATCGATGTCGGTCGAGCAGATCATCCGCGACCGCGCGGCCTTCGCCCAGCGCGTCGCCGAGGAGTCCGAGTCGTCCCTCACCGGCCAGGGCCTGGTGCTCGACACCTTCCAGATCCAGGACATCACCGACGACGGCTCCTACCTCGCCGACCTCGGCCGCCCGGAGGCCGCCAAGCTCAACCAGCTCGCCTCCATCGCGGAGGCCAACGCCCGCCAGGCCGCCGAGCAGGCGCGGATCGCCGCCGAGCAGGAGATCGCCATCACGCAGCGGGCGCTGGCGCTGAAGAACGCCGAGATCAAGGCCGAGACCGACGCCGCCAACGCACAGGCCGCGGCCGCCGGCCCGCTCGCCCAGGCCGACCGCGACCAGGCCGTCCTGCTCGAGCAGGAGAAGGTCGCCGTACGGCAGGCCGCCCTCAAGGAGCGCCAGCTCGACACCGAGGTCCGCAAGCCCGCCGACGCCGAGCGCTACCGCGTCGAGACCGAGGCCCAGGGTCGGCGCAGCTCGGAGATCCTCGAGGCCGAGGCCCGCAAGGCGTCCTCCATCGCCAACGCCGAGGCCGAGGCCGAGAAGGCCCGCCTGACCGGTGAGGGCGAGAAGTCCCGCCGCTCGGCGCTCGCCGAGGCCGAGGCCATCGAGGGTGCCAAGCGCGGTGAGGCCGAGAAGGCCCGCCGTGTCGCCGAGGCCGACGCCCTCCGCGCCGAGGGCGAGGCGCAGGCCGCCGCCATCCTCGCCGCGGGCCAGGCCGAGGCCGAGGCGATGGACAAGAAGGCCGCGGCCTTCGCCGGCTACAACGAGGCAGCCGTGCTCCAGATGCTCATCGAGGTGATGCCCAAGGTGGCCGCAGAGCTGGCCCGCCCGATGGCCGGCATCGACAAGCTGACCGTCATCTCCGCCGACGGCGCCGGCGAGCTGCCCAAGCAGGTGACCACCAACTTCGTGCAGACCATGGAGCTGCTCAAGACGACCACCGGTCTCGACGTGGAGCAGCTGATCCAGAAGTACGCCCGCACCGACGGGTCGCACGCCCAGCTCGACGAGGCGTCGCCGGCGGTGGACGGCCAGCCGGTCCGCTGAGGTCCTCGTGAGCGGTGCGTGAGACACGTTCTGGAGCCTCGGAAGCTGTCCTGCCCACCGCCACCTCGGTGGCGCCGGGCTGAGCGGTGGGTGACGCAGGTCCTGCGGCCTCCGAAGCTGTCTCACTCACCGCTCGCGGCAGGGCGTACGCCGATCTGCGGGCGCTGGGCCGCACCTGAGAGGATCGCCCGGACATGGCGAACCTCATCAACCTCGAGCGCGTCTCGAAGTCCTACGGCGTGCGGCCTCTGCTCGACGACGTCTCCCTCGGCATCTCGGTGGGGGAGCGGGTCGGCGTCGTGGGCCGCAACGGCGACGGCAAGACCACCCTGCTCGAGGTGATGACCGGCCTCGAGCAGCCCGACGCGGGGAGGGTCTCGCGCACCCGCGGGATCGAGATCGGCTACCTGCACCAGGGCGACGAGCTCCTCGACACCCACACCGTCCGCGAGGCGGTGCTCGGCGGTCGGCAGGACCACGAGTGGGCCGCCGACCCGACCACCCGCCAGGTCGTCGAGGAGCTGCTCGCCGGCGTCACGCTGGACCGCGCCGTCGTCGGGCTCTCGGGCGGCGAGCGCCGCCGCTGCGCGCTGGCCGCGCTGCTGCTCTCGCGCCACGACCTGGTGATCCTCGACGAGCCCACCAACCACCTCGACGTGGAGGCGGTCGCCTGGCTGGCGTCCCACCTCATCGGCCTGCCGAGCGCGCTCATCGTGGTGACCCACGACCGCTGGTTCCTCGACGAGGTCTGCCAGACCACGTGGGAGGTCCACGACGGCGCGGTCGACGCCTACGAGGGCGGCTACGCGGCGTACGTCCTGGCGAAGGCCGAGCGCCAGCGCCAGGCGGCCGCCACCGAGACGCGGCGGCAGAACCTCGCCCGCAAGGAGCTCGCCTGGCTGCGGCGCGGCGCCCCCGCCCGTACGTCGAAGCCGAAGTTCCGCATCGACGCGGCCAACGCGCTGATCGACGACGTCCCCCCGCCGCGCGACCGGATGGAGCTGCAGCGCTTCGCCAGCCAGCGCCTCGGCAAGGACGTGATCGACATCGAGGACGTCGACCTCGCGCGGGGCGATCGGGTGCTGCTCGACCACGCCACGTGGCGCATCGGGCCGGGCGACCGGATCGGGATCGTCGGGGTCAACGGCGCCGGCAAGACCTCGCTGCTCTCGCTCATCTCCGGAGCGCTGCCCCCCGACGTGGGCCGCGTCAAGCACGGCCGCACGGTCGAGATGCAGCACCTCACCCAGGCGCTCGACGAGATCGACCCGGCGGCCCGGGTGCTGCCGACGGTCGAGTCGATCCGTCGGGTGACCAAGACCCTCGACGGCCAGGAGATCACCGCGACGTCGCTGCTGGAGCGCTTCGGCTTCACCGGCGACCGGCTCACCGCGCGCCTCGGCGACCTGTCCGGCGGCGAGCGACGGCGCTTCCAGCTGCTCAAGCTGCTGCTGACCGAGCCCAACGTGCTGCTCCTCGACGAGCCCACCAACGACCTCGACATCGACACCCTCAACGTCCTCGAGGACTTCCTCGACACCTGGCCCGGCACCCTGGTCGTGGTCTCGCACGACCGCTACTTCCTCGAGCGCGTCACCGACTCGGTGTGGGCGCTGCTCGGCGACGGGCAGGTCTCGATGCTGCCGCGAGGGGTGGAGGAGTACCTCGAGCGGAGGGCTGCTTCTGCTGCGTCCGCCTCCCTCGGCGCTGCCGACTCGGCGGCCGCTCCTGCGTCATCCGAACCCGCACCCATCACGGCGGCTCCGCATGACGCAACGCCGGCCAAGGCGCGCCCCGGCTCCGCCGAGGACCGCGCGGCCCGCAAGGTGCTCGCCAAGGTGGAGAAGCAGCTCGAGCGCATCGCCGCGCGCGAGGCCGAGCTGCACGCCGAGATGGAGGCCAACCTCAGCGACTACGACCTGCTCGCGCGGGTCGGCGCCCAGCTCGGCGAGCTCGCGGCCGAGAAGGAGGAGCTGGAGCTGGAGTGGCTCGAGGCCTCCGAGGTCGTCGAGTAGACACGCGGACACAACTCCCTCCGGCGCTGTGCGTCGAGCGTGGCGGTCGGCTCACCGTCGGACTTCTGTCCGCGCGTCTACACTCCGTCAGCTGAGCGGCGTCAGCTGAAGGGTGCCAGCAGCGAGCGCAGCAGTCCGGCGAGCCGGGTGCGCTCGGTGGCGGAGAGGTCGGCGAGCAGGTCGGCCTCCGCCGCCAGCAGCGCCTCGAAGGCCCCGTCGACGGCCGCCTTGCCCTCGGCGGTCAGCCGGACGAGCACCCCGCGACGGTCGTGGGGGTCGGGCAGCCGCTCGACGAGGCCGCGCCCCGTCAGGCGGTCGACCCGGTTGGTCATGGTGCCGCTGGTCACGAGCGTCTCGCGGAGCAGTCGGCCGGGGGAGAGCTCGTACGGGCTCCCGGCGCGGCGGAGCGCGGCCAGCACGTCGAACTCCCACGACTCGATGCCGTGCGCGGTGAACGCGTCGCGGCGGGCGAGGTCGAGGTGGCGGGCCAGGCGGCTGATGCGGGAGAAGACCTCGACGGGCGCGAGGTCGAGGTCGCCGCGCTCGCGGCCCCAGGCCTCGACCAGGTCGTCCACCTCGTCACGCATGGCGGCATTGTGCCAGATCGATCGAGAATCTTGACATCGAGACAGTTCTGGCAGAGGCTGGAGATGTCTCGACATCAAGACATCCGGCGTCCATCGCCCTGGTGCTCCGTTGCGAAAGGCCGCTCGTCGACGCCGCTTCACCGGCTGAACGCAGCGGACTACCGTCCGGGGGTGTGGACCGACATGGACCGACATGGAGGAGGACGCACATGAGCCACACCTGGGACCCCGACCGCTACCTCGCGTACGCCGACGAGCGCGGGCGGCCGTTCGTCGACCTGCTCGCCCGGGTGCCGGCCGAGCGTCCGCGGGTCGTCGTGGACCTCGGCTGCGGCCCCGGGAACCTCACGTCCCTCCTGGCCGAGCGGTGGCGGGGGGCGCAGGTCACCGGCATCGACAGCAGTCCCGAGATGATCGCGACCGCGCGCGAGATCGAGGGCATCGCGTGGGAGGTCGGCGACCTGCGCGACTGGGCCGCGCCGGACCCGCTCGCGCTGCGCGCACCGGCCGACGTGCTGGTGTCCAACGCGACCCTGCAGTGGGTGCCCGAGCACCTCGACCTGCTCCCCGGCCTGCTGGACCGCGTCGCGCCCGGCGGGTGGCTCGCGTTCCAGGTGCCGGGCAACTTCGACGAGCCGAGCCACACCGCGCGGACCGACCTCGCCGCGCAGGAGCCGTACGCCGCGCACGTGCGCGACGCCCGGGTGCCCGTCAGCCACGACCCCGCGACGTACGCCCGCGTCCTGCTCGACCTCGGCTGCGAGGTCGACGCGTGGGAGACGACCTACCTGCACGTCCTCACCGGGGAGGACCCCGTCTTCGAGTGGGTCTCCGGGACCGGCGCGCGGCCCACGCTCCAGGCGCTGCCCGACGACCTGCGCCCGCTCTTCGAGGACGAGTTCAAGGCACTGCTGCGCGAGGCCTACCCGGCCGATGCCGCCGGCCGCGTGGTCCTGCCGTTCCGCCGGATCTTCGTCGTCGCGCGCAAGCCGCACGGGGTGCTGGTCCCGTGAGGCTCCACCACGTGCAGGTCGTTTGTCCGCCCGGTGGCGAGGACGCCGCCCGGCGCTTCTACGCCGACGCACTCGGCATGACGGAGGTCGACAAGCCGGCCGACCTCGTCGCGCGCGGCGGCTGCTGGTTCCGGGCGTACGACGACTCCGGCAGCGTCACGGCCGAGCTGCACGTCGGCGTCGAGGACCCGTACGCCCCGGCGCGCAAGGCGCACCCCGCCTTCGTCGTCGACGGCTCTTCGGCAGGCTCCGGGCGCCGCCTCGACGAGGTGGCGGCCCGCCTGCGCGAGCTCGGCTTCGAGGTCGACGAGAGCCAGCGCACGACCTTCCCCGGTCACCTGCGCCTGCACACCTTCGACGCCCACGGCAACCGGGTGGAGGTCCTCCAGGCCGTCTGACGGCATCCATTTTGACAATGATTCTCATTAACATCTAGCGTCCGTGCCTCCACGAGAGAGAGGCACGGGCCATGAGGTCGTTCAGGATGCTGGCGGTCGCGGTCGCCACGGTGATCGCCGGATCCGGGTGCACCGCACCCGCCGCCGAAGGGGGGAGCGCCGGTCACCCGCACGACCGGGACGCGCTCCGGGTCGTCGGACCGTTCGAGGTGCACAGCGTGGCGCCCGTCGAGAGCAGCGGGCTGTTCACCCGGCTCGAGGTCGCCGAGACGCTGGTGAGCAGCGACCTCGAGGGCGAGCTCCAGCCCGGCCTGTCGCCCTCGTGGACCGACTCCGCCGACGGCCGGGAGTGGACCTTCGACCTGCCCGCCGACGCGACCTTCCACGACGGCACCCCGGTGACCGCCGACGCCGTCGCCGCCTCGCTGCAGGCGGCGTACGAGGAGTCGGCCAGCCCCCTCGCGGCGGCGCCGGTCGAGCGCATCGCCGCCGCCGGCGACGCCGTGCGCATCGAGCTCGACCAGCAGTACCCGTCGCTGCCCGCGACGCTGACGCACTACAGCACCGCGGTGCTCGCGCCGGCGTCGTGGGACGGCGGCCGGGTGACCGAGGTGATCGGCACCGGTCCGTACGAGATCGAGGACGTCGAGCTGCCGGCCCGCGTCGAGGTGACGCGCTTCGAGGACTTCCGCGGCGAGGCGCCCGCCATCGAGCAGGTCAGCTTCCAGACCGTCGCCCGCGCGGAGTCGCGGGCGCTGATGGCCGTCAGCGACCAGGCCGACGTCGTCTTCGGCCTCGAGCCCGCCGGGCGCGAGCGGGTCGACGGCAGCGACACCGCCGAGATGGTCTCCAGCCTCCAGCCGCGCAGCCTGATGATGAAGGTCAACGTCGAGGATCCGGTCCTCGAGGACGTCCGCGTGCGGCAGGCGCTCAGCCTCGCCCTCGACCGTGAGTCGATGGCCGACGCCGTGCTCCGCGAGCCCGACCTCGCCGCCACCCAGCTCTTCCCGCCGTCCCTCACCGCCTGGAACCAGCCCGACCTCGAGCCGCTCGAGCACGACACCGAGGCGGCGGCGGCCCTGCTCGACGAGGCGGGGTGGACCGCCGGGCCCGACGGCGTACGGACCAAGGGCGGGCAGCCGCTGGAGCTCACGCTGACGACCTACCCCGACCGTCCGGAGCTCCCGGCCCTCGCCACCGCGATCCAGGCCTCGCTCGAGGACGTCGGCGTGGCCGTCCGGGTCGACGTCACCAACTCCAGCGAGATCCCGGCCCGCCACGCCGACGGCAGCCTCCAGCTCGGGCTGCTGGCCAAGCACCTCGCCCTCGTGACCGACCCGCTGCCCACCGTCGCCGAGACCTTCGCCGAGGAGGGCTCCGAGTGGGGCGTCATGGAGTGGCGCAACGACGACGTCGCCCGGGCGATCGCGGACCTCGAGGCCGGCGCCGACGAGGACGAGGCCGAGCAGGACCGGGCCACCATCGCCACCGCCGCGCAGGAGGAGCTGCCGCTCATCCCGGTCGCGTGGTACCGGATGAACGCCGCCGTCTCCGGCCACGTCGACGGCTTCGTCATGGACCCGCTCGAGCGGACCTGGCACCTCTCGCAGGCGACGTGGGCCTCGTGAGCGGGGCGTCCACGTCCCGCCTCGGCGCCGTGCTGCTGCGACGCGGCGCGCAGGGCATCGGTGTCGCGGTGCTCGTGGCGACCCTGTGCTTCCTCGTCGTGCGCCAGCTCCCCGGCGACGCGGCGCTGCGGATCGCCGCGGGGCGCTACGGCTACGACCTCGTCGACGCGGAGGCCGCGGCCGCCGTGCGCAGCGAGCTCGGCCTCGACCGCCCGGCCTGGCAGCAGCTCGCCGACTGGCTGGCCGCGCTCGTCCGCGGCGACCTCGGCACGTCGCTCGTGACGTCCGCTCCCGTGCGCGAGGAGGTCGGCTACTACCTCCTCGGGACGCTCCAGCTCGCCGGCCTCGCGCTCCTGCTGGCCGTGGCCCTCGGCGGTGTGCTCGGCACGCTTGCGGCACGACGCCCGGACGGGCTGGTCGACCGTGCGGTCGACACGTGGGTGGCCGGCGTACGCGCCCTGCCTCCGTTCCTGCTCGGGCTCGCGCTGGTGCTGCTCTTCTCCGTGCACTTGGGCTGGCTGCCCACGGTCGGCCACGGCTCCTCCACCACCATCGTCCTGCCGGCCGCGACGATCGCCATCGGGCTCTCCGGGCTCTTCGCCCGCGTCACCCGCGACGCCGTCGTGGAGGTGCAGCGCTCCGAGCACGTGCGCTTCGCCCGCACCAAGGGTCTCTCGGACCGGGTGGTCCTGGTCCGCCACGTGCTCCGCAACGCCGGCGTCGTGCTCGTGCCGTACGTCGGGGTGCAGGCGGTCGTCCTCGTCGAGGGGGTCGTGGTGGTCGAGAGCCTCTTCGGCTGGCAGGGCCTGGGCCACGCGCTGGTGCACGCGGTCTTCTGGCGCGACGTGCCGGTGCTCCAGGCCGCGGCGCTCGTCCTGGCCCTCCTGGTCGTGGCGGTCAACACGCTGGTCGACCTCGTGGTGCTGTGGCTCGACCCGCGCCCCCGCGGAGTGGCGGTGGGCGCATGAGCGCGACGCCGACCCCCGCCGTCCTCCCGGACGTCACCGTCGCCGACTCCCGGCGCGGGGGACCGGGCCGGATCCTCGCGATCGTCGTCCTCGGTGCGCTCGCGGCCTTCGCGCTGGTCGGCCCGCTGGTGCTGGCCGACCCCGGCGCGCAGGACCTCGGCCGCTACCTCGAGGCCCCCTCGCTGGCGGAGCCGCTGGGCCGCGACGAGTACGGCCGCAGCGTGCTCGCGCGGCTGGCCCACGCCACCCGACTCTCCCTGCTCCTCGGCCTGGTCTGCGTCGCCACGGCGCTGGTCCTCGGCACCGCGAGCGGCGTCCTCGCCGCGTGGCGCGGCAGCTGGATCGACGCCGTGCTCCGCGCGGTCTCCGAGGCCTTCGTCGCCATCCCGGCGCTCCTGGTCGTGCTGCTGTTCTCCGCGCTGTCGGAGAGCGGGTCCCTGCTGACGCTGTACGTCGGGCTCGCGCTGGTGCAGTGGGTGGAGTACTTCCGGGTCGTCCGTGCCCGCGCGGCGCTGGTCCTGGGCAGCCCCGCGGTCGAGGCCGCCCGGCTCCTCGGCCTCGGTTGGGTGCACGTGGTCGCGCGCCACCTGTGGCCGGCCGTACGCCCGCTCCTGCTGACCCTCGCCTCCCTCGGCATGGTGACCTCGATCCTGGCCATGTCGACGCTCGGCTTCGTCAAGGTCGGGCTCCAGCCGCCGCGCGCCGAGCTGGGCCTGATGGTCACCGAGGCGTTCCCGTTCCACGACGTGGCGCCGTGGCTCTCGCTCGCCCCGGTCGCCGTGCTGTTCCTGCTCACCGCGGGCTTCCTCGGCCTGCGCCACAAGGAGGTCACGCCATGACGGCGCTCGAGATGCACGACGTGGTCGTCACGCACGCCGGACGGAGGCTCGTCGACGTCCCCCACCTGCGGGTCGGGCCCGACCGACCGGTCACGATCGTCGGCGAGAGCGGGTCGGGCAAGTCGCTGCTGGCGCACGCCCTGATGGGCACGCTCGCGTCCACGCTCGAGGTCGACGGCAAGGTCGACATCGGCGGACGCCTGCTGCCGCTCGCCGAGCGCGGCAACCGGCGCGCACTGTGGGGGAGCGAGGTCGCCATGCTCCCGCAGGAGCCGGCGCTCGCGCTCGACCCGACGATGCGGGTCGGGCGCCAGGTCGCGGAGGGGGTGCTCGGCGCGACGCGGGAGACCGCCCGGACCCGGGCGGCCGCCGCCCTCGCGAGCGTCGGGCTCCCCGGGGCCTCGCGCACCTTCCCGCACACGCTCTCGGGCGGCATGGCCCAGCGCGTGGCGTACGCCGCGGCGACCGTCGGCGGTGCGCGGGTGCTCGTCGTCGACGAGCCCTCCAAGGGTCTGGACCCGGCATCCGTCGACCGGCTCGCCGAGCTGCTGCTGCGCCACGTCGTCGACGGCGGCCTGCTGCTCACCATCACCCACGACCTGCGCCTTGCCGCCGCCCTGGGCGGGGAGGTCGCGGTCATGCGCGACGCCGAGGTGCTCGAGTCGGGCGAGGCGGCGCAGGTGCTGGAGCGGCCGCGGCACGACTACACGCGTCGCCTCGTCGCCGCCGCGCCGGAGCGGTGGCGGCACCCTTGGCAACGGACGGGGTGGGAGACCACCGCGGAGCCGCTGGTGGAGGCGACCGGCCTGGCCAAGGCGTACGGCTCGCAGCAGCTCTTCGCCGACCTCGACGTGCGCGTACGCCCCGGCGAGCGGGTCGCGCTGAGCGGTCCGAGCGGCGTCGGCAAGACCACGCTCGGCGGTGCCCTCCTGCGGATCGTCGCGCCGGACGCCGGGCGGGTCGTCCACCACGACTCCCTGCGCGGGCGGGTGCAGAAGCTCTACCAGGACCCGGCGCTGTCGTTCCCCACGCTGGTGCCGATCGAGGTCGGCCTGCGCGACGTGGTCAAGCGGCACGGGGCCGACCCACGCAGGCTCGACCAGCTGGTCGCGGACCTGCGGCTGGCCCCCGAGCTGCTCACCCGGCGTCCGGCGGAGGTCTCCGGCGGGGAGCTCCAGCGCGTCGCGATCGCGCGGATGCTGCTCGCCCGGCCCCGGCTGGTGCTGGCCGACGAGGCGACCTCGCGGCTCGACCTGCTCACCCAGGAGACGACCATCGACGCGCTCGTACGCGGGCTGGACGACGACGCGGCGCTGCTGGTGGTGACCCACGACAGCGCCCTCGCGGACGCGGTGGCCGACACCCACCTGCACCTGTCCGGCGGCGACGGCCAGGACGCGACCTGACAATCGGGGTGCGGGACGCAGGGGGTTGCGGCACGATCGGCCCGGTGCGACTGCTGCTGATCATCGGACCTCCGGCCGTGGGCAAGATGACGGTCGGTCGGGCGGTCGCGGACCGCTCGACCTTCCGGCTCTTCCACAACCACCACACGATCGAGCTGCTGCTGGACGTCTTCGACTACGGCACGCCGCCGTTCAGGACGCTCAACAGCGAGTTCCGCCGCCGCATCATCGAGGAGGCGGCCGAGGCGGGCACCGACCTCGTGTTCACGTTCGTCTGGGACCTCGACCTCGCCGAGGAGACCGAGTGGCTCGCGGACCTCGTGGCGCCGTACGGCGACCGGGTCGCGGTCGTCGAGCTGGTGGCGGGCCTCGACACCCGGCTGGAGCGGAACCGCACCGAGCACCGCCTGGCCGAGAAGAAGTCGAAGCGCGACCTGGAGTGGTCCGACGCCAACGTCCGCGGGATGGAGGCCGACTACCGGATGAGCTCCGTCCCGGGTCGGGACGCACCGGGCGAGCGCCTGCTCGCGCGGTGGCCGCACCTGGTCGTCGACAACACCGACCTCCCGGCGGGCGAGACGGCCGACCGGATTCTGGCGTGGCTGGTTACTCAGCAGTAATATCGCCGCATGCCTGCCGTCCTCGACCTCTGGAGGAAGACCTCCGCGCTGCCCCTGGGCAACCGGGTCTTCTCGCTCGCCTTCAGCCAGAAGGCGCCCTACTTCGCCACGATCCGGCCGCGTTTCACCGTGATCGAGCCCGACCACGCCGAGCTGGTGATCCCCAAGCGGCGCCGCGTGCACAACCACATCGGCACGGTGCACGCCATCGCGCTCTGCAACGGGCTCGAGGCGGCGATGGGTGCGCTCGCCGAGTCGACGATCCCGCGCGACCGGCGCTGGATCCCCAAGGGGATGGAGGTCGCCTACACCGCCAAGGCCAGCTCCGACATCACCTGCATCGCCGAGACCGCCCCGGAGCAGTGGACCGCCGAGGTCGGTGACGGCTACGACCTGCCAGTGCGCGTGCGAGGCGTACGCACCGACGGCACCGTCGTGGTCGAGGGCGAGATCCGGCTCTGGGTGAGCCCGAAGAGGCCCTGACGGACGTCGGCGGACAGGCGTGCCACGAGGTGCCGAGATCCGGTCCGCCGCGTTCCGAGCGACGGTAGCCTGAGCGTCCGTCACACAGCGCAGAGGGAGAACATGGGTATCGACATTCGCCCGGCAACGTTGGAGGACGTCGATGCGATCGTCGATCTGGCTGCTTCGCGATCACTGGCTGCGATCGAGGCGGCTGAGGGCGCAGCGGGCGGCTTCCTGGTGTCGGACCTCGAACGCAGTGAGTACGAGCACCGGATCGTCGAGAGCCGCTTCTTCTACGTCGCGACCGACGACGGCACCATCGTCGGCTTCCTGATGGCCTACACGTCCGAGCAGCTGCGGGGCGACGAGTGGTTGAATCGCAGGGTGTTGGCCACGCTGGGCGCCTTCACCGTGATCAAGCAGGTTTGCGTGGCACGGTCACATGCCCGCCAGGGTGTGGGGTCCCGGCTCTACCACGAGCTGCTGGTCGATCGACCTCGCGAACCAGTGGTCGCGGCCGTGGTGAACGAGCCCCGCAACGAAGCGTCCAACAGCTTCCATCGCAAGCTGGGGTTCGAGGAGCTCACCTCGCTGACCCCGCCTGACGGGAGGCCACGGTTGGTCTTCGTGCTGCGGGAAGCACGGCTCGACGTCCTGATGGGTCAGTACGGCACGGCGATCGACCTTTACAAGCACGAGGACCTGCTCAACTGGCAGAAGCTCAACAACTTCTTCTACATCACCACGGGCCTCGCTGCGGCGTTCGCCTTCATGCTCGGTGACGTGGTGAAGGACGCCGCCGCCCGTCGAGCGCTGACGCTGGGTGTGAGCACGCTCGGTGCGACGTCGTCACTGGCGTTCTTGATCACGCTGTACTTCGGCCGGAAGTACCTTCAGGCTCGCAAGGCCACGGTGGTCCGATTCGAGGAGCACATCGCGTGGCACGGCGGGCAGCGCATCGTGGGCTCTGCCGGCGGAGATCCCCAGAACAAGTGGCTGAGCTTCTCGCCGACCGGCCTGGTGATGATGGCCGTGCCAACGGTTGGCCTCATCATCTGGGGCGTTGCCATCACGCTGCTGCTGGTCCGACTCTTCTGAATGAGTTTGGATGTCAGGCCGCTGCGGCGCCCGCATTGAGCCGTACGCCGGTCGACTGGCCGCGGGTGGACAGCCTGCGCTCGACGTACTCGGCGAGCTTCGACAGCGCATAGTTGATGACGATGAAGATCAGGCCGACCACGAAGAGCACCTGGATGGGGTTGTCGAGGTTGAGCGAGATCAGATTGCCGCGACGGAGCAGCTCGGTGTAGAGCCCCAGCACGGCCACCAGCGAGGTGTCCTTGAGGATCACGACCAGCTGGCTGATCAGCGCCGGGAGCATGGTCCGGAAGGCCTGCGGCAGCTCGACGTTCTTCATCGACTTCCACCGGGTCATGCCGACGGCCAGCGCGGCCTCGCTCTGGCCGCGGGGGAGCGAGTTGACCCCGGCGCGCACGATCTCGGCGATGATCACCGAGTTGTAGAGCGTCAGGCCGATCACGAGGAACCAGAGGCCGTCGCTGCCGGGCAGGAACGAGATGTCGATCCCCGTCGACCGGACCAGGATGTAGACGTAGAAGATCGAGATGATCACGGGCAGTCCCCGGAAGAGCTCGATCACGGCGACGACAGGGATGCGGCCGGCCCTGCCCAGCATCATCCGGGCCACTCCGAGGAGGGTCCCGATGACGAGGGAGAGGGAGATCGCCAGCACGGCCGCCGTGAGGGTCGCCTGCAGTCCCTTGGCCAGCAGGCGCCAGACGAGCACGAAGTTGTCGTCGCTGGGGTTGATCAGCGGTGACCAGAGCTCGGAGTCGAACTGACCACGGTCGGCCAGTCGCCACACGGCCAGGCCGGTGAGCCCGAGGAGGATGACGGCGGCGACGACCGTGCCGATGGCGGCGCGGCGGCGCGCCTTGGGCCCGGGCTCGTCGTAGAGGACGTTGCTCATCGCGCGATCGCCACCTTTCGCTCGGTGTAGGCAAGGAAGGCCGCGGCCGGGAGGGTGATGCACAGATATCCGACGGCCACCCCGGTGATGACCGGCAGGCCGTCGTAGCCCTGCGCACTCGTGAGGTTCTTGTAGACCGACCAGAGGTCGCCGCCGACGCCGAACGCGCCCACGACTGCGGAGTTCTTGAACATCGCAATGATGACGCTGCCCAGCGGCGGGACGATGCTGCGGAACGCCTGGGGCATGACGACCTGGGTGAGCGACTGGCTGAAGGTCAGGCCGATCGAGCGGGCGGCCTCGGCCTGACCGGCCGAGACGGAGTTGATGCCCGAGCGGATCGCCTCGCAGACGAACGCGCTCGTGTAGATCACCAGCGCCGAGACACCGAAGACGTAGTAGGACTGGTTGATGCCGATCTCCGGCAGGCCGAAGGCCATGAAGAAGAGCACCACGGTGAGCGGGCAGTTGCGGACCAGGGTGACCCACGAGGTGCCGAACCAGCGCAGCGAGGGGATCGGGGAGACCCGGCAGGCCGCGATGAACGTCCCGAGGATCAGCGATCCCACCATGCCCCACAGGCAGATCCCGAGCGACCTCAGGAACCCGGACCAGAAGAGGTCCATGTTGTTGAAGACGGCGTCCACGTCAGGTCCTTCTACGTCGAACGGGTGCCGGGGCGGAGACCTCCGCCCCGGCACACCGTGGATGGGTCACGCGCAGGCGTCGGGCTCGGGCAGCTCGGGCGTCTCGGTGCCCTCGACCTGACCTGCCGTGGCCTCCCAGGCCTCGAGGTAGGCGTCCTCGTTCTCGGCGAGCGTCTCGTTGATGAACTCGCAGAACTCGACGTCACCCTTCTCGATGCCGATGCCGTAGGGCTCCTCGGTGAACTGCTCACCCACGAGCTTGAACGCACCCTCGGACTCGTCGACGAAGCCGAGGAGGATGACGTTGTCGGTGGTGACGACGTCGACCTGGCCGTTGTCGAGGGCGTCGGCGCACTTGTCGTAGACGTCGAACAACACGAGCTGGTCCTCGCTGGCGAGATACTCCTTGATGTTCTCCGACGGCGTGGACCCGGTGACCGAGCAGACCTTGGCGTCGGGGTTGTCCGCGAGGTCCTCGGGACCCTCGATGGAGTCGTTGTCCTCGGCGACCATCAGCATCTGGCCGGCCTCGTAGTAGGGACCGGCGAAGGTGATCCGCTCCTTGCGCTCGTCGTTGATCGTGTAGGTGGCGACGACGAAGTCGACCTCCCCGTCCTCGATCACCTGCTCGCGAATGTCGGAGGTGCTCTCCTTCCACTCGATGTCCTCGGGAGCGATGCCCATGGCGCCGGCGATGATCTTCGCGACCTCCACGTCGAAGCCCTCGGGCTCGCCCTCGAGGTTCTGCAGGCCGAAGCCCGGCTGGTCGAACTTGGTGCCGACGGTGACGGTGCCGGCCTCCGCGATCTCGGCCATTGTCGTGCCGGCCTCGAAGTCGGTGTCGCTCGCCACCTCGACCTCAGGCGTCTCGTCGTCGCCGCCGCAGGCTGCCAGCGACAGGGCCAAACCCGTGGCGGCGATGATCGCCTTGGTCCTGGTGAATCGCATTGCGTCTCCTTCTGTCCTGAGCCGAAGAGGTTCCGGCCCCCGTTGGGTGGATGGATCAGTGCGTCAGTGCTTGAGGATCTTGCCGAGGAAGTCCTTGGCGCGGTCCGAGCTGGGGTTGGTGAAGAACTCCTCGGGGGTGTTCTCCTCGACGATGGCGCCGTCGGCCATGAAGACCACGCGGTCGGCAGCCGTCCGGGCGAAGCCCATCTCGTGGGTCACGACGATCATCGTCATGCCCTGCTCGGCCAGGTCGACCATGACGTCGAGGACCTCCTTGATCATCTCCGGGTCGAGCGCGGAGGTGGGCTCGTCGAAGAGCATCACCTTGGGCTCCATGGCGAGTGCGCGGGCGATGGCCACGCGCTGCTGCTGGCCGCCGGAGAGCTGCGCGGGGTACTTCTCGGCCTGGTGGCCGACCCCGACGCGCTCGAGCAGCTCGCGCGCCTTCTTCTCCGCGGCCTCCTTCTTCATGCCCCGGACCTTGATCGGGCCGAGCGTGACGTTCTCGAGGATCGTCTTGTGGGCGAAGAGGTTGAAGCTCTGGAAGACCATGCCGACCTCGGCCCGCAGGGCGGCGAGCTCCTTGCCCTCGGCAGGCAGTGGCTGGCCGTCGAGGGTGATGGTGCCCTCGTCGATCGTCTCGAGCCGGTTGATCGTGCGGCAGAGCGTGGACTTCCCGGACCCGGACGGTCCGATCACCACCACGACCTCGCCGCGGGTGACGGTGAGGTCGATGTCCTTGAGTGCGTGGAGCTGCCCGAAGTGCTTCTGGACGCCGCTCAGCACGACGAGGGGCTCGCCCCGGCCGGCGCTGACGGGGGCCGTTTCCTGCGCGGTCATGGCCGCAACCTATCGGCACGTGGCCCTGTCGGGCCATCGTCCACGGCCCGTCGGGGCCATCACAAAGTGGTGACGATTCCCGCCTCGGGGTCCCAGCGGCGCAGCTCGGTGAGGGTCAGCACCGCGTCCTCGTGCCCGACGGCGTCCAGCGCGGCGGCCACGTCGGCGCGCGGCACGCGCCGCGCGAGGGTGACGTGGGGCAGCCATCCTGCGTGCTGCACCCCTGGCACGTGGGAGCGCAGCTCGAGAACCGCGCGCACGATTTCGTCGGGCACGTCGACGAGGCGTACGAGCGTGACGCGGCTGCCGCCGAGCAGTGCGACGCCCGAGGGACGTACGGCGACCGGCAGCAGCGGGGCGACGAGCTCGCGGGCGCGGTGCTCGTCCTCGGGCCCGATCGAGGGAGCGGCGAGGACCGTGACGTGCGGGCTGTTGGTGACGCCGCGGTGGTCGAGCTGGGAGGGCAGCCCGGCGTCGCGCAGGGCCTGCCACTGCCGGCGTACGAGCTCGCACCCGGCCTCGTCGGGCAGCAGCTCGAGGGCGTGCAGGCGAGGCATGGCGGCGAGCCTAGGCCGGGGGCCGGGGGGACGGCGTCAGGACGCCTTGCGACCGCTGGTGACGCGCGAGGTCTGGTGGGACGTGGCGTCGAAGACCCGCACCCAGTCGACCTGCGCGGTGTCGCCGAGCTCGTCCGCGGTCAGCTCGCCGAGCTCGTAGTCGGAGGTGAGGTTGGACAGCACGAGGTACTGCGGGGCCTGCGAGACGGCCTTGGCCTCGCGGTAGTACTCGCGGCCGTCGATGCGGAAGATGTACTCGCGCGGCGTCCACTCGACGGAGAACACGTGGAACTCCTCCCACCAGGACCGCTTCGCCCCCAGCGAGCGCCGCAGGGTGGGGAACATGTCGCCGAGGCTGACCTTGTTCCAGCCGGCCTCGTAGTAGTGGATGTGGGACCCGACGGTCTCGGTGCCGCGGCCGTTCTCGCCGAAGAACTCCATCACGTCGATCTCGGTGCCGCCGGCGGGGACGCCGTCGACGTACTTCGTGCCCTGCGGGAGCAGCCAGAAGCCCGAGTGCATCCCCTTCGCGCGCTGCGGCTTGATGCGGGCGGCCACGATGCCGTGGCGGAACGCGCGGGTGTGCTCGGTCGCCACCTGGCTGTTGAGCAGGTAGGGGCTGGTGCCGGAGGCGCGGGGGTGCGTGTAGGAGCACGGCAGGCCGGAGCGGGCGGGGTCGAGGGCGACGCCGAGGTGCAGCACGCCACCGTCGACGCGGCGGGCCGAGGGGTCGACGCGGGCGCAGGTGCGCGGGGCGTACACGCTCTCGTGCTCGCGCTTCTGGTCGTTCCACACCGAGAGGTCGAGGTCGGTGCCGGAGAAGGTGTCCTCGAAGGCGGGCGTCCAGCGCGACGTGGTCACCGTACGGGTGGCCCAGGTGCGACCGCGGGAGGTGGTGGTCGCACGGTAGGTGCCGGCGCGGGGGGCGAAGGCGGCGGCGCCCCACGCGTCCTCACGGGCGGTGGCGACGACCTTCCAGCCCTGGCGGGTGCGGCGCTCGAGCGTGACGGTCTGGCCGGGCGAGGCCGGGCTGAACGTGGCCACCAGGCTGCCGGTGTCCTGCGGGCCGGCCGGTGACGTCCCGGGCTGCACGATCGGGGGGAGCGAGGTCAGCGTGGCGCGGACCGAGCCGGTGCGGGTCGTCTGCTTGCCGCCCTTCTTGCCGGCGGCGTGGACGTCGGAGGGGAGCAGCGCGAGCAACAGGACGGTAACGAGCAGGCCGATCACCAGTGCCGTGCGCACGGACTTGGATCGATCGACCTGCTGCTCGAGCTGCACTGGGGGCTCCCCGGGGCCGGTGGGTGACACCGCGCTCCTGTGGGGGAGGAACGCTCGGTGTTACCGCACTGTGTATCTGACGTAAGGATCTTGAGCAACATTCGGCAAAGAATGTGGCCATTCCGGAGAAATGGCCCATCCGGACTACGTGCAATGGTCTAGACGTGTGCTCCGGGCGCGATGCGGTCGAGCGCCTCGCGCCGCCGTACGCTGGACCCGCTATGAGCACTGCACCGGTTGCCACCCCAGACGTCGCCACGGACGCCGCCCCAGAGGCCGCGCGCACCTACGAGGTCAAGACCCACGGGTGCCAGATGAACGTCCACGACTCCGAGCGGCTCAGCGGCCTGCTGGAGGACGCCGGCTACGTCCGCTTCGACGGGGACGGTGCCGACGAGCAGGCCGGCCATCCTGATGTCGTCGTCTTCAACACCTGCGCCGTGCGGGAGAACGCCGACAACAAGCTCTACGGCAACCTCGGCCACCTCGCGCCGGTGAAGGCGCAGAAGCCGGGCATGCAGATCGCCGTCGGCGGCTGCCTGGCGCAGAAGGACCGCGACACCATCACGAAGCGAGCGCCGTGGGTCGACGTCGTCTTCGGCACCCACAACATCGGCTCGCTCCCGGTGCTGCTCGAGCGGGCCCGCGTCCAGGAGGAGGCCCAGGTCGAGATCCTGGAGTCGCTCTCGGTCTTCCCCTCGACCCTGCCCACCAAGCGCGAGTCGGCGTACGCCGCGTGGGTCTCCATCTCGGTCGGGTGCAACAACACGTGCACCTTCTGCATCGTCCCGGCGCTGCGGGGCAAGGAGAAGGACCGCCGTCCCGGCGAGATCCTCGCCGAGGTCGAGGCGCTGGTCGCCGAGGGCGTCACGGAGATCACCCTGCTCGGCCAGAACGTCAACGCCTACGGCGTGGAGTTCGGCGACCGCCAGGCCTTCTCCAAGCTGCTGCGCGCCTGCGGCGGGATCGAGGGCCTCGAGCGGGTGCGCTTCACCTCGCCGCACCCGGCCGAGTTCACCGACGACGTCATCGAGGCGATGGCCGAGACGCCCAACGTGATGCCGTCGCTCCACATGCCGCTGCAGTCCGGCTCCGACAAGGTGCTGCGCGACATGCGCCGGTCCTACCGCCAGTCCAAGTACCTCGGGATCATCGAGCGCGTGCGCGCCGCGATCCCCGACGCCGCGATCACCACCGACATCATCGTCGGCTTCCCCGGCGAGACCGAGGAGGACTTCCAGGCCACCCTCGACGTCGTGCGCGCCGCGCGCTTCTCGGCGGCCTTCACCTTCCAGTACTCCAAGCGCCCCGGCACCCCCGCCGCGGTGCTCGAGGACCAGGTGCCGGCCGACGTCGTCAAGGACCGCTACCAGCGCCTCGTCGAGGTCGTCGAGGACGTCGCCTGGTCGGAGAACAAGGCGCTCGTCGGGCGCACCGTCGAGCTGATGGTCGCCGAGGGCGAGGGCCGCAAGGACACCGCGACCAAGCGCCTGTCGGGCCGCGCGCGCGACAACCGGCTCGTGCACTTCGCCGCCGACTTCTCCGCGGTCGACGCCGACTCCGTGCGCCCCGGTGACATGGTCACCGTCGAGATCACCTACGCCGCCCCCCACCACCTCGTGGCCGACGGCGCGATCCGGTCCGTACGCCGCACCCGCGCCGGCGACGCCTGGGAGCGGCGTACGTCCGCCCCGCCCGCGGCCGCCTCGGTCGGGCTCGGCATGCCCGCGGTCGGCGTACCGGCTCCGCTGCCCCCGGCCCCCGCCTGCGGGTGACGCCTGGCGCTTGCGCGGGAGTCACCGGTTGACCGGCGACTCCAGGAAGATCATGGAAGGTCCGAGCCACCAGGTGACTCGGATCCTCCACGATCGCGTTGTCCACAGATCGTCCCGAGGGGATCGTGCAACGGCGTGCACCACGCGATCGTGGATCGGGTGACCGATCTCGATCGCCTGCTCCTCGCGCAGGACGGTGTCGTCTCCCGGGCCCAGGCCCTGCACGCCGGCCTGCACCCCCACGACCTGCGTCGGCTGGTACGCCGTCGTGACCTCGCTCCGCTCCTTCCCGGCGTGTACGTCTCCCACACGGGCGAGCCGTCCTGGGTGCAGCGAGCATGGGGTGCGGTGCTGGCCTGCGCGAGTCCGCGCGGTGTCGCCGGCGCCTCCCTGGGCGCGGCCCTCGCCGGTGCCTCCGCGATGCGAGCCGCCGACGGCCCAGGGCGCCCCGGCGCGGACAACGGACCGATCCAGGTGGTCGTGCCCCGCAGTCGGCGCGTGGTGGCGCCGCCGGGCATCGCGGTGACCCGCACGTTCCTGCTGCACGACCGCGTCCAGTGGAACCTCGGCCCGCCGCGGCTGCGCTACGACGAGGCCGCGCTCGACGTGGCTCTCGGGAGCGATGGCGACCTCGCGGCGGTGGGGGCGATCGCGCGCGCGGTGCAGGGCCGACACACGACTGCCGTCCGCATGCAGCGCTCGCTGGCGTCACGCAAGCGGGCGCCCCGTCGCGACTTCCTCGACGCCGTCCTGCGCGACGTGGCCGACGGGACGTGCTCGGTCCTGGAGCACGCCTACGTCGACCGGGTGGAGCGCCCTCACGATCTCCCTCGTGCTGATCGCCAGCGACGAGCCGGGACGGCGACCGGCATCGTCTACCGCGACGCGGTCATCGGCGAGCGCGTCATCGAGCTCGACGGCCGGCTGTGGCACGACACCGCGGAGCAGCGGGACAAGGACTTCGAGCGGGACCTCGACGCGGCGATCGTGGGGCTGGACGCCGTACGCCTCACCTGGGGCCAGGTCGTCGGACGACCGTGCTCGACCGCGGCGAAGCTGTCGTTGCTGCTCGAACGCGACGGCTGGCCCGCTGCCACGCCCTGCGGGAGCGGCTGCGTGCTGGCCGTCGCCGCGTGATCGTGGAGGATCTGGGCCAGCATGTGGCTCGGATCTTCCACGATCGCCGGGAGTCGCCGGGTCCCGCGACTCCCGACGAACGTCTCAGGCCGGCGGCTCCGGCGACCCGTCCTCGGCCTCCTGGCCCGCGGAGGGCCCGTCGCCGGACTCGTCGGTCGTGCCGGACTCCTGGTCGTCGGCCTCGCCCTCCGGCGCCTGCGACTTGTCGTCCGGCTCGGAGACCGCGTCGGGGAGGACGTCGTCGACGGCGGGGTTGTCATCGGGGTCGAGGTCGCGGGCCAGGCCGTTGTCGGCCGGGTCGTCGTGGATCGCGTCCACCCCGCCGGGCACCAGCTGGGGCTCCTCGGCGTAGGGCTCGGGCATCGGGCTCAGCTCGTGGTCGGTCATCGTTCCCCTCCCTGGGTCATGCGGGTGATCCTGCCCCGGCCGTCCGGCCCGGGCCACCCCCGCTCGGGCGGTCGTCCCAGCCGAAGGCCAGGTAGCCGACGCCGGAGGACAGGTTCGCGAGGGCGTACGCCTCGTGCGGCACCATCGGCTCCGGCAGCGCGTCGAGGCGGAACCAGCCCAGCGACGTCGCCTTCTCCGCCTCGACGATGCGCGGCTCGCCGCTCCACGACCGCGCGGTGAAGAAGAAGTCCGCGCGCTCCTCGACCGCCGGGCCGAACCGGCTTCGCTGCATGGTGAACACGAACTCCAGCGACAGGTCGGTGACGCCGAGCTCCTCGAGCGCCTCCCGGCGCGCGGCGTCGTACGCCGTCTCGCCCGGCTCGACGTGGCCGGCGGCGGCCGCGGCCCAGTGGCCCGGCATGTAGGGCACGGGCCCGCGCTGCTGGAGGAGCACCTCGGTGCCGTCGTCGCCCGCCCGGAGCAAGTAGACGTACGAGGCCGGGACGAGGGCGAAGCGGTCGGTCACTCGACCCAACCTAGGGCGCCGTCAGCGGGCGGTGCCGGGCGGGATGTCGTCGTCCTTGCCGTCGAGCTGGTCGAGCGCGTCGCGCGCCTTGCCGGTCGCCTTGTCGATCTTGTCGGCGTGCTTGCCGCCGGTCTTCTCGTTGGCGAGGGCGCCGGCCTTGTCGATGCCCTGGGCGATCTTGTCGCCGTGCTGGTCGACGGCCTCGGTGAGCTTGGCCTTGGCCTTGTCCAGGAAACTCATGGGTCCTCCTCGCGATCAGCCGCCCACCCCGACGGGTGGTGACTCCGGCACGCTTCGAGACTAGCCACGCTGCGACAATCGGGGCATGTCCCGCCCCAGGCCCCGACCGGTCGTCGCCCTCGTCGGAGCCACCGCGTCGGGCAAGACCGGCCTCAGCCTCGACCTCGCCGAGCGGCTCGGGGGAGAGGTGGTCAACACCGACGCGATGCAGGTCTACCGCGGCATGGACGTCGGCACCGCCAAGCTCCCCGAGGCCGGGCGGCGCGGCATCCGGCACCACCTGCTCGACCTGTTCGAGGTCACCGAGCCGGCCACGGTGGCGCTGTTCCAGGGGTGGGCTCGCGAGGCGATCGCCGACATCCGCGACCGCGACGCCACCCCGGTGCTGGTGGGCGGCTCGGCGCTCTACACCCGGGCGATCCTCGACCGGTTCGAGTTCCCCGGCACCGACGACTCGCTGCGCCGCGAGCTCGAGGTCGAGCTCGAGCGCATCGGCAGCCACGCCCTCCACGAGCGGCTCGCGGGCGTCGACCCCGAGGCCGCGGCGCAGATCCTGCCCGACAACGGCCGCCGCGTCGTACGCGCGCTCGAGGTCGTCGCGCTCACCGGCAGGCCGTTCAGCGCCAGCCTGCCGAGGCTGGAGTACGCCGACCCGCTGACCGTGCAGATCGGCGTGGACATCGACCGGCCGACGCTCGACGAGAGGATCGCGCGCCGGGTGGAGGAGATGTTCGCCAGTGGGTTCGTCGAGGAGGTCGAGGCCCTGCTCACCCGCGGCCTGGCCGAGGGCCGCACCGCGTCCCGGGCGATCGGCTACCGCGAGGTGATGGGCTACCTCGCGGGCGACCGCAGCCTCGCCGAGGCGATCGAGCAGACGACGGTCGCGACCCGGCGGTTCGCCCGCCGCCAGGACTCCTGGTTCCGCAAGGACCCCCGCATCGTGTGGATCGCGCACGACGACCCCGACCGGGTGGACAAGGCGGTCGGGGCGGTCGAGCGGCTCGGTGACTGAGGCGCCCAGGAGCGCAATCCCGGTCAAGCACGCCGCCGCCGGGCGGTGACACGCTGGCGCCATGGCGACGATCTACTACACCGGCTGCACCCTCGACGGCTTCATCGCGACCGATGACCACTCCCTCGACTGGCTGACCTCGCGCGACATCGACATGGACGGGCCGATGGCCTACCCCCGCTTTCGCGAGCAGGTCGGCGCCTGCGTCATGGGCGCCACGACGTGGCAGTGGATCCTCGACCACGACGAGGAGCCGTGGGGGTCGCTCCCGACCTGGGTGATGACGCACCGCACCTTCCCGGACGCCCCGCCCAGCGTGCGGTTCGACCGCGACGACGTACGCCGGGTGCACGCCGAGATGACCGAGGTGGCCGACGGCAAGGACGTCTGGGTCGTGGGCGGAGGCGAGCTCGCCGGGCAGCTCCACGACGCCGGCCTCCTCGACGAGGTGTGGCTGCAGTACGCCCCCGTCACGATCGGCGGCGGCGCCCCCGTGCTGCCGCGCCACGTCGAGCTGCGCCTCGAGGAGGTCGACCGCAACCGCGACTTCATGTGCGGGCGCTACTCCGTGGTCCGCTGATCCGTGGTCCGCTGATCCGTGGTCCGCTGACTCCTCCCGGAGGGCGTGGACAAGGCCCGCGGCGGCGGGCAGGGTGGATGCAACGACTCTCGGGAGGAACCCCATGCCCCACCTCGCCCGCCGCGTCAGCGCCACCCTCTCGGCCAGCGGCCTCGCCGTCGCCGCCGTCCTCGTCGGGTCCCCGGCACCCGCTGAGCCGTCGGCCCGGCCGTCGGCGCAGCCGGTCGCGCCGGCGGTGTCCGAGCGCCCCACGGTCAAGGACCCGACCGCGGTCGGCAAGGGCGGTGCGATCAGCACCGTCGACCCGGAGGCCAGCGCGGCCGGGCTCAAGGTGCTGAAGGCCGGCGGCAACGCGGTCGACGCCGCCGTCGCGGCCGCCGCGACCCTCGGCGTCACCGAGCCCTACAGCGCGGGCATCGGCGGTGGCGGCTACTTCGTGTTCTACAACGCCAAGTCCGGCAAGGTCCGCACGATCGACGGCCGCGAGACCGCACCGCGCAAGATGCCGCAGGACGCGTTCATCGACCCGGCCACCGGCAAGCCCTACCCCTTCACTCCCGAGCTCGTGACCAGCGGGGTCGGCGTCGGCACGCCCGGCACCCTGGCGACCTGGGACAAGGCGCTGGGCAACTGGGGCACGTGGTCGCTCGCCGAGGCGCTCGCCCCGGCGACGAAGGTCGCACGTCGCGGCTTCAAGGTCGACGAGACCTTCCGGCAGCAGACCCTCGACAACGAGGAGCGGTTCGCGGCCTTCAGGGACACCAAGAGGTTGTTCCTTCCGAAGGGAGACGCCCCCAGGGTCGGCTCGATCTTCCGCAACCCCGACCTGGCCTCGACCTACGACATGATCGCCCGGCGCGGGACGCGGGCGTTCTACCGCGGCAAGCTGGCGCGCATCATGTCCGACGTGGTGCGCAACCCACGCACGACCAGGAACACCGACCTCCCGGTGCCGCCGGGCCACCTCACCCCGCGCGACCTGCGCGACTACGAGGTGCGCTCGCAGCGGGCCACGAAGAGCACCTACCGCGGCCACGACGTCTACGGCATGGCGCCGTCGTCGTCCGGTGGCACCACCGTCGGGGAGGCGCTCAACATCCTCGAGCGCTACGACCTGTCGGCGATGACGCCCGAGCAGGCCCTGCACCACTACCTCGAGGCCAGCGCCCTCGCGTTCGCCGACCGCGGCAAGTACGTCGGCGACCCGGCCTACGTCGACGTGCCGACCCGGCGGCTGCTCGACGACCGGTTCGCCGCCGAGCGCGCCTGCGCGCTCAACCCGGCCAAGGCCGCGACCAAGCCCGTCGCCGCCGGCGACGTGACGTCGTACGACGGGGTGTGCTCGCCGACGTCGGCGAAGGGCGCCACCGACGCCGACACCGAGAACATCTCCACCACCAACCTCACCGTGGCCGACCGGTGGGGCAACGTCGTCGAGTACACGCTCACCATCGAGCAGACCGGCGGCTCGGGCATGGTCGTCCCCGGCCACGGCTTCCTGCTCAACAACGAGCTCACCGACTTCTCGACCGTCTACGACGCGGCCGACCCCAACCGCATCCAGCCCGGCAAGCGTCCGCGCAGCTCGATGTCGCCCACGATCGTGCTCAAGGACGGCAAGCCGTTCCTCGCGCTCGGCTCGCCGGGCGGCTCCACGATCATCACGACGGTCATCCAGATGCTGGTCAACCGCATCGACCTCGGCATGACGATCGAGGAGGCCATCGCAGCGCCCCGCGCGACCCAGCGCAACACGGTCAACGTGACGGCCGAGCCGGCCTTCATCGCGGCGTACGGTCCCGCGCTGACGGCCCTCGGGCACACGCTGGTGCCGTCGGGTGACGCGTTCACCAGCGCCGCCGAGATCGGGGCGGCGACGGCGATCGAGTTCGGACCGCGCAAGCGGCTGACCGCCGTGGCCGAGCCGAGCCGTCGGGGCAAGGGGTCCGCCAAGGTGGTCGACCCCCGCTGACGCTGGCGCGGCCTGCCACAATCGACGGGTGAGCTACCCCTTCCTGAAGGGCCACGGGACCGAGAACGACTTCGTGGTCCTGCCCGACGCGGACGGCACGGTGCACGGAGACGCCGACGGCGAGATGTCCGCCGACCGGGTGCGGGCGCTGTGCGACCGCCGCGCCGGAATCGGCGGCGACGGCGTGCTCCGCGCCGTACGCCGCGGTGACGGCTGGTTCATGGACTACCGCAACGCCGACGGCTCGGTCAGCGAGATGTGCGGCAACGGGGTCCGGGTCTTCGCGCGCTACCTCCACGAGCGCGAGGGCGAGGCGTTCCCGATGCCGATCCAGACCCGCGCCGGGGTCAAGGTCGTCGACCGCTCCGGCGACGAGCTGACCGCCGACATGGGCACGCCCGAGGTGCTGGGCGAGACCTCGGTGTCGGTGATGGGGCGGACCTGGCCTGCGCAGCACGTGTCGATGGGCAACCCGCACGCGGTCGCGTTCGTCGACGACCTCGCCGAGGCGGGCCCGCTCCTGGAGGCTCCCGAGCACGACGACGCGGTGTTCCCGGACGGCGTCAACGTCGAGTTCGTCGTACGCCGCGGCGCGCGCCACGTCTCGATGCGCGTCCACGAGCGCGGGTCGGGGGAGACGCGGTCGTGCGGCACCGGCGCGTGCGCCGTCGCGGTGGCCACGGCGCTCGCCGACGACGCCCCCCGCGGGACGACCTACCGCGTCGACGTGCCCGGCGGCACGCTCCACGTCGAGTGGACCGAGGACGACCGGATCCTGATGACCGGTCCGGCGGTGCTGGTCGCCGAGGGGACGACCGACCTGTAGCCGCGGGTCTCGATACAGCCGCACGCGGCTTTGTCCCCCAGCCGCTCGGCCACTCGACCTGGCCGGCCCCACGCGGCGACCTCCTGCGTCGGTCGCCGCTGCCCGGCTCATAGGATCCGGGCCATGGACATCACCGGATCCACCGCCATCGTCACCGGCGGCGCGAGCGGCATCGGTGCCGCCGTCGCCCGAGCCCTCGCCGCCCGCGGTGCGACCGTCGTCGTCGCCGACCTCAACGCCGAGAAGGGCGAGGCGCTCGCCGCGGAGATCAACGGTGTCTTCGCCCCCGTCGACGTCACGAGGACCGAGCAGGTCACCGCCGCCGTCGAGGCAGCCGCCGAGATCGCGCCGCTCCGCGCCTGCGTCAACTCCGCCGGCATCGGCTGGGCGCAGCGCACGATCGGCCGCGACGGGCTGCTGGAGCAGGCCCACGACCTCGACGCGTTCCGCAAGGTCGTCGAGATCAACCTCATCGGCACCTTCGACGTGACCCGCCAGGCCGCGACCGTGATGAGCCGCAACGAGCCCGACGAGGACGGCCAGCGCGGCGCGATCGTCAACCTCGCCTCGGTCGCGGCGTTCGACGGCCAGATCGGCCAGGCCTCCTACTCCGCCTCGAAGGGCGGCGTCGTCGGCATGACCCTGCCCGTCGCGCGCGACCTGTCCGCGGCCGGCATCCGGCTCAACACCGCGGCGCCGGGCCTGATCGACACCCCGATCTACGACGCGTTCCCCGACCCCGAGGAGTTCAAGGCCAACCTCGGCCGGAACGTGCTCTTCCCCAAGCGCCTCGGCCGCGCCGACGAGCTCGCCAGCATGGTCGTGGAGTGCCTCACCAACTCCTACATGAACGGCGAGACGATCCGCGTCGACGGCGGCATCCGGATGCCTCCCAAGTGAGCTGACGGCCCGGGGCGGACCGAACCTGCGCCACCTCGCGGAGCGGCACCGCCTGCGCCGCCGCCGAGCCGCTGGGAGGCCCCCGCTGGTCCAGACCGACGTCCAGCATCTGGGCGTTTCGATGCCTGCGACCGGGCCGAAGGTGGATGGTGCGAGGGCACGTCTCATCTGCATCCGGCCTGTGGGGGGCACTCGATGGCACATCTGGCGGAGCCGCACGACGCGGCCCCCGGCGCCGCCGACGACCGCGCGCCCGGCGAGGGCGAGCTCGCCTCGCTCGTCCGCCGCTGGGTGGGCGTACGCCGGTCCGGCGCCGCCGTACGGGTCGCGCAGGCGCCCGCGACCGCGCCCGTCCGCAGCGAGTCCGAGCCCGTCCCCGAGCCCGTTCCCGAGCCCGCTCCCGAGTCGGACCCTGCCACGGAGGCACCCCTCGCGATGCGGTCGGTCGCGCGCGCTGAGGCCAGCGGGGAGCGCGCGCCGCGGATCCCGGCGCTGCCGAGCCGCCCGACCGCGGAGGACACCGAGCACGCGACCCGGCTCGCGGTCCTCATCGACGCCCGCCGCGTCTCCGAGGACGTCGCCGCGGGACTCCTCACGCGACTCGGTGACCGCGGGTCGGTCAACGTCTGCCGCGCGTACGCCGACTGGCGCCGCTCCGACCTCGGCACGTGGGTCGAGCGCCTGCGCCGGCAGGGACTGCACTCCTTCCACCAGTTCGGCGACGGCGACGACCAGGCCCTGGTGGCGCTGGCCATCGACGCGGTCGACATCGCCCGCGAGGCCTCGGTCGACGAGGTCGTCCTCGCCGGCGACATGACCTCGATGCTGCCGCTCGTGCACCGGCTGCACGGCGCGGGCGTCCGGGTGGTCGTGGTCGGTCCGGCGCACACTCCCCACGACGTACGGGCCGCGTGCGACGAGTTCCTCGACGAGGACTCCCTCCTCGGCGAGCCCGCGGCCCCGGCCGGCCGCCACCGCGCCTGAGCTGGCCGCACCCGGCGCTGTCGCCCTGCGGGTGTTGGCCGTCGCCCCGGTCAGGCCTAGCCTGACGCGATGCGTCTCCAGGTGGCTCGGCTCGCCCTGACCGGTCTCGTCGCCGGCTTCGTCTCCGTCGTGACCCCGGCGTCGACGGCGGTGGCCGTCCCGGTGCCGTGCGTGGTGACGACGACCGGCACGGGCGGGGTGGTCGCCGCTGCCGGTGACACCTTCGCCACGACCGCCTTCGAGCTGGTCGCGCCGTCGTCCGCCGCCAACGTCGAGGACGTCGACGTGGAGGTGTCGCTGGTCCACGACAACGCCTCCCAGGTCAGGGTGCGGCTCGCCCACGCCACGACCAGCATCTTGCAGCGCCGCTTCGTCGACAGCGGTCCGCAGGTGCGTCCGCTGACGTGGGACGACGAGGCGGCCTCCGCCTACGGTCCGACGTCCCTCGCCGGGACGTACCGCCCCGACGAGCCCCTCACGGAGCACGACGGCACCGCCGCCCAGGGCCAGTGGCGCCTCCTGGTCGACAACTGGGCCGGATCCCGGGGCCGGGTGGAGTCGTGGTCGGTGCGCATCAGCTACTCCGCCTGCGACGCCGACGACGACGGGGCCGAGGACCACACGGACAACTGCACCGGCGTGGCCAACCCGGACCAGTCCGACCGGGACGCCGACGGCATCGGCGACGCCTGCGACGGCGACACGGACGGGGACGGCCTCGTCGACACCGTCGACGGCTGCCGCCTCGTCGCCGCGGCCACCGCCAGCGGGTGCCCGAGGGTGGGAACCCGGACGCGGCTCGGCAAGGACGAGGGTCGCCTGGTCGGACGCGTACGCTCCGACGTCCGCGCCTGCCGGTCCGGCGTCGAGGTCACGCTCAAGCGCGCGAAGCCCGGGCGCGACCTCAGGCTGGTCGTCCTCCGTGCGCGCTCCTCGGGCCGGTTCTCCACGCGGATGCCGCGCTCGGCGGGCCGCTACTACGTCGTCGTCCGCTCGCAGTACGCGCCGGGAGCCGCCGAGTGCGCCTCGAGCCGCTCGAAGAAGGTGCGCGTCCGCCGCTGAGGTTTCGCCGCCCGATCGCGGGGAACAGGCTCGCCATGGGACATCGCGGCAGGGTCGGCAGCAGGTTCGCCAGCAGGGTCGGCAGCGGCAGCAGGGTCGTCGTCGGGGCGGCGCTGGCGGTGGTGGCCGCGCTCGCGACCACCCAGCCGGGGACGACCGCCGGACCGGCGTCGGCGGCGGAGCCGTGCCCGGTGATCCCGATGACCGGTGCGGACGGCACCGCGGTCCCGATCGACGGCCAGTGCGACATGGACGGCGACGGCCACCCGGACGCGTGGGACAACTGCCCGGCCGAGTGGAACCCGGGCCAGGAGGACAGCGACGGCGACGGCCGGGGCGACGCCTGCGACTGGGACGACCCGCCGCCGACCTCCCCGCCGACCACCCCGCCGACCACGAGTCCCACCGCCAGTCCCACCACCAGTCCCACCGCGACTCCCACCTCGTCGCCGACCTCCCCGAGCCCGACCACCGCCCCCACGCCGCCTGCCACCTCGCTCCCGGGCTGCCAGGCCGGCTGCGCGTACGCACGCACCGTCGGCCTGCGGGCCGCGGGCGCGAGGCTGCGCGGGACCGTGTCGTCGCCGGCCACGGGCTGCCGCTCCGGTGCGGAGGTCACGCTGTGGCGCACCAAGAAGCGCGCCGACCAGCGCCTGGTGGTGCTGACGAGCCGCGCGTCGGGGGCCTTCTCGACCCGGCGCCCGGCGCGACCCGGCCGCTACTACGTCACCGTCGCCTCGCCCGACCAGCCCCTGTGCGCCTCGGCGAGGTCGCGCGCGATCCGCGTCGGCCGGCGCTGAGCCGACACCGCTGCGGAGAACTCGTTAGCGCAGGTCGTCGTGCCGACCTACCCTTGTCGGTATATGACGAACGCACCTGCCCACCCACCCACTGACGGCCCGGCCGCCGACTTCACGCTGCGCGACGCCCTCGACGCGACCCGCGGCTGGGACGACGAGACCATCCAGCTCGACGACGAGCTCCTCGAGGACGGCCTCGACACCGACCTCGAGGACGACCTCGACGGCGGCGAGGACTTCGAGTCCGGCTACGCCGACGAGGACTACGACGAGACCGACCCCGAGGAGCTGACGGTCGGCGCGCAGGAGCTCGCCGAGCGCCACGCCCTGCGTCGCGTCGCGAGCCTGCGCACCGAGCTCGAGGACATCACCGAGGTCGAGTACCGCCAGCTCCGCCTGGAGAAGGTCGTGCTCGTCGGCGTGTGGACCGAGGGGTCCGTCACCGACGCCGAGAACTCCATGGCCGAGCTCGCCCTGCTCGCCGAGACCGCCGGCTCCGAGGTGCTCGAGGCGGTCTTCCAGCGCCGGCAGAAGCCCGACCCGGCGACCTACATCGGTCGCGGCAAGGTCGAGGCGATCCGCGAGATCGTGCAGGCCACGGGTGCCGACACCGTGATCTGCGACGGCGAGCTCGCCCCCAGCCAGCTGCGCAACCTCGAGGACAAGATCAAGGTCAAGGTCGTCGACCGCACCGCGCTGATCCTCGACATCTTCGCCCAGCACGCCAAGAGCAAGGAAGGCCAGGCGCAGGTCGAGCTGGCCCAGCTTCAGTACATGAAGCAGCGCCTCCGCGGCTGGGGCGGCAGCCTGTCCCGCCAGGCCGGCGGCCGGGCGGCCGGCGGTGAGGGCATCGGTGGCCGCGGCCCCGGTGAGACCAAGATCGAGACCGACCGCCGGCGCATCAACACCAAGATCGCCAAGCTGCGCCGCGAGCTCAAGGAGATGCGCGGCACCCGCGACGTCAAGCGGCAGTCGCGCCGGCGCAACCACATCCCCAGCGTCGCGATCGCCGGCTACACCAACGCCGGCAAGTCCTCGCTGCTCAACCGGCTCACGGACGCCGGCGTGCTGGTGGAGGACTCGCTCTTCGCGACCCTCGACCCCACCACCCGGCGTACGACGACGAGCGACGGCCGCATCTACACGATGTCCGACACCGTCGGGTTCGTCCGCCACCTCCCGCACGGCCTGGTCGAGGCGTTCCGCTCGACGCTGGAGGAGGTCGCCGACTCCGACCTGCTGCTCCACGTCGTCGACGGGTCGCACCCCGACCCCGAGGGCCAGATCGCCGCGGTGCGCGTGGTGCTCGCCGAGATCGGCGCGACCAAGGTCCCCGAGATCATCGTGATCAACAAGGCCGACGCGGCCGACCCGATGGTGATCAGCCGGCTGAGGGCGCGCGAGCCGCACAGCGTGGTCGTCAGCGCGAAGACCGGCGAGGGCATCGAGGAGGCGCTGCGGACCATCGAGTCCGAGCTGCCGCGACCCCAGGTCGAGTTCGACGTGCTGCTGCCCTACGAGCGCGGCGACCTGGTCAACCGCATCCACCAGGAGGCCGAGATCGGCTCCATGGAGCACACCGGCGACGGCACGCTGGTCGTCGGCCGGGCCAATGCCGACCTCGCCGGCGAGCTGGCGGCGTACGCCCGCTGATCGGTCCGAGGGCGTTCAGCGGGGCGGAACCTTCACCGGTGCTGCCCCGTTGAACACTTCCGTGCCCTGATTGGGGCGTTCGTGCCCTGATTGGGGCGTTCCAAGTCTCGTGGTGGAGGATGTCGCGCATGTCACGTGGTGTCTGGGTTCGCTTCATCCTCGTGCTCGGCCTGCTGGCCGGGTGCGCTGCGCTCGCCGTCAACGTCAAGCCCAACCTGGGCCTCGACCTGCGGGGCGGCGCGCAGTTCGTCTTCGAGGCAGAGGGCACCGAGCAGACCCCGGCCACCGCCGAGAACGTCGACAAGACCCTCGAGGTCCTCCGTGGCCGCGTGGACGCCCTCGGCGTCGCCGAGTCCGTTCTGGTCCGCCAGGGCGAGAACCGCATCCTCGTCGAGCTCCCGGGCGTCACCAGCGACGAGGAGGCGCAGGAGGCCGAGGAGCGGATCGGCAGCACCGCCAAGCTCACCATCCACGAGGTCCTCGCCACGGCGCAGCCCGAGGCCGAGCCGAGCGAGGAGGGCAACCTCGTCCTGCCCTCCGACCAGGGCGACACCCTCGAGGTCGGGCCGACGGTCATCGAGGGCGAGGAGATCACCGGCGCCAGCGCGGTCCAGCGCGAGCAGAGCGTCGAGTGGGTCGTCGCGATCGACTTCAACGGTCCGGGCGGACGCACCTGGGCCGACATCACCGGCGAGGCAGCCTGCAACCCCTCCGGCGACCCCAAGCGCCGCATCGCGATCGTCCTCGACGGCGAGGTGATCTCCTCGCCCGAGGTCAACGAGACCGTCGGCTGCGACGTCGGCATCCGCGGCGGCTCCACCGACATCACCGGCAACTTCACCTCCGAGGAGGCCAAGGACCTCTCCGCCCTGATCGAGGGCGGCGCCCTGCCCCTCGAGCTGCGCGCGATCTCCGACCGGCTCGTCGGCCCCTCGCTGGGTGCCGCGGCGATCGACGCCTCCATCGAGGCCGGCATCATCGGTCTGCTGCTGACCGGCCTCTTCATCGTGGTCGTCTACCGGCTGGTCGGCCTGATGGCGACCATCGCGCTGGCGTCGTACGCGCTCCTGGCCTACGCCATGCTCGTCGGGCTCGGCTCGACGCTGACGCTGCCCGGCCTCGCCGGCTTCGTGCTCGCCATCGGCATGGCGATCGACGCCAACGTGCTCGTCTTCGAACGAGCGCGGGAGGAGTACGCCGCCTATCCGTCCGCAGGCCTGCGCCGCGCCCTCCAGGTGGGCTTCAACAAGGCCTGGACCGCGATCATCGACTCCAACGTCACGACGCTGCTCGCCGCCGGGCTGCTGTTCTTCCTCGGCTCCGGTCCGATCAAGGGCTTCGGTGTCACCCTGTCCATCGGTGTCATCGCGTCCATGGTGTCCGCGCTGATCATCGCCCGCGTGCTGTGCGACCTCGCGGTCTCCAACAAGGGAGTCAACCGCAAGCCGGCGATCAGCGGTCTCGGCGACGTCGGCAAGGTGCGCGCGTGGCTGGACCGCAAGGACCCCGACATCATGAAGAACCGGGGCCGCTGGCTCGCGGTCTCGGGCGCGGCGACGGTGTTCGCCATCGCCGGCATCGTGACCCAGGGCCTCAACCTCGGCGTCGAGTTCACCGGCGGGCGCCAGCTCGACTACTCGGTGACCAACCAGGACATGGACGTCGAGCAGGCGCGGGCCGCCGTGAGCGACGCCGGCTTCTCCGAGGCCGTCGTCCAGACCGCCGACGACCCCTCCGACTTCACCGTCCGCACCGGCGAGATCTCCAACGAGGACGAGCAGCGGATCGAGGACGAGCTGGGCAAGATCGGTGGCGACGTCTCGAAGATCGACGACCAGCTGATCGGTGCCTCCCTCGGCGAGGAGCTGCGCAACAACGCCCTCATCGCCTTCGGCGTGGCGTTCCTCGCCCAGCTGCTCTACCTCGCCTTCCGGTTCAAGTGGACCTTCGGCGTCTCGGCCGTCATCGCGATGGCGCACGACGTGCTGATCGTCGTCGGCATCTTCGCGTGGCTGGAGAAGCCGATCGACGGCATCTTCCTGGCCGCCGCGATGACCATCATCGGTCTGTCCGTCAACGACACGGTCGTCGTCTTCGACCGCGTCCGCGAGCGCTGGTTCGCCTCGAAGCCCGAGGACGACTTCAACGTCCTGGCCAACAAGGCCGCGGTCGAGACCGTGCCGCGCACCGTCAACACGGGTCTCGGCACGATGTTCATCCTCGGCGCGCTCGCGATCCTCGGCGGCGACTCGCTGCGCGACTTCTCGATCGCGCTGCTCATCGGTCTCATCGTCGGCACCTACTCCTCGGTCTTCACCGCCACCCCGCTGGTCACCTACTTCCACGAGAAGTGGCCGATGAGCCGGGTCAAGAAGGAGAAGGTCGAGCGGGCGCCGGAGGACTCCGGCGCGGTCGTCTGACCGCCTCCTTCGTCGGCGCCCGCGCCTCTCTCGCAGAGTCCCCGCCCAGGCGGGGACTCTGCCACTGGGAGGGGCGTACAACCGCCTCCAGGTGTCGGACTTCCCCTCCCAGTCCCCTCCCGGCGGCGCTTCCGGCCCCGGTTCCACCCCGACCGGCTGGGCCGCCGGGCGTACGATCGGCGCATGCTGTGGATCCTGCTGATCGTCGTCCTGGGCGTGGTCGCCTACCGCTACCGGGTCAAGCTCCTCGCGCGCATCCTCGGCCAGCCCGAGCGCCGCATCGAGCGCCAGCTCGGTCGCAAGAAGAACCACTGAGCCTGACTCTCCCGGCCTGACTGTGGACGGCGTCCGACGTCGTGTCGGCGCCGCCCCGTAGGGTTCTCTGGTGCCCGAGACCGACACCGCCACCGCGCCCGTCCAGGAGGTGCTGGCCACCGCGGTCGGCGCCCTCGGAGGCCAGCAGCGCGACGGCCAGGTCCAGATGGCGACCGAGGTCGCCGAGGCGATGGAGGAGGGCCGCCACCTCCTCGTCCAGGCCGGCACCGGCACCGGCAAGTCGCTGGGCTACCTCGTCCCGGCGATGCTCCACGACAAGCGCGTCGTCGTCGCCACCGCGACCCTCGCCCTGCAGCACCAGCTCGTCGAGCGCGACCTGCCGCGGCTGGTCGAGGCGGTCAGTCAGATCAAGAAGGACGTCCCCGGCCTCGACACGTCGTACGCCGTGCTCAAGGGCCGCTCCAACTACGCCTGCCTGCACCGCATCCGCGCCGGCGTCCCCGACGACCAGGGCACCCTCGTCGACGTGCCGATGGGCTCCATGGCCGAGAAGGTCCTCGAGCTGCGCGAGTGGGCGGAGGAGGAGTCCGAGGCCGGCGGCAGCGGCGAGCGTGACAACGCCCCGCGCCACACCGACCGCGAGTGGCGGCAGGTCTCGGTCAACCACCGCGAGTGCCTGGGTGCGAGCAAGTGCCCGTTCGGGGCGGAGTGCTTCGCCGAGCTCGCCCGCGAGAAGGCCCACCGCAGCCACCTCATCGTCACCAACCACTCCCTCCTCGCGATCGACGCGATCGAGGACGTGCCGATGATCCCCGACTACGACACGGTCGTCATCGACGAGGCCCACGAGCTGACCGCGCGCGTCACCCAGGCCGCGACCGACGAGCTCGGCGTGTCCGACATCGAGCGCGCCGCCCGCCGCGCGAGCCGGTGGACCGCCGACGCCGCGGGCGACCCCGCCGGCGACCTCGAGGACGCCGCGCAGCAGCTCGCCGAGGCGTTCGAGGCGACCGCGCCGGGACGGATCGACCAGGTGTCGACCCAGCTCTCCGACGCCCTGGTGCTGGTCCGCGACGCCGCGCGCGCCTGCCTCTCGGCCTTCCCGCGCGAGTCCGGCGGCGAGGGGGAGGGTGACGCCGGGCGCACCCAGGCCAAGGGCATGGTGCAGGAGGTCTTCGTCAACGCCGAGCGGATGGCGGCTGGCTCGCAGGCCGACGTGCTGTGGCTGGGCGAGGCGCGCGACCGCTTCCCGGCCCGGCTCCACGTCGCGCCGCTCCAGGTGTGGGGCCCGATGCGCGACAAGCTCCTCACCGACAAGACGGCGGTCTTCACCAGCGCGACGCTCATGCTCGGCGGCGAGTTCGGCGCGGTCGCCACCTCGCTCGGCCTCAAGCCCACCGAGCGGATCGGCCACCAGGTCGCCACCACCGAGGCCGACGACGCGCTGCCGTGGAAGGGCATCGACGTCGGCTCGCCCTTCGACTACGGCCAGCAGTCCATCCTCTACGTCGCCCGCCACCTGCCGCAGCCCGGCCGCGACGGCCTCGGCCCCGCCCAGCTCGACGAGATCTGCGACCTCGTCGACGCCCTCGACGGTCGCACGCTCGGCCTGTTCTCCTCGCGCCGCGCCGCCGAGACCGCCGCGGAGGCCGTACGCACCCGGTTGCCGCACCTGACCACGCTCGCGCAGGGCGACGCGCAGCTGCCCGAGCTGGCCAAGCAGTTCGTCGAGGACCCGCACACCTGCCTGTTCGGCACGCTGTCGCTGTGGCAGGGCCTCGACGTCCCCGGCGACACCTGCCAGCTCGTGATCATCGACCGCATCCCGTTCCCCCGGCCCGACGACCCGCTCATGTCGGCGCGCCAGCGCGCCGCCGACCAGGCCGGCGGCAACGGCTTCATGCAGGTCGCGGCCACCCACGCGGCGCTGCTCCTCGCGCAGGGGGCCGGCCGCCTGATCCGTACGACCTCCGACCGCGGCATCGTCGCGGTGCTCGACCCGCGGCTCGAGACCGCTCGCTACGGCCGCTTCCTCAAGGCGTCGCTGCCGCCGATGTGGTCGACGACCGACCCGGCGCTCGTGCGCCAGGCGCTCAAGCGGCTCGGCCAGTCGGCCTGACGTACGCCGACGTCAGGCGGGCGGCCGCACCACCAGCGCGCGACGTCATGGCGCGCGGTCGCCGGGCAAGCCGACGGCCATGACGTACGAACCTGACGTCATGGCGCGCGGTCGCCCGGGCAGCCGGCGGCCATGACGTACGCCGGCGTCAGGCGGGCGGCGGGTAGCCGAAGAGCTGGTAGTCGCGGGCGTACATCCGCGCGACGAGCTCGCGCAGCTCCTGGGAGACCTGGCGGTCGCGGCCGCCGGGCGCGGTCTGGTTCTTCGGCGCGGTCGGCACGGCAGGTGCCCCGATCCGTTCGCACACCTCGCCGAAGTCACGGTCGAACGTCTCGAGCCGGCCGACGAAGTCCACGCGGTTGAGGTCGATCATCCGGCTCTGCAGAGTCAGGTGCTGGTCGGTGCCGGGGACCGCCGACAGGTCCTGCCCGGCGGCCCACCGGGCGAACTCCTCGACCCGCTGCATCCGCTCGTGGGTGGCGGTGTCGAAGTCGTAGTAGTTGTGGTCGACGACCTTGTCGTGCCACGCCGAGACGAACCGGTCGAGCGGGTCGCGGACGAACGCGAACGTGAAGTAGTCGGCGAAGCTCGCCAGCGGGTAGCGGATCCGCATCGCGTGGTCGACGTCCATGCTCACGCCGTGGGTCTCGCAGTGGTGGCGGATGGTGCGGGTCGCGACCTTGGCCACGCGGTACCAGACGAACCGGTGGCTGTGGCTGATCGTGAGGTTGTACGCCAGGGGGCTGAGCCAGGCGGACTGCTCTCCCGCCGCGGCCAGCCGGTCGACCTCGGCCTGCGCCGCCGGGGTCAGCCGGCGGCGGTTGCCCGGGCGCGTCCGGAAGAGCAGCGGGTCGGGGTGGGCGTCGGGGTGGGCGTCGGGGCCGGCGGGTGACATCGGCGCGAGGCTACTACGGCAGCCGCGACCGGCCGTCGTACCCGCCTCGAGGCGCCCCCACGCCGAAGAAGTCCGCCAGGGTGGGCGCCACGTCGATCGTCGCGGCGCGCCTCGACGACGTCACGCCGCGCGGCACCCGGCGGTGGCCGCCGGCGAGGAAGAACGGGATCGGCATCGTCGCGGGATGGCCGTGGTTGCCGGGGATCGGGTTCGACCACTGGTCGGGGTCGCTGAACCGCCAGCCTGCCCTCGCGTAGACGATGACGTCGCCGCCCAGCGGGCCGGTGCGCAGCGCGGGCGTGACCCGCGGGTCGTGCGCGGCGAGCACGCCCGGCACCGCCGACGTCAGCGCGCGCATCCGGGTGACCGCGGCGTCGAGCAGGGCAGGGTCGCCAGTCCAGTAGAGGAGGTCGGCTCCGCCGTTGTCCGCGATCGTGACGTGGCCGGCGAGCAGCGGGTCGGCCTCGAGCACCGGCGTCAGGTGGATCAGCTGGTGGGGGAGCGACCAGTCCATGGAGTGGTCGGCGAGCACCACGAGCAGCGACGTCTGCCAGCGTCCGGACGACTTCAGCAGGTCGACGAACCGGCCGACCTGGAGGTCGGTCGCGGCGAGCGCCGCCTGCCGCGCGGCCCTCACGCCGAGCGGACCGGTGAGGTCGGAGTGACCCATCCGGTCGATGTCGCCGAGGTTGACGAAGACCAGGTGGGGGTCGTGCTCCTCCACCATCGCCAGGGTCGCCTCCATCGTGGAGGCGTCGGGCGCGTGCCCGGACACCGGCACGATGGGCGCGGGCTCCCAGCGGTGCGTGGCCCGGCCGCCGAAGATGCCGTAGAGGTACTCCTTGCTGAGCACCGTGCCCGTCGTGAGGCCGTTGCGGTTCAGTCGCTCGATGATCGTGCGGACGCGGATGTCCTCGGGGCGGTCCATGTCGCGCACCTCGCCGGTCGTCCGGTCGAGGATCGAGTTGGCCGGTACGCCCGACCGGTCCGGCCGGACGCCGCTCATCATCATCACGTGGCTGGGGATGGTCTCCATCACCGGCAGCGACGTCGCCCGCGGGTGGTGGAGACCGCCGTCGCGCAGCGCGCTGGTGCGCGGCATGAGCGTCGGGCTGATCTCGTCGGGCCGGCACCCGTCGAGGACGAGGACGTACGCCCTCCTCCGGGTGCCGGCCGACGCCGCCGCTGCAGCTCGCGGCAGGCCCGAGGTCGCGGTCGAGATGGCGATGCCGGCGGCGCCGGCGGTGAGCAGCGTCCGGCGACCGGTGCGGATCTCGTGACGTCCGCGCTCGAAGGCGCCGCTGGCCCTCGAGTCCCTGGGCGAGTCACACATCAGGCACCACCCACCGGCGTGCTGACGGCGTGGACCTTGTTGGTCCCCGACCGGGTGGCCCAGGAGGCGGTCCACGACGAGCCGGCTCGGCGGTCTGCGCGGTCGCCGATGACGTACCAGTCCATCTGCACCCGCTCCGGCGTGACGTCGAGGACGGAGTAGCCGTGGCTGTCGAAGTCGAGGTACTTCACGTGGCGGTTGTTGGTCTGGATCACCGCCTCGACGGCGAGCGACGAGGTGCGCGGCGGGGTGCCGGTGATGTCCTTGAGGTTGTTGGACGTGACCGACGTGCAGACCAGCTCGACGCCGGCCGAGTCGCCGAGCGGGTAGGTCGAGGCGTCGTACGGCAGGTCGCACGCCCAGCCGGAGTGGATGTCCCCGGTCAGGAACACCACGTCGTGCAGGCCCTGGTCGCGGATGTGGTCGAAGAGCTCGCGGCGGTCGGCGGTGTAGCCGTCCCATTGGTCGACGTTGTAGGGCGCGCCGTCGCGGGGGAGCAGGCCGGTGACGTCGTTGACGGGGTCGACGAGGTCGTGGGGGAGCTGGGCGAAGGTGACCGGCGCGATCATCACCGGGTTCCCGACGAGCTTCCACTGCGGCCCGCCGCGGCGGAGCCTCCGCTTGAGCCAGTCGAGCTGCGCGCGGCCGGTGATGGTGCCGTCGGTGCCGCCGGTCGGGCTGGGCACCGGGCTCGGCGCGGGCGTGCCGGCCTGCTGGTCACGGTACGTCCGCAGGTCGAGCATGCTGAGCTCGGCGAGCGCGCCGAACCGCAGCGTACGGAACAGCCGGGTGCCGTCGCCGGTCGCAGCCGTGCCGGACATCCGCACCGGCATCCACTCGTCGTACGCGCGGTGCGCGGCCGCGCGGCGTGCGGCGTAGTCGCCCTCGGCGGGCTGGTGGTTCTCGGCGCCGTCGCGCCAGGCGTCGTTGGTGACCTCGTGGTCGTCCCAGGTCACGATGAACGGGTGTCGCGCGTGCAGGGCACGCAGGTCGGGGTCGGACTTGTACTGCGCGTGCCGCTGCCGGTAGTCGGCGAGGCTCACCATCTCGCGCGCGGGCACGTGCGGCCGGATGTCGGTGTTGGCGCGGCCGTAGCCGTACTCGCCGGGCGCGTACTCGTAGAGGTAGTCGCCGAGGTGGATGACCGCGTGGAGGTCGTCGCGCCTGGCCAGGTGCCGGTAGGCGCTGAACCAGCCCGCCTGGAGGTTGGCGCACGACACGACACCGAACCGAAGGCCCGTGGGCGTCGCGGTGCGGGCCGGCGCGGTCCGCGTACGCCCCACCGGGCTGGTCTCCCCGCGGCACGTGAAGCGGTAGAAGTACGCCGTGTCGGGCCGCAGCCGGGTCGCGTCGACCTTCACGGTGTGGTCGCCGGCCGGGCCGGTGCGGACCGAGCCCCTGCGGACGACGTCGCGGAAGCGGCGGTCGGTGGCGACCTCCCAGGCGACCGTCACGCGTGGCCCGACGCCCGAGCCGGGGGTGGCGGCGGCGGTCGGGGTGACGCGGGTCCAGAGGACGACCGCGCGCGGGAGCGGGTCGCCCGAGGCGACGCCGTGCTGGAAGGTCTCGTGCCCGGGCCGTGCAGCTGCGGCAGTGGCGCCGGCCAGTGCGGCAGCGCCGGCGCCGCCGGCGATCACGGCCCGTCGGGTGAGGTGCGGTGCGGGGGTCACGGGTGGTTCAACGACGCACCCGCGCGAAGATCACGCCCCGCTGTGAGAGTTCACCCGCCGTTCAGGTTCTCCCCGCTGGTTGAGCAGGGCGCGCAGCGCCCGTGTCGAAACCGAGGCTGAACGGACCCTTGGTTTCGACACGCTCGTGCCTCGCTGCTCAACCGGCGGGGCCGTCCTGCCGCTGGTTGAGCAGGGCGCGCAGCGTCAGCCTGCCGCTGGTTGAGCAGGGCGCGCAGCGCCCGTGTCGAAACCGAGGCTGACCGGCGGGAGCCCTCACCCGAACGGGATGCGCCCCCGCAGCGACTCCGGGTCGGACACCGGCTGCTCGGCGGTCTCCCTGATGACCTCGCGGGCCTTGTCGACGCTGTCCCAGACGTTCCAGAGGACGACCCCGCGGACCTGCCCGGACTTGAGGTAGTAGACGACACCGGTGCCGATCTCGCTGTCCTTCCAGTCCTCGACCAGGTCGAGCCGGCTGCTGGTCTCGCCGACCGCCTCGTAGCCGTGGTCGAGGATGTCGGACCAGAAGAACGGCGTGTAGTCGTAGGCCGCGTCGGCGCCGGCCATCACCTTGCCGGCGTGTTCGCCGGACTTTTCGGCGTGGTCGACGTGCTCGACGCGGCGGCGGCCGAGCAGGGCGTCGGGGTAGGACGCGACGTCGCCCGCGGCGTACACGTCGGGGTCGCTGGTGCGGAGGTGGTCGTCGACCACGACGCCGTTGTCGACCTCGAGGCCGGCGGCCTCGGCGAGGCCGGTGCGCGGCAGCACGCCGACGCCGATCACCGCGGCGTCGGCGACGATGTGGGAGTCGTCGTCGAGGCGGATGCGTACGCCGCCGTCGTCCTCCTCGCCACCCGAGACCGAGCCGTGCACGATCGTCACGCCACGGTCGGCGAGCTCCTTGGTGAGGTGGGCGGCGAGGGCGCGGGGGAACATCTGCTCCTGCACGTCCTCGAGGTCGAGCACGAGCGTGACGTCGATGCCGTTCTGGACCAGCGCCGAGGTGATCTCGGAGCCGATGTAGCCGCCGCCGACGACCGCGACGTGGCTGCCCTTCGCGGCGACCGCGCGCAGCCGCTCGTAGTCGGCGGCCGTGCGGTAGTAGAGGACCCGGGGGCCGGGGGCGACGCCGAGCACGCGGGGCTCGGCGCCGGTGGCCAGGAGGAGCTTGCCGTAGCCGACACTGCTGCCGTCGGCGAGGCGTACGGCGTGGGCGCCGCGGTCGATCGCGGTCACGGTCGTGTCGGTGAGCAGGTCGACAGCGTCGTCGTCGTCGAGGTCGCCGGCGAGCGAGTTGCCCTCGAGGGTCTGGTCGTCCTTGAGCCAGAGGTCCTTGGAGAGCGCGGGCCGGTAGACCGGCTTGTCGGGCTCGGAGCCGAGGACGCCGATCGAGCCGCCGGCGTCCTCGGCGCGGATGCCCTTCACGGCGCTGGCCGCGGCCACCCCCGCTCCGACGATGACGTAGTCGTAGGTCTTCTCGACGTCGCTCATCTGGCCATCGTGTCCCGCGGGTGGGCGCCTTTCAACGGCGTCCCACCCCTACGGTGCTCAGAGGCTGCGGAGCACCGCCGTCACGACGCCGAGGATCGTGGCGTTGTCGCCCGGGATCGGGTCGTAGGCGTCGTTGTGGGGGAGCAGCCACACGTGGCCGTCCTTGCGCTGGAAGGTCTTGACCGTGGCCTCGCCGTCGATCATCGCGGCGACGATCTGACCGTTGGTGGCGGTCTGCTCCTGGCGGATCACGACGTAGTCGCCGTTGCAGATGGCCGCGTCGACCATCGAGTCGCCGGAGACCTCGAGCAGGAAGAGCGTGCCGTCGCCGACGAGCTGCTTGGGCAGCGGGAACACGTCGGTGACCTGCTCCTCGGCGAGGATCGGGCCACCGGCGGCGATGCGGCCGACGACCGGGATGTTGACCGCGGTCGGGGCGAGGTCGCCGATGCCGGTCTCGTCGACGCTGGACTCCTCGCCGCTCGAGATCGAGCGTCGGGCGGCCATCACCTCGGGCAGGAACACCTCGAGGGCGCGGGGCCGGTTGGGGTCGCGCTTGAGGAAGCCCTTGCCCTCGAGCACGCGGAGCTGGTGGGCCACGCTGGAGGACGACGTGAGGCCGACGGCCTGGCCGATCTCACGCATCGACGGCGGGTAGCCCTTGGACTCGATCGAGTCCTTGATCGTGGCGAGCACGCGCTGCTGGCGCGGTGTCAGCCCGGTGGCGTCCGGGGGGCCGTCGGGCATCTCGATGACGTTCTTGTCGTCCTGCTTGGCCATGGCGTCCTCCACTGCGGGGTGCCCCCACCGTCCGCGCCGGGCGGGAGCCGTGCGCTCACCGTAGCCCTCCGGGAGCCGTGGGATCAAACACCTGTTCGAAGTCGCGTGTCGCTGGTTGTCGCTAGTGTCGGTGCGATGCAGACCTCGTGCGTCGTCACCGGTGGAGCCCGCGGGATCGGGCGTGGGATCGCGGAGCTGATGGTCGCGCGCGGCCACGCCGTCGTCATCGGCGACCTCGACGGGTGGGCGGCCGCTGCGACGGCGGCGGAGATCGGCGCGGTCGCGGGCCTCGCCCAGGACGTACGCGATCCCGCCTCCCACGTCCTGGTCGCGGAGGAGGCGGCGCGCCACGGGGCGCTGACGTCGTGGTTCAACAACGCCGGCGTCGGCGACGACGGCACCCTGGCCTCGCTGTCGGAGCAGCAGGTGCGCCGCCTCGTGGAGGTCAACCTGCTCGGTACGACGTGGGGCACCCGCGCCGCGCTGGCGGCCTTCGGGCCGGCCGGTGGCGACGTCGTCAACGTCGCCTCGCTGTCCGGGCTCGGTCCGGTGCCGGGCTACAGCATGTACGCCGCGACGAAGGCCGCGGTCGTCTCGCTGTCGGCGTCGGTCAACGCCGAGGCGCCACGCGGGGTGCGGGTCCACGCCCTGTGCCCCGATGGGGTGGACACCGCGATGCTGGCCGCCCAGGACCCCGACGGCCTGGGCTCACAGCTGACCCACTCCGGTGGCCCGATCCTCGGCGTGGCCGAGGTCGCCGAGGCGGCCGTCGCGCTCGTGGGCTCGCGCCGCGTGGTGCGGACCGTGCCCGGCTGGCGCGGGGCAGTGGTGCGCGGCGCGGCTCTCGCCCCGGGCGTCACGCAGCACGCCGCGTCGCTGTTCGCGGCGCAGGGGCGCCGCGCGATGCGGCGCCGCTCCGCCTCCTGACCTGACTCCTCGACGAGGGTCAGGGCAGTCGCACCTGGCCGTGCTTCATCTTCCAGAGGAAGTACTTCTCGAAGCCGAGCTTCATCGCGTGCGCCTGCGGGCCGGGGATCAGCACGCCGTGCTTGCGCGGCGGCAGCATCTTGTCGGCGAGGATGATGACGCCGTTGTTGCCGGCGTCCATCACGCACACCGCGGGGATGTCCCCGAACGCCTTGTGCGCGTCGGGTGCCTCGCCCTTGATCTGCGCGGCGATGTTGACGGCCGCGACGTGCGCCTGCTGCTCGGTGGGGAAGCCGGTCTTCGGGATGCCGACCGGCGTGGGGGTCTGCCACGGGACGTCGACCGCGGCGGCCACGCCCACGGCGTACACGTCGTCGTAGGCCTCGCTCTGGTAGGTGTCGCGCACCTTCACGAACCCGTTGTCGTCGGCGAGCTTGGGCGTGCGGAGGATGACCTCCTGGCCGGAGAACGGCGGGATGATCATCGCGTAGCCGAAGTCGAGCGCGCGGCCGTCGGCGAGCACCAGCCGGCCCTCGTCGACGTGGTCCATGGCGGTGTCGAGGACGACGTCGATGCGCTCCTTCTTGAGGAACATCCCGAGCAGCGCCTCGCCGTGGGGGAGGCCGCCGATGCCGAAGTGGCCGAGGAACGGCTCGGCGCTGACGTAGGTGAGCTTCACGCGGTCCTTGAGACCGGCCTTCTTCAGCTGGTAGCTGGTGTTGAAGAGGAACTCGTACGCCGCGCCGAAGCAGCCGGCGCCCTGGGTCGCGCCGATGACGACGTCGCCCGGCTTCTCGCGGAAGCGGCGCCAGCCCTCACCGGCGTGGATCGCGTCGTCCAGCGTGGTGATCGTGAACGCGTTGCCGCCCTCGCCGAGGCCGGGGATCACGTCGAAGCGGTTGCGGTAGCCGGTGGCGATGACGAGGTAGTCGTAGTCCTGCGGGCCCGCGGTGGTCTCGACGCGTCGCGCCTCCGGGTCGATGGCGGTGGCCTCGGCGTGGACGAACTCGACCTCGTGGTCCTCGAACGTCGGGCCGAGCTTGAACGTGATGTCCGCGCGCGTGCGCTTGCCGAACGGCACCCAGATCAGCGACGGGGTGAAGAGGAACTCGTCGGAGGAGGACACGACGGTCACGTCGACGTCCCCGTGCAGCTGGTGCTTGACCGTGATGGCGGCGGTGAGACCGCCGAAGTTGCCCCCCAGGACCAGGACCTTCTTGCGCGACATGGCTCGCTCTCCTTGTGTCGTCGTGCGTCGTCGACGTGTCGTCGTGCCTCCACGCTCGTCGCTCGTCGGTGCGGCGGGTAGGTCCGTTGGTCCCCTCCGGGCCGGGCCTTCTGGGGCTTCGAACATTCGTTCGTCGAGGTGCTTGACCTGTTCGAACACGTGCTCTAACGTCGTACACATGTTCGATCGAACGTCTGATCGACACCCGGTGGCGCAGGCCACTGTCGGTGGGTCCGACTAGACATTCGCTCGACAGAGACATCCGGCTGAATCTTCCCCAGGAGGCCACCATGAGCACCCTCAGCCTTGCCCCCGCCTTTGCCCCCGTTCCCGTCCGCCGCGGCTCGACCGTGCGGCTGACCCGGCGCGGGCGGCTCGTGGTCTTCCTGACCTCGCTGTTCCTCGTGCTCGCCGTGGCCTTCATGCTCGCCGGCGGTGCCGTAGGCACGGGCTCGTCCGGTGAGCCGGCGCCCACCGAGATCGTCCAGGTGGCGCCCGGCGACACCCTGTGGGGCATCGCCAGCGAGATCGCGACCGACGGCGACGTCCGCTCCATGATGAACGAGATCGAGCGGCTCAACGCCCTCGAGTCCGCCGGCCTCTCCGCCGGCCAGAAGCTCCGCGTCCCTGTCGTCTCCGACTGACGCGCGAGGCCTCCATCAGCCGCTTCGACCCCGGCTGGTGGAACCAAGGGGAAGACCGAGGGGCGGGCCTGTGGGCCCGCCCCTCGGCGCATTTGCTGCTTCGGTGGTCGAGTGGCTGCGAGGCGGCGTCCTGAGTGCCGGTGAGGGACGAGCCGGCGTATCGAAGGGGACGAGCGGGCGACAACGTGGAAGTTCTGAGTCACCTGGTGACCCAAGAGCTCCACGATCTTTTCGAGCGCCGGTTGTCCACAGGCTTTGCCTCCGGTCTGGTTCAGACCACGCCCGAATGGGTAGTTTCACCCGTGCTGACGTTGTTCTCGGGAAGGCACCTTCATGCACGTACGCCGCGCACTCGCGCTCACCCTCGCGGTCCCCGCCCTACTGGCCGGGTGCTCCGACGACCCGGAGCCCACGCCGAAGATCCCGGAGCCGACGAGTTCGTCGCCGACGCCGAGCCCGACGGAGTCGGAGGAGCCGGAGGCGGAGAGTCCGGAGGAGTTCATCCGGCGCTGGGTTGAGGCCGGCGACGAGATGCAGGTAACGGGAGAGACCGCTGAGTACGACCGGATGACTCCGGAGTGCAGGCCATGTCAGGACTTCGTCGCCAACGTTGAGCAGGTGTACGAGAACGGTGGTAGCGCGGAGTTCGCGGGCTCCACAATTGTCGACCTCGAGCGAATGGCAGGTAATCCGCCGACCTACAACCTGACGAAGGACATCCCCGAGACGGTCATTCTGCGTCCTAGCGGGGAGACTCAGACGCTGCCAGAAGGCCGATCGACCATCCGCGTGACGCTGGGGAAGGTGGAAGGCGAGTGGGTCGTGACCCACTTCGCGATCGTGTGATGCGACAGCGTTTGTGGATTCCTTTCCTCGCCTGGGCACCGCTGGGCGGCATGACGCTGACGGCCTCGCCCGCAGTTGCTGATCCGTCGTCATGTATCGCGGTGGGCTGGGAGCAGGCTGATGCTGAATGCAGCTGGACCTTCGCTGAGTACCAAGAATCGTCCGGTTCAGGTGACGGCCACACTTGGGTCGTCACCATCCAATGCGGCAACGGCGGCATCTGCGCTGAGCACGTCGAATGCGTCGAGAACGGAGAAGAGGGCTTCATGCATGACGTCTTCAGGGACGGCGTGGATGTGGGCGACGTGTGCGTGCCAGAAGACGCGGTGCAAGAAGTCGACCTCGTCAAGCTGATCATCCGGGAGTTCAAGCGCATGGAGTGGCCAGCGTCGACGTTGGTCGTGCAGCCGAGGGGCGGCAAGACCCTGGTCAACTTCAAGACCAACTTCTACACGCCGGACCACCGGCTCATCGAACGTGAGGTCACCTTGGCGGGCCAGCCGGTCACCATCCGCGCGGTCCCGGTGTCGTACAAGTGGCACTTCGGCGACGGCACCAGCACCACCACGACAAGCCCGGGCAGCCCGCACCCTGACCTCGAGATCACGCACGAGTATGCCAACGTCGACGAGGTCGCAGTACGCGTCGACACGACCTACGCCGGCGAGTTCCGCATCGGCAACGGCGACTGGGCCTCGATCCCGGAGACCCTCACCGTCGCTGGTGCGGCCCAGGACCTCCAGATCGTCGAGGCCCTCCCACAACTGGTCCTCAGATAGCGAAGGTCGAAGTTCACTCGTACCACGCACGAGCGAACTTCGAGTCCGACCCCGCCCAAGCTCCTGGGCGCGAAGAGTGCGGTGCGTGTGGTTCACCAGGCGCACCACGGCCACCGCACAGACGATCAGCGAGCAAGATCGTGGCAGTTCCGAGCCACCGGGTGACTCAGGTCCTCCACGATCACCGCGCGGCGCGCTTCCCGCCGACGGGGCGCGGGGGAGCGTCGGGCGACGGGGGCGGTGAGGTGATCCCCATGACCCGCATCATCCGCGCGACCAGGAGCAGGCCGACGAAGAGGCAGGCGATGGCGCCGGCGCAGGCAAGGGCCATGAAGGTCCACGCCGACGAGTTGCCCCCGCGCGCGGCCGTACCGAAGTCGATCGCGGCGTACACGAGGTAGCCCCAGGCCACCACCAAGAGGGTGGTCGCGGCGCCCAGGAGCAGCGCCGCCTTGTTCAAGGGACGGGGCTGGCGGGCGCCTCTGCGCGACCCTGCTCTCTTCCCCGTGGACACGGGCTCCATTGTGGCGGATGTGACCTGAGTGGGGCAGCCGAACGACCCAGAAGGAGGGGCCCGACACGCCGCCGCTGGACCACGTCGCAGAGCCCTGACCTGCGGTTTTGTCGAGGGCTCGAAATTGATCCGACGAGCTTCGGCATTCGCTTGCCATGCGTTGTGGTCGGGGCGTACGGTTACCACTACATCTAGTAGTTACACCGCTGTAGTTATCCACATCTGGTGCACAGGCTGAGGGCGTGAACCCACAGGCGCAGGCTAGATGTCCACAGGAAGATCCACAGGCGCCACCCCGTTATGAGGGTGTACGAACCGCGCCCTGAACGTACCCGGGAGGAGGGCCGCCATGCACTGTCCCTACTGCAAGAACGAGGACACCAAGGTCCTCGACTCCCGCGTCGCCGACGACGGTGGCTCGATCCGCCGCCGGCGTACGTGTGCGGCCTGCGACCGTCGCTTCACGACGGTCGAGAAGATGCAGCTCACCGTGCTCAAGCGCTCGGGCGCGACCGAGCCGTTCAACCGCGACAAGGCGATCGCCGGCGTCCGCAAGGCCTGCAAGGGCCGCCCGGTCACCGACGCCCAGCTCGCCTGCCTCGGCCAGGAGGTCGAGGACGCACTCCGTCTGAGCGGGCAGGCCGAGTTCGACGCCAACGACGTCGGCCTCGCGATCCTCGCCCCGTTGCGGGCGCTCGACGAGGTGGCGTACCTCCGGTTCGCCTCCGTCTACCGCGCGTTCGAGTCGGCCGACGACTTCGACGCGGAGATCAAGATGCTGCGGCTCGAGCGAGCCGCGGACGACCAGCCAGCGCATCCGGCGCATTCGGGCTGACCCACATTCGGCCCGGCAGGTAGTGGGGAAGCTGCCTGCCGGGCTTACCAAGCAGCCGCGAGAAGACTCGCGAAGTTGAAGCAGAACCAGGGAAGAGGAGAACCCATGACCGAGACGGTGAGCACCCGCGCGAAGGCGAGGGGCAAGGGCCTGAAGATGGAGCGCGTCTTCAGCACCGAGGGCACCCACCCCTACGACGCCATCACGTGGGAGCGTCGCGACGTCGTCCAGCAGAACTGGAAGACCGGCGAGACCGTCTTCGAGCAGCGCGGCGTGGAGTTCCCCGACTTCTGGTCGGTCAACGCCTCGACGATCGTCACCACCAAGTACTTCCGCGGCGCCGTCGGCACCGACGCCCGCGAGTGGAGCCTCAAGCAGCTCATCGACCGGGTCGTGAAGACCTACACCAAGGCCGGCATCGACCACGACTACTTCGCCACCGACGCCGACGCCGAGATCTTCGAGCACGAGCTGACCTGGCTGCTGGTCAACCAGTACTTCTCCTTCAACTCTCCCGTCTGGTTCAACGTCGGCACCCCGTCGCCGCAGCAGGTCTCGGCCTGCTTCATCCTCTCGGTCGACGACTCGATGGACTCGATCCTCAACTGGTACAAGGAGGAGGGCTTCATCTTCAAGGGCGGCTCCGGCGCCGGCCTCAACCTCTCCCGCATCCGCTCCTCCAAGGAGCTCCTCTCCTCCGGCGGTACGGCCTCCGGCCCCGTCTCCTTCATGCGCGGCGCCGACGCGTCCGCCGGCACCATCAAGTCGGGCGGCGCGACGCGTCGTGCGGCCAAGATGGTCGTCCTCGACGTCGACCACCCCGACATCGAGGAGTTCGTGATGACGAAGGCCAAGGAGGAGGACAAGATCCGCGCCCTCCGCGACGCCGGGTTCGACATGGACCTCGGCGGCGCCGACATCACCTCCGTCCAGTACCAGAACGCCAACAACTCGGTCCGTGTCAGCGACGAGTTCATGCGCGCGGTCGAGGACGGCACCGAGTTCGGCCTGCGCTCGCGCGGCACCGGTGAGGTCATCGAGACCGTCGACGCCCGCGACCTCTTCCGCAAGATCAGCGAGGCCGCCTGGGCCTGCGCCGACCCGGGCCTGCAGTACGACGACACGATCAACGACTGGCACACCAACCCCGAGACCGGCCGCATCACCGCGTCCAACCCGTGCTCGGAGTACATGTCGCTCGACAACTCCTCGTGCAACCTGGCGTCGCTCAACCTGCTGAAGTTCCTCAAGGACGACGACACCTTCGACGCCGCCCTCTTCGCCAAGGCCGTCGAGTTCATCATCACTGCGATGGACATCTCGATCTGCTTCGCGGACTTCCCGACCGAGGCGATCGGCAAGACCACCGTCGACTACCGCCAGCTCGGCATCGGGTACGCCAACCTCGGCGCGCTGCTGATGGCGATGGGCCTCGGGTACGACTCCGAGGGTGGCCGCTCGATGGCTGCCGCGATCACCTCGCTCATGACCGGCACCTCCTACAAGCGCAGCGCCGAGCTCGCCGGCATCGTGGGGCCGTACGCCGGGTACGCCCGCAACGCCGACGCCCACAAGCGCGTGATGCGCAAGCACCAGGCGGCCAACGACGTCGTCCGCGTGCTGCACACCGAGGACGGCCGCGTGCACAAGCTGGCCACCAAGGCGTGGGCCGACGTGATCAAGCTCGGCGACAAGAACGGCTTCCGCAACGCGCAGGCCTCGGTGCTCGCGCCCACCGGCACCATCGGCTTCATGATGGACTGCGACACCACCGGCATCGAGCCCGACTTCTCGCTCGTGAAGTTCAAGAAGCTCGTCGGCGGCGGCTCGATGCAGATCGTCAACCAGACCATCCCGCGGGCCCTGAAGAAGCTGGGCTACCAGGAGGAGCAGGTCGAGGCGATCGTCGCCTACATCGCCGAGCACGGCCACGTGATCGACGCGCCCGGCCTGAAGACCGAGCACTACGAGATCTTCGACACCGCGATGGGCGCCCGGGCGCTCAAGCCGATGGGCCACGTGCGGATGATGGCGGCCGCGCAGCCGTTCCTCTCCGGCGCGATCTCCAAGACGGTCAACCTGCCGGAGTCGGCCACGGTCGAGGAGATCGAGGACGTCTACCTGCAGTCCTGGAAGCTGGGCCTGAAGGCGACCGCGATCTACCGCGACAACTGCAAGGTCGGCCAGCCCCTGTCCGACGGTGGCGGCAAGGCCAAGAAGGACGCCGCCGACAAGGTTGCGGCCGAGGCCGAGGTCGTCGAGAAGGTCGTGGAGAAGGTCGTCTACGCCCCGGTCCGCAAGCGCCTGCCGAAGTCGCGCGTCTCCCGCACGACGTCGTTCACCGTCGGCGGTGCCGAGGGCTACATGACCTCCGGTGCCCACGACGACGGCCAGCTCGGCGAGGTCTTCCTCAAGCTCGGCAAGCAGGGCTCGACCCTGGCCGGCGTGATGGACGCCTTCTCGATCGCGGTGTCGATCGGCCTGCAGTACGGCGTGCCGCTCGAGACGTACGTCTCGAAGTTCACCAACCTGCGCTTCGAGCCGGCCGGCCTGACCGACGACCCGGACGTGCGGATGTCGCAGTCGATCATGGACTACATCTTCCGCCGCCTGGCCCTGGACTACCTGTCCTTCGAGGAGCGCTCGCAGCTCGGCATCTACTCCGCCGAGGAGCGCCAGCGCCACCTCGAGACCGGCTCCTACGAGCCGCTCGTGGAGGAGACCGGCTCGGCGTCCGAGCTCACCTCGTCCGACTCCTCCTCGCCGGTTGAGCCTGTCGAAACCAAGACCGAGGTCATCGACGTCGAGACCAAGGACACCCACGGCTCCGAGGCCCGCCAGGTCCCGGCCCACGTGACCACGGGCGAGGCCAAGACCACGGCCGAGCTCTTCGAGAAGCTCACCGGCACCGCCGTCGACTCCCCCCTCTGCATGACCTGCGGGACGAAGATGCGCCCGGCCGGCTCGTGCTACGTGTGCGAGGGCTGCGGGAGCACGAGCGGCTGCAGCTGATGACCTGATTGATCTGAAGGGCCCCGACCTTGAATGTGAGAGGTCGGGGCCCTTCAGCTTGTCCTAGCTCGGGACCGTCAGGCGTGGGCGGGACGCTCTACTGAGCAACCGCAGACGCGTGATTGAAGAAGTCCGTCGGCATCTGGGTTCCAAGCCGCCACGTGATCGCAATCGGGCGATCGCCTGTGTGGCTGACGTACGTCGCCGGCCCCAGGAAGAGGTAGGGCGACGTGCCGAAGTCGTCCTTCTGTTCCTGACGCACGAACAAGAGCACGGTGCTCGAGCCGCTGAGATACCGCTGACCCGTCTTCGACGAGACAGAGGTAGTTGACTGCGACTCCCAGTGGAACAGGTCGCGCGAGATCGGGTAGTCGGCGTACATCGTCGTCGGCGAGTAGTCCGCCTCTGACTTCTTCAGGGTGATGAAGAAGGCGTCGACGTTCAGGTGTTCGAGATACAGCACTCCCTCGCGGAAGCTGTTGGGGTTCCGCGGGAAGTCGAGCGCGGCGAGGATCTCCTCACGCTGATATCTGGCGTGGATCTTCAAAGGTACGTTTGCCAGCGTCGGCGGGAGATCGGACGGGACGTGGCGCGCGGCCTCGTAGCTCAGGTCGACGACCGTCGAGATCTCTGCGCGGGTCGCGACTTCCCCGCGGAGAGCGTCGAGGCCCTCGTCGACTGAGGCGTAGCCCCCGCCGTCGGACCAGAGGGAGAAGTAGAGCATTCGCGCCAGGCGCTGCTCGGCCTGCGACATGTGCGAGTAGTCCGGCGCCCCGTCGTCTAGCAGTGCCTTGTAGGCCGTCGCCCTGATCGGGTCATCCACGTGGGCGAACGCACGTACGCGCTTCAGGAGCCTGGCTTCGAGCTCGGAGCCCGGAAGCGTGGGCAGGTCTGCATCTCTACGAAGCTTGGTCCACGAATGGCTTCCCCGTCGGAGGATGTCGCTCAGTTCCAGCCCAGAGGCGTCGAGGAAATCTGCAAGTGAGTCGTCCTTGGTGGCCTTGAGGTGAGCGACGATCTGCGCCCAGCGGTTGCTGATCTGGGAGCGCAGATTCTCCAGGACCACCTGCTGACTCTGCTGGTCCAGCCTGACCTGACATCCGGAAGGCAGGAAGGGGAAGTCTTCCTTCACTGCCTTCTCGAGCTGCTTGCCGTGAAGTCCCGTGAGGGCACTGAACTTGCGCGCGAAGCTGAACTCCTTCCGGTGATAGCCAACGAAGTCCAGGACGGTGAGAACCGCCTTGTTCGTGGTCCGGCGCAGTCCGCGGCCCAACTGCTGCATGAAGATGGTGGAGCTCTCCGTCGGCCTCAAGAACAACACCGTGTCGACGTCGGGGACGTCGAGGCCCTCATTGAAGACGTCGACGGTGAACAGCACATTCACCTCGGCGTCCCGAAGTGCGCGTAGTGCAGTCGCCCGCTTGTCGTGAGGCGTAGTTCCGTCGACGGTGCGCGCTGGAATGCCAGCATTGTTGAACACGCGCGTCATGTACTCGGCATGTGCAACGCTGACGCAGAAGCCCAATGCTCGCATCTGCCCGGCGTCGGCAATCTTGTCTTCGACGGCTTTCAGAATGATTCGCGCACGCGCGTCGTTTCCGGTGAAGACGCCATCGAGTTGGGTCTCGTCGTACTTGCCTCGAGACCAGGTGATCGAGCGAAGGTCGGTGCCGTCGGCGATCGCGAAGTAGTGGAACGGGCAGAGAAGGTCGGCCCCGAGGGCATCCCACAGTCGAAGTTCGGCCGCCGTACGACCGTCGAAGAAGGTGCGCACGTCGACTCCATCGCCACGCTCTGGCGTAGCGGTGAGGCCCAGAAGCTCTCGGGGTGTCACGTGGTCGAGGATCCGTCGGTAGGTGCGCGCTTCTGCGTGGTGGAACTCGTCGATGACGACGATCTCGAATGCGTCAGCTGGGATGTTGGCGACGCCGTAGGCCGTCAGCGACTGGATGCTGGCGAAGACGTGCTGCCAGCGCTCGGGTCGCTGGCCGCCGACGTAGAGTTCACCGAAGTCGCCGTCCCCGAGCACCTCGCGGTAGGTCCGCATTGACTGCACCAGGATTTCCTTGCGGTGCGCGACGAACAGCAGCGACGGCTGCCTGCCGGCTTCGTACGCGAGGTTTCGGTAGTCGAGGGCAGCGATGACGGTCTTGCCCGTGCCCGTTGCCGCGACCACGAGATTCCGATGCCTGTCATGGAGCACACGCTCAACCTGGATCGCATCGAGCATCTCCTGCTGATACGGGTAGGGGCGTACCTCGAGGCCCGCGAGCGTGATCGTGACCCGGTCGGAGGACTTGCCGCCCTTGGCTTCGAGAAGCGCGTCGTCGAGGCGATCGCGATCGCGTTCGGGGTCGTACGACTCGAACTCGGGGCTGTTCCAATACGCGTCGAAGGTGGCGCGGAACTTGTCGAGCAGGCTCGGGGTCGCGGCCGTGCTCAGCCGCACGTTCCATTCGACCCCCTCCAGCATGGCCGAGGTGGTGAGGTTCGAGGAACCTACGTACGCGGTGTCGAAGCCCGTGTTGCGCCCGAAAAGCCACGCCTTGGCGTGAAGGCGCGTGCGCTTGGCGTCGTACTGGACCTTCACCTCCGCACCGAACTCGTTGACCAACCGGTCGAGCGCGCGCCGCTCGGTGCCACCGATGTACGTCGTGGTGACGACGCGAATCGGTACCCCCGCGTCGTGCGCCGCCTTGAGTTCGTTCTCAATCAGGCGCAGGCCATGCCACATCACGAAGGCGCACAGAAGGTCGACAGTGTCTGCCGAGTCGATCTCGGCTCGAAGCTCGGAGGCAAGGCTGGGCTCGCCGTGTGCATTGGTGAGCAACGCGGCGTCGTTCAGGGGAGTCTTTGGCCGGAGCGCCATCCGCGCTACCTGTCCTGGGCCTGCAGGTCGGCGCACGGCGAGCAGTTGCTCGACAGGCGCAGTGACAGGACGGTGCGAACCCTCGATCACTCGCAAGAGGTCGTTGGCCGCGTCGAGACGCGCAACGGGATCTTTGATTGCGGCCAGGCGGCGCTGAAATGCAGACGCGATGTGGCGGGTTAGAACATGAACTTGATCCGCTTCATCCACCCGGCCCTGTTCGTGCTCGTTCGCTTGGTCGAGATTCATCAGCGACTGAAGCTGCTCCGTGACGAGCGTTTCGTGAAGGCCAACAGGCAGTGAAGAAGATTCGTGCACGCGACGGAAGCTTGCCAGGCGGATTCGACGAGATGTCGGGATTCAGGGGGTTCGTGACGGTCAACCCGCCGTTTAATCATTCGTCGCGCCGGTCAAGTGCCTCACGACTTCCTCGACCGCTGGCACATCCGCTGGAGCCCAAGCCAAGTCGGCGAGATGGGCGGGGTGCAGCCAGAGTTCAGCTGCGTGCTCGGTGAGCGATGGCTCGCCCGCAATCAGGTCGCAGTAGAAGGTCGTGAGTCGAACGGTCCCGAATTCGTAGTCATGCGCGGTGGTAACGACCTTGTTGCCGACCTTCACCTCGCACAGGAGTTCCTCCTGGATCTCGCGACTCAGGGCGGTGATCTCGTCTTCGCCGGGCTCGATCTTTCCGCCGGGAAACTCCCACATGCCAGGCAGGCTGCCGCCAGGTCCGCGTTGTACGCAGTACACGAGTCCGTCGCGCACGATCACCGCGCCGACCACCTCGATCATTCGCCTCACCGGGCCGATTCTGTCGCCTTGTCGCCGGTCTCGTAGCAGAGGTGCCCGCCCACTTGCATCTCAGCCGAGTCCTCTGGGCATGCCTGTCACCGCCGATCTCCGCGATCGCCGAGTGGACTCGCTTCGATGTCCTTAGTCTCACCTCCGGGGCGGCGCCATCGCGATGGAACACCCGCGGGACTCGTCCGGCGTGCGCACTCAGGGGTGATCGCCCAGGTCACGGACCCGCTGCGCTCCGCTGACGGACTGAAGGCGACCGGCACGCGATGTCTAGACCATTTCCGGTCCACTGTCGGTGGCGGTCCATAACGTGCTCCCTGTCGCCGGATCCCGGCGGCACGACGGGGGACGTCGGGCACGGCATCAGCCGGCCGGGGCGCACGTCGTACGGAATGCGGGGGCGTCCGTCGGATGGTCTCCGCCGCGACTGCACGCGTCATTGCGTGCTGCCGCGATGACAGATGGGGGTCGACACCATGAAGAAGGTGTTGCTGGGCGTGGTCATCGCCCTGGTACTGCTGGTGGGGGGCGGCTTCGCGGTCCTCGGTGCTGGCATCAACGCGGCCGACGAGGCCATCTCCGCCGAGGCGGAGAACGACAAGCCGCGCGCAGTGGCGGTCGGCAAGGCGTTCGAGCACGACGACTACAAGATCGAGGCTGGTTGGAAGGTCGTCAAGGACGCGCTTGGCGGCGCGGACATCACGGGGCTGAAGGTGACCAACACCCACGACCAGACCGAGGTCGTTCAGTTCACCTTCACGTTCGTGAAGGGCAACGACAAGCTCGGTGAGGTCGAGTGCAACGCCGGCGAGCTCGAGCCCGGGCAGAGCGCTGCGATGGACTGCTTCTCGCTGGACGAGAGCTTCCCGAAGGGCTACACCGAGGTCCGCGTCGCGGACATGTGGTGATGGGCTGGTGGGCGCGGTGCATGGGGTGCCGCGCCCACCCCGGTCGAGACGACGGAGGCGTGGAAGGGACGCAATGGAGCCAGACAGCGACGCTGGGCGCACGGAGCCTGCTCCCGTACGTCGGGCGAAGGTCTACCAGCCCCGAGTGGAGGGTCTCTTGCAGGTCGACCTCTCCCAGCTGACGATGGACGACCTCGGTCCGGTCAGCACGGTGGAGGAAGCCGAGGCGCGCGCTCGCCGGCCGACTGCTCGCATGCGCAGGCTCGCGAAGGCGCCATGGTGGGCGCTCGAGAAGCGGCTCGCCCGGCGCCGGTCGCTGAGGCAGCGACGGGAGCGGGGATGGACGGACAGCGAGCTGTGGAACCTCGATGTCCACCTGTGCCGGCACCTGGGGTCGATGCTCGCCGCCCAGGTCGAGGAGATCAGGAACCACCCGCCCGAGCTCGAGCACGACGAGTGGTGCGCCCAGGTTCGTCGTGCCGGCGAGCTTCTCCTGGCCTATGACCCGGAGGACGCCGAGCGGGTCGCCGAAGCGCGGTCGGCGCTGCGCTGGGTGACCTACCACCTCGTCGATCTCTGGGACTGATGGCCTCGGGCGAGGGCGAGCTGCGCTACTCCCGGGTCGGGCGAAGCGCCTCGGCCATGACGTCGAGCTGGTCGGGCGCGAGACCGAGGGCGGTCCGGACGCGACGCCGTCCGCTGAGCAGCATCCCGTCAGCGGGGTCACCATCCGGGAAGCCGTGCGTGAACGGGATGTTGTACCAGCGCAGCGCCTGCCTCAGCTGGTCATGGATCTCGTACGCCTCGGCGACGAGGTGACAGGTCGTCCGACTGATCTCGTCGTCGCGCGCCAGCCCGCGCAACGCCTTGTCGTATTCCGCGGCCGACTCCGTGTTGCCCTCGTCGAGCGCCAACGACAACAGGTTCGCGATCGGGTCGGAGGCTGACTCGCCACCGTCACGCATCGCGAGCCGGAAGCAGCGCCGCGCCTCGTCGTACTCCTGATGCATCTGCCAGTGCTCACCAGCCGCGATCAACAGCGACTCGCGTCCGTGCTCGCCAGGCTGGAGGTCGTTCGCCTGGCGCTCGAACCGTGCGGGCTTCTCGTCGAGCGGGACGCGCTCCTCGATCGCGGTCAACAGGTCGAACAACTCGTCCTCGGTCATGAGCACAGCCTTGCAGCACGTTCGCGCGGAGCGATCACGCCACCATCCGGGGCTCGTGGCCGCAGGCGTCAGTCATGAAGTCCACCCAGCCGTGCTCGGTGACCAGGATGAGCTCGCCCGTGTAGACGTGCTGGAGGTGATTGGCATAGCGCCAACCCCGGCACCAGACGCCCTCGTTGGGTCCGAAGATCGCGAAGCCGGGTCGCACGACGATGGTCACGGCCTTGTGGTCGGGTCCCTTCCCGTTGTTGGTCCACGGGAGCCCGAACGCTTCCGTCGCTACGCGGAGATGCTCGGAGATGTCGTCGTCATCGTCCAGCAGGGCCGGAATCGGCAGCGGGTCCACGCGGAGCAAGGCCTGCTCCGTCGACGGGTGGCGGATGAGCGCCAGCCACGCGGTGTCCTCGCCGAGGACCACGGCCTTGGCCACCTCGCGAATCAGCGTGGCCGGATCGCGGAGCTCGTACGTCCTGAGTTCGTCCATGTCGTCACGATGCCTCGGTCGCGCGCCGTCGTGCTGGCGTCATCCACAGGCACACGTCCGCCTCTGGTGTCGGCGGTGCGGCGCAGCAAGGGTGGACGTCGACCACCAGACCACGGGAGGACGCATGGGCTTCAGCACCGACTTCGTCGGCCACATCGACATCGAGCCGCCTCTGAATGAGTCCGAGATCGCCTATCTCGCCGCATTCAACGCGTCGCGGCGCTACGACCGAGGGACCCGTACGAGGTGCCCGGCAACCCGCGCGCGGAGTCGGGCTCCAGCGTCGGTGATCGGTACAACCGTCCGGGACAGGGGCAGCCGAACCTCTGGTGCGACTGGGCGGTCTGCTGGGACGGGTGCTGCATCACGTGGAGCGGCAAGGAGAAGTCGTACTCGATGGAGCCGTGGCTTCGGTACGTCATCGACCACTTCCTGAGGGCGGGTGGCCACGCGTCCTCGGACCCGCGATTCAAGGACTTCACCTTCGATCACGTCCTCTCAGGGACCATCGTCGGTTGCCGCCGCGACAACAAGGAGTTGTTCGCCATCCGGGTGGAGGACAACGAGGTCACCAGGGAGGTCATGGTGCGTGCAGATCCGAGGTACGTCGACTACCCACCCCTGCCCTACGAGGAGGAGATCGATCGCGAGGCCGACGACACGCGCCGTCGCCGCCGGCGGCCTCTGCCGGAGGAGTCCTCGAAGGTGGTCCCGCCTGCGCGCCGATCAGTATGATCAAAGTATGAGTGCCCGCATCACGGTCAGCCTGCCGGACGACCTCGTCGCGTCCGCGGCCGCCGCGGTGGCTGCCGGTCGCGCGACGTCGGTCTCGGCGTACGTCGCGAGTGCGATGCGGGAGAAGGCCGAACGCGAGTCCGTGGCCACGGTGCTGGCTGAGTGGCGCACCGAGGCCGGGCCACTCACGGCCGCGGACGAGACCTGGGTGCAGGACGCGCTCGCCAGGGCACAGCTCGAGCCGTGACCCGCGGTTTCTGCCTGGACGCAGGCGCACTCATCGCCCTTGACCGAGGGCAGCCGCGGGTGGTGCACCTGCTCGATCGGGTGATCGCCGGTGGAGGGGCGGTGGACATTCCCGCACCGGTCATCGCTCAGGTGTGGCGCGACGGCTCACGGCAGGCGCGACTGGCGCGTCTGCTCGGTGCGAGCGATGTCGTCCTGGTCGATCTCGATGCCGAGATGGCGCGCGCCGTCGGGGTCCTGTGCGGAGCGGTCGGTGTCGCCGACGTGGTGGATGGGCACGTCGCCCTGCACGCGCGACGTCGCGACCTGGCCGTCCTGACGTCGGACCCCGACGACATCGCGCGGCTGGATCCGACCCTGGCCATCGTCACGGTCTAGGCACGTGCCGCCGAGCGCGGCACCCGGATCGGCAGCTAAGACCAGTGGCGCCGCATCACCGTGGTCGCTGCGAACGGGTCCTCACCCGACACCGCGGCCACGATGCCGGCACCTTCCGGCTTCGCGGTTGCGAGCAGCCGGCCCTCGCCCACCCAGGCGGTCCACGCGTCGAGGTAGTGGCCGGCGCTGGTGGCGTTGCGGCCCAGGACGGTCGGGACCGGGTGCCACGCCTCCCCGGTCGCCCGTGCGGCGCGCAACGCCGCACGCGCGCCGCGACGCGTACGGATCGGGGCGTCCGGGGCTTGCGCGTCGGTGAAGCGGGACACGATGTAGCGCGGTGCGGCGACCGGTCCGATCGCCTCGTCGAACGCGACCGCGAAGACCTCGGCGTCGGCCTCGGTGCCGCCGAGCCGGAAGCGGTACTCCCCGCCGGGGTGGACGTCGACGGCGAGGCCGGACGCACCCACGCTCGTCAGCCCGGCGGCAGCCAGGCCGTCCGCGACGGCAGCGGCGACCGCCACCAGCGGCGGCACGACCGAGGTCAGAGCGAGCTGCGAGCGCACCCATCGCGTGAGCGTGTCGGTGTGACGACGACCGGTGACAGCGCCATGGCCGATCGTGGCCAGTGCGCCGACGGCGCCGGCCACCAGGGCCCACTCGCCCGCGACAAGAGTTGTGCCGCTGACGCCCGCCGTACCTGCTGCCAGCGCCAGAGGCGTACGCCAGCTGGTGGCCGGTAGCGGTTCGTCGGTCGTCATCCCGTCCGTCGTCAGTCGCCACGACGGTGGGACGGGAGCGAGGGTGACGACGTCGTCCAATGGCGCGGTGACCACAGACGTTGCGGGCCGGACGCGCAATGAGACCAGGGTGACGTCCTGGTAGGGCTCGCCGACCGCCCACGCGTCGCGGATGGCGTCGCGGTCGGCGGCGGCTACGAGCATGCGGGCGTTCAGGGCGTCGAAGGAGGCGACCGGCGGCGGAGCGAAGGGGGAGAAGGACGCGTCGATGTGGGCGACCCCGTCGACGATGTCCCCGTCGTCGTCAACGCCGTGGAACCCCTGGTGCTTGCGCACCAGCCGGAACCAGTCGTTGTCACCCTTGAGGTGAGCCTCCGAGACGCACACGACCGTCCAGTTGGTCGCGACCTTGTCCGGCCAGGTCGGGTCCGTGCGCAGCGCCCGGCCACGCGTCTGCACGACGGCCGTCAGGGTGGTGGCGGTGGACAGGTCGATGAGCGTGGAGACACCGCGGGCGTTCCACCCCTCGCCGAGGAGGCCGCGGGTGCCGACGAGGACCTGGGTCCGACCGGCCTCGAAGAACGCAGTGACGTGGCCGACCCAGGTACGCGAGGTCCACCCGGACGTACAGGTCGAGACGGGGCCGGCTCCCGCCTCGACGAGCAGCTTCGACGCCAGCTCGCGATCGCGGTCGGCGACGAAGGCGACGAGGTCGCGCAGCGTCTCCTCGGACGCGGCCACGACGGACCCGGTGACCAACATCGGGTGGAGCACGGCCGTGTCAGGGTCCGTCAGCAGGGCCTCGAGCGCGGCCATCGCCGAACCCGCCTCGGCGTCGAGGACCCCGTCGAGGGCGACGGGCACGGTCGCGGACGCGCGTTCGTGGTCGCACAGCACCAGCACCCGGACACGTTCGCCGATCGCGGCGTGCTCGGCGGCGATGATCTGGGCCGCGGCGCCGGGCTTGGCGTACGACCGCGCCAGGACGCGGTCGACGGTGGAGCGCCCGCGACGTACGCCGCGCCGCGTCCACTGGTAGCCCACCGAGGGCAGGGCGGCCTTCACGACCGCGAGCACCTCGGCGTCGCCCGGGTCCTCGGAGACGGCCACGTGGTTCAGCAGCCAGTCGCCGAGGAGCCGTACCCAGTCCTCGGCGGACGGGTCGTGCCGGTGCTCCTCGCGCAGCCGCGCGCCGACGGGCAGGTCGAGCAGGCCCGCGTGGTGCATGCGCAGGGCGGAGTCGCAGAGGTCGGGTTCCCGCTCGGCGAGCGCCGCCCAGGTGGTCGTGGCCGGGACCGGCTCGACGAACCGGGCGGTGAGCCACTCGTAGAACCCGACCGACCCGAATCCCGGAGTGGTGAGCAGGGTGGTGAGCTCGGTGAAGCGCAGCGCCTCGCTGGTGAGCCAGTCCTCCTCGGTCGGCGTGGGGGTGGTCAGCCAGACGAGCTCGTCGAACGGCGCGAGGTGCCCCTCCTTGACCACCGCCGGGACCGAGACGCGGTAGAGGATGCTCCCGAAGAGCTGGTCGACGAGCGCGCGCTGCTCGCCGACGAGGCTCTCGGGCGGTGTCGCGGTGAGCGCCAGGACGTGGGCGCGGTCGACGGCGTCGAGCAGCTCGGCGAGCAGCCGCCCCCACACCTCGAGCAGGTGGTGGCACTCGTCGAGGACGAGCACCAGGCGAGGCTCTGCGCGGATCCGGTCGAAGAGGGCGACGCCGTTGGGGTGGAGCCGGTCGACGACCGTGGTCGCGTCGGCGTCGGCGTCGGCGTCCGTGGCCTCGGAGTCGAAGACGGCCAGGGACTGGTACGTCAGGCAGGTCAGCGGGCTGGCGAGGGACTTGTCGTCGCTCGCGTCGAGCCCCATCGTCGCTGCCTCGGCGATCCACTGCGACTGGATGGCGGTGTTGGGGGCGAGCACGACCGCCCGCGTGCCGGGGTGTTCCCGGAGCTCGCCGGCGACGGCCTCGAGGCCGACGCGGGTCTTGCCCGCCCCGGGCGGCAGGACCACCCACGCCCGCGGGTGTTCCGCGTCGTGCCACGCGCGAGCGAGTGCCTCGAGCGCTTCACGCTGGTGGATGCGCAGCGACGGCACGGCAGGCGCGTCCGGGTCGGGCACCGCTGGCCGCCTCCAGGTCGGCTGGGGGAAGTCACCTGGCGAGCCGCCGTGCGCCGCCGGTGTGTCGGTGCATGGTGCCACGCGTCCCGCGCGTGTCCGGCCGCAGGCAGGATCGGTCGAGTCGCTCGCACGCAGAGGGGTCATTGCCCCACCTCGATGTCCGGGGGTGGTCGAGATGGCTGTCGGTCGCACCATGCGGGTGTCACGATGAGCCTGCCGTCGGCGAGCCCGTCGACCGTGTCAACGGTCGCAGCACGGGTACGTCGTAGGTGCGAGGTCCCGGGGGTGGCCCGGCGTCGCGATCCGGGACGAGCGGAGGGAGGACGAGATGGGTCGGCTGCTCACCGTCGGGCACGGGACGCTCGACCGCGACGACCTTGCGGCGCTCCTGAGCGGCGCCGCGGTCGACCTGCTCGTCGATGTCCGCCGCTTCCCGGGCAGTCGGCACAACCCCGACGTCAGCTCCGACGCCCTGGCCGCATGGCTGCCCGAGGCCGGCATCGAGTACCGCTGGGAGGAGCGGCTCGGTGGACGCCGGCGACGGGACAAGGGCGCCGATCTGGACGCCGACGGCTGGTGGCGCGTCGAGGCGTTCCGGGCGTACGCCGCCCACACCCGGACGCCGGACTTCATCGCCGCGCTCGACGACCTGTGCGAGGACGTCGCCGCACGCGGCACGACGGCCGTCATGTGCAGCGAAGCGGTCTGGTGGCGCTGCCACCGCCGGCTCGTCGCCGACGCCGCGCTACTGCTCCGCGCGATCGACGTGGCGCACCTGGCGCACGGAGGCAAGACCACCCCGCACGAGCCGTCGGGGGGCGCGCAGGTGGTCGACGGCGTGCTCCGCTACGACGCGAGCGACGAGGGATGAGCCGCGTGGACGACGAGTACGTCGAGGCGGTACTGACGCTGGTCGAGCAGGTCCCGACCGGCCGGGTGACGACGTACGGCGCCCTGGCGCGAGCCGTCGGGACCGGTGGCCCGCGTCAGGTGGGGCGGGTGATGGCGCTGCACGGCGACGCGGTGCCGTGGTGGCGCGTGGTGCACGCCGACGGGAGCCCGGCCACGTGTCATGGCGGGACGGCCGTCGAGCGACTCCGGGAGGAGGGCGTGCCGCTCACGGGTCGCGGGCGGGTGGACCTGCGCACGAGCCTGGTCCCGTGACGGTCGCCGACCGACTTCTCGACCAACGGTCGGGCGGTGCGTCGCGTACCTGTCCGGGTCAGGCCTTCCTGCTCAGCTCCAGGCGCCACAGCTCGGGACCCGAGTCGCGGTAGGACACGGCGTAGCCGCCGGGGGCACGCTGCTCGAGCTGGGCCAGGAGCGGCAGCGGGTCGTGGTCGGCGACCAGCAGCAGTCCGGCACCGGGGCGCAGGCCCTCCAGCGCGCCGAAGATGGTCGCGTGACGGATGGCGTGCGGGATGGTGCGCACGTCGAGCTCGGGCAGGCCCGCCTCGTCGTGGCCGCCGCACGCGCACTGGTGCCCGCCGTGGCCGGGCTCGGTGACCGAGGCGTCCTCGACGTGGTCCTCGTGCTCACCGTGGCCGCCGAGGAGCTCGTGCATGCCGGCCAGCATCTCGGCCACCGAGTAGTCCGGTGAGGCGACGAGGGTCGGGATGAGCTGGTCGTTCTCCTTGGCGAGGTGGCTGCCGAAGAGCGTCTCGAGGGCCCGGGCGACCGCCGCGGCCTCGATCGGGTCGGCCGCAGCCTCGAGGTCGGCCACCAGCCGGTGGATGAGGACGTGCTCGGCCAGCATGGCCTCGACCAGCAACCGCGCCTCGACGATCTGCGCGGCGGCGGGGTAGAGGGTCTGCTCCTCCGCGGTCGCGTGCGGCACGAGCTCGTCGCGCAGCCAGGACAGCAGCTGCTGCCGCGCGGACCGGGCCTGGTCGGTGCGTGCGGCCCGCACGACGTCAGCGGTGAGCAGGGCGAGCCGGCCCGCCATCTCGGCGTGGTGCTGCTCGACCTTCTCGGCCGCCTCGGCGTCGGCGTGACTGCTGGCGATGGTGATGGTGGACATGGGTGCCTCCTCGGGTGGGCATGGGGTTCACTAATAATCTACAATGAACCCCGTGGAAATAAATGAGCAGGGTGTCACCGCCGCCCAGGCACGCGTGCTGGCCACCCTCCGCGAGGCCGGCCGTCCGTTGACCTTGGGGGAGCTGCAGGACCGCACCGGCCTGCACCCCAACACCTTGCGCGGCCACCTCGACGCGATCGTGGCGGGAGGCAACGCGAGCCGCATCGCCAGCCGGAGCGGCGGTCGTGGTCGCCCCGCGTGGAGCTACCTCGCCCGCGAGCCGGAGTACGCCGCCCTCGCGATGGCGCTCGCCTCCGGCCTGGACCGGGGACCGGCGACGGGCTCGAGCCCGGATCCCGCCGAGGACCCCGCACGCACCCTCGATCCCGCGGCCGAGCGCGGCGGCCGGGCCTGGGGCGAGCAGCTCCGGTCCCAGCTCGGAGCCGTCGAGGACGGCCGCGAGCGCGTGCTGCTGGCCCTCGCCCACACCGGCTTCGCCCCCGAGGCCAGCGGCGACCGGGTCACGCTGAACGCCTGCCCCATCCTCGCGGCGGCGCGGTCGCACCCCGGCGTCGTGTGCGCGGTCCACCTCGGGCTCGTCAAGGGCGTGCTCGGCGCCGACGGCGTACGGCTCCGCCCGCGCCCCGACACCCTGGGCTGCGAGGTGAGCCTCCCGTGAGCGGGCGTCGTCCGCCGGCGCCGCGCGCGCTGCTGGCGGTCCCCGCAGCCGTCGCGATGGTGGTCGGCGTCGACGCCGGCCTGACCCTGCTGGGCGTGTGGGCGCCGGTGCCCTCGGGCCGCCTGGGCGAGGCCCACGGGCTGCTCATGGTGCTCGGCTTCGTAGGCACGCTCGTGGCGCTGGAGCGTGCCGTGGCGCTCGGCTCCTCCTGGGGCTACGCGGTCCCGGCCCTCCTGGGAACCGGCGCCCTGGCGCTGCTCGTCCCGGGAGCGGGCCGGCTCGGCCACCTCCTCCTGGTGGCCGGCACGGCCGGGTTGTGCGCGCTATACGTCCCGCTGTGGCGGCGCCAGCGCGACGACGCGGTCCTGGTCTCCGCACTCGGCGCGGTCCTCGCGCTCGGTGGCGCGGTGCTGGTCCTCGGCGGCGCCGACCTCGCCCTCGCGCTTCCCTGGCTGGCCGGCTTCGTCGTGCTGACCATCGCCGGCGAGCGCCTCGAGCTGGCACGGCTGGCGATGCCACCGGGAGCAGGGACCTCGCTGGTGCTGCTGGGCCTCGCGGTGACCGTGGGCGTCCCGGCCGCGACGATGTGGCCGCGGGTCGGAGCCGGTGTGCTGGGCCTGGTGGTCCTGCTGCTCGCGGCCTGGCTCGCGGCGTACGACGTGGCGAGGCGGACCGTGCGCGGCACCGGGCTCCCTCGCTTCGCAGCCGCCTGCATGCTCGCCGGTCAGCTGTGGCTGGCCGTCGCGGGCGGCATCTGGCTGGTCGCCGGGCAGCCGGCCGACGGTGCGGCGTACGACGCGCTGGTGCACGCGGTCTTCCTCGGCTTCACGATCTCGATGATCATGGCGCACGCGCCCTCGATCCTCCCGGCGGTGACGCGGGTGCCGCTGCCCTACCGCCCGGCCATGTGGGCCCCGTGGCTGCTGCTCCAGGCCTCCCTCGTCCTCCGCCTCTGGGGAGGCGACGCCCTCGGCAGCGACCTGGCGCGCGAGGTCGGCGGTGCCGGCAACGCGGTCGCACTGCTGCTGTTCTTCGTGGTGGCTGCCGCGAGCACTGCGACGGGTCCTCCGGGGTCGCGCGCTGCAGTGGCCGCGGAACGCCAGTCGGAGGTCGTGCGATGACGACCCTGCAGACGCCTTCCGGGACCCGCGCCGGCGAGCCGACGACCGGCACCCGCGGCTTCTGGCCGATCCGGGACCTGCCGGTCGTGGGCTGGCTGCTGGCGGCCGTGGTCGTGGCGCTGGTGCACCAGTGGGTGCCCGAGCCACGCTGGCTCCTGCTGCACCTGCTGCTGCTCGGCGCCGCCGGCCACGCGATCCTCGTGTGGAGCCGCTACTTCGCCGACACTCTCCTGCGAGGACCGGCGACCCCGCGGCGGGAGCAGTCGATCCGTCTGGCGACGTTCGACCTCGGCGCGGTCGCGGTCACGATCGGGGTCGCCTTCGACCTGTGGCTCCTCGTCCTGGGCGGCGCGGCGGCCGTGGCGCTGGCCGTCACATGGCACGTGGCGTCCCTGGCGCGGGGCCTGCGTGGCAGGTTCGGCTCACGCTTCGCACCGACGGTGCACTACTACCTCGCCGCGGGTGCCCTCCTCCCCGTCGGCGCCACGCTGGGAGTCTGGCTCGCCCGCGGCCTGGCCGACCCCCTCGACGCACGCGTGCGCATCGCCCACGCCGGCATCAACGTGCTCGGCTGGGTGGGCCTCACCGTGCTGGGCACCCTCGTCACGCTGTGGCCGACGATGCTGCGCACGCGCCTGGCGGAGGGCGCGGAGAAGGCCTCGCGCGCCGCGCTGCCCGTGCTGGTCGCGGGGATCGGCCTGGTGGCGGCCGCGGCGTGGGCGGACCAGCCCCGCGTCGTCGCGCTCGGCCTGGTGACCTACCTCGGCGGCGTCCTGGTCCTGGCCCGCCCGATGACCGACGCGGCGAGGGTGAAGCCGCCCGACGGCTTCCCCACGTGGTCGGTCGGCGCGGGCGTGCTGTGGCTGGTGGCGATGCTCGTCTGGGTGTCGGCGCGGGTCGCGGTCGGAGGCCAGTGGGACGACGTGTCCCGGGCGCTGCACGACGCTGCGCCGTACCTCGCCGCCGGGTTCGTCGCCCAGGTGCTGCTCGGCGCCCTGTCCTACCTCGTGCCGGTGGTGCTCGGCGGCGGACCCGCCGTCGTACGGGCCGCCAACCGGGCGCTCGACTCGGGCGGTGCGATGCGGGTGGCCCTCGCCAACGTGGGCCTGGTGTGGTGCCTGCTGCCGGTGCCGAGCGTCGTACGCGTCGTCGCGTCGGTGCTGGTGCTCGGAGCCCTCGCGAGCTTCGTCCCGCTGCTGCTGCGAGCCGTACGCCTGCGGCACCGCGGCGCGGCGAGCCCTGCGGTCGTCGGACGACCCCGTGGCCAGAACACCGGGCTGGCCGCCGTCGGGGTGGCGCTCGCCGTGCTGGCCGTGGCGGTCGGTGGTGCCGTCGACCCGGCCGCACTGGGCCGGGTGGGCTCGGCCGATGCAGGGGTCGCCCCGACCGGTCGGACCGTCGAGGTGGAGGTGGTGGCCCGGGAGATGCGGTTCATCCCCGACCGCGTCGAGGTGGCGGCCGGAGACCGGCTGGTGATCACGCTGCGCAACGAGAGCGCCGGCGACGTGCACGACCTGGTCCTGGAGACCGGCGCCGACACGGGTCGCATCGCGCCGGGTGAGGAGACCGTGCTGGACGTCGGCGTCGTCGGTCGCGACCTCGACGGCTGGTGCTCGGTCGTCGGGCACCGCCAGATGGGGATGACGTTCGCGGTCGAGGTCACCGGTGGGGACACGGCCGCCTCGGGCGGGGACGCCGTGGCCGCCACCGCGCCCACCGAGCCCGCCGGGCACGAGGACCACGGCCACGACGCGTCCGGCGCGCCGATCGACGCCGCGGGGGACCCGGGGCCGGACTTCGCGGCGTACGACCCGGTCCTGCCGCCTCTGGCGCCGGGACGGGTCCACCGCCGCACCTTCCGGATCACCGAGCAGCAGGCCGAGGTCGCTCCGGGGGTGACCCAGGAGGTCTGGACCTTCAACGGCACCGCGCCCGGCCCGGTGCTCCGCGGACGCGTCGGCGACCGGTTCGTCATCACCCTGGTCAACGACGGCACCATGGGCCACTCGATCGACTTCCACGCCGGCGTGCGCGCCCCCGACGACGTGATGCGCACGATCCCGCCCGGGGAGTCGCTGACCTACCGCTTCACCGCGACCCGGGCCGGGGTGTGGATGTACCACTGCTCCACGATGCCGATGACCGCGCACATCGCGAATGGTCTCTTCGGCGCCGTCGTGATCGAGCCGCCCGGCCTGCCCCGGGTCGACCGCGAGTACGTGCTCGTCCAGTCCGAGCAGTACCACGGGGCCGCCGGCGCGGTCGCCGACCTCGACAAGGTGGCGGCCGAGGACGCGGACGCCGTGGTGTTCAACGGCTACCCCGACCAGTACGCCCACCAGCCCCTGCGTGCCCGGACCGGCGAGCGGGTCCGGATGTGGGTGCTCGACGCGGGACCGAGCCGCGCGTCGTCCTTCCACGTCGTCGGGGGGCAGTTCGACACCGTGTTCTCCGAGGGCGCGTGGCAGCTCGGCAGCCGGTCGGGGCCGGCCCGCGACGGCGGAGCGCAGGTGCTGCCCCTGCTGCCGGCCCAGGGCGGGTTCGTCGAGCTCGTGCTGGACGAGCCGGGCGACTACCCGTTCGTCAGCCACGTCATGGTGGACGCCGAGCGCGGGGCCCGCGGGGTGCTGCGGGTGCGCCGCTGAGGTCAGGGTGATGACGACCGGCGACCGAGGTAGCGAGGCACCGTGGCCCGGTAGGTGTCGTACTCGGCGCCGAACAGCTCGTGCAGCAGGGCCTCCTCGCGCGGCAGCCAGCGGTGGAGGAGCGCTGCGCTGACGGGGCAGGTGGCCAGCATCCAGCCGTTGCGGGTCGCGAGGGCCAGGCCGAGGTGGGCGAGGGTGAAACCGAGGTAGATCGGGTTGCGGGTCCGTGCATGCACGCCGGTGGTGGTGAGTGCGACCGGGTGTTCCAGGTCGCCCGGACCTCGTTCGCGCCAGGCGACCACCACCAGGCCGGTCCCCGCGACGACGCAGAGGATGCCGGCAGGTCGGACCGCGGGCGGCAGTGACAACGGCCGCATCCGCTGGGCGACCGCGCCCACCGCCACCCCGCCGAGGGTCTCGGCCGGCAACGGGATCCGGCCGGCCAGCTCCGCGAGCCGCGACGAGAGGGTCATCGTTGCGCTCCGGCCGCTGCCGGTCGTCCGGCGTCCGCCCTGGCGGCGGCGCGGTAGCGGAGGTACCAGTGCAGCATCAGCGCCGAGCTGACCAGGTAGAACGTGTGCAGCACCCAGATCGGGCCCGGCGGCAGGGCGAACACGTACACCGAGTGCACCGTGTTGCCCACATTGGCCAGGACGATGTTGCCGGGACTGTACGAGGACAGCTCCCGCGTGCGGAACGCCTTGCGGAGCATCGGCAGGACGCTTGCGACGAAGACGATCGTGGAGACCGTCCCCGCGAGCACCGGCAGCGTCGTGTCCATGCCTCCGACGCTAGGACCAGCGCCCGCCGGCCGGCATCGGCCGGAACACGCATCCCGCGCGCCGGCCCATGGGACGGACCACCCACGTCACACCAGTCCGTGCTCGAAGGCGTACGCCGCGGCCGCGGTGCGCGAGGCGACGTCGAGCTTGACGAAGATGTTCGACAGGTGCCGCGCGACGGTCTTCTCGCTCAGCACGAGCTCGGCCGCGATCTGCGGGTTGCTCCGGCCCGAGGCGACGAGGCGGAGCACCTCGACCTCGCGGGCGGTCAGCCCTCCCGGCAGGGAGGCCGGAGCCAGCAGCGACGAGGCGAGGTCGGCCATCGGCGCCGCACCGACCTGGCGGAAGACCGCACGCGCGGCCGTCAGCTCGCGCTCGGCCGAGGACGTGTCGCCGAGGGCGAGGAGGCAGCGGCCGATGAGCAGCCTCGTGACGGCGGCGTCGTACGGCGAGGACGACCGCGACCAAAGCTGGTGGGCCTTGCGGAGGTAGGGCAATCCTCCCGCGGCATCCGCTGCGGCGAGCGCGACGGCACCCTGGGCCTGGGCGGCGGCCGCGGACAGCACGGCGGCCCCGACCGCCGTCGCCAAGGACTCCAGCTCGCGGGCCAGGGGCCCCGCGCGCTCGACCTCGCCCGACGCCAGCAGCACCTCGATGGCCCCCGGCAGCGTCCGGCACCGCTCCACCGGCCCGGCCGGCGAGGCGAGCAGCCGGTCGACAGCAGCGACCGAAGCGGACGAGCGACCCTGCGCCAGCCACAGCAGCGCGAGACCGGGCTGCGGGTCGACGCCGAGGTCGGCCGCACGCTGGTAGGCGTCGTCGGCAGCGTCGAGGTCACCGCGCAGCCGCAGCACGTCGCCGGTCTCGAGGGCGGTGAGTCCGATGGCGGCAGGGGTGCCCAGGGCGACGTACCGCTCAGCGGCAAGTGACCACTCGCGCAACGCGTCGTCCCAGGCGCCACGCAGGCGCATCAGCTGTCCACGGTGCACGGCGCACTGGCCGGTGAAGGCCAGCAGCCCGGGCTGCGCGTCGCACCACCGCTCGAGGGCGGCGGTCCACTCGGCGACCCGGCCGAAGTCGCTGACCTCCTGGGCGCCCTCGATGGCGGTGCAGTAGACGTGCCCTGCGATCACCGGGGACAGCTCGCCGGCCACGACCCGGACCATGGAGTCGTCGAGCTGCGCCAGCCCCTCGGCGAAGTGCCCCGTCATGATCGACATCCGGCCCCGCGCGCACGTGCTCATCGCCGTCAGGTCCGCGTCGTGGAAGCGCCGGCCGACGTCGTACGCCTCGCGGGCCAGGCGCTCCGCCTCCACGAGGTCACCCTCGCCGAGGGCGCGGAACATCATGAGGAACGTCACCCAGCCGCGCTCCGCACACTCCGCCCCGATCTCGTCGACCAGCTCGGTCGCCCGAGCTGCCCAGCCGGCGGCGAGGGCGTGCTCGCCGTGCTCGGCCAGGCTCATGGAGAGACGGAACGCGCACCCCGCAGCGGCGTGGAGGTCACCCGCCTGGTGGTGGGCGCGGAAGGCACGCTGCAGGACGGGGACCACCTCGTCGTGCGACCCGACCAGCTCGACGGCCGCGCCGAAGGAGTCGAGCTCGGCGGCGCTGAGGCCGTCGGGCCCGGTGCGGGACCACGCGTCGTACGCGGCCTGCCAGTCGCCGCGTGCGTAGTGGTCAGCGGCCGTGTCCACGGCTTCGAGGGTACGTCGGTTCAGGCGGCCGTGGGCAGCGTCGGAGTCGCCTCGTCCCGCTTGCGTGCGCGGTCCGCGACCCGGTCGGCGACGTACGCCGCGTCGCGACCGACCCCGGGCAGGACCATCGAGCTGAAGGAGTACTGGAAGGACAGTCCGCAGAAGAACAGCCCGGGAGCGTCGGGGGACACCCCGCGCGTCTCCCGGGGCCAGCCGTCGTCGCCGATCACCGGCAGGTGGATCCAGTCGAAGACCTGCCGGAATCCGGTCGCCCACACGACGGTCGAGACCTCGCGCGGCGTGCCGTCGACGACGGGCAGGCCGTCGCGGACCTCCTCGACCCGGCTGGTCACCCGCTCGACGCCGCGGTCGAGCAGGTCGCGACGCTTGACCCGGATCATCGGTCCGCCGTGGTGGCGGACCTGGGCCATCTCCTTGCGGCCCACCGGGGTGCGCCGGGTGAGCACGTGCCGCCACGCGAAGAGCATGACCGGGAAGACGAGCCGGAAGGCCGGAGACTCCAGCCGGGGTGGGATCTCGCCGCAGTCGCGACCGGCAAGGATCGTCGGGTGCGTCTCGGCGAGCTCGTAGGCGATGTCGGTGCCGGAGTGGCTGGCGCCGACGACCAGCACCGGCCCGTCGTTGACCTGGCTGGGTCGGCGGTACTCGCTGGAGTGCAGCTGGAGGATCGCGGGGTCGAGCTCGGCGGTGATGTCGGGCACGGCGCTCGTCCGGCCGAACGTGCCGGTGCACACCACGACGTTGCGGCAGGTGTAGCGGCCGCGGTCGGTGGTGACGACGTAGCCCTCGTCGTCCTGGTCGAGGGCCTGCACCCGGGTCTCCAGGCGGACCGGGAGGGCGAAGGTGCGGGCGTACGACTCGAGGTAGTCGCCCACGGCGTCCTTGCCGGGGAAGGTCCAGCGCGGGGCGGGGAACGGCAGGCCCGGCAACCCGTCCACGTGGGCGGGGGAGTAGAGCCGGAGGCTGTCCCACTGCCGGCGCCAGTTGTCGCCGACGCGCGTGGAAGCGTCGAGGATCACGAACGGGATCCCTCGCTGTCGGAGGAAGTGGCCGGTCACCAGGCCGGCCTGGCCGGCGCCGATGATCACGGTGTCGATGTCGGTGTCGTTGTTGGTGTCCATGTGCCCACGGTCGCGCGATGCGTACGTCGTACGCGTCGGGCGCGATGCCCATCTCCGGTGCCGCGGGCATGGGTGGATGCACCCACGCGCGAGGACGACGGTCGACCGGGACGGCCGACGTCAGCCCACGCTGCGGGCGAGCCGTGCGACGGCGTCGGCGACCCGCGGCCCGAACATGACCGCGTCGTTGTGGCCGGCGCCCTCGAGCACGACCCGTTCGACGAGCACGGGGACACCGTCGGCGACCCGCGCGCTCAGCTCGGTCGGGACCACGTCGTCGCGGTCGCCGTAGACCACGGTGACGGGCACGTCGCTCGCGGCGAGCGGCTCGAGGACGGGGAAGCGGTCGCGGAGCAGCGTGCGCACGGGCAGCCACGGGTAGTGGTGGCCGCCGACGTCGGCGAGGTCGGTGAACGGTGACCTCAGCACGATCCCGGCCGGACGGTGCCGCTGCTGGAGGCCGGCGACCACCCCGGTCCCCAGCGACTCACCGAGGAAGATCGTCCGGTCGACGGGGTGGCCGAGGTCGGCCAGCGCACGTACGGCCGCGTCGGCGTCCGCGGCGAGCCCGTCCTCGCTGGGGCTGCCGGGGTTCCCGCCGTAGCCGCGGTAGTCGATGACCAGCACCGCGAGCCCGCGGTCGGCCAGGTCGCGGGCGAGGTCGGCCCGGCCGGCACGGTTGCCACCGTTGCCCGGGGCCATCAGGACGGCCAGGCCGGTGTCGCGATCGGCGTCGGCAGGCACGTACCACGCGCCCAGCTCGAGCCCGTCGTGCGTCTCGAGCGTCACGTCGCGGGCGCCCGGGAGCACGTCGCCGGCAGGTGGCACGTCGCTCGCGTCGGGGTAGTAGATCAGCTGCCGCTGCAGGCCCCAGACGACTGCCAGGCCGACGCCGAGGAGGACCACCAGGACCACGAGCGCCACGACGAGCCTCCTGCTGCGGGACCGCACCACCGGTTCATCGTGACACGCGCGCGCCGACCTCGGTCCTGCAGCGAGGCGGACCTGGGCCGAGGGCCGAAGGTCCCTTGCCGGACGGTCCGCGGCGGCGCATGGTGGACGGATGAAGGCAGAAGTGGGCGACAGCCTGGTCGTCGAGAGCAACAAGGTCGATGCGGCCCCCAGGCAGGGAGAGATCGTCGAGGTGCGCGGCGAGGACGGCGGCCCGCCGTACGCCGTGAAGTGGAGCGACGGCCACGAGGGTCTGGTCTACCCGGGCGCCGACGCGCACGTCGTGCCCGCGCAGCACTGACGCGCCGGAGCACCTGACCGTCCGGTGCGGCGAGACCGTGCCGGGGCTCCCGAGCGCCCCGGTGCATCCACTGGATGTCTCAGCGGGAGGCGAACCAGGGGTGGTGCAGGTCGTAGAACTCCGCGTTCGCCATGGCGTACTCGAGGCCGGACCGGACCTCCGGGGGCGGCTCGACCTGCTCGCCCTGCCGCGCGGCGTCCTCGCTGGTGAACGCGACGGTCTCGGTGAAGGTGCCGTCCGGCTCGATGGCGAGGGTGCCGCCGATGATCTCGGGCCGCGCCTCGTGCAGCGAGTCGGTGTCGGTGGTCATCAACGACCTGAGGCGCTCGACGTCGTCGACCTTGCCCCGGATGACCTGGACGAAGCCGGCGTCGTCGGACCCGCCGTCCATCAGCAGGGTGACGTCGTCGCAGTCGTGGAACTCGACGGGCCCGTCGAAGAGCTCCATCATGCGCGCGGCCCACGCGTCCTGCTCGGGCCGGCCGGAGTTGGACATCGCGGACTCCCGCGAGTCGAATCGGACGACGCCCATGAACATGTCGTCGTCGGTGAACCCGTAGGTCCCTCCGAGCCAGCCCGGTGCTCCGGAGCTGAGCTCGTTGCGCCACGTGTCCAGGTGCTCGTGGAGCTCCTGCTGGCGCGTGCACTTGCCTTGGATGATCTGGATGAACACGCTGCTCCTCCTCTGAGTGGTCACCCACCTCTCGGGATCGGGGGGTGGGAGGGCAGTCCTCGAATCTACGCCGGTGAGGGGGCCGCGGACAGGGGTCTCCGGTGGGTCTAGACCGCCTCGATCCGCGCCCAGCGCTCACCCGGGTTCGCCGATGTCCTCGTTCCACAGCTGCGGGTTGGCCGCGATGAAGTCCCGCATCATCGCCTTGCACTGCTCGTCGTCGACCACGACGACCTCGACGCCACGGGAGCGGAGGTAGTCCTCGCCGCCGTAGAACGTCGTGTTCTCGCCGACCACCACCCGCGGGATGCCGTAGAGCAGGATCGCGCCGGTGCACATGTCGCACGGCGACAGGGTGGTCGCGATGGTGGCCCCGGCGTAGACGCTGGCCGGCAGGCGCCCGACGTTCTCCAGGCAGTCGGTCTCGCCGTGCCGGATGGCGCTGCCCAGCTGCACCCGGCGGTTGCGGCCGACCCCGAGCAGGCGGTCTCCCTGCGCGAGGGCCGCGCCGATCGGGATCCCTCCCTCCGCCGCGCCCGCGCGCGCCTCCGCGATGGCGAGGGCGAGCAGCTCTTCGTCAGTCATGGATGACTCCTCGTGTCAGGCACGCCGGTAGGCCTTCAAGTAGGACCCCGGGTAGTGCACCTTGCGGCCCCAGACGGCCAGGGCGGTGATCACCGCCACGTAGGGGAGCGCGAGCATCACCTCGCGCGGGACGTCGCTGAACGCCGTGGTGATGGCCAGCTGGAGCTGGAGGGCGTCCGTGACGGCGAAGATGAGGGCGCCGAGCACGACGGGCCACACACGCCACTTGGCGAAGATGACGAGCGCGATGCACACCCACCCGCGTCCGTTGATGATGTTGAGGGTGAAGCTGCCCAGCACGGCGAGGGTGAGGAACGCCCCCCCGATGGCCATGAACGCACCGCCGACGGCGAGGGCGGCGTACCGCGTGGCGTTCACCGAGATCCCAGCCACCTCGGCGGCCTCGAAGTTCTCCCCGACGGCGTGGATCCGGTAACCGAGGCCGGTCGAGCGCAGCACCCACCACGTCCCCGGAGCCAGCACGAGGAAGGCGACGTACGTCAGCCAGTGCTGCTCGAGCACCGGTACGTCGGACAGCCAGGCGTCGAACTTGTCGTCGAGCTTCGGCCGTCCGCCGGCGTACAGCATCCGGAAGGTGAACTCGCACCCGGCGATGAGCAGCAGCGTCAGGCCGAGGCCCGAGACGTGCTGGTTGAGGCCCAGGGTGACGGACAGGACCGCCATCGCCAGCCCCGCGACGACGCCTGTGAGGATCGCAGCGAGCAGACCCCACCACGGAGAGCCGGTGCGGAGGGCGACGAGGAAGCCGGTGAAAGCGCCGGCGTACATGGTGCCCTCGATGCCGAGGTTGAGCACGCCGGTCTTCTCGACGATCAGCTCGCCGATGCCGGCCCACACCAGCGGGGTAGCGACGGTCAGCATGGCGGCCAGGGCGGCCAGGAGGTTGATGCTCATCGGTGCCCCACCTCTTCGCGCTCGGAGTCCTCAGCGGCACGTCGCGGTGGTCGCCACTGGACCCGGTAGCGCCGCCAGCTCAGCGCGGACAGCACGGTCAGCATCAGGAGCGCGCCGAACATGTCACCGAGCTGGGTGGGCACCTGCAGCACCAAGGAGACGCTCTCGGCTCCGACGGTGATGTCCCCGAGGAGACCCGCGACGAGCACGACACCGAGCGCGGTGAGGCCACCCAGCGTGGCCACGATGATGCCGGTGTACCCGTAGTTGTTGGAGATGCCCTGGGTGAGCTGGTGCTGGACCCCCATCACCTGGGAGGCGCCGCCCAGGCCGGCGATGCCGCCCGACACCAGGGCGGCCCGGAACCGCAGCCGGTCGACCGGCACCCCGCTGAAGGCGGCCGCGTCGGGGGCCGCGCCCGTGGCCCGCACATGGAGCCCGACCGCGGTCCTGCTGAGGACGAACCACGTCAGGGCGATGATGAGCAGGGCGACCGCGAACCCCCAGTGCACCCGGGTGCCGGGCACGATCTCCGGCAGGTCGTAGCCCGTGCCAAAGCGGTCGGAGTCGGTGAAGCCGCTCGCGGTGTTGCGCCACGGCCCGTTGAGGAGTCCCTGGACGACCAGCAGGGCGACCGGGTTGAGCAGGAGCGTGGTCACCACTTCGTCGATGCGACCGTGCCGCTTCAGCCAGGCAGGCAGGAGCGCCCAGCCGGCGCCCCCGACCGCGCCGGCGACGAGCCCGAAGGGAAGCGCGGCGACGGCCGGCAGGTCCGGGAGCGTCAATGCCAACCAGGTGGTCAGCACGGCGCCCATGAGGAACTGACCCTCGGCCCCGATGTTCCAGTAGCCGGCGCGGAACGCGATGGCGACCGCTATGCCGGTGAACAGCAGCGGTGTCGCGGACAGCAGGACCTCGTAGATCCCTTGGGGCGAGCTGAGGGGCTGGACCAGGTAGCGCTCGAACGCCGCGGGCGGGTTGGCGCCCGCGATGCGGATCGGGATGGCGGTGAGCACGACCGTGGCCAGCACCGCCACCAGGACCGCCACGGGCGCGACCCACCGCGGCTCGCTGCCGCGCAGCACCAGCCGCATCATGCGCTCACCTCGCCGGCCATCATCCGTCCCAGCCGATCGCTGGTGGCCTCTGCCGGAGCCACCTCCGCGGTGATCCGGCCGCGGAAGAGGACCACGATGCGGTCGCACAGGGACCGCAGCTCGTCGAGGTCCTCGGAGATCACCAGCACCCCACCGTCGCGCGCCTTCAGGTCCTCGAGGCGGCCGTGGACGTAGCGGTAGGCGCCGACGTCCAGGCCGCGGGTGGGTTGGGCGGCGACCAGTGCCCGGGGCCGGCGCGCCAGGGTCCGCGCCAAGAGCACCTTCTGCATGTTGCCTCCGGAGAGGTTGGCGATGACGTCCGTGGGGGTCGCCCGGATGTCGAACCGCTCGATGAGCTCCTCGGCGTGCCGACGGATGGCCGCGCCGTCGAGAACGCCGCGGCGGGTGAACGCCGGCAGGTCCTCGAGCACGAGGTTCTGCTCCACGCTCAGCTGCGGGATGACGCTGCCACGCCGATCCTCGGTGAGCCGCCCGAGCCCGGCCTGCAGCCGGGCGCCGACGCCGCTGCGGGTGATGTCCTGACCGGCGACCTCGACCCGTCCCCGGCTGGCGGCCAGCGTGCCGGCCAGCACCCCTGTGAGCTCGGTCTGCCCGTTGCCGCTGATGCCCGCGACGCCCACGATCTCGCCGGGCATCACCTGCAGGCTGACGCCGTCGAGGACCGGATGCCCACGGACCTCGTACGTCACGTCCGTCAGGCTGAGCGCCGGTACGCGCGCGCCGGGGTCGGGGGACGCCGGGGAGCTCGCGTCCCGGTTCGTCGCCGGGACGGAGAGTCCCACGGCGGCGGCGGCGGTGTCGGTGTCCGTGGTGGTCGTGGTCGAGGCCGTGGTCGACCCCATCATCAGGGCCGCCAGCTCGGCGTCGCCGACCTCCTGGGTGACGCGCTCGCCGACCAGCGTGCCGCGGCGCAGCACCACCACGCGGTGGGAGATCTCCGCGACCTCACGCAGCTTGTGCGAGACGAAGAGCACGCCCAGTCCGGAGGTCCGCAGCCGCTCGATCGTGACGAACAGCGCCCGGACGTCCTGAGGGGTGAGCACGGCGGTCGGCTCGTCCAGGATGAGTACCCGGCAGTCGTGGAAGAGGGCCTTCACGATCTCCACCCGCTGGCGCTCGCCGATGGACAGCGTGGACACGAGACGCTCCGGCTGGAGGTCCACGCCGATGCGCTCCATGGCCTGTTCGACACGGGCACGGTGCTGGCGGGCGTCGATCCGACCGAGGCCGACACCGGACAGGGCGACGTTCTCCCGGACCGTCATGGTCTCCACCAGCGAGAACTCCTGGGTGACCATGCCGATGCCGGCGGCCATCGCGTCGCGCGGCGACCGGATGTTGAGGGTCCGCCCCTCCATGCGGATGACGCCGGCGTCCGGGCGTACGAGCCCGTAGATGATCTTCATCAGCGTCGACTTGCCGGCTCCGTTCTCACCGAGCATGGCCACCACCTCGCCGCGCCCCACGGACATGCTCAGCGAGTCGTTCGCGACCAGGTCTCCGAAGCGCTTGGTGATGCCTTCGAGCTCGAGGAGCGGCGCAGCGGTGCTCACTGCCGCGAGACGTCGATGGAGCCCGCCGGCGCCGACTCGTCCACCGGTGTGGTGAAGGAGCCGTCCATGATCGCCGCCTCCTTCTCCTCCACCTGCTGCACGAGGTCCTCCGGCACGCCACCGACGACGTCGGTGTTGATGGGAGCCAGCTCGCTGCCGCCGACGTTCATGAAGCTGTACTCGCCCAGGTCGACGGCGGCCGGACCGTTCTCGGCCTGCTCGACGACCGCGTCCACGGTGGGCCGCATGTGCCAGATCAGCGACGTCACGACGTGTTCGGGTGCCTCCTCCTCCTGGTCGACCATCATCCCGATGACCGGGATGTCCGCCTCCTCCGCGGCGGCGATGACCCCGTCGCGCTCGGCGAACAGCACGTCCGCACCGGCGGCGACATGGGCGTTGGCGGCCTGCTTGGCAGCCGCGGGGTCGAAGAAGGTGTTGATGAAAGAGACCTTCACCGTGGCCTCCGGGTTCGTCTCCTTGATGCCCTGGACGAAGGCGTTGACGATCCGGTTGACCTCCGGGATGGGCATCGCCCCGACCACGCCGATCACGTCGCTCTCGGTCAGGCCGCCGGCGATCATGCCGGCGAGGTAGGCCGGGTCCTGCAGCCAGTTGTCGAAGACGCTCATGTTGGGCTCCACGGGGTCCTCGCCCGAGCCGAACGCGAAGGGGATGTCGGGGAACTCCGCGGCGACCTTGCGGACCGCCTCCTCCGCCGCGAACGCGTCGCCCATGATCGCGTCCGGCTGCTCGCTGGACGCGATGTTGCGCAGCGTGCGCTCCATGGCGTCGGCGGTGTTCACGTTGTCCACGTGCTTGTACTCGATGGTCCCGTCCTCGACCGCGCTCTGCAGCGCGGCGTGGATGGCGCCGTCCCACGGCTCCTCGAGCGGGGTGGCGAAGACGCCGTAGATCAGCGGCAGGTCCTCCGTGCCCTCCCCGCCACCGCCCGTGGTCTCCTCGCCGGTGGTGCCGCCGCAGGCGGCCAGGACCACCATGCTCGCTGCCGCGACCCCGGCCAGTGCCCGGTGCCGCCAGGTACGACGTGTCTGCATGCCCATGAGCGTCTCCGTGCTGTCAGGAGCGGTGGCCCCGCGGGTCGCGGCTGTTTCCGCCTCGACAGCAACTCAACCCCCCACCTGCAGCGGACGACAAGGGTCGAAGCGTCATTTCGATGCGGTAACGACCGGACAGTTCGTCATGCCTGAACGGGACCTGGGACGTCATGCTGTCGACATGGCGATCACGGTGCAGGACCTTCTCGAGCTGCCCGTGCTCAGCGAGGCCCGTCCCGAGGTCCTGTCCGGGGGTGACCTGTCTCGCCGACCCGTGCGGTGGGTGCACACCTCGGAGATCTACGAGATCTGGCCACTGCTGCGCGGCGGCGAGGTCCTGCTGACCACCGGGCTGGGTCTGGTGGGTGCGTCACCGGAGGCGACGGCGGCGTACGTCCGCGCCCTGGCGCGCAAGGAGGTCGCTGCCCTGCTCCTCGAGCTGGGGCGCACCTTCACCCGCCCGCCCGAGGCGCTCGTGGTGGCGGCCGTCGAGCACGGCCTGCCCCTGGTCGTCCTGCACGGTGTCGTGCCCTTCGTCGAGGTCACGGAGACCGTCCACCCGCTGCTCCTCGACCACCAGGTGGAGGAGCTGCGCGTCCTCGAACGCGCGTCCGCGGAGATGAACCGCAGGCTCGTGGGCGGCGACGGGCTGCCCGACCTCGTGGCTGCCGTCGCCGAGCTGTGCGGGGGACTGGTCGGCCTCTACCGGATGGACGGAACCCTGGCGGCGGGCTCCGACGTGGAGGATGCCGACGACGCGTGGGAGGTCGGTGTGGGCACCGGTCCGTGGGCGAGGCTCGTGGTCACAGGGGTCGGGTCCGAGCACCGACGCCTCGTGGAGCTCTGCTCCGGCTCGCTGGCCGTCTTCCTGGCCCACAGCGACGCGGCCACGGTCACGCCCAGCACGGCGGCCGCTGCGCTGCTCCGCGACCTCGCCTCGGGCCGGTACGTCTCGGGGGCGGACATCGCCGAACGCGCCTCCGCCTTGGGACTCTCGGCCCAGCCGGGAAAGCGGCTGCTGGCGCTGGTCGTCCGCACCACCACCCTCACGTCGGGCCGGACCGGCACCGATGCGGTGGTGCACGCCGCGCGGCGCGTGCTCGAGACCTGTGCGGCGGCGGAGGTGGACGGACAGGTGCTGATCGCCGCGAGCCTGCCCTTCGCCGAGCTCCGCGAGCGGCTGTCCCGTCTGCTCGACTCCATCGATGCCGAGCTGAGCGCGACCGTGGGCGGGTCGGTGAGCCTGATGACGGCCGGCGCCACGGTCGATGATGTCACTGGTCTCGCGCGGTCCGTGCCCCAGGCGATCGAGGCGGCGACGCTGGCCACGAAGCTCAGCCTGCGCTCGCGCCTGGTGCTGGCGAGCGACCTGGGCGTCTACGACCTGCTGTCCGGGGTGGTGGCCGATGCCGAGCTCGAGCGCTTCGTCGACGAGCAGCTGGGGCCGCTGCTGGGCCAGGACGCCCGGACAGGCTCGGAGCTCGTCCGTACGCTCGACGCCTACCTGGAGGCGGGTCTGTCCAAGACGACCGCTGCGGCCGCGCTGGGCATCCGCCGGCAGACCATGTACGCCCGCCTGGAACGCATCAGCCGCCTGCTGGGCGGCCTGGCGCCCGACGACCGACAGCGACGTACGGCGCTGGACCTGGCGCTGGTGACCTGGCGGATGCGGTCCTCCGCACCGGCCCACCGACCGCGCTGACCACCCGGCCATCCCGCTCCTGTTGCCGGTGGTGGCGTCGAGCTTGACGGAGTCCCAGGCGTAGACGGCGTCGGCGGCCTTGCCCTGGTCGGTATCGGCGCCGTCGACGGGGCCGGCGTTGTCGGTGGTCGTCCCTAGAGTCGTGCTCGTGGGGATCGCGGGGGCGATCCGGACAGGGGTCGAAGGCATGGGCGACGAGCTGGAGCGTCGGTGGGACGACGCGGTCGAGACGGCGTGGCGGGAGTTCCGGCAGCGGCTGGCCGACCGCCTCGCGGAGCTGGGGTCGGGCGGTCTCCTCATCGTGGACACCGGGCCCGAGGACGAGACCGCGCCGTGGTGCCAGGTGCTGGTCGCGGACGGCGTCATCCTCGTCGAGGCGTTCCGCGGGGGAGCGACGGACGCGTCGGTGGAGCTGACCTCGCGCCACGTCGACGAGGCCGCGGTGTTGGTCGTCGACACCCTCCGCGAGCGCTACGGCGTGCTGCACCCCGTCTACCTCGACGCCGACGGCCTGGAGCCGGAGGGAGCCGTACGCCCGCTGCCGCCGCGGCCGCCGCGACCGGACGGGCACGACCTCGACGAGGTGGTCCAGCCGTCGTCGGTCGAGGAGGTGCGCGGCGTCATCGACCTCGCGGTCGCCGACGTCTACGACGAGGCGCCGGAGTGGGACGACGACGGCGACCTGCCGCTGCCCGCCGACAGCCGCCTCGTGTGGGTGACGGTCCACAAGGACGCCCCGCGCGTGCTGCTCTCGTGCCTCCTGGTCGACGACGTGGCCGACGAGCGGGTCGCGCTGGCGGAGGTCAACCGGCTCAACCGCTCCGAGCCCGGCCTGACGTTCTCCCTGACCGAGCAGCGGATCAGCGTCACGCGCGAGGTCGGCCTCGCCGTGGCCGTGCCGCAGGCCGTGCGCGGCGAGATCATGCGGCTGCTGTCGCAGGTCGACGGGTGGGCGCGCGACCTCGGCGAGCGCGTGCGCACCGCGCCGGAGCCGGTGGCCGAGCGGGCGGGCAGCCGCTTCGAGACGGCGTACGCCGTGATGGCCGAGCTCGAGCGGGAGGAGCGCGGGTCGGTCGGGCCGGCCACGATGGTGCGGATCTACGGCAACGACACAGGGCTGCTGCTCAAGGCGCTCCGCATCACGGAGAAGCGGCGCCGGGAGGCGCGCGGCAAGGTCCGTGAGGCACGCCAGCTGCAGCAGCGCAGCAAGGAGAAGGTCCTCCTGGCGCGGCACGACTACCTCCGCGACCTCGCCGCGCGGATGCGCGCCGGGCTGCGGCTGATGGTCGACGCGCCGGTGCGCAAGGTGCAGGTCGACCAGCTCGCACTGTTCGACGAGGACGAGGCGGGGACCAACCGGTGACGTCGTTCGGCGGACGCGCGGTGGTGCTCGGTGATGGGGTGGTCGCATGCCGCGCCTGATCCCGGAGAGCCCGACCTTCGCCACCACGTCCGAGCAGGCCGTGTGGGAGCGGCTGCGCGCCGGTCTCGGCACCGACGACGTGCTCATCGCCAACCTCCGGCTGACCGACGAGCGCAAGGACCACGAGATCGACCTCGTCGTCCTCATGCCCGACGTCGGCATCGTGGCGCTGGAGGTCAAGGGCGGCAGCGTCTGGTGGGACGACGGCTGGCGGATCATGCGCCGCGGCCACGAGGCCACCATCCACCCCGTCGACCAGGCGCGCGACGGCAAGTACGCCCTCCGCGAGTACGTCGAGCGCGACGAGCGGTGGGGCAGCCGCACCCGCGTCGCGTGGTCGCACGCCGTCGTCACGCCCTACTCCGAGTTCGGGTCGGACTTCGCGCTGCCCGACCTGCCGCGCTGGGCGCTCCACGACAAGGGCGACCAGGACCACCTGGTCGGCCGGCTCCGCCAGAACGCCCAGCGGATGACGCACGGCCAGCGGGTCGCGACCGTCGACGACGTCGACGAGATCGCCGAGATCCTCACCGGCCGGCTGCCCACCACCTACGACGTCCGGGCGGAGGCCGACCAGCGTGCGGAGGTCGCCGACCGGCTGACGCTCGAGCAGGCCACGATCCTGCGGGTCACCCGGCTGCTCAACCGGGTCGAGGTGCGCGGCGGTGCCGGCAGCGGCAAGACCGTCCTCGCGCTCCAGCAGGCCAAGGAGCTCACCCGCGGCCTGCAGGACCGCAAGCCGCAGCGGGTGGCGCTGCTCTGCTACTCCATCGGCCTGGCCGAGCACCTCAAGCGAGAGGTCGCTTCCTGGCCGCGCAACCACCGGCCGGCGTTCGTCGGCACCTTCCACGCCTTCGGCAAGCAGTGGGGAGCGCCCGACGGCGACCGCACGGACAGCGACTTCTGGGAGGAGCGCCTGCCGGCAGAGATGGCGGAGCTGGCGACCGCCCTGCCCGACGGCCACAAGTACGACGCGGTGATCGTCGACGAGGCCCAGGACTTCGCCGACTCGTGGTGGACGCCCGTGCTCCGCGCACTGCGAGACGAGGAGGAGGGCGGGCTCTACGTCTACTCCGACGAGAACCAGCGGATCTTCGCGCGCTTCGGCCGCCCACCGGTCGCGTTGGTGCCGCTCGTGCTCGACCACAACCTTCGCAACACCCGCCAGATCCACGAGTCCTTCGGTCCGCTGGCGCCGAGCCGGATGTACTCCCGCGGCGGCGACGGCCCCGCCGTACGCTTCCTCGACGCGGCCGGCGAGGACCCGCTCGACGTCGCCGACGACGAGGTGGACCGCCTCCTCGACGGCGGCTGGGACCCGCAGCACGTCGCGCTCCTCACCACCGGGCACCGCCACCCGATCCAGGTCGAGCGCACCGACTTCCACGACCAGGACGGCTACTGGCGCACCTACTGGGACGACGACGTCTTCTACGGCCACGTGCTGGGGTGCAAGGGTCTCGAGCGCCGGGCGGTCGTGCTCTGCCTCAACGAGGACGGCTCCCGTGACCGCGCCCGCGAGCGGCTCTACGTCGGGATGTCCCGCGCCACCGACGAGCTCGTCGTCGTGGGCGACCCGCTGACCGTACGCCGGGTGGCGGGCGACGACGTGGCGCGGAGGCTCGGGATCTGCTGAGGCCGCGTGCCCAAAATCGGGGCAGCCGGCGGCGCGCCGACGGCCCTATCCTCGACGGAGTCGACGCGAGGAAGTGGGGTGGACGGACAGCCGCACCTTCACCTGCACGTGCTCGGCGAGCTCACGGCCACGCGGGACGGGGAGGCCGTGGACCTCGGCGGGCGCCGTCAGCGCGCCGTGCTCGCGGGCCTGGCGATGCAGCGTGACCAGATCGTGCCGGCCGACCGCCTCGTCGACTGTGTCTGGGGCGACCACCCGCCTGCCAACGCGAACGGTGCGCTCCAGGCGTACGTGAGCCACCTGCGCCGTCGGCTCGAGCCCGACGCGACGGCGCGGCAGCGCGAGGGTGTCATCGCCCGCGCCGGCCCCGGCTACGTGCTGCGGCTCCCGCCCGACGCCGTGGACGCATGGGCCTTCGAGTCGGCGGTCGAGGCGGCAGCGGGCCAGGCGCCGGGTGAGGCAGTGTGCACGCTGGACACCGCACTGCGGACGTGGCGCGGACCCGCGTACGCCGACTACGCGGGGGAGGCGTGGGCCGAGGCGGAGATCGCCCGGCTCGCCGAGCTGCGCGGGGTCGCCCGCGAGCGGCTCCTCGGGACGCGGCTCGAGCTCGGCGAGGCCCAGCTCGTCATCGGCGAGCTCGAGGCCCTGGTCGCGGAGGACCCGCTCCGGGAGGAACGCTGGCGACTCCTGACCCTCGCGCTCTACCGGGCGCACCGCCAGGCTGCGGCGCTCGCGGCGCTGCGCCGAGCCCGCCAGGTGCTCGCCGACGAGCTCGGGGTAGACCCCGGCCCGGCCCTCCGCTCGCTCGAGGCGGAGGTCCTCGCGCAGTCGCCCGACCTCGACGCACCGACCCCGCCGTCGGTCGACCGGGCAGTCGAGCTCGTGCCACGACCCCGCACGCCCGACGGGCTCGTGGACCGGGACCGCGAGATGGCGATCCTGCGCGAGAAGCTGGACGAGCTCGAGCAGGGGGTGCCCGGCTGCCTCCTGGTGGAGGGGCCTGCGGGCATCGGCAAGACGCGCCTGCTCGACGAGCTGCGCCGGCTCGCGGTCGCTGCCGGCACGTGGGTGCGGTCGGCGCGCAGCAGCGCACTGGAGCAGGACTTCGAGTGGGGAGTGGTCCGGCAGCTGTTCGGCGCCGGCGCGGACGAGGCGTTGGCTCGCGACGAGCGCTACGCGGTGCTCCGCGGGCTGTGCGAGGTGACGACGCACCTCGCCGAGGAGGCCCCGTTCGTGCTCTGTGTCGACGACATCCAGCGGTGCGACGACGCGTCGCTGCAGTTCCTCACCTACCTCGTCCGGCGCCTCGAGGGTCTTCCCGTGCTCGTGGTCCTGGCCATGCGCACCGGCGAGCCAAACCGGGCCGACGACCTCGCCGAGCTGGTCGCCGACGAATCGGTGATCCTCGTACGCCCCGCGCCGCTCACCGAGCAGGGCACGGCGGACATGGTGACCGAGCGGCTCGGTCGCGGCGCGGATGCCTTCGTCGCAGCCTGCCACCGGATGACCTCGGGCAACCCGCTCCTGCTGCGCCAGCTGCTGCGTGCCCTCGCCGACGAAGGCGTGCCGCCCGACGTGGCCCACATCGACACGGTCCGGGCCGTGGGCTCGCGGGCGATCGCCTCGCTGGTGACGCTGCGGCTGCGCCGGATGCCACCGACCGTGACGACGGTCGCGCGCGCCGTCGCGATGCTCGGGCCGACGGCCGACCTGGTGAGCGTCGCCGACCTCGCGCAGCTCTCGGAGGAGGACGTGGCGTCGGCGCTCGACCTCCTGGCCCGCAGCGAGATCCTGCTCGACGGCCACCCGCTCGACTTCGTGAACCCGCTGGTGCGCGACGCGATCCATGCCGACGTTCCCGCGGGGGAGCGCGCCCTGCTCGTCGAGCGGCTGGGCCGGCGGCTCAAGTCGTCCTCAAGTCACCCCAGCCAGGCTGGGGTGCCCACCCAGTGAGGCGGTGACAGTGCCCGAGTCCATGCCACTCCCGAGGCCCCTTCCCGCCGTCGACGCCGCCGCGCTGCGCGGGCTGGCCGGCGGTGCCGTGCACCTCCCAGGGGACCCCCTCTACGACGAGGCGCGGATGCCGTGGAACCTCCAGGTCGACGAGCACCCGGCGGCGGTCGCCTATCCGGCCGATCCGCACGAGGTGTCCCGGACCGTACGGGCCGCTGCGGAGGCCGGCCTCAGGGTCGCACCGCAGGGCACCGGTCACGGTGCCCCGCCGCTGGCAGGGCGGCTCGGCGACGCCGTCCTCCTGCGCACCTCGGCGATGACCGGGCTGCGCGTCGACGTCGCCGGCCGTACGGCGCGCGCGGACGCCGGCGTGCTCTGGGGTGATGTCGTCACCCGGGCCGGTCGGGTCGGGCTGGCCGGGATGCACATGTCCAGCCCGGGAGTGGGCGTGGTCGGGTCGTCGCTCGGCGGCGGGGTGAGCTGGTACGCCCGCCGGCACGGCCTGCAGTGCAGCGCGATCACGGCCGTCGAGCTGGTGCTCGCCGACGGGACCTTCGTGCGCGCCACCGAGGACCACGACACCGACCTGCTGTGGGCGGCGCGCGGCGGCAGTGGCGGCTTCGGGGTGGTCACGTCCCTGGAGTTCGACCTGCTGCCGATCCGGACGGCGTACGCCGGGATGCTCGCGTGGGACTGGCAGCACGCCCGCCGGGTGCTCACCGCGTGGGGCGGGTGGACGGCGGACGCCCCCGACGAGGTGACGAGCGTGGCCCGGATCTTCCAGGTGCCCGACGTCGGGTGGCTGCCGGCCCGGCTGCGCGACCGGAAGATGGTCATGATCGACGCCGTCGCGCTCGGCGACGCGGAGACAGGCGCTCGCACCGTCGCCCCGTTGCGTGCCCTGCGGCCCGAGGTCGACACGTTCGCGCAGGTGCCGGCCAGCGACGTCGCCCACCTCCAGATCGACCCGCAGGAGCCGACCGCGGTCTACGCCAACAGCGTCCTGGTCCACGGCCTGCCCGCGGACGCGGTGGAGGCGCTGGTCGCGTCGGCCGGGCCCGGCTCCGGCAGCAACCTGCTCTTCGTCGAGCTGCGTCAGCTCGGCGGCGCGCTCGCGCGGCCAGCACCTCGCGCCGGCGCGATGGACCAGCTCGACGGGTCCTTCCTGGTGCTCGGTGTGGGGCTCGACGTCGGCACCGGCTGGAGTGCCGTCCGCGAGGACGCCAGGAGGGTCCTGGACTCGCTCGCCCCGTGGGCATCACGGGCGTCGTACCTCTCGATGGCCTACGAGGCCGCGGCCCGGCGCGGCTGGTCGCCGGCGGCGTACGACCGACTCCAACGGATCCGTCGCGCAGCCGACCCGCACGGACTGTTTGTCGCACCGCAGAGCGGCGCTGGCGACTGATTCCGCGGCGGGTCTCAAGTCGGGCGCAAGTCCGTCTCAACCGTGGGGGTGCACCTTCGTCGGGTCAACGACGACACCAACGGAGGAAGCATGACCATCGCACAGACCAGCCCCGCAGCCGTACCGTTCGCGGAGCTGGAGGCACTCACCATCGGGACCGTCGCGGTGCCAGGTGACAAGGCGTACGACGCACTCGTCTCGCCGTGGAACCTGGCCGTCCCGGTCCGACCCGTGGCCGTCCTCGCGGCCTTCGACGCCCAGGACGTCGTGGAGGCCGTGCAGTTCGCGGCCCGGCACGGCATCCGCGTCACCCCGCAGGCCACCGGCCACGGCCCCATGGCCGCCCTCACCACCGAGCTGCTGGTCACCACCAAGGAGCTCGACGAGGTCACGCTCCACCCCGAGGAGGGATGGGCGCGCGTCGGTGCCGGCGTGAAGTGGCTGGAGGTCGTCGAGGCCGCTGCGCCCCACGGCCTGGCGCCGCTGTCGGGATCGATCACCGACGTCGGCATCGTCGGCTACACCACCGGCGGCGGACTGGGCCCGATGGCCCGCACCTACGGGCTCGCCATCGACCGGGTCCGCGCCATCGAGGTCGTCACCGGCGACGGCGTGCTGCGGCGGGTGACTCCGACCGACCACCCCGAGCTCTTCTTCGCCCTGCGGGGCGGCAAGGGGATGCTCGGGATCATCACCGCGATCGAGTTCGACCTCGTCCACCAGCCGCGGTTCTACGGCGGCTCGCTGTGGTTCGACGGCGCGGACGCTCCCGCGGTCATCGACGCCTGGCGTACGTGGTCGGCCGAGCTGCCCGAGGAGGGCACCACGTCGTTCGCGTTGTTCCAGCTGCCGGAGATGGACGGCGTGCCCCCGATGCTCGCCGGTCGGCTGACCCTGTCGGTGCGCTACGTGTGGACCGGCTCGGCCGAGGAGGGCGAGCGCTGGTTCGCGGCGATGCGGGCGGCCGCGCCCGTCATCCTCGACGACGTGGCCGACAAGCCCTACACCGCGATCGACTCGGTCCACACCGACCCGCTCGACCCGACCCCGGCGTACGAGGCCGGCGACGTGCTGGCCGACTTCCCGCGGGAGGCGGCCGACGCGCTGCTCGCGCTGACCGGTCCGGGTGTCGCGTCGCCCCAGATCCTGGTGGAGGTGCGCCAGCTCGGCGGCGCGTTCGCCCGCCAGGGCGAGCACCCGAGCGCGTTCGCGTCGCGCGACGCGGCGTACTCGCTGCTCGTCGTCGGCATCTCGGAGGTCCCGGGCGTGGAGGACCACGCCGCGGCGATCCTCGACGCGATGGAGCCCTGGGCGGGCGGGCACCGGCTGCCGAACTTCACGTTCACGCCCGAGGAGTACGTCGACGCCTACGACGAGGTCACGCTCGCGCGACTGCGGCGGGCCCGCCGGACGTACGACCCCGCAGGCGTCCTGGCGATCGGAGGCGTGCTCGCCTGAACCAACGGCTCGTGGCCCCTCGGGTTGGTGGGGCCACGAGCCGTTTCGCGTGCCCGCGTGGTCGTCCGGCTCGACCACGTAGGCGTCATGGTCGCGGCGTCAGGGTCCGCTCACCCGCGGGGGTGCCGCACATCCAAGGGACAGTCAACCTTGGGGCCAGTTCTGGTAAAGACGGACAGGCGTACGACCTGCGCGACCTACAGTGCGCGCATGCCTGTGGGGGGCACGACCACCCGCGTGGCGCCGCGGAGAGCGCCCGTGCTGACGGCTGCGGGTTGGGCGGCCGGTGCGGCGTGCACCGCGGCCATCCTGGGGACGCCGTACCTGCGCTTCGGCTACCACAGTCCAGAGCTGCACCTGATGCTCGACTCGGTCGACGCCTGCATCGCGCTGCTGCTGGCCTACCTTCTCGTCGGGCGGCTGCGGCGGACTCCGCGTCTGCAGGACCTGCTGCTGGTCGTGGGCCTGGTGCTCCTGGCCGTCGTCGCGCTGGGAGTCGCCCTGTCGGCCAGCCGGTTCGCCGAGCCGGCCCGGCAGACGATCGGCGTCTGGCTGCCCGTCACCCTCAGGACCACGGCCGCGATCCTGGTCGCAGTCGCGGCCGTCGCCCCGGCAAGGTCGCTGACGCGGACCCAGGTCGTCCGCGGGTCGCAGGTCGCACTGGTGGGGGCAGCGGCAGCGGTGGCCCTCGTCTGGCTGCTGCGCAACGACCTGCCGGTGGCCGTGACCGCCACGCCCCCCGAGTCGGCGCAGCGTCCCGTCATCGACGGCCACCCGGTGTTCCTCGCTGCCCAGGCGCTGGGTGCCGCGTGCCTGCTCTTCGCGTCCCTGCAGTTCACCCGACAGGCTCGGGAGCGGGGTGAAGAGGTGCTGCGCTGGCTCGGACCGGGCTGCGCGCTCCTCGGGTTCGCGCGGGTCAACTACCTCCTCTTCCCCTCGCTCTACTCCGGCTGGCTCTACACCGGAGACCTGCTGCGCACCGCCGGGTACGCGTGCCTCCTCGTGGGCGCGACCCGTGAGATCCGCGGCTACTGGGCGGCGCGGGCCGACCTCGCGGTCGTCGAGGACCGGCGCCGGCTCGCGCGCGAGCTGCACGACGGCGTGGTCCAGGAGCTGAGCTGGATCAAGTCAGAGGCTCGCGTGCTGTCCCGGGGCGCGGAGGACGCATCGACCGTGCAGTCGATCCTCGACGCCAGCGACCGGGCGCTCGACGAGGCCCGGGCGGCGGTCGAGGCGCTCGGCAGGGACGCGGACGAGCCCCTCGGGTACGCCCTGCACCGATCGGCCCGGGACGTCGCCGAGCGGCACGGCGCCCGCGTCGTGGTCGAGCTCGACGACTCGGTACAGGCAGACCAGCACCAGCGGCACGGGCTCGCCCGCATCGTCCGCGAGGCCGTCGGCAACGCCCTGAAGCACGGGGGCGCCGACTGCGTCCGCGTGACGCTCCAGGCGACGCCGGCGGGCGGCCGCCTCCTCGTGCAGGACGACGGTCGCGGCTTCGACGTGGCGACAGCGGCGTACGGCAACGGCTACGGGCTGACGAGCATGCGCGAGCGTGCCCAACGACTGCCGGGCGCCTGCACCGTGACGTCCGAGCCCGGCCGCGGCACGACGGTGGAGGTGACCTGGTGAGCGAGGAGCCCATCCGGGTGGTGATGGCGGACGACCACGCCCGCATGCGCACGCGGATCCGGGAGGCCCTCGAGGTCGGCGGATGCGTCGTCTGCGGCGAGGGCGCATCGGCGGACGAGGCGGTCGCGCTGGCCACCGAGCACCGGCCCGACGTCGCGCTGCTCGACATCCACATGCCGGGCAACGGCATCACCGCCGCCCGCGAGATCGCCCGCACGCTGCCCGGCACCGCGGTCGTCATGCTCACCGCCTCCGCCGAGGACGCCGACCTCTTCGACTCGCTGCGAGCGGGCGCCTCTGGCTACCTGCTCAAGGACACCGACCCGGCTGTCCTCGTCGACGAGCTCCGCAGCGCGCTCGGAGGTGAGTCCCCTCTGTCGCGACGGATGGTCAGCCGGATCATGGAGGAGTTCCGCTCACCGGCGACGCCGCGGTTCGTGCGCCGGTCCCGCGCCGCGGCGAGGCTCAGCGGGCGCGAGTGGGAGGTGATGGAGCTGCTCGGCGACGGGCTCTCCACGGACGAGGTCGCCCAGCGGCTCTTCCTCTCGCCCACGACCGTGCGGGTGCACGTGTCGAGCGTCCTGCGCAAGCTGCGTGTCAAGGATCGCGCGAGCGCGTTCAAGGTCCTGAGGGGGGAGTGAGGTCTGCCGCGCGGTCGACCAGCTGGGTCAGCGCGTCGATGAGGGCCTCGGCCTCGTGGAGCGAGTACGCCTCCGCGCCGACCAGCACGTACGGCCCCTCCCGCACGCCAGTGCCCGGGTCGTGCGGCTGGCACAACCGCAGGACCGCGTGACGCACCATCAGCGCGCCGCTGACATGGACCGCGTCGTCCTCCCCGGGAAGACGTCCGTGGTCCAGCACGCACCAGGACGGGCAGCTCAGCAGCCGGCGCGGCGATGGCACGACTCCCATGACTTCCTCCCTCGGTCCGGTGTCGCCCCGCTGCCTCCAGGCCACTGGCGTGGCCTGGAGGCAGCACCCCCGGGGGGCGGCTGGGGCCTCCTACTTCAGCGAGATGGTGACCGTGCGGAGCACACCGTCGCCGGTGTCGACCCTGAGCTGGTAGGTGCCGGCGGACAGCGTCTTCGTGTTGAGGTTGAAGACGTACTGGCCGCTGGTGGCGTCGTACCGGAACAGGTTGCCGGTGGTGGCGCCCGAGGTCGAGATCGCCTCGACCTCCTTGCCGGCGGGGACGGGGCCGAGCTTCTGCAGGTACAGCCTCGCCTGCAGGTTGGTGACCCCAGCACTGGCGCCGGTGAGCTGGAACTTCACCGCGACGGTGCTGCCGAGCTTGAAGATCGAGCTGCCGTCGGTGTTGACCGGCTGCAGGATCCCGGACCAGGCCGCGGTGACCGTGACGGTGAACTTCTCCGTCCCGGTGTTGCCGGCCTCGTCCGTGGCCGTGCAGGTCACGGTGGTGCTGCCCAGCGGGAAGACGCTGCCGGACGCCTTGTCGCAGCCGGCCGCCACGGTGCCGTCGACGATGTCGGTCGCGGACGGTGCGGAGTAGGTCACGGCCGCGCCGTTGACCGAGGTGGCGGTGGCGGTCCTGGCGGTCGACACCGTCAGGTTGGGTGCCGTGGTGTCCTCCACCGTCACGGAGAAGGTGTTGTCACCGGGGTTGCCGGCCTTGTCCTTCGCGGAGCACGTGACCGTCGTCGTGCCGACCGGGAACACCGTGCCGGACGCCTTGCTGCAGGTCGCGGTCAGCGGCCCGTCGACGTCGTCGGAGGCGGTGACGCCCATGTAGGTCACCACGGCGCCGTCGGGGCCGGTGGCCTCCTTGGTGATGTCGGCCGGGACGGTGACGACCGGCTTGGTCTGGTCCTGCACCTCCACGGTGAACTCCGCGGTGCCCGTGTTGCCCGCGGCGTCCGTCGCCTTGCAGGTGACGGTGGTGATCCCCATCGGGAAGCTGCTCCCCGAAGCCGGTGAGCACGTCACCGGACGGACCCCGCTCACCAGGTCGCTCGCCGCGGCGCCGGTGTACGCCACCACCGCGCCGGTCGGCGAGTCGTTCCCCTTCACCAGGTTGGCGGGCGCCTGCACCTCGGGCGGCGTGGTGTCCTGCACCGTGACGGTGAAGGACCTCGACCCCTTGTTGCCGGCCGCGTCGATCGCCGTGCAGGTCACCGTGGTGGTGCCGAGCGCGAAGACGGTGTCGGAGGGCTGGGTGCAGCTCGGGTTCATCGGGCCGTCCACGATGTCGCTGGCGCTGACGTCGCCGTAGGCGACCTTGGCGCCGCTCGGGCCGGTGGCCTCGGCGACCTCGTCGGCCGGGACCTTGACGCTCGGAGCGGTGGTGTCGGCGACGGTCACGGTGAAGCTCTCCGTGCCCGTGTTGCCGGCGTTGTCGGTCGCCGTGCAGGTCACCGTGGTGGTGCCGAGACCGAAGGTCGATCCCGAGGCCGGGTCGCAGTCGGTGCTCACGGCACCGTCGACCGCGTCGGCGGCCGTGCCCGAGAAGCTGGCCGGGGCGCCGGCGGCCGAGGTCGCCTCCTCGGTGATGTCAGCCGGGACCTGCACGACAGGCGCCGTGGTGTCCTCGACCGTCACCGTGAACGAGCTGTCGCCGGTGTTGCGGGCCTTGTCGGTGGCGGAGCAGGTCACGGTCGTCGTGCCCAGGGGGAAGACGGTGCCCGAGGCCTTGCTGCAGGTCACGTCCACCACACCGTCGACGTCGTCCTCGCCGGTGGCCGCGTCGAAGTGCACGGTCGCGCCGTTCGGACCGGTCGCCTCCGCGGTCCGGTTCGCCGGAACCGTGACGACCGGCCTGGTCACGTCCTGCACCTCGACGGTGAACGTCTCCGTGCCCTCGTTGCCCGCCTTGTCGGTCGCCGAGCAGGTCACGACGGTCGTGCCGAGTGCGAAGGTCGCGCCGGAGGCCGGCAGGCAGCTCGCCGCGACCTCGCCGTCCACCAGGTCGCTCGCGGTGGCGGCCTCGTAGGTCACGGTCGCGTCGTCGTTGCCGACGACGAGGTTCGCCGAGGTGGTGACCACCGGAGCCGTGGTGTCACGCACGACCACGTCGAACGGGTCGCTGGTGCCGGTGTTGCCGGCCTTGTCCGTGGCGGAGCAGGAGAGCGTCGTGGTGCCGACGGGGAATCCGTCACCAGAGGCGTACGACGCTCCGCCGGAGGTCGTGCACGTCACGGGGCGGTCCCCGTCCACCGCGTCGTACGCACTCGCGGTGAACTCGACCGGGGTGCTTGCGTCGGTTGCCTCGACTGGGTCGGGCGCGACGGCGGTGACCAGCGGCTTGCGGGTGTCGACGATGGTGTAGGTGGCGGAGGCCTTGGCGTTCAGGCCGCCACCATTGGCGGTGTCCGTGTAGTTGCAGGACGCGGTCTGGCTGCCGAGGCCCTCGGCGGCACGCGCGCCGGAGATCGCCGTCAGGCTGGCGTCGAAGGAGCTGTTGCCGTCCTCCTTGTCGGTGACGTTGCAGCGTGCGACCGGCACGTTGCCGAACTCGTAGGACGATCCGTTTGCCACGTTGGCGATGGCGACGCTCGGAGCCGTGTTCACGACGGCGGGTTTGGTGACCGTCAGGGTGAAGCTCGCGTTGCTCGTGACGTACGTGCCGGTGCCGGCGTCGCTGACCGACACCGAGATCGCGTAGGTCCCCGGGATCGTGGAGGAGAAGTCGAAGTACTGCGTCGTGCAGCCGGTGAACACGCGTGACGCCGGGGCCACGGTCACGGCCGCCGGCTTGACCACGGTCAGCGTGGCGGGCGTGGAGTCCGCGGGGTTGCAGTTGTTCTGGACGTCGCCGTCGCGGTTGTTCTGGTTGGTGATCGTGTAGCCGATGGTCGTCGTGTCGCCTGCGACCACGCTCGGGCTGCCGCCCGCGACGATGGTGTTGGACACGGTGTCTGCCTGGGCCGCGGTGGGCACCGCGAGCACCGCCAGGACGCTCGCGCTGACCAGCGCGAGCGCCCGGCGTCCCCGCCGGCTCGCTCGTGTGGACCCCCCGGTCCGCCTGTGCGTTCGTTGCATGACTTGCCTTCCCCACGGTTGCCGGCCGCCCCCTGCGGGCGAGCCCTCACCAAGGGTGTGGTGGGGGCCGCCACGGGAGAAGGGGTCGAGGCGTTCAGTGGCCTGAACGCAGCGTTCAACCAGGTAAACGCAGCCGACGGTCGCCGGGAGTCGCGACCAGTCGCGGTCACCGCATGTCGAACACCAGCCGCGCCGGCACCTCCCCGGCCAGCACCTCCTCGAAGCACGCGTTGACGTCGTCGAGCTTGCGGCTCGCAGTGACGACACGGGTCAGCCCGCGGGCGTGGAGGTCGAAGCAGGTGGCGAGGTCGTTGCGGGTGCCGACCAGCGAGCCGATGATCGAGATGCCCTTGAGCACGGTCTCGAACACGGGGAGCTCGAGGCGGTTGTCGGCCGGGAGGCCGACCAGGACGAGACGGCCGTTGGGGTTGAGGGCGGCGTGCGCGGCGCGCATCGCGGCCGGCGACGGCACCGTCACGAGGGCGATGTCGACGCCGCCGATCTCGGCGAGCTGAGCCGCCTGGTCGCCGCGCGCGTCGATCACGTGGTCGGCGCCGAGGTCCTTGGCCAGCTGCAGCTTGTCGTCGTGCACGTCGACGGCGACGGTGCGGGTGCCGAAGATGCGGGCGTACTGCAGGCCGAGGTGGCCGAGGCCGCCGATGCCCACGACCATGCAGGTCTCGTCCGGCTTCGGGTCCGCGACCTTGAGCGCCTTGTAGGTCGTCACTCCGGCGCAGGTCAGCGGCGAGGCGTCCATCGGGTCGACGCCGTCGGGGACGGGCACGACGTGGCTGGCCCACGCGACGGCGTACTCGGCGTAGCTGCCGTCCATCGTGTAGCCCATGTAGGACGGGCTGGTGCAGTACGTCTCCCAGCCGTCGACGCAGTAGCGGCAGTGGCCGCACGCCTGGCCGAGCCAGGGCAGGGCGACGCGCTGGCCGACCGCGACCGGCAGGTCGCCCTCGCCGACGGACTCGACGATCCCGACGCCCTCGTGTCCGGGGACGAGCTGGTCCTTGGGCTTGACCGGCCACTCGCCGCGGGCCGCGTGGATGTCGGTGTGGCACAGCCCGCAGGTCTCGATGCGGACGAGCACCTGGCCGGGACCGGGTGCGGGGACGGGCACGTCGCGGATCTCCAGCGGTGCTCCGAGGGTGGGGACGACGGCAGCCTTCATGGCGTGCTCCTCTGTGGTCTGGCGCGGCGCGATCTGCACCGAGGGAGCGCGCTCGCTCCACCTCGAGGGTCGTCGTGCCGACGGCCGACCGGCAGGGGCGATGGGACCCCGGGGTGTGGGGCGAAGGTCCTGATCGGGTCGCGGCAGCCGGACCTGTGGATGACCTCCACCGGTCGGCATCCCGATGTCGGCGGTGAGTCGTAGCGTCCGTCGGACCACGAAGGGGGACACGGATGGGCGTCAACAACAGGAAGCGCAGGGCGGCAAGGCAGCGCAAGCAGGCGCGCGATCGCCACGAGGCAGGATCGCCGGGCGGTTTCCATCCGCCCGGGGCTGAGAGCTGGGACGCCGAGACGGCGTACGACGTCGTCGAGGCCAAGGTGCATGCCGCCGTACGCCGCCTCGGCCGGCAGCGGCTAGCCGACGCCGAGCTGGCGAGCGTCGCGGAACGGCTGGTCGCGAGCGTCGCGCCGCACCCGCGCCACGTGGTCGAGACCGTGGTCGGCGACCTCCTCGTCCGGGTGGTCAGAGCCGTGGCCGACGGCGGCTGGTCGCCCACGGACCTGGCCGAGCTGGTCCGTCGCAACCTGAGCCCGGCGTACGTCCCGACCCTCGCCGCCGCCCTGCACGAGGATTGCGGCCAGCACCCGCGCGGTCACGCGTGGCAGTCGGCGGTGGACCGGATCGGTTCCCAGCCCGCGTTGCTGCTCGGGGCGGACGAAGCCCTGCAGTCGGCTCTGGGGGTGGCCGCGCTGCTGACCCACGCGCCGTTGCTGTCCGACGCCGTCGCCGCCACTCGTCCGGAGGACGGCCCCGAGCATCCCAAGCTCGCACGGGTGCGCGCGCTGCTGGCCAAGGCCGAGTCCACCGAGTTCGACGAGGAGGCCGAGGCGTTGTCCGCCAAGGCCCAGGAGCTGATCTCACGACATGCCCTGGACCGGCTCGTGGCCGACGGCGCGGCCCGCGGCCGCAGTGATCTTCAGGTCCGGCGGCTCTGGTTGGACGCGCCCTATCTGCGGGCGAAGGCAGCCCTGGTGTCCGTCGTGGCGTCGGCCAACCGGTGCCGGGCAGCGAGCGCCGAGCGGTGGGGCTTCTGCGTGGTCGTGGGGGCGGCGCACGACCTGGACGCGCTCGAGCTGCTGGTCACGTCACTCCTGGTCCAGGCCGACGCGGCGATGCTGCGCCACGGACGCCGATCCGACCGAGCCGGGACCACCCGCACCAGGTCCTTCCGTCAGTCCTTCCTGACCGCCTACGCCACCCGCATCGGGCAACGGTTGGCCGCCGTGAACAACCTCGCCGCTGCCCGCGCGGGCGAGGTGGACCTCCTCCCGGTGCTGCGCTCGCACGAGGTCAAGGTCGCCGAGGAGTTCGATCGGCTCGTGCCGCACACCGTCGGCAGGTCGGCGAGCGTCAGCAACGGTGAGGGCTGGGCCGCCGGGATCGCGGCCGCCGACCTCGCGGTGCTCGACGTCGACCGGTGACTCGACGCAGGATGAGCAGGAAGTGTGTAGCGTGTGTGTATGGCCCGGATCAATGTCTACGTCCCCGACGAGCTGGCCGCTCGCAGTCGTGAGGCGGGGCTCAACGTGTCGGCGCTGACCCAGCAGGCCATCGCCGCCGCTCTGGCGGTCGAGCAGACGGACGCCTGGCTCGCGAGTGTCGCTCCTCGACGGCCGACCGAGGTCGCCCTCGACGACGTCCTGGCCGCGCTCGACGAGGCGCGGGACGACTTCGGTGCCGCCGGCTGACGGCTGGGTGGTCGACGCCTCCGTGCTGGTCGACCTCGTCATCGGTGGCGCCGGTGCCACTGCCAGCGCTGCGGCGCTCGCCGGCCACCGGCTGCACGCGCCGGCTCACGTGGACGTAGAGGTCGCGTCTGCGCTGGCCCGCCTGCATCGTGCCGGCGCGATCAGCAGGGCCGCGGCGGGTCGGGCAGTGAGCGCCTTCGCCGATGCCCCGCTCGTCCGCCACGAGCTCCCGACTCTGCTGCCCGGTGCGTGGAGGCGGCAGACGCGGCTGCGGGTGGCCGATGCGTTCTATGTCGAGCTCGCGCACCAGCTGGGCATCCGGGTGCTGACCGTCGACGCCCGCCTCGCTCGCGCCACGACGTACGCCGTGCTGCCGGCGGGGATCGGCGACTGAACGGTCGAGGGTTTCGAGGCTCGCTTCGCTCGCACCTCAACCAGCGGCTAAGTGCGCTCGCACCTCAACCACCGAGGGAGACTGCATCCACCAACCGGTCGGCCGCGTCGCGCGTGGACGCCACCAGCGCGGCGTTCGGCTCGTCGACGTCCTCCACCCATGCGCGGGCGGCGTCGGCGGACTTGCCGAACTGTTCGTGCCGCCGCACCAGCCGCTCGCGACGTACGTCGTCGTCGACCTCCACGAACCACACCTCCGCGCACAGCGGGCGTACGCGCTCCCACCCGCCGCTGTGCAGCAAGAGGTAGTTGCCCTCGGTGACCACCAGGCGCACCGACGGGGAGATGGCGATGGCGGCCGCGATGGGCTGCTCGAGGTCGCGCTCGAAGCCCGGCGCGTAGAGCGTGCGGCCGGGCTCGTCGTGCAACCGCCGGAGGGCGGCGACGTAGCCGTCGACGTCGAAGGTCTCCGGCGCACCCTTGCGGTCGCGGAGCCCGAGACGGTCGAGCTGGGCGTCGGCGAGGTGGAACCCGTCCATCGGCAGGTGGCCGACGGCGTCCGGGCCGAGGCGCGACGCCAACGCCGACAGCAGCGACGAGGTGACCGTGGACTTGCCGGCTCCCGGCGAGCCCGCGATCCCGAGCACCACCCGACCCGGCCGCTCGAGGAGCGATGCGGCCCGGTCGACGAGGGCGATCGGGCCGTCCGGAGCGCGCATGTCGCGAGCGTAGTGGCGGCTACCGGATCCCGACGACGTCGGCGGGGACGGGGCGGATCTCGCCGCGGGTGGCGAGGTGCACGACCTCGCACGGCACGCCGGCGCGGCGCGCGGCGGCGTACAGGCTCCTCGCCCAAGCGCGGTCGGTGTCGGTGATCGTGCCCTTGCCGGGACGCGAGCGCAGGAACGCGACGCGGACCCCCGGCGCCACCTCGCGGTCCAGCCTGTGCAGGATCTCCGCGAGGCCGTCCACGTGGGCGGCGTCGGGCGGTTCCTCGCACTCCGAGATCTCGGTCAGTTGCGGAAGGGGACGGTCGTCGACGACGAGCATCATCCAGACGCTGTGGCGGCCGAAGCTCCACGGGCCCATGAGCTCGCGCCACGCGTCCTCCACCTGGGTCTGGGTCGTCAGCACTGGTTCGAACATGGCGCCGAGCCTGCCCCCGTCGAGGGCGTCTGGCGAACGGGTCTCCACAGGGCTGCGGGTTCTCCACAGATCCGGCCGAGTGGCTTGTGGCGTCCGTCTGCCGCGGCCTTGGGTGGAGACATGTCTCGGAACACCACTCCCGGCTTTCGCCGGCTGCCGCGCGTCGCCGACCAGATGACCGCCGCCCACGTCGACCTCGTGACGCAGTCCCTCGCTGCCGAGCGGTCCGGAGATGCCGCCCGCGCGCTCGAGCTGCACGCCTCCGTCCCCGCCTTCAAGAAGCGGAGCCGGCACAACGTGCTGCTGACCCAGCTCGCCTCGCTCGGCGACGACCTGCCCGACTGGGTGTGGGCGCGCTGGATCGCCTACCAGGCCATCCGCTGCGAGGACCAGGACACCGACACGGGGAAGATCCAGCGACTCGCGCTCAAGTACGTCCTCGAGACCTTCCACGACGACCAGCTCGCGGACTGCCACGCCAACGGCGGCGACCCGGTGCAGGTGTTCGCACGGGTGGCTTCCGAGTCCTGGCTGTTCCACCAGCTCCTCGTCCACGAGTTCGCCGGGCTCGACCGCTTCGTCGACGAGCTCGCCACGGGGCGCCTCGCCGAGCACGCTGCGCTGGCACGATCCTGGGTCGGGGCCCCGTTGAGGGGGTACGGGATCGGCGTCCCCCAGCCGGGCGGGCTGCTGCGCGTCGAGGACCTGGCCGCCGGGTCGTGGACCGACGTGCTGGACCTGGGCGCCCGGGCGACCGTCGGCGAGTCGGGTGGGGGATGGGTCCTTGGGCGGCTGGTGCCCAGTGGGGTCGACGACCTCCTGATGTTCGACGCCCCACCGATCGCCGTGCCCGAGCGCGTGGCCCGCGACGTGGCCGAGGCGCCGAAGCCGTGGGCGCGAGTCACCGAGGCCCTCGCCGAGGGCAGGCTCGTCGAGCGTCACCTCATGCGCACCGACCTCGAGCTCGTCACCGACGTGCCCAGCATCGACCTCCTGAGAGTCGGTACGCCGCCCGCCGACCTCGAGCGCGTCACCGCCCAGCTGCGCGCGGGTCGTGACGAGATCCCGCGAGCGGCCTTCCGGATCCTGCGGCGCGCCGCCGACCGGGCCCTGCCGGAGTCGGACGCTCCCCACGTCGCGGCGGCGGTCCTCCAGCCGACCGCGCACGCCGACGCGCGGCGGATGCTCGTCCGCGAGGGCCAGCACGACGTGTGGACGGGGTGGGCGGCGCTGGTGCACGAGCCCGCACGGGGGTTGCTCCTCGACCTCGCCGAGGCGGGCCGGGCTGCCGGATGACCTCGCCGCCGAGCGGGTCCTGACCATCCGGCCCGGAGTCGCCTGCCCGAGGCGTCTACCTGGTCCCGTACGTCCGGCTCACGACCTCGTCGAACACCCGGTCGGGCAGCAGGTCGCGCGAGGTGGTGATCACGCGCGCTCCGCGCCCGACGGGGTAGCGCGCGGCGGGGCGCTTGGCGAGGGCCGCCTTCACGATCTTGTCCGCGACCTCCTCGGGACTGGAGGCCCGCGACGGCTCGTCGAAGCGCTCCATCACGCCGTGCGCCTTGCGCGCCCAGTCGGCGTACGCCCCGTCGCCCGAGCGCTCGAGCAGCGAGTCGCGGGCGATCTCGTTCCACTCGGTGCGGATCGGACCGGGCTCGATGAGCACGACCTGGATGCCGAACGGGCGCAGCTCCATGCGGAGGCTGTCGCTGAAGCCCTCCACCGCGAACTTGGTCGCGTGGTACCAGGCGCCGAACGGCTCGTAGAACTTCCCGCCGATCGAGGAGATGTTGATGATCCGCCCGGACCTCCGTGACCGCATGTGCGGCGTGACGAGCTGGACCAGGCGGGCCAGGCCGAACACGTTGACCTCGAACTGTCGGCGGGCCTCGTCGATCGGGACGTCCTCGACGGCGCCGTACGACCCGTAGCCCGCGTTGTTGACCAGGACGTCGATGCGGCCCTGCTCGGTGATGATCCGCTCGATCCCGGCGACCATCGAGGCGTCGTCGGTGACGTCCATCGCGAAGACGTGCACGCCCTCGGACTCGAGCGCCGACATGCGCTCGACACGGCGCGCCACGGCGTACACCGCGAACCCCTTCGCGAGGAGGGCGCGGGCGGTGGCCTCACCGATGCCGGACGATCCACCGGTGACGAGGGCGACGGGCTTGCTCATGCGGCGAGCGTAGCCAGCGCCCTCGCCTACCGGTGGCGGCTCAGTCCAGCAGGTGCTCCAGCGCCCTCCCCATCACCTCGTTGCGCTCCGCCGGCGTGGCGATGCCCTCGAACCCGAACCCCAGCAGCAGGGAGTCGGGCGTGGAGATCGCGGCACCCACGGGGAACCCGCCGGCGTCGGTCACGATCCAGTCGTTGCCGTTGGCGGCGCTGCCCGGAGGAGCGCCGGGCACCTCCCACCCGTCGAGGCCCGCCTCGAAGGAGGTCGACGAACCGTCGGGCAGGGTCACGTCGTCGACGAACGTCCCGAGGTTCTGGGTGGCCCAGTCGCTCGCGTACGTGATCGACACCTCGACCTGGCCACCGGCCCACTCGCCGAGGTCGACGCTCCACTCCTGCCATCCACTCGAGGAGCCCGAGGCTGCGTGCCACTCACCCGTCTCGCCCGAGGCCGTGCACGTCTCCGTGCCGGCGTCGTAGGTCTGGTAGTGGTCGAGCTGCGGGTGCAGCTCGCGCCAGCCCGACGCACAGCTCTCGCCGGTCTCCTGCGAGGTGTGGCCGTTGAGGTCGGGCAGCGTCGTCCAGTCGTCACCACTGGGCGTGCGCGCCTCGACGAACACGTAGTCCCAGTCGGCCTCGGTGTCGTAGGACGTCCAGAAGTCGAGGGTGCCGCCGCCGGCCGGGACGTCCACCGTCCGGGTCAGCCGCTTGTAGGACACGTCGGCGAGCTGGCTGTAGACGTACTGGTCGCCGGTGTGCGGGTCGAACGGTCCGCCCGGCTTGTCCCAGCGTGCCGAGGGCCAGCTCTCGAACTGCGGGAACTGCTCGACCGGAAGGATGCCGCTGGTCGAGATGAACGACGACGTCTCGTCCTGGTTGTCCGCCGAGTCGGGGCCGTTCATCGCCCACGTCGCTCCGGCGAACGGGTCGTCGATCCCGGCCACGTCGTGGACGTCGCCGTTGTCGTCGAGCCCGTCGCCGGCGATCTGCACGTATCCGCCGAACCAGTACTGGAGGACGTCGTTGGTCCCGTCGCCCGAGCCGCGCAGGGCGAGACACCGACGGCTGTCGACCTCCGCCGGAAGCGGGAGCGGGCGGCATGCGATCTCGCCCTTCGGGTCGTAGTACTGCGTGCCCACGGCCGCGCCGGTGTACTGCATCCCGGCCCAGTCGCCGGTGTACATCACCTGGCCGCCCTCGTTGAGGTAGGCCCGGAACTCCAGCATCTGGTCGAGCGCGAGCCGGTCCACGTTGCCGGGGCCGCGCCCGGCCGTACGGGTGACGACGTCGTCGCCGGTGTACCAGATCGCCGCGTCGTAGTGGCTGAGCACGCCGAGGGCATCGGGAGCCGTACGACCTTGCGCATCCACGTCGTAGACGTCGGCGTCCTCGCCGTTGGCGACGAGGGCGTCGAGGTAGTAGTCGAGGTAGTGCGGACCGGGTGTCTGGTTGGGCGACGCGCCCGTGTAGTCCTCGGCCGCGACGACCAGGACCCGGTCGCCGGACTCGGAGACCGCCTCGTAGCTGAACGACTCGCTGCTCTCGCCGCCACCCTCGAACCACACCTCGACGATGTCGCCGGGATCGGTGCCGGTGACCGTGCCGCGGACCTGGTGGTAGTGCGTCGAGGTCATCCCGAAGCGCTCACCCCCGGCCCACTCGGTGGTGGGGCCGGACTGGGTGGGGCCGCCGTTGACCTTCCACTTCGCGGTGACCGCGCCGAGGCTCCGCTTGGCGAGCACGGCGACGGTCTGGGGGTCGCCGTACGACTTGTCGAAGCTGAGGTTCACCGCCGGCAGGCCGGACTTGTAGGAGTCCTCGGTGTCGAGGTGGAAGGGCTTGGTCTTGATGCCGAGGACCGACTTCGGGTCGTCGGGGTCCGCCGCGGACTCCGCCACGGACTCGGCGAACGGCAGATTGCGCTCGAACTCCTCGGCCACCAGCTGCTCGTCGTCGGGGAAGACGAAGCCGCACCCGGGGCAACCGGGCGAGAGCTCAGGGGTCCAGGCCAGCGTGCCGTTCGCCTCCTGCACGTAGCCGTCGGTCTCGCCGTTGGTGACGTAGAGGACGTCGGAGGACAGGCCGGGGTGGTAGCCCTCGATGGCGGCCTCGTCGAGGTTGCCCGAGAGGGCGTGGTAGATCGGGTCGTCGGCCGTCGGGGTGCCGATCTGCCAGCCGTCGTTGTAGAGCAGCCACTCCCCGTTGGAGTGGTAGTTGACCAGGAACTCCGCCTTGGCCAGGTCGAAGAGCCGGATGGCCGCTTGCGTCTCGGGCTCCGAGGCGGGGGACGGCCCGCGGTAGGTCTCGCTGGACGGGATGTCGGACGAGCCCTCGTTGTCGTAGCCCCAGTGCGCGGGGAAGTTGCGGTTGGGGTCGACGCCGTCGCCGACCTGGGTGATGCCGTCGCCGTTGTTGTCGCGCAGGTTCTTGCGCCACAGCCTCTCGTCGGTGAACGTGTACTCGTAGCCGTCGGGGTTCATCACCGGCACGAACCACAGCTCGGTGCTCTGGAGGAGCTTCTTGGTCGGCTCGTCGTCGGCCTCCCAGCGCTCGAGGTAGGTGTACATCAGCCGACGGACGACCTCTGGCGCGATCCACTCCCGCGCGTGCTGGGTGGCGCTGAAGATCGCCGCCGGCCGCGAGCCGTCCTTCTGCCCGCGCGCGCCCTGCGTCATCTTGAGCGCGAGGATGTCGCGGCCCTGGTAGGTCGTGCCGAGCTTCACCAGCTTGGTGACGCCGGGGTGGTCCCTCGCGATGGTGGTGAGCTGGTCGCGGTAGCCGCCGGGCTCGTCGTAGGACTTCCACACGGTGTAGCCGGAGGCGGCCTGCGCGGCGGCGAACTGCCGCACGGTCTGGCCGCCCTTGACCCGCGCCAGGCGCATGTCGATGCCCTCCCCGCGCAGTCGCTCGGCCTCGTCCCTGGTCAGGACGAGGTCGACGCGGGTCGTGTCACCGGTCGGGTGCGCCTCGTGGAGGTCGTAGCCCTGACGGGCGAGGGTGCGCAGCTGCTCGGCGCTGACGCCCCTCGCGGTGTAGGCGTCCAGCGGCTGGTCGGCCTGCGGAGCACTCCGGGCGGCGGTGGGCGGCGAGGTCGACGAGGGCGGAGCCAGGCCCACTCCCAGGGCAGCGACGGCGACGGCGACGACGGATCCGGACAGCAGGCGACGCATGGGGACCTCCGAGGGGTGTGATCCACGTCACACTGCCACCGCTCGGGTCGTTGCGGAATACCCCAGATGGGACTGCCCGTCCTCGGCCCCGCGACCACCGGCACGAGCGGTACGGTCGCCGCATGGCGGACCTCGAGGCGACGCTGCGGCCCTACGTCGACTCCGGCGCGATCCCGGGCCTCGTCGCCCTCGTCGCGCGGGGAGACGAGGCCGAGGTCGTCACCCTCGGCGAGCAGGACTCGAGCGGCACGCCGATGGCGCGCGACTCGATCTTCCGGGCCGCGTCGATCACCAAGCCGCTGACGGCCGCGCTGACGATGCTGCTCGTCGAGGACGGGCGCATCGACCTCGACGCCCCTGTCGGCGACCTGCTCCCCGAGCTCGCCGAGCCTCGGGTGCTGCGTACGTTCGACAGCCCGCTCGACGACACGGTGGCGTGCGCGCGGCCGATCACTGCCAGGCATCTGCTCACGGGGACGGCGGGGCACGGCTTCTGCACGTGGGACTCCGCCGTCACGCCGCTGCTCATCGAGCGGTTGGGCCAGGCCGCGGACGACATCCACGAGGTGCCCGCGCCCGACGAGTGGATGCGGCGGCTGTCGGAGATCCCGCTCATGCACCAGCCCGGCGAGGGCTGGACCTACAACGCCTCGTACGACGTGCTCGGCGTCCTCGCCGCGCGCGCGGCCCGGCAGGACCTCGCCGACGCGATGGCCGATCGCCTGCTCGAGCCGCTCGGGATGCACGACACCGGCTTCCACGTGCCGGACGAGGAACGCCACCGGTTCACCACGCTCCACGGCGCGAACGACGGCGCGAACGACGGCGCGCTCCCCGTGCGGGACGAGCCCGACGGCTGCTTCAGCCGCCCGCCTGCCTTCGCCTCCGGGTCGGGCGGGCTCGTCACCACGGCCGACGACTGGCTGGCCTTCGGCCGGACGCTGCTGGCGGACGGCGACGGGCTGCTGCAGCCGGAGTCGGTGCGGCTGATGATGACCGACCACACGACGCCACGGCAGCGAGAGCTGGGCGGGTTCTTCCTCGACGGCCAGGGCTGGGGGTTCGGCGGCGGTGTCGACACCGAGCTGCTCCACGAGTGGAACGTCGTCGGACGCTACGGCTGGGTCGGCGGCACCGGCACCGCGGCGTACGTCGACCCGCGTGCCGGCACCGTGTCGATCCTCCTCACCCAGGTCGAGCTCGGGGGCCCCGAGTCTGCGGGCGTGCTCGAGGCGTTCTGGACCGCCGCCGCCTCCTGAACGCCCTCGGCCGCCCGCGACCGGTCAGGCGCCCAGGGCGTCGAGCCCGTGGTAGACCGCGAACGCCGGCCAGACGATCCCCTCGAGGATCGCCAGGACGTGCTGCCAGAAGCCGTCGGCCTGCATCCAGAAGTAGACCCAGGCGCCGAACATGCCGATGCCGTAGATCGCGTTGCCCGCCTGTCCCGTGGTGCTGCCCGTGCGATCAGCCATGGTGTCCTCCCTCGTCGACGACGCTAGGCGGACGCGCGACCTGCTGGCAGGGCCGTTCGGCCTCCCCGTCCTCGGCACTCGACCCCACCCACCTCGCCGCCCCCAGCCCGACGACGGCGAGCAGCACCCCCGCCGGGAGGTCGAGGACCCAGTGGTTCGCCGTGGCCAGCACCACCCAGCACATGACGAGCGGGTGCAGCACGCACCAGGTCCGGAGGAGGAGCGACCGGGACAGCTGCCAGACCACCGCGCACACGACCACCAGGTAGCCGACGTGGAAGCTCGGCATCGCGGCGATCTCGTTGGCGATGCCGACCGGACGGGCGGCAGCGTCGACGGCCGAGGTGCTGATGGTGTCGGTGTAGCCGAGGTCGGTGAGGCGAGGCGGGGCGAGGGGCCAGAGGACGTACGCCGGCAGCCCGACGATCCCGCCCGCGAGCAGGGCGTTGCGCAGGAAGGCGTAGTCGCGGGGACGGCGGACGAAGAGGACGACCAGGGCCAGGGCGACCACGGGCAGGTAACCCCACACGTAGAACCAGGACGCGACGGTCGCCAGCCACGGCACGGCCTCGACGGAGTCCTGGGCCGCGTGCTCCCAGTCGAGGTGCAGGGACTCCTGCAGCGACAGCAGCGAGTGGGCGTGGGCCACCGCGACGTCGAAATCGTCGAGGGTGAGCCGGCGCGCCAGCAGGTTGACGAGCAGCGCCGCGCCGACCACGCCGACCTCGACCAGCACGCCCCGCAGCCCCGGGGCGCGCCGGAGCAGGAGCGGGCTCATCGCCGTGGCGGCCAGACCGGGACGATCTGCTCGACGGTGAGGGACGCGTCGGCGAGCAGCTCCGGCTCCGCGACCAGCCGCCGGATCACCTCGGACGTCTTCGCGAAGTAGAAGCCGTCGGTCGCGCGCTCGTCGAGGGTGTAGGCGACGTCGACGCACTGCCGCGCGACCACCGCACCGGACTCGTCGACCACCGGCTGCGGCGCCACGCGACCGATCGCGACGAAGGCGCTCGCGGTGCCGGTCTCGTAGAGGTGGTGGAAGGGCGGGTCGATGCCGATCGAGCCGGCGTGCACGACGTACACGCTGGTGTAGAGGGGGATCGCGTCGACCAGCCTGCGCGGCATCAGGTTGTGGTGGTCCAGGAGCCTCAGGCCGCCGGCGATGCCGGTGAGCACCGGCCGCGGCCACGACGCGAAGAAGTCGACCAGCCGGTCGTCGCCGCCGCGCTCGACGGCGGCCCGCTCGCGGCGTACGACGCCGTCGACGAGGCGGCGTACGTCGTCGACCGACTCCTCGCCGGTCAGCACGATCCGGGCCTCGGACTCCTCCGCCTCCTCGGTCATGCCCTGCTTGACGACGAACGAGACGGCGATCTCGTCGTGCTCGTAGGTGCGGCGACCGGCGATGAACCGGTTCGTCTGTGGGCGCAGCCGGATCGTGCGCCCGATCGCTGTCAGGAAGACGTGGAAGAGGGTCACCCGCTCGTCGCGGGTCCGCCCGGTGTTGGTCTCGTCGAGCCAGGTGAGGAGGGCGCCGACCTCGATCCGCTGCGTGAAGTAGACGAGCGACTCCGTGCGGGTGCGCATGAGGTAGGGGATCACGCGGCGCAGGGGCGGCAGGTCACCGACGTACGTGCCGTCGGAGCGCCGCTTGAGGGCCATGCTTCGACGGTAGTCCTGGTGGCCGGTCACGCGACGGCCAGAAGGCCCCTGATCCGTGACGTTCGTCCCTGACGCTCCCGCCACGCGGTCCCTAGCGTGAGGGCGACGGGGAGGAATGCAGATGACGGACGACGTGCTGGTGGTGGACTCGCTGGTCCGGCGCTTCGGTGACCTGACGGCGGTGGACGAGGTGTCCTTCCGCATCGCGCCGGGCGAGACGTACGGACTGCTCGGGCCCAACGGTGCCGGGAAGACGACGACGATCTCGATGGTCGCGGGGCTGATCGCCGCCGACGCGGGCACGGTCACCGTGGCGGGGCAGCCGATGACGCCGCGGACCACCGAGCCGAAGCGCCACCTCGGTCTGGTGCCGCAGGAGCTCGCGATCTACCCCGACCTGACCGGGCGGGAGAACCTCGCCCTGTTCGGCAAGCTCCAGGGCCTGCGCGGCGTCGAGCTCAAGGGCCGCGTCGACGAGGTGCTCACCCTGATCGGCCTCGCCGACCGCGCGAAGGACCGCAGCAAGGAGTACAGCGGCGGCATGAAGCGCCGCCTCAACATCGGCATCGGCCTGCTCAACCGGCCCACGCTGCTGATCCTCGACGAGCCGACCGTCGGCGTCGATCCGCAGTCGCGACACGCGATCCTCGAGTCCGTCGAGGCCCTGTCGGGCGAGGGCATGGCCGTGCTCTACACGACGCACTACATGGAGGAGGCCGAGCGGCTCTGCGACCGCATCGGCATCATCGACTCCGGCCGGCTGCAGGCCGAGGGCACGCGCGACGAGCTGATCCGGCTGGTCGGCGGCGTCGACACCATCCGGCTCGGCGGCAGTGGCGGCGACCTGACTGCGGCCGCCGAGGAGCTGCGCCTCATCCCCGGCGTCGAGCGGGTCGAGGCGGAACGACGATCCGCGATCCTGACCGTCAAGGACGCGCCGGCGCTGGTCGCGCAGGTGGTGGGGACGGCGTCCGCACGCGGCGTCACCCTCGCCGACGTCGAGATCGCCCGGCCCGACCTCGAGTCGGTCTTCCTGCACCTCACCGGCAAGGGCCTGAGGGACTAGGGGGACTCGTGCGCCAGCTGCTCGTCCTCACCGGCTCCGACCTGCTGCAACGACTGCGCGACAAGTCGGTCCTGATCTTCGCCCTCGTCGTGCCGATGGCGCTGATGTCGGTCTTCAACCTCGTCTTCAGCCAGGCCGACGACATCGAGATCAAGCCCCTGACAGTCGCCGTCAGCGCTCCGGCCGACGACGACCTCGCGGCGGTGCTCACCGACGTCCTGCGCTCCCTCGACGGCGCCGACGAGCTCGACGTGACGGTCGAGGAGGTCGACGAGGCCGCCGGTCGGCGGCAGGTCGAGGACGGCGACGCTGCCGTCGCGCTGCTGGTGCCGGACGGCTTCGGGCCGGCCGCGCGAGCCGGCGAGCCGGTCACCGTCGAGGCCGTACGCGGGGACGAGGCGGGACTCGAGGCCGACATCGTGCTGTCCGTCGTCGACGGTTTCCTCAAGCAGGTCGCCGCCGGCGCGGTCACCGCGCGTGCAGGACTGGCCGAGGGAGTCGCGATGACCGACGTCCCGGCGCTCGTCGAGCAGGCGACGACCGGCGGGCCGGCGTACGACCTCGTGCGCGGCGAGGCCTCCGACGAGCAGCTCGACGCGGGCGCGGCCCTGGTGGCGGGGCAGGCTGGCCTGTTCCTGCTGTTCACCGTCGGCTTCGGCGTCACCGGCCTGCTCGTCGACCGCGAGTCCGGCACGCTCGCGCGACTGCGGTCGATGCCGATCCCCGGCTGGGTGATCGTGGCGTCCAAGGCGCTGGTGAGCTTCGTGCTCGGCACCGTCGCCACGGCGATCCTGCTGGGGCTCGGCGGCTACCTCTTCGACGCGGACTTCGGCTCCGTCCCGGCGGTCGCCCTCCTGGTGCTGTGCGCGACCGCCGCTGGGACGTCGGTGATGTTCCTGATCGTGCGCGTGGCCCGGACCAGCGAGCAGGCCGGCATCGCGACCTCCATCGTCGCCCTGGTGCTCGGCATCGGGGGCGGCGCGTTCTTCCCCGTCAGCGCCACCGGCTCCCTCTCCCGGGTGCTCGACCTGAACCCGGTCGCAGCGCTGCTGCGCGGACTCGGCACCACCTCGGGTGGCGGCGGGCTGGGCGACATCGGCGTACCGGTCGCGATCATGCTGGGCTTCGTCGCGGTGATGCTCGTCGTCTCGCGGCTGGTGCCGGACCGGGGGGCGCTGTCGTGAGCAACGCGATCGTGGTCGCCGGCACCGAGCTGCGGCTCTTCCTGCGCGACCGCTCCAACCTGTTCTTCGTCTTCGTCTTCCCGCTGCTGCTGGTGCTGATGATCGGCCTCCAGTTCGGGGAGGGCGCCAGGTCAGGGCGGGTCGCCGTCAGCGGCGCCGGCTCCGACCTGCAGTCCGGGCTGGTCGAGCGGCTCGAGGACGACGACGTCGTGGTCTCCGACCTCGCCTGGGACGACGCGCTGGCGCTGCTCGCACGTGGCCGGCTGGACGCCGCAGTCCGGGTCGACGCGGCGGCAGCCACGGCGTACGACGCGGGGGAGGCCGTGACGCTCGAGGTCGTGCGCGGCTCGGCGGGCAACGCCCAGGTGGTCGAGCAACAGGTCCGCTCCGCGGTCGACTCCCTCCGCGCCGACCGGGGCAGGCTCCTCGCGCTGGAGGACGCGGGCGTGCCGCCCGATCGCGCCGCCTCCGCGGTCGAGGCCGCCGAGGGGCAGGTCGTCGCACCGGAGCTGGAGGTGACGAGCGTGGACCGGCTGAGCCAGGAGTTCGAGGGGATGGGGCAGTTCGAGTTCGGCGCCTCGGGCCAGCTGCTGCTCTTCACCTTCCTCGCCTGCCTCGGCGGCTCCGCGACGCTCATCCAGGCCCGGCGGCTGGGCGTCGTCTCGCGGATGCTCGCCGGACCGATGACGTCGGGCGAGCTGGTCGCCGGACAGATCCTCGGCCGGTGGGCGATCGCGCTCTTCCAGGGCGGCTACCTGATGGTGGCGACCAGCCTGATCTTCGGCGTCGACTGGGGGAACCTGCCGCTGGCACTGCTCGTCCTGCTGCTCTTCAGCCTCGTCGCCGCCGGGGCGGCGATCCTCCTCGGCACGCTCCTGGAGAACGAGGGTGCCGCCGCCGGAGCCGGGATCGGCTTCGGCCTGGTCCTCGCCGCGCTCGGCGGCTCGATGTTCCCCCTCGAGCTCTTCCCCGACACGATGCGGGCGATCTCGCGGATCACCCCGCACGCGTGGGCCTACGAGGCGCTGGCCGACATCCAGCGCCGGGACGGTGGGCTCCTCGACGTGCTGCCGCAGCTCGGCGTGCTGGCCGCGATGGCGCTCGCCCTCGCGGCTCTCGGTGGCTGGTCGCTGCGGCGGAGCCTGGCGCGGGCGATGTAGTCCCCGAGGAGTGAGCGAGGGTGGCACACCCCGACGGACGGTTGTCCTCAGCGGACGGCTGGCTAGCGTGGTCGGCATGACTGACGAGGAGAAGCAGGCGGCGATCGAGGCCGCGCAGCGAGTGGTCGACGAGGTCAGCTCCTACCAGTACAGCGCGGAGGACGCGACCATCGCCGACCAGCTCGACGAGGGCCTCGCGAAGGCGAAGGTGTCGCTCAGCGACGACGAGCGCACGCGCATCCTCGCCGAGATCGACGGCCTGAAGGACGAGAAGTCGGCGGCGCCGCAGGTCAGGTCCGCCACCCCGGCGGAGTGAGGCGGCCGTGGACGTACGCGGAGTGCTGACCGAGGCCTTCGGCAGGGTCACCGAGCTGTACGACGGCATCGCCGACGGTCTCGACGACGACGCCCTGGCGTACCGCCCCGGCGGCACCGGCAACCCGATCGGCTGGCTGCTGTGGCACCTCGCGCGGGTGCAGGACGACCACGTCGCCGCGCTCGCCGACCAGCCCCAGGTGTGGGAGCAGTGGCAGGAGCGGTTCGGCCTGCCCAACGGGACCGACGACATCGGCTACGGCCACACGAGCGAGCAGGTCGACGCGGTCCGCATCACCGACCCGGAGCTGCTCACCGGCTACCACCGCGAGGTCACCCTCGCGACCGCGCGCTACCTCCAGACGGTGGACGAGCGCGAGCTCGAGCGGGAGGTCGACCAGAGCTGGGACCCGCCGGTCACGGCCGGCGTACGCCTCATCAGCATCCTCGGCGACTGCCTCCAGCACCTCGGTCAGGCGGCGTACGTCAAGGGGTTGCTCGGGTCCCGCACCTCCTGACGCCCCCGGGCGGCGCGGCTGCGAGCAGCATTCTCGGGGTGAGGATGCCCCACAAGGCCGTCCGGAGGCGCATACTGGGGGTGATGACCTCCTCGAGTGGCCGACGGCCCAAGCACCTCCCCAGCAGCCCGTTCAAGCCCGCGGTCGACCCCGTGGTCGAGGTGTTCGAGGTGGGTGACCGGGTCACCCACGACATCTACGGCCTCGGCCAGGTGACGCACCTCGACAGCCACGCGGCCACCGTCGACTTCGGGGACAAGGCGGTCCGCATCGCGCACCCCTACCCCAAGCTGCACCACCTCTGAGCCGGCCCACCGCAGTTCTCCAGCCTGCCTAGGCTGACCGCATGACGACCCGGTGGCTCTTCGGCGACCAGCTCGGGCCGCACTTCGCCGCCGACCACCGCGGCCCCCTGTTGATGGTCGAGTCGACCGGCGTCTTCCGCCGCCGCCGCTTCCACCGGGCCAAGGCCCACCTGGTGCTGAGCGCGATGCGCCACCGCGCCGCGGAGCTCGGCGACCGGCTGACCTACGTCCAGGCCGAGACGTACGCCGAGGCGGTGCGCGAGCACGGCTCCGACGGAGGTGTCGAGGTCGTGCACCCGACGTCGTACGCCGCGCTCGGGCTGGTCGAACGGCTCGGCTGCACGGTGCTGCCGCCGCGCGGCTTCGCCACGGCGCGCGAGGACTTCGAGCGCTGGGCCGACGGGCGCCGCGGCAAGGGGCTGCTGATGGAGGACTTCTACCGGCGCGCCCGCCAGGCCCACGGCGTGCTGCTCGACGGCGGCGAGCCGGCAGGCGGGCAGTGGAACTTCGACCACGACAACCGCGAGCCACCGCCGAAGGGCGCCGACACGCTCGGTGTGACCGAGCCGTGGTGGCCGACCGAGGACGACATCGACGCCCAGGTCCGCGAGGACCTCGACCGGTGGGAGCGCGACGGTGAGGTGTCGTTCATCGGCCGCGACGGCCCGCGCATCTTCCCCGCCACCCGGCGGGAGGCGCTGGCCGCGCTCGACCACTTCGTCGAGCACCGGCTGCCGGACTTCGGGGCGTACGAGGACGCGATCCTCGAGGGTGACCCGTGGATGGCCCACAGCCTGGTGAGCGCCCCCATGAACCTCGGCCTGCTCGACCCGCTCGAGGTCGTCGAGCGGGCGGAGGAGGCGTACCGGAGCGGCGCGGCGCCGATCGCCAGCGTCGAGGGGTTCGTCCGGCAGGTCATCGGCTGGCGCGACTACGTCTGGCACGTCTACTGGCACATGGGCGACGGCTACCGCCGGGAGAACTCCCTCGCGGCGCGCGAGCGGATCCCGAAGTGGTTCGCCGAGCTGGACGGTGCTGCCACCGACGCGCGCTGCCTGTCGCACACCCTCGACCAGGTGGCCGAGCACGGCTGGGTGCACCACATCCCGCGGCTGATGGTGCTGGGGTCGTACGCCCTGCAGCGCGGCTGGGCGCCGACGCAGGTCACCGACTGGTTCCACCGGGCGTTCGTCGACGGCTACGACTGGGTGATGGTGCCCAACGTCGTCGGCATGTCGCAGCACGCGGACGGCGGCCGGATGATGACGAAGCCCTACACCTCCGGCGGCGCCTACATCGACAAGATGAGCGACCACTGCGGATCGTGCCGCTTCGACCCCAAGGTGCGGGTGGGGGACGACGCGTGCCCGTTCACCGCGGGCTACTGGTGGTTCCTCGACCGGCACCGCGAGACCTTCGAGGGCAACCACCGGATGTCGCGGGCGGTCACGGGGCTCGACCGGCTCAAGGACCTCGACGGGCTCGTCGCGCAGGAGGACGCGCGCGGCAACCGCGCACCCTGAGTCACGGCCTTCGGGCACCATGAAGGCAGTTCGCGACTCGCGGCGGCTGACTGAGCGTGGGACCGGCAGCCCGACGCGCGAACTGCCTTCATGGTGCGCGGCTCGGGGACCACGGAGGCAGTTCGCCGTTCGGGCCAGCCGGCCGAGCGTGGCGGGCGCTGGCGACGGTTCGAACTGCCTACGTCAGTCGGTCCGCGTACGGGCTCGCCCCTCGCCTGGTCAGCCGCAGGGGAGCGAGCCGAGCCGGGCGAGGCCCTCGCGGTCACCGGGGCCGAGCTCGACCTGCCCGGTGTTGTCGGCGTACATCAGCTCCATCGGCTCCTTCACGTGCCCCAGGCCGATGACGTGCGCGACCTCGTGCAGCACGATCGCCTCCATCACCCGCGGCTGCTGGGCGACGGCCGTCGGCGTGAACGCCTCGACGTCGAGGACCACGCTGCCGCTGACGAACCGCAGCCGGCCCGCCGAGTCGCTCTCTGCGACGGCACCGCCGACGCCGGCCACCTGCCCGGCGAGGTCGGGGTACTCGCGCGGGTCTCCCCACCCGATGACGACGGGGTCGGGGCGTCCGAACAGCTTCACCCCGTCGGGGAACGGGCGGTCGTCGGTCTCGCCCTCGTCGGCGAAGGACAGGCCGGTCGCCGCACTCGCCCGCCGCAGCGCCTCGGTGACGAGCCCGCGTCCGCCGGGGGGCTCGCCGGCCGGGTTGACCCGGTAGCGGATCTCCTCGCACGGGTCCCACCCGACGGGCGCGTCGCTGTCGGGCTGGGTCATCGCCCAGGTGTACGCCCCTCCCGCGCGCACGACCTCGGGTGCGGGCAGCGGCCGCTCCGCGCCGATCCCGATCGCGCGGCGGGCGCCCTCCAGCTGCTCCGCGGGATGCCACGTCACGACAGCCGCCAGCATCGCTGCGGTGACCACGAGGGTCAGGCGGGTCGAGGAGCGGGACACCCGGACAGTGTGGCGGGTGGGTGGGAGTGTGGGAGTGCTTCCGGGTCAGGAGACCAGGCCGAGATCGCGGGCTACGGAGGTCAGCTCTGGCCCGAGTCGAAGCAGCAGCGCGGCACCCTCGGGCGGGTAAGGGATCGTCTCGACGAAACCCAGACCGATCAGGTCCTTCTCAGCAGGCTCGGCCGCTGCGAACTCCCGCTCCAGCCAGTCCACGACCTCGCCCACGAGCTCGGGGTCGTCGGCGTTGGTGGCCTGCGTCCATCGAGCGATGTCGGCCATGACGAGGTAGGGAAGCAGTTCACCTTCCTGGTCGGCGAGGTGCTCCGCCATCACAGGCTCCAGCTGTGGGAAGGACGCAACCAGGCGGCGCACCAGCTCTTCGGACGCGGTCATGACTGGAGTGCCTCTCTGAGCTCGTCGGCAATTTGCTGGGCGATCCTGTGATCGGACGGGTCTGCATCTGAATTGTGTCGCAGCCACTTGTCCAAACCGCGCAAGGTCTCCTCGCCCTTGATGATGTGACGACGACCGTGCACGGAATCACCGGTACGCAGCTCATGCCTGATTGCGTCCATGGTGGTGCCGTCACCGATGCGCTGCGGGTTGTCCACTCCCTTGAAGAGCTGGTCGACGTAGTTGCCGAGCTTCTGGTCCTCGACCTCCGGCTTGGGGCGTCCCGGCGTACGAGCCCGGCCTCCCCACCCCAGCGGGTGCTTCACGCTCCCGACTTCGTCCCGCGCCGGCACTCGGACGAACTTCTCGAGCCGCGCCCGCAACGCAGCGAGCTCGTCGACGACCCGCTCGATCCGCGCGGCAGCGGCGGCAGCGCCCGCGCGCAACGCGGTCAGGAGGGTGAAGAACCGTGGTGCCTGGGCGCGCACCCGGGCCGCGGCTGCCGCCATCGCCACCCCGCCGCCGAAGCCTCCGGAGAGGCCCGCGACCACGACCGAGATGGCCGCACCCTCGACCACCATCTGGCCGACCTCGGCGAGCAGCGCACGCGTACGGTCCCGGGCCGCGTCGACCGATTCGGCGTACTCCTCGCAGGCGGTCGCGAGCTCGGACAGCTGCCACGCGGTGTCGCCGATCACCGTGGTGAGCTCGCCGAGGGCGTCGACGGCGAGCGGGACCTCGGGGGAGCGCTGCTGCTCGACCAGCGCGACGGCGGCGTCGACGTGGTCGGCGAGCCCGGCAGTCGACGCAGCCGCGCGCCGCCAGGCGGAGGCGGTCGCGCGGAGTCGTCCCACGTCGGCGGACGGCCACGCGAAACCCTCGACCTGGTCGAGGATCCACCGGTCGACCACCCCGAGTGACGGCTCCTGCGCGCCGAGGCTGGAGGGAGGCGACGCCGGCTGGACGCGTACGTACGCGTCGTCGTCGAGACTGCCGCCGGCGTAACCGAGGGTGCGCGGCCGTCCGGCTGCGGCCGACTCGGCGCGTACGTGGTTGTCGCCGGTCGCTGCGAGCAGGCGGCCGGCGCCGGTGAAGGCGTGGGTGAGGTCGGCCATCGCTGCGAGCGCCTCGGCGGCAGCGCCGTCGTACGCCCGCGAGAACCCCCCGCTGGTCGCGTCGTCGCCGGCCATCCCCGCGCACCCCGCGAGCCGCGTGGCGAGGGACTCGGTCAGCACGGCGCTGGTGTGGTTGGCCGTCAGGCACGCGTCCGCCGCCCGGGTGAACCCGCCGCACTCCACTGTGATCCGCACGGGCACCAGCCTTCGTTCCGTACGGTGCCTCCCGCCAGAGGGTCGCAATGATCTGTGGACAACCGGCGTGGAACGATCGGCCCATGCCCGCCACCCACGTCGTACGCCGGGCCGGGTTCGCGCCGGTCAAGGGCATGCGGCACCTCGACCTCGACGAGGTCGTCCTCGACGAGCAGGGCGCGGTCGGCGACCGGGCGTGGTGCCTCGTCGACGTCGAGCAGGCCCGTGTGCTGAAGACCGTGCAGCATCCGTCGTTGATCGGTGTCGTCGCGCGGACGCAGGGGGACGAGCTGGAGCTGACCCTCCCGACCGGCGAGTCCGTGAGCGCACCCACCCCGCCGAGCGGCGAGGACGTCACGTGCGACTACTGGGGCCGACCCGTCGCGCTCGCGTTGACCGACGGCCCGCACGCCGAGCTGCTGTCCGGCTGGCTGCACGAGCCCGTGCGCCTCGCTGCCGCCCCGCGTGGCGGGGTCGTGTTCGCCGACCCGGTCACGCTCGTCGGCACGGCGTCGCTGCGCGACCTGGCCGCACGGGTCGGGCACGAGGACGTACGCCACCAGGCCGCGCGCTTCCGGGCGACCCTCGTCGTCGAGACCGAGGAGCCCTACGTCGAGGAGTCGTGGGCGGGGCAGGAGCACGTCGTCGGTGAGGCGACGCTGCGGATCGGCGGCCCGGTCCCGCGGTGCGCCGTCATCGACCACCACCCGGTCACGGGGGAGAAGGACGTCCGGCTGCTCAAGGCGCTCGCCCGGGACCGTCCGCTGAACAGCGCCGGCGAGCCGATGCTCGGGGTCTATGCCACGTGCGTGCGACCCGGCCGGGTGGGCGTCACGCGCTGACCTGCTGCCAGAGCGCGAGGTTGGCCTCGACCGCGGAGGAGTAGTGGCTGTCCGCGGCGGCGACGATCGTCCGCATCGCGGCAAGCGCCGTCACCATGTCGGCGCACTCGTCGCGCCAGGAGCCGTACGCCACCTCCTGCGCCGCGCTCGCGTGCCCGAGCCACTGGTGCTGCACCTTGGCCTGTGCGTCGTCGATGTCGCCGGCGAGCTCGAGGAGGTCGCGCTGGCAGCTCGCGAGCTCCGCGACGACGCTGCGCAGCTCGGCGAGGTCGACGTCGAAGGCGGTCACCCCAGGCGCCCTTCGAGGTGTCCGGCCATCGCGCGGGGGTGCTGCGAGGCGCCGGTGTCCGCCGCGACGAGGTCGCCGCGTGCGCCGGCGAGCGCGGCAACGTCGCCGCCGAGGTCGGCGACGACCGAGGAAGCGGCGGAGCTCCACGTCGCCCACTGCGAGCCGAACGCCGTCGCCGCCTCCCCGTGCCAGGTCGAGAGCAGTCGCTCGACGGACGCCTCAGCTGTCCGGCGGCGTGCGTCGAGCTCCCTCAGACGGTCGTCGAGCAGGGTGGCGGCGGCCGCGTGGGCGGTCGGATCGAGGTGGACGGTTCCCGAGGTCGTCATGCCCCGATCGTGGTCAGTCGCACGGCGCGGCGACACCCCCGCACCCGGATCTGTGGAGAACTCCTCAGCCCAGCAGCGACGGCATCAGCGTGTGCACCCGAGCGGTCAGCACCGACAGCACGTGCTCGCGCTCGGTGTCCGGGCCGGTCGCCCAGGCGAGCAGCGACTGCGCGAAGAGCCCGTCGAGCATGCCGTAGCAGGTCGAGGAGTCCACGGACGGCGCCCGGCCGGCGAGCTCGGCGTACCGCGAGACCACCCGCCAGATCATCTGCTCGAGCTGGCCGTCGATCTCGAGGACCACCTCACGCAGCGCGGGCTCGAACATCGACTGGTTGCGCAGGTCGTACCAGAGCTGGTGCATCGGGCCCTCCTCGCGGATGGTCCCGGCCAGCTTCTCGGCGAAGCGCGACTGCAGCTCGGCCGCGGTGGTGGACGACGCCACGATCTCGTCGTAGCGCGTCACGCAGGTGCGCTTGTAGTGGCGCACGCAGGAGGTGATCAGCTCCTCCTTGCTGGAGAAGTAGTAGTGCACGACCCCGTGCGAGAACGGTGAGCGCTGGGCGATCTCGCGCAGCGAGGTCTTCGCGTAGCCCAGCGTGCCGAGGGTGACCAGCGCCGACTCGGCGAGCTGCTCGCGCCGGTCCTCGTGCTTGCTCGGCCGCTCCGCCGACGGCGCAGCCGGGTCGGCTGCGGGCTCGGCGACGGAGCGGGCGGGGGTCGGCACGCGCGGCATCCTACGCGCGCCGCAGGGGGTGGGACGGACCAGTGGAAGATTTTCTTGACAGTCGTCAAGACGTGCGGTCAGTGTGATGGCCATCACTCGCCCCCGCAGCCCTGAGGAGACCTCGATGACCGCAACGGACCTGACCGGACGCGTCGCACTCGTCACGGGAGGCGCCCAGGGCCTGGGCGAGGGCATGGCCCGCGCCCTGGCGGCCGCGGGCGCCCGCGTGATGATCGCGGACGTCAACGAGGCGGGGGCCGAGACCGCCGCGGGCCTCGGTGACGGGCACGGGTTCGTACGCCTCGACGTCACCGACGAGGCCGGCTGGGAGGCGGCCGTCCAGGCCACCGTCGACCAGCTCGGCGGCCTCGACGTCCTCGTCAACAACGCCGGCGTCGAGATCACCAGTCTCCTCACCGAGGTGCAGGTCGACGACATCCGCACGATGCTCGACGTCAACGTCCTCGGCACCACCCTCGGGCTCAAGCACGGCCTGCGCGCCATGCGCCCCGACGGTGCGGCCGGCAAGGGCGGCTCGATCATCAACATCTCGTCGGTGGCCGCGACGATCGCCTTCCCCGCGATCGCGGTCTACAGCGGCACCAAGTCCGCGGTCGACCGGCTCACCCGCGTCGCGGCGATGGAGTCCGGCAAGCTCGGCTACGGCGTACGGGTCAACTGCATCTACCCGGGCCTGGTGCCGACCGCGATGGGTGCCGGGCTCGCCAACGACATGGCCTCGCTCGGGCTCTACGGCAGCCCCGAGGAGGCCGTCGGCGCCGTCATCGAGCTGACCCCTTCGGGACGCCTCGGCGAGGTCGACGACATGGCGGACGCCGTGGTCTTCCTCGCCTCCGACGCGTCGCGCTTCATCAACGGGGCCGGGATCCCGGTCGACGGCGGCATGGGCATGTGAGGGGCCGATGCGGCTGCACGACTACCTGGACAAGGGCGCGAGCCTGGGCGCCGAGCGCCCCTGCCTGACCACCGACGGCACCACGCGGTCGTACGCCGAGGTGGTCGGGCTGTCGCACGAGGTCGCGGCGGCGCTCCTCGGGTGCGGCGTGGCCGAGGGGTCGCGCGTCGCGGTCCTCTCCGCCAACGACCCGGTGGCCTTCACCTGCGTGTTCGGCATCAGCCGCGCCGGAGCCGTGTGGTGCCCGATCAACCCCCGCAACGAGGCCGCGGAGAACCGCGAGCTGCTCGAGCTGTTCGACACCGAGGTGGTGCTCTACCAGTCGGGGTTCGCCCCGCTCGTGGCCGCGATCCGCGACGACCTGCCCGGGATCCACACGTGGGTCTGCCTCGACGCCGCGGACCAGGGGTCCCTGGCGCGGCAGGAGTTCCTCGACCGCGGCGCCGGCGTCGACGTGCCGGAGCGCATCGCCCCGCCCGGCCCGGGGGAGCTCGCGATGCTCGTCGGCACCGGCGGGACCACCGGCCGGCCCAAGGGCGTGATGCTCACCCCCACCAACCTCGAGACGATGACGGCGCTGACCCTGATGGGCTACCCGTTCGACGGCCCGCCGGTCTACCTCGCGCTCGCGCCGCTCACCCATGCGGCCGGCGTGCTGTGCTTCCCGGTGATGTCGCTGGGCGGCGAGGTCGTGATCATGCGCGCGCCCGACGTCGGAGGGTTCCTGCGCCTCGTGCAGGAGCACGGCGTCACCCACACGTTCCTGCCGCCGACCCTGATCTACATGGTGCTCGGCCACCCCGACCTGGACTCCACCGACCTCGGCAGCCTGCAGTGCTTCTGGTTCGGCGCGGCGCCGATGTCGGCCTCCCGGCTCGAGGAGGCGCTCACGAGGATCGGACCGGTGATGGCGCAGCTCTTCGGCCAGACCGAGGCGCCGATGATGATCTCGATGATGCCGCCGGCCGACCACCTCCGCGCCGACGGCTCCGTGGCCACCGAGCGGCTCACCAGTGCGGGGCGACCGGCGCCCCTGGTGCGGGTGGCGATCCTCGACGAGCACGACCGCCCGGTGCGGCCGGGGGAGCGCGGTGAGATCTGCGCACGGTCGTCGCTGGTGATGGCCGGCTACTGGAAGGACCCGGAGGAGACGGCGCGGACGCTGCGCAACGGCTGGCTGCACACCGGCGACATCGGGTTCGTCGACGAGGAGGGCTTCCTCCACATCGTCGACCGGGCCAAGGACATGATCATCACCGGCGGATTCAACGTGTACTCGACCGAGGTCGAGCAGGCGGTCCTCGCCCACGAGGCCGTCCAGGACTGCGCGGTGGTCGGGCTGCCCGACGACAAGTGGGGCGAACGTGTCGCGGTCGTCGTCCAGCCGCACCCGGGGGCGTCCGTCGACCCCGACGACCTCCGGTCCTTCGTCAAGCAACGCATCGGGTCGGTGAAGGCACCCAAGGACGTCCACGTGTGGCCGGACCTGCCGCGCTCGAAGGTCGGCAAGGTGCTCAAGGCGGAGATCAAGACCCGGATCGTGGGCGGGGCGCCTGGCTGACCGCACGAGCGTCGGTCAGGTCCTCGCGGGCGAGGTCGAGAACACCGATGAGCGCCGACAGCGAGTCGATGACGTCGTTGGCGGCGAGGTCCCAGTCCTGCCAGCCGGACTGCTGGTGGAGGACGGCGCCGCCCTGCCACGAGGCGAGGAGCGCGTCCACGCTGCGCTCGGCGACCCGGCGTCGCGCGTCGATGTCGGCGAGCCGGTCGGACAGGCGGTCGGCGGGCGTACGGCCGTGCCGGTCGCGCCGGTCGTGCTGGAGGTGCCCCGACAGGATCATGTCTCGACCATCACCCGCGCACATGGCGCACCGACAGGCCCTTGACCGGATCTGTGGAGAACCGAGACGTGTCCTTCCGCCGCCGCAGGGGCCTAGGGTGGGGCTTCCCCACTCGGAGGTAATCACGTGGATCCCATGACTCCCGTCCATGGCGCCGGCACGCTCCTGGTGATCGCGGCCCTCGCCGTCGCCGTGCTGCTGGTGCTCATCATCGCCCTGCGGATGCACGCCTTCGTGGCGCTCGTCCTCGTCAGCCTGGCCACAGCCATCGTCGCCGGCGTCCCCGTCGCCGACGTGCCGGCGGTCGCGATCGGAGCGTTCGGCTCCACCCTCGGCGCGGTGGCGCTGCTCGTCGGCCTCGGAGTGATGATCGGGCGCATCCTGGAGGTCACGGGTGGCGCCCAGGTGCTGGCCGACACCCTGATCAGCCGCTTCGGCGAGAAGCGCGCACCGCTGGCGCTCGGCATCGCGGCGCTGCTCTTCGGCCTCCCGATCTTCTTCGACGCCGGCCTGGTCGTCTTCCTGCCGATCATCTTCTCGGTCGCCAAGCGCTTCGGCGGCTCCGTGCTGATGTACGCCCTCCCCGCGGCCGGTGCCTTCGCCGCGATGCACGCGATCGTGCCGCCGCACCCCGGACCGGTCACCGCCGCCACCGAGATCGGCGCGAGCATCGGCCTCACGCTGGTGATCGGCGTCGTCGCCGCGGTCGTCGCCTGGGCGGTCGGCGTGTACGCCGTCACGCTCGGCTGGCTCGGCAAGATCCACGTGCCGATCGACGACTCGGTCCTCACCGGCGGCCGCGCGCCCGACGAGGGCGACCGCCCCGCGTTCGTCCACGTCCTCGCGATCCTGCTGCTGCCGTTGGTGCTGATCAGCCTCAACACCGTCCTCACCACGCTGCGGGCCAACGAGACGATCGAGGCCGAGGGCGGGTTCGTCGACGCGCTCGTGTTCATCGGCCAGACGCCCGTGGCGCTGCTGATCGCCCTGCTCGTCGCGACGTACACCCTCGCCGTGCGCCACCACTCGCGCGCCGAGGTGGAGGACCTCCTCAACGACGCGCTCGGCCCGATCTGCGCGATCATCCTCATCACCGGCGCGGGCGGGATGTTCGGCGGCGTGCTGCGCTACAGCGGCATCGGCAGCGCCCTCTCGGACTCGCTCGCCGACCTCGGCCTGCCGCTGATCGTGTCGGCCTTCGTCATCGCCACCATCCTGCGCGTCGCCCAGGGCTCCGCGACGGTCGCACTCACCACGACCGCCGGGCTGCTCTCGGCGGCGGTGGTCGACGCCGACCCGTCCTCGCTGCAGCTCGTCGCGCTCGTGCTGGCGATCGCGGCCGGCGCCACGGTGCTGTCCCACGTCAACGACTCGGGCTTCTGGCTGGTGAGCAGGTTCTTCGGGATGGACGTCAAGACCACCCTGAAGACCTGGACGGTGATGGAGACGACCCTGGGCGTGAGCATCTTCGTCCTCGCGCTCGGCATCTGGGCGGTCGGATGAACGCACTCCACGAGTCGAGCACGCCCCGCCCGTTCCACCTCGTCTTCATGGGCGTCTCCGGATCGGGGAAGTCCACGGTGGCGCGCGCGGTGCAGGAGCGGCTCGGCTGGGAGATGGCCGAGGGTGACGACTTCCACCCGCCCGAGAACGTCGCGAAGATGAGCGAGGGCACGCCCCTCACCGACGCCGACCGCTGGGGCTGGCTGGAGTCCCTGGCCGCCTGGACCGCGGAGCGCGAGGCCCGCGACGAGCCGACGATCATGGCGTGCAGCGCCCTGCGCCGGAGCTACCGCGACGTGCTGCGCCGCGGCGGCGAGGGCACGTTCTTCGTCCACTGCACCGGCGACAAGCACATGCTCCTCGACCGGATGAACGCCCGTGACCACTTCATGCCGCCGAGCCTGCTGGAGTCGCAGCTCGACACCCTCGAGCCGCTCGGCCCCGACGAGGCGGGGATGGACGTCGACCCGGCGCTGCCGGTCGACCGGCTCGCCGCGATGGTGCTGGCGCGGCTCGGGCTGTCCGAGCGGGGTCGCTAGCCGCAGCCTCGCTAGTCGAGGACCACGATGCCGGCGTTGAGCGCGGTGGCGAAGCAGGTCCACGCGAGGTAGGGCACGAGCAGCCACGCCGCGGCCCGTACGCGCCGCCACGCCAGCGCCACGAGCACGGCCACCGCCACGTCGAGGGCGACGATGTCGACCAGCGCCAGGACGTACTGGTCGGCGCCGAAGAACAGCGGCGTCCACGCCAGGTTGAGCACCAGCTGGCCGGCCCACAGCCACAGCACGCCGTCCCAGCCGCCCGCGCGCCACAGCAGCCACCCGGCGACGCCGATGAAGAGGTAGAGCACGGACCACACCGGCCCGAACAGCCACGGCGGCGGCGCGAACACCGGCAGCTCCAGTGCGCGGTAGGTCGCCTGCGCGGAGGAGGCGGCCAGCCCGCCGACCCCGGCCACCGCGACCACGGCGACCAGGAAGGGGATGAGCGTCCACCACTGGCGGGCGGGCGGCACGAGCGGCATCTCCCGAGAGCTCATGTCGCCATCATGCCGACCCGCCCCACGCTCACGACCTGCGTCGGGCCCTGAGCACCGCGTCGGCGACGGCGATCTCCTCGCCGGTGTGCGGGTGGGCCTGCGTGCGCGGCCGCGCCTCGCACACCTCGACCTCGAAGTCGTCCGGGAGCGCCGGCACCAGCTGGTCGGCGGTGAACATGAACGTGTCGTGCCCGTGCCGCAGCCCGGTGGCCAGGTCGTCGGGGTGGTGCCCGACGACCAGGAGGGTGCCGCCCGGTGCCACCGCGGACGCGAGCCGGCGTACGACGTCGGGCATGCCGCCGTCGGGCAGGTGGAAGAAGTGGGAGGTGACGAGGTCCCACGTCTCGCCGGCGGGGTCGAAGGCGCGCACGTCGAGGCGGCGGGTCTCGACGCGGTCGCCCACGCCGGCCTCCGCCGCGTGCTCGGCGACCCGGGCCAGGGCGGCGTCGGCGAAGTCGACGGCTGTGACCTGCCACCCCTGCGAGGCGAGCCAGATCGCGTCGCCGCCCTCTCCGCACCCGATGTCCAGGGCGCGGCCGGGGGCGAGCGACGGCGCCTCCGCGGCGAGCTGGACGTTGACCTTGCCGCTCCAGACGCGGTCACCGGAGTAGCGCTCCTCCCACGCCGGGCGCTCGAAGAACCCGTCCCGGCGGGCCTGCACCGCGCGCGCGGCGTCGGCGGACGCGAGCTCGGCGTTGATCCAGGCGCCGACGCGGGTGCCGTGGGCCGCGGACGCGACCAGGATCATGGAGATGTCGGTGGCGTTGCCGGCCGCGAAGACGCCGGGGACCGACGTGGCGCCGGTCGGCTCCACCTCGAGCACCGAGCCGAGGACGAGCCCGTTCATCTCGAAGGGCTTCGGCTCGATGCCGAGCGGGCCGAGGAAGTCGGCGCGGACGTGGGGCTGCGAGGCCACGACGACGGCGTCCCGCTCGAGGACCGAGCCGTCCGTCAGCCGCAGCCCGACGAGGGCGTCGCCGTCGTCGGTGGCGACGACCTCCTGCGGAGTGCCGTGGACGAACCGGACGCCGATCGCGCCGAGCCTCTCCATCTCCTCGTCGGGGATCTCGGCACCGTCGTGCACCACGACCACCACGTCGTCGGAGAGCTGGCGGAACAGCAGGGCCTGGTGCCCGGCCATCGGGCTGGTGGCGAGGACGGCGATCGCCCGGTCGCGCACCTCCCAGCCGTGGCAGTAGGGGCAGTGCAGGACGTCCCGGCCCCACCGGGCCGCGAGGCCGGGCACGTCGGGCAGGTCGTCGACGACGCCGCCGGTGACGAGCACCCGGCGGGCGCCGAAGCGGCGACCGCCCGCGGTCGTGACGAGGAAGTCGTCGACCTCGCCGGAGAGTCCGACCACCCGGTCGGTGAGCACCTCGACGCCGTACTGCGCCACCTCGCGGCGGCCGATCTCGAGCAGCTCCAGCGGGGGGACGCCCTCGCGGCCGAGGTAGTTGTGGGCGTGGTCGGCAGGGGCGTTGCGGGGCTCGCCTGCGTCGATGACCAGCACCGAGCGCCTCGACCGGCCCAGGGCCGTCGCACCGCTCAGGCCGGCTGCACCGCCACCGACCACCACCACGTCGTAGGTCTTCATCTCAGTCATGACGTCGATGCTGCACCCCGTTCGCCGTACTGACAAACATTATTGCCGCAACGGCAAATCCGGTGCACACTGGCCGCATGGACGACGAAGGAGTGCTGCGCGGCGTCGGGCCCCGGTTGCGACAGCTGCGCCTCGAGCGGGAGGCCACGCTGACCGACCTGGCCGAGGAGACCGGCATCTCGGTCAGCACGCTGTCGCGCCTGGAGTCGGGCCAGCGCAAGCCGACGCTCGAGCTGCTGCTGCCGCTCGCGCGCGCCCACCGGGTGGCGCTGGACGAGCTCGTCGACGCGCCCGAGACGGGCGACCCGCGGGTCAGGTCGAAGCCTGTCGTGCGCCACGGCCGCACGTTCATCTCCCTCACGCGGCGTCCGGGCGGGCTCCAGTCCTACAAGATGGTGATGCCCGTCGACGACGTGCCCGCACCCTCGCTGCGCACCCACGAGGGCTACGAGTGGCTCTACGTCCTCAGCGGCAGGGTGCGACTCGTCCTCGGCACCAAGGACCTCACCCTCGGGCCGGGCGAGGTGGTCGAGTTCGACACCCGTACGCCGCACTGGGTCGGCAATCCCGGGCCCACGCCGGCAGAGGTGCTGGCGATCTTCGGCCCGCAGGGCGAGCGCATGCACGTCCGCTCCTAGGGGTGGGCCGCGGTGTCGTCGGCGCGTGCCACGGTTGGACCATGGCGATCCGCACCGGCACGAACGTGAAGTGGAAGTGGGGCTCGTCGTGGGCCGAGGGCACCGTCACCGAGGTGCACCACGACCAGGTCACGCGCACGACCAAGGGCGAGAAGGTCACGCGCAAGGGCAGCGACGACGACCCGGCCTACGTCATCGAGCAGGAGGACGGCACCATCGTGCTCAAGCTCCAGAGCGAGGTCGAACGCGCCTGACCCAGGCTCGCGTGCCATGGAGCGTCCGGGGGAGGCCGGGGGAGGCCGGGGGAGGCCGGTGACCGGGTCCTCGAACGCTGGATGCTCGCCGGTCAGCCCCAGGCGCCGAGGTCCGGGGGCACGTCGACGGAGAGCTGCTGCAGCACGGCCAGCGGCACCACGTCGAGCGCGCGCTCGGAGGTGGCGGCGAGCACGACCGGGGCGGCCACGCCGTCGTCGTACGCCTGGAGCCACCGCGCCGCGACGACGCACCAGCGGTCGCCCGGCACCAGGCCGGGGAAGCTCCACTCGGGGCGTGGCGTCGAGAGGTCGTTGCCGACAGATCGCTGGTGGGCCAGGAACTCCTCGGTCATCACGGCGCAGACCGCGTGGAGGCCGACGTCGTGAGGTCCGACGGTGCAGGTGCCGTCGCGGTGGAAGCCGGTGACGGGGTCGGTGCCGCAGGGCTCGAGCTCACCGCCGAGGACGTTGCGCTCCCTCACGACGACTGGCGGGCGGCGCGCTTGGCCTCGGCCTCGGCGCGCCGCTCGACGAAGCGGGTCGCCTCGCCGTCGAGGGCCGACACCGCGGCCGCGAGCTCTTCGCGCGCCTTCTCGCCGTCCTCGTCGAGGTCCTCGAGGTCCCAGACCCCCCACTTCTTCAGCAGGGGGGTGACGATGTCGTCGTGGTGGATGCGGAGGTCGTAGATCCCGGCCTTGGCCATCTGCACCGCCTTGCGGGAGAACCCGGGGATCACGCTGCCCGGCATCTGGAAGTCGACGACCTCCTCGGTGATGGCCCGCATGGTCTGGCTGGGCGCGAGCTGGAGGGCCGCGGCGACGATGTTGCGGTAGAAGATCATGTGCAGGTTCTCGTCCTTGGCGACCCGGCTCAGCAGCTTCTCCGCGATCGGCTCCTCGGTGTAGCGCCCGGTGTTGCGGTGCGAGATGCGGGTGGCGAGCTCCTGGAAGGAGACGTACGCGCACACGTTGAGCAGTGACTTGTCCAGCGCCTCGTAGCCGGTCTCCATCGTCTCCATCCGCGCGCGCTCGAGCTCGACGGGGTCGACGCCGCGCGTGACGAGGAGGTAGTCGCGGATGCAGAACGCGTGCCGGCCCTCCTCGGCCGTCCAGCGGTTGACCCAGGTGCCCCACGCGCTGTCGCGGCCGAAGGCGCGGTCGATCTCGCGGTGGTAGCTCGGCAGGTTGTCCTCGGTGAGCAGGTTGACCTCGAGCGCCGTGCGGGCGATCGGTGACAGCTGCGACTGCGCGACCTCCCACGGTTCCCCGCCGAGCTCGGCGAAGTCGCGCCCGAGGCTCCAGGGGACGTACTCGTGCGGCATCCACTCGTCCGCCATGTCGAGGTGTCGGTTGAGGTTGTCCTCGACCGTGGGCTCGAGCTCGGCCAGGAGGGTTGCGGTGTCGAGTGCGGCCATGTCCATCTCCTCGAGTGAGTGCGAGGGCGCGGTGTCCTCGGACCCTGCCTACACCTGCGGGGCCCGCGTGACCAGAGGGTCGAGCCGTCCGGTGTGCGGCAGGCGGGACGGATCCCCGGTCTTCTAGGCTCGCCGCAGCGCGGCCGACCGGGCCGCCACGAGGACGGGGGACACATGCGCAGCGAGCTGTTCGACCAGGCCAACCAGGAGGACACGACCGCCCAGCGGTTCAGCCTCCACCACCGCAAGACGCTGCGGGTGGTGCTCGGCGAGCCGGTGCTGGCCGCCAAGGGATCGATGGTGGCCTACCAGGGCCAGGTGACGTTCGAGCACAAGTCGGCGGGCTCGATCGGCAAGATGATGCGCCGGCTGGTGACCTCCGAGGACACCCCGCTCATGACCGTGGCCGGCCAGGGCGAGGTGTTCTTCGCCGATGCCGCCAAGGACGTCTTCCTGGTCGACCTCGAGGGGGACGGACTCTCGGTCAACGGCACCGCGCTGCTGGCCATGGACGCCTCGCTCGACTACGACGTGCACCGGGTCAAGGGCGCCGGGATGATGAGCGGCGGGATGTTCAACACGCTCGTCCAGGGCCGGGGCACGGTGGCGCTCACCAGCGACGGGCAGCCGCTCATACTCGACTGCTCCCAGACCCCGACGTACGTCGACATCAACGCCGCCGTCTGCTGGTCGGCCGGCCTGGTGCCGCAGGTGGTCAGCTCGATGAACATGCGGTCGATGCTGCGCGGCGGGACGGGGGAGGCGTTCCAGTACGCCTTCCAGGGGCCCGGCTTCGTCGTGGTCCAGCCGTCCGAGGGCCCGGTCGTGCCGCCCCACAGCCACGGCTCCGGCGGCTGATCCGCCTCCACCCACGCGACAGTGGAGCCCCCGGCCGGTAGGTACGGCCGGGGGCTCCGCTGTCGACGGGCTGGTCCGTGGGACTGCCCGACCCTGCGTCACCCGTGCCGGCGAGGGCAGTGCAGGGTCGCCAGACGACCGCCATCCAGTGGGGTCGTGTGCCAGGCAGCCTCCGCGGCCCTTGCCGGCAGCGAGCAGGTGAGGCGCAGGCGGTGCGGGGTCTCCAGGAACGAGACCTCCACCCGCAGCGTGCCGTCGTCGTCCCAGCCGCCCGACGCCGCGACCGGCACGACGTCGCCGTGGCTGTCGAGGGGTGACGATCCCAGCCAGCCGTCAGTCCCCACGGGGAACGTCAACGCGTTGTCCGCCTCGGCCAGGGTGACCTCGAGGCCGCCGTCCACCGGGTTGACTCCGACGGACGTGAAGCTCGTCCCGGGAGCCACGACGAAGGGCGACGTCCAGTCCTCCTGACCGCCCGGCTGGGGGCGGGCGGTGTACGGCACGAGCGAGAGGCCCCGCAGGCGCCGCTCGAGCTCGGGCTGGGCGCTGTCCTCTGGGCGGTCGTCACGCAGGCCGGGGAGGAGGTGGGTCCACAGGTGGTCGAGCACCGCCTGCATCGCCTCGGTCCCGCCGGTCGTCGCGACCACGACGTCGTGCTCGGGCAGCACGATGCAGAACTGGCCGAAGGCACCGTCGCCGCGGTAGCCGTGCCGTGCCATCCAGAACTGGAAGCCGTAGCCCTGTCGCCAGTCGGGGTTCTCCATGTCCGGGTTGTCGACCTGGCGCGACGTGGCCTGCTCGACGTACGCCTCGGGGATCAGCTGGGTCTCTCCCCAGCGCCCGCGTCGGAGGTAGAGCAGACCGAGCTTGGCGATGTCCTCGGTGCGGGCGAACAGGCCACTGAACCCCTGCTCGCGACCGGGCGGCCAGGTCGCCCAGCCGACCGACCCGATGCCGAGCGGGTCGAGCAGCCGGGGTCGCAGGTAGGCACTCAAGGGCATGCCCGCAGCGCGCTGGATGATGCTCGCCAGCGCATACGTGCACGGCTGGCTGTAGGCGAACAGGGTCCCGGGCGGGGCATCCGGCGGCACCATCAGGAACCCGCGCACCGGCTCGTGCGGGTCGAGGGCCAGGGCCTCGTCGATCATGTCGCGGTCGTGGCCGCTGGCCATGGAGGCGACGTCGCGGACCGTGATGGACCTGCTGCCCGGGTCGGTGATGTCGTCGGCGAGCTCGGGGAAGTGCGACACCACGGTGTCGTCCAGGCCGACCAGTCCCTCCTGCAGCGCGAATGCCAGGGCGGTCGAGGTGAAGCTCTTGCTCAGGGAGTAGACCAGCCGGGTGCGCTCGGGCGTGTGCGGTGCCCACCAGCCTTCGGCGACGACGTGCCCGTGCCTCACCACCATCAGGCTGTGCAGCTCCACCGCCGGATCGCCGTCGATCGCGTCCACGGTGGCCAACAGGGCAGCCGGAGCGACGTGCTGGTCGGCCGGCAGGCTGCGGGGGAGCGCTGGGTCGAGGTGGTCCTCCATCCTCCGACAGTACGACGGGCGGCTCAGTTCCAGATCGCGTCGGCCCACTCGGGGTGGTCGATGAAGGGGTTGCGGTTGCCCTGCCACTGGGCGTGGATGCGGTCGTTGCGCCGCATCTCGAACGCGTTGACCGGGTCGGCGGCGTTCCACGCCAGCAGGGTCTCGAGGTCGCCGATGAGCGTGGAGGACGTGCCGACCGTGGAGCTCATCTCGAGGTTGTTGAAGCCGTCGCCGCCCTCGTAGCGGATCGCCATGTAGAGCAGCATCCGCGCCACGTCGCCCTTCACCGCGTCGCGCGGCTCGAAGGAGTCGGAGTCGGTCCAGCAGTCGTTGCAGCCGGAGACCGCGGAGCCGCCGTTGTCGAAGTCCTTGTTGCCGCGGATCGAGTTGACCGTGACGTCCTCGGGCCGGATGTGGTGCAGGTCGGTGCCGGGGCCCGCGCTGGTGGTGAAGCCGCCGCGCGACTGGGCCCAGACGTGCTCACGGTTCCAGTTGCCGGTGCTGCCGCCGTTGCTGGACTTGGAGATGGAGCGCCCGGTGTAGAGCTCGATGACGTTGGCGGTGTTGCCGGGGTCCTGGTCGGTGTCCTTCAGTGCGGTCCACACCGCGTCGTACGACAGCTTCGTGTGGCCGTCGATGATGTCGTGCAGCGCGGCGCGCAGGGCGGTGCCGGACTTGCCGACGGCCGGCGCGTAGTAGGTGGAGTCCCACGGACTCGTGCCGCCGGTCGGCGGCGGCTCGGTGGTGCCGCCGCCCGAGAGCGCGAAGGCCGACGTGCTCGTCATGCCGGGGTGGGAGAAGTAGGACGACAGCGCGCCGGTGACGTCGATCTGCTTGCCCATCAACGACGGGTTCGTCCTCAGGCCCCACTGCGAGCGGAACGCCGAGGGGATCTGCACGTAGAGCATCGACGACGTGCTGGTCGTCGACGCCGAGTCGGCGATCGCGAGCGCGTAGTCGTTGGGGAAGTTGGAGCGTACGACCGTGTTGGTGGCGGTCGGCTGCCCGACGACGTAGCCGCGGACGGTCTGCGTCGCCCCGGTCTGCTGGCCGATGGCCTGGCTGACGGTGAGAGGGGTGGCGGCGGTGGCGGGCTCGGTGGCAGCCGGCAGCAGCACCAGTGAGAGGACGAGGGCGAGCGAGGCGGCGAGGGAGGAGGCGAGGGATGAGGCGTGGGTGGTCGCGCGGGCACGACCCTTCCCGAGATGTGGGGTCATGGCGGTGAAGCCTGCCGTACGTGCGCCCGCCGCGGAAGGGCCTGCGGGTGAACCGTCGGCGACGGCCCGGGTGCCGTGGGGGAGTCGTCCCACGCGCCACACACAACGCTTTGGAAACGGGTCTGGTGTGGTCGGTGGTGCCGGTGGGACACTGCCCACCGCTCGTCGAGGTGCCGCGAGGCCCCTTTACACCCCCACCACCCCAGTTCTGCGAAAACGCCACGGAATGTCGCAAGACTCCTTAGGTTGAGTCTGCTCCGGTCCCACCGGTTCAGTTTCGACGTCGTATCGCTCACCAAACGCGAGGCACACATGACTCAGGATGCAGCCCGGCCCCGCAAGGGCACGGGTCTCTCGGTCGCCGGCTGGCCGCTGGGCCGCAAGATGGCCCTTGCCCTGGCGATCCCGCTGCTGCTCGCGGCGGTCCTCGGCGGCCTGCGCGTCTCCGGCGACTACGGCGACTCCCGGCAGGCGTCCCGCAGTGCCCAGCAGGTCACGATCATCCAGCCCGCGGTCGACTACCTCACCGCGTCGGAGGCCGCCATGGTGGCCGCGCAGACCGACAGCGCCGCCAGTCAGGGCGACCTGATCGACGCGATCAGCGACATCTCCACCAACGCCGAGACCCTTGTCCAGGCCCGCGACAGCGCCGACCTCGACGAGCTCCAGACCGCCCACGTCAACGCGCTGCTCGACCTGAGCCAGGCGATGCGGGGCCAGGGTGCCGAGACCCTCGGCCCGGCGACCTGGATCGCGCTCGTGCGCCAGCTCGAGTCGAGCGTCTCGCAGCTCATCACCAGCGTGAACGCCGCCCAGGAGACCCCGGAGCCGCGCCTCGAGCAGCTGTCCCAGGTCATGAGCGGCCGGCTCTCGCTGGCCCTCCAGCAGGGCCTGCTCGCCACCACGCTCTCGCAGTCCAGCTCGCAGGAGCTCTTCTCGGAGATCGGCGTGGAGGCGGCCGCCATCGACCGTCTCGCCGGCTCCGTCGAGGGCGCCGAGGAGCAGACGGCCCTCCTGCGTACGCAGAACACCCGCCACGCCGGTCAGATCCGCGACGACTCCGCGACCGACCTCGACGGCCGCGACGCCTACGTCCCCTACGACGAGATCACCCAGACGCTCGTCACCGGCGTCACCGAGACCCTCGACGAGGCCGCCTCCGACGCCCAGCGCAACGCGCTCGTCGGCGCCGTCCTGACGATCCTTGCGCTCGCCGCCGCGATCGCGCTCGCCTTCTTCGTCGCCCGCAGCCTCCTCGGCCCGATCGGCAAGGTGCGCGAGGGCGCGCTCGCCGTGGCCCGCCACCGCCTGCCCGACGCGGTCGCCCGGATCCGCGCCGGCCAGGAGCCCGAGCCGATCAGGACGATCGACGTCACCACCAACGAGGAGATCGGCCAGGTCGCGCGAGCGGTCGACGACCTCCACCGCCAGGCCATCCACCTCGCCTCCGGCGAGGCCCAGCTCCGCCAGACCGTCAACGCGATGTTCGTGACGCTGTCGCGCCGCTCGACCTCGCTGGTCAACCAGCAGCTCGCCCAGATCGAGCGCCTCGAGCACGACGAGGAGGACCCCAAGCGCCTCGAGTCGCTGTTCCGGCTCGACCACCTCGCCTCCCGCATGCGCCGTACGGCCGACTCGCTGCTGATCCTCGCCGACGCACCGAACCGCGCCGCCGGCCAGTTCAGCCTCACCGTCGGCGAGGCGCTGCAGGCCGCGACCTCGGGCGTGCAGGACTACCAGCGCGTGCAGATCCTGTCGCACCTCAACACCCGCGTCGGTGACGAGGCCGCGGCCGACGTGGTCCACCTGCTGACCGAGCTCGTCGACAACGCGCTGTCCTTCTCGCCGCCTGCCGAGCCCGTACGCCTCGCCGCCAAGCAGGGCCCCGAGGGCGTCACGATCACCGTCACCGACTCCGGCCTGGGAGTGCCGCCGGCCGAGCTGGAGCAGCTCAACCGCGACCTCCAGCACGGTGCCGAGGCCACGCCCGACACCGCTCGCCGGATGGGCCTCTTCGTGGTCTCGCGCCTCGCCGAGCGCCACGACATCGATGCCCACCTGGCGCGCAACCCCGGTGGCGGCATGACGGCCACCGTCACGCTCCCGCCCTCCGTGCTGCCCGACCTGCCCCAGGCCGGCGCCCCCGCGGCCCCGGCCGCTGCCGCACAGGCCAGTCCCGCGACCGGCACGACGGAGGTCCTCGAGACCGCCGCCGTCGCCGCTCCCGTCCTGTCCAAGCGTGAGGCCCGCAACCGGGCCCGCGCGGAGAAGGCCGAGGCGAAGGCCGCGGAGCGCGCCGCCGCCGCAGAGGCGAAGTCCGCGAAGAAGGACGCCGCGTCGGAGGCGAAGGCCGCCAAGCAGGAGGCCGAGCTCGAGCCCCTGACCGCGTCGACAGCCGCCGCTGCTGCGTCCGCCGCCGCGACCGCGCCCGCCGACGGGCGTACGACCGGCACCGCGCAGGCCCCGGCCGCGAGGTCCACCACCGGCTCCGAGCCGACGCCGGACCGCCCGCCGCTGGGCAGCCTGCTGCCGCGCCGCGACCCGGGCGCCAACATGCCCCGCACGGGTGCCGACGCGTTCCTGCCGCCCGAGACGTCCACGGCGACCGGTCCGCTCTTCGGCAAGCGTCCCGAGCCGTCGGAGGCGCCCGCTGCGGCCGACTCCGCCCCGCGCGAGGGTGCCGCCACCGAGCGCGCGGAGAAGGTCGCCCGCGTGGTGCCCATCACCGCCCTCGCCGCCCGCCAGCGCGCCCAGGCCGAGCAGGAGGCGCGGGTCGCCGAGACCGCGCCGGAGACGACCGAGGTCGAGGACCAGACGGTCGTCGACGAGACGGTCGTCGAGCCGGCGGCCGAGCCCGCTGCCGAGCCGGCACGTGCCCACGACCCGCTGTCCGACCCGCTGCCCGCGGACGCCTTCGACGAGCCCGGTGCTGCCGAGGCCGAGCCGGAAGCTGCCGCCGAGCCGGAGCCCCAGACGGAGCCGGAGCCCGAGCCGGAGCCCGTCGCCGCTGCAGAGCCGGAGCCCGAGCCGGAGCCCGAGCCCGTCGTGGCGCGGTCGGTCGAGCGCGAGGTCGAGGTCGACGCCAACGACCCGCTGGGCCTGGGTGTCCCCGCGGCCCCCGCGCGGGAGACCGCGCCGGAGCCGGCCGCCCAGACCGCACCGGAGCCGGCCGCCCAGGCGGCACCCGAGCCGGTCGTCGAGCCCCAGCCCGAGCCCGCACCCGAGCCGTCCGTCTGGCAGCAGCCGGCGTACGAGCCCCCCGCCGCGGTGCTGGACGCCGGTCACGGCACGAACGGCTCCCACGGCACGAACGGCACGAACGGCTCCAACGGCTCCAACGGCTCCAACGGCCTGTCGCACCGCGGCGAGCCCGCCCGCTCCGGCGGCGAGTCGCCGATCTTCAAGTCGATGCGGTCGGGCTGGCTCACCGGTGACGCGAGCCAGATCCACGAGACCGAGGTGGACCGCGGGTGGGAGATCGCCGAGCACGTCGCCGAGGAGGCGCCGGCCGTCGAGTCGACCCCCGTCGGACTTCCGCGACGCGCCCCCGGGGAGCGGCTCGTTCCCGGTAGCGTGACACCGCCCACGGCAGCCAAGACGCGCGACCCCGAAGCGATCCGCCGCCGCCTCCAGGCACACACCGCGGGAGTCTCCCGCGGCCGACGAGCAGCCCAGAGTTCCACCCAGCACACGGAAGCAGGCCCCGCATGACTCACGATTCCGCCACCGCACCCGCCGCCAGCGCTGCTGGTGACGACCGAGACCTCGACTGGGTGATGTCGCGATTCGTCGACGACGTCCCCGACGCAGCGCACGCCATCCTGGTGTCCGCCGACGGCCTCCTGATGGCGTCGAGCACCAGCATCCCCGGCGAGCGCGCCGAGCAGGTCGCGGCCGTCTCCTCCGGCCTGGCCAGCCTCGCCGTCGGTGCCGCCCGCCTCTTCGAGGGCGGCTCGGTGATGCAGACCATCGTCGAGATGGAGATGGGCTTCCTGATGCTGATGAGCGTGGGTGACGGCTCCAACCTCACCGTGCTCACCACCGAGGAGGCCGACATCGGCCAGGTGGGCTACGAGATGGCCCTGCTGGTGGACCGCGTGGGACGTACCGTCGAGGCCCAGGCCCGCGTCGGTACGGGCGGCTGACCGGCTCCGCGCCATGACGCCGCCACACGAGCCGGAGGACGAGGGCTACCGCCCGCGCCTCATCCGGTCCTACACCCTCACCGCCGGACGGACGGCCGCCAAGGTGGAGCTGGCCATGGAGGCGACGCTTCGCCTCCAGGCCGGTGCGGAGGCACCTGTGCTCTCGCCGTCCGCCGCGCAGGTTCTCGAGGTCTGCGACCGGCGCTCCGTGGCCGAGGTGTCGGCCCTGACCAAGATGCCGATCGGCGTCACCCGGGTGCTGCTGGGTGACCTGATCGAGCAGGGCCTGGTCCGCATCCAGGCCACCATCAACGACAGCACGTCGACAGATGAGCGTCTCGAGCTCATCGAAAGGACCCTCCGTGGACTTCGAAACTACTAAGGCACAGCGTGCGGCTGCGTCGACGAAGATCGTCATTGCCGGCGGCTTCGGCGTCGGCAAGTCGACGCTGGTCGGCGCGGTCTCGGAGATCGACCCGCTGCGCACCGAGGCACTCGTCACCAACGAGTCCGAGGGCGTCGACGATCTCGCTGCCGTGCCCACCAAGGCCACCACGACCGTGGCCATGGACTTCGGGCGCCTGACCCTGGCGGAGGACCTCGTCCTCTACCTGTTCGGCACCCCCGGCCAGCGTCGCTTCTGGTTCATGTGGGACGACCTGTGCCGCGGCGCCATCGGCGCCATCGTGCTGGTCGACGTGGCCCGGCTCGACGAGTCCTTCTCGCCGCTCGACTACTTCGAGTCCAAAGGCATCCCGTTCATCGTGGCCGTCAACGAGTTCGACGGCGTCCCGCGCTACCCCGCCGAGGAGATCGCCGCCGCGCTGGCCCTGCCCGCCGACGTACCGATCATCAGCCTCGACGCCCGCGACCGCGAGCAGGCCAAGGGTGCGCTCGTGAAGATCACCGAATACGCCCTCATGCGACTTCGCGAGTCGCTCACCGTGAATGCGAACTGACGCCATGACCCGCACCACCCGACGACTCGGTCCTGCCCGAACGACTGCAGCCGCCCTCTCCGCCGTGGCCCTGATGGCCACGCTGAGTGCGTGCGGCGGCAGCGCCAGCGGGGAGGAGGCCGACGCGCTCACCGACGTGTCGCTCGTCTTCAGCGGTGCGCTCACGGTCTGCACCGACATGCCCTACGCGCCCTTCGAGTACGAGGAGAAGGGCAAGCCCACCGGCTTCGACATCGACCTGGTGCGCAAGGTCGCCGACGACCTCGAGGCCGACCTCGACGTGGTGGACGTGTCCTTCGACGACATCACGTCCGGCACCTCGCTCAACAACGACGTCTGCGACGTCGCGATCTCCGCGATGACGATCACCGGCGAGCGGGCGCGCGTCCTCGACTTCTCCAGCCCCTACTTCGACGCCAAGCAGGCGCTGATCACCCCGAAGGGCTCCGGCCTCGACGAGATCTCCGAGCTGGCGGGCCAGCGGGTCGGCGTCCAGAAGGACACCACCGGCGAGACCTACCTGAGCGACTTCGCGCCCGAGACCACCCAGGTCACGACGTACGACGACGCGGCGGGGCTGCAGGCGGCGCTCGCGGCCGGTGAGCTCGATGCGGCGATGCTCGACAACACGGTGTCCGGCCAGTTCGTCGCCGACAACCCGCGCCTCAAGCTCTCGCGCGAGTTCGACACCGGCGAGCAGTACGGCATGGCGGTCAAGAAGGACGGCAACATCCCGCTCCTGCGCTCGATCAACAGCACGCTCGCCGACCTCCGCGAGGACGGCAGCTACGAGGAGATCTACGCCAAGTACTTCGGCTGATCCCAGCGCTGACACGGCCCGGCAGGACCTCCTGCCGGGCCGTGCTGCGTCCTGCGGGGCCCTACGCCGTTGCTAGGGCGCGACGGTCAGGAACAGGAACGACACGAACAGCACCAGGTGCACGCCGCCCTGGAGCGGCTTGGCCCGGCCCGGGACCACGGTCAGGATCGCGACCGCGGCGGTCAGGACGAGCAGGACCGTCTGGAGCTGGTTGAGCCCGAGCTCGAGCGGGCCGTCGAGCCAGATGCTGGCCACGGCGATCGCCGGGATGGTGAGCCCGATGGAGGCCATGGCCGACCCGAGGGCGAGGTTGAGGCTGACCTGGACCCGGTTGCGCACGGCCGCGCGGACCGCGGCGATCGTCTCCGGTGCGAGCACCAGCAGGGCGATCACCACACCGACCACGGCGTACGGGAACCCCGCGGCCGACACCATCGACTCGATCGCAGGCGACTCGATCTTGGCGAGCCCGACCACGGAGACGAGCGAGACCACGAGGAGTCCCAGGCTGGTGAGGGCGGCCTTCGCGGTCGGGGGGTCGGCGTGCCCGTCCTCGTCCTCGTCGACCGGCTCGTGCTCGAAGGAGCCGGACGGCCCGGCGCCCGAGGTGCGCTGGGCGTGCGTGCCCGGCCCGGCGACGACCGGGACGTACTGCTGCGGCGCGACCGGCAGGAAGAAGTCGCGGTGCCGGATGGTCTGGGTGAAGACGAACATGCCGTAGAGCGCCAGCGACGCGACGGCGGCGAAGACGAGCTGGGCGCCGGTGAACTCGGGCCCCGGCTCCGACGTGGTGACCGACGGGACGACCAGGCACAGCACGGCCAGGGCGATGACGGTCGCCAGGGCGGCACCCGTGCCCTCGGGGTTGAAGACCGCGAGGTGGTGCTTGAGGGCGCCGACGAGCAGCGAGATGCCGACGATCCCGTTGACGGTGATCATCACCGCGGCGAAGACCGTGTCGCGGGCCAGGCCGGCATTGCTCCCGTCGGCGGTGATCATCAGGGTGACGATCAGGCCGACCTCGATGACCGTCACCGCCACGGCCAGCACGAGGGAGCCGTACGGCTCTCCGACCCGGTGCGCCACGACCTCGGCGTGGTGCACCGCGGCCAGCACCGCACCGACGAGCAGGAGGGCGAGGAGGCCGAGCACGACGGCGTTCTCGGGGTGCAGCGGCCAGGCGACGGCCAGCGCGACCGCGGCCAGCAGGGGGAGGACGGTGGTCCAGGAAGGCCGGGGCATGACATAACCCTAGGGGGCTCGATCCAGCCGACCGGTCAGCTCTCCGGCGTCGTCAGCTTCTCCAGCCGGGCGCGCAGCAGCGGCACCCGGTGGCTGTTGCCCTCGAGGGTGACGTACTGCTCGCCGAAGATCGCCAGCAGCGCGTCGTCGAGGCGGCGTACGGCTCCGGCGGGGTAGCGGTAGCCCATGCGGCGGATCACGGCGTCGGCGTCGACGGAGGTCAGCAGGTCGTCGAGGTCGTCGATGCTGTCGATGCCGAGCTGGGTGAGAAGCCCGGCGATCCAGTCGTAGTGGTCGGTGTGCGACCAGCCGGCGTCGCTGTAGTGGCCGGCGAGGAAGGTCGCGAGCTCCTGGCCGACGATGTGGTCGGCCTCCACCTCCGTGGTGCTGCCCGGCGCCGCCTGCTGGATCCGCTCGCGGATCGTGGCGAACTCGCGGTCGGCGAGCTCGATGAGCCCGGCGGCCAGGGTGAAGCGGCGGTCGAGGTCGGCCGCGGCGTCCTCCGGGACGTTGCCCTTGTAGCGGATGTCGTGCTCGAACTCGGCCCAGGCGTGCTGCAGGACCGTGCGGACCTGGATGCTGGCGCGCTCCCCGGCGAGCTCGGGGTGCTCGTCGTTGTCGTCGGCGTCCTCGGAGCGGACCAGCAGGTGCCGGCTGGCGTAGCCGAAGCGGCCGGACCGGGCGGTCTCCTCGCCGAGGTCGCGGTCGTCGAGGATGGTGAGCTGGTCGTCGAGCACCTCGGCCACGGCGGCGACGTCGCTGTGGACGTAGGTGATCACCCGGACGCCGATCTGGTCGGTGATCTGCTCGAGAGGGTGGGGGTAGAGGAGCCGGTCGCCGTCGGTGCGGTTGGCCTTGGCGGAGAAGGAGGCCACGCTCTTCGTGCGCCCGGTGACGCTGAGGTAGTCGATGCCGGCGTCGTCGAGCAGCGTGCGGACCAGGGTGACCCAGCCCGCGGTCGCGGCGACGAGCTGCGGCTGCCGTGCCGCATAGGCACGTACGGCCTCGCGCACCGGCTCTGCATGGGTCTCGGGGCCGCTCATGGCGTCAGCCTGCCAGTGCGGGCCGTCGGCGTCGATGCGACGTCCCGCAGGTGCGTGCGCGTGCCTGGCCGGGGAGCCGGACGGCGGTGGCTATCGTCGAAGGACCATGCGCACCTCCTCGACCACACCGGACCCGTCCCTCGGCCGCCGACTCGCGGGCCTCCTCACCGGCCTCGCCGGTCTCGTGCTGGTCGGCGGGCTGTCGTCCTGCGCGTCCGGCGGCGGCGACAGCGCGACCGACCCGTACGCGCCGAGCACGCCGAGCGAGACGCCGTCGGAGACCCCGACCGAGACGCCCACCGAGACGCCCACCCAGGAACTGTCCGACGGCGCCACCGCGACGCTGCGTGCCGTGGGGTCCGCCGGCATCACCGAGGTGCTGCTCGTCGACGCGACCGAGGGTGGCGGTTCGCCGTCGACGCTCGCCTTCGCGCTCGACACCGACCAGGCCGTCGACGACTTCGTGGTCGGAATGCAGGCCGGGCTGCCCGAGGAGGTCTCCTCAGCCGTGGCCGACCTCGCCGAGCAGTCACCCGACGCGACCCCCTACGGGGCCGTCGTGTCGACCGGGTGCGAGCCGCCGCGCAGGGTGACCATCGACGCGGGCGAGGCGGGCTTCGAGGTGGTGCCCGCCCTGCCGAAGAGCACCGTGCAGTGCCTGGCCCCGGTGACGTACGTCGTGCTCTTCGCCGCGCCGAACGCCTGAGGCCCGCCGTCAGCGAGCGGCGGTCGGGGTCGGGGTCGGCGTCGGGGTCGGCGTGGGGGTCGGCAGGATCGGGACCACCGGCGGCAGCTCGGCGTGGTAGACCACCCCGAACGCGTTGGGCACGAGGCGCTCGGTGCCGTCGGAGGGCTCGTTGACCACGCCGAAGGCGCCGGTGCCGGTGCGGGAGTACATCGTCGAGGAACCGCCGCCGTCGAGGTTGATGGCGTTCTCCGCGCCGAGCGCGGTCATGATGTCGGCGAGCTCGACCATCGTGTAGCCGCGGCTCGCCGAGGAGCGGCCGTCGACCACGAGGATGAGCAGCTTGCGCCCGTCGGCGTCGATGCCGACGGCCGTACGCGGGTGGGCGATGGTGTTGTTGATGACCGTCCGCACGCCGTTGACCAGCACGGGGCGGTCGCCGCTGATCGCGACGGTGGGCTTGCCGCCGTCGAACCGGGTGGCGAGCGTGATCTTCTTGCCCTTCTTCAGGGTCTTCAGCTTGCCGGCGGCCGGGCCGGTGCCGATGAGGACCTTGTCCTTCTTGCCGATCTTCTTGCCGCTGGAGAGCTTGGGGCGGTTGGACACGACGCGGTTCTTGCGCAGGACCACCTCGCGGGCACGCTTCTTGCCCCCGGTGACCTGGTAGCCCGGGGTCCGGTTGAAGGCGTGGGTGAAGACGCCGATCTCACCGGCCGGGATGCTGGGGTGGTTGATGCCGCTGACCGTCCACTTCCTGCGCTGACGGATCGTGTTCTGCACGGTGATGGGGCTGACGTGCGGCCCGGCCGCGTCGAACCACAGCGTCGAGTTCACGTCGGGGATCCAGCCCTCGCGGGACCCGGTGAGGATGCCCGCCTCGCGGTCGACCGACGTGCCGAGCGGGGCGTTGGTCCGGCCGATGTCGAAGAAGTCGCCGTTGACCGCGGTCAGGGCCCCGTTCCAGGCGCCGAGCTGGCTGACGGTCTTGCGGCTGGTGACGAACGTCGGCGACAGCTCCTCGAAGGAGATGTTGGCGGCGTCGAGGCTGACGGTCACCAGGTTCATCCGGACCTGGCCGATCGGCTGGCGGCCGTCGACCTGGTCCCACTCGCGCAGCGTGACGCCGGGCGCGATCTCGTAGCTCACGTCGTTCTTGACCTGAGCCGTGCGGCCGCGGAAGCTGACCGGCGGTCCGACGACGGTGCCGGGCCTGCCGTCGGAGGTCTGGTTGCGCCCGCGGTAGCCGCTGTCGGTCCCCGAGGTCAGGCCCCGGCCCCGGACGTCGCCGTCGTCGGCGGCCGACGGGCCGACGCCGACGTTGAGGGCGAGACCGGCGACGAGCACGCCCGCGGTGGCGACGGTCAGCCCGCGGGAGCGGAGCGCCGAGACGGGGCGGAGGGCGGTCAGGGAGCGACGCGTGGAGGAAGGCACGCGCTCCAGAGTAAAGGAGATAGTGGGACGGGTGGGAAAATTGGGATCTGCGGCCCGGCGTACGCGCCCTCCTGCTCCGCTTGCACGGCCTAGGCTGTGGGGCGTGCCGGTCGAGCCCGCTGCCCAGCCCGCTCACGAGGGACCGGTGTGGAACACGCTCCACGTCGGCGACAACCTCGACGTGCTGCCCCGGCTCGAGCCCGGGTCGGTCGACGTCGTCTACACCGACCCGCCCTACAACACCGGCAACGACTTCGCCTACGCCGACCGCTTCCGCGACGGCTCGCACCCCGATCCGTACGCCGGGCGCCACGCCGCGTGGACCGCGATGATGCGCCCGCGACTCGAGGCCGTCCGCGAGGCGCTGGCCCCGCACGGGGCGGTGTTCGTCAGCATCGACGACAACGAGGTCGCGCACCTGCGGCTGCTGATGGACGAGGTCTTCGGCGAGGCCAACTTCCTCGCCCAGGTCGTGGTCAACCTCAACCCCAAGGGTCGCCAGCTCGGGCGCGGGTTCGCGACGAGCCACGAGTACGTCCTGGCGTACGCCCGCCACCTGCCGGGGTGCGTGGTGGACGGCAGCACCACCGAGTCGGTCGACGAGGCCGACTTCCCGCTGACCAGTCCGGACGGCCGGCGCTTCCGCTACCTCCCGCTGCGCAACACCAACAAGAAGTTCAACCCGCTCACCACGCCGACCCTCCACTTCCCCCTCTACGGCGACCCGGTGACCGGACGGGTGTCCGTGTCGGAGTTCGAGGGGAGCCTCGCGCTCACGCCGGTCTTCGGTGACGGGCGCCCCGCGGTGTGGCGGTGGTCGAGGCCCCGCGTGGACGAGCGGCCCGACGACCTCGAGTGCCGGGTGATCCGCGGTCGCGCGGGCGAGCGCGCCGACATCTTCCAGCGCGACTGGCTGCACCGCGAGGGCGGGAGGCGCAAGAAGCTGCGCACCATCTGGCTGGCCGAGGAGATCGGTTCGACCGACACCGCGGTCGCCGAGCTCAAGGCGCTCGTGGGCCACGTCTTCGAGTCGCCGAAGCCGACCGGGCTCGTGCGCCGCATCCTCTCCACGCTCCCCGACGACGTCGTCGTGCTCGACCCCTTCGCCGGCAGCGGGACCACCGGTCACGCCGTCGCGCTGGCCAACGCCGCCGACGGGGGCGCCCGTCGCTGCATCAGCATCAACTCCGCCGAACCCACCCGCGAGGGCTCCAACGCCCGGCTCGCCGGCCTGGCCACCGTCGCCGACATCACCCGCGCCCGGCTGGAGGCCGTGGCCGAGCGGGTCGGCGGCGGCCTCGCGGTCCACCCGTCGGCGGAACCGCCCGTCGTCGGAACCACCGGCTGACCGGTGATCCATGAGGTTCTCACCTGTTGCAACGGGTGAGAACCCCGCGAACCACCGGTTGACCGGTGGTTCCCTCAGCGCACCCCCGCAGCCTTCTCGAGGGCCTTCAGCTCGTCGTCGAGGTACTGCAGCAGCACCTGCAGGTGCGGGACCGTACGCCGGCAGCCGGTGAGGCCGAAGCACATCTTGCCGTCGTAGGAGGTGCAGGTGATGTTGAGCGCCATGCCGTTGATGGGGATCGACAGGGGATAGGTGCCGGTGAGCTTCGCGCCGTTCCAGTAGTGGGTCGTGCGCGGGCCCGGCACGTTGCTGACGATCAGGTTGTAGGGCGGGCGGACGATGCCCTGCATCCGGAAGATCGGCCCCAGGATGGCCGGCGCCTGCCCGAGCGCGCTCATCGCGAGGATCTGCGCCGGAGTCATCGCCGACAGGCTCTGCTTGCCGTCCTGCATCGAGCGGTGGATGGCCGCGAGCCGGTCAGCCGGGTCGGGCAGGTGGGTGCCGAGCTGCACCATCACCGAGCCGACCGCGTTGCCGCCGTCGGAGGACGCGAGCTGCGACTGCTTGGCGTTGAGGCCGACCGGCACCATCGAGATCAGCGTCGTCTCGGGCAGCGCGTCGAGGTCGAGCAGGTAGGTCCGCATCGCGCCGCTGACCATCGCCAGCACCACGTCGTTGATGGTCGTGCCCGTGGCCTTGCCGACCCCGCGCAGGCGCTCGACGGGCCAGTCCTGGGCGGCGAAGCGGCGAGAGCCGGTGATGTTCTGGTTGAGCATGGTGCGCGGCGCGTAGAGCGACAGCGCGGACGTCTCGTTGCGCACGCTCTTGTTGAGCGTACGGATCAGCGCGCCGGGCATCCCGGCGGCCTCGGACGCGATCGCGAGGGCCGTACGGACGGTGGCCGCGGAGACGTCGGCCAGCGAGGCGCCGCCGTCGGACGGCAGCTCCTCGCGGGGCGCGCGCGGACGCAGCGCCCACGGGGCGGGCATGTCGCGCTCGTCGGGGTCGGTCGAGAGCACGCTCGCGAGGAGCCGCATCGCCGAGACACCGTCGACGAGGGCGTGGTGGGTCTTGGTGTACATCGCGACCCGGCCGTCGCGCAGGCCCTCGATCACGGTGGCCTCCCACAGCGGGCGCTCCCAGGCCAGGCGGGTGCTGTGCAGCCGCGAGCAGAGCTCGAGGAGCTCGCGGATCCGGCCCGGCTTGGGCAGCGCGCTGTGGCGCACGTGGTGCTCGATGTCGAACTGCTCGTCGGGCTGCCACACCAGCTGCCCGGCCGTACGCGCGGAGCGGTGCGGGTGCTTGAGGAAGAGCGGCGCGACCTGCTCGACGTCGCGCATCTGCTCGTACATCTCGCGGACGTAGCCGCGGCCCGCGCCCTCGGGCTTCTCGAAGAGCTGGAGCCCGCCGACGTGCATCGGCATGTTGCGGTTCTCGGCGAGGAGGAAGCCGGTCGCCGTCGGGTCGATCGGGTTGACCACTGGTGTTCTCCTCGCGTCCGCCTCGTCCCCATCGGGGGCGTCCGGGCATCCTCTCGTCCCGGTGAGGACAGCCACAAGGGCGCCGCGCGGTCTCAGGCCTCCAGGGAGTGGGCCAGCTCGGCCACGACGGCGTCGACCACCGCGACCAGGTCGCCGCCCGACTCCTTGGCGACGGCGCGCTGCCGCTGGTAGGACGCGCCGCGGATGGGGATGTCGGCGACGGTGCGGAGCTCGGCTTCGCAGTCCAGGCGCTTCGCGACCGGGGTGAGCTGCTCGAGCAGGTCGTGGAGGTCCTCGGTGACCAGGCGCTCGCGGTTGTGGTCGTCGACGATGACGATCGCGTCGAGGCCGTAGCGCGCGGCTCGCCACTTGTTCTCCTGCACCTGCCACGGCGGCATCGTGGGGAGCGTCTCGCCGGCGGCGAGGCGGGTGTCGAGGTCGACGACCAGGCAGTGCACGAGCGCCGTCAGCGCCGCGAGCTCGCCGATGTCCGACATGCCGTCGCACACGCGGTGCTCGAGGGTGCCCAGGTGGGGCGCGGGTCGTACGTCCCAGCGCACGTCGGCCATCGAGTCGATGATCCCCGTGGTCGTCTGGTCGTCGATGCACTTCTCGAACTCGGCCCACGTGTCGAACGCGAACGGCAGCCCGGCGGTCGGCAGCTGCTGGAACATCAGCGCGCGGTTGGAGGCGTATCCGGTGTCCTGCCCGGCCCAGATCGGCGAGCTCGCCGAGAGCGCGAGCAGGTGGGGGTACGTCGTGAGGATCGAGGACAGGACCGGCATCACCCGGTCGCGCTCGGGCATCCCGACGTGCACGTGGACGCCCCAGATGAGCATCTGGCGGCCCCACCACTGGGTGCGGTTGATCAGCTCGGCGTAGCGGTGGCCCTCGGTGAGCTGCTGGTGCGACCAGTCGGCGAAGGGGTGCGAGCCGGCGCCGAGGAGGTCGACCCCCAGCTCGCCGGCCGCGGGCGCGACCACCGCGAGCGTCTCGCGCAGGTCGGTGACGGCCTCGCCGACGGTGTCGCAGATCCCGGTGACGACCTCGATCGTGTTGCGCAACAGCTCCTTGTGCAGCCGCTGGGGCTCGTCGAGACGTCCGCCCGCCAGCTCGTGCACCTCGGAGGCGACGCTGACGAGGTCGCGGGTGGTCCGGTCGACGAGCGCGAACTCCCACTCCACGCCGAGCGTGGGCGCCTGCGACGCGTGGAAGTCGATGCGCATGCGTCGAGTCTAGGGACGCGCCCCCGACGAGGGCTCACCCCTGTGACGGCGCCGCTCGCGGCGGTGCCACCATGGCCCGGTGGACGAGCACGACGACCCCGACCAGGACGCCGAGCAGCAGGCGGAGCGGGCCCGCGAGGTCCACCTCACGATGGACCTGTGCCTGCGGATCGGCGAGATGCTGCTGTCGTCGGGAGCCGGCGCGGCCGACGTGACCGCGACCATGCGGTCCGTGGCCGACCACCTCGGCCTGCGGCAGGCCGAGATCGACGTGACCTTCACCGCGCTGTCGATGAGCCACCAGCGCTCGGTCGACGACGTGCCGACGCTGATGATGCGCCACGTCCGGCAGCGCGACATCGACTACGAGGACCTGACCGCGGTCGACCACCTCGTCCGCGACGTGCTGACCGACCGGGCCGACCTCTACCTCGCGCGCACGCGCATGGCCACCATCGTCTCGCTCGGCCACGCGTTCCCCCGCTGGGCGGTCACCATCGCGTGGATGGTGATGGCCGCGTCCGTCGGCGTCTTCCTCGGCGGCGGGCCCGTCGTCTCGGTCGTGGCCGCGGTCGCCGCCGCGCTGATCGACCGCGTGCAGATCGTGCTGGCCCGGCGCCGGCTGCCGTTCTTCTACCTCCAGGTCGCCGGCGGCGCGATCGCCACGCTGCTGGCGGCGGGTGTCGCGGCCACCCCGATCGACGTCGACCCCTCGCTGGTCGTGACCGCCAACATCATCATGCTGCTGGCCGGCATCGGCCTGATGGGCGCGGTGCAGGACGCGCTCACCGGCTTCTACCTGACCTCGAGCGCCCGACTCATCGAGGCGATGATGGCCACCGCCGGCATCATCGCCGGCGTCGCACTGGGCATCTCGGTCGCCGACGGCGTCGGCCTCGAGCTCGGGCAGCTGGTGCCCGGTGCGTACGGCATCTCCGACCTCCCCGGCGTGCTGGGCGGCGCAGCGGTGGCGGCGGCCGCCTTCAGCGTCGCGTCGTACGCCCCCCGCCGCGCGGTGCTGCCGGTCGCCCTCGTCACGGCCGTCGCGTCGGGCATCTCGCAGGCCGTCACGGTCGCCGGCTTCGGCCGGGCCGCCGCGGCCGGGGCGGCGGCGTTCTTCATCGGCCTCGTCGCCTACGCCGTCGCCGGACGGGTACGGGTCCCGCCGCTGGTCGTGGCCGTGCCGGCGATCGTGCCGTTCCTGCCCGGCCTGTCGATCTACCGCGGCCTGACGTTCCTGGCCGACGGCGGCTTCTTCGTCTCGCAGGGCATCCTCGCGCTGATGACCGCGATCTCGGTCGCGATCGCGCTCGCCTCGGGGGTGATCCTGGGCGAGTACGTCGCCCAGCCCCTCAAGCGCGAGGCGCGCAAGCTCGAGAGCCGCCTCGCCGGCCCCCGCCTGGTCGGGCCGTTCCGGGCGATGACCCGCGCCGAGCGGCGGGCGCTCAGGAAGCAGTCAGTCGACTGAGGACCTCGAGCCAGCGGCGGTGCGTGCCGTCGTACGGCGGCAGGCCGGCGCGTACGGCGGCGACGAGCTGGTCGCAGGAGGACTGCGCGCTGGCGACCACCTCGGCCGGGTAGCCGAAGGCGACCTGGTGCTCGGCGAACTCGTCCTCGTCGTCGACGAACACCTCGCCGGGGCCGGCGGGTGGTTCGTCCCAGGGAGCCGACTCGACCGGCGGGAGCGGGTCTGGCAGGCGGATCACGTCGAGGTCGAGGTCGATCGCCCTCAGCACGCGCCCGTCCCAGGCCGCGGGCGTCGTCACGTCGATGTAGAGGTCGCACCAGATGCCGGGCGCCTGGAACGTGGGCAGGTGCCACCGGTCGGGCTGGACGAGCGTCACGGCGTCGACCGCGGAGTGGAAGTGGTGCCCGGGGCGCTGGTTGTGGGTGCCCTGCGGGAAGCCGAGCCACTCGCCGTGCTCGTCGGCCCCGAGGTGGATGCCGGTGAACTGCCAGTGCGGCCGGTCGCCCCACTTCGTCATCTCGCAGCGGATCGGGGTCCCGGGCTCCATGCGCCCAACCTAGGCGACCGGGCAGTTGGTGACGCAGGGAGCGCGCCGACCGGGCAGTTGGTGACGCAGGGAGCGCGCCGACCGGGCAGTTGGTGACGCAGGGAGCGCGCCGACCGGGCACTTACGGGGGAGGAAGTGCCCGGTCGGCGGGTCTGGTGGGGGAGGAAGTGCCCGGTCAGCGGGTCTGGTGGGGGAGGAAGTGCCCGGTCGGCGGGTCTGGTGGGGGAGGAAGTGCCCGGTCAGCGCAGGGGCATGCGGGAGGTGACGCGCGCGACCACGTCCTGGTAGCGCGCCCCGGCGAGCTTGGCGAAGTGGTGGATGACGTGGGCGTCGATGCCGGCGAGCACGCGGGCCTTCCCGGCGAGGGCGCCGTCGAGGATGATCTCGGCGGCCCGCTCGGGCGACATCCGGGCGAGCTTCTTCTCGAAGAGCGCGTCGATGGCGGCGCCGTCGAGGCCGGCCGCCTTGCGGCCGTGGCGGCTGATGCCCGTACGGATGCCGCCGGGGTGCACGCAGGTGACGGTCACCGGGTGGCCGGCGACGAGCATCTCTCCGCGGATCGCCTCGGTGAGCCCGCGCACGGCGTACTTCGTGGCGTTGTAGGCCGACTGGCCAGGCACCGAGACCAGCCCGAACAGCGAGGAGATGTTGACCAGGGCGCCGTCGCCGCTGGCGATCAGGTGCGGCAGGAACTCCTTGGATCCGTGGACCACGCCGTGGAAGTTGATGCCGACGATCCAGTCGAGGTCCTCGTAGGACAGCTCGGTGAAGTCGCCCGTGGCGGTCACGCCGGCGTTGTTGACGACGAGGTTGACCCGGCCGAACTCCTCCACGACGCCGTCGGCCCAGGCCGCGACGGCGGCCCGGTCGGAGACGTCGACCACGTCGTGGCGCACCTTCGGGGTCTGGGCCGAGACCCCGGCCTGCTCGACGAGCCGTACGGTCTCCGCCAGCCCGTCGGCGTCCCAGTCGGACAGCGCGAGGAGCGCGCCGCCACGGGCGCTGCGGAGGGCGAGGGCGCGGCCGATGCCGGACCCGGCGCCGGTGATCACGACGACCTTGTCGCGGAGGGTGGTCAGGCTCATGGCAGTCACTGTAACTCTCGTTTACGGATGTGGGGAGGGCAGCGCCACGGTGATCGTGGTGTCCCCCGGGGAGCTGGTCAGCTCCACCGAGCCGCCGTGGGCGGCCACGATGGCCTGGACGAGGGAGAGCCCGAGGCCGGCACCGCCCCGCGTACGGGCCACGTCGCCGCGGGTGAACCGCTCGAACGCGTGGGGCGCCAGGTCGGGCGCGAAGCCGGGGCCGTCGTCGTGGACGGTGAAGCCCTCGGGGGTCGCGGTGACCGTGACGGTCGAGCCGGCCGGCGTGTGCGTACGGGCGTTGGTGAGCAGGTTGGTGACCACCTGGTGCAGCCGCGCCTCGTCGCCGGTCACCGTGATCGGCTCGTCCGGCAGGGACAGCCGCCACGAGCGCTCCGCGTCGACGACGCGGGCGTCGTCGACGGCCTCGAGGAGCAGCCGGGACAGGTCGACCGGCCCGCGCTCGAGCGGGCGGCCGGAGTCGAGCCGGGCGAGCAGCAGCAGGTCCTCGACCAGGGCGGTCATCCGCGCCGACTCGGTCTCGACCTTGTCGAGGGCGGTGCCGCTGGTCTCGGGTCGGTGGCGGGCCAGCTCGGTGTAGCCCGCGATGGTGGCCAGCGGCGTACGCAGCTCGTGCGAGGCGTCGGCGACGAACTGCCGCACCTGCTGCTCGCTGCGGTGGCGCTGGCCCAGGGAGTCCTCGACGTGGTCGAGCATCGCGTTGAGCGCCGAACCGACCTGGCCGATCTCGGTACGCTCGTCGGTGAGCCGGTCGGGCACCCGCTCGGCCATCTCGATGTCGCCGGACGCCAGCGGCAGCTCGGCGACGCGGTGCGCGGTGGCCGCGACCTCGCGCAGCGGCGCCAGCTGGCGGCGTACGACCCAGGTGCCGACGCCGGCGGCGCCGAGCACGCCGAGGAGCAGGAAGGCCGCCTCCGCGGCGAGCAGCGAGGCGACGGCGTCGTCGAGGTCGTCGGTCGACTGGCCGATGACCAGCAGCCCCTGGTTGGTGTCGACGGCGGTGACGCGGTAGCTGCCACGGCCCACCCGGACGTCGTGGACGCGGCCGTCGACGGGGACCGAGGCCAGCTCGGACACCTCGTCGGCGTCGAGCTCGTCGCCGTCGTCGCCGCGGTTGCCGAGGATGTAGCCGTCGTCGAGGTCGGGCAGCGCCACGAGCGTGCCGGGGGGCTGGTTGCCGATGTCGATGACGCCACCACCGGGTCCCGGGCGAGGTCCGGGGCCCTCGGTGCGACGGATCGAGGCGAGCACCGACTCGTTCAGCTTGTCGGAGAGGTGGTCGCGCATCGCCAGCGTGGTCGCGGCGCCGATCAGGGTCGCCGCCACAGCCACGAGCAGCACCGCCACCGCGACGAGGCGCGCGGTGAGGGTGAGCGGGCGGAGCCGGGGGAGCCGCATCAGGGGGCCGGCTTCAGGACGTAGCCCGCGCCGCGCATCGTGTGGATCATCGGCTCGCGCCCGGCGTCGACCTTCTTGCGCAGGTAGGAGATGTAGAGCTCGACGACGTTGGCCTGCCCGCCGAAGTCGTACTGCCAGACCCGGTCGAGGATCTGCGCCTTGCTCAGCACCCGCCGGGGGTTGCGCATGAGGAAGCGGAGCAGCTCGAACTCGGTCGCCGTCAGCGTGATCTCGTCGCCGCCGCGGTGCACCTCGTGGCTGTCCTCGTCGAGGGTGAGGTCGCCGACGACCAGGACGTTGCCGGCGTCGGCCAGCGCCGCGGTGCCGCCGCGGCGGATCAGCCCGCGCAGCCGGGCCACGACCTCCTCCAGCGAGAACGGCTTGGTGACGTAGTCGTCGCCGCCCGCGGTGAGGCCGGCGATCCGGTCCTCGACGGCGTCCTTGGCGGTGAGGAAGAGGACGGGCACGTCGCTGCCGTCGGCACGCATCCGGCGCAGCACCTCGAGGCCGTCGAAGTCCGGCAGCATGATGTCGAGCACGACCGCGTCGGGGCGGAAGTCGCGCGCGGCCGCGACTGCGTCGGTGCCGCTGTGCGCCATCCGGAGGTCCCAGCCCTCGTAGCGCAGCGCCATCGCGAGGAGCTCGGCGATGTTGACCTCGTCGTCGACGACGAGGACGCGTACGGGGGAACCGTCGGCCCGGGTCAGCTGCTGCACGGGCAGCATCCTGCCGCGGATTCCTGTGTGGTTGCTGTGCGAACCCTGTCCCTCTCCTACTCGCCCGCCGAGGAGTTGAGCCGGGCCGCCTGCTTCGTCAGGTGGGTGCGCTCGGCGAGGTTCGTCGCGAGGGCGGCGGCCTCGGCGTAGAGCTGCGCGGCCGTCGCGAGGTCCCCGGACTTCTCGTGGAGGTACGCCGCGGCTGCACGGTGCCGTGGCAGGTCCGGGTCGACGTCGGCGAGCGCCGCGAGACCGGCCCGGGCGCCGTCGGCCTCGCCCACGGCGACGGCGCGGTTGAGGCGTACGACGGGGCTGTCGGTCAGCGCCAGCAGCTCGTCGTACCACTGGACGACCTGCACCCAGTCGGTCTCCCCGGTGCTCGGTGCGTCGGCGTGCAGCGCGGCGATGGCCGCCTGGAGCTGGTACTCGCCACGCTGCTGCCGGGCGAGCGCGGCCTGCAGGACGTCCACCCCCTCCTGCACGAGCGTGGTGTCCCAGAGGCTGCGGTCCTGCTCGGACAGCGGGACCAGGGTGCCGTCGGCGCGGGTGCGGGCCGGCCGCCGCGCGTGGTGCAGCAGCATCAGCGCCAGCAGGCCCTCGGTCTCGGGGTCCTGGCCGTCGGGGCCGGCCAGGGTCGCGAGCTGGCGGGTCAGCCGGATCGCCTCGGCGGCGAGGTCGACATCGCCGGAGTAGCCCTCGTTGAAGACGAGGTAGAGCACCCGCCGCACCGTCGCGAGGTCGCCCGGGCGGTCGAAGGACGCCGTCGACACGGTCCTCTTGGCGCGACTGATGCGCTGCGCCATCGTGGCCTCGGGCACGAGGTAGGCCTCGGCGACCTGCCTGGTCGTCAAGCCCGCCACCGCGCGCAGGGTCAGGGCCACGGCGGAGGCCGGCGTGAGCGCGGGGTGCGCGCACAGGAAGAAGACCTGCAGCGTGTCGTCGGCGTCCTGCGTCGGGCCGGGGTCGGGCTCGAGCTCTGTCGCGACCTCTCGTCGCTGTCGCGCGGACTCCGAGCGCACGACGTCGAGGAACCGCCGCCACGCGACCGTGACCAGCCAGCCCTTGGGGTCGCGGGGCGGGTCGTGCGGCCAGGACCGCACCGCCTCGACGAGCGCCTCCTGGACGGCGTCCTCGGCCGCCGCGAAGTCGGCTCCGCGGCGGACGAGGACACCGATCACCGACGGCACGAGCGAGCGGAGCGTCGCCTCGTCGAAGGGGCCGGTCACGTCGAGGTCAGTCCCCGGTGGCCGACGGCGCGCCGTAGAACGGGCGCACCTCGAGCCACTCGTGGATCGGCCTGCCGTCCTTGCCGGGCGCGAGGGACAGCTCGCCGGCGAGCTCGACGGCGCGGTCCCAGCCGTCGACGTCGACGACGTACCAGCCGGCGATGAGGTCCTTCGTCTCGGCGAACGGCCCGTCGGTCACCGGCCCGGTGCCCTGGTCGTTCGCGCGCACGAACGCGCCCTCCTGCGACAGCGCCTGGGCGTCGACGAGCTCGCCGTTCTCCTCCAGGCGCTTGCCGAACTCGTCCATGAACTGCATGTGCGCGTCGACCTCGGCCGGCGCCCACTGGTCCATCGGGACGTCGTTCACGGTGGCGGGGGTGCCGCGGTAGTGCTTGAGGATCAGGTACTTCGGCATGTCGGTTCTCCTTGTCGAGTGCAGCCCATTGTGGCCGCGTCCACATCCGGGACGGAGCCGTCGGCGGGTTCTCGACATCGGAGACCGGGCAGGTTCTGGGCAGGCTGGGCAGGTCTGGGCAGGTCTGGGCCGGTTCAGGGCTGGTCCACAGGTGCCGCACAGGTGGCCGGCGCACGCTCGGTCCATGAGCGACGACAAGCCCCGCGACACCCCGGCCCCGCAGGCCGGTGACGAGACCCAGCCCGTACGCGCCGAGGGGGCCGCACCCCCGGCCGCCGTCTCCGACGAGCCTGCCGAGCCCGTTGCGCAGTGGCGTGGCTTCCGCGAGCGCCTGCGCTCGGTCGGCCGGTCCGGCGGGAGCCGTACGTTCGGCCTGGCCGCCCTGATCGCCTCCGCGCTGGCCGGCATCATCGTCGGCGGGCTCGGCGTGGCCGCGGTGGGCGCGATCACCGACGACCACGACCGCGGGGCCGGCCGCGGCGGCTGGGTGCAACGCGACGACGACCGCGGCCCCGGCGACCGCGGCGGCATGCGCGGCGGTCCCCGCGGCGTACCCGGTCAGCTCCCGCCGACCACCGCGCCCGAGGACGACGAGGGGTCCGCCTCCTAGACACCACCGCACGTGCGGCGGGTGCGGCCCCCGATCCGCGGATGTGGGGGCCACACCCGCCGCACGTGCGTCCGTGGTGCCGGTCCGGGGAAACCCGGTTGCCGCCGTGGGCGAGAATGGCGCCCGTTGTGAAGATCACCTACCCGCCCGAGCTCCCGGTCTCCGCTCGCCGCGACGACATCGCCGCGGCCATCCGCGACCACCAGGTCGTCATCGTCGCCGGCGAGACCGGCTCGGGGAAGACGACGCAGCTGCCCAAGATCTGCCTCGAGCTGGGGCGCGGCGCGGGTGCCGCGGGCGGGGGCAGGCTGATCGGCCACACCCAGCCCCGCCGGATCGCCGCGCGCTCGGTGGCCGAGCGGATCGCGGAGGAGCTCGGCACCGAGCTCGGCGACGTCGTGGGCTACCAGGTCCGGTTCACCGACCGCACGTCGCGCGCCAGCCGGGTCAAGCTGATGACCGACGGCATCCTGCTCGCCGAGCTCCAGCGCGACCGCGACCTGCGCAAGTACGACACGCTCATCATCGACGAGGCCCACGAGCGCAGCCTCAACATCGACTTCCTGCTCGGCTACCTCAAGCGGCTCCTGCCGCGGCGCCCCGACCTCAAGGTCATCATCACGAGTGCCACCATCGACGTGGACCGCTTCGCCGAGCACTTCCGTGCGCCGGTGGTCGAGGTGTCGGGGCGTACGTACCCGGTCGAGGTCCGCTACCGCCCCCTGCTGGAGCTGCCGGAGGACGACGAGGACGGCGAGCCGGTCCAGCGCGACCAGACCGAGGCGATCCTCGACGCCGTGCGCGAGCTGTCGGCCGAGGGCCCCGGAGACGTGCTCGTCTTCCTCCCCGGCGAGCGCGAGATCCGTGACACCGCTGATGCGTTCGACGCCCTGCTGGGCTCGTCGGGGCGGGGCGACCGCCTCGAGATCGTGCCGCTCTACTCCCGCCTCAGCGCCGCCGACCAGCACAAGGTGTTCTCCAGCCACCCCTCCACGGTGCGCCGCGTCGTGCTCGCCACCAACGTCGCCGAGACCTCGCTGACCGTGCCCGGGATCCGCTACGTCGTCGACACCGGCGTCGCCCGGATCAGCCGCTACTCCGTACGCACCAAGGTGCAGCGGCTGCCGATCGAGCCGATCAGCCAGGCGTCGGCCAACCAGCGCTCCGGCCGCTGCGGGCGCGTCTCCGAGGGAATCGCGATCCGGCTGTACTCGGAGGAGGACTTCGAGGCGCGCCCGGAGTTCACGGACCCCGAGATCCTGCGCACCAACCTCGCCAGCGTCATCCTCCAGATGGCCTCGCTGCGCCTCGGCGACATCGCCCGCTTCCCCTTCGTCGAGCCGCCCGACCGCCGCAACGTCAAGGCCGGCACCGACCTCCTCGAGGAGCTCGGCGCGGTGACCGCGGCGGGCGACCGGCCGGGCGTACGCCTCACTGCGGTCGGCAAGCGCCTGGCCCGCCTCCCGATCGACCCGCGGCTGGGCCGGATGATCCTCGAGGCGGAGCGGCTCGGCTGCCTCCGGGACGTCCTCGTCATCGCCGCGGCGCTGTCCATCCAGGACCCGCGCGAGCGACCGGAGGAGCAGCGCGCCCAGGCCGACCAGCTGCACGCGCGCTTCAAGCACGAGTCGAGCGACTTCCTCACCTGGCTCAACCTGTGGCGCCACCTCAAGCAGCAGCAGCGCGAGCTCTCCTCGAGCGCCTTCCGGCGGATGTGCCGGCGCGAGCACCTCAACTACCTGCGCATCCGCGAGTGGCAGGACTACGAGTCCCAGCTGCGCCAGGTGTGCAAGGAGATGGGTCTCGACCTGGGCAAGGGTCGTGGCGAGGGGAGCGAGGGCGGGGCGGCGTACGACGAGGACGGCATCCACCAGGCGCTGCTGTCCGGGCTGCTCAGCCACGTCGGCGCGCTCGAGGAGCGAGAGAAGGCCAGGCCGGGGGAGCGGCGCCCGATGCGCGAGTACCTCGGCGCGCGCAACGCCCGCTTCGCGGTCTTCCCCGGCAGCGTGCTGAAGGGCCGCAACCCGGACTTCCTGATGAGCGCCGAGCTCGTCGAGACCTCGCGTCTCTGGGCGCGGCAGAACGCCGCGATCAAGCCGGAGTGGGCCGAGCGGCTGGGCGCCCACCTGGTCAAGCGGACCTACTCCGAGCCCCACTGGTCGCGCAAGCGCGCCGCAGTCATGGCGCGCGAGCGGGTCACGCTGTACGGCGTGCCGCTGGTGGCCGACCGCCTCGTGTCCTACGGAAAGGTCGACCCGCCGCTCGCCCGAGAGCTCTTCATCCGCCACGCGCTCGTGCAGCGCGAGTGGGACTCCCGGCACCGCTTCCTCGCCGAGAACGCCCGCCTCCTCGAGGAGGCCGAGGAGCTCGAGCACCGCGCGCGGCGCCGCGACATCGTCGTCGACGAGGAAACCCTCTTCGAGTTCTACGACGCCCGCGTCGGCGACGACGTGGTCAGCGGCCAGCACTTCGACCAGTGGTGGAAGCGGGCCCGCCAGAAGCGCCCCGACCTGCTCACCTTCGACCCCGAGATGCTCACCCACGGCACCGCCGACGAGGTGCGCGCGCACGACTTCCCGACCCAGTGGCTCTCCGGTGGGCACGACGGTGACGCGGGACTGACCTTCCCGATCAGCTACCACTTCGAGCCCGGGGCCGCCGACGACGGCCTCACCATCGACGTGCCGGTCGCGACCCTCAACCGCGTCGACGCCGACGACTTCTCGTGGCTCGTGCCCGGGCTGCGCGAGGAGCTGGTCACCGAGCTGATCCGCTCGCTGCCCAAGCACCTGCGCGTCGCGATGGTGCCGGCGCCCAACACCGCACGCGAGTTCCTCGACGCGACCCCGCCCGGCGCCGAGCCGCTGCTCGACGCGCTCGAGCGCTTCGCCCGCAGCACCCGGAGCCTGGTGATCGACCGCGACGCCTGGGACTGGTCCAAGGTGCCCGCACACCTGCGCCCGACCTACCGCGTGGTGACCGAGGAGGGGGGCGAGGCCGGCCGGGGCAAGGACCTCGACGCCCTCAAGGAGCCGCTCCGGCCGACCTTCGAGCAGGCGATGGCCGACGTCGCCGCCGACTCCGGCGTCACCGCCAGCGGGCAGACGTCGTGGACCTTCGGCACGGTCGAGGAGTCCTTCGTGCAGCGCCGCGCCGGGCACGAGGTGCGCGGCTTCCCCGCGCTCGTCGACGAGGGCGCCACGGTCGGGCTGCAGGTGCTCGCCACGGCCGACGAGGCGGCCGCCCACCACCGCCTCGGCGTACGCCGTCTGGTGCTGCTCGGGCTCGGACCCGCGCAGCCGGTGGACGACGTGCTCGCCGCCGCCGGGCTCGACCAGCGGGCCAAGCTCGCGCTCGTCGGGTCCCCGTACGCCTCGGTCGGGGACCTGCTCGACGACGTCCGGGCGGGCATCGTCGGCGAGGTCGTCGACGCACGCCCGGACGTGCGGGACGAGGCGGCGTACGACGCGCTGGTCGCCGCGGCTCGCGAGGCCGTCGCCGCGGGGACGAGCGCCGCCGTGCACGACGTGATGCGGGTGCTCGAGGCCTGGCGCACCACCGACAAGGCGATCTCGGGGAGGGCCGACCTGATGACCCTGCCGGCGCTCACCGACATGCGCGCGCAGGTGGGCCGGCTGATGGCCCCGGGGTTCGTCGGGGAGGCGGGCGTCACGCGGCTGCGCGACTACCCCCGCTACCTGCAGGCGGTGGCCTACCGCCGTGAGCGCCTCGACCAGCAGGTCGCCCGCGACCGCCAGCTGATGGACCAGCTCTCCGGGCTGCAGGAGGCATGGCTGCACGCGGTCGCCGCGCTGCCCGACGGCCAGCCGGTGCCGCAGCACCTGCGCGAGGCACGCTGGATGCTGGAGGAGTACCGCGTCTCGCTCTTCGCGCAGCCGCTCGGCACCCGGGAGAAGGTCAGCGACCAGCGCATCCGCAAGGTGATGGGCCGGTCCTAGGCTGGAGCCATGACCGGTCGCTCGCACCACCGTCCGATGACGCCCGGCGGCGGCTTCTTCGCCGAGATCGCCGGCGGAGCCGATCCCGCTCAGGTCCGCGAGGCCGGCGACCTGGCCGCGACGGTGCTCGTGCGTGGCGCCCGCACCTCCGACGACCCGCAGGTGGCCGAGCGGATCGTCCACCTCGCGGAGACCGAGGGCCTCGAGACCCTCGCGGAGGTGTGGTCGGGCGCGCCTGCCGACACGCTCGCCGGCAGCCTGTGGCGGCTGTTCCTGCTGCGCTCGTGGGTGCACGCCGCCCCGGAGGAGGTCGCGGAGGAGTACGACGCGGGCCAGCGCCGCGTCGATGTCGCCCGCGTGGTCGCGGGGGTCGCCGACCCGCCGGGGCCCGACGAGCTGCGCCGGATGGTCGACGACGTGCTGCGCGGCATCGCGCGGGGCGACTTCGCCGTGACGCTCTTCCGGGCGGCCGCCTTCGCGCGGATCGTCGCCGCAGGTCGCGCCGCGCTCGGCAGCGCCTCGCACGAGGAGATCAGCCGCGTGCTCGTCCTCTCGGAGCAGCTGGAGGCGGCCGGACACGGCGAAATCGCCAACACCCTGGCCTGAGTGTTTAAAATGGTCCTCGAGTGCGTCGGACCGTGGCAGCCCCGGGTCCCACAATTAGCCGCTACGAGCGGCCACGCGCCGTGAGGCGCTCCCGGTCCGGCGCGCTCACTCACGTCCGGCTCAGGTCCGGATGATGGCCGGTTGCTGTCCGGGCCCACCTCTAGGCTCGTGGGATGACGATCGCCAAGCGCATCCGCGCGTTCCTCTCCGGTGGCGCAGCAGGCTCGCCCGCCCGCACCCCCGCCGGCACGTCCGCCCCGCAGTCGGCGTACGCGCCCGAGCTCGACGGCGAGCCCGACCCCGGCGAGGTCGTCTGGGCCTGGGTCCCCTACGAGGACGACCCGAGCCAGGGCAAGGACCGCCCGGTGCTGGTGCTCGACACCGCTGGGGGCGGGGAGGGTGACGGCTGGACCGGGCTGATGCTCAGCAGCCAGGACCACGACCGCGATGCCGAGGACGAGGCGCGGTTCGGCCGCTACTGGATGGACGTCGGCACCGGCGGCTGGGACTCGCAGGGGCGACCGAGCGAGGTGCGGCTCGACCGGCTCATCCACCTCGAGCGCGACGGCGTACGACGTGAGGGGGCCGCGCTGGACGAGACGATCTTCACTGCCGTGGTGGAAGCCCGTCGTGGCCTGCCCCGCTAGGGTTTCGCCGTGTCTCGCCACTTCTTCCGCCGCAGCGCCCTGGCCGCCTCGGCCCTCGCGCTCGCGCTGACGACGGCCGCCTGCACGGGCGACGCGGAGCCCGAGCAGGACCCGACGCCGACGCCGAGCGCGTCCGGCAAGCCGACCGAGAAGCCGCGCAAGGTCACCTTCGGCGCCTACGGCAGCGAGGAGGAGGTCGCGGCCTTCCAGAGCGTCGTCGACTCGTTCAACGCGTCCTCCACCACCCGCCAGGTCACCCTGCAGTCGTGGCCCGACCACGAGTCCGCCCTCGCCGACGTCCTGGCCGGCAACGCCCCGGACGCCTTCCTCACCTCGCGGATCGACCTCGACCAGCTGGTGGAGGCCGAGGCCCTCCGGCCGGTCAGCCTGCTGCTCGACGAGCGTGGCGTCGACTTCGGCGACCGCTTCTCCCGCGACGCTGTCGACGCCTTCGCGATGGACGACGAGCTGCAGTGCATGGCCTACTCGGTGTCCCCGATGGTCGTCTACTACAACACCGACCTCGTCGACTTCGACAAGATGGAGCGCCGCGAGCTCGACGTCCCCACCGCCAACGACGAGGGCGTGCGCGAGCGCTGGACCCTTGCCGAGTTCGGCGCCGCCGCGGAGTTCGCGTCGCGCCGCGGCGACCGCCGCGGCGTCTGGATCGACCCGACCCTGCAGGGCCTCGCGCCGTTCATCTACTCCGGCGGCGGGCAGGTCTTCGACGACGACGAGGCGCCCACGTCCCTCGCCTTCAGCGACGACTCGACCCGCGAGGCGCTCAACGAGACGCTCGCCATCCTGCGCAACGCCGCGCTGACGCCGACCAACGCCCAGCTCGCGAGGGCCACGCCCGTCCAGCTGTTCAAGCGGGGCGAGCTCGCGATGGTGGCCGGCTTCCGCAACCTCGTGCCGGAGCTGCGCGAGGCCGAGGACCTCGACTTCGACGTCCTGCCGATGCCCGTCATCGAGGACCGCGCCACGGTCGGCGACATCAGTGGGCTCTGCCTGTCCGCGGACTCCGAGGTGACCGGCGACGCCGCCGACTTCATCGCGTACGCCGTGTCCGACGCCGCCATCGCCACCGTCGCCTCCACGGGCTACATCGTGCCGGCCAACACCTCCGTCGCCGCGTCCGACGAGTTCCTCGCCCCCGACCAGGAGCCCGCCAACGCCGCGGCGTTCAACGCGAGCATCCGCTACATGGTCGTGCCGCCCTTCATCGACCAGCGAGACGAGCTGGTCGAGGCCGTGACACCGCTGCTGGAGCGCCTGGTCACCGCGCCCGGTGTCCTCGACCTCGAGGAGACCACCGAGCAGATCGACCAGGCGTCACGAACGATCCTCTCGCCCGAGGACGAGGAGACCGAGTCGCCGACCGAGGAGCCGAGCGAGTCGCCCTCGGAGTAGGGCTGTCGCTCGACGGGCCGCGCCAGCCCCCGCTGCGTCATACGAACCGAGGGTCATGGGTGCGGATCGGTATGACGCCGCCGCGCCAGCCCCCGCTGCGTCATACGAACCGAGGGTCATGGGTGCGGATCGGTATGACGCCGCCGCGCCAGCCCCCGCTGCGTCATACGAACCGAGGGTCATGGCCGCGGATCGGTATGACGCTGCCCCGCCCGGCGCCGGCGGCTACTCGCGCTCGGCCCCGAGGATGGCGCCGACCAGGGCGCCGGTGACCAGCTCGGCCTGCCAGGGCCGCGCGCCGTACGAGGCGAGCTGGGCGCGTACGGCCTCCGCGAGCTCGGCCGGCTCGCGGGTCGCCGGGGGCGCCCACATCAGGCGCCGCAGGAAGTCGGGGGTGAGCAGGTTCTCGACCGGCAGCTGGTGCTCCTCGGCGAGGTTGAGCATCGACTCGCGGGCGGACTTGAAGCGCCGGTCGGCGACGGGCTCGCGGTCGGCCCACGTGCGCGGGTGCGGGGGGCCGTCGCCGCGCGGGGCGCGGGTGGGCAGCTCGTCCTCGTCCATCTCGCGCACCCGCTGGAGGGCCTCGACCCACGTCGAGGCGTAGCGGCTGGCCCCGCGACCGTGGAAGCCCTGGGTGGACAGCAGGGCGCGGCGGTCGGTGGGCATCACGGTGGCCGCGACGACGATCGCGGAGTCGGGCAGGATCCGGCCCGGCGTGACGTCACGCTCGGCGGCGATGGCGTCGCGTGCCTCCCACATCGCCTTCGCGGCGCCGAGCGCGCGGCGCCCGCGCAGCCGGTGCACGCCCGACGTACGCCGCCACGCGTCGACGCGCACGGCCGGCTCGAAGCCCAGCAGGTGGTCGAACTCCTGGCGCGCCCACTCGGCCTTCCCGGCCTTCTCGAGCTCGGTGACCATGTGCTCGCGCAGCTCGAGGAGGACCTCGACGTCGAGCGCGGCGTACTCGAGCCACGACTCCGGCAGCGGCCGGGTCGACCAGTCGGCGGCGGAGTGCTCCTTGCGCATCCGCTGCCCCAGGACGGTCTCGACCAGGGTGGCGAGGCCGACGCGGGGGTAGCCGAGGAGGCGCCCGGCGAGCTCGGTGTCGAAGAGGCTGGTCGGGGTGAGGCCGACGTCGCGCAGGCACGGCAGGTCCTGGGTGGCGGCGTGCAGGATCCACTCGGAGCCGTCGAGGGCCTCCTGCAGCGGGGCGAGCGTGGTCATCTCGATGGGGTCGACCAGCCAGGTGCCGGCCCCCTCGCGGCGCAGCTGGATCAGGTAGGCGCGGTTGGAGTAGCGGTAGCCCGAGGCGCGCTCGGCGTCGATCGCCACCGGTCCGCTGGCGGCGGCGAGGGCCTCGCACGCCTCGAGGAGCCCGGCGTCGGTGTCGACGACCTCGGGGAGCCCGTCGCGCAGCTCGAGCAGGGGAGCGGGTGCGGCCTCGGGCTCGGTCGCGTCGAGGTCGGTGGTCTCGCGCCCAGTGCCGGGATCGGCCTCTGTGCGTGAGGTGTCCGGGGTGTCGGGCATCGGTTCAGGTGCCGCGCTGTCCACGACGGCTCGGGATCGCGGTGACGCCCTCCGGCACCGGGGGGAGGCCGACGGCCGTGCACATCAGCTCGCCCCACGCCTCGACGTGGGCGGTCATGTCGAGCGCGCCGGCGTCGTCGACGTCGGGGGTCCACGAGGCGCGGATCTCGACCTGGGCGGTGCCGGACTCGTCGGCCATCTGGCCGAAGCTCTCGGTGGTGACCCGGGTGACGGTGCCGGACGCGGCGTGGAAGCCGGCGCCATGGGCCTCCAGCGCCTCGGTCAGCCACGACCAGCCGACGGCCGCCAGCATCGGGTCGGCACCGAGCTCGGGGTCGATGTCGGCGCGGGCGTACGCCACGCAGCGGAAGGTGCCGTCCCACGCGTCGTTGCCGGCGGGGTCGTGGAGCAGGATCAGCCGGCCGGTGCCGAGGTCCTCGTCGTCGACGGTGACGTCGCCGCTCAGCGCGGACGACCAGGGTGCGATGCGCTGCGGCGCGGGCATCTCCTCGCAGAGGACCTCCGGGCGCAGCGTCGCCCGACGCATCGACTCCACAGCCGCGCGGAACTCCGCGGGCCCAGCCGCGGCAGCATTGCCGGGGTGGGTCTCGTGACGGGCCACCATGGGCTCAGAGTAGGCCAGCGCCCCACCTCGCCGATGTGCCGCCACGCCGCCTGACCTGCGAAGATTCGGGCGTGACCCACGCCGTACGCACGCCCCACCCCGGACTCGCCGCGAGCCCCTTCCTCGCTGCGGCGCGCGGCGAGCGGCCCTCGCACACGCCGGTCTGGTTCATGCGGCAGGCGGGGCGCTCCCTCCCGGAGTACCTCAAGGTGCGCGAGGGCATCGGGATGCTCGAGTCCTGCATGGACGCCGACCTCGTCACCGAGATCACCCTCCAGCCGGTGCGCCGCTACGGCGTCGACGCGGCGATCTTCTTCTCCGACATCGTGCTGCCGCTCAAGGCGGTGGGCGTCGACCTCGACATCAAGCCGGGCGTCGGGCCCGTCGTCGCCTCACCCGTACGCACCCTCGCGGACGTCGAGGCGATCCCGGACCTCACGCCCGAGCACGTCCCCTACATCTCCCGGGCCGTGCGCCAGCTCGTCGCCGAGCTGGGCGCCACGCCCCTCATCGGCTTCGCCGGCGCCCCGTTCACCGTCGCGTCCTACCTCGTCGAGGGTGGCCCGTCCAAGGAGCACGCGAGGACCAAGGCGATGATGTTCGGCGCCCCCGACGTGTGGGACGCGCTGATGCGCAAGATCGCCGGCATCGCGGCGACCTACCTCCGCATCCAGGTCGAGGCCGGTGCCTCGGCCGTCCAGCTCTTCGACTCGTGGGCGGGCGCGCTGACGCCGGCCGACTACCGCGCCTCGGTGATGCCTCACTCCGAGCGGGTCCTCGCCGCCGCCGGTGAGCTCGGCGTGCCGCGGATCCACTTCGGCGTCGGGACGACCAACCTCCTCGGCCTGATGGGGGAGGCCGGCGCCGACGTGGTCGGAGTCGACTGGCGCACGCCGCTGGAGCAGGCGATCCCGCTGGTGGGCGACCGGGCCGTGCAGGGCAACCTCGACCCGACCCTGGTCTTCGCACCCACCGACGTGATGACCGCGCGCGCGGCCGAGATCATCGACGCGGGCCGCGCGGCCAAGGGGCACATCTTCAACCTCGGCCACGGCGTCATCCCGTCGACCGACCCCGACCAGCTCGCGGCGCTGACCGAGTTCGTGCACGCGTACTGATCGCTGCTGACGGCTACGCCGCGGGCGGCTGGGCCGGTGCCGTCGCCCGGCGGCGGCGTACGACCAGCCACACCGGCAGCCCGAGCAGCAGGGCCACCGCCGCGAACGGCAGCAGCGCCCCCAGCACGGTCGTGAGCACCGTGACCAGGGCCCGGAGCGCCTCGGTCCCGCCCTCGAGACCGGCGAGGAAGCCGGCGGGCTCGTCCTCCGGCTCGTCCTCGACGACCTCGTGGCGCGAGATGTCGACCGTGATGGTGGAGAGGGAGGTCTGGTCCGCCAGCCACGACTGCTGCGACTTCAGCGAGTCGAGCTCGGCCTGGCGGCTGGTGAGCTGCGACTCGATCCAGATGATGTCCTTGAGGTCCCGGGCGTCGGCGAGCAGCATCTCGACCCGCCTGAGGCTCGCCTCCTGCGCCCGGACGCGCACGCCGGTGTCGATGACCTCGGTGGTCACGTCGTCGGAGCCGCGGTCGGACGACCTCAGCATCCCCACCTGCTCGAGGGCCGACATGGTCTCGCCGAACTCGGCGCTGGGGACCCGTACGACCAGCCGGACGTAGGCGGTGTCACCGTCGGAGTCGGTCTCGGACGTCTCGTCGGTGACCTCGCCGCCCTTCGCGTCGACGACACGTTGCACCTCGCGCCGCGTGGCACGCACGTCCTCGCCCGCGAGCGAGATGGTGCCGCTCGAGATCACCGAGCGCTCCATCTGCGGCGTGGTCGGCCCGTCCGCGCCCGCCCGGTCGGAGGCCGACCCGTCGGTGCCGCCGCCCGCCTCGGAGCCGGCGCCCGAGCCCGAGCCCGAGTCCGAGCTCCTGGAGGCCGGCGCGGACTCCCCGGAGGCCGCGTCACTGCCGCCGTCGGAGCTGGAGCAGGCGGCCAGCGCGGCCGTCGTGGTGAGCGCGATGAGGAGTCCCGCGGCACGGGAGGCGGTGGAGGTCGTCATGGCCGTCGGACGCCGACTGCGCGGGCGCCGGTTCCGGCCGTGATGCAACTGTGATGCGTCAGGACTTCTTGGCGGACTGCTTCCTCGCCGACCGGGTGGTGGTGGTGACCTTCGGCGCCGTGTCCTTGGTCGTGTCCTTGGTCGGGGCCTTGGTCGGGGCCTTGGTCGGGGCCTTGGTCGGGGCCTTGGTCGGGGCCTTGGTCGGGGCCTTGGTCGGGGCCTTGGTCGGGGCCTTGGTCGGGGCCTTGGTCGTGTCCTTGGTCGGGGCCGCCTTCTTCTTCGACGCCGCCTTGGCGGCGGCGTGGCCCTTGACCCGTACGCGCATCGGGCCGTCGGCGGCCGTCTCGAGGTAGGGCTGGTCCGCGAGGAGGCCCTGCAGCCCCCGGTGGCCGTAGTTGCGCGGGTCCAGCGACGGGTGGGTCCGGCTCAGGTGGCTGCCGACCGCGCCCGGTGTCGCCCAGCCCTCGTCGTCCGCGACGGCGTTGACGGCCTTGGTGATCGCGCTCTGGAGGTTGAGCTCGGGCGCCGGGCCGGGATCCTGGACCGGCTCCCGCTCGTCGTCCTCCGCGCCCGGCTGGTCCGGCTCGGACTCCACCTCGCCGAGCAGCTCGAGGCGGATGAACTTGTCGCACGCGTTCTGCAGCGACGCCGGGGTCTTCGCGCCGCCGAGGCCGTAGACGACCTTGCCCGACTCGCGCAGTCGCAGTGCCAGGCTGGTGAAGTCGCTGTCGCTGGTGACCAGCGCGAACGCCTCGACGTTGCCGTCGTAGAGCAGGTCCATCGCGTCGATGATGAGGGCGGAGTCGGTGGAGTTCTTGCCCCGGGTGAACGCCCCCTGGTGCATGCCGCGGATCGCACGGAGGTTGAGCTCGGTGCTCCAGCCGCCCAGCCGCGGCGAGGACCAGTCGCCGTACGCCCGCTTGATCGTCGGGTTGCCGTACTTCGCGATCTCGTCGAGCAACGCCTCGGCGTAGCGGTGCGAGGTGTTGTCGGCGTCGATCAGCACGGCGATCCGGGCGGGGCTCACGTTGGGGTCCACACCCGCAGCCTAGGGTGCGCCGGTGGTCCGCGACCTCCTCTGGCAGGGTGGTGGCGTGAAGCGTGACGCAGTGGTCGTGGGCGGCGGGATCGCCGGTCTGGTCGCGGCCCGGGGTCTCGCCGCGTCAGGTCGCGACGTGCTGCTGCTCGAGGGGTCGCCCCAGGTCGGTGGCAAGCTGCGCAGCGCCGAGGTCGCTGGGCTGACCGTCGACGTCGGTGCCGAGGCGATGCTCGCGCGTCGCCCCGAGGGGCTGGCGCTCGCCACCGAGATCGGGGCCGAGGTGGTCCACCCGACCGCCGCCACGTCGGCCGTCTGGTCGCGTGGCGCGCTGCGCGCGATGCCGCGCTCGCTGATGGGCGTGCCCTTCGACCTCGACCAGCTCGCGGCCAGCGGGGTGCTCAGCCCCGAGGGCCTGGCGCGCGTCGCGGCCGAGACCGACACCCCCGTCGGCGGCGACGTCTCGGTCGGCGACCTGGTGGCCGCGCGGCTCGGCGACGAGCTCGTCGACCGCCTGGTGGAGCCGCTGCTCGGAGGCGTGTACGCCGGGCACGCCCGCCGCATCTCGGCCGCGGCGGCCGTGCCGCAGCTGCTCGCCATGGCGCGGCGCGGGAGCCTGCTCGAGCAGGCCGCAGCCGTCCCGGCGTCGACCGCGCCCGTCTTCGCCGCCCTTCCCGGCGGCATGGGACGCCTGCCCGGACTCGTCGTCGACGGCGGTGGCTTCGAGGTGCGGACGTCGGCGACCGTACGTGCCCTGCGGCGTACGACCGGCGGGTGGGCGCTGACGATCGGTCCGACCACCCACCCCGAGACCGTCGAGGCCGACACGGTCGTGCTGGCCACGCCCGCCTCGCCCGCCGCGCGGCTGCTGGGGGAGGTGGTCCCCGACGCGGCCGCCGAGCTGGCGACGGTCGAGGCCGCGAGCGTCGCCGTCGTGACGCTCGCCTTCCGCGCGCAGGACCTCCCCGACACGCTCCTCGACCGGTCCGGCTTCCTGGTGCCGCCGGTCGAGCAGCGCACCATCAAGGCCTCGACCTTCTCCTTCGCCAAGTGGGCGTGGGTGCGCGACCTCGATCCCGACGTCGTCGTGCTGCGCACCTCGCTGGGCCGCCACCGCGAGGAGACCACGCTGCAGGCCGCCGACGACGGCCTGGTCCGCGTCTCGCTCGCCGACCTCGCCGCGATGGCCGGCATCACGGCCCGGCCGCTCGACACCCACGTGCAGCGCTGGGGCGGCGGTCTGCCGCAGTACGCCGTCGGCCACCTCGACCGCGTCGCCCGGATCCGCGCCGCGGTCGCGGCACGGCCGGGGCTCGCGGTCTGCGGGGCGGCGTACGACGGGGTCGGCATCCCCGCGGTGATCGGGTCGGCCCGGCACGCGGTGGCCTCGGTCACACGGGCAGAATGAAGCCATGACCGAGACGGACCAGACGCAGGAGAAGACCAACGCCGCCCGCACGCGGGAGCTCAACGACACCATCCGCTACACGATGTGGTCGGTCTTCAAGCTGCGCGACGTCATCGGCGACGCCGACCGGGCCGCGGAGGCCACCGACGTCGAGGCGCTCTTCGAGGTGCTCGCCGAGCAGGACGTCAAGGTCCGCGGGCTCTACGACGTCAGCGGCCTGCGCGCCGACGCCGACCTCATGGTGTGGTGGCACGCCGCCGACTCCCAGCAGCTCCAGGGCGCCTACAACGCGTTCCGTCGCACGTCGTTCGGCCGCCGCCTCGAGCCGGTGTGGTCGCAGATGGCGCTGCACCGCCCGGCGGAGTTCAACAAGTCGCACATCCCGGCCTTCCTCGCCGACGAGGAGCCGCGCGCGCACGTGTGCGTCTACCCGTTCGTGCGGTCCTACGAGTGGTACCTCCTCGACGACGCCGAGCGCCGCCGGATGCTCGCCCAGCACGGCCAGCAGGCCCGCGGCTACGCCGACGTACGCGCCAACACGGTCGCGTCGTTCGCCCTCGGCGACTACGAGTGGCTGCTCGCCTTCGAGGCCGACGAGCTGCACCGCATCGTCGACCTGATGCGCGACCTGCGCGCCTCCGACGCGCGCCGGCACGTGCGCGAGGAGGTGCCGTTCTACACCGGCGCCCGCGTCACCCCGGCCGAGCTGCTCGACCGCCTGCCCTGACGCGGGAACGGCCCGGCACGCAGTAGCGTCGGAGCATCATGAGGATCTTCGCTGCCGCCGCCGTGCTGACCGTCCTGGGCGCCGCCACCGCCTGCTCCACCGAGGCCGAGATGAAGGCCGTGGACCCCTCGGGGGCCGGTGACCCGGCCGCTGCCGCTCCGTCCGGCGAGGCGCCGACACCCGTGCCGGACGGCGCGGTCCGTACGCAGGGGCTGGTGATGGTGCTCGACGACGGCGACGGTCCCGAGATGTGCCTCGGCGGGGTCGCCGAGTCCTACCCGCCCCAGTGCGGCGGGCCCGCGCTCGCCGACTTCGCCTGGGGCGACGTCGGGTTCGAGGAGGCGTCGGGCGTGCGGTGGGGCCAGTACGCCCTGACCGGCACCTTCGACGGCACCACGTTCACCGTCACCGACGCGATCCCGGCCGCGCTCTACGACGTGATGGCCGAGCCGGAGCCGGACCCGCTGGAGGCCGCCTGCGACGACGCCACCACCACCGACACCTCCAGGGCGACCCCGGAGGACATGGACGCCACGCTGGCCGCGGCGTCCGCGCTGCCGACGTACGCCACCGCGTGGCTGACCGGCAACACGATCAACGTCGCCGTCACCGAGGACGCCGCGGGCGCCGAGGCGGAGCTGCGCAGGACGTGGGGCGGAATGCTCTGCGTGACCACGGTCGAGCGGACCGAGGCCGACCTCGACGAGGTCAACCAGGACCTGCAGGCGGCGCTCGGCGACCAGCTGCTGACGAGCGGGTCCTTCACCCCCGACTCCCTCGACGCGCAGGTCGTCTTCGACGACGGCTCGATCCAGGAGTGGGCCGACGCGACCTACGGAGACGGGCTGGTGACGATCAGCTCGGCGCTGGAGCCGACCGCCTGATCACTTCTTCTCGTTGAGCGTGATGCTGATCGAGTTGATGCAGTAGCGGTCGCCGGTCGGCGTGCCGAAGCCGTCGGGGAAGACGTGGCCGAGGTGCGAGCCGCACTTCGCGCAGCGGACCTCGACGCGCTTCATGCCGTGTGAGTTGTCCTCGATGTACTCCACGGTGTCGGTCATCGGCTGGTAGAAGCTCGGCCAGCCGCAGCCGGAGTGGAACTTGGTGTCGCTGGTGAACAGCTCCGACCCGCAGGCCTTGCACGAGTAGGTGCCCTCGGTCTCGGTGTCGGTGTACTCGCCGGTGAAGGCGCGCTCGGTGCCGGCCTGCCGGAGCACGGCGTACTCCTCGGGGGTCAGCTCCTCGCGCCACTGCTCGTCGGTCTTCTGCACGTCATAGGCCATGGCGCCAGTTTACGGAGGCACCGAAGATCACGATCCGGCGACGCCGCTCGCCAACGCGGTCGGCCTGCGCCACCGTGTCCCCATGAGGGGGACGTGGCCGCTGGCGGTCGTGGGGCTCGTGCTCGTGGCGGGCTGCGGCGAGCGGTCGTCGGATCCGGCGGCGGGGGCGGGAGCCCAGGCGTACGCCGGCCCGGTCGTGCTGCCGACGGCCGTGCCGGCCGCGAGCGGGCGCGTGGTCTCGAGCCGGACGGTGACGGTCACCGACGACGGCTCGGGAGCCCGTCTGTGCTTCAGCGACGTCACCTGGGGAGGGGGGCTCCCCACGCCCCTGGTGTGTGACGACGCGGCCGTGGCGGGGTGGGACTGGGACCGCTTCGGAGGCGAGCTCACCGAGGAGCAGGGTGTCCGGATGGGCACCTACCGTCTCGTCGGCACGTTCGACGGCTCGACCTTCACCGTCGAGGAGGCGACCCAGCCGGAGCCGGAGCCCCACGTCTTCGACTTCGAGATCCCGTGCCCGGCTCCCGAGGGCGGGTGGCAGGTGACGGACAGCTCGCGGGTCACCCGGGACGACCTCCACCGGGCGACGTCCGTGGCGCAGGGCCTCGACGACTTCGCGACCGTCGCGGTCAGCACCCCGGACGGCGAGCCCGGGCCGCGCGACCCCGCCGCCACGGTGGTCTCGGTCTACGTCGCGGGCGACCCGGCGGTGGCGGAGGCGGCGGTCCGTGAGGCGTGGAGCGGGATGCTCTGCGTGGTCCGGGTGGAGCGCACCGAGAAGGAGCTGCTCGCCCTCCAGCAGGCGACGCTCGACCTGCCCGGGTTCGTCGAGAGCGGCGCCGGGAGCCCGAGCAACCAGCTCGAGCTCACGGTGTTCCACGACGACGGCCGCATCCAGCAGTGGGTGGACGACCGGCACGGCGAGGGCGCGGTGGCCGTCGAGTCGGTCCTGCTGCCCGTGGGCTGACCCGGCGCACGCGTCGCGGGCTAGGGTCGGGCCATGGCGAAGGCGTCGGAGGAGTACGTCCGGGCGGGGGAGCGCGAGGTCAGGATCTCCTCACCGGAGAGGGTGATCTACGAGGCGACCGACCGCACACCGGCGGTCACCAAGCTCATGGTCGCGGAGTACTTCACGAGCGTCGAGGAGGGCCTGATGCGGGCCCTGCGGGACCGCCCGACGGCGCTCGAGCGGTGGACGTCCGGCGTACGGCCCGGCATGAAGCTGGCGACCGGACCGCAGGACCGCAACGCCGACGCGTTCTACCAGAAGCGCGTGCCGAAGGGTGCTCCCGACTACCTCGAGTCGGTGCAGATCACCTTCCCGTCGGGGCGGACGGCCGACGAGATCTGCCCCACCGAGATCGCGGTGCCGGTGTGGTGCGCGCAGATGGGCACCCTCACCTTCCACCCCTGGCCGGTGCGGCGCACGGACGTCGACCACCCCGACGAGCTGCGGATCGACCTCGACCCGCAGCCGGGCACGACCTTCGCCGACGCCGTACGGGTGGCCGGGGTGGCGCGCGAGCTGCTGGCGGACCTCGGCATGACCGGCTTCGCCAAGACGTCGGGCAACCGGGGCATCCACGTCTACGTCCGGATCGAGCCGCGGTGGGACTTCGGCGAGGTGCGGCACGCCGCGATCGCCTTCGGTCGTGAGCTGGAGAAGCGCGACGACGGCGTGACGACGGCGTGGTGGAAGGAGGAGCGCGGGGAGCGGATCTTCGTCGACTTCAACCAGAACACCCGCGACCGGACGATCGCCTCGGCCTACTCGCTGCGCCCGATCGCCGGCGCGCCCGTGTCGACCCCGCTCGCGTGGGACGAGCTCGCCGACCTCACGAACCCCCACGACCTCAACCTGTTCTCGGTGCCGTCGCGGCTCGCCGTCGACGGCGACCCGTGGGCCACGATCGACGACGTGCACCACTCGCTCCAGCCGCTGCTCGACCTGTGGGAGGAGCACCCCGTCGAGCTCAACTACCCGCCCGACCACCCCAAGATGCCCGGCGAGCCGCCGCGGGTGCAGCCGTCCAAGAAGGTCGAGTCGCACTGGGACGCCGAGGGCAACCGGATCGAGGGCACGTGAGCGAGGACCAGCGCGTCGCCCGCAACACCGGCGAGCCGCCGACGTCCGGAGGGGCCGGCGCGCAGCGCTGGGCCGACTACCTCGACTGGGTGCGCGGCGACCTCGCAGCCACGGTGCTGTCGCTGCCGTACGCCGACCAGCGCACGTCGCGACTGCCCTCGGGGTGGACGCCGCTGGAGCTGCTCGCCCATGTGCTGCCCATGGAGCAGCGCTGGTTCGTCTGGGGGTTCCTCGGCGAACCGGTCGCCGAGCCGTGGGGCGACTGGGCCGACGGCGACCCAGGACCCGCGTCGCGGTGGCACGTGACCGACGGCGTGACCGCCGAGTCCCTGGCGACCCGGCTCGAGGGCGTCGCCGCCCGGACCCGGGGCGTCCTCCGCGACCACCCCCTGGACGCGACCGCTGCGACAGGCGGCCGCTTCGCCGAGGACCCGCCCACGCTGGAGTGGATCTGCTTCCACGTCCTGGCCGAGTACGCCCGGCACGCCGGGCACCTCGACGTCGTGGCAGAGCTCGCCGACTGAGGCACTGCTGAGCGGTGGCTCACGCACCGCCCGGTGCGAGCTCCCAGGGAGCGGCGATCGGGAAGTACTGCTCCAGGAAGTCGTGCAGCAGCCCGTCGGCGCGCTCCTCGTCGAAGGCCGCGAGCAGGTTGTCGGCGATGCAGAAGAAGTCCCGGTCGCGCTTGAGCATCTGCCGCAGCTGGACGGGCAGCTGCTGGTGGCCGAGGTCGACGTAGCCGTGGTGGGCGCGGGCCCTGAACGCCTGCCCGGTGACCAGCCCGTAGCTCTGCGCGAACGACGAGAGCATCGACAGGTCGGTCTCCGAGCGGAACGGCGCGTGGGTGGTGCGGGAGACCTCGTCGGGGAAGCGGGCCGAGATCTCCTCGAGGGTCGTACGCCGCTGCGGGTGCGGGCTGTGCATCATCGTGTGGGTCAGCGTGACCCCGAACGCGTCGGCCAGCAGACGGCGGTTGTTCTGCGCGGCGGAGAGGTAGGGGCGGTCGTCGGTGCCGGGCAGGCCGACGGCACGGTGGTCGGCGACGAAGGCGGCGTACTGCCCGCCGGGCGCGAAGAAGTGCTCCTTGCGTCGCGGCCGGCCGAGGAAGACGTCGTCGTTGACGTAGACGAAGTGGTCGGCGAGGTCGGGCACGGCGTGCAGCCGGGTCTCGATCGCGTGCGAGCTGAAGGTCGGCAGCGCGGAGCCCGGGAGGATCTCGCGGTGGTCCACGACGCGTACGCGGTCGTGCGAGGTGTCGAGCCAGTCCGGCACCTGCCCGGCGGTGACGAGGTGGATGCGACGCACCCACGGGGCGAACAGGTGGATGCTCCGCATCGAGTAGCGCAGCTCGTCGCGGCTGCGGTAGCGCGAGGCGCCGCTCGCGCGGGCGCTCGGGGTGCCGCCGAGCCCGGTGATCCGCTCGTCGCGCGCGGCCAGCCACGCCTCGTCGTCGCCGTCGACCCACGTGTAGACGACGTCGACGTCGAAGCGGCAGTCGTCGATCGTCGGCAGGGCCATCAGCTCGAGCGTGGGCACCTCGACGCCCTCGACCGTGGTCGTGGTGCGGGGCGTGCCGACCGGGACGCGGTCGCCCCAACGGTTGGGTCCCGGTGCGAGCAGGTCACCGTCGGGGGACTCCTCCCAGAACTGCACACCCACCTCGACGCCCTCGCCGAGGACGCCGTCGTGGCCGCCCCGCATCGGCCACGGCTCGAGGAAGAGCGAGGCGGTGCGCGTGCGGGCGAGCTCCCCGGTCATCACCGCCACCGTGCCGCGCCGCTCGGGCCAGCCGCGCTCGGCCGGGTCGCGCACGGACAGCCAGTCGGGCACGGCACCCGAGGCCAGCGCGGCCAGGAAGTCGCCGCGGCGTGACGACGGCACGACGACCAGCGGGTGCGGGTCGAGGCCCCGGGCGGGCACGACGAACCAGCCCTCGCCCGTCGCGGCCGCCGCGGTGGTCAGGGCGGTGAGGGAGGCCGTACGCGCCTGGGCGGGCGTGACGCCACGGGCGCCGTCGGTCTCGGGCAGGTCGCCGAGCGGCCCCGGGCGCAGGCCGTGCAGCACGCGGCGCGGGGCGAGCGGGTCGGCACGGCGGGCGATCGCCGTACGGAAGGTGTCGACCCACTGGCGGGCGAGGAGCTGCCCGTCCCACCGCTCCGACCGGTCGAGCGCGGCGGCGCCGAGGCGGGCGCGGAGGTCGTCGTCCGTGGCGATCCGCAGCATCGCGGCGGCCAGCGCGGCCTTGGACCCCGGCGGGACGAGCAGCCCGTCGACGTCGTGGGTGATGATCTCGCGCGGACCGGACGGGCAGTCGTAGGACACCGGCGGCACGCCGGCCGACATCGCCTCCTGAAGGACCAGGGGATAGCCCTCGCCGCGCGAGGCGAGCACGGCGACGCTGGCGCGCGCCCACTCGGCGGCCAGGTCGTCGGTCGAGCCGGGGAGGCGTACGCGGTCCTCGAGCCCGAGCTTGCGCACCTGCGCGGCCAGGTTGTCGGCGCGCGGTCCGTCGCCCCAGACGGTCAGGGTCCAGCCGGGCACCTGCTCGTGGATGCGCCAGAAGGCGTCGACGACGTGCTCGAACTGCTTCTCCGGCGCGAGCCGGCCGGCCGTCACGAACGCCCGCTGGTCCAGCGGCGATCGCTCCTGCGCGTGGGCGGGCAGCGGGTTGGGGATCACCTGGAGCTCGGGTGCCGCGCCGCCGAGCCGGCCCGCGAGCCACCGCGACATCGACTCGGTCAGGGACACGACGACGTCGGCGCGGGGCGCGAACTGGAGCAGCGCACCGAGATCGTTGACCCGGCTCGAGGAGGCGCGGTGCTCCTGGTGCACCAGCGCGACGTCGGCGGGGGCGAGCTGGGCGACGACGGCGAGCAGCTCGGGGGTGGTGGTGACGAGGACGTCGGCCTCGATCGCACCGAGCGCCTCGCGCATCGTGGCGTCGGTCAGCCCGTTGTAGAGCGCGTCCCAGCTGCGCGGCACGATCAGCGACTCGCGCTCGGCCAGCTCGGGTGCGTGGCCGCCGCGGACGGCGGCGGGGCGCTCGTCGCGCACGTCGACGAGGTAGGTGACCTCCAACCCGTCGGCCAGCCGGTAGTGGGTCGAGGCGCCGCTGCGCGTGACGCTGAGGATGCGGACCCGGTGCCCCTCGCCCAGGGAGAGCAGCGCGTTGGCCTGCTCGATGCCTGAGCGGGCGGTGCCGCCCATGCCGTCGGCGTTGAACAGGACGAAGACGATGTCGAGCGGGCCGTCGCGGCGTACGCGGCGTACGGCCGAGCGCACCTTCCCACCGAGCCTGTCGGTCAGTGCCACGTGGTCCTCAGTCCTCTCCCGGGGAAGCGTCGGCACGATCCTAGGGGGCGGCGGTCCGGCCGATAGGGTGAGCCGCATGCCGACGTCCTCCACCCCGCTGGTCCTGGTGTCCGGCTCCGGCCGCAGCGGCACCAGCTCCCTCGCCGGCACCCTGAAGCGCCTCGGCCTCCACGTGCCGCAGCCCGAGGTCGAGGCGTCGGAGACCAACCCGCGCGGGTTCTACGAGCCGCAGTGGGTCATCGACTTCCACAAGCGGCACCTCAAGGAGCTCGCGCTCTTCAACATCGACAGCCGGCCCGCGGCGGTCGACATCGTCTCGCGCTACGTCGAGTCGGGAGTGCCGACCGCCGAGCTCCACGAGTGGCTCTCGGGCCAGCTCGACGAGCAGCAGGTCCGCGGGTCGCAGATCGTGGTCAAGGACCCGCACGCGTTCTGGTTCGCCCAGGTGTGGGAGGTCGTCAGCGCCGAGCTGGGGGCCGACCTGCGCTGGCTGACCGCGCTGCGCCACCCGGCCGAGGTCGTCGGCTCGCGCGACATCGCCTACCTCTCGAGCCAGTCCGACGACCTGCGGCTGACCAAGGAGACCTCCAACGTCGCCGGCTGGGTGCACGCCGCGCTGCTCACCGAGAAGGCCGGTCGTGGCTCCAGGCGGTCGTTCGTGCGCTACGTCGACCTGCTGGCCGACTGGCGTACGGCCCTGGTGCCCGTCCAGCAGCAGCTCGAGCTGGAGCTCAACACCGATCTCGCGTCGTCCGCACACCACTCCGTCGACGACTTCATCGAGCCGTCGATGCGCAAGTCGCAGCTCACCTGGGACGACGTCCGCACCCCCGACTGGCTGCGCGACATGGCCGAGGAGGTCTGGCAGCTGCTCGGCACCCTGACCACCGCCCCGCACGACCCCGGCACGCTGTCGGCGCTCGACCGCATCCACGCCGACTACAACGCCCGCTACGCCGACGCCGTCGCGCTCACCTTCGACCACACCAAGGCCGAGTCGACCCTCGCCGCCCGCGAGGCGCGCGACGCCCAGCGCGCCACGGTGCAGCAGCTGCGCCGCGACCTCGCGCAGGTCCGGGCCGCCAAGGAGCCCGCCGTGGGCGGTCGCGAGGCGGCCGCGATCCTGCGGCGCGCGGTCGTACGCCGGGTCACCCGCCGCTAGCTGGAGTCGGCTCAGAGGCCGCTGACGCCCTCGCCGGAGCCGGAGGCCTGCTCGTCGAAGTTCTCGTGCTCGATCAGGTGGAGGACAGGTACGCCGAGCTTGCGGCGCGCGCGGGAGGTCCAGTCGACGTGGAAGAACTCGGCGACCACGTGCGGGCGGGTCAGGATGATCGCCTCGCGAGCGTCGACCGCGGTCACGAGCGCGGCGAGTGCGTCGACGGGCGGCTCGGAGGTGACCTTGCCGTGCGCGGTGCCGCCGGCCGCGGCGATGGCCTTGAGCGTCCGCTGGAGGTCGGAGGAGGAGTTCTCCTCGCACTCGCGGCGCAGCGCGTCGATGTCGACGTCGTTCATGGCCAGGGCGGGAGCGGCCATCAGGTCGCCGGCGCCGAGCGTGCCGAGCGAGGCCTCGATGCGGGCGGCAGCGTCCTCGAGGGGCAGCAGGACGTGGTAGACGACCTTGTCCTCGATCTCGCTGTGCAGCGAACGGACCTGCTCGGCGTCGGCGGGCGTCAGGGCCTGCTCGACGAGGAGCACCACGTCGTAGGTGCCCTGCCCGTCGTGGATCGACTCGTCAGGGCTGCTGGGGGTGTTCTCGGTCATGACGCGCCTCCGGGTTCGGTGCTGAGGATTCTAGTGAGGTCGTAGCCCGCCGGCTCGTCGAGCTGGGCGTAGCCGCAGGACTCCGGGTCGCGGTCGGTGCGCCACCTCTTGAAGTGCGCAGTGTGCCGGAACCGCCGACCTTCCATGTGGTCGTACTTCACCTCCAGCACCCGCTCGGGGCGCAGCGCGGTGAACCCGAGGTCCTTGCCCGCGCTCCACCGGCTCTGGGTCCCGGGGACGCGGTCGGGGTTGGCGGTGAGGAACTCGTTCCACCGGCCCCACGGGTGGTCGGCGATGTCGCAGACCAGCGGCTGCAGCTCCTGCCACAGCTCGGCCCGCCGCTTGGCGGTGAAGCTGGCCGAGACGCCGATGTGCTGGAGCTCGCCCGCCTCGTCGTACAGGCCGAGCAGCAGCGAGCCGATCAGCGGCTCGTCCGGCGTCGACGTCTTGTGCTCGCGGTAGCCGGCGAGGACGACGTCGGCGGTGCGCTCGTGCTTGATCTTGAGCATGGTGCGCTTGTTGGGCTCGTACGCCGCCCCCAGCGGCTTGGCCACGACCCCGTCGAGGCCCGCGCCCTCGAACTCCTCGAACCAGCGCTCGGCCTCGGCCGCGTCCTCGGTGGTGCGCGTCAGGAAGCAGGGGCCCGTGCCGTCGAGGTGGCCGAGGGCCTCGACGAGCGCGGCGCGGCGCTCGGAGAAGGGCCGACCGAGGTAGGACTCGTCGCCGAGGGCCAGCAGGTCGAAGGCCACGAAGCCGGCCGGGGTCTCGACGGCCAGCTTGTCGACGCGGCTGGCGGCGGGATGGATGCGCTCCTGCAGCGTCTCGAACTCCAGGCGCCAGCCGTCGGGCCCCTGGAGGCCGACGAAGATCTCGCCGTCGAGCACGACCCGGTCGGGGAGCTGGGCGCGGCACGCCTCGACGACCTCGGGGAAGTAGCGGGTCAGCGGCTTGGTGTTGCGGCTGGCGAGCTCGACCTCGTCACCGTCCTTGAAGACCAGGCAGCGGAAGCCGTCCCACTTGGGCTCGAAGCTCAGCCCGCCGTGCTTCGCCGGGTCGGGCACCCCGCTGACGCTCTTGGCCAGCATCGGCTGCACGGGCGGCATCACGGGGAGGTCCACGTCATCGAGCCTAGTGCGGATGAACCCGATGGGAGGTCAGTCCTCGCCGCGGAGGGAGAACGACCGCAACCGGTCGCCGGCGAACCAGACGGCGACGACCGTGACGAGGAGGCTCGCCACCACGGCGTAGGGCAGGTCGACGACGTCGGGCAGGTAGTCGGAGACCTCGTGGCCGACCCGCAGGCCCCACTGGCCGATGCTCAGCCAGGCGACCCCGGTGAAGAGGTTGCCGAGCAGGCCCTCCCAGATCAGCACGAACATCAGCGAGGCGATCACCGCGTGGCGGGTGACCGCCGAGATCGCGACGAAGAGGGCGGAGTACGCCGTGCCGGCGACGGCGGCGGCGACGAGGAGCGCAGTCGAGCGGGTGGTGTGGCCGGTGACCAGGCCGGCGACGAAGATGGGCAGCGCACCGGTCACGAGCGTCGCGGCAAGGGCCACGAGCCACTTGCTGAAGGCCACGCCGTAGCGGTTCACCGGCTTGGACAGCAGGTAGACGATCGAGCCGTCGTCGACCTCGGGCCCGAGCACCGAGGACGCCGCGAGGATCGCGACGAGCGGCAGCACGAGCGGGTAGCCCAGGTTGGGCAGCACCGAGAAGGCCGCGTCGCCGTCCACGAGGGCCGTGACCAGCGCGACCAGCCCGACGAGAAGCGTCGGGAAGGCCAGCAGCAGGTAGAAGCGGCGGCGGCCGAGCAGCGCCTGAAGGGCCAGCTTGGCAATGGTCCCGTTCATCATCCCCGCGTTCATCGGGCCACCAGGTAGGCGAACACGCTCTCCAGCGACTCGTCGCTGGGGGAGAGCTCGTACAGGGTCACGTCGTGCTGCCGGGCCAGGCCGGGGAGGCTGACGGCGAAGCTGCCCAGGTCGCCGACCTGGACGTCGAGCCCATCGGTGCGCAGGCTGACCGCGCGTACGGACTCCTCGGCCATCAGCGCCGCGGCGAGGGCGCGGTCGTCGCTGGACTGGATGGCGTAGCGCACCGGCCGGTCGGTCATCAGGCGACGGATGGCGCCGAAGTCGCCGGAGGCCGCGTGCCGTCCGGAGACGACCACCTCGATGTGGCGCGCGAGCCGCTCGACCTCCTCCAGGATGTGGGAGCTGAACAGGACCGTGCGGCCCTCGTCGCCGAGGCGCCTCAGCAGGTCCATCAGGTGCATCCGCTGGCGCGGGTCGACGCCGTTGAACGGCTCGTCGAGCAGTAGCACGGCCGGGTCGTGGACGAGCGCGGCGGCGATCTTCACGCGCTGCCGCATGCCCTTGGAGTAGGTGTCGAGGCGTCGCCCGGCCGGCTCGACCATGTCGACGACCTCGAGGATCCGCTCGGTGGCCGCGGCGGCGTCCGGGAGCCGGTGCAGGTCGGCGTTGGCCCGGACGAACTGCCGTCCGGTGAGGTAGCCGAAGCTGAGCTCGCGCTCGGGGACCAGGCCGATCTGGCGGTAGGTCTCGGTGTTGCGCCACACCGGCTTGCCGTCGAGCGTGACGTGCCCGGCGGAGGGGGCGAGGAAGCCCGACATCATCGCCATCAGCGTCGTCTTTCCGGCGCCGTTGGGGCCGAGCAGCCCGGTGACCCCGGGGCCGATGGACAGCGACACGTCGTTGACGGCGACGACGTTGCCGAACCAGCGCGAGGCCGAGTCGAGGACGAGGGTGCTCACAGCGACCCCACCTTCCGGAAGCGGGCGACCAGCCCGAGCAGGCAGCCGGCGGCGATCAGCGCGGCCACGATCACGTAGGCCGGGACCCAGGCGCCGTCGACGGGGACGGGGGTCTCGATGCCGGCGTCCCACGCGTTGGCGAGGCCGGTGTAGAGCGACCAGGGCGAGACCAGCCCGACGCCGGTCGAGACCGCCTCGCTGTCGCCCTCGAAGTAGGCGATGTTCTGCATGACCGTCACGACGCCGGTGAGCACGATCAGCGCCATCACCGAGCCGACGACGGCGAAGCCGCGCCGCAGCGACACCGACGAGATGAGCCCGCTGAGGCCGGCGACGAGCATCGCGAGGAGGACCTGGAGGGTCACCGCCTTGAGCATGCTCGTGGCCTGGTCGCTCTTGTCGAGGCCGGCCAGCATCGCGCCGGCGAACAGCACGGCCGTGGGGACGGCGGTGAAGACGAAGACCGCGACGGTCAGCGAGAGCCACCGCACCAGCGCGAGCGCCGTCGCGCCCAGGGGCCGAGCCAGGTAGAGCACGATCGAGCGGTGGCGCAGGTCGCGCGAGAACAGCACGGGCGCCTGCGCGGCCGCGAAGAGGCTGACCAGCAGCTGCGTCTGGTTGGTGTAGTCGGCGTAGGACACCGGCAGCTCGTCGAGTCCGGTGAGGACCACGACGCCGACGACGATCGCGGCGGGCAGCAGCGACATGGCCAGCAGCAGGAACGGCATGACCTTCGACTTGCCCGACCGGCCCAGTCCGTACGCGTGGCGCAGACCGGTCGCGAAGAGCGTACGGGCGATGGCGCCCGAGCCCTCGCGCACGCCGTCGAAGCGGCGGTAGCCGAGGTCGTGGATGATGCCGGGGCGACCCGCGCCCGACGGCGAGTGGTCAGGCACGGGTGCCTCCTTCGAGGAAGACGTCCTCGAGGTGGCGTCGGTCCGGCTGGAGGCGCATCAGGCCCAGGCCCAGCTCGGCGGCCACGTCGCGGATCAGGTCCTGGGCGGCGCCGCCCTCGGCGAGCTCCGGCGGCGGCGGGTCGATGGCGACCATCGCGCCACGCGGACGGCACGACAGGCCGCGCTGCGCGAGCGCCTCGCCGAGGCGGTCGCGCTCGGTCTCGGTGCCGACGACCTCGACGAGGAGGCTGCCGGTGCGCTGGGTGAACTCGCCGGTCGCGCTGCTGCGCAGCAGGTGCCCGCCGTCGAGCACGATGACGTGGTCGCTGACCTGCTCGAGCTCGCCGAGCAGGTGGGAGGTGACGAGCACCGCGATGCCGAAGTCGCTGCCGATCCGCTCGACGAGGCGCAGCATGTCGGTCCGCGCGGCCGGGTCGAGGCCGTTGGTGGGCTCGTCGAGGAACACCAGGCGCGGGTCGTGGGCGAGGGCCTGGGCGAGCTTGGCGCGCTGCTTCATGCCGGTGGAGTAGCCGCCCATCGGGCGGTAGCGCTCCTCGTCGAGGCCGACGTGGCGCAGCACGTCGGCCGAGCGCTCACGGGCCGCCGACGCCCCGAGGCCCGACATGCGCGCCATGTGCACGACGAAGTCGCTCGCGCTGACATCCGGCGGCAGGCAGTCGTGCTCGGGCATGTAGCCCACCAGGCGACGGATCTCCTGGCCCTGGTGCTCGATGTCGTGACCCAGCACGCTGGCCTGCCCGCCGGTCGGCTCGAGCAGGCCGAGCAGGATCTTGATGAGCGTCGACTTGCCCGCGCCGTTGGCACCGACGAGACCCGTCACGCCCTCGCCGACGTCGACCGTGAGGTCGGTCAGCGCGTGGACCGTCCCGTAGTGCTTGGTGAGGCCCGCGGTCGAGATGACCGGCGGGCGCCCCATGAGTTCCCCCGTCACCCGCCTCACGCTAGCGGGCGCGGCCCTGCTCGACATCAGGGATCGCCCCGATCAGTGTGGAGGTGTGGTGAAGATCGGCTCGGCCCTAGGCTTGGCGCCACATTCCCCGGTTGGTCTGCCGGTAGGGCCCGCCTGACTTTGAATCAGGACTAGCGACGTAGGTTCGACTCCTACCCGGGGAGCCACTCGGTAGCGTCTGGCCATGACCGTCTCCGAGCTCGTCGGCGTCTACGACGCGGACGGCGGCCTGCTGGGCGAGGCGGCGTACGTCTGGGGGAAGGTTCGCGGCACCCGGCACTGCGCGCTGTGCGACATCACCCACTCGATCGTGCGCCGCAAGGGGGAGTGGGACCGGATGGTGGCGACGCTGCCCGTCCCCGTGCGGCTGCTGCACCTCAACGAGCTCGACGACGACCTGGTCGCTGCCGTCGCCGCGACGCGGGCGCCGGTGGTGCTGGCGCGCGAGGGCGACGGCTGGCGCGAGCTGGTCGGTGCGGCCGAGCTCGACGAGATGGTGGGCTCGGTGACCGCCTTCGAGGCCGCCGTACGCGCGCGCCTCGCCGACGGGGGATCGCCGTGACGGCATGGGCGCCGACCCTGGCCTGGTGCGCGCTCGTCGTGGTCTTCGCCGCGCTGTCGAACGCCTGGAACGGCCACGAGCCGGGCTGGTACGCCTCGCTGGCGCGGCCGTCCTTCCAACCGCCCGACGTCGTCTTCGGCGTGATGTGGCCGCTCAACTTCCTGCTGCTGCTCGTGGTCGGGCTGACCGCCGTACGCACCGCGCCGACCGGTGCGGCGTGGGCGGCCACCGGCGTGCTCGCCGTCTCGGTGGCGCTGGCCCTCGGCTGGGCCTGGCTGTTCTACGTCCCCCACAGCCTCGGCCCGGCTGCGGTCTCGCTGGCCGGCGCGGCGCTGCTGACCTGGGTGCTCGTCGTCGTGGTCGCGCGGTTCGAGCCGTGGGGCGGCGTGCTGCTGGCGCCGTACGCGCTCTGGCTGTCGGTGGCGACCGTGCTGTCGGTCTCCTACGCGCGCCTGAACTGACGTCCGGTCACGACGGCAGGAGGGTCGGGCCGTGGGCCCCGGCCGGGAGCGGGACCTAGGACCCTGTCGGGCGCTCCGCGGGCTGGCGAGACTCGGAGGGAGACCCGAGGAGATCGCCATGTGTCCCGCGAGAGCACCCCGTCCACCGTCACCCGAGCCCGTCCAGGTCGTGGTCGAGGACGTCCACGACCTCGAGGAGCGCGTCAGTGACGCCGCACGGCGGGCCAGGGCCTGCCACCGCGCGGTGGAGCTCGTCGAGCCGTTCGTGGAGGAGTGCGACCACGCGGCGCGGGCGGAGCTGATCCGCCGCATGGATGCTGCGCTGGACGTCGCCCGCCGGGCCGCGCCCGGGGTCGAGATCCGGGTGGGCCCTCACGTCGGCGTGCCGCGACCCCGTGGTGCGTCGTGACCGGCCTGGTCGAGGTCCAGGTGGCCCCGGTCGCGCTGGAGCGGCTGGCCTCGCTGCTGCCGCCGGAGCGGGTGGAGCGGATCGAGGTGTACGCCGCCGAGGCCCGACGCCTCCTCGCCGGGCGTACGGTCTGGAACGTCAGCTCTACCGCACGCGGCGGCGGCGTGGCGGAGATGCTGCACACCCTCGTCGCCTACGCGGCCGGGACCGGGATCGGCATCCGCTGGTTCGTCATCGGCGGGGACCCGGGCTTCTTCACGGTGACCAAGCGCATCCACAACCGGCTGCACGGCGTCCCCGGTGACGACGGGGCACTCGACGCCGCGGCCCGGGCGACGTACGACGCCACGCAGGCGCGCCACGTCGACGAGCTCGTCGACCTCGTGCAGCCCGGCGACGTCGTCCTCCTGCACGACCCGCAGACCGCGGGGCTCGCCGGGGCGCTGCGGGAGCGGGGTGCCTGGGTCGTGTGGCGCTGCCACGTGGGCCTGGACGAGAGCAACCAGTGGACCAAGGAGGCGTGGGGGTTCCTGGAGGAGCTGGTCGCGCCCGCCCACGCCGTCGTCTTCTCGCGGGAGGAGTTCGCCCCCGACTGGGTCGACCGGCGGTGGCTGCGGATCATCCCGCCGTCCCTCGACCCGTTCAGCCCCAAGAACGCCGAGATGGCGCCGGCGGAGGTCGAGGCGCTCGTGCACCGCCCGGGGCTGGTGGTCGAGGGGCCGCCGCTGCCGACCGACGCCCCTCTGGTGCTGCAGGTCAGCCGCTGGGACCGGCTCAAGGACATGGCCGGTGTGATGGAGGCCTTCGCCGCCCACCTCGACGAGCTCCCTCCCGACGTCCACCTCGTGCTCGCGGGGCCGGAGACGGACGGCGTGGCCGACGACCCCGAGGCGAGCGAGGTGCTCGCCGAGTGCCGCGAGCGCCATCGCTCGCTCCCGGAGCGGGCCCGCCTGCGGATCCACCTCGTCTCGGTGCCGATGGACGACCTGGACGCCAACGCGCGGACCGTCAACGCCCTCCAGCGCCGCGCGGCGGTCGTCGTGCAGAAGAGCCTCGCGGAAGGGTTCGGCCTCACTGTCACCGAGCCGATGTGGAAGTCCCGTCCCGTGGTCGCCTCGGCGGTCGGGGGCATCCGCGACCAGGTCGAGCACGGGGTGAGCGGCCTCCTGCTCGACGACCCGCGCGACGGTGCCGAGCTGGCGGCGGCGCTGACCTCCCTCCTCGGCGACGAGGACCGACGGCTCGCGCTGGGACGCGCTGCCCACCTGAGGGTGCGCGACCAGTACCTCGCGGACCGGCACCTCATCCAGTACGTCGACCTGTTCGCGCAGCTGCTCGCTGCCGCCGAGGCCTAGCAGGCCTCACGGCTGCCCGGTCGCCGCCCGGTATCCGTCGAGCGCGGTCGGCAACGTGGGGAAGATGTGCTCGGCCCCGATCCGGTCCAGCAGGCCGCTCGGCTCGAGGGCCTCGCGCTGCTCCTGCTTGAGACGGGCCAGCGCCAGCACGACGCCCTCGGCCTCGAGCTCGGCACGGAGCGTCTCGAGTGCCTGTGCGCCGGTGAAGTCGACCTCGCCGATGGCCTCGGTGTTGAGCAGCACCCACTGCGGGGCGTACGCCGCCACGGCCTCCCGCACGCGGGTGAGGAAGTTGTCGGCGTTGGCGAAGAAGAGCGGTGCGTCGTAGCGGTAGACGAGCAGGCCGGGCACCGGGACGGCGTCGGCGTAGTCGTCGACGTCGTGCATGCCCGCCAGGTCCGGGACGATCCCCTCGATCGCGTCGTGCGGCCGCGCCACCCGGCGGATCACGTCGACGAGCGAGAGGCTGATGGCGACGACCACCCCCTGGAGCACGCCGAGGGCGAGGACTCCCGCGGTCGTGGCGAGCGCGATGAACAGCTCGGTGCGCCGGTAGCGCGCGATCCGGACGAACTCCTCGACGTCGATGAGCCTAAGGCCCGCATAGACGACGACGGCCGCCAGCGCAGCGTCGGGGAAACGGGCCAGGACCGGCCGCAGCGCCACGACCAGGACGAGGGCGGCGCCCAGCGTCGACAGCCCCGCCCAGCGGGACCGACCTCCCACGGCGTCGACGATCGCCGTACGGCTGCCGGAGCTGCTCACCGGGAAGCCGTGCACCACGCCGGCTGCGACGTTGGCGGCGCCCAGCGCGAGGAGCTCGCGCCGCGCGTCGATCCGGTCGCCGTGGCGGTCGCCGAAGGCGCGGGCGGTGAGGACGTTGTCGGTGAAGCCGACCACGGCGATCGCCAGGGCGGTCGTCAGCAGCGCCCACGACCCGAGCAACGACACCGGCGGCAGGCCGAGCGAGGGCAGCGCGAAGGGGAGCGCGCCGACGACGGCCACGCCGTCGTCGGACAGCCCTGCCACCGCGACGGCGAGGGTCGCCACGAGCATGCCGACGAGCGGAACCGGACCCGTCGGCCACGCCCAGGCTCCGGCCAGGAGCAGCAGGAGCGTGCCGAGGCACACCGCGAGGGTGGGCCAGTGGACTGCCGACGGGTGCTGCACGAGCCACCACGTCTGCGCCAGCACGCTGCCGTCGGGGACGTCGGCGCCGCTCCCGCGAGCCGTCTGCGACAGGACCATGAGACCCGCGATCCCGGCCATGTAGCCCACGAGCACCGGCTTGGAGAGCAGGTCGGCGAGGAACGCGAGCCCACCGACCCACGCGAGCAGGCACACGGCACCGACGGCGAGGGCGAGCACCGCAGCGGTGTCCTGCGCGGAGGCGCCCGGCACGGCGAGGGTCGCGAGGGCGGCGCCCGTCATCAGGGCGGTGGTCGACTCCGGTCCCACCGAGAGCTGGGGCGAGGAACCGACGACGAAGTAGACCGCGAGGGCGACGAAGGCCGCCCAGAGACCGGCGGCGGGCGGCACGCGGGCCAGGCCGGAGTAGGCCAGGACCTGGGGCACGAGGTAGGCCGCCACGGTGATGCCGGCGACGACGTCGCCGCGCAGGGCGCCTCGCCCCGGCGGTCGGAGGGTGGCCGACCAGGACATCGCGACCTCCCTCGTGCGCGGTCCCCGCGCGGGACCGCCTCAGGGCCAGTCGATCGTAGGACGCACGCGGCCCGTTAGGGCACTTCGTCCCGTCGTCGGCTGCCGGCGCCGACCCGGGCCAGGAAGGCGCGGTAGTCGGCGGCGCTGCGTCGGGGCGCCTCCAGCATCGGCATGTGACCGATGCCCGGGTAGAGCACCGTACGGGCTCCCGCGATGCCGTCCGCCCACGCCCGCGCGGTGCTCGGGTGGACGAGCCGGTCCTCCTCGCCCCACATCACCAGGGTCGGGGCGGTGATCTCGTCGAGCCGGTCGTCGAGGGTGGCGACGCCGTGGAAGTCGGCGAAGATCTCGGCCAGCTGCTCGCGCCGTGCGACGTAGTCGGCGGCGACCGCGGCCCTCAGCACGCCGGGGAGGAAGGGCGGGCGCGCCATCGTCATGGCGTAGAAGTCGGGGAAGTCGGCGACGCTGTCGAGCAGGAACGGGTTGCGTCCCTGGCGGATGAGCAGCTCGGCCTCGCTCGGCTCGGGCGACGCGACGCCCACCGCGTCGCTGAGCAGCAGCGAGCGGACCCGCTCGGGGTGCTGGACGGCGAGCGTGGCGGCGACGAAGCCGCCCATGGAGTTGCCCGCGACGTGGGCGGCGTCGATGCCGAGGCGCTCGAGGAGCGTGGCGACGCGTGCCGCCTGCGCCGGAGCCGAGTGCCCCGCGCCGCTGGTGAAGCCGGTCGCGCCGTGCCCGGCCAGCTCGGGCACGACGACGCGGTGGTCGCGCAGCAGGTGGCGGGCGAAGCGGACCCACACCACGCGGTCGGCGGAGTAGCCGTGGATGAGCACCACCGCCGGGGCGTCGACCGGCCCACCCTCGAGGAGCGCGAGGGAGCAGTCCCCGACGTCGACGCGACGCTCGCGCAGGCCGTACGCCCGCGCCTCCGCGGCGGTCGCGGCGGCGTACGCACGACCGGCGAGCGTCGTACGCCGGCTCGAGCCGGCGGCCTGGTCGACGAGGTCCTTCATGCTGGCGTCCCTTCGGAGGCGATGACGTGGTGCTCGGGTCGGAAGCGCCGCGCGAGGCGGCGGAAGGAGAAGGAGAAGCCCGGGAACATCGCGATCACGCGGCCCGAGCGGGACCGGTACCACGACGTGCAGCCGCCGTCGTGCCACACGGTCTTCTCCATCTCGCGGTGGATGGTGGTGGTGTAGGCGTCCTCGGCCTCGGGACGCACCTCGATGCTCGCCGCGTCCGCGGCGAGCACGGCGTCGATCGCCCGCAGGAGGTACTCCATCTGCGACTCGATGACGAAGATCGCGCTGGTGTGGCCGATGCCGGTGTTGGGGCCGGTGACGACGAAGAAGTTGGGGAAGCCGGGCACGGTCGTGCCGAGGTAGGCGCGCGGGAACTCGTGCCAGAAGTCGGCGAGCCGCGCGCCGTCGCGGCCGCGCACCTCGTAGGGGATCAGCCCGTCGGTGGCGTCGTAGCCGGTGGAGAAGACGACCACGTCGAGGTCGAGGTGCTCGCCCGATCCGGTGACGACGCCGGTCGCGTCGAAGCGGACGATGCCGTCGTGGCGGTCGTGCAGGGTCGTGCCGGGCGCCGACAGCGCGGGATAGAGGGTGTCGGACAGGATGATGCGCTTGCAGCCGATCGTGTAGTCCGGCGTGACCTTGGCGCGCAGCTCGGGGTCGGACACCTGGGCTGCGATGTGGCGCAGGGCCTCTCGCTGCGCGACCCGCCGGAGCAGCCGGCGGCTGTGCTTGAAGCCGATGACCCGGGTCTCGAGCTTCCAGTAGATCGCGGTGCGCAGCGCCCGCTGCACGGGCCGCAGCCCGAGCAGCCGCCGCTGGAGCGGGGTGAAGACGCGGTCCGGGCGGGGGAGCACCCAGTGGGGGCTGCGCTGGAAGACGTGCAGCTCGGCGACCTCGGGCTGGATCGCGGGGATCACCTGGGCGGCGCTCGCGCCCGACCCGACGACTGCGACGCGCTTGCCGGCGAGGTCGACGTCGTGGTCCCAGCCGTTGGTGTGGAAGGTGCGCCCCTCGAAGTCGTCGAGCCCGGCGAACGCCGGCACGACCGGCGTGCTCAGGGGTCCGGAGGCGTTGACGACGAACCGGGCGCGGTGGACCGTGCCGTCGCTGGTGCGCACGCACCACGCCTCACCGTCCCACTCCGCGGCCACGACCTCGGCGCCGAGGACGGTGCGCTCGCGCAGGCGGTGCTTGTCGATCACGTGCTCGGTGTAGGCGCGCAGCTCGGCCTGCTCGGCGTACATCCGGGTCCAGGGGTAGGGCTCGGAGGCGATGGAGTAGAGCGGCGAGGGCACGTCGACCGCGGCCCCGGGGTAGGAGTTCTGGCACCACGTGCCGCCCATGAAGTCGCGGCGCTCGAGGATGCGGACGTCGGTGATCCCGCGGCGCAGCAGGTTGATCGCCGTCACCTGGCCGCCGAAGCCGCTGCCGATGACGAGGACGGTCGTGGTCTCCACCCCCGCAGGCTAAAGTGATGACGTTTGATTCCGCATCGAGGGGTGACGCAGGTCACGTCCCGGGCGGCGGGTGGGCCAGGGCGGTCGCGGCGCCGGCGAGGAACTGCGACAGCGACTCGGTGACGACCGCCCGCTCGGTGGCGAAACCCGTGATCGACCACGTCACCACGGCGTTGCTCACCGCCCCGACGGCGGCGCTGGCCATCAGCTCGCGGGCGGCGTCGGGGAGGGCGGCGGTGTCGTCGCGGTCGGCGAGCACGTCGAGCATCAGGTGGCCGAAGCGCTGCATCCGGGTCAGGTAGGTCGACTCGACACGGGGGCTGACGCCGAGTACCTCGAACCACACCACCCGCGCCAGCCGCGGGTCGACCTCGACGAGGGTGAGGAAGGCGTCGAGGCCGCGGCGGGCCAGGTCGCCCACCTCGCCCCTGCGGTCGCCGAGCGCCTCGAGCGCGGCCTGCTCCAGGCGGGCGGTGCCCTCGTCGTACACCGCGACCAGCAGGTCCTCGGTCGAGTCGAACTGCTCGTAGAAGTGGCGGTCGCTGATCCGGGCCTCGCGGCAGAGCAGCCGTACGGTCGTCGCGCGGTAGCCGACGGTGCCGAAGAGCTCCAGCCCCGCGTCGAGCAGCTGGCGACGCCGACGCTCGAGGCGGTCGCTCGCCGACTCCCCGGCATAGGTGCGCCCGCTCACGGCGTCATTCGACCACAGGGCGGGATCCGGGCGGCGGCCCGCGACGCCGTTCACGGCGCCGGCGCAGGGGCCGCGGCACCCCCACGCAGGTGTCTCGCCCGAGACGGCCAGTGACACACTGCGCCCATGGACAACCTCACCGTCATCGTCCTCGCCGCAGGCGGCGGCACCCGCATGAAGTCGAAGACCATGAAGGTGCTGCACCCCATCGCCGGACGCTCGATGATCGGCCACGTGCTCCGTGCCGTGCAGGCCGTGGAGCCGACCCGGGTGGTCGCGGTCGTGGGCCACCAGCGCGAGCAGGTGGGGCCGCACATCACCGAGCAGCTGCCGTCCGCCGTGCTCGCCGTCCAGGAGCAGCAGCAGGGCACCGGCCACGCCGTCCGCATCGCGATGGAGGCCGCGGGCACCACCACCGGCACCGTGCTCGTCGCCGCCGGTGACACCCCGCTGCTGGAGGGCGAGTCGCTGCGGGTCTTCGCCGAGGAGCACGAGGCGGCCCAGCGGGCGGTGAGCATCCTGAGCGGCCGGGTGGCCGACCCGTTCGGCTACGGCCGCATCGTGCGCAACCACGAGGGCGACGTCGAGGCGATCGTGGAGGAGAAGGACGCCACCCCCGAGCAGCGCGAGATCGCCGAGATCAGCTCCGGCATCCTGGCCTTCGACGCCGAGTTCCTGGTGTCGGCGCTGGAGCGGATCACCAACGACAACGCCAAGGGCGAGTACTACCTCACCGACGCCGTCGGCCTCGCGCGCGAGGACGGCCTCACGGTCGGGGCGCACGTGATCGACGACGTCGAGCAGACCGAGGGCGCCAACGACCGCGTCCAGCTCGCCGAGCTCGGCCGCAAGCTCAACCAGCGCATCGTCACCCGCTGGATGCGCGAGGGCGTCACGGTCATGGACCCGGCGACGACCTGGATCGAGGCCGACGTGGTGATCGAGCCGGACGCCACGATCCTCCCCGGCACCCAGCTCCTCGGCGCGACCCTCGTCCACGAGGACGCGGTGATCGGCCCCGACACCACGCTGAAGGACTGCGAGATCGGCGTCGGCGCGCGGGTCGTGCGCACCCACGCCGAGCTCGCCGTGATCGGTGACCGGGCCTCGGTCGGGCCGTTCGCCTACCTCCGACCGGGCAGCCGGCTCGGCGTCGGCGGCAAGATCGGCACCTTCGTGGAGACCAAGAACTCCTCCATCGGCGACGGCGCCAAGGTGCCGCACCTGTCCTACGTCGGCGACGCGGAGATCGGCGAGGGCACCAACATCGGCGCCGGCACGATCTTCGCCAACTACGACGGCATCGCCAAGCACCGCACCGTCATCGGCCGCCACGCCCGTACGGGCTCCAACAACACCTTCGTCGCCCCCGTCGAGGTCGGCGACGGTGCGGGCACCGCCGGCGGCACGACCGTACGCCGCAACGTGCCGGCCGGTGCGCTCGCCGTGAGCAGCAGCCCGCAGCGCAACCTCGAGGGTTGGACCGAGTCGCGGCGGCCCGGCACGGCGCAGGCCGAGGCCGCGCGAACGGCTCGTGAACAGCAGGAGAAGACCGACCAGTGACCCCGGGGTTGGTGGTGGCCGGGAAGTGGGCCAGACTTCTGTCCAGCACCTCCGAACGAGCCTTCCCCCCGAGGCCGACCAGGACAGCGAGGAGTCGCGTCGCGTGACCGGAATGAAGCGGACCACCGAGAAGAACCTGATGGTCTTCAGCGGCCGGGCCTACCCCGACCTCGCGACCGAGGTCGCCGACCTCCTCGAGTGCGGGCTCGTCCCCCAGGACGCGCGGGCGTTCGCCAACGGCGAGCTCTACGTGCGCTACGAGGAGTCCGTGCGCGGCTGTGACGCCTTCGTGATCCAGAGCCACACCGCTCCGATCAACGAGTGGATCATGGAGCACCTGATCATGGTCGACGCGCTCAAGCGCGCATCGGCCAAGCGGATCACGGTCGTCATGCCGTTCTACGGGTATGCCCGCCAGGACAAGAAGCACCGCGGCCGCGAGCCGATCTCGGCCAGGCTGGTCGCCGACCTGTTCAAGACCGCCGGCGCCGACCGGCTCATCACCGTCGACCTGCACGCCGACCAGATCCAGGGCTTCTTCGACGGCCCCGTCGACCACCTGATGGCGCTGCCGATCCTCACCGACTACGTCAAGGAGAAGTACGGCGACCAGCAGCTCGCCGTGGTCTCCCCGGACGCCGGCCGGATCAAGGTCGCCGAGCGCTGGTCGGCCCGCCTCGGTGGCGTGCCGCTGGCCTTCATCCACAAGACCCGCCGCATCGACGTGGCCAACGAGGTCGTCGCCAACCGCGTCGTCGGCGAGGTCAAGGGCAAGATCTGCATCCTGACCGACGACATGGTCGACACCGGCGGCACGATCGTGAAGGCCGCGGAGGCGTGCATGGCCGACGGCGCGGCCGGCGTGATCATCGCCGCGACCCACCCGATCCTGTCGGACCCGGCCGTCGACCGGCTGAAGAACTCCTCCGCCATGGAGGTCGTGGTCACCAACACGCTGCCGGTCCCGCCGGAGAAGCAGTTCGACAAGCTCACCACGCTCTCGATCGCGCCGCTCATCGCCCGCGCGATCCGCGAGGTCTTCGAGGACGGCTCGGTGACCTCGATGTTCGACGGTCACGCCTGAGCCGGGAGCAGCTCCGTCCCCTCGCCGCTGAGTCCCTCGGCGACGCGCCCCCGGCCCATGCACACCATCAGCAGCTCCTGGACGGGTCCGGTGAGCGTCGGTCCGCGTCCGCGCGACCAGTCGATGTCGGTGGCGACCATCCGGGTGCCCTTCACCACCGCACGCGACCCTGACAGGAACGCGAGCGTCCGGCTCCGGTCGGCCGCCACGGCCGCGGCCTCGGGTGCCATCTCGTGCCTCAGGCCGAGCGGTCGGAGGATGTCCTGGTGGTGCACGAGGGCGTCGATGAGGGGCTCGACAGGGGTCGTGGTGGGCACCTTGCGGGTGGAGGAGTCGTACGTCTGGAAGTCGGCGAGGATCGACTCCCTGGTCGATCGCTCACCCAGGCGTTTGACCTCCCGGAAGATCATCGCGTTGTAGCCGTGTCCGAGGTTGCGGGCGACCATCCCCGGCATCTGAGCCCAGCCGATCTGCGGGTGGGCGATGACGTGGGCGGCGACCTCCTTGACAGTCCATCCCTCGCAGAGCGACGGCTGCTCCCACTGCTCGTCATCGAGGCCGGCCAGCGTCGCAGCGAGGGAGCGTCGCTCCTCATGGATGTGCTGCCAGATCGTGGCCTTGTCCATCGCCAGCGCTCCGCGGTAGTCAGAGAGTCGTACTACATGGTCAGCCTGGCTGACCAATACCGTCAAGGGAGAAGTCCGTGCAGCTGCCCACCGCGCGACGCCCGGGCCCGGCTGATCCGGATCTCCCAGCGGGGCAAGGAGGCCCAGGCGTGCGCGCGCGAGATGGAGCAGCGGCTCGACGCGGAGTTCGAGGCGCACCTGGGTCCGCGGCGGATGCGCGAGCTCAGGCGGTCGCTGGAGTCCTTGCGCGAGATCACCGACCCCTACGCCTGAGGCAGGGTGCGCTGGAGGTCGTCGAGGGAGTCGTTCCACGAACGGGCGAGCACGGTCGGGACGTCCCCCTCCAGCGCGGCGGCGACGGTGTCGCGCAGCTCCAGTCGGGACTCCGTGCTGAGTGGCAGGCTCGGGAACGCGTCGCCGATGACGTCGCCCATCGCCTGGCCCGAGCGGCGGGCGAGGTCGAGGCCGTCGGTGACGTAGCGGGTGAGGTAGGGGCGGACCAGGTCGGCCTGCTCCCACCCCCAGAACCCGGCGGCGACGGCGTCGAACTCGTGGTTGCCCAGCTCGCCGCCCATCAGGCGGTCCCAGGCCTCGGCCTTGGCCTCGGGCGTGGGTACGGCGGCCCGCGCCGTGAGTGCCGCGTGGTGCCCCGCGACGGACCGGTCGCGCTCGGCCTCCGCGTCGATGTGGGACGGGTCGCCCAGCTCGGCCAGCCGGTGCACCGCGGCCCAGCGGACCCCCGGGTCGACCTCGTCGCCCCGCTCGAGCCACTCGACGAGGAAGGTCCGGTCGGCGCTGAGCCGGGCCAGCGCCCGGGACGCGCCCGGGGCGAGGTCGGGGACGCCGCCCTCCACGGCATGGCGCGCGAGGTCGGCGACGACCGCCAGGTGGCCGGCCACGTCCTCCGGCGCGGCGTAGCGCCGGGTGACGGACTGCAGCGCCTTCATCACGCCCTCGAAGACCAGCGGGTGGGTCTCGGGTCGCAGGTGCCGGTCCGCGAGGTCGACGAGGTCGCCGACGCCGATGACCTGCGACTCGCACAGGTCGACCGCCGTCCACCACAGCATCGCCCGGGTCAGCTGCGACTCGACCGACGACAGCCCGGCCGTGATCGCGGCCCACGACTGCTCGTCGGGCCGGATCACCGCGAACGTCTCGTCGCCGGAGTTGGGCACCACGACCCGGCCGGCGAACTCCTCGAGCCGCACGGGCTGGCCGCCGAGGTGCACGTCGCGGGAGCCGACGAGCCGCATGTCGTCGTCGTAGGCCGACACGGTGAGGCGGTGCGGCCGCGAGCCCTCGCGGGTGAGGACGGGCACGCCTGAGTCGTCGCGGGTCACCCGCAGCGTGTCGAAGCCGGTCGTACGCAGCCACGCCTCGGCCCACGCGCGTACGTCGTGGTCGCTGGCCGAGTCGAGGGAGTCGAGGAAGGCGGCGAGGTCGGCGTTGCCGAAGGCGTGCTTGGTGAGGTGCGTGTTGACCCCGGCGAGGAAGTCCTCCTCGCCGAGCCAGTGGCCGAGCTGCGCGAGGGCGGCGTTGCCCTTGGCGTAGGTGATCATGTCGAAGTTGGCGAACGCCGTGTCGACGTCGACGATCTTGTCGGTGTCCTCGGCGATCGGGTGGGTCGAGCGGCGCCGGTCGGCGCGGTAGCCCGCGGGCTTGCGGGTGATCGCGGCCGACGTCCACGCGTCGGTGTAGCCCGCGGCCGTCCCGGCCACGTCGTAGCCCATGAAGTCGGCGAACGACTCGTTGAGCCACGAGTCCTCCCACCACGTCATCGTCACCAGGTCGCCGAACCACATGTGCGCCATCTCGTGCGCGATCGTCGAGGCCATCCACTGGCGCTCGAGCTCGGTCGGGGTGCCCTTCATCAACGCCTGGTCGCGGTAGACGACGCACCCGGGGAACTCCATCGCACCCCAGTTGAGGCCGGGCGCGAAGACCTGCTGGTAGTCGGCGTAGGGGTACTCCGGCTCGAAGACGGTCGTGTAGTGCTGGAAGCACGTGCTGGTGATGCGCCGGAGCTCGTCGGCGAAGCGGCGGAGGTCGTGCTCCTGCGAGGCCCGCGCGTGCCAGCCGAAGGGCAGGGTGCCGCCGGGAGCCGGGGCGTACGGCTCGTCCCACGTCACCGACACCCACGGCCCGCCGACGAGGGTGAAGAGGTAGGACGAGAACGGCGGGGTGGTCTCGAAGGTCCAGGTGTCGTGGGTGGTGTCACCGGTGGTCCCGGTGGACCGGCCGGCGAGCCGGCCGTTGGCGAGGACGGTCCAGTGCGACGGCGCCGTGACCGTCACGTCGAAGGTCGACTTGATGTCGGGCTGGTCGAAGCAGGGGATGACCTTCTGCGTGATGTCCATCGAGGTGTGCGCGCAGACGTAGCGCTCGCCGTCGGCCGGGTCGACCGTGACCGTCATCCCGTCGCCGTCGGTGACGTAGGGCATCCGCGCGGTCACGCGGACCGTGTTGGTCGCGGCCAGGTCGGGCAGCGGGATCCGCCCCTCGGCGTACGCCGCCGGCCGGCCGTCGAGGGTGACCTCGGTGGCGCCGTTGAGCTCGAGGAAGGTGGAGGCGCCGGGCCGGGTGCAGCCGAAGGAGATCGTCGCCTCGACACCGAAGTCCTCGGTGGAGGTGAGGTCGAGGTGGACCTCGGTGCGGACGTCGGTCAGCAGGGCGGCGCGCTCGCGCGCCTCGGGGAGCATCAGGGGCACCGGGCAACCCTAGGGGGCCCGCCCGCGCGACGGCATCCGGGATTCGACCGGGCGTGCGGGCGGGGTCTAGAGTTGACGGGTTGCCTCGGCGAGGGAGCCCGTACGACCAGGACTCCGTGATCGACTGGGCCGGTCCGCACTGCTGCGCCGCGCTCACGATCCGGAGCGCGGCGTTCGTCGTCTCCGGCCTCGAGGCCCCCGAACCTCACCCCGATCCCGACCCAGGAGAAGAAGATGTCTGCCCCCGAGAAGATCACCACCGAGGCCCGCACCGAGTTCGGCAAGGGTGCCGCGCGCCGCATCCGTCGCGAGGACAAGATCCCCGCCGTCATCTACGGTCACGGCAACGACCCCGTCCACGTGATCCTGCCCGGCCACCAGACGATGATGGCCCTCAAGCACGGCGGCGCCAACGCGCTGCTCGCGCTCGACATCGAGGGCTCCGAGCAGCTCGCCCTGACCAAGGACGTGCAGATCGACCCGATCCGCCGCGTCATCGAGCACGTCGACTTCGTCGCCGTCCGTCGCGGCGAGAAGGTCACCGTCGACGTCCCCGTCCACGTGACCGGCGACGCCGCCCCGGACACGCTGGTCGTCACCGAGAACGCCGTCGTGTCCGTCGAGGCCGAGGCCACCCACATCCCCGAGTTCTTCGAGGTCTCCGTCCAGGACGCCCCGATCGGCACCCAGATCCACGCCAAGGACCTGGACCTCCCCTCGGGCACCACGCTGCTCGCCGACGAGGAGCTGCTCATCGTCAACGTGACCGAGCAGATCTCCGCCGAGGCCCTCGAGGCCGAGCTGGAGGAGGCCGAGGCCGAGGCCGGCATCGAGCACGACGCCCCCGAGGCCGAGGCTGCCGAGGGCGACGAGGCCCCGGCCGAGGACGCCGGCGAGGGCTCCGACTCCGAGTGACCGAGCGGGCACGTCGTGCCCGCCCTCACCGCCGACCGGGCGGTTCCTCCCCACTGCCGGGGACGAACCGCCCGGTCGTCGCACGTGACGGGGGAGGACGTGCCCGGTCGTCGCACGTGACGGGGGAGGACGTGCCCGGTCACCGGGATGGAAGGATGGATGGGGTGATGGAGCAGAGCGATGTGTGGCTGGTCGTCGGCCTCGGCAACCCTGGCCCCGCGTACGCCGGGCACCGCCACAACGTCGGCTACCTCGTCACCGACGAGCTGGCCTCCCGGATGGGCAGTCCCTTCCGGTCGCACAAGTCCGGGCGCGCCGACGTCGTCGAGGGCAGGCTGTCCCTGGGCGGTCCGCGCGTCGTGCTGGCCCGCGCTCGCGGCTACATGAACGAGTCCGGCGGTCCGGTGAAGGCGCTCGCCACCTTCTACAAGGTCGCGCCCGACCACGTGATCGCGATCCACGACGAGCTCGACATCGCCTTCGGGACGTTGCGGGTCAAGCTCGGCGGCGGGGACAACGGGCACAACGGCCTCAAGTCGATGCGCTCGTCGCTCGGCACGGGCGACTTCTACCGCGTCCGCGCCGGCATCGGGCGGCCCCCCGGTCGCCAGGACGTCGCCGACTTCGTGCTGTCCAACTACTCGACCGTCGAGCGCAAGGAGCTGCCCTTCCAGGTCTCCGACGCCGCCGACGCGGTCGAGTCGCTGATCACCGACGGCCTCGAGAAGACCCAGCAGCGCTTCAACTCCTGAGCCCGGCTCGCCCACCCGGCTCACCCATCCCGGCTCACCAATCCCGGCTCACCAATATCGGCGAATCGGCCACCGGCCGCGGCGTACGACGGACCGGGCGGCGGCACCATGGCGGGGCCACACCGGAGCGACCGTGCGCGGTCGCTCGGTGTGGACCACACGTCGAAGGGGATCCACCTTGAGCTCGCTCCTGTCACCCGCAACCGTCGGCCGCCGCTCCCGGGACGCCCTGATCCGCGCCCGCGGACGGATGATCTTCGCCGTGCCGGACACGTGGCGCGGCCGCGTGGCGGCGACGCTGCCCGCCCGGCTGGTCCCGCCCGAGATGCGGCCCGGCTTCTTCGAGCACTTCTTCGACGAGGGCGACCCGTTCGGGTTCGACGTCCACCCCGAGGAGCAGCTCAAGTTCGACCGCACCCTCGAGGTCTGCGGTGACGGTCCGCTGGGACGCGTGCTGGAGCTCGGCTGCGCCGTCGGGTCCTTCACCGAGGTGCTCGCGCCCCGCGCCACCGACGTGCTGGCCCTCGACGTGTCACAGTCCGCGGTCGACCAGGTGCTGCGGCGGTTGAGCGGGCACGACAACGTCCGGGCCGTCGCGATGAGCATCCCGGACGAGTTCCCCGACGACACCTTCGACCTCGTCGTCGCCTCCGACGTCCTCTACTACCTCCCGGTGCCGGTCCTCCAGCAGTGCGTGGACCGGATCGAGGCCAGCCTGGCCCCGGGCGGAGCCTTCGTCTCGGTCCACTACGTGCCCCGGATGGGCAGCGTCCTCAACGGCGACGAGGCGCACGACGTCGTGACCGCCCACACCCGCCTCGAGCACGTGCTGTCCGAGCGCACGGAGTTCGGGGCCGGTCGGACATACCGGGTCGACCGCTTCGTGAAGTCCTGATCCGCCCCGACCGCCGACCGGTCGCCGACGGAGCAGACCGATCCACATCAGGACGGACAGCGAACCGGCCCGCCCCCACGGGGGGCGGGCCGGTTCGTGTCGGTCAGTGCGTGGGCTTGGGGCAGACCGTCCCGGCCGTGGGTGCCTCGACGCGCTCGAGCCAGTCCTCGCGCCACAGCGGCAGGTGCTCGCGGGCGCAGAACCACGCACCCGCCGTGAAGTGGCCCTTGCACACGACGTCCTCGAGGGCGATGCACTCCTGCTTCATCTGCAGCAGCTCGCCCGTCTGCTCGTTGATGAGTCGCTCGACGCGCTGGTGCACGCGGAAGGTCTGGCCGCAGTACTGCACCATCTCGTGGGTGAAGAGCATGCCCCGGTGTGCCCCGCCCGAGTTGAGGGTCCGGCCGATCTCCTCCTTGGACCGCACCCGTACCCAGTCGCCGGGCTGGAGGCCCAGCTTCTCGCCGTCGACGCGGTCCTTGCCGGCGACCTCGAGCGGCAGGTAGGGGCGCAGGCCGGCCTTGCGCGCGAGCTTGGTGACCAGGGCGCTGGAGCCGACGCGCACCAGCTCCGGGACGCCGACGTTGCCGACGCGGACCTCCCGGACGTACTGGCCGACGGCCTTCTCCGGCATCGGCGTGGTGGCGCGGGTGGCCTCGGTCGCCTGGCAGCGGAACACCTCGCCCTTCTCGGGGTCCGTGCGGTGGGCGCCGATGTCCAGGAGCGGGAGCAGGCGCTCGGGTGCCACCGCGTGCGGGTCGTCGTCGGGCGACGACGCGTCGGCGTGCTCGAGCCAGATCTCCTTCCAGAAGATGCGGCACTCCGCCTGGCAGCCGCCGTGGCCGGAGCCGTCGCAGCGGGTCTCGTTGAGCAGGACCGCGTCGGTCATCCGCCTACTGCGGGACTCCTGGCCCATGTAGTCGCAGATCTTCTCGAGCCGGCGGTAGACGGTCATGGTCCGTCCGGCGAACTCGGTCATCTCGAGCATGAACGGGACGTTCTCGTAGGACCCCGTCTCGTCGAGGGTCTCGAGGATCTCGTGCAACGGCCGGAGCCGCACCCTGTCGCCGGGTCGCAGCGACCCGGGCTCGACCAGCCTCCTGGCCGATCCTGTCGTGATGGTCATGTGCACATCGAGCCGCACCGACGACGGCCGCGGGAGGGTGGCACGGGGGTTTTGCCCCAGAGAGGGTATGCCGGGGACGCCTGGTACCGACCAGACTCACCCGCAGGGGGAGGTGCCGGAGCGCGAGAGCGCGACGCGCTCGGCATCCACCCGGATACTCGGCATCCACCCGGATAGGGGAGCACGTGGGACAGGCGGCGATGAAGACACAGGCGTGGGCGCGCGCGCAGCTGCGTGACGCGTACGGCACCTGGCCGCTCTTCGAGGCCCGGGCAAAGGCCCTCGGCTGGCCCCGCGCGATCGCCGCGGCCCGGACCGAGCGGAGCGAGGTGCAGCGGCTCTCGCGCGCGGTGAGCGTTCCTCCTTCGCTGGTGGCGACGATCATCCCCACGCACCGCCGTCCCGACTCCCTGGCGCGAGCGGTCGACAGTGCGCTGGCCCAGACGGTCGGGGACCACGTCGTGGTGGTCGTCGACGATGGCGCGGGCCTGTCGCGCCTCCCGGTGGACGACCGACTCGTGGCCGTCTCGCTCTCGAAGAACGTCGGTAGCCCGGGGGTGGTGCGCAACGTCGGCATCGCGCTGTCCCGTTCGACGTACATCGCCTTCCTCGACGACGACAACCTGTGGTGCCCTCATCACATCGCGACTGCGCTGCAGGCGATGGGGGACGCGGACCTCGTCTACACCGGGGTCGAGCGCGCGCACCCCGATGGGACCGTCCTCGACGTGCTCGCCCGGCCGTTCGACCGTCGTGCGCTGGCAGACGGGCCGTACGTGGACACCAGCAGCATCGTGGTGCGCCGCGGGCGTGGCGTGCACTTCAGCCGGCTGCCGCGATCCAGTCCGAAGGTGCCCGGGGAGGACTGGGAGCTGGTCTGGCGGCTCAGCCGCCGCCGACGGGTCCGACACGTGCCCGAGGTGACGGTGAGCTATCTCGTCAACCCGGACAGCTACTTCACCCGGTGGGACGTCGTCCCCGCCGAACGGCCGCACGACGGGGACGCGCGATGAGCAGTTGTCCGCGCGTGGTGATCGCCTCCCGCAGGGGCATCGAGCAGAAGGTCTGGCAGGCCTCCCAGCTCGAGTTCGAGGACGTGGTCGCCGAGGTCGACGACGTGGCGTGGTGCCTGCCCCGGCCGCTCCCCGGAGGCCCACCCGTACGCCTCGCCCACGGCCTGCTCAACCGCGCGGGACGCCCGCTCGGCCGGGACCGCCGCGCGCGGATGCTGCCGCCTGTCGCCGGTGGCGACGTCGCCGCCGAGCTGTTCTTCGCGGTCTTCGCCGACGCCAACGAGATCGGCATGCTGCCCCTCGTGGGGCGTACGGCCCGAGCCGCCGGGGCACGCATCGCCTGGATCGTCGAGCTGTGGACCCCGCAGCTGGCCCAGGTGTCGGACTACCTGCGGCAGCTGCGCGACTTCGACCACGTCATCGTGTCCAACCGCGCGGTCGTGGACGCCGTGCAGCAGATCACGGGCGTGCCGTGCTCCTACATGCCGCTGGCCATCGACGCGGACCGCTACGTCCCGCCGGGCCACGGCGCACCCGCGCGCACGGTCGACGTCGCGAGCTGGGGCCGTCGCTTCGCCGGCACCCACGACCCGCTCGTGCGGGCGATGACCGACCAGCAGCTCTTCTACCACTTCGACACCGTGCACGGCCCGTGGTCGGTCACCGATCACGCCGAGCACCGGCTCGTCCAGGCGCGGCTGCTGCAGCGCACCCGCTACTCCGTCGTCTACCGCATCAACGACGAGCCCGGCCGCATCGACCGGACCGGCGGCGAGGAGTCGCTGACCAACCGCTACTTCGAGGCGCTCGCGGCGGGCACGATCATGCTCGGCACCGCGCCCGACTCGAGCGAGTGGGACGACGCCTTCCCGTGGCCGGACGCCGTGGTGACGATCCCGGTGCCCGCCCCCGACATCGTCTCCACGATCCGTGAGCTCGACCAGGACCCGGCCCGGCTCGAACACGCCAGGACTGCAGCGGTGACCACGTTCCTCAGGCGTCACGACTGGGCCCACAGGTGGCGTGACGTCCTGGCGCTCGCCGGCCTTGCCGAGCCCCGGGCGCTCAGCGAGCGGCTGCACCGCCTCGAGGCACGCGCCCTCGCGTGGGACGTCCCGGTCCGGCTCTAGTCGTGCCTCAGCGCTCGTCGGCTCCCTCGCGGGCTCGTACCCACTATTGGGCAGCGTGCCTTCTCTGCCACGCGGTCGCGTTCCCGGGCGGGGAGTCTGGAGTCGCGCCGTCGGCGAAAGACGACGTTGGGGGAGCACGAGTGGATCCGTGGGGGAAAAGGTGACCAGCACGCACGAGTCGAGCAGCATGTCGTTCGACGCCGTGATCGACACGGAGGGCGTGGCGACTGCTTCACGCCACACCATGCTGTCCCAGGTGCTCACCCAAGCCTCGCGCCTGGGCGTGAGCATCGTGCTTGCGCGCCTGCTCACGCCCCACGACTTCGGAGTCGTCGCCGCCGGCATGGTGGTCATGGTCGTGGCATGGCAGCTCACCGACCTCGGCACGTCAGCCGTGGTCATCCAGCGCGAGGCGGTCGACGATGCTCTCCTGAGTTCGCTCTTCTTCTTCAACCTGTTGCTCGGCACGCTCCTCGCTGCCCTCACGGTCACCCTCGCCGGACCGATGGCGAACGGTCTGGGGCAACCTGCCGCCGCCCCAGCCATTCAGGCGCTGGCCGCCGTCTCGCTCCTCGGGGCGTTGGGGAACATGCACCACGCTCTGCTGCGCCGCACCATGCAGTTCGGCCGGCTGGCGACCGTCAACATCGCAAACGCGGTCGTCAATGGCGCCGTCGGGATCGGGCTCGCCTTCGCCGGGGCCGGCATCTGGGCGCTCGTCGCCGGAACCGTGGCCGGGGTGGCCGTGTCGACAGCCGGCGCTTGGCTGTACGTCGCGTGGCGTCCCTCGCCGAGCTTCAGCTTGCACCGGCTGCGCGAGGTGGCGAGGTTCAGCATCAACTTCTTCTGGTCGAGCGCACTGGCGGTCTTCTTCGCGCAGCTGGACAAGGTGGTCATCAGCCGGATGCTCGGCGGCGTCGCGCTTGGCACGTACACCGTCGCGCAGCGCACGGTGACCTCCCCGATGAATGCCGTGGGCGCAACCGTCTCGACGGTGAGCTTCTCGGCCTTCGCTCGCGAGCAGGACAACCCGGAGACGCTTCGCGCGGGCGCGATCCGGGCGACAGGCGTCGTGGCCCTGGTGGTGCTGCCTGCAATGGTCGGTCTGGCAGTGATGGCGGAGCAGGCGGTGCTGGTGGTCTACGGCGCGCAGTGGGAGGCGGCCGTACCGGTCATCCAGGTGCTTGCCCCGGTGGCGGTCGTGCAGGCCGTGCTGAGTGTCACCTCGTCGGTGATGCTGGCGATGGGACGCAGCGATTGGCTCTATCGGTGGGGCCTGGCGTACTGCCTGGCGGGTGCCGTCGTGATGATGGCGTGCGCGCGCTGGGGGCTGCTCGGCGTGAGCCTGGGCCTGGCCGGGGTGATGGTCGTCCTCGCGCCGCTCGAGATGAAGATGTCCCTCAGCCTCATCGACATGCGCCTGTCCACCTACCTGCGCTCCGTCCTCCCCCTGGTCCTCGTCACGGTGGTCATGGCTGCCGCGGCACGCCTGGCGGCCGAGGGAGCCGCGCTCCTCGAGGCAGGCGTCGTGCTGCAGCTGGCTGCAGCGGCATCAACCGGTGGCGTCGTGTACGCCTTTCTGATCTGGCATTCCGGACTACCCGCGGTCGACGACGCACGTCGGGTGCTGGGCCGTTGGGCGAAAAGGAGATGACTGCATGGATGCCGTTGACATCCTGAAGACCTGTCTGCGCCGGTGGTACGTGATGCTGCCGATCCTGCTGGGGGCAGCGGGCGTGAGCTATCAGCTCGTGGGGTCGCAGGAGACCACCTACACCGCTGCGACCTCGTACGGGCTCGTCCAACCTCAACTTCCTGTCAGTGCGTCCGAAGCCGACCGCAACCCACTCGGGGCGGACGGCAAGGCACTCGTGGGCGCGGCGCTGCAGGCCCAGCTGAACTCCCAGGAGACCCAACGTGAGCTCGGCAGCGCAGCCACTCGCGGGTGGGGCCCTGGGCAGTCGGCGAACGGCTCCTCCTACTCGGTGGAGATCCCGATGTACCAGACCACGTACGAGGTGCGGGCCTGGGGGCAGGACGCGCAGGCCGTCCGCGAGGTGGTGGACCGGGTGGTGGCGGCGGCTCCCGGGATAACCGACGAGCTCCAGAGCCGGGCGGGGGCCCCGGCCGGGGTCCGCTACAAGCCCTTCATCCTCGCGGCCACGCAGGTGGAGGCGCTGCCCTCCACCTCGGCGGCGAAGCTGGTCGTGGCGGTGATGGGTGTCGGGGTGCTGGTCGGTGCCGCTTGGGCGATCGTGACCGATCGCCTGCTGGGGCGGCGTCGCCAGGCGGAACGGACGGTGACCAGCTCATCCCGTCCCGTTCTGCGACCAGCGGGACCGCGCCCTGCGCCGTCCCGGCCGGCCTCCACCGCCGACCCCGCCGTGCCGCCATTGCGCCAGCGCCCGCCGCGCGCCCAGCCACCACGTGGTGGTCAATCCTCACTGCGGCGGTGACGTCATGCCGGTCGATCTTCGCTTGAGGTTGCATCGGCTCGTCGTGCCGTTCTCACTTGGTGTCGGGGCGGTCGCACTGGGAGGATTCGCGATCCTGCCCTTCACCGACCTGCTGCCGGGCCGCGCGGCCGCGGCGTTGCTCGTGCTCGGCCTGATCGTCGGCCTGCTCACTCTTTCGGCGAGGGACGCGTGCTCGGTGCTCACCTGGCTGTTGGTGCTGCTCTTCCTCGTGCCGCAGCCCTTCGTCCTCGTCGGGCCGCTGAAGTCGGTGGGCAGCCCTGCCGGGCTGGTGGCACTGGGCGCCCTTGCCATCTGGGCAGCCTCGCGGGTCCTGGGTCTCATCGAAGCGCCGGAGCTGCACCCCGTGCGCTGGGCACTGCTTGGCTTCTCCGTGGCGGCCCTCGCGTCGTACGGGGCGGGTCTGACGCGCGACCTGACCACCGGCGAGGCGGCGAGCATGGATCGCGTCGTCTTCCAGCACCTCGCGTTCCTGGGCGTCGGGCTGCTGGCAGTCGACGGCCTGGGAAGTCGGGAACGCATCACGACCCTTCTCCAGCGCCTCGTCCTGCTCGGCGGCGTGGCTGCCTTCATCGGGATCCTCGAGTTCGTGTTCTCAGGGTTCGACTTCCGCAGCCTGATGCTCCTGCCTGGGCTGACGACGAGTGCGGAGCTGGACTCCTACAGCCGTTCCGGATTCGACAGGATCGCAGCGGGAGCGTCGCACCCCATTGAGTTCTCGGTCGTGACAGCGGCACTCGTACCGCCGGCCATGCACTTCGTCATCCACGCGCAGTCGGGTCGCTGGAAGTACTGGCTGGCGCTGATCGCGCTGCTGGCCGCGGTGCCGATGAGCATCAGCCGGTCCGGCTTCCTGACCTTGGCCGTCGGGGTGGTCTTCTATGCGGCGGTGCTGACCAACCGGGGTCGGTTCAACGTCCTCGTGCTGGGCGTCATCGGTCTCGGCGTCTTCCGGGCGATGGTGCCGGGGCTGCTCGGCACGGTGCGGAGCCTGTTCCGGGACGCTGACACCGACCCCAGCATCTCGGGGCGAACGGAGGACTACGCAGCCATCCCGAGCCTCATGCAGGACCACTGGTGGATCGGTCGCGGCACCGGGACTTTCGTGCCGGACGTGTACTTCTTCCTCGACAACCAGTACCTGGCCACGCTGCTGCAGGGCGGACTCGTGGGCCTGGTCGCCTTCGTGTCACTGCACGTCGTCGGCTTGGGGGTGGCGCGCGGCGTGCGACGACGCGGCACGGACGCGGCGCTTCGCAGCGAGGGACAGGCGCTGGCGGCCACCATCGCGGCCGTCGGGGTCGCGTCCCTCTTCTACGACGCCTTCAGCTTCAGGCAGAGTGCCTTCTTGCTGATGCTGGTCGTCGGCTGCGCAGGCGCGCTCTGGTCCATCGTCCGCGACCTGCCCAAGGTGCACGACGATCACATCCGCGAGCAGGAACCCGACCTCGAGCCCGAGCGCAACCATGCCCCCGTCTGAGGTCCAGGTGTCGCGGCTCACCAAGATGGGCGATAGCTCCGGCTTCAGGGACGGCAGCAAGGGCGGCTACGACCAGGATCACAGTGGCGAGCACCCGCGATCGCCCAAGGGGCCAGGAGGCGAGATGGCGGTCGCGAGCGTGATCATCCCGGCACACAACGAGGCCAGCTCGATCGTTCGATGCCTTTCGGCCCTGCGGGACGGGACTTCCCCTGGTCAGCTCGAGGTGATTGTCGTGTGCAACGGCTGCACCGACGACACGGCTCAGGTGGCCCGGCGCGCCGATCCCCGGGTCCGTGTCATCGAGATCGACATGCCCTCAAAGAGCGAGGCGGTCCGGGTCGGCAACGCGTCCACCACCCTGTTCCCGCGGGTGCACGTCGACGCCGACATCGAGCTCTCCGGCACAGCGCTGCTGGCCCTGATCGAACCGATCCGAAGGGGCGAAGCGCTTGCCACCGCCCCCGTGCGCAACATCCCGCTCGCCGGATGCTCACGATGGGTGAGGTGGTACTACGACGTCTGGGTGGCGCTGCCGCAGGTGCAGGCGGGTCTCTTCGGTCGCGGCGTGGTCGCGCTCTCGGCGCCGGCCCAGGCTCGGGTCGAACACCTGGCGGGCATGATGAGCGACGACCTCGGACTGTCCGACGAGTTCGACCATGCCGAACGCAGGGTCGTCGCCGGAGCGGTGGCCGTCGTGCGCCCGCCGCGGACGCTCAGCGACCTGCTCAAGCGTCGGGTGCGCGTGGCAACCGGCAACGTGCAGGCCGCCCGCATGGGCGCACGGCGGGACTCGTCGAGGACGACGCTGCGAACCCTGCTCCGCGTCGCGGTCGCTCAACCGGGCGTCGCGGTCCGTCTCCCGGTGTTCGTGACGGTCTGGGCCATCGCCACCGTCCGAGCCCGCGGAGCAGTCCGATCGGGGGACTTCGAGACCTGGCAGCGCGACGAGAGCTCGCGTACCTGACAGGTGCGACGGCCGTGATCGATGGTGTTGTTGTGACTCGTGAGACGGCGGACGACACATTTTGGGGATGCCATGGGTCGACCTTCGTGATCACATAGGGCGGTTGTCCCCCAACCCCCGGAGAGCTTCGACTGTGATCCGTCACGCCAAGTCCTTGTCCCTACGTCCCACCTCCACCGCAGCGGTCCTGGTCTCTGGACTACTGGCCATGTTCTTGCTGATCGGTCCGCCCGCCCACACGGTGGATGTCCGATCACAACGTGCGTCCGCGCCGGACGTACGCCCATCCGGCTCGGCACCCGACCCGGCTCTCGCCCCCTGCCGGATGAAGCCGAACAACGGCAACACCGGAGCGAGCGGCAAGCTGCGCGCCTCGAATCGCACCGTGCTGGGGGACGGCGCTCGGCTGAGGAACGCCCATGTCTCCGAGCTCATGATCACCGGGACCGACGTGCGGGTCGAGAATGTTCGCGTCGACGGCGCCCTCGACATCTTGGGCGAGAACGTGAGGCTCAAGCGAATCAGCGCTCCCGGCGTCGGGATCACCGGTGCGACCGACGTCGTGGTCGCGCGGGCGAACATCGGGTACAGCACCCAGGACTCCATCCACATCAACTCCGACGGTGACCGCTACACCCGCGACGTTGTCCTGCGCTACAACTACATCCATCATCCGGTCAACACGCCGGAGTCCCACTACGACGCCACTCAGGTCCGCGACATCGACACGCTCGTCATCAGGTGCTCGACCTACCAGATGGGCCCGTACGACGAGGCGTACAACGCCAACATCTACTTGGAGAACACCGTGCGTGGCGTCTCGAACGTGACGCTGGCACGGAACTGGCTCTACGGCTCGCTCTTCGGCGTGATGGTCTCTGCTGATAGTGCTCGGATCATCGGCAACAAGTTCGGCGGCGACATCCACTACGGGTACTGCTACCTCAGCTCTGAGGGCGGGGACATCGTCACCCGCGACAACACCAAGGTTCCCGAAGGTCGGAAGATCAACCTCTGCGGGCTGGGGAAGTGAGCGGACGCACCGCGCCGAGCGCGACCAGGGTCGCACCGGGGCTCAGCCGGTCGAGGTCGGCGCGGATCTCGTCGAGGTAGACCGGGTTCATGGCCACCACGAGGCCGGCCGGGTCGTCCGCCAGGGTGGCGGGAGCCAGGATCGGGTGACCGGTGCCGGCGACGTACTTGCCGGCGAGGTGGGGGTTGACGTCGACGACGGCGTCCACGAGCCCGGCGGTCGGTCCGAGGGCGTGGAGGAACGCCGTCCCCTTGGAGCCGGACCCCCACACGACCACCCGTCCGGAGCGGGCGTGGTCCTCGATGGTCCGGGCGAGCGACTCGACCTGGCCCCGTGCGGCCGCACGGAAGCCGACGGCCGCGCGGACGAGCCGGTCGAGGTCGGCGTCCGGGAGCCGCATCGGCCGCGGGCGCCCGGTGGGCAGGGCCTCGACGAGGAGGTACTGGTCGCCGTAGGCGAGGGTCGCGGAGCGGACCACGAAGCCGGAGGACTCGAAGAGCTCGACGGCGACCTCGCGGGTCAGGTAGTTGCAGTGCTCGTGGTAGACGTCCCAGAAGGCGCCCTCGGCGAGGATCCGCCCGGCCTCGGGGAGCTCGACGAGCACGGGCACGTCCGGGCGCTCCGCCAGGCCGTGGCGCAGCGCGCGCAGGATGGCGCCGGGGTCGTCGACGTGCTCGAGCACGTGGCGCATGGCGACCGCGTCCACCGACGACAGGTCGGTGTCGGCGTCGTACGTCTCGGCGACGAGGGTGACGCGCGGGTCGGGCTCGCCGAAGCGGAGGGGGTCGACCGTCGGGTCCATGGCCAGCACCCGGCCGGCGCCGGCGGCGGCGAGCAGGCGGCTGAAGTCGCCACGTCCCGCGCCGACCTCGAGCACCGTGCGGCCGCGGAGGTCCCAGTCGTCGACCCAGTGCGCGGCGAGCCCGCGCGCGTAGTCGAGGAAGGTGGTGGAGAAGGCCTGGGAGTCCTCGTAGCGGGCGCTGTAGGCCATGTCCTGCTCACCGAAGCGCCGGTTGGTCATCGCGCCGCAGCCGCGGCACAGCACGACCGCCAGGGCGCCCGAGGCGATCGCGACCGCCTCGGCCCGGCTGTCCATGACCAGGCAGCTGTGCACCGGGACGCTGGCCACCTCGTGCAGCGGCTCGCCCCCGGGGCGCCCGCAGACCGGGCACGGGCGTACGTCGAGCGGGTCAGGCGCCGGGTCCGACAAGGTCGAGCCTCGCCTTCTCGATGAGGAAGCCCTCGGCGTACGGCGCGCGGCACTCCACGCCACGGAGCTTCATCAGCGCGAGGAAGGTCTCGTCCTCCCACCAGTCGCGGCCGACCTGCGAGGGGTAGACCTTGGTGAGCAGCTCGGCCTTGAGCCGCGCCCGGGCGGCGTCGAGGGGCACGTAGTGGGTGACGCGACCCAGGTCGCCGTCCCACTTGGGGATCTCGTAGTGCAGGACGAGGGAGTCGCGCCAGACCGTCGGCACCAGCTCGGCCAGCAGCCGGTGGTCCTGGTGGCTGTCGTCGCGACGGGGCGCGAGGACCAGGTCGGGTGCGGGATGCGCGCGCGCCGCGTCCTCGAGGACGTCCTTCACCTCCGACCAGTGGTCCGGCAGCCGTGAGTCGGGCAGCTGCCCGAACGTGACCCCTGACCCGGCGCCGTTGAACGCCTCCGCGGCGGCCTCGGCCTCGAGCTGTCGTTCGGCGGAGCCGGTCAGGACCAGGCTGTGCACCTCCACCCCGGGCCGCTCCCGGAGCGCCAGCAGGGTCCCGCCGCACCCGATCTCGACGTCGTCGGGGTGGGCGCCGACCGCCACGACCTGCAGCGGGCCGGCGGGGAGGTGCAGGTCCCTCACGTCGTCGCCACCAGCCGCGGCGCGGGCACCGGCACGTCGACCGGTTCGGGGGCGGGCGCGACCGCGTGCTGGGCGGGTCGGCGCCACAGCGCCCACGGGCTCTCGCCGGACCAGTAGAGCGCCTCGAGCGAGGCGCGCTCCTTGAGCGTGTCCATCGGGCGCCAGAAGCCGTCGTAGGGGATCGCGAGGAGCCGGCCGGCCTGCGCGGCCCGCACGCACGCGTCCGTGACGAGGTCGTCGCCCTCCTCGAGGTAGTCGAAGATCCCCTGTCGGAAGACGAAGAACCCGCCGTTGACCCGCAGCGGCAGGTCCTCGGCCGAGCGGAACCCCGAGACGCGGTCGTCCTCGTCGGTCATCACCACGTGGAAGGAGCCGGGCGGCCGGATCGCCAGCAGCGAGCCGACGGCGTCCGACGCGGCGAGCCGGGCGACGAGCTGGTCCATGGGGGCGTCGGTGAGGACGTCGCCGTAGTGGGCCAGGAACATCTCGTCGTCGCCGAGGTGCCGGCGCACCCGCCGCAGCCGCTCGCCGATCTCGGTGGTGAGGCCGGTGTCGACGAAGGTGATCCGCCACTCGCTGATGTCGCTGCTGAGCAGCTCCACGTCGCGCCCGCCGCCGGAGAGGACGAAGTCGTTGCTCGCGGTCTCCTGGTAGTTGAGGAAGTAGTCCTTGACGTGCTGGCCGCCGTAGCCGAGGCAGAGCACGAACTCCGTGTGCCCGAAGTGCGCGTAGTAGCGCATGATGTGCCACAGGACCGGCCGGTCGCCGACGGTCATCATCGGCTTGGGGCGGGGGTCGTCCCCCGAGCGCATGCGCATCCCCATGCCTCCGCAGAACAGGACGACCTTCATCCGATCACCTCCAGGGTCGGGAGGGGGAAGACGAGGCGCGCCCCCCACTCGCGGGTGTGTGCCAGCTGGGCGGTGATCTCCTCGCGGAGGTTCCACGGCAGCACGACGATGTAGTCCGGGCGCTCGCGGTCGAGGTGCTCGGGCTCGTGGATCGGGATGTGCGTGCCCGGCAGGAACTTGCCGTGCTTGAACGTGTTGCGGTCCACGGTGAACGAGATGAGGTCCTGGCGCACCCCGGCGTGGTTGAGCAGGGTGTTGCCCTTGCCCGGGGCACCGTACGCCGCGACGGAGGCGCCCTCGCGGGAACGCTCGATGAGGAACTGCACCAGGTCGTTGCGCGCGGTCGCGACCGAGCGGGCGAACCCGTCGTGTCCCTCGACCGTGTGCAGGCCGGCCGCCTCCTCGTCGGCGAGGATCTTGGCGACCGCGTCGCTGGGCGCCCCGGCCGACGCGGTGGGCACCGACCACGTCCGCAGCGAGCCGCCGTGCGTCGACAGCTCCTCGACGTCGACGACCGTGAGCCCGGCGGCCTCCAGCACCCGCTGCGTGGTGAGCAGCGAGAGGTAGGAGTAGTGCTCGTGGTAGATCGTGTCGTAGAGGTTGCCCTCGATGAGCCGCAGCAGGTGCGGGATCTCGATGGTGACCGTGCCGGACTCGCCGGCCAGGACGCGCAGGCCCGTGGCGAAGTCGACGATGTCGGGCACGTGGGCGAACACGTTGTTGGCGGCGACGAGGTCGGCGCTGCCGTGCCGCTCGACGAAGTCGCGGGCGGTCGACTCGCCGACGAAGGCGACGGTGGTCTCGATGCCCTTCGCTCGCGCGGCCTCGGCGACGTTGGCGGCCGGCTCGATGCCGTGGCAGCGGATGCCGCGGGCCTGCACGTGCTGGAGCAGGTAGCCGTCGTTGCTGGCCACCTCCACCACGAAGGAGTCCTCGTCCAGCCGGAGCCGTGCGGCGGCGTCCTCCACGTAGCGACGGGCGTGCTCGACCCACGACTCGCTGAAGGACGAGAAGTAGGCGTAGTGGCTGAAGATGTCCTCCGCCGCGATGTAGGCGGGCAGCTGCACCAGCAGGCAGCTCTCGCAGATGCGCACGTTGAGCGGGTAGAACGTCTCGCCGCGGTCCAGCTCGTCGGCGGACAGGTAGCTCTCGCAGGGCGGGGACATGCCGAGGTCGACGAAGGTCCGGCGCAGCTCGGCGCCGCAGAGCCGGCAGGCGGGCAGGCTCATGACGCCACCTCCACCCGGTCGCCGAGGCGCAGGTCCGGTGTCATCCGGCCCTCCGTCTGGAGCTCGCGGATCCGGGCCAGCCGGACGAAGCGGGGTCCTTCGAAGTCCTCCGCCGCGAGACCGCGCTCGGCCATGTCGGCGGAGAGCTCGGCGATGCCGTCGGGGATGGTCCACGCCGGCACGAAGCCCGGCAGCAACCGTCCGATCTTGGTGAAGTCGACGCGGTAGTCACGGGTGTCGGGGCCGGCACCCTCGGCGAAGGTCACCGGCACGTCCATGGCCCGGGACACGGCGTTGGCGATGTCGCGGACCTGCACGACGTCCTCGTCGCGGCCCACGTTGAACGCCTGGTCGTGCACGACCTCGACCGGAGCCGCGAGGACGGCCGCGAAGGCGCGGGCGATGTCCTCGGCGTGGACCAGCGGACGCCACGGCGAACCGTCGCTCTGCAGCTCCACCTTGCCGCGGGTGAACGCGGTGCCGGTCAGGTTGTTGACGACGATGTCGGCGCGCAGCCGCGTGGAGGAGCCGTACGCCGTCGCGTTGCGCATGTAGGTCGGGCTGAAGTCGCCGTCGGCGAGGGCGGAGATGCCCTCCTCGGCCAGGACCTTGCTCTCGCCGTAGGGCGTGACCGGTCGGAAGGGGGCGTCCTCGTCGACGACCCCGTCGCCGGCCGCGCCGTACAGCGAGCAGGACGAGGCGAAGAGGAAGCGCCCCACGCCGGCGGCCTTCGCCACGCGGGCGGTGTGGACCGCGCCCCGCGCGTTGACCGAGAAGGTGGCGTCGGGGTTGAGGTGCCCGATCGGGTCGTTGGAGATCGCGGCGAGGTGTGCCACCGCGTCGAAGCCGCGGAGGTCCGCCGGGCCGGCGTCGCGCACGTCGCCGGTGCGCTGCTCGTAGTCGGTGAACGGCCGGCCGAAGTCGCAGCCGTCGTACCACCCTGCGTCCAGCCCGACCACGTCGTGGCCGGCGGCCAGGAGGTGCGGCACCATCACGGAGCCGAGGTAGCCCCGGTCTCCCGTCACCAGCACCCTCATGGCGCACCCGCAGCCGTCGTCGCGCCGATCGTCGTCATCGTCATGCTCACCGTCCCCCAGATCACTGCCGGATGTCTTCCCCACTGCGCGACCGCACGGGCCCCGCGGATGGCCTCACCTTCGTGCAGCCGGGAAGGGCCCGCGCGGATCGGGGACGGACATACCACCGACTGGGTACTCGACCGGTGACGCGACGCGTCAGCGCAGTCGCTTGACGAGGGACGCAGCGGCGTTCCGCACCCGGCGGGCGGGGGCGGTGGAGGCCAGCAGCCTGGCCTGCAGCGAGGCGGCGGTGTCGTCCGCGCGCACGCTGAACCGCGGCTGGAGCCACGCCCCGGGGCGGGCCGGGCGCTGGTCGCTCACGTTCACCTCGGCGCAGCCGCCGGATCGCAGCAGCGCGAGCGTGTGCCGGTCGTAGCGCCCGAGCGGCGCCGCGGCGCGGTCCACCCGGCGGCCGAGGAGGTCCTCGAGCGCGTGGCGGGGCGCGAGGATCTCCTCACGTGCCTCCTCGCCCCGCAGCCCGGCCCACGGCCGGTGGGTCAGGCCGTGGGTGCCGACGTCCATCCCGGCGGCCAGGAGCTCCTCGAGCCCACTCACCGACGTGCTCCAGGCGTCGCCGATCCGGTCGACGACGGGGAAGAAGGTGGCGAGCACACCGCGCTCGACCAGCGCCGGCAGCACGACGTCGACGTCGGAGCGGTTGCCGTCGTCGAACGAGAGGGCCACCTGCGGGGACTGTGCCACCCAGTCGAGGATCTCGAGGAGCTGGTCGCGACCCACCCAGTAGCCCGCCTCCCCGGGCTCCCGCTCGTGCGTCGGGACACCGACGCCGTGGAAGCAGAGGGTGAAGGGCAGGTCGGGCCCGCGCGTGGTGCTGGGTCCCTGCGTCGTCACGGTCACTGGACCGACGCTAGGGCGGCCGCCGACGCGTCTGGCGGCGGCGGGCACGTACGTCCCCTGCTTGGGGCATATCGACGCGGCTCGCGTCGCGGCCACCGTCCGCGTTCCTACGCTCCGGGCCAGTGATGGCTCGAGGGGGAGTGTCGATGGCCGGGTACGGAGGCCGCGCGGTGCAGCGCGACGGGACGTGGGACGGGACGTGTCGCGAGACGTGCGGAGGGATCGCCGGATGAGCAGGGCGCGAGGAGTGCACCCGTCGGCCAGGCACGTCCTGGTGGTCGTGCAGAACCTGCCGGTGCCCCTGGACCGCCGGGTCTGGCTGGAGTGCCAGGCCCTGCGCGCGCACGGCTACGACGTGAGCGTCATCTGCCCCAAGGGCCCGGGCGACCCGGCACGGCAGGTGATCGACGGCGTCCACATCTACAAGTACCGTCCGCCGCCCGAGGCGCGCGGGCTGCTGGGCTACGCCCTCGAGTTCGTCTACTGCTGGGTGCGCACGGCGCTGCTCAGCCGCACCGTGTGGCGGCGCCAGCCCTTCCAGGCGCTCCAGGCGTGCAACCCGCCCGACACCTACTGGTTGCTGGCGAGGTGGTGGAAGCGCCGCGGCGTGCGGTTCGTCTTCGACCACCACGACCTCAACCCCGAGCTCTTCCGGTCCCGCTTCGGCGACCCGCGCTCGTTGCGCGAGCGCTGCGAGATGTGGGCGCTCACGTGGCTCGAGCGGCAGACCTTCCGCACGGCCGACCGGGTCATCTCGACCAACGAGTCCTACCGCAACGTCGCGCTGACGCGGGGCGGCTGCGTGCCCGGCACCGTGAAGGTGGTCCGCAGCGGACCCGACACGACCGCGATGCGCCCGCTCGTCCCGGAGGAGCGGCCGGCGGACGCGCCGTACACCCTCGCCTACCTCGGCATCATGGGCCCGCAGGACGGCGTGGACACCGTCCTGGACGTGATGGAGGAGCTGGTGCGCACGCGCGGTCGTCGCGACGTGCGCGCGGTGCTCATGGGCTTCGGCGACTGCCTCGAGCAGCTGCGGGCCGACTGCACCGCCCGCGGGCTCGACGACGTCGTGACGTTCACCGGGCGGGTCGACCGCGCCCAGATCGCCGAGCACCTCAGCACCGCCGACCTCGGGCTGTGCCCGGACGCGAAGTCGCCGCTCAACGACGTGTCGACGATGAACAAGACGATGGAGTACATGGCCTACGGGCTCCCGTCGGTGTGCTTCGACCTCATCGAGACCCGGGTCTCGGGCGGTGACACCGTCCTCTACGCCCCGGCGGGGGACGTCACGGCCTTCACCGACCACGTCGAGCGCCTCCTCGACGACGAGGAGCTGCGCGTCGGGCTCGGCCTGCGGGCCAGGCAGCGGGTCTGCGACGTCCTGGACTGGCGGCAGCAGGCCGAGGTCTACGTGTCGGTGTTCCGCGACCTGCTCGGGCCGGTCGTGCAGGCGCCCCGCCCGCGTGCCGCCGCGGACGCCGTCCTTCCCGTCCGCGACGCGGACCGCGACGAGCTCGGCCGGGCGTACGTCGACCTCGACGACCCTGCGGCGTTGGAGGCGTTCGTGCGTGACCGCGGCCGGCGCCGTCGCGCCGAGGTGCTGCGGCCGGCGCCGGTCCCGCCGGAGGTGCGGGTGCCTCAGCCGGCCACGGAGACCGTGGCCAGCACCGCCCTGTGATCTGCCCCCCGCAGGTCGAGGGTCCGTGACGACGTCGCCACCAGCCGTGGCGACGTCAGCACGTGGTCGATCGCCGCGAACGCGGGCACCGTCAGGCCGAGGCGGCGCTGGTGCGACCCGGACGGCCAGGTCGGCGACCAGCCGGCGTTGGCCTGCACCGCGGAGTCGCTGAAGCCGAGGTCGACGAGGCGTCGCACCGGTGCGTGCGCGAGGGTGGCGTTCAGGTCCCCGGCCACGACGACGGCCCGGTCGGCGTCGGCGCGCACCCGCGCGAGCGCCGTACGGACCTGCTCGTGGTCGTCGCGCCACGCATCGGGGTCGTAGGGCGGCCGGGTGTGCACGGCGGCGATCGTCACGGCCCCGAGTCCGGGTGCCTCCAGCTCGACCAGCCGGCTCGCGGACCCGGCGTGGAGCAGCTCGGTCCCCGTGACCGGGATCCGGCTCAGCACGACCGCACCGCCCTCGCCGATCCCTGCCGAGTGGGGCAGCAGCTCCTCCATCCCCGCCTCCAGGAGCGGGTCGACGCGGCCGCTGTCGGCGTCGGTGAGGACCAGGACGTCGACGTCCTCGTCGCGCACCAGCCCGACCAGCGCCGCCGGGTCGCCGTACTCGAAGTTCTGCGCCAGCACCACCAGCGACGCAGGCCCGCCGACCGGCCGCGAGCCGGCGTACGACGGTGCCAGCCACCAGGCGTGCACCGTCACCAGGCACACGGCGGCGACCAGCGAGACGACGACAGCGCGCCGTGGCCCGCCCAGGGCGCGGAGCACGAGGGCCACCAGCAGGGCCGCCCCGGCGAGAGGGAGGCCGAGGGGGCTGAGGGACGCCAGCTCGATGAGCCGTCTGGCCCCGGGGTCCCCGACGCGCACCGCGGCGAGCAGGAGCGAGCCAAGCAGCAGGCCGACCACCGCCAGCGAGGCGACCGCCGACGCCCAGCGCCCCGGCATGGTGCCTCCCGTCCCCGGCGAGCAGTGGCCCGAGCCTAGGGGCTCGGCCCCCGCCCGGTCTTCGCCCATTTCGGGGGCGAGGTGCCCCGACGGTCGAACCTAGGATGACCGCATGTCCGGGGGTCGCACCGACGAGGTCGTCGTCGTGGTCGTGACCTACGAGAGCGCCGCGCTCGTCGCCGACCTCGTGGACTCCCTCCCGGTCGGCATGGGCGAGGTGCCGTGGCGGCTCGTCGTGGTCGACAACGCCTCGAGCGACGGCACGGTCGAGCGGGTGCGCGCGCTCGCTCCCGACGCCGTGGTGGTGGAGATGGGGCGCAACGCCGGGTACGCCGCCGGGATCAACGCCGGCGCGCGGCACGCCCGCGCCGACCAGGCGCTGCTGGTGCTCAACCCGGACGTACGCCTCGCGCCGGGCTGCGTGCCCGCCCTCCTGGGCGCGCTCGACATGCCAGGGGTGGGGGTGGCCGTGCCGCGGCTGGTGGACGGCGACGGCGTGCTGGTCCCGTCGATGCGGCGCGAACCCACCCTCCTGCGTGCCGTGGCCGACACGGTCCTGGGGGCGTCCCGGGCCGGCGGCATCGCCACGCTGGGCGAGGTGGTGACCGCACCGGGGGAGTACGAGCGGAGCCAGCCCACCGACTGGGCGGAGGGGTCGACGCAGCTGATCAGTGCCGAGTGCTGGGCGCGCTGCGGACCCTGGGACGAGAGCTTCTTCCTCTACTCCGAGGAGACCGACTTCCACCTGCGGGTCCGCGACGCCGGCCTCACCACCTGCTACGTGCCCACCGCCATGGCCGTGCACCTCGGCGGGGACTCGACCTCCTCGCCACGGCTGTGGTCGATGCTCGTGGCCAACCGGGTCAAGCTGTTCTCCGGCCGCAACGGTCCCGTCCGCTCGGCCGCGTTCTGGGTCGCCCTGCTCCTGCGGGAGGCGAGCCGCGCGGCCCTCGGGCGGGCCACGTCACGTCGCGCGGTCCGGACGCTGCTGAGCCCGGCGGCGCTGCGCGCCCCCCGAGGTCCCGAGTGGGGAGCCTGACGGCACCAACCGTCCCCCGACTTGGGTATGCGCAGCCGCGCGGGCGTCCCGCGTCGCTCGCGCGACCTACGATCCGAGCATCCGCCGACGGGGTTCGTCACGTGGTCGCCACGGGGGACCGGCAGGGGACGGCAGGGGGCCGGCGCCGGCGTACGGAGTGAGGGGAGGCACGGTGGGGGCACGGCTGTCACCGATCATGTCCGCGGACGTGCCCGATGTGGCGCGCTTCCTCACCGAGCACCTGAACCACCGGGTGCCCGCCGAGCGGTGGACGCGGGCCCTGTCCGTGCCCTGGGCCAGCGAGCAGCCCAACCACGGGTTCCACCTGCGTGACGCCGACGGGGCGGTCGTCGGGGCCTACCTCGCCTACTACTCGCAGCAGCCCGTCGACGGACGCCTCGAGCGGTTCTGCAACCTGGGCGCCTGGTGCGTCCTGCCGGACCACCGTGCGCAGGGCGTCCGGCTGCTGACCCGCCTGCTGGGCCAGGAGGGCTACCACTTCACCGACTTCTCGCCGAGCGGCAACGTCGTGGAGCTCAACCGGCGGCTGAAGTTCGTCGACCTCGACACGACCACCGACCTCCTCGCCAACGCGCCGCTGCCGGCACGGCCGGGCGCGGCGCAGGTGAGTGCCGACCCCGACACGCTGCTCGGCAGCCTGTCGCCCGACGAGCTCGCGCTCTACCGCGACCACCGCCGTGCCGCGGCGGCACGGCACCTGGTCGTCCGCACGCCGCGCGAGCACTGCTACGTCGTGTTCCGCCGCGACACCCGCAAGCGCGTACGCGCCTTCGGGTCGGTCCTCCACGTCAGCAACCCCGAGCTCTTCCGCGCCGAGGCCGGCCGGGTCGCGACGCACCTGCTGACCCGGCACGGCATCGCCGCCACGCTGGTCGAGCGCCGGGTGTCGGGCGGCCCGCTGCGCCGGGCGACGGCCCTGTCCCGCCCCCGGCCCAAGATGTTCCGGAGCCCGTCCCTCGCGCCCGAGCAGGTGCACTACCTCTACAGCGAGCTCACGTGCCTGGCGTGGTGAGCGGGCCCGGGTCGGTGCACGCCGACCTCGACCCCGCGACCGACGGCGGCGAGCTCCTCGTCGGGGGCGTGCCCCTGTCCCGCCTCGCGCAGCGCGTGGGCAGCACGCCGTTCTTCGCCTACGACCGCGAGCTGCTCACCCAGCGCGTCGCGCGGCTGCGGGCCGCGATGCCGGACGACCTGGAGATCAGCTACGCCGTCAAGGCGAACCCGATGCCGGCCCTGGTGCAGCACCTGAGCCGGGTCGTCGACTCGCTCGACGTCGCCTCCGGTGCCGAGATGCGCCTGGCCCTCGACACCCCGCTCCCGCCGGGGATGGTGAGCTTCGCCGGTCCCGGCAAGTCGGTGGCGGAGCTGTCGCAGGCCGTCGCCGCCGGGGTCGTGGTGGAGGTCGAGTCGCCCCTCGAGGTCGACCGCATCACCGCGATCGGCGAGGAGACCGGGATCCGTCCGGTCGTCGCCCTGCGACTCAACCCCGACTTCGAGGTCAAGGGCTCGGGCATGCGCATGGGCGGGGGAGCGCAGCAGTTCGGCGTCGACGTCGAGGAGGCGCCCCGGCTGCTGAAGGAGATGGAGGCCCGGGGGCTGGACCTGCGCGGCTTCCACGTGTTCGCCGGGTCGCAGAACCTGCACGCCGACATCCTCGCCGAGGCCCAGCGTCGCACCGTCGACCTGGTGCTGCGGATGGCCGACGAGATGACCGCGGAGCCGACCTACGTCAACCTCGGCGGCGGCCTCGGCATCCCCTACTACGAGAAGGACCGTGCGCTCGACCTCGGCGCCGTCGGCGACAACCTCGAGGAGCTGATGCGCTCGCTCGTACGTCCCCGGCTGCCGGGGGCGCGCGTCCTGCTCGAGCTCGGTCGCTACATCGTCGGGGAGGCGGGCGTCTACGTCACCCGCGTCGTGGACCGCAAGGAGTCCCGCGGCACGACCTTCCTCGTGGTCGACGGCGGGATGCACCACCAGCTGGCCGCGTCCGGCAACTTCGGGCAGGTGATCCGCCGCAACTACCCCATCGCCGTCGGCACCCGGATGGACCAGGGCGACGTCGAGACCGTCCAGGTCGTGGGGTGCCTCTGCACCCCGCTGGACCTGCTCGGCGACAAGGTGCGGCTGCCGCGCGGCGAGGTGGGCGACCTCGTCGTCCTCTTCCAGGCCGGGGCCTACGGCCACACCGCCAGCCCCACCGCCTTCCTCAGCCACCCGGCGCCGCTGGAGGTGCTGGTGTGAGGACTCACAGCCACCCGGACATGCACGAGAGAGGCACGAGATGACGCACGAGACGACCCGCGAGGCGGTCGCCGCCCGGACGCTGGACCGGCCCGCGGCCCACCCGACCGAGGAGGCACTGGCCGGGCTGCTGGCCGAGCTGCTCGGCGGGGACCCCGGCCGGTACGCGCCCGACACCGAGCTGTTCGGCAGCCTGCCCGAGCTCGACTCTCTCGCCCTCGTCGAGCTGATCACCGCGATCGAGGAGCGGTTCGGCTTCGAGCTCGACGAGGACGACATCACCGCGGAGGTCTTCGGGACGGTCGAGTCGCTCGCCGCCCACGTCGACGCCTGCACGGCCTGACATGCACGCGCTGTCCGAGCTGGTGCGCGCCTCGGCGGCGCGTGCCCCGGCCAGCGTGGTGGCGGACTCGCGCTCCTCCCTCACCCTCGCCGACGCGCTGCGGGAGGCGGAGGACGTCGCCCGCGCGATCGCTCGTACGTCGCCGCGGGAGCGGCCGCTCGTGGCGGTCGTCCTGCCCGGCTCGGTGGCCACCGTGACCCACCTGCTGGCGGCCGTGCTGGGCGACCACACGGTGTGCTTCCTCGACCCGGGCGCCGGTCCGCGCACCGACGCGGTCCTCGACGCGCTGGACCCCGACGTGGTGGTCGACGCGAGCGGGGTGCACCCGCGTCCTGCCGACCCCGCACGGCCCGACCCCGTCACGGCGGGCTACGTCGCGATGTCGTCGGGGACCACCGGCACCGGCGCCAAGGGGGTGCTGACGTCGTGGGCGTGCCTCGCCGACTTCCTGCCCCACGGCGCGGAGGCCCTCGACCTCGACTCCGCGGCCCGGTGGGCCGAGCCCACCCACCCGTCGTACGACCTCGCGCTCACCAACTGGCTGCTGGCGCTGGCCGCCGGCGCGTCGCTGCACGTGTCGGGCTCCCTCGCCGACCGGGTGCGCCCGCTGGCCTTCCTGGCCCGCCGGGAGGCGACGCACGTCCGCCTGGCACCGGGCTACGTCGACCTCGCCGCGACGGAGGCCGGGCGCGGGGCCCCGTGCGAGGTGCGCGTCTGGGGCTCGGGCGGCGACCGGCTCAGCCCGGCGCAGGCCAGGACGGTGCTCGGCCTGGGCCGCGCCACCCTCGTCAACACCTACGGCACGAGCGAGACCGGCGGCTTCGCCAGCGCCGCGGCGTACGCGTCCCCCGACGAGGTGCGCGCCCGCGACGGGTCGGTGTCCGTCGGCCGCGGACGGGTGGGGCCCTGGCGGGTGGGCCTGGTCCGGGACGAGAAGGACGCAGGGGAGGACACGGTGGGGGACGACGCGGTGGGGGAGGACGAGGTGCTCGCCATCCACTCGCCCCACGTGGGCGACGGCTACCTCTTCGGCGGGCACGGCCAGGACTACCCCCGGTGGGAGCCCGGCCGCGTCGTGACCGGCGACCGCGGGGTCGTGGCGGACGGCGAGGTCTACTGCCTGGGCCGGGTGGGCCGGCTGGTCAAGCGCAGCGCAGGCTTCGTGAACCTCGACGACGTCGACACCGCGATCCGCGACGTGCGCGGCATCGTCAGCTACACCGTCGCCACGCGCGGCGGGTCCCTCGTCACGCTCGTGGAGGGCGACGGCCACCCCCTGACGGCGGTGCGCGAGGACCTGGCGACCCGCGTCGCGCCGGGCGTGCTGCCGGACCGGCTCGTCCCGGTGCGCGCCCTGCCCCGCCTGGGCAACGGCAAGACCGACCAGGCCGGCGCGGTGCGGCTCGCGGAGCGCGCCCTGGGGCAGGCGGACTGAGAACCGACGACCCGCTGAGCGGGGACCGATCCCGTCCGCTCGCCGGTCAGCCGGTCAGTACGCGCCGCGACTCGACACGACGGCCCGCAGCGTGCGGACCATGATCGCCAGGTCCATCCCCAGCGACCAGTTCTCGACGTAGCGCACGTCCAGGCGCACCGACTCGGCCCAGGAGAGGTCCGAGCGGCCGGACACCTGCCACAGTCCGGTCATGCCTGGCTTGACGACCAGGCGGCGCCGCGGGTCCACGTCGTAGCGCGCGACCTCGTCCGGCAGCGCGGGCCGCGGGCCGACGAGCGACATCTCCCCGCGCACCACGTTCCACAGCTGGGGCAGCTCGTCGAGGCTGGTGCGGCGCAGCCAGCGGCCGACCCGGGTGATGCGAGGGTCCTGCTGGATCTTGAAGAGCACCCCGTCGGCCTCGTTGCACGCGACCAGGTGGGCGCGGTCGGCGTCGGCGGAGGTCGACATCGACCGGAACTTGTACATCGTGAACAGCCGGCCGTCGCGTCCCACGCGTTCCTGGCGGTAGATCGCCGGGCCGGGGGAGTCGAGGCGGACCATGAGGCCGAGGGCGAGCATGACGGGCAGCAGGAGCACCATCCCCACGATCGAGGCGACCCGCTCCACGACCTCCTTGACCCACCGCCGCGGCCCACGCAGGGCGGCGGGGACGACGTGCACGAGGTTCAGGCCTCCCGAGGCGAGCACCCGGGCCCGGCCGGGGGTGACGTCGATGAGGCCGGTGCCGACGCAGAGCTCGGCGCCCACGGCCGCGACGGCCCAGTGCAGCCGGCGGACCTCGGCGGCGGCCAGCCGGGCGCCCGGCAGCACGACGACGGCGTCCGCTCGGTGACCGTCGGCCACCTCGGCGGCGGCGCCGAGCCCGACGTACGTCGGCAGGTCGCCCAGAGGGACCTTCGACGCCCGGGTCACGCAGGCGGCGACCACCTCGTGGTGACCGGCCAGCTCCAGCTCCAGCATCGCCTCGCGGACGTCCCGCGGCCGGCCGGCGAGGACCAGCCGGGGCCGGTGTCGTCGGGTGACGAGCAGGGCGTGCGCAGTGCTCGCCATGGCGAACATCGCGACCAGCTGCGCCAGCATCAGCGGGTCGGCCAGCGGACCGGTGGCGGCGCCGAGCCACGGGGTGAGCGCGAGCACGAGGACACAGGTGCGTACGCCGGTCCAGGCTGCCGACCAGGCACGCCTGCCGCGGCTCTCGCCCAGCGACTGGCCGCGGTAGTGGCCGGCGACCAGGAGCAGGAGCGGCCACGCGGTGGCGGCTGCCACCGCGAGCTCGAGCTCGAGCGTCTCGAGGGCGAGCCCGGTTGCTCCCGCCACGGCCAGGGCGAGGACGAGGTCGACTCCCAGCACCGGCCAGCTCCGGCGCGCCCGTCGGCGACCGAGCTCCTCGACCGGTACGGCGGGTGCCAGGTCGGCGGGCGCCGGGTCGGCGGGTGCGGGTTCGACCGGTGCCGGGCTCGTGGCGGCGGCGAGCGGGGCGTCCGAGGGCGTCTGGGGCTCGGTGTCGCGAGGCCGGGGGACGGTGGGGACCAGCGGTGCATCGTCGAGCGACGTGGTGCGGACCGTGGTCTGCGTCATGTGCCCCTCACTCTCGCCTCACGGATCGGACGGAGGACGACCCCCCGACCGTGCTTCGGAGCCTAGGAACGCGGCCTGCGTGCGGCATGCCCTGAATCGGCGAAAGCCGTGCAGTGCCCAAATACCTACTCGTAGGGATGGGCCGCGCGACTGCCCGGACCTACCCTTGAAGAGGTGCACCACGCTGGTTCGCGACGCTCATTCTTCCAGTGATGGTCTGTGTGACCGAGTGGATGGCGAGCAGCCCCACATCTCGCCATGGACGACGAAGCGCACCAGTGGCGGCGGTCGAGGTTCCCCCTCCTCGACCGCCGCGGCACGTCAGGACAGGTGCGCCGTGCTCGCCGCGACCGGGCGTGCCGCTCCCCGCGGTCGGGGGAGGGCGGGGGTCTCGGAGAGGTCGGAGAAGAAGGCCTCGTGCCAGACCTCGAGCGACACGAGCGCCCAGATCCGGTCCTGCTCGTGACCGCCGTGCTCGTGCCTCAGCAGGAGGTCGCGCACGAGCGACTGGTCGAGGGTCTGCGCGATCCACGACCCGGGGCCGGTGAGGCGCTCGCGCACGGTGTCGCGCATGCCGGCGTACCACCAGGACCCGGCGCCGGGCTCGAGCACGCGGCGCTCGATGACCTCGTCGGGCAGCAGCGGACGGGCCGCTTCCCGGAGCACCCAGGTGGTGCACCCGGCACGCACCTTGACCGAGGTCGGCAGCCGGAAGGCCAGCTCGACGAGGTGGTGGTCGAGCAGCGGCAGGCGCACCTCGAGCGAGGCCGCGGTCGACATCCGGTCGAGGCGCTCGAGGACGTCGTCGGGCAGGGTGTGGCGCAGGTCGTGGCGCAGCATCCGGTCGACCGGATCCACCCCGACGCTCGGCGCCGAGCGGCGGTCCCGCGGAGGTGCCTGGCCGAGGAGGCGCCGGCGCTCGGGCGCGGAGAAGGTCGCGCCGAGCCGGCGCTCGACCCGGCGACCGAGTCCCGAGCGGAGGGGCGCGGGCAGGCCGGGCAGTCCGTACGACCGCTCCGCGACGCCCGCCAGCCGGTAGCGCTGGTGCCCGCCGAAGAGCTCGTCGGCGCCTTGCGCGCAGAGGATGGCCGGCACGTGCTCGCCCGCGGCCCGCGCGAGGACGTGGGCGGCGAGGTCCGCCGGGCCGGAGAGCGGGGCGTCGCGGTGCCAGGTCAGGGGGCCCCAGAGCTCGTCGAGGTCGGGCCGGTGCAGGTGCACGTCGTGGTGACGGGTGCCGAGCAGGCGGCTGAGCCGCCCGGTCCGGGCGAGCTCGTCGGGTGCGCCGTCGCCGAAGGCCGGGGAGAACGTGTGCACCGGCTCGTCGCCGCCGAGCTGCTGGGCCTGGGCGACGAGCAGGCTGCTGGCGAGCCCGCCGGTGAGGTTGATGCCCACCGGCGCACCGGGGTCGAGAGCGGAGCGCACCGCCTCGCGCACGCCGTCGCGCACGGCCTCGATCGCGTCGTCCGGTGTCCAGGTCCCGTCCGGGTCGGTGTCCGGCGGTGACCAGTACGCCGTCTCCTCGAGGTGCCCCCCCGGCATGATCGCCACGCGGTGCGCGGGGCGTACCTTCTTCACGCCCTCGAACAGGGTGTCGGGCGCGGGCACGGTGCGGTGCGCGAGGTAGGCGTCGAGGCTGCGGTGGTCCACGCCCGGGCGCGGTCCGAGCACGAGGAGCGCCTTGACCTCGGAGGCGAAGGCGATGCCGCCGGGGACGTGGCGGTAGTGCAGCGGCAGGACGCCGATCCGGTCGCGGACCAGGTGCGTGGTGTCGGTGCGCAGGTCGTGCGCGACGAGGGCGAACTGGCCCTGCAGGCGCTCCACGAAGCTGATGCCCTCGAGCGCGAGCCCCGCGACGACGAGCTCGGCGTCGTCCCGGCTGCGGAACGGGTAGTCGAGGTGGGCGCGCAGGGCGACGTGGTTGCGGACCGCACCGTCGAGGGCCACCACCCACCGCCCGTCGACCGACCGCGCCGGCTGGGGGCTCGGGTCGGCAGCGGGTCCGTCCGGGAGGGGCGAGGCGGCCGGCCTCGACCGGGCCAGGCCGACGTCGGGGCCGAGCCACACGTCGGCCCCGCCGCCGCCCCGGTGGTCCTGGGCGGCTGCCATCTCCTCCAAGGTGTCGCGGGTGAGGCTCGAGGTCCGGGGCGAGAGGGCGCGGATGCCGCTCACTCCCGCGCTGGTCATACGCCGAGCCTCCAGCCGATCTGGTTGGCCATGCCGACCGCGGCCAATTGGGACGACACCTCGAGCTTGTTGAGGATCGACTTCACCTGGGTGCGCACGGTGGCCTCCGACACCACGCTGTCCTGCGAGATGGCGCGCACCGTGCGTCCTTCGATGAGCGCTTCGAGGACCTGGCGCTCACGCGGGGTGAGGCGGTCGAGGCGTCGTCGGATGTCGTCGTCGACCCGGCTCTGGTGCGACCACGCGTCGAGCAGTGACTCGAGCTCCTCCCGGGTGGTCACCGGCAGTCCCTGGTGGAGCCGGCGGACCGTCGACAGCGCCTGCTGCAGCGCGCCGCTCTTGGTCAGCACCTTGCGCGCACCGAGCCGCATGCACTCGCCCCATCGGCCGAGCTCCTGCGACGCCGTCACGACCACGACGTTGACGTGGGCGTGGGCCAGCGGGGAGATCAGGTTGACGCCGTCGCCGAAGCGTCCGAGGTCGAGGTCGAGGATGACCGTCCGCGGGTTGGCGCGCAGTGCCAGCGACCGCAGGGTGGCCATCGAGCCGCCCTCCTCGGGCAGCTCGAGGCGGCGTACGTCGTAGCCCTCGAGCGACAGCGCGAGCTCGAGCGACTCGGCGAAGAGGACGTGGTCGTCGATGATCAGGACGCGGTGGTCGGCCCTAGTAAGTCCATGCACGACGGCTCCCCGGTGCCACGTCGTCGTCCGCGGGCCGGCGGGCGGCCGGCAGCGTGATGACGAACGACGAACCGTTGCCCTCGTGCTCGGCGAGCCGCAGCGACCCGCCGTCCTCGGTCATCAGGCGCTGGGCGAGGTTCAGCCCGATGCCCTCGCCCGGCGAGTCCTCGCCGCGCAGGCCCCAGTCGAAGATGTGGTCGCGCTGCTCCGGCGGGATCCCGCGGCCCTCGTCGCTGACGCGGATGTCGACGGTGTCCTCGTCGCGCCGGACCACCTCGACGACGCTGTGGTCGACGCCGCCGTGCGTGGCCGCGTTGTCGACGAGGATGTTGAGCACCTCGGCCAGCGCGTCGTACCGGCCCTGGACGACGTCACCGGCGCCCCGCACCTCGACGTGGCGGCCCTTGAGCCGCTGGAGCTCCAGGATGGGCTCGAGGGCCTGGTCGAGGTCGATCTCGGCCGTCGGACCCATGCGGCCCGACAGCAGGCGGTCCATCCGGTCGAGCTCGCGGCGCATCGACTCCCACAGCCGTTGCCGGGCCTCCGGCGACACGTCGGGGTTGTCGAGCATCACCGACCCCGAGACCAGCCCGGCCATCGTGCTGCGCAGCTCGTGCAGCAGCTCGCGCTGCTCGCGGGTCGTGCTGCTCTGTGTCACGACCTCGTGACGTGACCCGTACGGGTCCGGGCCCGGGTCGTGGTCGGGCGCCGGGCGCCTGGTCCTCCAGACGAGGTGTGGACGGACGGCGCCGGCGCTGGCCAGCGCTCGTCCGACGAGTGCGCGACCGACGATCCCGGTCGTGGCTCGCGGCGCCGACCACCTGGCCCGCGCACTGATGGCTGAACTGAGCATGGTGCTCCCCCATAGTCATGCGTAATTTTCCTGCTCGCGGACCACGGCCACTCCCCAGCGGCCTGCGACCCGATCACCCCGAGCGAGCAGAACTCCCACCAGCACCTTCGGACTGTTCCCACCGCCTGTCCACCCCTTCGTGCTCCGTACCCCATTTGTGGGAGGTCCGGTCTGGTCCGGAGCCGGGAGGCCTTGCCAAATATTGGTCAAGAACCCCGCAAGGTCGTGGTCAGCGCACGTCCAGCGCAGGCCAAGATGGCCCTGCCGGACAGGCCGTCCGCGCGCGGACGGAACCCGCGGGCGACGGCGGTCCGGGTCCGCCCCGGCGTCGTGCCGAGGAGGGGCCACTGCCCCCGCCGGCCCGGTCGGGCAGGCCGCGTCGGAGGGTCGGTGCGATCCGTCCCCAATTGTGTGCACATTGGCCAGAGGGTCGACACCACGCCTGATCGGGGCCGTCATGCTCGCACCACAGTGGCCGGCGGAGGAGGGCGGATGGGCGTATCGGGGCGCGTGGGTGTCGTGTCGCCGCACCTCCTGGTGGCTCAGGCCGTGGCGGCTGCACTGAGGTCTGTCGGCACCTCCGCGGAGGCGATGGCGTGGGAGACCCCGCTCGCGACAGGCGCGCCGGCGGGAGGGGTGACTCCCCGCTTTCGACACCTGGTGGTCATCACGGACGGGCTTGACAACGAAGCCGTCATCACCCATGTCCGTCGTTACCTCACCATCGGTGGCGTACGGGTCCTCGTCGTCACGTCGGCGGAGGGTGCGGTGAGGTGGGGCAGGCTCCTGGAGTCGGAGCAGCTCGACCTGCTCACGCAGACCACCGCGGTGGCCCAGCTGGCCGAGGCGGTCGACCAGCTGGAGGCCGGTCGCCCCGTGATGGATCCCGAGCGGCGGACCGCCCTGCGCACGGCCTGGGCGCTCACCGTCGACCGTCAGCAACGCCTCGAGGCCCTGATGGCGACGCTCTCCCCCCAGCAGCGCCGGGTGCTCGAGCTGCTCGCCACCGGACGGCGGGTCTCCGAGGTCGGCGCCGAGCTCGGTGTCTCGAGCGGCACGGTGCGCAGCCACGTCAAGTCGCTGCGCGCCAAGCTCGGGGCTCCCACGCAGCTCAAGGCCGTGGCGATGTACCACCAGGCCCACGAACGCGTCTTCGCAGTCGACCTGGTCCCGGCCCCGCGCCAGACGGGTGAGGAGGTCGGTGAGGAGGGCGGCGAGGACGGCGGTGGCCCGGAGGCCGAGCACGCGGCGAAGAGGGGCGAGGTGAGCGGCGGCGCGGTGACGCTGGCCCGTCGATAGGCTGACCGGCATGATCGATCCCACCTCGCTCGACGACCACGCCTTCGCCGTCTGGGCGGCCGAACGGGCCGGAGCCGTGCTCCTCGACGTACGCGCCGGTGCCGCCGCCGACGGGCTGGAGGGCAAGGCCCTCAAGGACGCCGGCGACGCCGCCGCGCAGGCCGAGCTCGACCGGCTCCTCACCGAGCACCGCCCCGACGACGCCGTGCTCTCCGAGGAGGCCGCCGACGACAAGTCGCGCCTCACGGCGGACCGGGTGTGGATCATCGACCCGCTCGACGGCACGCGGGAGTTCTCGGAGCCCCCGCGCGACGACTGGGCCGTCCACGTCGCGCTGTGGGCCGACGGTGACCTCGTCGCGGGGGCCGTCGCCCAGCCGGCGCTCGGGGAGACCTTCAGCACCGGCCGCCCCAGCGTCGTGCCCCCGCGCACCTCCGATCGCCCCCGCATCGCCGTCTCCCGCAGCCGCCCGCCCGCCTTCGTCGAGGCGCTGGCCGCCGAGCTCGACGCCGAGCTGGTGCCGATGGGCAGCGCCGGGGTGAAGGTGATGAGCGTGGTGCGCGACGTCGCCGACGCCTACGTCCACGCCGGCGGGCAGTACCAGTGGGACAACGCCGCTCCTGTCGCGGTCGCCCGCGCCGCCGGCCTGCACTGCAGCCGGGTCGACGGCTCGCCCCTGGTCTACAACGAGGACGACACCTCGCTGCCGGACCTCATCGTGTGCCGGCCCGAGCTGGCCGATCAGATCGTCGACTTCGTCAGGCGCCACGGCACGGAGTGAGGGCACGCCGCTCGTCAGTGGACGAGCTTGAGGCCCACGATGCAGCCCACGAGCCCGGTCAGCAGCAGCGCCTTGGCCACCGAGAACGACTCGGCGCCCGTCGTCATCGCGACCAGGACGGTCAGGGTCGCGCCGATGCCGACCCACACGGCGTACGACGTGCCGACGGGCAGGGTGCGCATGGCGTAGCCGAGCCCGCCCATGCTGAGCACGAGCGCGACCACGAACGTGGCGGTCGGCACCGGGCGGGTGAGTCCGTCGGAGCGGCCGAGGGCGGTGGCCCACACCGCCTCCAGGACGCCGGACAGGACGAGCACGAACCACGACATGGCCATATCCTCGACGGCCGTCTTGTCGCTGTCCTGGTACGGCTCCCTCGTCAGGTGGCCCCCTCGGCGGGGCGGGGCGAGCATATCCGCTTGCGGGTGGCCGCCCGACTTGCCAGCGTGGCGCCATGACCTCCTTCGTCGCGCACACGACCGTCGACTGCCATGACGCCTACGAGCTCTCGGAGTGGTGGAAGAAGCTGCTCGGCTACGTCGACGTCGAGGGCGACCCCAACGAGCCGGGGCACGAGGAGTGCATGATCGTCGACCCCGGGACCGGGCACAGCATCCTGTTCATCGAGGTGCCCGACGTCGAGCTGCCCGCCAAGCGCATCCACCTCGACCTGCGTCCGCGCGAGGGCACGCGCGACGAGGAGGTCGAGCGCGTGCTCGGTCTGGGCGCGACCCTGGTGGGCGACCAGCGCGGACAGTACGGACCCGGCACCGGTTGGGTCGTGCTCGCCGACCCGGAGGGCAACCAGTTCTGCATCCTGCGCTCGCAGGCGGAGGTGGACGCCGGTCCGCCCCCGCCCGCGAGCTGAGGTGCGCCGCGTCAGTGGGCCAGGGCGTACGCCGCGCAGCCGATCAGCTCCATGCTCACCGTGAGCCGGTCCATCGAGATGTTCTTCTCGATGGTGTCCTCGGGCGAGTGGTAGGGCGGCTCCAGCAGCGCCGGGGTCGCCTCCCCGCGCCAGGAGAAGTTCGCCGAGGCGATGCCGACCTCCTGGAAGGACTGGTGGTCGCTGGCCCCGCGCTGGGTGACCGGTGAGATCTGCGGGTCGTAGCCGAGCCGTGTCGCCGCCGCGGCCACCTGGTCGGTGGTGGGATTGCCGGTGCCGGAGAACGACAGCAGCCAGTAGCGCGTGGCCGGGCTCCAGCTGGTGCCGACCATGTCGTTCTGGAAGACACCGCGGATGCGGTCCCTCTCGGCCTGCGGCAGCTGAGCGACGTGGTGGCGAGACCCGATGAGCCCCTGCTCCTCCGAGCCCCACAGCGCCAGCCGGATCGTCGCGTCGCCCGTGGGCAGCTTCCTCAGCACGCGCGCCAGCTCCAGCGTGAGCACCGTGCCGGAGCCGTCGTCGTTGGCGCCGGGCGCCCCGATCACCGAGTCGTAGTGACCGGAGATGTAGACGACGGGTCCCGCCGGTCCGAGGCGGCCCGGGATGTCGGCGAGGACGTTGTTGCTGGTCAGCCCGCGGTGCGCGGTGGTGCTGACGGCCAGCCGCAGCGGCCGGACCGCGAGGTCCTCGCGCAGCAGCCGCTTCTGCACCTGGGCGATACCGAGCACCGGGATGGTCGCGACCGGGGTGGGTGCCGGGGGAGTGGACCCGGTGGTGGGCACGAGGCGCAGCGAGGCAGCGGACGCGCGTCGCGGGTGCGCGAGGTCGGCCGGCAGCAGGACGACGGCGGCGGCGCCACGTCGCTGTGCCTCGAGGACGAAGGCGGCGCGCAGGTTGACCCGCGTGGCCGGGTCGGCGTCCTGCGCGTCGTCGGCCAGCAGCACGGCACCGGTGACCGCGGCCTCGTCGGCGGGCCAGGTGGGCGCGGTGGCGGCGCGCACGTCCACGACCCGCCCGGTCACGGCGACGTCGAGCCCCGCGTCGGGCGACGCGCCGGCCTGCCAGCAGAGGTCGTCGGGCAGCTGACCGTCCGGGTCGCCGATGTCGGCGAGGAACTTGTCCGCCACCGGGAACGGCTGGAGCCGTACGTCGCTGCACCCGGCGCTGCGCAAGGTGGTGAGGGCGAACTCCGCGGCCGCCTTCTCCGACGCCGTGCCGCCGATGCGAGGTCCGATGCCCTCGGACAGCGTGCGCAGGTCCGAGAGGGCGCGGGCCGGCCTGATGCCGCGCACGACCTGACGGTCGCGGGAGGCGAGGGCAGGTCCGCGCAGGGCACCGGGACGCGTCGCGTCGACGGCCCAGGCCGGCTGGCCGGCGGCGATGACTGCGACGCCTCCCGCGGCGCCGGCGAGCAGGCCGCGGCGGCTGAGGGCGCCGGCCCCGTCGCCCGTGGCCAGGCGGGTCGGTTGGTCGGATCGGTGGGTGGGCAGGTGGTCGTGTCCCGAGAGCTGGTTCATGACAGGCGAACCTATGTGTCCGACTGCCGAACGGTAAAGGGTCGGATGGTCCGCGGGTCGGGCGTCAGCGCGCGCGTTCGGGAGAGACCCAGGTGCGCCACTTGAACCGGGTGCCGGCGTACGCCCGGTCGGCCTTGACCACGAACGACCAGTACCAGACGCCGCTGCGTCGGGGGAGGACCAGCGAGTACCGGCCGCGCCGGTCGGTCCTGATCCTGGTGAACCGCGTGAAGCCGCCGCGCTCCTCCGAGGAGACCCTCACCACGATGGGGCGCTCGCCGTAGCGGGGCCGCACCCGTCCCGAGACCTTGAACCCGCCCGTCGGGCGGGTGATCGTGCGGGCGACCTCGACCGTGAAGGGGGCGGACTCGCTGGGCTCGTAGCTGTCGTCGCTGCTCGTGGCGGCCTCGTGGCCGCTGTAGACGACCTTGTAGGTCGTCGTCATCCACGGGCGCACGTCGAAGAAGTCGAGGGAGGCCGAGGTGTTGGTGGTGACGGCCTTCCACCTCGAGCTCGTCGCCTCGCGTGCCCAGAGAGTGGAGGTGCCCTCGGTGGGCGAGAAGCCGTTCTCGCCGTCGACCTCGAGCGTGACGTCGATCGTCTCCCCGAAGTCGATCGTCTGCGACTCCGGCTCGGCGACCGTGGTCGTGGCGAGCGTGTCACGCGCCGCAGCGGCCGGGGTGGTGCCGAGCGACGTCACGCCGAGCAGTCCTGCGGCCAGTCCTGCCACGCACGTGCGTGCGGCGAGTCGGGTCGACATCGGGCGGTGGTCCTCTCGGGGGTTCGGGAGGGTGCAACAGTACGACCGGCCCCGCCAGCAGTGCTGGCGGAGCCGGTCGTGAGGTCAGTGACCGGTGACGTCAGCCCAGCTTCGCGATGCGCGGGGTGAGGGTCGAGCGGTAGCTGTAGGTGTACCAGACCTCGCTGTAGGACAGGAACTTCGAGTTCCCGGGGACCGTGATCTTGAAGTAGAGCTTGTTGCCGCGGCGCGGGGCCGGGAGGCGGACCTGGAACGTGCTCTTCCGGGTGGTCTTGACGGTCTTGAACTTGACGTAGCGCTTGCCCTTCTTGATCTGGACCTTGACCTTGTTGCGCTTGTAGTCGGGCTTGATCTTGCCCTTGATCGTCATCCGCGCCTTGGCGTTGTCGATCTTGACGTTGCGCTGCACGCCGATGGTGAAGGTCGCGGACTCGCTCGGCGTGTAGTTGTCGCCGTAGGTGCCCTGGTCGGGGTCGGTGAAGCCGCTGTAGACGACCTTGTAGGCGGTGGTGGCCTTGGGCTTCACGTCGTAGAAGGACGAGTAGGTGTTGGCCGCGGTGGCGACGGGGACCCAGGCGCTGGTGCCGGCCTCCATCGCGTAGAGCGTGAGCGTGCCGTCGGTGCTGCCGGGCGAGTAGCCGTCGGAGCTGGCCACGTCGACGGAGATGTAGAGGTCGTCGCCGTAGGTGACGCCGGTCGCGCTGGGCGTGGCGGTGGTCGTGGTGGTCCACGTGTCGGCCGCGTGCCCCGGTGCGGCGATGGCGATCGGCGTGAGGCCGAGCAGGCCGGCGGAGACGGTGCCGGCGACGAAGCGAGTGATGCGCATTCCCCGTTGTTCCTCTCGAGTGAAGTTCTGTGCCGCCCGGCCGTCGGCCTGGCGTGGGTGGTTGCTACCCCCGGGGCGCACAGGACAAACCCCTCGTCCCCCACGAACCCCCGTCGGTCAGCCCCCGTAGACTTTCATCCTCCCCCCACCCCTCCGTCACGTGGGGGCACTTCCGCGTGCTCTCGAAGGGATCTCCCGGTGCCGTCCACGCCGCTCGCCGCCGTCGCCCAGCGCGTCGTCACCGCCCCCACGCTGGGTGGCGCGCTGGCCGACGCCGCCCTCCACAACGCCCTCGAGCTCACCGGACCGGCCGCGGTCCGGCCGTTCGTGGTGCACGGCCTCGTCGAGCGGGGCCGCACAGTCCTGGCCGTGACGGCGACCTCGCGGGAGGCCGAGGACCTCGTCGAGGAGCTCGCCGACCTCGTCGACCCCGACACGGTCGCCTACTACCCGAGCTGGGAGACGCTCCCGCACGAGCGGCTCAGCCCGCGCAGCGACACGGTCGGGCGACGGCTCGCCGTCCTGCGGCGGCTGCGCCACCCCGGCACCGACGCGGCCAACGGCCCGCTCAAGGTCGTCGTCGCGCCGATCCGCAGCCTGCTCCAGCCGCAGGTGCCGGGCCTGGCCGACATCGAGCCGGTCGAGCTGGCGCCGGGTGACTCGCGGGCGCTGGACGACGTGGTCCGCGGCCTCGCCGACGCGGCGTACACGCGCGTCGACATGGTCGAGCGGCGTGGTGAGTTCGCGGTGCGCGGCGGCATCGTCGACGTGTTCCCGCCGACCGAGGAGCACCCGCTGCGGGTGGAGTTCTGGGGCGACGACGTGGAGGAGATCCGCGCCTTCTCCGTCGCCGACCAGCGCACCCTCGAGACGGTGCAGCGCCTCTGGGCGCCGCCGTGCCGCGAGCTGCTGCTGACCGACGACGTACGCCGCCGCGCCGCCGAGCTGGGCGAGGCGCACCCGCAGCTGCTGGAGCTCACCGACAAGATGGCCGCCGGCATCGCGGTGGAGGGCATGGAGTCCCTCGCGCCGGTGCTCGTCGACACCATGGAGCTGCTCGTCGACCTGATGCCCAGCGACACGACGGTCCTGGTGCTCGACCCCGAGCGCGCCCGCAGCCGCGCCCACGACCTCGTCGCCACCAGCGAGGAGTTCCTCGGCGCCTCGTGGGCCGCCGCGGCAGGCGGCGGCACCGCGCCGATCGACCTGGGCGCCGCGTCCTACCGCGAGATCGCCGACGTGCGCCTGCACGCCCTCGGTCTCGGGCACGCGTGGTGGGCGGTGAGCCCGTTCGGGATCGACACTCCGGACGAGCCGGGTCTCGGCGTGTCGACCGCCGGCGACGGGGACGTGCCGAGCCGGACCCTGCCGACGCACGCGGCCGAGGCCTACCGCGGCGACCTGCAGCAGGCCGTCGACGACATCCGCGGCTGGGTGCGCGAGGGCCTCGACGTCGTGGTCGTGCACGCCGGCCACGGCCCCGCCGAGCGGTTCGTCGAGCTGCTCGGCGAGAACGACATCGCTGCTCGACTCGTCGAGGACGGTGACACCGCGGGGCCCGGCGTCGTGACCGTGACGTGCGGCCACCTCGTCCACGGCATCGTCGACGACGAGGCGCGGATCGCGGTCGTGACCGGCGACGACCTGTCGGGCCAGAAGACCTCGACCCGTGACATGCGCAAGATGCCCGCGCGTCGCAAGAAGCAGATCGACCCGCTCGAGCTCAAGGCCGGCGACTACGTCGTGCACGAGCAGCACGGCGTGGGGCGCTTCGTGGAGATGAAGCAGCGCGAGATCGGCGGGGCGGTGCGCGAGTACCTCGTCCTCGAGTACGGCCCCAGCAAGCGCGGCGGCCCCAACGACATGCTCTACGTCCCCGCCGACACCCTCGACCAGGTCACCCGCTACGTCGGCGGCGAGAACCCGAGCCTCGACCGCCTCGGCGGCGGCGACTGGACCAAGCGCAAGAACAAGGCGCGGCGCGCGGTGCGCGAGATCGCCGCCGAGCTGATCAAGCTCTACGCCGCCCGTCAGGCCACCCGCGGCCACGCCTACGGCCCCGACACCCCGTGGCAGCGCGAGCTCGAGGACGCCTTCCCGTTCACCGAGACCGCCGACCAGCTCACGACGGTCGACGAGGTCAAGGCCGACATGCGCCAGGTCGTGCCGATGGACCGGCTGGTGTGCGGCGACGTCGGCTACGGCAAGACCGAGATCGCGGTGCGCGCGGCGTTCAAGGCCGTGCAGGACGGCAAGCAGGTGGCCGTGCTGGTGCCGACGACGCTGCTCGTCACCCAGCACATGTCGACGTTCTCCGAGCGGATGTCGGGCTTCCCGGTCGTCATCAAGGGCCTGTCGCGGTTCCAGACCGACAAGGAGGCCAAGGAGGTCATCGCCGGCCTCGAGGACGGCTCGGTCGACATCGTCGTCGGCACCCATCGCCTGCTCAACCCCGACATCAGGATGAAGGACCTCGGCCTCATCATCGTCGACGAGGAGCAGCGCTTCGGTGTCGAGCACAAGGAGCAGATGAAGCGGATGCGCACCTCCGTCGACGTGCTGTCGATGAGCGCGACGCCGATCCCGCGCACGCTCGAGATGGCGGTCACCGGCATCCGCGAGATGTCGACGATCACCACGCCGCCGGAGGAGCGGCACCCGGTCCTCACCTACGTCGGCGCCTACGAGGACCGCCAGGTCGTCGCAGCCGTACGCCGCGAGCTGTTGCGCGAGGGCCAGGTCTTCTACATCCACAACCGGGTCCAGTCGATCGAGAAGGCCGCCGCGCGGATCCGCGAGCTGGTCCCGGAGGCGCGCGTGGCGACCGCGCACGGCCAGATGGGCGAGCACGCCCTCGAGCAGGTCATGCTCGACTTCTGGGAGAAGCGCTTCGACGTGCTGGTCTGCACGACGATCGTGGAGAGCGGCCTCGACGTGTCCAACGCCAACACGATGATCATCGAGCGCTCCGACACCCTCGGCCTCTCGCAGCTGCACCAGCTGCGCGGCCGCGTCGGCCGGTCCCGCGAGCGCGCCTACGCCTACTTCCTCTATCCAGCGGAGAAGCCGCTGACCGAGACCGCGCACGAGCGGCTCGCCACGCTGGCCCAGCACTCCGACCTCGGCGGCGGCATGGCGATCGCGATGAAGGACCTCGAGATCCGCGGTGCCGGCAACCTGCTCGGCGGCGAGCAGTCCGGTCACATCGCCGACGTCGGCTTCGACCTCTACGTCCGGCTCGTCGGCGAGGCGGTGGCCGACTTCAAGGGCGGCGCCGAGGAGGAGCTCGCCGAGGTCCGCATCGAGCTGCCCGTCGACGCCCACCTTCCGCACGACTACATCCCCAGCGAGCGGCTGCGGCTGGAGATCTACAAGCGGCTGGCCGAGGTGCGCACCGACGCCGACGTCGACGAGGTGCGCGCCGAGCTGCTCGACCGCTACGGCAACCCGCCGGAGGTCGTCGAGTCCCTGCTGGTGGTCGCCCGCTTCCGCGCCCGCTGCCGCCAGGTCGGGGTGCGTGAGGTGACGGTCGCCGGCAAGTACGTCCGCTTCGCGCCCGTCGACCTGCCCGAGTCGCGCGTCGTACGCCTCAACCGCCTCCATCCCAAGAGCGTCGTCAAGGCGCCCGTCAGTACCATCCTGGTGCCGCGTCCCCAGAGCGCGGGGTTCCCCGTCCGACCGGTGGCGGGCGTCGCCCTGCTTGAATGGGCGCGCGGCGTGATCGACGAGGTGGTCGCACCTCCGGCACCCGCCCACCAGACCGCAGCAACCACTGGGAGTGACTCGTGAGCAAGACCCGCCTGATGACGGCCGCGCCCACCTGGGTGACCGTGGGCCTCGCAGGACTGCTGCTGACCGGGTGCGGCAGTGCCGCCCCCGGCGTCGCGGTGAAGGTCGGCGACGAGGAGCTCACCGTCCGCCACGTCGACGCGGTGACCGCCAACTACTGCACGGCCGTCGGCGACCTCGAGTCCGAGGTGCCCATGAGCTTCGTGCGCCAGTACGTCGTGCAGCTGCTCACGCTGCGCTCGCAGGCCTCGCAGATGGCCGAGGAGTACGGCGTCGAGGCCGGCTCGTCCTACCTCAACGACGTCGCGCAGCGGCAGGGCACGGCGGGCACCCAGCCCGAGGAGGTGCGCGACGACTACGTCGAGCTCGCCTCCACCACGGCGTACGCCCAGGACATCGTCGACCAGATCGGGCGCATCACGCTCGAGGAGGAGGGCATCACCGACGTGACGCCCGAGCAGGCCACCGAGGCCGGCATCGACGTGTTCAACCAGTGGCCGGGCGCCAACGGCATCGAGATCGACCCCCGCTACGGGCTCGAGGTGGTCGACGGCGTGCTGACCCCAGTCGACACCAACGTCTCCGTCGCGGTCGGCGAGACGGCGAAGGCAGGCCTGGGCACCGAGCCGGACCCCGCGTTCGCCCGGACCCTGCCGTCCAACCACCGCTGCGGCTGAGCCGCATGCCCGCCGCGCCCGACGGGTCCGCGCTGGAGGCGTTCGCCGACCAGATGCGGGTGCTGCAGCGCGAGTGCGCGTGGAAGCGGGAGCAGACGCACACCTCGCTCATCCCCTACGTGCGCGAGGAGGCCGAGGAGGTCGTCGAGGCGATCGAGTCCGGCGACCCGGCCGCGCTGTGCGACGAGCTGGGCGACCTGCTGCTCCAGGTGGTGATCCACGCGGTCATCGCCGAGGAGGCGGGCGACTTCACCCTCGACGACGTGGCGCGTGGGGTGATGGCGAAGATGGAGCGCCGCAACCCGCACGTCTTCGGCGACGCCGTGGCCACCGACGTCGCCGAGGTGATGCGGCTGTGGAACGCCGCCAAGGCCGCCGAGAAGGTCGAGAAGACCGCGAAGGCGAGCCCCTCGAACGGTGGTTGAGGTGCGAGGGCACTGGGTCGGTGGTTGAGGAGGGACGAAGTCCCGTCACGAAACCCGTCCGGGAAACCCTGGCTGGGAACCGTCCACAGCCGAGGCGCTCTGTCGGCGGTCACTGTCGGTGGCCGGCCGTAGAATCGAACACATGATCGAAGCGCTGTCGGGGCTCGGAGCAGGTGAGGTCGACGACCTCACCGCCTCCGACGTGCTGCACGCGATCCGCGACCGCAAGGCGGCCGAGGACCGGGCCGCGGCCGACCAGCTTGTCCTCGCTGCCTGGTGGGCCGATCTGCACCCGCCGGAGTCGATCCACGACGCTGCGTCGTTCACGGTGCCGGGGTGTGAGCACGAGGAGCCCATCGCCGGCGACGGTGCGCCGTTGGTGGCGGAGTTCTGTGTCGCCGAGCTCGGGACCGTGCTCGGGATCTCGACCACGGCGGCGAAGAAGCTCATCGGTCACGCGTTGGAGCTGCGCCACCGCCTGCCCCGGTTGTGGGAGCAGGTCCACTCCGGCCGGGTGCCGGCGTGGCGGGCCCGCGCGGTTGCGGAGGCCACCATCCACTCGTCGCCTGCTTTGACTCGCGAGGCGGCGGGGTTCGTCGACTCCCAGGTCGCGGCCGTGGCCGGGCGGATCGGGCAGGCGCAGCTCGACCGGCTCCTCGCGGATACGATCAGGCGCTACGACCTAGCAACCGCCGACCCCACCGCCGACCCCGAGGACGGGTGGCAGCACGTCGACCCGCGTCACGTCACCGTGGACAAGGACGACGTGCACTACGCCGGCACCCTGCACCTGGAGGCCGAGCTCGACCTCGCCGACGCCCTCGACCTCGACCGTGCCGTCGCGCACCACGCAGCAGTCCAGAAGGCCCTCGGGTCCCAGCTGTCACTCGACGCGCGTCGGGCCAAGGCGCTCGGGGAGCTTGCCCGGCAACAGACCGCGCTCGACCTCCACGCTGACCGCGGTGGTTTCGAGGCTCGCTCCTCAACCACCGACAAAGCCAGGACCTCGACCACCGATGAGAGCGGGCCGGACCTGCCGGCTGCGCGGGAGGTGGTCATCCACGCCCACTTCGACGCCTCCGTGGTCGGCGAGCAGACCGTGTTCGGGCCGACCGGGCGGATGGAGAACGGGCAGCGACTCGTGCTGCTGGACCAGGTCCGGTCCTGGTGCGCCGACTCCCGTACGAAGGTGACGATCAAGCCCGTCATCGACCTCAACGCCCAGCTGACCGCGCAGAGCTACGAGATCCCGGACCGGATCCGCGAGCAAATCATTCTCCGCGACCGCACCTGCGTGTTCCCGTCCTGCACGAGACCGGCCCGCGGCTGCGACATCGACCACATCACCGCCTACGACCACGACGCCGAAGCCAAGGGCAGACCCCAGCCCGGCCCGACTCGCAGTGACAACCTCGCCTGCCTGTGCCGGTTCCACCATCGCCTCAAGACGCACTCCGCCTGGCGCTACGAGATGACCGCGCCCGGGGTGTTCGAGTGGACCAGCCCCCACGGCCACCGCTACCGCCGCGACCACACCGGCACCACCGCACTCGACCCACCGGCCGCACCACCGGGCATCCCACGACCCCGCCGACGATGACCCCGCCCCACACCCCGCCTTCCAGTGAAGGCGGGGCCACAGCCATGCCCGACGCCGACCGTCACGTGCGGCGTCGCAGTGCGACCGCCCGTCCGAGGATCCCGACCGCGAACACCGCGAGCCCGGCCAGCACGGAGCCGATCGGGAGTGCCGCGGTCATGACGAGGCAGCCGGCCAGCCCGAGCACCTGGAGGCCGCGCGGCCAGCGTCGCTGCTCGGCAGGCTGGCGGAGGGCGGACAGGTTGGCGACGGCGTAGTAGACGAGCACGCCGAAGGAGGAGAAGCCGATCGCGCCGCGCACGTCGGCGAGCAGCACGAGCGCCACGACGGCGGCCCCGATGACGACCTGCGCCGTGTCGGGGACCTGGTGCCGCGCGTCGACGGAGGCCAGCGGCGCCGGCAGGTCCCGCTCGCGTGCCATCGCCAGCGTCGTACGCCCCACTCCGGCCAGGAGCGCCAGCAGCGCGCCGAGCGCAGCGGCGGCGGCGCCGATCCGCACCACCGGGACGGCCCACGCGGCGCCGACCGCCTCGGTGGCGGCTGCGACCGGCACGGGGTTGCCCGGCAGGTCCGCGCCGAGGACCTCCACCAGCGCGAGCCCGACGAGCAGGTAGAGCACGACGGCGGTGCCGAGGGCCACGAGGATCGCTCGGCCGAGCTGCTCGGGTCGGCGCACCTCCTCGGCGAGCGTCGCGATCCGCGCGTAGCCGGCGAACGCGAAGAAGAGCAGTCCGGCCGCCTGCAACACCCCCCACGCCCCGCCGGTCGCCTCCAGCGGCACGGTCGGTCCTGCCTCGCCCGTCGCCGCGATCAGCAGGAACCCGAGGAGCACCGCGAGCGTCGTCACCAGCAGCACCCGGGCGGCCGTCGCGGTACGGGTGATCCCGCGCAGGTTGAGCACCGTGAACGCCACCACCACCAGCGCCGCCAGCCCGCGCTGCCACCACCCGGCCCCGTCGTCGCCGGCCCCGGAGGTCGTGTCGGGGAGGGCGTACGCCGCGAACGTCATCGCCATCGCCGTGCAGGACGCGGTCTTGCCGACCACGAAGCCCCACCCGGCGAGGAAGCCCCACCACGGGCCGAGCACCTCGCGGCCGAAGAGGTAGGTGCCGCCCGAGGCGGGGTAGGAGGACGCGAGCTGGGCCGACGCCACGGCGTTGCAGAAGGCGATGACCGCGGCGATGCCGAGGGCGACGAGCAGCCCGCTGCCGGCCGCCTCCGCGGCCGGTGCGAAGGCGACGAAGACACCGGCGCCGAGCATCGCGCTGAGGCCCACGACGGTGGCGTCGACGGTCCCGAGGCGCCGGGCGAGCGCGGGCCCGCCGGGGGTGCTCATCCGAGCCCGCCGGCCGCGTCGGACGCGCGCAGCCGGCACAGCGCGGTCGTGCGGAGGTGGTCGGCGTCGACGAGCACGTGCGCGACCATCTCGCCGACCGTCCGCGTGACCGGGCCGGGGGCGAAGGCGTCGACGAACGCCTCGTCGAACCGTCCCGTCGCGGCGAGCAGCGCCACCGTGTCGGCGAGCTCGGGCCCGACCCGGTCGAGCCGCGAGCGCAGCGAGCCCAGCGACTCCGGGGTCCCCGTGCGGGCGGTCTCGTGCGGGACGTCGTGGGCGGCCGCGGTGATCGCCTCCATGCGATCGACGAGCTGCGTCAGCGACGCTCGCAGCGAGAGGCCACCGGCGCCCGCGCCGGTCCCGTCCGTCCCGTCCCTCTCGTCGAGATCGGCGTCGGGGAGGACGGCGGCCGCGTCGACCAGGTCGCCGACGGCCCGCACGTGGTGCGTCACCAGCTCGCCGAGGAGGTCCACGCCGTCCATCCTCCGACGGGCGGGGAGCCGCACGCCATCCGGCGGCCGGAAGTGGACGTCGCCGGGCGCGTCGATGGCCCACGAGGTGGGGGCGGCCCGCCACGCGGACGGGAGGTCGCCGTACTCGCGTCGGAACGCGCGGGCGAACACGTCGTAGCCACGGAAGCCGCTCTCCGTCGCGATGTCCTGCAGCGTGCGTCGGGTGGTCGCGACGAGGTGCGCGGCGCGCTCGAGGACGATGCGGTCGGAGAACCGTGCCGGTGACTCGCCGGCCAACGCGCGACGGAACCGCGACGTGCCCGGGGCGTCGTCACCCACGGCACGGGCGACGAATGCCCGGAAGCCGTCGACGGGGGAGGGCGTCGGGCTGGGCACGCCGGTCACGGTAGTGGCCACCACCCACACCCACGGACACCCGGCGACGTACGGGCGGCACGTGGCTAGGCTGGCGGCTGCCCACGACGTACCCCACCAGGAGCTCTCCCATGTCGATCATCGCTGCTGTCGGCGCCCGCGAAATCCTCGATTCGCGCGGCAACCCCACCGTCGAGGTGGAGGTACTCCTCGAGGACGGCGCGTTCGGTCGCGCCGCCGTGCCCAGCGGCGCCTCCACCGGCGCCTTCGAGGCGGTCGAGCTGCGCGACGGCGGCAAGCGCTACGTCGGCAAGGGCGTGCAGAAGGCCGTCGACGGCGTCATCGACACCATCGCGGGCGCGATCGTCGGCCTCGACGCCGACGACCAGCGCCTCGTCGACCAGGTCATGCTCGACCTCGACGGCACCCCCAACAAGGCCAAGCTCGGCGCCAACGCCATCCTCGGCGTCTCCCTCGCCACCGCCAAGGCGGCCGCGGAGTCCGCCGGGCTCCCGCTGTTCCGCTACGTCGGTGGCCCCAATGCCCACCTGCTGCCCGTCCCGATGATGAACATCCTCAACGGCGGCTCGCACGCCGACTCCAACGTCGACGTCCAGGAGTTCATGATCGCCCCGATCGGCGCGGCGACGTTCCGCGAGGCGCTCCAGCACGGCGCCGAGGTCTACCACGCCCTCAAGTCCGTGCTGAAGAAGAAGGGCCTCTCGACCGGCCTCGGCGACGAGGGCGGCTTCGCCCCCGACCTCGAGAGCAACCGCGCGGCGCTCGACCTGATCGCCGAGGCCGTCAAGGCCGCCGGCTTCAAGCTCGGCAAGGACATCGCGCTCGCGATGGACGTCGCGGCCAGCGAGTTCCACGACAAGGGCAAGTACACCTTCGAGGGCAAGAAGCTCAAGAGCGACGACATGGTCGCCTACTACACCGACCTCGTCGCGTCCTACCCGATCGTCTCCATCGAGGACCCGCTCGACGAGGAGGACTGGGCCGGCTGGAAGGCGATCACCGACAGCCTCGGCGACAAGACCCAGATCGTCGGCGACGACCTGTTCGTCACCAACGTCGAGCGCCTCCAGCGCGGCATCGACGGCGGCCAGGCCAACGCGATGCTCGTCAAGGTCAACCAGATCGGCTCCCTCACCGAGACCCTCGACGCCGTCGAGCTCGCGCACCGGTCGGGCTTCCGCAACATGATGAGCCACCGCTCCGGCGAGACCGAGGACACGACCATCGCCGACCTCGCGGTCGCCACCAACTGCGGCCAGATCAAGACCGGCGCGCCGGCCCGCTCGGACCGCGTCGCGAAGTACAACCAGCTCCTCCGCATCGAGGACGAGCTGGGTGACGCGGCTCGCTATGCCGGCCGGGGCGCCTTCCCGCGTTTCTCCGGCTGAAGCAGGCAGACTGGACCGCATGCCTTCCCAGCGCCGTACGCCTCGTGGTGGGCCCGGCGGACCGCGCGGACCGAGGCAGGGCCACAGCACGCACCCCGGCGCCCGCGGCACCCGGCCGCGGGCGGGCGGGACGCGTACGCCCGCCTCGCGGAGCGAGCCCGTCCCGGCCACCGCGGGGCCTGCCGCCACCCGGAGCACCACCCGCGGCACCACCAGGAGCCCCCAGCGCCGCCCCCGCTTCACCGGCCGCGCCGCCGTGCTCGTGCTGGTGCTCGCCGTGCTGACGGTGTCGTACGCCTCGTCGCTGCGGGCCTACCTCCAGCAGCGCTCCCACATCGGCGAGCTCAAGGCGCAGATCGCCGAGCGCGAGGCCAGCATCAACGACCTCGAGCGGGAGAAGAAGCGCTGGGACGACCCGGCGTACGTCAAGGCGCAGGCCCGCGCGCGCTTCGGCTACCTGATGCCGGGCGAGCAGGGGTTCGAGGTCATCGGCGCCGACGGCAGGCCGATCGAGGCGCAGGCCACCCTCAACGACCCCGACGAGGTCATCAAGACGGTGCCCAAGGCATGGTGGACCGCCGCCTGGGAGTCGGTGGAGCTCGCCGGCAACCCGCCCCCGCCCGACGAGGAACCCGCAGAGATGATCGACGGAACGCAGCAGTGAACCAGCAGAGGATCGACCCGGCCGACGAGGCCGCCATCCACGCGCAGCTCAAGCGCCGGCCCCGCGGGATCGACTCCGTCGGACACCGCTGCCCCTGCGGCAACCCCGACGTGGTCACCACCGAGCCGCGGCTGCCCAACGGCACGCCGTTCCCGACGACGTTCTACCTGACCTGCCCGCGTGCCGCCTCGCGCATCGGCACGCTCGAGGGCTCGGGGCTGATGAAGGAGATGCAGGCGCGCCTCGGCACCGACGAGGAGCTCGCCGCGGCCTACCGCGACGCCCACGAGCGCTACCTCGAGTTCCGTGCCGAGGTGGGGGAGCGGGCCGGCCTCGACGTGCCCGAGATCGAGGGCATCACCGCCGGCGGCATGCCCGACCGGGTCAAGTGCCTGCACGTCCTCGCCGGCCAGTCGCTGGCGATGGGCCGCGGCGTCAACCCGCTCGGCGACGAGGTCCTCGACCTGCTCGGCCCCTGGTGGGAGTCGGGGCCGTGCGTCGAGCGTCCGGCGCCGTGACCGCATGAGCACCGTCGCGGCCATCGACTGCGGGACCAACTCGATCAAGGTCCTGATCGGCACGGTGCGCGACGACGGCCGGCTCGACGTCGTCCTGCGCGACTCGCGCGTCGTCCGGCTCGGCCAGGGCGTGGACCGCACGGGCGAGCTCGCCGACGAGGCGCTCGAGCGCACGTTCGCGGCGCTCGACGAGTTCGCCGAGACCATCCGTCGTCACGCCGTGCCGCCGGCGCGGGTCCGGTTCTGCGCCACCTCGGCCACCCGCGACGCCAGCAACGCCGCGGTGTTCCGCGAGGGCGTACGCCGTCGGCTGGGCATCGAGCCCGAGGTGCTGTCCGGCGACGAGGAGGCGGCACTCGTCTACGCCGGCGCCATCGCCGCGCAGGTCCCGATGCCGCCCGAGCCGGTGCTGGTGGTCGACATCGGCGGCGGCTCCACCGAGCTCGTGCTGGGGGAGGGCGGCGAGCGGCAGGCCGTCTCGATGGACATCGGGTCCGTACGCCTGCACGAGCGCCACCTCCACAGCGACCCGCCGACGTCGGCGGAGGTCGCCGCGTGCGTCGCCGACATCGACGCCCATCTCGACGCCGGCGGGGTCCCCCTCGAGCGCACCCGCACCGTGATCGGCACCTCCGGCACGATCAAGACCCTCGCGTGCGGCGTCCTCGCCCTCGACAGCTATGACCGCGAGGCGTTCGACCGCGCCGTCCTGCCCAACGACGCGACCGCGTCCTACGTCGACGGGCTCGTCGCGATGACCGTCGCCGAGCGGCGGGCGCTGCCCTACATGCACCCCGGCCGCGCCGACGTGATCGGCGCGGGGGCGCTGATCTGGAGCCGCATCCTGGCGCGGGTGCCGGTGCCCGAGCACGTCGTGTCCGAGGCCGACATCCTGCACGGCATGGCCGCCGCCATCCCGCGATGACGCGGCGACCGGTCACGCTCCTGCCGCACCCGGTCGTCGGGGGCGCGTTCGCCAGCCCGGTCGAGCCCGGCGCCGGCTGGCCGGACGACCCGGCAGCCGCGGGCACGCCCGTCGCGCGCGACGCCGACGACGTACGCCGCCTCGCGCAGGACGCCGGCCTGGACGAGCTCGACGCCCGGGTCAGCGTCTGCTCCGCCTGCCCCCGCCTGGTGGCCTGGCGCGAGGGCGTCGCGCAGGAGAAGCGGGCGTCCTTCGCCGACCAGCCCTACTGGGGCAGGCCGATCCCGGGCTGGGGCGACCCCACGCCCTCCCTGCTCATCGTCGGCCTCGCGCCCGCGGCCAACGGCGGCAACCGCACCGGGCGGATCTTCACCGGCGACCCGAGCGCGGACTGGCTCTTCGCGAGCCTGCACCGCACCGGGTGGGCCGTGCAGCCCACCAGCGAGCACGCCGGCGACGGCCAGCGCCTCGTCGACGCGCGGATGGTCGCGACCGTGCGCTGCGCCCCTCCGGACAACAAGCCCACCGCCGTCGAGCGCGACACCTGTGCGCCGTGGATCGCCGCCGAGCTGGCCCTGCTCACCACGGTGCGCGTCGTCGTGGCCCTCGGCTCGTTCGGCTGGGACGGCGCCGTACGCTCGCTGGTCGCCGCGGGCGCACCGGCACCGGCGACGCGGCCGAAGTTCGGGCACGGCGCCGAGGTCGAGCTCGGCGACGTGACCCTCCTCGGGTGCTACCACCCCTCGCCGCACAACACCTACACCAAGCGGCTCACCGCCGAGATGACGGACGCGGTCTTCGAGCGGGCGCGGGCGCTGACAGACTTGCCCGTGTGACCCTCCACGCCATCACCGTCCTCGGCCACGACCGTCCCGGCATCATCGCCGAGACCACCGGCAGGCTCGCCGGGCTGGGCCTCAACCTCGAGGACTCGACGATGACCCTCCTGCGCGGCCACTTCGCGATGATGCTGGTCTGCGAGGGCGCGACCCCGGACGCCGAGATCGAGGCGGCGCTCGCGCCGCTGACCGCCGACGGCAGCCTGACGGTCACGGTCCGCGAGGTCCCTGTCGAGGCTCCGGCACCGGCCGACGGCACCTCGTGGATCCTGTCGGTCCACGGCGGCGACCGCCCGGGCATCGTGTCGGCCGTCGTCGCGGTGATCGCCGGCGTCGGGGGCAACATCACCGACCTGACGACGCGGCTGGCCGGCGACCTCTACCTCCTCGTCGCCGAGGTCGACCTCCCGGCCGGCGTCGACGTCTCCGCGGTCGAGCGCGCCCTGACGGCCGTCGCCGCGGACCTCGGCGTGGGCGTGACCCTGCGCGCCGCCGAGACCGACGAGCTCTGAGCGCCGGTCCGATGAGCGTGAACCCCCGGGTCCTGGCGTGGACCGAGACCGACCTCGGCGTGGCCGGGACGCTGCGCGAGGTCGTACGCGCCCCCGCCGCCGTGCTGTCCACGGTCGGCGCGGCCGTCGACCCCACCTCGCCCGACGTCGTACGGCTCGCCGCCGACCTCGTCGCCACGATGCGCGTCTCCCCGGGCTGCGTCGGCCTCGCCGCGCCGCAGGTCGGGGTGGGGGCGAAGGTCTTCTGCGTGGACGTGTCGGAGCACCCCAAGACCCGCGACCACCACGGCACCTTCGTGCTGTGCAACGCCGAGGTCGTCTCCGGCAGCCGCAACGAGAAGGCTCGCGAGGGCTGCATGTCCGTCCCCGACCTCACCGGTGACGTGCGGCGCCCGAGCCGCATCGTCGTCCGCGGCCAGCTCCCCGGCAGCGGCGAGGAGGTCGAGCTCGAGGCCGAGGCCTTCGAGGCGCGGGCGCTCCAGCACGAGATCGACCACTGCGACGGCCTGCTGTTCCTCGACCGCACGGCGGGCGCCCATGCCGTCTACGCTCGCAGGACGTACCTGTGACCTGCCCGCCAGGTCGTCAGCCCCGGTATCCCAACCGGTAGAGGAAGCGGTCTTAAAAACCGCACAGTCTGGGTTCGAACCCCAGCCGGGGCACGGGTCGGCGGACCGTCAGCCGAACTTCACGAAGGCGCGCAGGGAGCCGTCGTCGAGGTCGCGGATCTCGGCGAAGCCGAGGGACTGGTAGAACGCGCGCTGGCCGGGCTCGTCGTCGGTCAGCAGCACCTGCTGCCTCACGGCGTCGAACGGGGCGAGGGCCTCGGCGACGAGGCGCTTGCCCACACCCTGTCCCTGCTCCTCGGGCCGGACCAGGACGTCCTGGAGGTAGGCCACCGTCGCGCCGTCGCTGACGACCCGCGCGAGACCGACCAGGCGCCCCTCCTTGCGCGCCGTGACGACGTGGGACGAGCCCTGCATCGCCCGCTCGAGGGTCGGGAGGTCGCGGGTGTAGGCCACCCAGCCCACCGCGTCGTACAGGTCTGCCAGCTCGTCGCGTCCGGGGATCGCGCCTGAGGAGATGTCCGTGGAGATGTCGGTGGAGATGTGGGTGGAGATGTCGGTGGTCACGCGCACAGTGTGGTCAGCGGTCGGGGGCGGCGCGACCGGTTTGACGGACGAGCGGCCCCCGGTCCTCCCCACGGACAACCTGAGAAGTTGCTGTGACGGGAACAGCGCCCGCCCCGCGCACGTTTGAACAGGTGTTCCCCCGGCTAGAGTGGGGGAGACGCACACGGGCGCCGTCACCGCGACGGCGCCGACCCCCCGGAACCTCCGGGGGCGGCCTCCAAGGAGAGACCATGAAGAGCAACAACCCCGTTTTCGCCCGTTCCGAGGAGTTCAACCGCGCCTCGTCGAACGCCTACGGCAACCAGACCTACCCCGCGGGCGGCGCCGGCTACCCCGGCTACGGCGAGCCCGGGACCGACCCGTCCCAGTGGGGCACCGGTGCGCCCGGCCAGGTCGACCAGAGCCGGATGACCGTCGACTCGGTGGTCCAGAAGACCGCGATCTCGATCGCACTCGTCTTCGCCGCCGCGTTCGCCACCTGGTGGTACGTCGGTGACGTCAGCAGCAACGCCGACCTGGGCCAGATCGGCATGCTCGCGATGCTCGGTGCCGGCGGCGCGTTCCTGCTGTCGCTGGTGAACTCGTTCAAGCGCGTCATCAGCCCCGCGCTGGTGCTGGCCTTCGCCGTCGCCGAGGGTGTCGCGCTGGGCGCGATCAGCAAGCTGTTCGAGGCCCAGTACCCCGGCATCGTGATGAGCGCCGTGCTCGGCACCTTCGCCGCCTTCGCTGGCACGCTCGCCGCCTACAAGGTCCTCGACATCAAGGTCGGCGACAAGTTCCGCCGCGGCGTCGTGGCCGGCATGTTCGGCATGGTGGGCCTGGGCCTGCTCTCGATCGTGCTCGGCTTCTTCGGCATCGACACCGGCCTCTACGGCAACGGCAGCCTGGGCTTCATCTTCGCCCTCGCCGGCCTCGTGCTGGGCATCTTCATGCTGATCCTCGACTTCGACTTCGTGGAGAACGGCGTCGCCGCCGGGCTCCCGGAGCGCGAGTCGTGGCGCGCGGCCTTCGGCCTGACCGTCAGCCTGGTCTGGATCTACACCAACCTGCTCCGGATCCTCGCGATCCTGCGTGGCGACTGAGCTGCTGGTCATCACCTGAACGACACTGCGGCCCGCCCGAGCTCAGCTCGGGCGGGCCGTGTCGTGTCCGCTGCTCACCGCTGGGTGGGGACGGGGTCGAGCCCGTCGTCCGGGTCCTGCTCCTCGTGCTCGTCCGGCGACTCGGCCTCGGTGGACGGGCGGCGCCGGCGGTGGCGCAGCTCGACCCAGCGACCGCGCAGGCCGCGCTGGTTGCCGCCGACCTCGGTGCCGTCGACCTCGGTGCCGGGCGTACGGGCCGCGCGGACGGCCGCGGCCGCGACCGGCAGGATCCCCTCGCGTCGGCGGGGCTCGGGCAGGGCCTCGTCCTCGGGCAGCAGGTCGAGCGCGGCCAGGCAGGACGGGATCAACACCGACGCGAGCTGCTTGTAGCCGTCGGCCGACGGGTGGAAGCGGTCGGGGCCGAACAGCACCGCCGGCGCGGCGTCGAACTCGGGGCCGAGGATGTCGCCGAGCGAGACCGAACGCCCGCCGTTCTCCACGACGGTGATCGTCTGGGCCGCCGCGAGCCGGCGCGACCACTCGCGCGCCACCTGCTTGAGCGGCGGCGGGATCGGCCGGATGGTGCCGAGGTCGGGGCAGGTGCCGACCACGACGGCGACGCCCGCCTCGCGCAGGCGGCGTACGCCCTCGGCGAGGTGCCGCACCGAGGCGGAGGGCAGCACGGTGTGGGTGACGTCGTTGGCGCCGATCAGCACGACGGCGAGGTCGGGGTGGGTGCCGAGGGCGGCGTCGACCTGCTCGGCCAGGGCGCTCGACTGCGCGCCGACCACCGCGAACGAGCGCAGGTGCACCCGGCGGTCGGCCTGGGCCGCCACGCCCGTGGCGAGGTGGGCGCCGGTGGTGTCCTCGACGCGGTCCACGCCGTAGCCCGCGGCGCTGGAGTCACCCAGCAGCGCGATGCGGATCGCGGGTCCCGGACGGCCGCGGCCGTACCAGCCCGTCGCGTTGGGCGGGCGACCGTCGCCGACGACGCCGATGACCTTCCGGGCGAACTTCGCCTCGGCCACCAGCACCCCGTACAGGCCGGCGCCGAGCACGGACAGGCCGCCGCCACCCAGGGCCGCGGCCGATGCCAGCTTGCGTGCTGCTCCTGTTGCCCCCACGCCCCGAGCCTACTCAGACGGCGTTGCATGTTACGCAGCAGTAGACGGCTAGATTGGCCGGGTGCAGTACGTGAACTCCCTCCTCGACCTGATCGGCAACACCCCGCTGGTCCGCCTCAGCCGGACGCTGGACCTCCCGGACGGATCCGGGGACGGACCGCTGGTCCTGGCGAAGGTCGAGTACCTCAACCCCGGTGGCTCGGTGAAGGACCGCATCGCGAGCCGGATGATCGAGGCCGCCGAGGCCTCGGGCGAGCTCCAGCCCGGCGGCACGATCGTCGAGCCGACGTCGGGCAACACGGGCGTCGGGCTGGCGATGGTGGCGCAGCAGAAGGGCTACAAGTGCGTCTTCGTGTGCCCCGACAAGGTCAGCGAGGACAAGCGCAACGTCCTCAAGGCCTACGGCGCCGAGGTCGTGGTCTGCCCGACCGCCGTCGCGCCCGAGCACCCGGACTCCTACTACAACGTGAGCGACCGGCTCGCCTCCCAGCCGGGCGCCTGGAAGCCCGACCAGTACTCCAACCCCCACAACCCGCGCTCCCACTACGAGACCACCGGTCCGGAGATCTGGGCGCAGACCGACGGGAAGATCACCCACTTCGTCACGGGCATGGGCACCGGCGGCACGATCAGTGGTGTCGGTCGCTACCTCAAGGAGCAGAACCCCGACATCCAGGTCGTCGGCGCCGACCCGGCCGGCTCGGTCTACTCCGGCGGCACGGGGCGCCCCTACCTCGTCGAGGGCGTGGGCGAGGACTTCTGGCCCGAGACCTACGACCGCAGCGTCGCCGACCGCGTCATCGAGGTCTCCGACGCCGACTCCTTCGCCTTCACCCGCCGCCTCGCGCGCGAGGAGGCGATGCTGGTCGGCGGCTCCGCCGGCATGGCGGCCTTCGCCGCGCGCACCCTCGCCCACGAGCTCGCGGCCGAGGGGCGTACGGACGCGGTGGTCGTGGTCCTGCTGCCCGACTCCGGGCGCGGCTACCTCACCAAGGTGTTCAACGACGACTGGCTAGGCCAGTACGGCTTCGCGACCGGGGCCCCGAGCGACCAGCGCACGGTCGGCGAGGTGCTGCGCGGCAAGTCCGGCCAGCTGCCCGACCTGGTGCACACCCACCCGAGTGAGACCATCGCGGAGGCGGTGCACATCTTCCAGGAGTACGGCGTCAGCCAGATGCCGGTCGTCCGGGCCGAGCCGCCGATCGTGGCCGCGGAGGTCGCGGGCTCGGTGTCGGTGTCGACCCTGCTCGACGCGCTGTACGCCGGCACGGCGAAGCTCAACGACCCCGTCGAGGACCACATGTCCGCCGCGCTGCCGACCATCGGGTCCACCGAGGCCGCCGCCGACGCGGTCCGACTGCTGGAGAAGGCCGACGCGGTGCTTGTCCACGAGGACGGCAAGCCCATCGGTGTGCTCACCCGGCAGGACCTCCTGACGTTCGTGGCCAAGTCGTGACGCGCGCCGCCCGGGCCCTCGCGGCCCTCACCTGCACCGGCCTGCTCGCCGGCCTGCTCGGCGCCTGCGGCGACGACCTCAACACCGACACCTCGCCGGTCGAGGTCGAGGTGGGCGAGGCGTTCTCCTGGAACTCCTTCGCCGTCGAGGAGGGCTGGGAGCTCAACCCGGTCGAGCGCTCGGCCGGTGCCGACGAGGTGACCACCCCCGAGGTGAAGGGGACGATCACCAACCGGTCCGAGGAGGAGCGGGCGGCGATCTTCGAGATGGTCTTCTCCGCCGACGGCTCGCCGGTCGCGACCCTCAGCTGCTCCGCCGCCAAGATGGTCGAGGACCAGTCGCAGCAGCTCGTCTGCCCCGGCCTGAGCGCCACCATGCCCGAGGACTACGACGCCGTCGTGGTGCAGGAGCTCAGGCGGGACACGACGCCCAGCTGACGGGCGTTCGTCATGGCGGACCTGTCCCTCGAGGTCGTCCTCTTCCTCGTCCTCGCGGCCCTGGTGGCCGGCTTCGTCGACGCCGTCGTCGGTGGCGGCGGGTTGGTGCAGCTCCCGGCCCTGCTGGTCGGCCTGCCCGGTGCGTCGGTGGTGCAGATCGCGGCGACCAACAAGCTGGCGTCGTTCTGCGGCACCTCCATCAGCGCCGCGACGTACGTCCGACGGATCCGCCCGGACCCGCGCACCTTCCTGCCCCTGATGCTCGCCGCCGCCATCGGGTCGGCCGGCGGCGCGCTGGTCGCCTCGCTGCTCCCGCGCAGCGCGTTCGACCCGATCATCCTGGCGGTGCTGGTCCTGGTCGGCGGGTACGTCTGGTTCAGACCGAGCGTGGGTGAGCTCACGAGCCTCCGCTTCCAGGGCGGGCAGCACCTCACCGCGGTCGTCCTGACCGGCCTGACGATCGGCTTCTACGACGGGGCGATCGGGCCGGGGACGGGCTCGTTCCTCGTGTTCGCGCTCGTCGGCCTGCTCGGCTACAACTTCCTGGAGGCCTCGGCCAAGGCCAAGCTGGCCAACTGGGCGACCAACCTGGCCGCGCTCGTCGTCTTCGTGCCGCAGGGGGCGGTGCTCTGGCAGCTGGCCCTGCCGATGGCGGCGGCCAACATCACCGGCGGCTACCTCGGGGCGAGGCTGGCGATGGCGCGCGGCGCCCGCTTCGTCCGGGCGTTCTTCCTCGTCGTCGTGTCCGGCTTCGTCGTGCGGATCGGCGGGGACCTGCTCGGCTGGTGGTGACCGGCGCGCGCTCACCCAGGCGGTAGCCTCCCCTCGTGGGAGCCGTGGGGTCAGTCGACGCGTTCCAGCGGCGCCACCCGGTGCTCGGATTCCCCCTCGCGGTGGTCTACAAGTACTTCGACGACCAAGGTCCCTACCTCGCGGCGGCGCTGACCTACTACGCCTTCATCGCGATCTTCCCGCTGATGCTGCTCGGCACCTCGATCCTCGGCATCATCCTGCGCGGCGAGCCCAACTGGCAGGAGTCGATCCTGGACTCCGCGCTCGCCCAGTTCCCGATCATCGGCGACGAGCTCGGTCGACCGGAGGGCCTCCAGGGTTCGTTCGCCGGTGTCGCGGTCGGTGGCCTCGCCGCCCTCTACGGCGCACTGGGGCTCGGTCAGGCGCTGCAGAACACCCAGCACGTCGCGTGGTCCGTCCCGCGCAACAGCCGCCCCAACCCCTTCTACGCCCGGGTCAAGACGCTGCTGCTGCTCCTGACCGCGGGGCTGTCGCTGCTCGCCGTCACGATCGTCTCCACCATCGCCAGCACCACCGACGTGTTCACCGAGGTCATCGGCGACGGGCTCAAGGCCCTGCTGCCGGTGCTGACCGTGCTCGTGGTCGGCACCGGGCTGACCTACCTCTTCCGCTTCGCAGCGACCGGCCAGCACTCGTTCTGGCGTGCCGCGCCCGGCGGGTTCACCCTCGCCGTGCTGTGGCAGGTGCTCCAGATCGGCGGTGCCGCCTACGTCGACCGGGTGCTGGTCAACACCTCGTCGATGACCAAGACCTTCGGCCTGGTCCTCGGCCTGATCGGCTTCCTCTGGATCGGCGCCGTGATGGCGGTGCTCGCGACCGAGGTCAACGTGGTGCTCGCGCGCCGGCTGTGGCCGCGCGCGCTGCTGACGCCGTTCACCGACAACGTGCAGCTGACCGACGCCGACCGCGAGGCGTACGCCCTCTATGCCCGGATGCAGCGGCACAAGGGCTTCGAGAAGGTGGTCGTGCGCTGGGAGCCGGGACCGGCCGAGCGGGAGCCCGACGAGCCGTCCGACAGGCCGGCATGACGACCTACCTCACCGTCGCCGGTGACGCCACCGCCGAGGTGGAGGACCGCGGCTCGCGCTTCCTGTGCACGCTGCGCAGGGTCACCGACGAGGACGCCGCCCGCGATCTCGTCGCCCTGCTGCGCCGTGAGCACTGGGACGCACGGCACCACTGCTCGGCCTTCGTGCTGGGACCCGACGGTGCGCTCCAGCGGTCCTCCGACGACGGCGAGCCCGCCGGGACCGCCGGGGCGCCGATGCTCGAGGTGCTCAAGGGGGCCGGGGTGAGCGACGTCGCGGCCGTGGTGAGCCGCTGGTTCGGCGGGACGCTGCTGGGCGCGGGCGGCCTCGTGCGGGCGTACGGCGACGCGGTCCGTGCCGCGCTGGCCGAAGCCGGCACCCTGCGTCGCTCGCGGCTCACCGAGCTGGCCCTCGACCTCGACCACGCCGACGCCGGTCGCGTCGAGGGCGAGCTGAGGTCGCGGGGCGTACGCGTCCTCGACGTCGCCCACGACGCCCGGGTGCGGCTGCTGCTCGCGGCGCCACCCGGGGAGGTGGACCGGCTCGACGAGCTGGTCGCGGCGGCGACGGCGGGCCAAGGGCTCCTCGAGCGCGTCGGCGAGCGGTGGGTGGACGTCAGCTGACCGGCCGGTCCACCACGCCGTCGACGTAGACCCACCGGCCGGCACGCTGCTCGAACCGGCTGACCTCGTGCATCGAGCCACCTTCCCAGGACGCGACGAACTCGACCGTGTCGCCCTCGGCGGCGAGGACCCGGAGCCCGGTCCACCGGGTCCCCGGGTCGGGACGGACGTCGTTGGGACGGGTCCGCGGGTGCCAGGTGCGGAACAGGTGGTCGGCGTCCCCGACGACGAACGCGGTGTAGCGCGAGCGCATCAGCTGCTCGGGCGTCCGGGCCTGGGCGGCGTTGGCCAGCAGCGGTCCGCAGCAGGCGTCGTACGCCGCGCCGGTCCCGCACGGGCAGGGGGTCGTCAGCACGGGCGCGACTCTATCGACGCCGTTTGTGTTGCGGTGTAATCATGTAAGCATGAAGCCAGACGAGAGCCGCCGCGGTCGCCGCGGCGGGTGGCAGGTCGCCGACCTGCCGGACGCGAGCGATGCGTCCGAGTGGTTCCACGGGCGGCTGCCCGAGGCATGGTTCAGCGCGGTCGACGTCACCGTCGACCGCGAGGAGATCCTGGTGGTGGGCACCCTCGCCGCCGACGACGTCACCGGGGCCGAGGCGGAGGGTCGCATCGGCCGCTTCCGCTCCGAGACCAGGGCGGAGCGCATCGAGATCGCGCTCGAGGCGCAGGCGCGCTACCAGCGCAAGGTGTCGTGGGGGGTGCGGCTCGGCGACACCGAGGCGCTGTTCACCCACGTCGCCGCGCCCGTGATGACGCGGCTGCGCCAGCCGGAGCGACGGGTGCTCGACACCCTGGTCGACGCCGGTGTCGCCCGCTCCCGGTCCGACGCCCTCGCGTGGTCGGTCCGGCTCGTGGGGGAGCACGCCGACGAGTGGCTCGGCCAGCTGCGCGACGCGATGGCGGAGGTCGACAAGCTCCGTGGCGAGGGCCCGACCCTCTGACGCAGCACGTACTACGGTGCCGCGCATGACGATCGAGCGGCCCGAGCCGTCCTTCAGCAACGACGAGACGGGGATGCTGCGCTCCTTCCTCGACCACTTCCGCGGGACGGTGCGGCTCCAGGCCAGCGGACTCACCGACGACCAGCTCGCGCAGACCCTGCCGCCGAGCGACCTGACCCTCGGCGGGATGCTCAAGCACCTCGCCTTCGTCGAGGACTACTGGTTCTCCTACAACCTCGCCGCCCACGAGCCGTCCCCGCCGTGGGACACCGCGCCCTGGGGCGACGACCCCGACTGGGACTGGCACAGCGCCGCCGGCGCGACGCACGCCGAGCTCGACGCGCTGCTCGCCGCGGCCATCGCGCGCTCGGACGCGTGCCTCGACGCCGCCCTGGCCGAGGACCCGGACCTCGGCCGGGCGGTCGCGCGGCCGCGGGACCCCGCGAAGGGCGGGACCGCCACCCTCCGGTGGGTGCTGGTCCACATGGTCGAGGAGTACGCCCGCCACGCCGGCCACGCCGACCTGATCCGCCAGTCGATCGACGGCGCGACGGACGTCTGAGCAGTCGGGGCCGGAGGTCAGGTCTGCTCGTGCAGGCAGAGCACGTTGCCGGAGGGGTCCTTGAACCAGGCGGCCTTCTCGGAGCCGAGCACGCAGACGTGGTCGACCGTGCGGAAGTCGGGCAGGTCGTAGTCCTCGAAGACGACGCCCCGACCCTCGAGCTCGCCGATCTCCGCCGAGATGTCGTCGACCTCGAAGCTCATCGCGGTGCTCTCCGAGGGGTGGCTGTCGGGGCGGGGCAGGAGGACGAGCGTCGATCCGCCGTCCAGCGCGAAGAGCGCGCTGCCCTCGTCGTTGGTGCCGGTGTAGTCGAGCCCGAGGGACTCGGAGTAGAACGTGCGGGCGCGGTCGACGTCGGTGACCGGGAGCATCATCGCGACCGTACGGTGTGTGAGCGACATGAGCGCCTCCTCGTGGTCTGGTCACCACCACTGTGCGCCCGCCGCCGGGCTGCCGGGAGACTGCTCCAGACCGGAGAATCGAAGGAGATCCCGTGATCATCAGGACCGCGACCGAGGACGACTGGCCCGCGATCTGGCCGTTCTGGAGCGAGATCGTCGAGGCGGGCGAGACGTACGCCTACCCGCTGGGCGCCACGTCGGAGACGGCCCGCGGCTGGTGGTTCGACGGCAGCCATGTCGTGGTGGCAGCGGAGGACGGCGAGGGCGGCCGGATCCTGGGCTCCGCGAAGATGGGCCCCAACCGGCCCGGTCGCGGCGCCCACGTCGGCACCGCCTCCTTCATGGTCGACGCGGCCGCCCGCGGCCGCGGCGTCGGCCGGCTCCTCGGCGAGCACGTGGTCGCATGGCACCGCGAGCAGGGCTTCGCCGGGATCCAGTTCAACGCCGTGGTCGAGACCAACACCGCCGCCGTGCGCCTGTGGCAGGACCTCGGCTTCGAGGTCCTCGGCACCGTGCCCCGCGCCTTCGAGACCCCGAGCCGGGGCCGCGTCGGACTGCACGTGATGTACCTCGAGCTCGCTCAGCGCACCCGGCCCGGTCGCCGGTAGGTCCGGGTCGTCGTGGTGTGCCCGGGCGCCCGGGCGACCACGCGCAGGGCGATCCGTGCGCCGCGGTCGGCGCGGCGCAGCACGTACGTGCGACCGGTGGCGCCCTTGATCACCCGGCTTCCGCGCAGCCAGCGACAGGTCACGCGCGTGCCCGCTGCCGGCTCCACCCGTACGCGCGCCACCAGCTTGCGGCCCACCTCCAGCACGCCGGTGTAGCGCAGCCGGTCGAACGCGACCGGGCCCGGGCTCGGGAGGACGGCCGGGTCGGGCGCGACGACAGGCGGCACGACGGGTGCGACGACCTGAGGGACCGGCGCGCCAGCGGTCACCCGCACGACCGCCACGTCCTTGATGCCGGCAGACGCCGGGGAGTGGTAGGCGTGCAGGGCGTAGGTCGCGGTCGTGCCCGCGGCGGCCGCGGCGGGCACGTCCACCCGCAGCTCCAGCGGCCGGGAGTCGCCGGGCGCCACACCGACGACCTGGTGCCAACCCACCTCCGGCGACACCTCGCCCGTGATGTCGGTGCCGGCCCGCGTCCACGTACGACCGAAGGCGGCGTACTGGTCGCCGCGGGCCTCGGCGAGTCCGTAGGTGTCGACCGTGTCCCCGGCGTTGGTGAGCACCAACCCGATCGTCGTGCTCGTCCCGGCCGGCACGGTGACGTCGAGGACCTGGCCCGCACCGGTGGCGTTGACCACGCCCGCGCCCACGGGCCCGGAGGGCGAGAGGACGGACAGGTCGGGGCGGTGCACCGGTGCCTGCGCCGCGCGTGGGCGCACCGGGTTGCTGGGCGCGCTGGCGCCCGACGTGCCGACCGAGGTGGCGGCCCGCACCCGGAAGACGTAGGGCTCGTCGCCGTCGGACAGGTTGGTCAGGCCGGTGACGGTGCACGTGAGGCCGGTCGTCTGGCAGGTGTGGGCCTGGGCGGTCGGGTCGCCGACGCGCGAGGCGACGACCGTGTAGCCGAGCCCGGTGCCGGACCCGGGGTCGGCGACAGCGGGCCACGACACGGTCGCCGAGCCGTCCCCCGCGACCGCGGTCGGGGTGTCCGGCGTCGAGGGGGCGCGACCCGCGCCTGCCTCGATCGTGAACGTCCGCTCCAACGGGACGTCGACGTAGTCGACGTCGCAGTAGCCGTCGCAGTGGCCGGTCACCCGGAAGACGTACGCACCGGCCGGCTGGTCGACGGTGAACGTACGGCTCGTGCCCGTGCCGGACGTCACGCCGAGCTGGGTCGCCCCCTTGTGCACGCCGAGCTGCAGGAGGTTGCCGTCCCAGTCGCGGTAGCGCGGGACCGGGAGGCCGCTGATGTCGACGGGGGTGAGGTGGATCTGCTCCGGCGTGGACGCCTTCACCTGGATCGTGGGCTGGTGGGGGCCGCCCGGCACGGTCGAGGCGGCGAGGCCGGCAGGCCAGTTGAGCGGGGTCGGCGCGCCGTCGCCGGTGTGCCACCTGCCGTTGGGGCCGCCGTGCTCCAGCGACTTCTCGGGCAGGGCCGCCACCTGGGCGTCGTGCCGGTAGGTCAGCGGCAGGGACTCCAGGACCGAGCCCGTCGTGCTCCGGAGGGTGAGCGTGAACGCGAGCGGGGTCTGCTGGAACGTCGCGCGGTCGACCGCGGAGTACAGGCCGAACGTGCCGCCGGAGAAGACGCGGTAGTAGGCGGTGTCGGTGCCGGCGTTCGCGGGTTGTGCGAACCGCAGGTAGGCCGAGACCGGTGCGTCCGGGCCGGTGGCGAGCGGGATGCCGGCGGCCAGTGCCTGCGGCGCTCCGTTGCCCGATCCCAGCGTCGCGAGCTGCGCGGTCGGGACCACGTACGTCGCTCCGCCGTGCCGGATGCCCTCGACCAGCAGCGAGGTGCGCGACTCCGTGCCGACGTTGGGACGGCTGGCTCCGTCCTTCCACGTCTTGTAGTTGTCCGTGACCGCGCCGACCAGCGCCATCGCGCCCGGCTCGGTGCCCGGGTCGGGGTCCGCCGCGAGGCCGCCGGGGAGTCGCGAGGCGTCCGCGAGGCCCATCCCCGCGCACGCGCTTCCGGGCGCGAGCCGGAAGTCCCGGGCAGCGACGTCCACGAACGTGGCCGGCTGGTTCAGCGTCACACCGGACAGGTCGAGCGCGGAGCGGTCGTTGCCGGTCACCTCGAAGAGGTGGTCGTTGCGCGTCTCGTTGTAGAGGCAGGAGTCGAGGACCAGGTTGTCCGCCCCGGCGCCCACGCCGTACGCGAAGTTGCCCAGGACGTCGGCCGTCGCGGTGGAGTTGGGGTTGTTGTGGGGGGCGTAGGCGTCGAGGCGCGAGTTGGCGATGATCGAGCCCCGGATCCGGGCGCGGTCCGACCGCACCGCGGTCGGGTCGTCCGGGCCGCTGGTGTCGCTGCCGATGTTGAGGTTGGACCCGTTGCCGTACATCACCACCCGGTCGACGAGCACGTCGTCGGCGTCGGGGTAGAGCTGGATCGCGCGGTCCTTGTTGAAGTCGAAGAGCGAGTTGTGGATGATCGCGCCCCACGGGTCGGCGTCGGCGCCGTCGCGGGTCAGCTGGAGGTAGACGCCGTGCGACCCGCCCGGGTCGGCGGGGTCGTTGACGTGGTCGGCGCCGCAGTCGTGCACGCGGCTGTCGATGAGCACGAAGTCCTCGGCCGTGCGGTCCCACTGCGGCGGCGTGGCACGCGCGTCACCGCCGACGTCGAGGCAGATGTTCTCGGCGTAGGTGAGGTCGATCCCGTCGAGGACGACGCGGTCCCCGTCGACGGCCATGGCGCTGCCCGCCGTCGTGCCGGTCTTGACCAGGTCGAGGTCCTGCAGGATGAGGTCGCTCTGCGCCGGACCGATGTGGAACTGGGTGGTCGTCACGAGCGTCGCGCGGCTGCCGGGTGTCTCCGGGCGCACGATCTTCGGCGCACCCGGGCTGCCTCCGTAGAGATGGCTCCACGACCACTCGGGGCCGTCCATCGTGATCGTGCTGCCGTCCGCGATGCAGCCGGTCTGGCCTGCGGCGAGCTTCTGGGTCAGGGCACTGATGTTCTTGACCGGTGCGGCCTTCGTGCCCGGGTTGGCGTCGCTGCCCGTCGGAGCGGCGTACCTGCTGCACGGCTGGACGGGCACCTCCGGGACGGGCCGCACGGACCCCGCGGTGGCGGCCGCGGCGACGGCGGGTGCCGCGACGGTCGGAGGGACGGGGACCAGGGCCAGGCCCGCGGCCGTGCCGACGGCGCAGACGAGTCGTACGACGGCCGTGCGGGCGGACGTCAGGGCGCGGGCGTGCTTCACGGGGACTCCTCCGGGACGGGGCGGTCCCGCCGACCGACCCGTGCGGCACCGGCGGCCCTCGGGGCGTCGTCGGACGCGCACGTTCGATCGTAGGCAGGCGAACCGGCACTCGTGAGCGTTTTCGCCAAGCTCGGTCACCCGCGCCGGCCCACGACCGTGGTGGAATGTCCCCCATGGCCGACCCGATCCGCGTCTACCTCCTCGACGACCACGACGTCGTCCGTCAGGGACTGAGGTTCCTGCTCGAGCAGCAGGACGACATCGTCGTCGTCGGCGAGTCCGCCACCGCGGCCGAGGCCGCGGCCCGCATCCCGGCGATGCGGCCCGACGTCGCCGTGCTCGACGCGCGGCTCCCCGACGGCTCCGGCATCGAGGTGTGCCGCACGGTGCGCGCGGTCGACCCCTCCATCAACGCCCTGATCCTCACGTCGTACGACGACGACGAGGCGCTGTTCGCCGCGATCATGGCGGGCGCGGCCGGCTACGTGCTCAAGGAGATCCGCAGCTCCGACCTCGTCACCGCCGTGCGCCACGTCGCGGCCGGCAAGTCGCTCATCGACCCCGCGATGACCGCCACCGTGCTCGAGCGGATCCGCAACGGCCCGGGCACGCCCGACGAGCTGGCGTCGCTGACGGACCAGGAGCGGGTGCTGCTGGGACACATCGCCGAGGGGCTCACCAACCGGCAGATCGCCGAGCAGATGTTCCTCGCCGAGAAGACGGTGAAGAACTACGTCTCCAGCATCCTGGCCAAGCTCGGCCTCGAGCGGCGCACGCAGGCGGCGGTGCTCGCCTCCAAGCTCCTCGGCGACGCCCCGCGCTGAGGCGCTGAGGGCCCGCGGCGGTCGGGACCAAGGTCCCGCGGAACCGGTGACCGGCGGCCCTGCTGCGCGCCCCCGCGTCACGGGAGTCTGGTGGTGACCCGGAAACCCACACCACTGAAGGAGGGGATGACGATGAGCGTCATCCATCGCCACCGCCACGAGGCCACCGCACCTGTCGTCGAACAGGCCGGCGCCCCGGCCATCGAGAGCCACGACCACGGCACCTTGTTCGACAAGGCCCTGGCCACCCTGCGGATCGCCTTCGGAATCACCTTCCTGTGGGCCTTCCTCGACAAGACCTTCGCCCTCGGCTTCCACACCGGCTACGACCAGGAAGGCAACCTGGACCGGTTCGGAGACGCGGCGTGGATCAACGGCGGCAGCCCCACCGAGGGCTTCCTGACCTTCGGTGTCCCCGCCGACAACCCCTTCCACGGCTTCTTCACCGGCCTCGCCGGCCAGGCCTGGGTCGACTGGCTGTTCATGATCGGCCTGCTCGGCATCGGCGTGACCCTGCTGCTCGGGGTCGGGATGCGGATCGGCACCGCGGCAGGCGCGCTCATGTACGCCTTCATGTACGCCGCCGTGCTCCCGCTGGAGAACAACCCGGTCGTCGACGACCACCTCGTCGGCGTGATCGTGATGGCCGTCCTCGCCCTCGGCGCGGCCGGCACCACGTGGGGGCTGGGTCGCTGGTGGAACCGCACGGACGTGGTGCAGAAGTACCCCGTCCTGAGGTGACACCAGTCCCTCACCGGACCCGGCGCCGTCCCCCGGCGCCGGGTCCTCTGGCGTGCTCGGGGGACTTGCGGGTGCCGGTCAGCGCAGCGGGACGCGCCACACCAGCACGGTGCCCCGCTCGCCCACGGCCGAGACCGTGAGCGTCCCGCCGAGGTCGTCGGCGCGGCGCCGAGCGTTGCGCAGGCCGCTCTCGGAGACCTCGGCCGGCAGGCCCACGCCGTCGTCGGCGACCCGCAGCTCCAGGAGGTCGCCCGTGACGACCAGGTCGACCTCGGCGCTGTCGGCGAGCGCGTGCCGCGCGACGTTGGAGACGGCCTCGCGCAGCACCGCGAGCAGCTGGGACCCCAGGGCCGGGGGGACGGCGGTGTCGACCGGACCGGAGGTGCGGACGACGGGAGTGAACCCCAGCACCGGGACGTACTCCTTGACCAGGCTGCGCACGGCCCCGCGCAACGAGTCGCCGCGGCGGTCCTGGAGCTCGAAGATCGTGCCGCGGATCGCCTTGATGGTGTCGTCGAGCTCGGCCACGGACTTGTCGAGGCGCTCGGTGACGGCGGCGTTGCCGGCCATCGCCGCGACACCCTGCAGCTGGAGACCGGTGGCGAAGAGCCGCTGGATGACGATGTCGTGCAGGTCGCGGGCGATGCGCTCGCGGTCGGAGATCAGCGCCAGCTCCTGGCGGTCGGCCAGGGCCTGGGTCCGGTCGAGGGACAGGGCCACCTGGTCGGCGAACCCGGCGAACAGGTCGCGGTCCTGCACGTCGAGCAGCTCGGCGCCCGGGTGGGAGACAGCGACGAGCGCGGTGACCGGGGCGAGGTGCGAGCGCAGAGGCACCACGACGAGGGGTACGCCGTCGGCGGAGGTGGTGACCACCGAGGCGCTGGTGCCCGGCTCGACCGTGCCGCGGGCCTCGGCGAGCACGTCGGTCACCCAGTCGGGGTCGACGTCCGGCGCGGTGCTGACGGTGTCGTGGTCCGGCCCCACCGACGACCAGAGCGCGACGGCGCTCGCCCGCGACACCTGCCGGGCTGCGGACACGATCTGCGGCAGCACGTCCTCGAGGTCGACGGGCGGCTGGAGCAGCTCGGCGAGCTCTGCCGAGGCCTCCAGCCACTGGCGTCGCCGCTCGCTCAGCGCGAAGGACCGCGCGTTGCTGATGACGTAGCCGGCCGTGCGGGCGAGCTCCTCGACCAGGCTCTCGTCGTCCTCGGTGAACGGGCCGCCGTCGGCCTTCTCGGTGAGGTAGAGGTTGCCGAAGACGGTGCCGCGGATCCGCACCGGCATCCCGAGGAAGGACGTCATCGGCGGGTGGTTGGGTGGGAAGCCCACCGAGGAGGGATGGGCGCTCAGGTCGGCCAGGCGCAGCCCCGACGGGTCCTCGATGATCACGCCGAGGATGCCGCGGCCGCGGGGGAGGTCGCCGATGAGCGCACGGGTGCGCTCGTCGAGGCCGGTCGTGACGAACTCGACCAGCTCGCCGTCGTTGCCCAGCACCCCGAGGGCCCCGTAGCGGGCGTTCGTCAGCGCCGTGGCCGCCTCGACGATGCGGGTCAGCACGCTGGTGAGGTCGAGGTCGCTGGAGATGGCCGTGACGGCCTCGAGCAGCGAGCGGGCGTCGGCGCCGAGGTCGGGGGAGGGAGCTGGGGTGGGCGAGGAGGTGGGCGTCACGCCCCCATCATCTCCCGAGGCGCAGGCGGACCCCGTCAGGCGAGCCGTCGGACCGGCAGGTGCTCCCATGGGTCCCAGCCGCCGCCGAGCTGCCGGCCGCTGACCTCGGTCCACGGGATGCGGACGATGAGGTTGCGCTGACCGGTCGCCCACGGCCGGGGTTGCCAGGAGCGGGCGATCTCGGCGAGCTCGTCCTGGTCGTGGACGAACGCCCCGCGACCGCGTACGACGACGCTCCAGCCGCGCTTGAGCTCGTAGTCGAACTGGTCGACCTCGAAGCACAGCTGTGCGTCGCGGCCGTAGGTGCCGAGCAGGCTGTAGGCGGTGGTGCGGATGAGCACCGACTCGCCGTCGACGGCGTAGTTGACCGGGATGATGTGGGGCCCGTTGGGGGTGCCGACGGCGACCCGGCCCGCGACTCCGGCCGAGAGCAGGCGCGCGCAGTCATCGCGGGAGAGGTCGTGGGTGGTGTGCATGGTGCGCCTCCTTGTGCTGGACTCCCAGCGTCACCCGCGCCCCGTCGCGCCGAGCAGGGCCGAAGGTCCCGACGACACAGGGACGGGAGTCGCTCGTCGCCCCCGGTGTGCGGACTTCGAGCGCACTCCACGTTGACCGGCGGGTCTAGCGTGGAGGGCGTGACCCACGTGGACGACCAGCAGACCCAGCACCCCGCAGCCAGCACCCTCGGCCAGCTCCGCGAGAGCGGGCACCAGCTGAAGTCGCTGCGGCAGGAGCTCCGCGACAACCTGCTCGAGCGGCTCGCGGCCGGCGTCGACCCGTGGCCGGGGCTGCACGGCTTCGCCGACAGCGTCATCCCGCAGGTCGAGCGGGCGCTGCTCGCGGGCCACGACATCGTGCTGCTGGGCGAGCGCGGCCAGGGCAAGACCCGGCTGCTGCGATCCCTCGTCGGCCTGCTCGACGAGTGGACCCCGGTGATCTCCGGCTCCGAGCTCGGCGAGCACCCCTACGAGCCGATCACCGTGACGTCCAAGCAGGCGGCCGCGACCTACGGCGACGACCTGCGCATCTCGTGGGTCCACCGCGACGAGAGGTACGCCGAGAAGCTCGCGACCCCGGACACGTCGGTCGCCGACCTGATCGGCGACGTCGACCCGATGAAGGTCGCGGAGGGACGCCACCTCGGCGACCCGGAGACCATCCACTTCGGGCTGATCCCGCGCAGCCACCGCGGCATCGTGGCGATCAACGAGCTGCCCGACCTCGCCGAGCGGATCCAGGTCGCGATGCTCAACGTGATGGAGGAGCGTGACATCCAGATCCGCGGCTACGTCCTGAGGCTGCCGCTCGACGTGCTCGTCGTGGCCAGCGCCAACCCGGAGGACTACACCAACCGCGGGCGCATCATCACCCCGCTCAAGGACCGCTTCGGCGCCGAGATCCGCACCCACTACCCCCGCGAGGTGGAGGAGGAGATCGCCGTCATCGAGCAGGAGTCCGACCTCGTGGCCGAGGTGCCGGCCTACCTGCTCGAGGTGCTCGCCCGCTTCACCCGCAACCTGCGCGACTCCCAGTCCGTCGACCAGCGCTCCGGCGTGAGCGCCCGCTTCGCCATCGCCGGCGCGGAGACCATCGCGGCCGCCGCGCTGCACCGGGCGACCACCCAGGGAGAGGACGAGGCGGTGGCCCGCGTCGTCGACCTCGAGACCGCGGTCGACGTGCTCGGCGGCAAGATCGAGTTCGAGACCGGCGAGGAGGGACGCGAGAGCGAGATCCTCACCCACCTGCTGCGCACGGCCGTCGCCGAGACGGTGCGCGCCCACCTCGCCGGCATCGACCTGCGGCTGCTCGTCGAGGCCATCGAGGAGGGCGCCATGGTCGGCACCGGCGCGCGCGTCGGTGCCCGCGACTTCCTCGCCGGGCTGCCGGTGCTGGGGGAGTCCGACCTCTACGACGAGGTGTGCGAGCGACTCGGCGCCAGCAACGACGGCGAGCGCGCCGCCGCGATCGAGCTGGCGCTGGAGGGCCTCTACCTCGCGCGCAAGATCGGCAAGGACACCGACGGCGGCGAGACCTTCTATGGCTGAGTCCCCCTCGGCGGTCGACGTGCGGGCGCAGCAGTGCGCCGAGGTCACCCTCCGGCCGGCCACCGTCGACGACATCCCGGCCCTCCGGGCCCTCGGCGAGGCGGTCGTGCCGCCGACCTACGGCCCCATCGACGCGGCGTACGCCCAGCGGATGCTCGACGAGTGGTGGACGGCCGAGCGCTTCGCCGACACGCTGCCGCGGGTGAGGATGCTCGTGGCCGAGCGCGACGGGCAGGTCGTGGCCATGAGCAGCTTCGGACGGCTCTCCGCCTCGCACCGCGACTTCCCCCACGTCACCGGCGACCGCGAGGTGATGTGGAAGCTCTACGTCCACCCCGACCACCACGGCCTCGGCATCGGCAGCCGGCTGCTGGCGGAGGTCGAGTCCATGACCGAGGGCGACGAGCTGTGGCTCGAGGTCGTCGACGGCAACGTCCGGGCCTACGACTTCTACGTCTCGCGCGGGTTCCGGGAGGTCGAGCGGGTCACCGACCGGGAGTGGCCCGACGACATCTGGCTCCGCAAGCCGCTGGGTGGTGCACGGTGAGCCGCTTCCGCAAGTACGACGGCGGCGACCCGCTCGCGCCGCCGGTCGACCTCGCCGAGGCGCTCGACGCGATCGGGCAGGACGTGATGGCGGGCTACTCGCCCGAGCGCGCGATGCGGGAGTTCCTGCGCCGCGGGGGCACCGACCAGGCCGGGCTCGACGAGCTGGCCCGCCGGGTCGCCGAGCGGCGTCGCGAGATCCTCCAGCGCAACAACCTCGACGGCACGATGCGCGAGGTGCGCGAGCTCCTCGACCGGGCGGTGCTGGCCGAGCGCGGACAGCTGGCCCGCGACATCACCATGGACGACTCCGACCGCGCCTTCTGCGAGCTCGTGCTCGACGACCTGCCGACCTCCACCCCGGCAGCGGTGGCCGAGCTGGCGTCGTACGACTGGCAGTCGAGCGAGGCGCGCGAGGCCTACGAGCAGATCAAGGACCTCCTCGGCCGCGAGCTGCTCGACCAGCGCTTCGCCGGGATGAAGCAGGCGCTCGAGGGCGCCACCGACGAGGACCGGCAGGCCGTGCAGGAGATGCTCTCCGACCTCAACGACCTGCTCGAGAAGCACGCCGCCGGAGGAGTCACGGACGAGGAGTTCCGCGACTTCATGGACAAGCACGGCGACTACTTCGCCGACTCGGACGGCCGGACCCCGCAGGACATGGACGACCTGCTCGACTCCCTCGCCCAGCGCGCCGCCGCGGCCCAGCGGATGCTCAACTCGATGACGCCGGAGCAGCGCCAGGAGCTGATGGAGCTGTCGCAGCAGGCGTTCGGCTCGCCGGCGCTGATGGAGCAGCTCGCCCGGATGGACGCCAACCTGCAGGCGCTGCGTCCCGGCGAGGACTGGTCGGGCTCGGAGGGCTTCGAGGGAGACCAGGGTATGGGGCTCGGCGACGGCACCGGGGCCCTGCAGGACCTCGCGCAGCTGGACGCCCTGGCCGACCAGCTCGCCCAGTCCCACCACGGCGCCCGGATGGACGACGTCGACCTCGACGCGCTGGCCAGGCAGCTCGGCCCCGACGCGGCGGTGGCGGCGAAGACCCTCCAGGAGCTCGAGCGGGCGCTGCGCGACAGCGGCTACCTCAAGCGCGGCTCGGACGGCGAGCTGCGGCTCTCGCCCAAGGCGATGCGCCAGCTCGGCAAGGCGCTGCTGCGCGACGTCGCGGACCGGATGAGCGGGCGCAGCGGCGCGCGGGAGACGCGTACGACGGGGCTGGCCGGGGAGCCGACCGGGTCCAGCCGGCGCTGGGAGTTCGGCGACACCGAGCCGTGGGACGTGCCGCGCACCATCACCAACGCGGTCCTGCGGGACCCGCAAGCTCTCGGTGGTCGAGTGGCCGGCGAGGGCCGAGCCGGCGTGTCGAGACTACGGATCCGGGTCGACGACATCGAGGTCACCGAGACCGAGGCGCGCACCCAGGCGGCCGTGGCCCTGCTGGTCGACACGTCGTTCTCGATGGCGATGGACGGGCGCTGGGTGCCGATGAAGCGCACCGCGCTCGCGCTGCACCAGCTGGTGCGCTCGCGCTTCCGCGGCGACGAACTCCAGCTGATCGCCTTCGGCCGGCACGCGCAGGTGATGGAGATCGAGGAGCTCACCGCGCTGGACGCCCGCTGGGACAAGGGCACCAACCTCCACCACGGGCTGCTGCTCGCCAACCGGTTCTTCCGCAAGCACCCCAACGCGCAGCCCGTGCTGCTCGTCGTCACCGACGGTGAGCCGACCGCTCACCTCGAGGCCGACGGCGAGGTCTGGTTCTCCTACCCGCCGCACCCGCTGACGATCGCCCACTCCGTGCGCGAGCTCGACGCGGCGGCCCGGCTCGGGGCGCAGACGACGTTCTTCCGCCTCGGTGAGGACCCCGGCCTGGCGCGCTTCATCGACTCGATGGCCCGGCGGGTCGACGGCCGGATGGTCAGCCCCGAGCTCGACGACCTCGGTGCCGCGGTCGTCGGGTCCTACCTCGGATCAAGGGGTCCCGCCTCGTCCTACCGCGAGCACTTCGGGGACTTCTACGGCGGCGGCCGGGGGTTCTGGGTGTAGGAGCCGGCTCCGGCCGGTCGGCTTCCTGGGGTGGTCCGCCAACTCACCAGTTGGCGCGCCAACGGGCGCGGGCCACCGACATCCCCGGTCGGACAGTCAGGCCGGTGGCCTGTCGGCCGCTTCGAGCATCCGCAGCAGCTCGGCGCCCATGTGCTCGATGACGGCCTGGAGCGCCTTGGCGGGGCGCACCATGACCGTGAAGTCGACGATCTGGCCGTCGCTGTCCCACGTGATCATGTCGATGCCGGAGACCTCGAGGCCGCCGACCTCGGTGCGGAACTGCAGCACCGCAGAGTCCTCACCGAGCCACTCGCGCTCGTACGCCAGGGCGGGCCCGAGAACCGTGAACGCGGCCGTGAGGTAGCCGACGACCGTGTCGCGGCCGACCTGCGGCGTGTGCACGGCGGGGCTGCGGAAGACCGCGTCCTCCGCGATCAGGCCGGGCAGGCCAGCCGGGTCGCGGCTCTCGACGACGGCGTGCCAGCGGGCCAGGGCGGCGGCTGCGGAGGTCGTGCTCATCGCGTCATGCTGTCACTCGTCGGCGAACCCCGGCAGCGACTCCTCGAGGATCTCGCGGAACGGGGCGCTGGCGCCGAGCTGGCTCAGCAGGCCGAGGGCGCCGAGCCAGGTGCGGTGGATGAGCAGGTAGGACGTCGGGAGGTTGAGCTTGGTGGCCAGCGTGAACGACTCGGCGCGCGGGTCGTTGATGCGCTCGAACTGCTCGCGCATCCACTCCCGGGTGAAGGCGAAGCGCTCCTGCGCGGCCGGCTCGACGAACGGGGCGAGGTAGGTCAGCACCATCGCGGGGTCGACCTCGATCCGGTCCTTGATGAAGCCCTCCTCGCGCAGCCCGGCGACGAGCGACTCCTCGTCGGACTCGAGGGCGATGCGGATCAGCCGCCCCATCGCCTCTGGGAGCTGCCCCTGCGACAGCCGCGCGACGGCCCCGAAGTCGAGCACCCCGAGCCGGCCGAGGCCGCCGTCGGGCGCGGGGAGGACGCGGAAGTTGCCCGGGTGCGGGTCGGCGTGGAGCATCCCGGTGAGCCGGGGGCCCTCGAACAGGAAGCGCACGAACAGCTCGCCGTAGTGGTCGCGCTCCTCCTGCGTGCCCTCGCGGATGACGTGGGCCAGCGAGTGGGCCGAGTCCATCCACTCGGTCACCAGCACCTCGCCCCCCACCGCGACCACGGCCGGCACCACGATGTGGGGGTGGTCGGCGAAGGCCTCGGCGTACGCCGCCTGCGCCTCGGCCTCGAGGTGGTAGTCGAGCTCGTCGGCGGCCCGGTCCTGGAGCTCGGCCACGAGCGGCTTGATGTCGATGCCCGGGAAGACCGGCGCGACGCCGCGCGCGACGCGGGCGATCTGGCGCAGGTCGGACATCAGCGCCTCGCCGGCACCGGGGTACTGCACCTTGACCGCGACGTCGCGCTCGGCGCCGTCGCCGACGTGGTCGCGCCACCGGCCGCGGTGGACCTGCCCGATCGAGGCAGCGGCCGTCGGGGCACCGTCGAGCCACACCAGCCGCTCCGGCCAGTCGGCGCCGAGGTGGGTCGTCAGCTGCTCGCGCACGGTCGAGGTCGGCATCGGGGGAGCGGAGTCCTGCAGCGCCGTGAGGTGCTCGCGGTAGGGCGCTGCGACGTCCTCGGGCAGAGCCGACTCGAGCACGCTCAGGGCCTGGCCGAACTTCATCGCCCCGCCCTTGAGCTCGCCCAGCGTGCGGAAGAGCTGCTCGGCCGTGCGCTGCTGCACCTCGGTGAGCACCGCGTCGGCCGGGCGGCCGCCGAGCCGCTTGCCCAGGCCCATCGCCTGGCGCCCGGCGTACCCGAGTGGGAGGGCGGCGAGGCGGGCCGTACGGGCGGCGGCCTTGCGGGGGAGCTCGGTCATGGTGCCCATTGTCCCTACCCGCACAATGCGGACCCGCCGGGTGGCGACGACCCGTCGTGGCGACCAGCGTGACCTGGCGCACGGTCGGTCGTTGAGGGGGCGATGACATCAACCCCTCGGGAGGAACACGTGCGCCCCAATGCGCGTCTCACGCCACTGCTCGCCTGTGCGGCGAGCGTGCTCGCTGCCTCGGCCACCTTCGCCGTCGGCGGCACCGCCGCCGCCGAGCCGTCGACGCAGCAGGCCAACGTCTCCGACTTCCTCGCCGGCCAGCTCACCGGCCTGACGGGCAGGACGACCGTGATGGTCCACGGCACGTCGATCACCGCGGCCCGGCAGGCGGTCTCGGCGACCGGCATGGAGAAGACCGGCGAGTTCGAGGCCATCGGCGTCGTGGTCGCCAACGCGTCGAAGAGCCAGATCCAGGCCGTACGCAGCGCGCCCGGCGTGACCTACGTCGAGGGCGGCGCACAGCCGATCGACTTCTTCCAGGAGACCTCCAACACCGCGACCCGCGGCGCGGAGGCGGCCACGACGCTCACCGGTGCCGACGGCTCGCCCCTCACTGGCACGGGCGTCAGCGTCGCGGTCATCGACTCCGGCGTCGACCCGACCCACCCCTACTTCGCCGAGGCCGACGGGTCGAGCGCCGTCGTCGCCAACCTCAAGGCCGTGTGCGAGCCGCTGACCGAGACCTGCTCGGTCCAGCGGGTGCCCGCCTTCGTCGACACCGACACGCTCTCCGTGGGCGGCCACGGCACGCACGTCAGCGGCATCGTCGCCGGCCGTCCGACCACGCTGAGCGACGGCGGCGAGCTCCAGGGTGCAGCCCCGGGCGCCAAGCTGGTGTCGATCTCGACCGGTGCCGGCATCGTGATCCTCGGTGCCGACTCGGCGCTCAACTGGGTGCTCGAGAACCACGAGGCCCCGTGCGGGGCCGGCGTGCCCGCCTCGACGTGCCCGCCGATCAAGGTCACGAACAACTCCTACGGCCCGTCCGGGGGCGGCGAGTTCGACCCGGAGTCGGCCACGGTCAAGCTCCAGCGCGCGCTCGCGGCGGAGGGCGTCGTCAACGTCTGGGCGGCCGGCAACGACGGCGGCGACGGCTCGACCAGCCTGACCAACCCGCCCGGCCAGGACCCGACCGGCGGCATCCTCTCGGTCGCGTCCTACTACGACCAGGACACCGGCACCCGCGACGGCGTGGTCTCCGACTACAGCTCGCGCGGCCTCGCCACCGACCCCTCGACGTGGCCTGACCTCTCTGCCCCCGGCGAGAACATCACGTCGTCGTGCCGCCTCTACCTGGCGATCTGCTCCACCGGGCTGGACTTCCGCAACGGTCCCGGCGCGCTCGACATCGGCACCTTCAACACGATCAGCGGCACCTCGATGGCGGCCCCGCACGTCGCCGGTATCGTCGCGCAGCTGTTCCAGGCCGACCCCGACGCCACCCCCGCAGACATCGAGCGGGCGCTGAAGGTCTCGGCCCACAAGTTCACCGACGGCGCCGGCTACGAGCCCGGCGCGGTCGGCACCACGTCGTACGACAAGGGCCACGGCCTCGTCGACGTCGTGGCCGCGGTCGCAGCCCTCGGGTAGGTCCCGGGGCTGACCAAGACCCTCTCCAGGGGAGGGCCGTCGCGCAACAGGGGCGCGACGAGCGGCGGGCGGGAGTTCTCGGACTCCCGCCCGCCTTCGGCATTTGGTTGGGTGGAGCCATGGACACCGGTCCGGAGATCGAGTTCAGCGGGCAGGTCGTCGAGTGGCGCGGTCCCGCTCCGTACGTCTTCGTCCCGCTCCCGCCCGACGCCGCCGACCTCGTCGACGAGGTCAAGGCCGACGTCGTCTACTGGGGCGTCGTGCCGGTGCGCGCGTGGATCGGGGGCACCGGGTTCACCACGGCGATGTTCCCCCGCGAGGACACGTGGTTCCTGCCGCTGAAGGTCGCCGTACGCCGGGCTGAAGGTGTCGAGCTCGGCGACGTGGTCGACGTACGGATGCAGGTGGGCCGCTAGTCAGGCGACCGCGGGGACCGTACGGCTGCGACGGGTCGTCAGGTAGAGGCTGAGCGCGACGTAGTAGACGACGTAGGCCACCGAGATCGCCAGCCACACGGGGCTGGGGTCGGGGAGCTGCAGGAGGAGCACGGCGTAGGCGGCCAGCCAGAGGCAGGTCAGCGCGAGCGTGGTCGTCTGCAGGGTGGTCGTGCGGGACGGGTAGACGTAGCCGACCGGCACGAACACGAGGACCGCGCACACCAGCAGCACGACGGCGACGGCGGTGGTCGACAGGTCGAGCACCACGACGTAGAACGCTGCGATGTTCCAGTAGCTCGGGAAGCCGAGGAACAGGTGGTCGTCGGTCTTGGCGTCGACCCGGCAGAACTGGTAGGCCGAGGCGATCAGGGGGATCACCGCCAGCACGGTCGCCGAGGTCCCCTCGCCGAGGTAGCCGGCGCTCCACAGCAGGAGCATCGGCATGAAGGCGTAGGTGATGTAGTCGACGATGTTGTCCAGGAGCGCGCCGTCGAACGACGGGGCGTACCGCTTGACCTGGACCCACCGCGCCAACATCCCGTCGGTGCCGTCGACGACCATCGAGATGAGGAACAGCCACAGGGCACGGACGGTGTCGCCCTCCATGACGGCGACGAACATGAGGAACGCCAGGACGACCCCGGAGGCCGTGTAGGCGTGGACCAGCCAGGCGGCGACGGTGTGTCGGTACTGCGATGGGGCGGGCACGCGACTCCTCGGTCGGACGGGTCCTGCTGCGCAAGGCGGATCATGTCAGACGCAGGTGAGATCGGATGCAACCTCCGGCGGCGCGGCCGCGTCCTCACCATGCACCCCGGCCCGCGGGATGCACGTACGAGAACGGAACAGCACCATGCGCAGCACCCTCCTGGGCGCCGCGACCCTGTCGGTCGCCGCCACCCTCGCCCTGACCCAGCTCTCGCCGGCCAGCGCCGACAGCATCGGCGTCAAGGACCCGAAGGACCTCGCCCACGGCGCCGACCTCAGGTCGGTGCAGGTCGAGCACAAGACCCGCAACATCGTCGTGACCACGACCCACACCGACCTGCGCCGGTCCTTCCGGTCCGGGTCGTCGGGCGCGGTCTACCTCGACACCGACCCGGCCGACCCGGGCCCGGAGTACGTCTTCGCCGGCGGCTACTTCGTCGGCACCGACTACCAGCTGCTCGAGGTCGACGGCTTCTCCAACAAGACCTGGGGAGAGCCGGCCGAGGGGTCGTACGCGATGCGGATCGACTACGACGCCGAGCACGTCCGGATGCGGATCTCTCGCGAGACCCTGGGCTCGCCCGACGAGGTCCGCGTCGCGGTCCGCGTCGCCGGCTCCCGCCCCGACGGCAGCAACACCCGCCGCGACTGGCTCGGCGAGCCGCGCAGCTTCACCGAGTGGGTCGCGCAGTAGCCGAGCGAGGAACCAGCGAGGTGTGTCGAGACCCGGCGCCGCCAACCAGGCGGCGTCGGGTCCTCACGTGACGACCCGGACCTCCTGCGGCCAGCCGCAGCCCTCGGCCACCCGGGCGGCCCACATCTTGGCGGTCTCGATGTCGGGGACCTCGATGATCGTGATCCCGCCGAGGTACTCCGTCGTCTCGGTGTACGGGCCGTCGGTGACCACCATCGTCCCGCTGGTCCCGTCGGCGCTGAACGCCTGCTCCATGTCCTCCACGAGCCCGCCGGCGAAGACGAGGACCCCGGCCTCCTCCATGTCGCGGACCACCGCCGTGGACGGCTCGACCCGGCTCTGGAACCACGCCTCGTCGTGGTCCCCGACCCACTGCTGGTGGAAGTAGATGGCGTACTGGGTCATGAGAGCTCCTCCGTCGGGGCCGCCCCGTGCGGCCTGTCACCACTGTGACGGACGAGGGCCCTCCGATTCGACACCCGCCTCGTGTCACCGGGGCCGCGCGACACTGTGCGGGTGATCTCCCTCGACCTCGCCCTGCGCCTGCACCACGCCGGAGTGGCGTGGACGCCCGGCAACGGCGACCGCTTCTGGCTCCCCGACCGGGAGCTCGACGAGACGATCTTCACCGTCAGCGACATGGTCGTCGAGGTGCGCGACCACGCCGGCGGTCGTGTCCTCGCCTTCAACGGCACGACCGAGTGGGCGTTGGACGCCATCGAGGAGCACGAGGTGGTGTGGCTGCCGCGCCTCGACCAGCTGCTCGACCTCCTCGGCCCGCGCTTCGTGAGCCTCACCGCGCGCTCGGGCGGGCACGTCGTCCGCGTGCGGTCGGGTCAGTCCGAGCAGGAGCACGTCGACGTGGGTGCGGCCGACGCGGCGGCACGCGCCGTGCTGGGCCTGATGGAGCAGGGCGGCCGGGCGGGCGCCTGACGCCGGTTCAGGCGGTCTCGGGGAACGCCACTCCAGTGTTGGCGTGGCACCGGTAGCCGAACGGGTTCTTCGCCAGGTACTGCTGGTGGGCGTCCTCGGCGTAGTAGTACGGCGTCTCGCTGGCGGGGCGGATCTCGGTGGTGATCTCGCCGAGCCCGCGGCGGGCGAGCTCGTCGCCGTAGACCTTGGTCAGCTCGCGGGCCGTCTGCTCCTGCTCGGGGGTGGTCCAGTAGATCGCCGAGCGGTACTGCGTGCCGACGTCGTTGCCCTGACGCATCCCCTGCGTGGGGTCGTGGATCTCGAAGAACTTCTTGAGCAGGTCGGCGTACGACACCACGGACGGGTCGAAGACGACGCGGATGGCCTCGGTGTGGCCGGTGTGGCCGCTGCAGACCTCCTCGTACGTCGGGTGGGGCGTGCTGCCGCCGGCGTAGCCGACCGAGGTCGACCAGACGCCGGGGAGCTGCCAGTAGATCTCCTCCGCGCCCCAGAAGCAGCCGAGACCGAGGATCGCGACCTCGTGGCCCTCGGGGACCTCGTCTGTGACGACGGGCGCGTCGAGCACCACGTGACGGCCCAGCGACCACGGCTGCTGCGAGCGTCCCGGGAGCGCCTGGTCGGCGGAGGGCAGGGTCGTGGGCTTGCCGAATCCGAACATGCGCCCATTCTCCCCGGTCGGGCAAGCGGTTCCACGTTCAACTGGACTAGACGTCGTACTACTACCGATGACCCGATGTCAGCGCTGGGCCACCGTGAGCGGTCACAGCTCTTTCCCGTCTGAAAGGAATCGCGTCATGTCTTCACGTCGATCGGTGCGGCAGGTCCTCGTCGCCGTCCTCCTCGGAGTCCTGGTCGGGGGCGGGCTCATGGCCGTCACGCCCGCTGGGGCCGAGGTGAGCAGCGCGGTGGCGACCAACTGGAAGAAGATCTGGAAGAAGAACCTCAAGCCGCTCGCCGACAAGCGCTACTACACCAAGAAGCAGAGCGACGCGAAGTACCAGCCCAAGGGCAGCTACGAGACGGCAGGCTCGGGCTACTCCAAGGCCGAGACCTACAGCAAGACCGAGGTCGACTCGAAGCTGGCGCCGTTCGTGAACTCCGTAGCGGCGCACGCCGGCGGTGACCAGGCCCTCGCGCTCTCGACCACCGACACCGTCGTCCGCTCGGTGAGCATCATGCCGCCCGCCAACGGCACCGTGATCGTGTCGTCCGGCGGATACATCTGGGCAACGGCGGCCAGCGACGTGGTCGCCCGCTGCTCCGTCACGCCGGGGACCGTGCTGGATGGTGACTCCTACCAGTACGTGAACATGCCTGGGGCGGCGATCGCCCAGAGCGAGGTGATCGGAGCCTCGCGCGGCTTCGCCGTCACCAAGGGCTCGCTCTTCACCGCGAACCTGGTGTGCGACGTGTTCGCCGGATCCGCGAGCGCGTCAGTCTCCGACAGCAGCCTGACCGCGATCTTCGCGCCCAACTGATCCCCCGGTCTCCAGGGAAGAACGGCCGTCACGCCCCATACGTGGCGGCCGTTCCGCTGTCCTCCCTGCGAGGCGCGCCGCGGGCTGGGTCTACGCTCGCGGTGTGACCCAGGAACGTGCCGACAAGGCGGGGTTCGAGACGCGTGCGATCCACGCCGGCTACGAGCCCGACGCGATGACCGGGGCGGTCAACCCGCCCATCTACGCCAGCAGCACCTACAAGCAGGACGGCGTCGGCGGGCTGCGCGGCGGCTACGAGTACAGCCGCTCGGCCAACCCCACCCGTACGGCCCTCGAGGGTGCGCTGGCCGCGGTGGAGGAGGGGGAGCGGGGCTTCGCCTTCGCCTCCGGCCTCGCCGCCGAGGACACGATCATCCGGGCCCTGACCGGCCCGGGCGACCACGTCGTCATCCCCGACGACGCCTACGGCGGCACCTTCCGCCTGTTCGACAAGGTCGCCAAGGTCTGGGGCCTCGACCACAGCCCCGCCCCGGTCGCCGACACCGACGCCGTGGGCGCGGCGATCGAGCCGGGCCGTACGAAGCTGGTCTGGGTCGAGACGCCCACCAACCCGATGCTCACCATCGGCGACATCGAGGCCCTCGCGACCGTGGCGCACGACGCGGGCGCGCTGCTCGTCGTCGACAACACCTTCGCCTCGCCCTACCTCCAGCAGCCGCTCACGCTCGGCGCGGACGTGGTGGTCCACTCGACGACCAAGTACGTCGGCGGGCACAGCGACGTGGTCGGGGGAGCGGTCGTCGTGCGCGACCTCGACCTCGCCGAGAGGATCGGCTTCCACCAGAACGCCATGGGTGCCGTCGCCGGCCCCTTCGACGCGTTCCTCACCCACCGCGGCCTCAAGACGCTGGGCGTACGCATGGACCGCCACTGCGACAACGCCGAGCGCCTCGTGGCGTTCCTCGACGGTGACCCGCGGGTCGCCGAGGTGATCTACCCCGGGCTCGCGGCCCACCCCGGCCACGAGGTCGCGGCCCGGCAGATGAAGCGCTTCGGCGGGATGATCTCCTTCCGCGTCGCGGGCGGCGAGCAGCAGGCGCTGGCGGTCTGCGAGCGGGCCGAGGTCTTCACCCTCGGCGAGTCGCTCGGCGGCGTCGAGTCGCTCATCGAGCACCCCGGCCGGATGACGCACGCCAGCGTCGCCGGCACCGACCTCGAGGTCCCCGCCGACCTGATCCGCCTCAGCGTCGGCATCGAGAGCGTCGACGACCTCGTCGCCGACCTCGACCGGGCGCTGGGCTGAGGCGTGGACGCACCCGAGGTGCCGGACATCCGGTTCTCGCTCGCCAACGAGCGCACGTTCCTCGCCTACGAACGCACCGCGATCGGCCTGGTCGCCGCGGCGCTGGCGGTCTTCCACCTGCTCGAGCCGTCGGTGACGCAGAAGGTGCTCGGCCTGCTCCTCCTGGCGTCGGCAGTGATCGCCGCGGGCGGTGGCTGGCTGCGCTTCCGGCAGGCCGACCGGGCGATCCGGTCGGGCCGTGACCTGCCGGCCGGCACCACCGTCCACCTGATGGCGGCCGCGGTGCTGGTCGTGATCGTCGCCGCCGGCATCTCGGTGGTGGTGTGAGCACCGGGACCGTGGCCGGCTGCGTGGTGTGCGTCGACTTCGGCTCCACGTTCACCAAGGCGGCGCTCGTGGACCTCGCGACCGGCGACCTCCTCGCCACCGCCAGCCACCCGACGACGCTGCCCGACGCGGACGGGCATGGTGACGTGCTCGACGGGTACGACGCCTGCGTGGCCGCACTCGTCGAGCAGGACCCCCGCGCAGCCGGCGCCGACGTCCTCGCCTGCTCGAGCGCGGGCGGCGGCCTGCGGATCGCCGTGGTCGGCAACGAGGAGCTGGTGACCGCCGAGGCCGGGCGCCGCGTCGCGCTCTCGAGCGGCGGCAAGGTCGTGCTGGTGCTGCACGGGGGCCTCGACTCCGACAAGCTCATCGCGCTCCGCGAGGCCGAGCCCGACGTCGTCCTGCTCGTCGGTGGCACCGACGGCGGCAACGCCGAGGTGCTCGAGGGGGACGCCGCCTTCCTGTCCCGGGTGCCGTGGCCCGGGCCCGTCGTCGTGGCCGGCAACGTCGAGTCGCAGCCGCTGGTCGCCGACCTCCTGGCGGCGTCCCGCACGCCGTACGTCCTCGCCGACAACGTGGTGCCGAAGATCGGCGTCCTGGCGCCCGACAGCGCACGCCGCGCGATCCGCGAGATCTTCCTCAGCCACGTCATCGGCGGCAAGCACCTCAGCAGCCGCACCGACGCCGACGGGCGCAGCTTCACCGAGATGGTGCGCGGCGCCACCCCCGACGTGGTGCTCACCGGCGTCGAGCTGCTCGCCCGCGGCCTCGACGACGAGCACCCCGGGGCCGGCGACGTCGTGGTGGTCGACGTCGGCGGCGCCACCACCGACGTGCACAGCGTCGTCGAGCTCGACCCGGAGGACAGCGGGCTCGCCCGCGAGGTCGTCGCCACCACGCCCGTCACGCGCACCGTCGAGGGCGACCTCGGCATGCGCTGGTCGGCGATCTCCACGGTCGAGGCCGCATGGGGCTCCGACCCTTCGACGGGCCCAGGACACGACCTGCACGCCGCCGCCGTACGCCGCCGCACCAACCCGGACCTCCTGCCCGACGACTGCTCCGACCCGACCGCCGAGCGTGATGCCGACCTCGCCATCGCGGCGGCCGCCGTACGCCTCGCGCTCGAGCGCCACGCCGGCCGGTCGAAGGTCGTCGTGAGCCCCGAGGGGCGCGTCGTCGAGCGCAGCGGCAAGGACCTCCGCGAGGTCGACCTGCTGGTCGGCTCGGGTGGCGTGCTGCGCCACGGCGGGCCCGACGCCGTACGCCGGGTGCTGGCCCCCGCGACCGGTGACGCCTTCGAGGGCGGCTGGCAGCTGCCGCGCGACCCCGCCGTCGTCGTGGACCGCGACTACGTGCTGGCCGCCGCCGGCCTCCTCGCCGACGAGCACCCCGTCACGGCGCACCGGCTCGTACGCCGCCTGGACCCGTCGACGATCGGTAGCGTGACCACGTGAGCGAGCAGCCCCCTCGCGGGCACGACGAGCCCGACGGGTCCTCGGCCGTCGCCGCGGACGAGGAGACGGGGCGCCGGCGTCTCTTCCAGGCGCTCGGTCGCGGTGACGACGACGACCGGCTGACCGAGCGGTTCGTCGCGCAGTGGGCGCAGATGCGCGCGGAGCGCCGCGCCGAGCCGGTCGTCCCCACCGGACCCTCCAACTTCACCCGGGCGCAGGTGCCGTGGGGGCTCGACCTCGCCGCGGCGTGGTCGTGGCGGCTGGTCGTGATCGCCGCGGCCGGCCTCGGCGTGCTGTGGCTGATGCGCTTCTTCGCCGTGATCACGCTCCCGATCGCCATCTCGCTGCTGATCGCCGCGCTCGCCAGCCCGATGGTCCACGCGCTGCGCCGCATCGGGCTGCCCCGCGGCCCGTCGACCGGCGTGGTGATGGTCGTCGGGATCGGCACCGTCGCGATGCTGCTCACCTTCGTGGGCCAGCAGGTGGCGCAGGGGGCGAGCGACCTCGCCGACTCGGTGGTGACCGGTCTCGAGCAGATCCGCGACTGGCTGCGCAACGGGCCGCTCCACGTCTCCGAGTCGCAGCTCGACGCCTACCTCGAGCAGGTGCAGGGCGCCGTCTCCGACAGCACCGGCACCGACGGCATGGTCACCCGGGTGACCGAGGTCGGCACGGCGGTGGGCCACGTCGTCGCCGGCTTCTTCATCGTCCTGTTCTCCACCTACTTCTTCCTCGCCGACGGCGAGCGGATCTGGGCGTGGCTGGTGCGCCTCGCCCCTCGGGCCGCGCGCGAGCGGGCCGACGCCTCGGGCCGCGTGGCGTGGGTGTCGCTGACCCAGTTCGTCCGAGCCACCGTCCTCGTCGCCCTTGCCGACGCCGTCGGCATCATGGCCGTCGCCTGGTTCCTCGACGTCCCGTTCGTCGTCGCGATCGGCGTGCTCGTCTTCCTCGGCGCCTTCGTGCCGATGATCGGTGCGACCATCGCGGGTTCGGTCGCGATCCTCGTCGCGCTCGTCGACCAGGGGCCGTGGACAGCGCTGCTGATGTTCGGCGGCGTCATCCTCGTGCAGCAGATCGAGGGCCACGTCCTCCAGCCGTTCCTCATGGGCCGCTTCGTCTCGCTCCACCCGCTCGGCGTGATCGTCGCGATCGGCTGCGGCGTCCTCGTCGCCGGCATCGCGGGCGCGCTCATCGCCGTACCACTCGCCGCCGCGGGCAACGCGGTCGCCCAGCACCTCGCGTCCTACACCTCCATCGGCGAGGAGGGCCACGACGACGCCCTCGACCTCGACATCGGACCGCCACCGACCGAGGCCGACCTGCTGCCCGACGACGACAGCCCCCTCGCCGGCCCCGAGGCGCCCGACGACGACGACAAGGACCCGTCATGACCGACGAATGCACCCTGGCCGACATCCTGGCCGCGCGCGAGATGCTCGAGGGCGTCACCGTGACCACGCCCATGGAGGAGTCGCGCTGGCTCTCCGCGCTGGTGGGCGGCCCGGTGTCGCTGAAGTGCGAGAACCTCCAGCGCACGGGCTCCTTCAAGTCCCGCGGCGCCTACGTCCGCATCGCCCGGCTCTCCGCCGAGGAGCGGGCCAAGGGCGTCGTCGCGGCCTCGGCCGGCAACCACGCCCAGGGAGTGGCCCTCGCCGCCGCGACCCTCGGCATCTCCTCCACCGTCTTCATGCCAGAGGGGGCGCCGATCCCCAAGGAGAAGGCCACCCGGGGCTACGGCGCGGACGTCGTCTTCCACGGTCGCTACCTCGAGGACTCGCTCGCCGCGGCGCGCGAGTTCTCCGAGCAGACCGGTGCTGTCCTGATCCACCCCTTCGACCACGTCGACATCGTGGCCGGCCAGGGGACGCTGGGCCTCGAGGTCCTCGAGCAGTCGCCCGACGTACGCACGGTGCTGGTGCCGACGGGCGGCGGCGGGCTGCTGGCCGGGGTGGCGATCGCGATCAAGGCGCTGCGCCCCGACGTACGCGTGGTGGGCGTGCAGGCCGAGGGCGCGGCGGCGTACCCCGGGTCGCTCGCGGCGGGGCACCCCGTGCCGCTGGAGTCGATGAGCACGATGGCCGACGGCATCGCGGTCGGGCGCCCGGGCGACATCACCTTCGCCGCGGTGCGCGACCACGTGGACGAGATCATCACCGTCTCCGAGGAGTCGCTCTCGCGGGCGCTGCTGGCGCTGATCGAGCGGGCCAAGCAGGTCGTGGAGCCCGCGGGCGCCGCTGCGGTGGCGGCGCTGCTCGACAACCCCACCGGCTTCGAGACCCCGGTCGTCGCGGTGCTGTCCGGCGGCAACATCGACCCGCTCCTGCTGAGCAAGGTCATCCGGCACGGCCTCGCCGCCGCCGGGCGCTACCTCTACCTGCGCGTGTGCATCCCCGACCTCCCCGGCGGGCTCGCGTCGCTGCTGTCGGAGATCGGCGCCGAGGGCGCCAACGTCCTCGAGGTCGCCCACGAGCGGATCTCGCCGTCGCTGACGCTCAACGAGGTCGAGGTGCGCATCCAGCTCGAGACCCGGGGCGAGGCGCACGCCGAGCACCTGATGGAGCGGCTGCGCGAGCGGGGCTACCGGGTCAACGACTGAGCGGTGAGTGGCGCAGGTCCTGCGGTCGCAGAACCTGTCTCACTCACCGCTCCGAGGCGGCGGTCGCGCGCGAGAGCGCTCAGGCCTTGTAGGGCTCCGCGTCGACGATCGTGACGCTCAGCTCCTTGCCGTTGGGCGCGGTGTAGGTGACCTTGTCGCCCTTGGACTTGCCGTTGATCGCGGCGCCCATCGCCGACTCGGGCGAGTAGACGTCGAGGGTGTCGCCGTCGGAGAGGTTCTCGCGGGCGCCGAGGAGGAACTTCTCCTCGTCGCCGCCGCCGAAGTCGACCGTCACGACCATGCCGGGCTCGACGACGCCGTCGTCGGGCGGCGTCTCGCCCACCTCGGCGCGACGCAGCATGTCCTCGAGCTGCCGGATCCGGGCCTCCTGCTTGCCCTGGTCGTCCTTGGCCGCGTGGTAGCCGCTGTTCTCCTTGAGGTCGCCCTCGTCGCGCGCGGCGGCGATCTTCTCGATGATCTCCTGCCGCTTGGGGCCCTTGAGGTCGTCGAGCTCGGCCCGCAGCTTGTCGTAGGCCTCCTGGGTCAGCCAGATGGTGCCCTGGTCGGTCATGTCACTACTCCTGCTCACGTGGTGCTGGGATGCGGGTGTGCCTCAGCGCACCCGCATCGGGTCGATTGATGTCTTCCGTCCGATCGGAGTCGGCGCGGCGACGGACGTCGGCCAGCGCACCCGGACGGGCAGAACGTTCAGGTTAGCAAGACCCGGGCAAAAGCGCAGGTGGACGACTCAGCGCGGACGCGGCTGGCCCTCCGCGGTGCAGCCGAGCTTCTCGACGGTGGTCGCGCGCCGCTCGGTGCGGACGACCACCTCGTTGGTGCCGGCGACAGGGGTGAACTCGAGCTCGCCGACGGCCGACTTGTCCTCCGACAGGGCCCGCACCCGGCAGCTGGCGTCCCGCACGCCGTCCTCGAGGCGTACGTCGACGCGGGCGCGGATCTCGTAGTCGCTGGTCACCTCGTAGGTGATGACCTCCGACGACACCTCCGGCGTGCTGTGGAACCACGCGGTCCACGCCAGCCAGGTGAGGCCGACGACGGCGAGGAGGGCGGCGAGGCCGATCACCACCGGGCGCTGCCAGCGCGACGGCGCACCGTAGCGGTCGGCGAGGCGCTGTCCTGCGCCTGTCGAAGGGTCGGTGGTCACGCGTCAAGCGTAAGTGGCCCCTCCTAGACTGAAGACCATGCCCCAGCCCTCCGCAGACCGGCGCACCGACAAGCCCCGCGCCGGGCTCCGCCTGATGCACGTGCACGCCCACCCCGACGACGAGTCGAGCAAGGGAGCGGCGTCGACCGCCAAGTACGTCTCGGAGGGCGTCGACGTCCACGTCGTCACCTGCACCGGCGGCGAGCGCGGCTCGGTCCTCAACGCCAAGATGGACCGCCCCGAGGTCTGGGAGAACATCTCGGAGATCCGTCGCGAGGAGATGCACCGCGCCCGCGACATCCTGGGGGTGCGACAGGACTGGCTCGGCTTCGTCGACTCCGGCTGGCCGGAGGGCGACCCGCTGCCGCCGCTGCCGGAGGGTTGCTTCGCGCTCGTGCCGCTGGAGGAGGCGACCGAGCGCCTCGTGCGGCTGATCCGCGACTTCCGCCCGCACGTGATGACGACCTACGACGAGCGCGGGGGCTACCCGCACCCCGACCACATCCGCTGCCACGAGGTCTCCGTGGCCGCGTACGCCGCCGCGGGCGACCCGGAGCGCTTCCCCGACGCGGGGGAGCCGTGGCAGCCGATGAAGCTCTACTACCACCACGGCTGGAGCTGGGCGAAGACCCATGCCCTCCACGAGGCGATGCTGGCCCACGACCTGGAGTCGCCCTACGAGGAGCGGCTGAAGAACTGGGAGCGCGAGCCCGAGTGGGACGAGCGCATCACGACCCGGGTGCCGTGCGGTGACTTCTTCGGGGTCCGCGACCAGGCCCTGCTCGCCCACGCCACGCAGATCGACCCCGACGGCATGTGGTTCGCCATCCCGCGCGAGATCCAGCAGAAGGTGTGGCCGACCGAGGACTACGAGCTCGTCGAGTCGACGGTCGGGCGCGACCTGCCCGAGGACGACCTGTTCGCCGGGATCCCGACGCCCGCGCCCTGACGGGGGAGTGGGATGATGGAGGCATGCTCGACCTGCTGATCGTCCTGGTCCAAGACCCGACTCCCGAGCCCACCCAGGTGAAGGCCGGGCCGCTGGGCTTCGCGATCTGGATCTTCATGATCCTCGCGGTGGTCGTGATCGCGTTCAGCCTGGTCAAGCAGCTGCGCAAGGCCCAGGCGGCCAAGGACGCCGGCGTCTACGGCGACGAGCCGGTCCGGCGCACCGATGAGACGGACACCTCGGGCTCGTCCACCACCACCGACGAGCGCTGAGCCGCACCGGCCCGGTCCGCCCGAACCAGCCGCACCAGGCAGTCCCAGGCCGTACGCCGCTGCTCACCGCCGTGCGGGTCCTCGGTCGCGACCTCCCGGGCGACGCGCTCGGCGCGCAGCACCTCGACGTCGATCCCCTCGAGATCGCCGAGGACGTCCTCGGCGGTCATCAGCACGGACGGGTCCTGCGGGCCCCCGGTGCCCTCGGCCAGGTTGGTCGAGTCGTGCGCGACGAGCAGCAGGGTGCCGCCCGGGCGCAGCATCCCGACCGCGCTCCGCACCGCCCGCCTCCGGTCGGCGACCGGCAGCTGGAGGTAGGCGACCACCACGAGGTCGACCGGATCCGACGGCTGCCACGTCGTCACGTCGGCGCAGACCCACGTGACGTCGAGGTCGCCCGCGACCCGCGCGCCCTTGTCGAGCGCGACCTGCGAGAAGTCCACGGCCGTGGCCGACCAGCCGCGCGAGGCGAGCCAGATGGCGTTGCGTCCCTCGCCCGCGGCGAGGTCGACGGCCCGCCCCGGAGGCAGGTCGGCGAGCTCGGCGGCCACGAACTGGTTGGGCTCGCGCGACCAGACCAGGTCGCTGGCGGCGTACCGCTCGTCCCACGCGTGTGCGTCCATGTCCTCAGGGTAGGCCCGTGCTCCCCGTCGCCAACCGGTGAGTTGGCGGGAGCAGGCCCGCCCCAGAACCGACCTCAGCCCACGGCCACCAGCCGCAGCACCCGCGCCTCCTCCGGGTCGAGGACGGGCAGCGCGATGCCGGCCGTGGCGAGCACCCGGCCGGTGAGCTCCGTGCCGTGGGCGGACCAGGCGCCGGTGAGGTCGGCGCCGCCGGGTCCGCGGGGCATCTCCTCGGTGACCCGGTAGCGGCGGTCCGGGTCCAGGCCGGTCAGGCGCAGCGGTGCGGGGTGCTGGGTCGCGGTCGCGGCCACCGTCGCGACGACGTACCACGCCTCCGAGCGGTCCGCGCCGACGACGCCGGTGACGAGCAGCGCCGGGTCCGGGTGGTCGGGGTGGACCAAGGTGCCGCTGCCGATCAGCGGGCGCACGCGCTTGTGCAGCTCGATCCACGACCGCAGCTCGGCGAGCTCGCCCTCGTCCAGGCGGGACATGTCCCACTCGATGCCGAACCAGTGGAGCAGGGCGGTGGCGGCGCGGTAGCGCAGGGTGTGGGTGCGCCCGGTCGTGTGGGACGTCGGTCCGCCGACGTGCGAGCCCATCAGCTCCGGCGGCACCAGCAGCGAGGTCCACCGCTGGAGGTGCTGTCGTTCGAGCGAATCGATGGTGTCGCTGGGCCAGATCCGGTCGGTGCGGGCCAGCACCTCCGCGTCGACGCGCGCGCCGCCCGAGGAGCACGACTCGATCTCCAGGGCGGGGTGGGCCTCGCGCAGCTCGTCGAGCAGCCGGTACGCAGCGAGGGTCTGGCCGTGGACGGCCGGGCGCCCGTCGTGGGTGGCGTCGGTGAGGTCGCGGTTGTGGTCCCACTTGAGGTAGGCGACGTCCAGCTCGTCGAGCAGCGCGAGGAGCGCGGCGCGCAGGTCGGCGTACGCTCCCTCGTCCTGCAGGTCGAGGACCTGCTGCTGGCGCCACTCGGGCGGCGCGGCCGCGCGGCCGCGCAGCACGCGCTCGGGGTGGGTGCGGGCCGTCTCGGAGTCGAGGTTGACCATCTCGGGCTCGACCCACAGCCCGAACTCCATCCCGCGCCCGCGCACGTGGTCGACCAGCGGGCCCAGGCCCTGGGGCCACACCTCCGGGTCGACCGTCCAGTCGCCCAGCCCGGCCGTGTCGTCGCGCCGGCCGAGGAACCAGCCGTCGTCGAGGACGAAGCGCTCGACGGCGACCGCGGCCGCGACGTCGGCGAGCTCGGCGATCCGCTCGAGCGAGTGGTCGAAGTAGACCGCCTCCCACGAGTTCGCGATGACCGGCCGCTCGGTGCGCGCCCGGGGCGTCACCGACCGCAGGTGGGCGTGGAAGCGGTGGCTCATCGGGTCCAGCCCCGCAGGGGAGAACGAGCCGAGCAGCCAGGGAGACTCGTAGGTCTCGCCGCGGGCGAGCACGACCTCGCCGGGCGCGAGCAGCTCGCCGCCGCCGAGGAGGACCTCCCCCTCGGGCGTGCGCTCGGCGTAGTGGGTGTGGTTGCCGCTCCACGCGGTGTGCACCGCCCAGAGCTCGCCTGCGCCGAAGTCGAACCCGGGGGTGCCGGCGACCATGACCAGGGTGGCGTCGTGACCCGTACGCCCGTGGCGGGCGTCGCGGCGGTGGGTGCCCTGCACCCACGGGTGCCGCTGCGGGGTGCGCTCCTTGCACCAGCGCCCCGTCAGGTCGAGCAGCTCCGTCGCGTGCGCGCCCACCGGCAGCGCGGTGAGGACCGAGGCGAGGTGGAGGGCGCCGTCGGCCGTGTTGGTCACCGACGTCCGCGCGTGCAGCAGGCCGGCCTCGTCGAGGGACAGCACGACCCGGACGGCCCACCCGGCCTCGTCGTCGGTGGAGCTGCAGGTGAGGTTCGCGTCGTCGGCCCTCACGTCCCAGTCGACCAGGCTCGGCGCCGCCGCGGTGGCGCTGCCGCCGACCCGGTGCCCCGCCAGGGCGGGGGTGCCGGAGTAGCCGCGGGTGCCGTCGGGGACGAGACCGGTGCTGCGCGGGCCGTCGTACGCCGAGCGCGCGGCCCCGGGCCGACGTGCTGTCGCCAGGGCGGCCAGGCCGGCGGCGTCGAGCTCGCCGAGCGCGGCACCCCAGTGCAGGACGACCGGGATGCCGTGGTCGTCGCGGCCGAGCACGAGGCTGACGCCGGCACGGGTGAGGTGGACCGGGGCGTGGGCAGGAGCGCTCATGCGTCGTCCGCCAGGTCGAGCTCGTCCTCGTCGTCGTCGACCGGGTCGACCACGACCAGCTCGCCGACGTGGTCGGCCAGCGCGCCGCTGGCGTGGGCGGAGAGCCCGGAGTCGGTGACCAGCACCGCCGCCTCGGACAGGGCGGCCATGCTGCTGAGGCCCACGACGCCCCACTTGCTGGAGTCGGCGCACACGATCAGGCGCCGCGAGCGCTCGATCATCGCCCGGTTGGTCTCCGACTCGAGCAGGTTGGGCGTGCTGAAACCGGCCCTGACGTCCATGCCGTGCACCCCCATGAAGAACGCGTCGACGTGGAGGCTGCGCAGCGACGACACCGCGACCGGTCCGACGAGCGCGTCGGACGGGGTGCGCAGGCCGCCGGTCAGCAGCACCGACGTGGTGGCGTCCCCGGTGCGGTGCAGGACGTCGGCGACCCACACGGAGTTGGTCACGACCGTGAGGTTGGGGATGCGGGCGATGTGCTCGGTCAGCGCGTGGGTGGTGGTGCCGGCCGAGACGGCGATGGCCATCCCGGTGTGCACCATGTCGGCGGCCGCGCGGGCGATCGCCTCCTTCTCGCGTCGACGCTGCACGGACTTGGCGGCGAAGCCCGGCTCCGACGACGACGGCTCGGCCACGGCCAGTGCGCCGCCGTGGACCTTCTCCAGCAGCCCGTCGCGGTGCAGGGCGACGAGGTCACGGCGCACGGTCATGTCGGAGACGCCGAGCAGCTCGACGAGGTCGGTGACGCGCACCGTCCCGTCGCGGCTCAGCTCGGCCAGGATCCGGCTCCGGCGCTGCGCGGCGAGCATCAGCTCCTCCCGCCCGGCACCGAGGTGTCGCGGACGGCCTCGCGGACCACCTCGCGGACCACCTCGCGGACGACGGCCACCCCGCCGGCCGGCACCTCCAGGTCGCCGGCGACCTCGCGTCCGGCGACCAGGTCGGTGCCGTGCACGTCGACCGCGGCGGGGGCGTCGCCGTGGTTGATCACGAACAGCCAGCTCGCGTCGGCGCCCACCCGCCTGGTGACCTCGACCAGGTCCGCGGCGCCGGGCAGGGTCTCGATGCCGGTCTCGGCCACCAGCCGGTCGACGAGTCGGTCGGTGCCGCCGCGGTCGAGCCGCGTCGCGACGTACCACGCGACCCCGGAGCCGACCTCGCGCCGCGTCACCGCGGGCAGGCCCGCGGCGGGCCCGTCGGCGTACGTCGCGACGGCCTCGGCGCCGGTGAGCTCGAGGTCCTCGGCCCAGGTGTCGGCGGTGACGGCGCCGCTCCCGAGGCCGTCGACGCGCACCGTCTCGCCCGCTAGCAGGGGCAGGAGCTCGGTCGTCCGTACGCCGAGCAGGTCGCGGAAGGCACCCGGGTAGCCGCCGAGGCGGATGTGGTCGTTCTCGTCGACGATGCCGCTGAAGTAGGTGATCACCACCGTGGCGCCGGCCTCGGCGGCAGCCGTCAGCGCGGCCACGGTGGCGTCGCTGACGAGGTAGAGCGTGGGGACCACGACGAGCCGGTAGGCGGAGAGGTCGGCGCTGGGGTGGACCACGTCGACGCCCACGCCCCGGGCCGACAGGGAGCGGTGCAGGTCCTCGGCCCGGTCCCGGTAGCGCACGTCGATGCTCGGGTGGGAGTCGAGCTCGCACCCCCACCACGCCTCGTAGTCGAACAGGATCGCCGCGTCGTTGCGCGCCGTGCTGCCCGAGACCTCCTCGACGGCGTCCAGGAGCCGCGACAGCTCCACCACCTCGCGCCACTGGCGGGTGTCGGTGCCGGCGTGGGGCAGCAGGCCGGAGTGGAACTTCTCCGCGCCGGCGCGCGACGCGCGCCACTGGAAGAACAGCACCGCGTCGGTGCCGTGCGCCACGTGGGACAGGCTGTTGCGGATCATCTCGCCGGGCCGCTTGGCCCGGTTGCGCGGCTGCCAGTTGACGGCGCTGGTGCTGTGCTCCATCAGCAGCCAGGGGCGACCGTCGGCGGTGCCGCGGGTCAGGTCGGCGCTGAAGGCGAGCTCACGGTGCCCGTCGTCCTCGGCGGCGATGAGGTAGTGGTCGTTGGACACCACGTCGAGCTCGCGGCCCCAGCGCAGGTAGTCCATCTGCGGCGTCTGGCGCATCACCATGAAGTTGGTGGTGACCGGGACGCCGGGGGAGAGGCGGTGCAGGACGTCGCGCTCCACGACGAAGTTGTCGAGCAGCTGGTCGGAGGAGAAGCGGGCGAAGTCGAGCTGCTGGGTCGGGTTGGCGTGCGTCGGTGCCGAGCGCGGCGGCAGCACCTGCTCGAAGTCGTCGTAGCGCTGGGACCAGAAGGCGGTGCCCCAGGCGTCGTTGAGCCGGGCGACGTCGTCGTCGTAGCGGTCGCGGAGCCAGGTCCGGAAGGCGGCCGCGCTGGTGTCGCAGTAGCAGCGCGCGTTGTGGCAGCCCAGCTCGTTGGACACGTGCCACAGCGCCAGGGCCGGGTGGTCGTGGTAGCGCTCGGCCATGCGGGTGCACAGCTCGAGCGCGTGCTCGCGGTAGACCGGCGAGCTCGGGCAGAACGACTGCCGCCCGCCGGGCCAGAGGGTGCGCCCGTCCGCGGTGACCGGGAGCATCTCGGGGTGCCGGTGGGTCAGCCACGGCGGCGGCGATGCGGTCGCGGTGGCGAGGTCGACCCTGACCCCTGCGGCGTGCAGGTCGTCCATCTGCCGGTCGAGCCAGCCGAACTCCCACTGGTCGGGCCCCGGCTGGAGCCAGGCCCAGGAGAAGACGGCGAGCGTGACCAGGTCGACGCCCGCCTCGCCCATCAGCTCGCGGTCCTCCACGTGGGCTGCGGCGGGCCACTGCTCGGGGTTGTAGTCGCCTCCGAAGGCCAGCGCGGGCAGGGATGTCGGCATGCGACCACTGTGTCGACCCTCACAGGCCGAAGTCAACGCTTTGTGGGGGAAAACGGTTTGGAAATGTTTGATCTGGTGCGAAAACGACACCCGAAAGGGTTGACGGGTCTGTGTCAGTCGTCACATGCTGTCCATCTCTGTTCGGTTTTGTCCCCGTTTGCTCAGTCCGGCTCGTCCAGGAGGCCCCCGTGTCACTGCCCCGCTCCAGCGCGATCCCCCGCTCCGCGCTCACCACCATGGCCGCCTCGCGTCGGTCCGTCCTCCGCGGCCTCGCGCTCAGCGGCCTCGCCGTGGGCGGCGCCAGCGCCCTCGCCGCCTGCGGCGGCGACTCGGGGGGCCCGGCCACCGGCGAGGGCGCCACCGTGAAGTTCGGCATCAACGAGGCGTCCGGCTCGGGGCCCGCCTACGACCGCCTCAAGGCGATCGCCGACGCCTACGCCGAGGAGAGCGGCACCGAGGTGGCGCTCAACGCGGTGGACCACAACACCTTCCAGGAGAGCATCAACACCTACCTCCAGGGCACGCCCGACGACGTCTTCACGTGGTTCGCCGGCTTCCGGATGGCGCAGTTCGCGGAGAACGGGCTGATCACCGACCTGAGCGACCAGTGGCCCATCGACGGCCTCAACGACTCGTTCAAGCAGGCCGCCACCGCCCCCGACGGCAAGCAGTACTTCGTGCCGATCAGCTACTACCCGTGGGCGGTCTTCTACCGGAAGTCCGTCTTCGAGAAGAACGGCTGGGCGCCGCCGGAGACCAACGACGACTTCATGGCCCTCATGGACGACATGCAGGGCAAGGGCGTCACCCCGTTCGCGTTCGGCGACAAGGACGGCTGGCCCGCGATGGGCACCTTCGACATCCTCAACATGCGCCTCAACGGCTTCGACTTCCACATGAGCCTGATGGCGGGCGAGGAGGCCTGGGACGGCGACGAGGTCAAGCTCGTGTTCGACACGTGGCGCAAGCTGCTGCCCTACCACCAGGCCGACCCGCTCGGCCGTACGTGGCAGGAGGCCGCGACCGCGATGGGCAAGGGCGAGTGCGGCATGTACCTGCTCGGCACCTTCGTCGTGGACGCCCTTGGCGAGAACGGCGACGACCTCGACTTCTTCACCTTCCCCGAGCTCGACCCGGCCATCGGCTCCGACGCCCTCGACGCCCCGATCGACGGCTTCTGCGTCGCGGCGGCCGGGCAGAACCAGGACGCCGGCAAGGCGATGGCCAAGTGGCTCGGCAGCGCCGCCGCCGCCGACGCCGGCAACAGCGCCGCCGACGCTCCGTTCATCGCGGCCAACTCCGGCGCCAGCACCTCGACCTACAGCGACCTGCAGAAGAAGTCCGCCGAGGTCGTCGGTGCCGCCGCCAACATCGCCCAGTTCATGGACCGCGACACCAACGCGGACTTCGCGAACACGGTGATGATCCCGTCGATCCAGGAGTTCCTGAAGAACCCCGACGACATCGACGGGGTCACGGCCAGCATCCAGGAGCAGGCCGACTCGATCTTCGGCTGAGCCATGGCACACATCGACGAGGCGCCGCGAGCCACGAAGCCCGGGGAGACGGCCGAGGCGCCGCCGCAGGGCCGGGAGAAGAAGCTGCCCGGGCGCGACCGCTTCACCGTCGTCACGATGGTGACCATCCCGTTGCTGCTCGTGCTCGGGCTGGTGTGGCTCCCGGCGCTGCTGTCGGTGGTGCTGTCGTTCGGCAAGTGGAACGGCTTCGGCGACCTCGACACGATCGAGTGGGTCGGCTTCCAGAACTACCGCGACATCGTCACGATCTACCCCGCGTTCTGGCCGGCGATCCAGCACAACCTCATCTGGCTGGCGTTCCTGTTCTTCCTGCCCACCCTGTTCGGGATGTTCCTCGCGGTGCTGCTCGACCGCGAGATGCGCGGCAGCCGGATCTACCAGACCGCGTTCTACATGCCGGTCGTGCTGTCGCTGGCCCTCATCGGCTTCATCTGGCAGCTCTTCTACTCCCGCGACCAGGGCCTGATCAACGACGTCTTCGGCTCGCAGGTGGACTGGTACGGCGACCCCGACATCAACCTGTGGGCGGTGCTGGTCGCCACGGCGTGGCGCCACACCGGCTACATCATGCTGATCTACCTGGCCGGGCTGAAGGGCGTCGACGCCAGTCTCCGCGAGGCCGCGGCGGTCGACGGCGCCAGCGAGGTGAAGACGTTCTTCCACGTGATCTTCCCGGTGATGCGCCCGATCAACATGATCGTCATCGTCATCGTCGTGATCGAGTCGCTGCGCGCCTTCGACCTCGTCTGGGTCGTCAACAAGGGCCGCAACGGCCTCGAGCTGATCGGCGCCCTGGTCGCCCAGAACGTCATCGGCGAGGCGACCAGGTACGGCTTCGGGTCGGCGCTCGCCGTGATCATGATGCTGATCTCGTCGATCTTCATCACCGTCTACCTGCGCAACGTCTTCCGTGAGGAGCGTCGAGGATGAGCACCCAGGCACTCCCGGCATCGACGGGCCCGACCCCGCCGGACGAGGCAGTGCGGGCCACGCCGCCCAAGCGCGTCGAGGGCGGCGTCATGAGCAAGCCTCGCGGGGTGGTCGTCACGGTGATCGTCGCCCTGCTCGCCCTGGCGTGGCTCTTCCCGCTGCTGTGGGCGCTGGTGAACTCCTTCCGCGAGTACGAGTACACCCAGGCCAACGGCTACCTGTCGTTCGGCGGGTGGACCACGTCCAACTACGAGGAGGCGTGGTCGCGGGGCAACTTCGGGCTGCACATGAAGAACTCGCTGCTCATCACCGTCCCGGCCGTGCTGCTCACCCTGTGGCTGTCCTCGATGGTGGCGTTCGTCCTCGCCCGGTTCAGCTTCCGGTTCAACCTGACGATGCTCGGCGTCTTCCTCGCCGCCAACCTGCTCCCGCCGCAGGCGTTGCTGATCCCGGTCTTCCGGATGTTCCGGGAGATCCCGCTCCCGCTGTTCATGAGCGACTCCGGCTCGATGCTCAACAGCTTCTGGGCGTTGATCCTGGTCAACACCGCGTTCCAGATGGGGTTCTGCACCTTCGTGCTGAGCAACTACATGAAGACGCTGCCCTACGAGATCTACGAGTCCGCCGAGCTCGACGGCGCGAGCGTGTGGCGCCAGTACTGGCAGCTGACGATGCCGCTCGTACGCCCGGCGCTGGCCGCGCTCGCGACGCTGCAGGTGACGTGGATCTACAACGAGTTCTTCTGGGCGACGGTGCTGATCCAGCAGGGCAACAAGCTGCCCGTCACCTCGGCGCTCAACAACCTGCGCGGCCAGTTCTTCACCGACACCAACCTCGTCGCGGCCGGCTCGATCATCGTCGCGCTGCCCGTGCTCGTGGTGTTCTTCGCCCTGCAGAAGCAGTTCGTCTCCGGCCTCACCCTGGGCTCGACGAAGGGCTGAGGCCGGTCGGGCCGCAGCGTCGTCCGGCGGGCCCTCAGCCGGGGGTCCACGGCTCGCTGTTGGCGATGATGCGCTCGACCTCGGCCTTGAGGTGGCGGGCGACCACCCGGCACGGCTGCTCGGCGACCTCGATGCCCTCGACCTCGGCGTGGACCGAGCCGATGACGAAGATGTTCTCGTCGTTGAACTCGTTGGCGGGCGCGGTGTAGTTGAAGCTGCCGGCGACGACGACCTGCTCGTCGATGACCATCAGCTTGTGGTGCAGCTTGCGCAGGCTCGAGAAGACGCCGGAGCGACGCGGCACGAACAGCTCGATGTTGTCGTGGACCAGCCACGCGGGAGCGGCCCAGGCGTGGGCGGCCTGGGTCCGGTCCACGACGCCGCGCACCTTCATGCCGCCGCGGGCCAGGGCGAGCATCGCGTCGTCGATCCCCGAGGAGCCGGCGAAGGTGAAGATCGCGAAGACGATCTCCTCGGTCCCCTTGAGCATCTGCTTGACGATCTCGAGCTCCGGCGTGTGGTCGGGAGCGAAGAGCACCTTCACCGGGACGCCGGCCAGGTCGTAGACCTTCGGCACGTCCCCGTGCAGCCCGCGGCCGAACGAGCCGGCCCGCAGCTGCTCCACCTCGGAGAGGTACTGGCGGCACACGAAGGCACTGCGGAAGACGAAGACGTGGTTGAGGTTGCGGTGGGTGTCGGTCAGGGTGAAGTTCGCCGACCCCGACAGCAGGGCCGAGGTCGGCCGGGCGCGGCCGTCGTAGTCGCGCAGCACGAACTTCTGGTGGAAGATCCGCGGGTTGTAGTCGCCGCGCACCTGCACGTCGGAGCGCAGCAGCGCGGCGAGGATCCGGCGGTTCTCCGCGAGCTCGGTGTCGTCCTCCAGCCACTGCACGCGGTGCAGCGCCTCGGCGGCGGTCTCGCCCGGTCGCGGGACCGGTGCCTTCGGGGGGTCGCCGACGAGGGGGGAGCGCAGGTAGTCCTGCTCGAGGAACAGCTCGACCCGTACGCCGCGCCAGCTCGCGTCGACGAGGGCCTGGGCGATGGCCGGGCTGTCGAGCTCCTGCACGGCCACGCTGAGGGTGGACCGGGCGCCGGCGACGAAGTCGGTGATCACCGCCTCGAGGTCGTCGGCGGCCCCGAGCTCGGTCGGGCCGACGTACGCCTCGATCCTGCCGTCCGCGAACACCGCCATGCCGTCCTCACCCCACCCCGGTCGTGACGCGCCTCATCGCAGCTCGTCCGTGACGACGACCAGCAGCTGCTCCCGGGCCAGGTGGCCGGGAGGCAGCAGCCGCTGGAGCAGCTCGAGGTAGTCCGTGACCGATGCCCGCTCGCGCTCGCTGACGCCCTTGCGGAACGCGTCGCGGTAGGCGTCGGTCAGGTCGAAGACGCCGGAGGTGAAGGCCGCCAGCTCCTTGGCGGTCGGCTGCCTGCCCACCGGGGTCCTCAGCAGGGCGTCGACCAGGAGGCAGTCCGCCGCCGCGAGCTGGGCGAACGGCTTCGGGGACCAGCGCTCCCTCCGCGCGTTCCGCAGCAGCTCGGTCACCGTGTCGAGGTCCTGCTCGGTGGTGCCGGCGACCGTGCCGTCCCGTTGCTGGCGGAGCCACCGCAGGGTGACCTCGCCGAGCCTGCAGTAGCGGTCCTGGCGTCGCGCCCGCTCGTACGCCGTGGTGGCCCGCTCGAACGCGAGGTGTGCGCGCGCGAGCGCCGCGGGGTCCTCCGGGTCGATCCAGAGGCGGTGCAGCTCGAAGTTCGCCGTCAGCTTGAGGCGCTCCGGAGCCTGGGTGACCGCCTCGTCGTCACGTACGGGGCGTCCCAGCCCGTTCATGGTGCGGATGACCCGCTCCGCCTTGGCGAAGCTCCGCTCGGCAGCGGTCTTCTGCGACTTGCGGGCGTGCTCCGCGCCGAGCCGGACGTACGCCGAGACCAGCTGGTCGACGACGTTGAGCGCGGCCACCGAGCTCCAGGTCTCGAGGGCGTCCTGGAAGGAGGAGATCGCCCGCGCGTACGAGCCGAGGTTGCGCCAGACCTCGCCCACGGTCTGCTGGACCTCGCCGTCGATCCAGGCCTGGGGCGCGCCGCTGAGCGCCGCCTCGAGGTCGGCGGTGATCCGCTTGACGGCCCTGGCCCGCAGGTCGGGGTCGGCCGGGAGCCGGGAGGACTGCCGGGCGAGCGAGTCGAGCCACTCCCGCACGGCCTTGGGGTTGGTGAGGTCGAGCTCGCGGGTCGCCGGCGGCAGGCCCTGGATCTTCATCGCTGGAGGGCCGTAGACCTGGTAGGCGCCCCAGGTCGAGGTGTTCCTGTGCTCCTTGAGCACGACCTTGCGAGCGGTCAGGGTGGCGGGTCCCAGGTCCCGACCCGAGAGGAACTCGTCGTAGAAGGTGCCGGCGAACGTGGCGGCCGCGTCGTCCGCCACCGCCCACCCGGCTGCCACGACCGCCCGCACCCCGTTGTCGATGAGCTGGCGGGAGATGCCGGCGGCGAAGCGGTCGGGACGCCAGTCCCGGCGCTCCCACGGGAGGGCAGGCTGCCCGGGCGCCATCGGGGCCAGGGCTGTGGCGAGGTGGCAGCAGTTGAGGAACACCAGGTCCGGCGTCGTCTGCAGCTGCTGGATCTCGAGCGCCGTGAGGCGGTCGTGCTCCCCGATGATCACGCCGGGCCGTCCCGTGGTGTCGCCGTGCGCTGCGAGGTGGATGATCCGGTAGTCGTGGGCGAACAGGGCGTCCAGGATGCTCGTGGTGCAGACCGAGTCGTCGTCGTCGGACGCCGAGATCTGCCGCTCGACCTCGTAGCCGTGCGCCTCGAGCGACGCGGCGACGCGGTTGGCCTCCAGCCGGGCGCCGGGCAGCGGGGGCCAGCCGCGAGCCCGCGGGTCGCCGATGACCAGGGCGCGACTGCCCGAGGCGGGCCGGACCCACTGCCTGAACGTGCTCGTCTCCAGCCGGCGGATGATGCCGACCTCGGCGGCGAGGGGGACGATCGTGTCGTCGTACGACCGGGTGGCGAGCATCTCGAGGGGCAGGCTCGCGGCGTGCGCGTCGAGGATGAACATGATGTTGTCGCTGGGTCGTCCCTGGCCCTTCATGTGGAGCGGCACGAGGAGCTCGTACAACGTGTTGTGCGTCTGCCGCGCCGGCTCGATGTCGCCCTGGATGGAGGTCCTGATGACCTGGTCGATGACCCGTCGCTGCGCGGAGGTCACCGTGGTCTCCGCGCCCGCGCTGCGACCCACCTCCGTGAACGTCAGCTGCACGAGGTCGTCGTCGGCCGCCGGCGGCTGCGGTGGCGCCTCGCCCGGCTCGAGCAGGGTCGCGGACGCCGACGCGGTCACCTTGATGGTGCGCCACCGGTCGTCGAGGTAGCCCGCGGTGCTCCCCTTCCGGCCGCCCACGCCGACCTGGAGCGCGGTGACCACCTGGAGGACGTCCTCGTCGGTGCTCCCGTCGCTCTGGGCGAGGTTGGTCGCGGCCTGGAGCGCCAGGACGGCACGGTCCTCGTAGAGCTCGATGAGCTGCAGGGAGCCCACCACCGGCGGGCTGGCCCAGGCGTCGGGCCGGTTGTCGTCGGGGGTCTGCTGCAGGTCACGCAGCTTGCGGTTGGCGCGGCGTACGCCGGTGATGACGGCGTTGACGGCCGTCTCGATGGGGAGTGCGCCCGATCCCACCGTCCCGGCGAGCACGCACGAGATCTCGAAGCCGCGGTGCTCCTGCAGGTGCGCCTGCCGGGCGACCGGCCCGACGTGCACGTTGGCCGCGGCGAGTCGCAGCACGGCCTGGGTGACGCCGGTGGTCAGCTGGCCCGGCGTCACCTCGCCCGGGGCCCCCAGGCCGATCACCGCCGCGGCCGCACCCTCCAGGTCCGGTCCGGTGAACAGCTGGAGGGTGCCGGCCGGTCCCGGGTACTGCCCCAGGATCCGGTGCGTCGACAGTGCCCCGTCGAGGCGCTGGTCCAGCGCCTTCTCGGCCCCGCCGATCGGCGTGCCGTCCTGGGCGCCGACGATCCAGGGGCCGTCCCCGACGCGGAGGTCTCCGTGGGTGACCCGCACCAGCAGGCTGACCGGCTGGGGGCCGGGGACCGTGCGGATGCCGAGGGCCATGCGTGCCAGCTCGTCGGCGGTGGGGAACAGCAGCTCCCGCTCCGGCTCCGGGTGGGGCGCCGGAGCCGGTGGCGACGCGCTCGGCTGCCCGGCCACGAGCCCGACCGGGCTGCGGCCCTGCACGAGGCGCCGAAGGTCCTGGAGCACCTCCGGGCTGGTGAGGATCGAGCCCGCCGGCGCCCGGCTCAGGTAGTGCTGGCACGGCAGGGTCAGATGACCGTGGCCGGCGTGCACGTTGTCGTGGACGCACACGAAGAGGGGAGGCTCGACCTCCCAGGGGTGGATGAGCGAGAGTCCCTCGCTCCTGACCCGGAAGGCCTCGAGGGCGGCCAGCTGCTCGCCCACCGCTCGCGGCTCGGTCTCGCCGTCGACCAGCGCGAGCGTCCTGGTCAGGTCGTCCTGCCCGGCGGCCCGTCGTGCCATGCCCCTGCGCTCCTCGAACGGAGGGTCGAGGAGGACGGGCCGCAGGCCGGTGCCCGCACACGCCTCGAGGGCGAGCAGCGCGCCCACCCCGTGACCGAGCACCAGGCAGTCGGCCGCGTTCCCGGGCTCGCCGTCGACCGACTCCGACAGGCCGGTGAGGGCCGCACGGAGCTGGGCGGCGGAGTCGCTGAGCGGCAGGCGCCAGTCGTACGGGAAGGCGCGCACCACGAACGTGTGGCGCATCACCTCCACGAGGTCGTCGTACGGCGACACCAGGACGTCGGGCGTGGGCTCGACGAGGCCCGGCACGTCGTCGTCGTCCACCGGGTCCGGGGTGAGGACGGAGGTCACGCCCCGACGTGCGATCGCGCCCGGGGCGGGCCAGATCGTCCGCTCCGCCTCGCTCGCCGAGTGGAGCACCGACCCCATCAGGTCGGGCACGATCACCAGGGTCGGGCCGTGGACGGCGTCGCCGCGACGACGGCTGGACGGAGCGGGCCTGTCCTCGGCGGCGGCCGGGACGGCTCCACGCGCTCCCCGAGGTCCGGGCACGGTCTCCGTGGGCACGAGGGCCGTGCGGATGGCCTCGCGGGAGCTCGGCGTCCGGAAGTAGCCGAAGTGGGTGTGGTCGGAGCTGCGGAAGAGCTCCGCCCGCATGTCGGCCCGGGGCATGCCGCCGTCCATGGCGCTGGTGTTGACGACCAGGTCGTGGTCGCCCTCGAAGAACAGGGTGGGCAGCGCCAGGGCGATCTTGCCGAGGAGCCCCTTCGACTCCAGGTCGCCCTTCACCGCGAACAGTCCGTCGGCGACCGGGTGCTCCACGCCCGCGAGGGTGGCGACGAGTGCGGACTCCGGCACCATGCACTCCAGCCCGGGGACCGCGCGCACGTCGAGACGCTGCTCCAGCAGGACGAGCACCACCTTCTTCACCACGCTGAGGACTCCGGCCGCGTCCAGCCCGGGCACCAGCTTGAGGGCGTTGAAGAAGTAGCTGGCCCACTTGTCGACCTTGCGCGAGGCCAGGATCGTGCCGCGCGCCGGGCACGCGACGCGCACGAACCGCTCGACCCGGATCCCCTTGCCCTGCACGAGCTCGGTGAGCTCGGCCCACGCCGCGACGTCGGGGTGCGTCTCCTGCTTGCGGCGGTCGTAGGCCTGCGTCGAGGGGGCGCCCTGTGCGGCGCAGCTGAGGACCTCGCCGACCAGGCCGCCCCGCGAGTGGCTCAGCATGTGCACGCGGGCGCCCTCGGGCAGGGCCTGTGCCAGGACGACCGCGTTCTCGACCGGCGTGAGCCCCAGGGTCGGGTGCTCGAGCGCGACCAGCCGGTCGTCGTAGCTCCCCAGCATGGCGTCCCAGTCGGTGTGGTCCCGGGCGAGCAGGCCGCCGAAGGACGCCTCGGTGTTCGAGAACGTCCCGTGCAGCAGGACCAGGAACGGGTCCCCGGCCGCGTCGAGGTCCTGCACGAGGCTGTCCGGGCCGAGACGCAGGTCGTGACCCACCCGGTGCACCCCCCGTACGCGCGGATGACCGCGGTCCGGGCTGGTGCTCGGCCGGTCGAGCCTGCCGGTCAGGGCTCGCACCGTGGCCCGGGCGGCCGGCTGCAGCAGCATGTCGAGTCCCCAGTCCGCCACCCCCCGCCCGAGGCCGGCCAGGTCGCTGTCGATCGTGCTCTGCACGACCTCGCGGATCGCCGTACCCGTACCACGGGTGACGGAGGGGACGGCCAGGTCGAGGCGACCGCCTCGCGAGCGCGCCTCGTCCCGGGCGGACTCGGCCGTCCAGAACGTGGTGACGCCGTTGGTGTCGGTGATCTCGAGGAAGTGGCCCTCGTCGACCTCGAGCTCGATCTCCTGGCCGCCCGAACGCGCGGCGACCGTGGTGTTGACCCGGGTGACGACGCGGTAGCCGATGTCATCGAGGACCGTGGCGACCGCGTCCTCCCGGGCCCCGGGGTCGGCAGGCAGGATCTCCCCCCGAACCGTCAGCCTCTCGACCATGGATCCTCCCCCTGAGCGCACTCGCACGACGTCGGCGGGACGGGGGACCCGGCCTCGCCGGTGTCGACGGGCTCTGCCGGACACGGAGGCCCGAGACGTGAACGGCCGTCCCGTCCACGGTCCTCCCGCCGCACCCGCCTGACAACAGCGCGCTCGCCGCGGTCTGGACCAGCGCCGGCGAGTCACGCAGGAGTCACGCAGGCGGGCGCACAGTGCCGCGCGGGGGACGGCCGTCCCCCGTCGTCGGCTCGCCCGCGGGGCGGGAGGGAGGCTCGCCATGACGCACCACGACAGAGCAACGGGGACCTGCGGGTGCCAGGACCAGCCGGCCCTGGTCTTCGACGAGCAGGGCGACCTCGTCGAGGACGTGTCCGTGCTGGGGCCGCCGCCGACCACGATCCCGCACGCGCCACTGCCGTCGCTCGGGCTCCGGCGACCGTGCACCGCGGCCCGGCTCAACGGGTCGTGGCTGCTGCAGGTCCGTCCGCTCGTCCCGGCGTTCCCGATGAGCGAGGTCCGCGGACCGATGCGGATCGAGGTCGGCCCCTCGTCCCTGCGCATCAGCGGCGACGTGTACGTACGGCGCAGCGGCGTCATCGGTCCGGTCGTCACGCACCCGATCGGCGTTCCCGTCCGGGCCGGCGGCGACCATGTCTTCGACGACGACCGCGATGAGGACTTCGACCAGGAGCTCGGCGAGGACCGGGGCGGCGTGCTCTTCCCGCCCCTGCGCTGGTACCCGCAGCTGCCGAAGAACGAGTACAGCTGGTACTTCCGCTCCACCGGCGTCACCTGGTCGGGGGGCGAGCTGTCCTTCTCGTTCGTGCGGCACCTCTGGGACCGGACCACGCAGGACTTCGTGTCCACCGACACCGGGCGGATGACGCTGCGCTGCCACCAGCCGCTGCTCGAGCCGATCTTCCGTCCCGCCACCATGCAGGGCACGGCGACCATCGGCCGGCGCCGGTATGCGCTGACGGCCACCAAGACCTCCACCTTCTACCGCGGGTGCCGCGTCGAGGTCGACGCGATGACCGGGCGCGCCTGGCCGGCCTCTGCCACGACGGCGGGTGGTGTGACGTCGACCTTCCGCAACATCTACGCCTCCGCGGGCTGGGACACCCCGACCACGCTCGACGAGGTCGACGTGCCCGACGACGCATCGCTGACCAACGCCGAGCTGCAAACCCTGATCAGCACCCATCAGGGCTCGGCCACCGCCGACCAGTGGCGGCTGTGGCTGCTCGTCGGCTCGGCGCAGGGGACGACCTTCGGCGTCATGTTCGACCAGGACGCGGTCCCGCGCGAGGGTGCGGTCGGCTTCGCCGACGCCACCTTGTCGGACTCGCCGATCATCGAGGCCGGTGCCCGCAACCGCCCGCTCGACGAGGTGCCCGCGGCCTTCCTGCGCACCCTCGTCCACGAGGCCGGCCACGCGTTCAACCTGTTCCACCCCAAGCACGACGTCCACGTCCCGGGGGTGGGCACCGAGATCATGAACCAGACCGGTGACGTGATGGGGTTCGCCACCGCGGCCAACCCCTATCCGGGCAACGCGACCTTCGCGTTCAGCTCGCACGACCGGACCTCGCTCATCCACTCGCCGGACCCGCAGGTGCGCCCCGGCTGGAAGGGCTTCGGCTGGGGCCACGGCAGCCTGTCGGCAGGCCTCCCGGAGCCGACCGACGCCGAGGGCCTGGTCGCCCAGGACGACGCCGCCGACCTGACGCTCGAGCTGCGGCTGCCCGACGAGGTCTTCGTCGGCCAGTACGTCACCGCGGAGGTCGTCCTCACCAACACCGGCGACGAGGCGCGCGAGGTGAGCTCGCGGCTGAACCTCTCCGAGGGCGACCTGCGGCTGCTGCACGCCCTGCCCGGCGGGGACGTGGAGCAGGTCCGTGACGTCGTGCTCGCCTGCGGCCCACCGCAGAGCACGGTGCTGCAGCCCGGCGAGTCGATCACCTCGCACGTGCAGGTCTTCTTCACCAGCGAGGGCGTCACGTTCGACGTCCCCGGCCGGCACCTCGTACGGGCGGAGTTCGACGCGCTCGGCTGGGCGGCCGTACGCAGCCAGCGGGTCGCGGTGCAGGTGCGGATGGCCGGCACGGAGGAGGAGCGCGGTGTCGCCGCGGTCACCCTGGACCCCGGTGTGGGCGCGGCGTTCGCGCTCGGGGACTTCGGTCGCGACGAGGCCGTGAAGGCCGGGCTCGCGACCGTCGCCGAGGCCCATCCGGAGTCCGACACCGGCGGGGCGGCGGCGCTCGTCCTCGCCAACTCGCTCGCCCGGACGCACCAGGACTACCGGACCGGTGAGACCCGGGCCGCCAGCGCCACCGAGGCCAAGCACTTCATGGACCTGGCCGCCCAGGGCCGTACGGCCCTGGAGCTCGTGACGCTCGCGACGACGGTGCCCAGCCCGATCGAACGTGAGGCACCCGTCGTGGCCGACGCGCTGGCCAGGGCCCGACGCGCCCGCAAGCCCAAGGCCGACCTGGCCCTCGCGGAGGAGCGGGCCGCGGACTTCGTGGCACCATCGGGACGGTGACCGGACTGACGCTCACCCTCGAGGCTCCCGCCGAGGTCCCGCTCGACGAGGCGCTCGTCGTCGTGGTGCGCCTGCGGAACGACGGGGCCGAGCCGGTCGCGACGAGCAGCCGGCTCGACCTGGCCGAGGACGACCTGTCGGTGTGGGTGGGTCGCGAAGGTGCGGACCGGGTCCGCGCCGAGTGGCCGTGGCCGGTCGACTCCGCACGGCGGGAGGTGACCCTGGCGCCCGGTGAGGAGCTCGTGGGGTCCGCCCTGCTGCTGGCGCCGGCCGCGCGGCTCTTCCCCCAGCCCGGCGACTACTCGGTCGTGGCCACGTTCGCGCCCCGGCCCGACACGGAGGTCGCGTCGGTGCCGGTGGCGGTGCGCCGCGTGGAGGCGTTCGACGAGGCGGCCCGCGCGCGCCGGCGGGCGCTGGAGGACCCCGAGGTCGTGCAGAGCATCTGCTCCCTGAGCGTCATGGGCACGGCCGCCGAGGGTCTCGACCTGCTCGCCGGGCCCGGCGGTGCTCCGGTGGCCCGCCTCCTGTCGACCACGGTCACGACCACGACGGCCGACCTCCGCGCGGCGATCGACGATGCGGTCGCCGCGACCGGCGCCGTGACGGTGGCCGCGGCGCTGGCGTCGGTCCTGCCGCCGGGGTTGTTCCCCGGCGACGAGCGGCTGGCCGTCGCCGCCGACGTCGTCGCTGACGCCGACTCCGGGGACGCCACCGCGGCGGCGCTGCTGTCGGGCGCCGCCACGATCCACGGCTGAGGGGCGATCACCGGCCGAGCCAGGCCCCCTCGCGCATCACGCGGACGACCTCGAGCCGGTCGTCGAGCACGACGAGGTCGGCGCGGCGACCTGCCTCGATCGCGCCCACGTCGGTCAGCCCCCACGCGGCGGCGGGAGTGGTGCTGGCGGCGTGCACGACGTCGAGGAGGGGGAGTCGCGCGGTGCGTACGGCGAAGCTGACCGCCGCGTCCATCGTGAGCGTCGAGCCGGCGATCGCGCCGCCGCCGCTGCCGTCCGCGAGCCGGGCGACGCCGTCGCGGACCTCGATGGCCATCGGGCCGAGGCGGTAGTCGCCGTCGGGCGCGCCCGCGGCGGCCATCGCGTCGGTGACGAGGATGCAGCGTCCGGGCTTGGCGGCGAAGACGGTGCGGAGCACGGCCGGGTGCAGGTGCACGCCGTCGGCGATGAGCTCGACGTCGACGGGCGCGTCGAGCAGGGCGCCGACGGGGCCGGGGTCGCGGTGGTGGAGCGGCCGCATGGCGTTGAAGAGGTGGGTGCCGAGGCGGGCGCCCGCGTCGATCGCCGCCCGCGCCTCGTCGTACGTCGCGTCGGTGTGCCCGATCGCGACCAGCACGCCGGCGTCGTCGAGGCGGCGTACGGCGTCGAGGCCGCCCGGCAGCTCGGGGGCGAGGGTGACCATCCGGACGGCGCCGCTGCCGGCGGTCAGCAGCGCCTCGATCGCGGCCGGTGCGGGGTGGGTGAGCGCGCCGGGCTGGTGGGCGCCCGAGCGCCGCGGGCTCAGCCACGGCCCCTCGAGGTGGATCCCGGCGAGCCGCCCGTCATCGACCAGGAGCGCCAGCTCGCGCACGGCGTCGGCCATCCGGTCGGGGGTGTCGGTGACCAGGCTGGCGGCCATCGACGTGGTGCCGTGGGCGAGGTGGGCGGCGGCCGCGACGTCCGCTGCGTCGGCCGTGCCGGTGTCGAAGGAGGCCCCGCCGCCACCGTGCACGTGGAGGTCGACGAAGCCGGGGGTCACCGTGACGGAGCCGAGGTCGACGTCGGCGGGGCGGGGCGGGGCACCCTCTCCGACCTCCACGATGCGGTCGCCGTCGAGGAGCAGCCACCCCGGCGCGAGGATCCGCGCCGGGGTGACCACCTGTGCTGCCGTGAGGATCACGTTCAGGCCTTGTTGTCCTGCTCGAGGAGCGAGCCGCCGTCGGCCGTGTCGGTGTCGTCCTCGCGACCGGGCGTCCGGAGGTTCCACTTGCGGATCACGAACCGGAACAGGAAGTAGTAGACGGCCGCGTAGGCCAGGCCGATCGGGATGATCAGCAGCGGCTTGGTCGCGATGTTGAAGTTGAGCACGTAGTCGAACAACCCGGCCGAGAAGCCGAAGCCGTCCTTGATCCCGAGGGCGTTGGTCAGCGCCATCGACGAGCCCGTCAGCAGGGCGTGGATGACGTAGAGCGGGAACGCGACGAACATGAACGCGAACTCGAGCGGCTCGGTGACGCCGGTGAGGAAGGCGGTCAGCGCGGCGGAGAGCATGATGCCGCCGACGAGCTTCTTGTTCTCCGGGCGTGCCTCGTGCCAGATCGCCAGCGCCGCCGCGGGGAGGGCGAACATCATGATCGGGAAGAAGCCGGTCATGAAGGCGCCGGCCGTCGGGTCGCCGGCGAGGAAGCGGCCGATGTCACCGTGGTAGACCTGCCCGTCGGCCGCGGTGTACTCACCGAAGATGAACCACGGCGGGTTGTTGAGGATGTGGTGCAGGCCCAGCGGGATCAGCAGCCGGTTGAGGGTGCCGTAGACGAAGCCGCCGAGGATCGCGTTGTCGGTGACCCACTCGCCGAGGCCGGTGATGCCGGCGTCGAAGGCGGGGTACACGAAGCTCATCAGCACCGAGATCACCAGCATGGCGAACGCGGTGATGATCGGGACGAAGCGGCGTCCGCCGAAGAAGGCGAGGTAGGGCGGCAGCGAGATCCGGTGGTAGCGCTGCCAGAGCCAGGCGCTGACCAGGCCGGTGACGATGCCGCCGAGGACGCCGTAGTTGATGAGCTCCTGCTCGGCGTCGCCCTCGGGCGCGCCCAGGATCACCGGGGACATCGCGTCGCCGACGCCCTGGAAGACGAGGTAGCCGACGACCGCGGCCAGCGCGGTCGAGCCGTCGGACTTCCGGGCCATGCCGATCGCGATGCCCACCGCGAACAGGAGCGGCAGGTTGGCGAAGAGCGCGTTGCCTGCCGCGCCGATCACGGCCGCGACGTCGTCCCAGCCGAGCCCGTCGGCGCCGAGCAGGTCGGGCTGCCCGAGTCGCAGCAGCAGCGCTGCGACGGGGAGGGCGGCGATCGGGAGCATCAGGCTGCGCCCGAACTTCTGGACCGGCGCGAGGTTGAGCCTGCGCTTGTCCGTGGTGGTGCCGCCCGCGGCGGCGTCCTGCGTGGTCATCAGGATCGATCCCTTCTGGTGGTGCTGGGTTTCCCGGTGGCACCCGTGGCGGCGCCGAGGTTCATGTGGACCTGGTAGCGGTCGCCGCGGTAGCGCGAGACGACGTGCTCGACAGGTCGGCCGGCCGCGCTCGAGACGCGGCGGAAGACGAGGAGGGGGGTGTGCACGGGGGCCTCGAGCCGGCGCGCGGTGGCGCCCTCGGCGGCCTCGCCCCACAGGGTCTGCTCGGCGGCGTCGATGACCAGGCCGTACTGGTCGGCGAAGAGCGTGTAGAGAGATCCGGAGAGGTCCGCGGTGTCGAGGCCGGGCAGGAGCGAGCACGGGTACCACCCCTGCTCGATCGCCATCGGCTGTCCGTCGGCGAGGCGTACGCGGTCGATGCGCCAGGCCGTGCCGCGCGCGCCCAGGCGGAGCGTACGGACGACGTCGGCCGGCGGACGCTCCTCGTCGACGCGCATCAGCCGGGTCGAGGGCGTCAGCCCGCGGCGGCGCATGTCCTCGGAGAACGACGCCAGGTGCAGGTGGCTCTCGACACGGGGCCGGGCGACGAAGGTGCCCTTGCCCTGGATGCGCTGCAGCAGCCCGTCGGCGACCAGGCCGTCGATCGCCTTGCGGACCGTGGCGCGGGAGACGTCGTACGTCGCCATCAGCTCGCGCTCCGACGGGATGGCCGTGCCCGGACCGAGGTCGCGGGTCGCCAGCTCGGACAGTGCGTCGCTGAGCTGCGCGTGCTTGGGCCGGGGGCCGTCGTCGATCCTGCGGACCATCTCACCTCTCGACTCTGTGTCGATCCATTGGTACGGTCTGGTACGTACCAGTTGGGAGCATGGCTCCCGCGCACCGACCTTGTCAAGGACTCGCATGACCAGTTCCACTGCTTCCACTGCCACCCGGATGGCCTCCGAGATCGCCGAGCAGCCCGAGGCGGCCCGCCGCACCCTCGAGCACCTGGTGCCCGAGCAGGCCCGGCTGCGCGAGGTCTTCGCAGGGCGCCGTCGCGTGCTCCTCGTGGCGCGCGGCTCCAGCGACAACGCCGCGATCTACGGCCGCTACCTGCTCGAGGTCTCGGCCGGCGTCCCCGCCGCCCTGGCCGCGCCCAGTGTCGCGACGCACTACCGCGCACGGCTCGACCTCTCCGACTCCCTCGTGGTCTCGGTGTCGCAGTCGGGTGCCACGGCAGAGATCGTCGAGACCCAGGAGTGGGCCCGCGCGTGCGGCGCGGCGACGGTCGCGGTCACCAACGTGGCCGGGTCGCCGCTGGCCGACGCCGCCGACGTGGCGCTCGTGACGCAGGCGGGCCCCGAGGTCGCGGTGCCCGCCACCAAGACGTACCTCACCCAGCTGGTCGCGCTCGCTGTCCTGGCCGACGCGCTCGGCCCCGAGTCGTCGCTCGCGGGCGACCTCGCCCGGGTGCCGGACGTCGTGGCGGGGCTGCTCGACGCCGACGTGTCCACCGCGGCCGAGGCGCTCGCCGGCGCCGACGACGTGGTCGTGTCGGGGCGCGGGCTGCTGCTCGGGACGGCGCTGGAGACGGCGCTCAAGATGGAGGAGACCTGCCTGCGCCCGGTGCGCGGCTACTCGTACGCCGACCTGCGCCACGGCCCGATCTCGGTGGTCGGCGAGGGGCTGCTGGCCGTGCTGGTCGCCTCGGCGAGCGGACCGCTCGCCGAGCCGATGGCCGACCTCGTGCGGGACCTCCAGGAGCGCGGTGCCCGCGTGCTCGGCATCGGCGGCACCGCGGACTTCGGCGGGCTCTGCGACCTGCACCTCGCCGGCCCCGACCTGCCCGAGACGGTCGAGCCGATCGCCTCGATCGTCCCGTCGCAGATGATGATCGAGCAGATGGCCCGACGGCTCGGGCTCGACCCCGACAACCCCCGCGGACTCCACAAGGTCACCCAGACCGACCGCTGACACGAGAGGAAACACCATGAGCAGCAAGGCAGAGCAGATCCTGGCCGGCCTCGGCGGCGCCGACAACGTCGTCGAGATCGAGGCCTGCATCACCCGTCTCCGCACCGAGGTCAAGGACGGCTCGCTGGTCGACCAGGCCGCCCTCAAGGCCGCCGGCGCCCACGGCGTGATGGCGAGCGGCACCGTCGTCCAGGTCGTCGTCGGCCCCGAGGCCGACAACCTCGCCGACGACATCGAGGACCTGATGTGACCCCTCCTTCCCAGCAGGTCCTGGCCCCCTGCCCGGGGCGCGTCGTCGCGATGGCCGACGTGCCCGACCCGGTCTTCGCCGAGGAGATGGTCGGCCCCGGCGTCGCCATCGAGCCCGCCCCGGGCCCGACGACCGTCGTGGCGCCCATCGCCGGCACGGTCCTCAAGGTGCTGCCGCACGCGTTCGTGGTGCTCGGGGACGGCGTGGGGGTGCTGGTCCACCTCGGCATCAACACCGTCCGCCTCGAGGGCGAGGGCTTCGAGGTGCTCGCCACCCAGGGCAGCGAGGTCGCCGCCGGCGACCCGATGATCGCCTGGGACCCGGCCGCGCTGCCGGCGACCGCGGGCGGCCAGGACGTCTCCCCGGTCGTCCCGGTCGTGCTGATGGACGGTGCGAAGGGCTCGGTGACCAGCGACGCGATCGGTGGCACCGTCGCCGCCGGCGACCTGCTGTTCGCGACCCCATGACCGGGGTGGCGGCCTTCCTCCTCGACCTCGACGGCACCCTCGTCGACTCCGAGCCCCTGCACCGCGCGTCCTACGTCGCGTGGTTCGACCACCGGGGCTGGGAGCTGCCGGACCTCGGCATCTTCACCGGCCGGCGTGCCGAGGACGTCTTCGTCGCCGAGCCCGGCCCCTGGTCCGGGCTCGACCCGAGCGCGCTGGCCCGCGAGGTGGTCGCGTTCGTGCCCGACGACCCGCCCGCGGCGGTGCCGGGCGCGCGCGAGCTCCTCGTCGCGGCCCGCTCGGCGGGCGTACGCCTCGCGATCGTCACCTCCGCCGGCCCCGACTGGGTGGAGCGCTCCCTCGCGGCGCTGTCGCTGCCGCTCGACGCGGTCGACCTCGTCGTCACCGCCCGCGACGTCGCCGACGGCAAGCCGCACCCGGCCGGCTACTGCCTCGCGTGCGAGCGGCTCGACGTCGACGCGGCGCACACGGTCGCCGCGGAGGACTCACCGGCGGGGGTGCGCGCGGCCCTCGGCGCGGGCGTACGACGCGTGCACGGCATCCGTACGACGCACGCGGCCGAGCAGCTGAGCGCCGCCGGTGCGGTCGAGGTGCACGACGACCTCCGCCCGCTCCTGGCGCTGCTGCCGTCGTGATGGGTGAACCGGCGCGAGCCGGTCAGCCCGTGGCCTGGTCGCCCACCGTACGGGCGTGCGGGCGTCCCGGGTCGTCGAGCGCCGGGGTGGTGTCGCCGGCGCGCAGCGCCTCGAGCTGCGCGCACACGGCCGTGCCGTAGAAGAACGCGATCGACGACAGCAGGGCCCACAGCAGCAGGGCGAACACGCCGGCGAGCGGGCCGTACACGCTGCCGAACGACCCGCTCAGCGACACGTACGCCGCCAGCCCGGCGGTGGCGACGGCGTTGAGCACGACCGCGATGCCCGAGCCGAGGGCGAGCCAGGACAGCGCGGGCTGACGGCGCCGCGGGGCGTGGTCGAGCAGGACGGCGATGGCGAACACCAGCAGCCCGATGCCGAGCGGCCAGCGCAGCACGTTCCACCAGAGGACGGAGCGCTCGGACCAGCCGTAGTTCTCGGCCATCGCCTCGCCGAGGGCGAGCCCGCCGACGATCATCACGAACCCGACGCCGACCGGCACGGCGAGCACGGCCGTCAGGACCGCGGCGCGGCCGTACTTGTGGAGCGCCTTGCGGTCGCGCCGGATGCCGTAGATACGGTTGGCGCCGCGCTCCACCTGGGCCATGGCGGTCGTCATCGACAGGAGCGCGAAGCCCAGGCCGAAGAAGAGCGCCACCTCCCCGGCGAGCTCGGACGTGTCGGAGTCGTCGATCGCCGAGGCGAGCGCGTCGCCGTCCCCGGAGCCGGGGGAGAGGGAGTCGACCACGTGCGCGACGACGGCTGCCGGACGCTCCTCGTCGAGGTCGGAGGCCAGCCCGGTCAGGGCGAGCATGAAGGGGACGACGGCGAGGCAGGCCTGGAGCGCGAGCGCCCGCGAGTTGGTGAAGCCGTCGCCGTAGCGGAACCGGACGAACGACTCCACCGCGATCTTCTTCAGCCCGTGCTCCCGCGCGAGGTGCCAGGCGTCGAGCGCGTCGAGCTCGTCACCGTCCATCTCCGTGGTGACGGGCACGGTCCGCGCGGTGGTCATGGGCGCACACTAGGCCTCCTCGCGTGGAGGTCAGGACGCTGCCCGGGCGCACGACGTAGGCAGCTCGTCCGTGAGCGCGCCCGCCTGAGCGTGGGCAGACCGCTCGGTGGCGCGAACTGCCTGCTGGAGAGCTGGTGGGGAGGGGACGCCGCCAGGCCCCAGGGCGTCGCCGGCCGCCGGGGAGGTCTAGACATCCGGGCCCGAGCGCGCCACCGAGGCGCTCGCGCAGGCGGGCGGCCGGAGAATTTGCAGGACTGTCGTCGTACGGACCCAACCCTCGTCCCGCCCACCGGCATTCAATCGGTGTCGGAGGAGAGCGGTGGGCCGGAGGGAGGCGAGATGCGACCCGACGAGGAGGAGCGCTTCGCCGACTTCGTGCGTGCGCACAGCGCCACGCTGTTCCGTACGGCCTACCTGATGACAGGCGACTACCAGCGCGCCGAGGACGTCCTGCAGGACTCCCTGGTGAGGATCTGCCAGCGCTGGTCACGCATCGACCAGATGGCCTCGCCGCTCGCGTATGCCCGCAAGGTGGTGGTGAACCGGGCGGCGTCGTGGTGGCGCACGAAGTCCTCGCGCGAGACCCCGATGCAGCTGCACCACGATCCTGCGTGGGGCGGCCACCTCGACGAGGTCGTGGAGCACCAGCGGGTCTGGCAGGCGGTGCTCGCCCTGCCGCCTCGGCAACGCGCTGTCATGGTGCTGCGCTACTACGAGGACCTGACCGAGGCGCAGATCGCCGAGACCCTCGGCGTGGCGACCGGCACTGTGAAGAGCCACAGTCACGCGGCCCACCGTCGCCTGCTCGAGGTCCTGGGCGAACCGGCCCTTCCCAGCGAGGGGGCGACGCCATGAGCATCGACCAGATCCTCGGCGACGCGGCACGCGGGCTGGCCGCGGACCTCGTGCCCCCCGAGGTGGACCTGGGCGCCGTGCACCGCGGTGCGCGAGCCCGGCGGCGGCGTACGCAGGCGGTGGTCGCCGCCGCGGTCCTGGCCACGGTCACGACGGGTGCCCTGCTCGTGGACGGCAGGCCCGACAGCACCCCGCAGCCCGTCGTGCCGGTGCCGACGCCGACGAGCACTCCGACCCCCACCCCGACCCCCACCCCGGCGAAGGACGAGGAGACGGCGTGGACCCCGGACGCGCAGTCCGCGCGGGACGTGGTGCTCGACGAGCGTGCCAGGGCGAGCGCCACCGGGGTCGCGGCCGGTGCCCCCGACACCCGCCTGGCGATCTGGGCCGCCGGAGGGCGCACGGGTGTCGCCGTGACCACGGACGCCTACCGGACCACGACCTACGTCTCGGTCCCGGGGCTGCAGGTGGGTTCCCACCAGGTCCTCAGCCCGCGTGACGACCTGTTCCTCCTCTCGCACGTCAACCACACCGACGAGTGGCTGGTCGGTGCCGACGGCACGGTGCGCAGCGTCGACCGGGTCCGTGGCGAGGTCCTCCCCCAGGACGAGCGCCTCTGGTTCCAGTGCGCCGTCGGTGGAGGTTGGCGGTCCACGTGGTGCGCCCTCGACCCGGACTCCGCCACGGCGTACGTCTGGCCGGACGCGTGGGACGGCTCGGCGGTGCACCCGGGCAGCGGGGCGACGCCGTGGGGGGCCAACCCCGAGCCCCGCTCCGTGGGAGGGACAGGGCGCCTCGAGGTCTGGTGGGGGAGCGGTGACGAGCGAGAGGTGCGCACACTCGCCACCGCGCAGTTCGGTGACTACGTCCTGGACTGTCCCGCCGACGTGATGGCGTTGTGGTCCGTCTCCGGGCCCGGCGAGGGCGTGGACATCCACTCGAGCAGCGACGGCGGCGCCACCTGGCAGGTGACGTCGTACGCCGCCCCGACCGCGGACCAGTGGTGGAAGGTGCGGTGCGCACCGGACGGGTCGTTCGTCGCCGTCGACAGTGAGCGGGGAACGGTGCTGTGGCGGGCAGCGCGTGGCGACGCCGCCTTCCGGCAGGTGCTCGCCGCGCCGGGGGTGGCCGCCTCGATCGGCGGCGCCGACGTCAGGACCGTGGACGGACGCGTGGTCGCGAGCGGCGAGGGCGTCGCGGCGATCTCCGAGGACGCGGGATCGACCTGGACCAGAGTGGAGGACTGGCGATGAGACGAGTGCCCCTGGCGGTGGGCGTGGTGGTGGCGCTGGCGCTGGCGGGCTGCGCCGAGGATCCGGCGACCGACCCGACACCCCCACCGGCGCCCGCGGAGTCTGCCTCCGACGCCGCCGGGACCTCGCCGGCCTTCGAGCCGGGGAGCGCCGCCCCTGTCTGGTGGGACGCAGACGGCCTCCACCGCGGCGACCTGGTCGAACCGACCGCGGTCCCGCTGAGGACCACAGAGGCCACCATCGGTGGCGCGGCGACCAGGCACCTGGCGCTGGTGCGCACGGGCGCGCTCTACCGCGACCACCGCGACGGGCGAGTCTGGTTCCACCCGTGGGGCTCCCCGCCGCGCGTGGTCGGCAGGAGCACCGCCGCGGGGCCGGGTGGGGACCCGGAGGGCGACACCGCGGCCTGGTTCGACGGAGACGAGCTCGTCGTCTACGACACAGTGCGTGACGAGGTGCTCTCGCGCACGCGGGAGCCGGTCGCCGTGAGCGACCGGGCGGAGTACGTCGAGCACGTCGGCCACGGGAACGGCTGGGTCCACGTGTCGCCGACGCAGGTGGTGTGGCGCTACGGCGGCGACGCGTCCTACGCGGTGGCTCGGCGCGACCTCGTCGCGGGGGCCTCGCAGTCGCCGTGGCGACCGCGGCCGTCGGCCGGGGCAGCCCGACGCTTCGTCGACCTGAGCAACCACACCGCCGTGTGGGTGGCCGGGCGCGCGCACGAAGGACTCGGCACCTTCGCCTACGACAGCGACGAGACGGAGGGCACCACGGCCATCGACGCGGTGCTCGAGTACCCGGGCCGACTGAGCCCGGACGGCTGGTGGCTGCTGACGGCGGAGCTCGACGACGGTGCCCACGGGGTCGCGTTCACCGACCTGCGCTCGGGCGAGACGTGGAAACCCTTCGACGAGGCCACCTACGCCTTCTTCTCCTGGGCCTATGGCGACGTCGCCGTCATGCGCACGCAGCGCCAGGTCGGCGACGGGCCCTGGCTGCTGACCAGCTGCTCGGCGTCGACCCGGTCGTGCGTCGAGCTTCCCACCGCGGGCGACGTCGTCGTCCTGCCGAACCCCTAGCGCCACCACCGCCGTCTCTCGGGATCTCGGACCCCATCCGCACGACAGAGGAGATCCACATGTACCGCATCCATCGTTGCCTCTCGGGCCTGACCACCGCGGTGGTCGCCGCAGGACTCATCGCCGCTCCGGGCGTGCCCGGCGCCGTGGCGGTCGCCCCCACCCCCGCCGAGGTCGCGCTCGACTGGCAGGGAGCCGCCCTCACGACCGTGCCGTTCTCGCCGGCACAGGGGCTCTACCTCTCGTTCACCAGCACGGCGGTGGACCGGGCGGCTCGCAAGAGCCTCAGGACGGCGGGCTCCTCGGAGGTGGCCGCCGTCGCCCGCGCGGCGCACGACGTGCTGGTGGAGTACTTCCCCGGGTCGGCCGGCGCCCTCGGGGCGAGGCTCGCGGCCACCCTCGCCGAGGTTCCCGACGGTCCCGCCGAGGACCGGGGTTCCCGGATCGGAGCGGACGCGGCGGCGGCGGTCATCGAGTCGCGTGAGGGAGACGGTCGGGGCGATGCCTCCATCGTCTACACCGCGAAGCCCGGCGTCGGCGTGTGGGTCGACCCGCGGCCCATGGCGACGGCCTGGTACGGCTTCGTCGACCGCGTCGACGGTGGACGCCCCGTCGTCGTCGACGGTCCCGACCCGGTCGGCAGCGCCGCCTACCGCGCCGACCTGGCCGAGGCCCGGGACGACGGTCGTGCCGGCGCGGACCCCGTCAAGGCGGCGACGGCGACGTTCTTCAACGTCCCGGCCTTCGCGCTCTACCGCAATGCCCTGATCGCGCACCTGCGCGCACACCCGCTCGGCCTGGCCGAGGTCACGGACCTGTTCGCCGACCTCGACCGAGCCACCGCCGAGGGCATGCGGCAGACGTGGCGGCACAAGTTCGACGAGGGCTTCTGGCGACCGGGTGCGGCACTCACCTCCGACGACGGGGATCCGCTCACCGAGCCGGTGCCGGGATGGACCCCGGTGCTGCCCGTGCCGCCGTACCCGGACTACCCCAGCGGCCACGGGACGCTGACCGGCGCGTTCGCCGAGACGGTGCGGTGCCACCTCGGTGACATCCCGTTGACGTTGAACGGGGCCGGTGCTCCCCGCACGTACGCCAGCCTGGCGACGCTCGAGCAGGACGCCTTCATGTCGCGCATCTGGGGAGGCATCCACTTCCGCGACGCCATGGACGACGCCTACCTGATCGGCCACACGGTCGCCAGGCACGCGTGCGGCTGAGTGCACGGGACGCGCTGGCCGGGTGTCGGTCGGCGCCGCCAGACTGGGACCCATGACGGCTCGGGAGCACATGACGCAGGTGGAGCAGCAGTCCCGCCGCTTCTACGACGGCGGGACGTTGCCCACCGCGGCCGGTCCGGGTGAGCCGCCCGACCCCGGCTCCGATCCGCGCATCGTGCTGGAGCGCCACGCGGAGGAGGACGTCGAGCTGTTCGAGCTCGAGCGGCGCATCGCCTACCTCGACCGCCACCTCGGCGAGCTGCTGGTCCCCGCCGACGCCGACTTCCGCACCGACCTGACGTCCGTGCCGGCGCTGTTCACCTGGCTGGTGCCCAAGACCGGCGCGCACCTGCCGGCCGCGCTGCTCCACGACGCGCTGGTGGCCGGTCGGCGCGACCCCACCTCCTACGTCTCGACCGAGGGGCACGAGGTCGACCGGGTGGAGGCGGACCGGGTCTTCCGCGACGCGATGGCCGACACCGGCACCGGGGTGGTCCGGCGCTGGATCGTGTGGACCGCGGTGACGGTCGCGACGATCTTCGTCGGGCGGTCGGTGCCGTGGACGCGGGCGCGGCACTGGTCCTACCGGATCGCCGCCGGTGTCACGATCGCCTCGATCGTCTACCTCGGCTACAGCGCCACCAGCGACCTGTTCGACCGCTCGTGGGCCGGTGCGGTCGACGTGCCCTGGATGGGCGACCGGCCGTGGTGGGCCGAGGTGGCTGGCGGGTTCGCCGGCGCCGTCGTGCTGCCGCTCGCGCTCAGCCTGCTCTGGGGGCGGTTGCGGATGGCGGGGGCGATCGCCGGGGTGATGCTCGCCGTGCTGCTCCACGTCACGGTCGGGCTGGCGCTCATCGGAGCCACGTACGTCCTGCTCGAGCGCCTGGCCCGGCGCTCGTCGCTCGCGGCGTGGGCCGTCGCAGGCGTGGTGGTGGTCGGTTCGCTGGTGGTCTTCGCCGTGCTCAGCCTCGCCTGACGCCGATCTCCGCCAGCCAGCGCGCGGCGAAGGTGTCGCGCGGCAGGTCCTGCGTGACGAGGTCGAACCCCGCCCGGCCCGCGACGACGACCAGGCCCAGGGCGACGGCGGTCACCACCATCCCGTTGGCGTTGCGCGGGAACCGGCTCGGCACCGTCCGGACGCGGTGCCAGCCGCCGACGAGGCCCGACGTCACGATCGCCGACACGACGCTGGCGACGGCGGCGCCGATGACGGTGCCGAGGAGGTCGAGCCGGCTGATCAGGATCGCCGACGTCGCCGCGGCCGTGGCGCCCGCGACGAGCTGCGGGAGGCTGAGGTCGAGGAGGGGCTGGCGGTCGGGCCGGTCTGGCTGGTCGGGCTGGTCGGGTCGGTGCGTGGGGGAGTCAGTCATCTCACGGTGGGGGTGGGGGACAGGGCTTCCCCCGTACGACGCCCCGGCCGGGCCGATCGTTTCCGATCGTGAGCGACCTCACCCGCTCGATGGCGCAGGGGTCAGCGCAGGGAGTACGTCGCGAGCGAGACCCCGACGTAGTGCGCGGCGAACGCCAGCACCGTGAACGAGTGGAAGACCTCGTGGAACCCGAACCACCGCGGCGACGGGTTGGGGCGCTTGAGCCCGTAGACGACACCGCCGAGGGTGTAGAGGATCCCGCCGACCGCCACCAGCACGAGCGTCGCGATCGCGACCCCGCTGCTGAACTTGTCGGCGCCCTCCATGAACTGGGGGATGAAGAAGACGGCCGCCCAGCCGAGGGCGATGTACATCGGGGTGTAGAGCCAGCGCGGCGCGTCGGTCCAGAACACCCGGAACAGCACACCGCCGATCGCCGCGCCCCAGACGACGACCAGCAGGGTCGTACGGGCCGAGCCGTCCAGGAAGAGCAGCGCGTAGGGCGTGTAGGTGCCGGCGATCAGCACGAAGATGTTGGCGTGGTCGAAGCGGCGCAGGAACGCCCAGGTGCGCGGCGACCACGTGCCGCGGTGGTAGATCGCGGACACGGTGAAGACCAGGAGCGCCGACAGCGCGAAGGCCGCGGAGCCGATGCGGGTGGAGGCCGTCGGGGACATCGCCACCAGCACGATGCCGGCCGCGAGCGCGAGCGGGGCGGTCGCGGCGTGCAGCCAGCCGCGCAGGTGCGGCTTGACCTCGGCCATCTTGTCGGCCATCACCTCGCCCGCGCGCTCCACGGCGTGCTCGACGCGGTCGCGCGGGGTGATGCCGTCGTTGTCCATGAGGCGAAATTACCCGCCCGGGGGTGAGGCGCGCACTCGCCGGCGCCGAGTGACCGGTCACACGGCGTTACGATCGGTCGGTGGTCAACGTGAAGGACGCCGTACGACGGGTGCTCTACCCGGCCTACGAGTCCCGGGTGGTGAAGCGCCTGCCCCACGACCAGATCCCCCAGCACGTCGGCGTGATGCTCGACGGCAACCGTCGCTGGGCCAAGGCGGTCGGCCTCAACACCGCCGAGGGATACCAGGCCGGTGCCGACAACATCCGACCGCTCCTCGGCTGGTGCGAGGAGGTCGGCGTCAAGGTGGTCACCCTGTGGCTGCTCTCGAGCGACAACCTCACCAACCGCCCGCCCGAGCAGCTCACCGGGCTGCTGACCATCATCGAGGGCGCGGTGGAGTCGCTCGCCGAGGCCGGTCGCTGGCGGATCCACCCCGTGGGCGCGCTGGACCTGCTCCCGACCGGGACCGCCGAGCGGCTCAAGGCGGCCGAGGAGGCCACGCGCGACATCGACGGCCTGCTCGTCAACGTCGCGGTCGGCTACGGCGGGCGTCGCGAGATCGCCGACGCCGTGCGCGCGCTGCTCGCCGACCACGCGACCAGGGGCACGTCGCTGGAGGAGCTCGCCGACATCATCGACGTCGAGCACATCGCCGAGCACCTCTACACCAAGGGCCAGCCGGACCCCGACCTCGTGATCCGCACCTCGGGCGAGCAGCGCCTCGGCGGGTTCCTGCTGTGGCAGTCGGCCAACTCGGAGTTCTACTTCTGCGAGGCGCTGTGGCCCGACTTCCGCCGCGTCGACTTCCTGCGCGCGATCCGGGCGTACGCCCAGCGCGAGCGCCGCTTCGGCGGCTGAGCGGGCGTCGGGCAGACGTCATCCGCCTGTCACCTCGCGTTCGGGCGTGTCGCCCCGGATCGGGGTCGTGCCGGGCGTACTTTCGCCCGTATCGGCAGGTGGGGAAGCCTGCTGAACCGGGAGGCAGTCCTTGAGCACTCAGATGGGAGCTCTCCGGTCCGTTGAATGACATCGGGCCGGGCGAGGAGTGCGCGCGCCGACCCGCAGCAAGGGGTTAGTCGTGGCCAGCAAGTCCTCTTCGCCCAGCACCACCGCCCGTCGCACGTACGTCCTGGACACCAGCGTGCTCCTCGCCGATCCGGGCGCGCTGACCCGCTTCGCCGAGCACGAGGTCGTCCTCCCCGTGGTGGTGATCACCGAGCTCGAGGGCAAGCGCCACCACCCCGAGCTCGGCTACTTCGCCCGCACCGCGCTGCGCTCGCTCGACGACCTCCGCGTCGTCCACGGCCGCCTCGACGAGCCCGTGGGCATCGGCACGGAGGGTGGCACCCTGCGGGTCGAGCTCAACCACACCGACGCCGAGTCGTTGCCGTCGGGCTTCCGCCTCGGGGACAACGACACCCGGATCCTCGCCGTCGCCCGCAACCTGGCCAACGAGGGCCACGTGGTCACGCTGGTCTCCAAGGACCTGCCCCTGCGGATCAAGGCCTCCGCGGTCGGCCTCGACGCCCAGGAGTACCGCGCGGAGGCGATCAGCGACTCCGGCTACACCGGCATGACCGAGCTCGAGGTGCCCGCCACCGACATCGACGAGCTCTACGAGGACGGTGTCGTCGACCTCGCCGAGGCGCGCGACCTGCCGTGCCACAACGGGCTCGTCCTGCTCTCCGAGCGTGGGACCGCGCTCGGGCGGGTCGGTGCCGACAAGCGGGTCCACCTCGTGCGCGGTGACCGCGACGCCTTCGGCGTGCACGGCCGCTCGGCCGAGCAGCGGGTCGCGCTGGAGATGCTGCTCGACCCCGAGGTCGGCATCGTCTCGCTCGGCGGGCGCGCCGGCACCGGCAAGTCGGCGATGGCGCTGTGTGCCGGTCTCGAGGCGGTGATGGAGCGCCGCCAGCACAAGAAGGTCGTCGTCTTCCGCCCGCTCTTCGCCGTCGGCGGCCAGGAGCTCGGCTACCTCCCCGGCTCGGAGAACGAGAAGATGTCGCCCTGGGCCCAGGCGGTCTTCGACACCCTCGGCGCCCTCACCGGCAAGGACGTCATCGACGAGGTGATGGACCGCGGCATGCTCGAGGTGCTGCCGCTGACCCACATCCGCGGACGCTCCCTGCACGACGCCTTCGTGATCGTCGACGAGGCCCAGTCCCTGGAGCGCAACGTGCTCCTGACCGTCCTGTCGCGGATCGGCGCCAACTCCAAGGTGGTGCTCACCCACGACGTCGCCCAGCGCGACAACCTGCGAGTGGGCCGCCACGACGGCATCGTCGCCGTGGTCGAGAAGCTCAAGGGCCACCCGCTCTTCGCCCACGTCACCCTCACCCGCTCCGAGCGCTCGCCCATCGCGGCGCTGGTCACCGAGATGCTGGAGGACGTCACGCTCTGACACCCGGCGCGCCGGGTGGCGAGCGTCACCCGGCGTGACTGTCGGGGCGTACGGGGTCGGTGTGCAGCGTGTGACGCAAGGGACAGCGGCAATTGTGGAGTTCGGTTTGCATGGGTCCCGGGGCTCATGCAAGGTGGCCCGTGACCGTTTCGTGATCTTGGTCGTCGGCAGGACGCAGGGAACCCTGCACCGCCCCGTCCCGCCGGGCCCTGGTCGGCTGTCACCGCACGCTCCCTCCGTACGACCCGGCGTGCACATTCTCTGTCGTCAACCCCCCTGAGCCCCTGTGTCGAAGCCTGACAAGTACGTCCCGAAGCACCGCGCCCCCGGCAAGCACAAGGCCGCGCGCGTGCCCCGCCGAGCCCTCCGCACGAGCGTCGCCCTCACCGGGCTCGCGGCCGCCGCGACGGGCGTGAGCGTCACCGGCGGCCTGATCTCGCAGGACCCCGACGCGCTGACCCCCGCGGCCGCGGACGTGGCCGCCACGGCTCCCGCCGAGACGGGCGGGGCGGCCGAGGCGTCGGCCGCCGAGCCGACGATGGACGCAGCCGCGCTCGAGGAGCGGGCCGGCCGGCAGGTCGCCTCGCGCTCGGGCCGGCGTACGGACGCCGCCAAGGCCGCGGCGCTCGAGATGACCGGAGGCTCGGGCGTCACGAGGTCGGAGAAGCTCTCCGAGGGCGACCCCCGCGACATCGCCCGCGTGCTGCTCCCGGCCTACGGCTTCTCGTCCGACCAGTTCTCCTGCCTCGACTCGCTCTACGTCAGCGAGTCCGACTGGCGCGTGGACGCCGACAACCCGACGTCCTCGGCCTACGGCATCCCGCAGGCCCTGACCCAGCTGCACGACCTGCCGGCGGACTACATGACGTCGGCCGAGTCGCAGATCCGGTGGGGGCTGGAGTACATCCAGGACACCTACGGCACTCCGTGCAGCGCCTGGAGCTTCAAGCAGGGCAACGGCTGGTACTGATCCCGTCCGGCGTCGGCCCCTTGAGCCCGACCCCGGAGCTGGACCACTGGTCCAACCGATCGTCCTAGTGCGACCCGATTCGGCTGCGGCGCTTGGTGCCGGACGGTCAGGATGCGCCTGAGTGATCAGCGGCGCAGCTCGTACGTCCCTACGCGAGCCGCCCGCTCACGACGCTGGGCCAACCGGGGGGTTGGGGAGAGGTGGTCAGCTCGACCGCAGGAGGGCGAGCTGACCACTGCCCGTGCCCGTGTCCGTGCCTGTCTCCGGGGCCGGGTGATCCGGGGCCAGGGCGTGTCCGGTCGTGGAGGACGCGCCGAGCTCGTCGGCGATCGAGACGACCAGGCCGCCGAGCATGAAGGCGGTGATGGCCGCGACCAGCGCCGAGGTCGTCAGGGCCGGGATGAAGCGGCGCGCGCCGACCGGCTCCGCGTCCATGTAGCCATGAGTGAGCGCGTGGCCCTTGCCGCGCGCCAGCAGGTAGCGGTTGACCGGCCAGGCCGCGAAGAAGGCGGCGGTCAGCGCGAGCATCATCGAGAGCCAGAAGACCGGGTTGACGAGGCCGGCGTCCATGGCGCCCGGGATGGCGGCCATCACCAGGTTGTCGACGAGCTCCATGGTCGCGATCGAGAGCGTGTCGGCGGCGAGCACGACGGTCAGCGCCGCGCCGACGCCCAGGCCGGCGCGCAGCAGCGGCAGCGTGGAGAGGGCGTATCCGAAAAGGAACGCCAGCCCGACCGCGATGGCGATCGTCGCGAGGTTGCTGAGCCCCAGGGCGGTACCGATCATCAGGCCGAGGATCTCGCCGATCGCGCAGCCGGTGAGGCAGTGGAGGGTGGCGGAGAGCGCCATCGCGTTGGTGCCCATGTCGTGGTGCGAGGTCTGGTGCGAGGTGTGGTGCGAGGTGTGGTGCGAGTCGGGGTGCGCGTCCTGGGGCGCGGCTTGGTGCGAGGTGTGGTGCGAGGTGTGGTCCATGGGTCGGAACATACCCCTGGGGGGTATCGAGGTCAAGGGGGGCGGGGCGCTGCAGAATGTCCTCGGGCACCGCACGGCGCCGCCCGGCGGACCCGGTGGCGAGCCCAGCCGCTCTCGATGTGACTCGCGAGTTGGCGCATCCGCGCCGGCCGTCCGGCGGACGGTCCGGGTGCGGCTCGGAGGTCAGCGCCCCGTCATCGAGTCCACGTCGAGGGCGGCGTCGAGCTGCTCCTCGGTGAGGTCCCCGCGCTCGACGTAGCCCATCGCGATCACCGTGTCCCGGATGGTCGCCCCGTCAGCGAGCGCCTTCTTCGCCACCTTGGCGGCCTCCTCGTAGCCGATGTGCGCGTTGAGGGGGGTGACCACCGACGGGGAGGACTCGGCGTAGCGCCGCATCCGCTCGGTGTCGGCGGTGATGCCGTCGACGCACCGGTCCGCGAGCAGGACCGTCGACGTGGAGAGCACGTGGATCGACTCGAGGAGGGCGTGCGCCATCACGGGCATCATCACGTTGAGCTCGAAGCTGCCTGCCGCGCCGGACCAGGCGATGGTGGCGTCGTTGCCGACGACGCGGGCGCAGACCATCAGCGTCGCCTCCGGGAGCACGGGGTTGACCTTGCCCGGCATGATGCTCGACCCCGGCTGGAGGTCGGGCAGGTGGATCTCGGAGAGCCCGGTGGTCGGGCCCGACGCCATCCAGCGGAGGTCGTTGCAGACCTTGGTGAGGCCGACGGCGATCGTGCGCAGCACGCCGGACAGCTCCACGAGCGAGTCGCGGGTGCCCTGCGCCTCGAAGTGGTTGCGGGCCTCGGTGAAGGGCTGCCCGGTGCGCTCGGTCAGCGCCGCGATCGCCCGCTCGGCGAAGGCGGCCGGGGTGTTGATACCGGTGCCGACGGCCGTGCCGCCCAGCGGCAGCTCGCGCACGCGGGGGAGGACCGCCTCGAGCCGCTCGGCGCCGAGGCGGAGGGTGGCGGCGTACGCCCCCATCTCCTGCCCCAGCGTCACCGGGGTGGCGTCCATCAGGTGCGTACGCCCCGACTTCACGGCGTCGGCGAACTCCTCGGCCTTGGCCTCGAACGCGGTCGCCAGCCGGTCGAGGGCGGGGAGGAGGTCCTCGACCACGGCGAGGGTCGCCGCCACGTGGATGCTCGTCGGGAACGTGTCGTTGCTGCTCTGCGAGGCGTTCACGTGGTCGTTGGGGTGGACCTCGACCCCGGCCTGCGCGGCGAGCGTCGCGATGACCTCGTTGGCGTTCATGTTGGAGCTGGTGCCCGACCCGGTCTGGAAGACGTCGATGGGGAACTCGCCGTCGTGGGCGCCCTCCACGATGGCGTCCGCAGCGGTGACGATGGCCTGCGCCTGGTCGTGGCGCACGACGCCGAGGGCGGCGTTGGCCGTCGCGGCGGCTGCCTTGACATGGGCCAGCGCCTGGACGTGCCGGGGCTGCAGGGTCAGGCCACTGATCGGGAAGTTCTCGACCGCGCGCTGGGTCTGGGCCCGCCACAGGGCGTCGCGAGGCACCTCGACCTCGCCCATGGAGTCGTGCTCGATGCGTGTCTCGTTCACGCGCTCGACGCTACTCCTCACCCGGCGGGGCGTGACCCGGCGGACGCCCCGCCGCTCCGGGGGAGGGAGTCAGCGAGGCGTCCGGGGGAGAGGTGCTGCAGGGGAGGTCAGCACCAGGGGTAGATGAACAGGCTGTCGTCGCCGGCCCGGTGGTCGGCCAGCACGACGGAGAGGGGCAGCGGGTCGGGCAGCGACGCGACGTCGGTGCCTTCGCGGGGGGCGACGCCGTACGCCACCGCGGCGGCGATCGGCAGGCCGGACTTGGCGACCGTCGAGAACAGCCCCTCGGCCTTGAGCGTGCTGATGCCGGCGCGCATGCAGTCGGTGTCGGGCTTGGCCTGGGCCGCAGCCGGGGCGAGCACGACGGTGGCGACACCGAGCGAGAGGGCGGCGAGCGAGGTGGCGGTTCGGGTGGTGCGCTTCATGGTGATCTCCTCGTGGGGGGTCAAGGTGTGGAGTCCAATGCACCACACCGGACGGCCGCTTGTCGAGGGTTTGTCCAATGTCTGTCCCAAGTCTGTCCACCCTCTGCGACGAGAGCAGTCTTGACCCGGCGTTCAGCGACCACTACCGCGCCGAGCTCTCCTGACGCCCCCCGGCGTGGTCCCTTGGAGCGATCACCGTGGACCGGGGACCATGGGGCCCATGCGACTGCGTCTCGGGACCCGGGTCGGCACGGCGGCACTCCTGGTGGGCGTCGCGTCGGCCTGCTCCGCACTCGGCGGCGAGGACGGCGACCCCGCCGGTGACCTCGCGGACGACCTCGCCGCGGCGCTCTCGGACCACTCGCTCGGGGAGGTCCCGCTCGTCGACGAGAGCGCACGGACGGCGTTCGCCGAGCTCGTCGCCCCGCTCGACGAGGTCCCGGTCGCGGTCGACGTCGTCGACGTCACGGTGGTCGAGGAGGAGGGGCGCGCCGACGCCACCCTCGCCTGGCGCTGGGAGGTCGCGGACGGCGCGGCGTGGGAGTACGAGACCTCGGTGGCGCTGACGCAGGGCGGCGACGGGAGCACGTGGGCTGTCGCCTGGTCTCCCGACGACCTCGCCCCCGACCTGGCCGCCGGCGACAGCCTGGGCCTGCGCACGCTGACGCCGGCGCGCGGCGACATCACCGGGGCCGACGGTGCCGTCCTCGTCACCGAGCGACCGGTGCTGCGCTACGGCCTCGACAAGACCAAGGTCGAGGGACCCCAGGTGGCACGCAGCGCCCGCCGCATCGCCCGCATCCTCGACGTCGACGTGGCGTCGTACGTCTCGCGCGCGGAGGCCATGGGCGCGGAGGCCTTCGTCGAGGCCGTCGTGCTGCGCGAGGACGACGCCCGCGAGGTGCTGCCGGCCTTCCGCAAGGTCCCCGGCGCGCTGGCGGTCAACGACACGCTGCCGCTCGCCCCGACGCGCGAGTTCGCAGGCGCCCTGCTCGGCCGGGTGGGGCCGGCCACGGCCGAGATCGTCGAGGAGTCCGACGGCGCGATCGTCGCTGGCGACGAGGTGGGCCTGTCCGGGCTCCAGGCGCGCTACGACGAGCAGCTGCGGGGTGCGCCCGGCACGGCGGTGGTCGCCCGCGACGCCGACGACCGGCTGCGCACGCTCTTCGAGGCGCCGGCGACCGACGGCACGGACCTCCTCACCACCCTCGACCCGGCGCTGCAGGACAAGGCCGAGCAGGCCCTCGCCACCCTCGGTGACGGTGCGCCGGCCGCCGCGCTGGTCGCGATCAGGCCGTCGGACGGGGCCGTGCTCGCGAGCGCCAACGGCGTCGGCGCGGCAGGGGCGGACCTCGCCTCGACGGGGCAGTACGCCCCCGGGTCGACGTTCAAGGTCGTCACCTCGCTCGCCCTGCTGCGCAGCGGGATGGGCGTCGACGACGTGGTGTCCTGCCCGGCCGCGACGGTCGTCGACGGCCGGTCGTTCAAGAACTACGACGACTACCCGGCCTCCGCGGTCGGTGACATCACGCTCACCCAGGCGATCGCCCAGTCCTGCAACACCGCGTTGATCGGCAACGCCGGTCGGCTCGGCGACGGCGACCTCGCCACCGCGGCCCAGGCGCTCGGGCTGGGCACGGACCACGACCTCGGCTTCCCGGTCTACTTCGGGCAGGTGCCGCCGCCGGAGACCGAGACCGGCGCGGCGGCCGACCTGATCGGCCAGGGCACCGTCCTGGCCAGCCCGTTCGCGATGGCGACGGTCGCCGCCTCGGTCTCGGCCGGTCGCGCGGTGCTGCCGGTGCTCCTGCCGCAGCACGAGGTCCAGCAGGTCCCGCCCCGGGTGCCGCTGACCGGCGCCGAGGCCGGCACGCTGCGCGGGCTGATGCGCGCCGTGGTGACCACGGGATCGGGTCGGTTCCTCCAGGACGTGCCCGGCGAGATCGGCGCCAAGACCGGCACGGCCGAGTACGGCACCCCCGATGCCTTGGGCTCGCTGCCGACCCACGCGTGGATGATCGCGACCCGCGGCGACCTCGCGGTCGCGGTCTTCGTCGCGACCGGGGTGTCGGGGTCGCAGACCGCCGGCCCGGTGCTGGAGGCGTTCCTCCGCTGACGCCCGAGGGTCAGCGCCGGGCGAGGTAGAGGAAGTACTGCTCCGGCCGGTCCTGGAGCAGCACGTCGTGGGCCTGCTCCTCGGCCTCGCCGAACACGGCGCGCATCGCCTCGAGCAGGTCGGGCGCGGCGGCCGCCGACCACACCACCAGGACGCCTCCGGGGCCGAGGACGTCGTGGCAGCGCCGGAGGAACTGCTCCTCGTAGACCGCCTCGTTGGTCTCGTGCACGAGGTAGCCCGGGCCGTTGTCGACGTCGAGCAGCACCAGGTCGTAGGTCGACCGCGCCTCCGCGATCGCCATCGCGATGTCGGCGTTGACGACCGTGGCGCGGGTGTCGGCGAGCATCGCGGGTCCGTGGGGCACGGTGCCGTCGCGCATCCACCGCACCAGCGGCTCCTCGATCTCGACCACGACCGCCCGCTCGACCCGCGGGTCGGCGAGGACGCGCTGCAGGGTGAACCCGAGCCCGAGCCCCCCGATCAGCACGGACGCGGGCGCGTCGACCAGGGCGAGTGCCTGCGCCGCCAGCTCGATCTCGCTCGTCGTCTCGAGGGTGTCCATCACGAAGACGCCGTTGACGCGCAGCTCGAGCACGTCGGGGGCGGTGCCGGACGTACGCCGCCGCAGCACCACGTCGCCGCGCTCGGTCTCGGCCCGGGCCACCTCGGTGTGCTCCACCTCCACGCTGTCCACGCCACCATCCTGCCCACCACCACGCGCCCGACTCGCGCCCCGACACGCGCTCGGGCGCGGCTAAAGGCTCCCCACGCGCCGCTTCGGCGACTACCGTGATCAGGTGTACACCGTCGGACGGGTCGCGGAGCTGACCGGCGTGCCGAGCGGCACGCTGCGCAAGTGGGAGCAGCGCTACGGCGTGGTCGTCCCCCAGCGGTCGTCCGGCAACTACCGCCTCTACGACGACGAGGCCGTACGCCGGCTGAGCGTGATGCGCAGCCTGGTCGACGCGGGATGGTCCGCCCACGAGGCCGCTCGGCACGTGGTTGCCGACGTGGCGGCGGCGGAGTCCACGCTCGCCCGTCCGGCTGAGCCGCCCTCGGAGGACCGCTTCGAGACGATCGTGGGCTGTGCCCAGGACTTCGACGTCCCGCGGCTGGAGCAGCTGATCGCCGAGGGCTTCGCCGACATCGACGTGGTGTCGGTGGTCGACGACTGGCTGCTCCCCTCGATGGTCCACCTCGGGCGGGCCTGGCAGCGCGGCCGGGTGTCGGTGGCGGGGGAGCACTTCGTCACCGCGGCCGTGCACCGCAGGCTCGCCGAGGCGTTCCAGTCCATGCAGCCCGCGCCCAACGGCGGACCGCGCGTCGTGGTCGGCCTCGCGCGAGGAGCGCGCCACGAGCTCGGCGTCCTCGCCTTCGCGACCGTCCTGCGCTCGCGAGGCGTCGCCGTGACCTACATCGGCGGCGACCTGCCCCTCGAGGCCTGGGTCGACGTCGTCCGGCTCGTCGAGCCGGAGGCGGTGGTGCTGGCCGTGCCGACCCTCGAGGACGTGCCGGCCGTGCGGGAGGCCACGGAGGCGCTGATGCCGCTCGCCACCGTCCTGCTCGGTGGCGCCCACCAGGCCGAGGTCGACGGCCCTCGGCACCTCGGTCACCTCGCCGGTGCGGCGGCCGCCACCCTCGCGACCCAGCTGGGCGCCGTCAGCTGAGCCCGGCGGTGCACTGGCGGGCGGACGACGGCCGGGACCTCCACGGCTGGCTGGGCGGTGACCCCGACGGGCCCCTGGTCGCGGTCCTGCACGGCTGCCCGGACACCCGGCACGTGGCGATGACCGGCGACGGCGCCGCGCGCGAGGTCGGCGTACGGCTCCTGTGCGTCAACCGTCCCGGCTACGGAGACTCCACGGTGCACGCGAGCTCGCACGGCAGCGTCGCCGACGACCTGGCCGCGGTCGCGACGGTGCTCGGGCACGAGCGGTTCGCCGTGCTCGGCATGTCGGTCGGCGGGGCGTACGCCGTCGCGTGCGCCGCCCGCCACCCCGACCGCGTGGCCGCGCTGGGGCTGGTGGCGACCCAGCCGCCCGGGGCCCGCACCGAGGAGGTGGACCTCCTGGCCGCCGAGCTCTCGGCGGAGTTCCTCGCGTGGCGCGCGGGCGTCGACCCGTTCGACCCCGACGACGAACGGCTCGCGCGACGGTGGCTCACGATGCTCCCCGAGGAGGACGCCGCGCTGGTCGCGGCACGCGGCGCACAGGCGGTGGCGGCCTCGGTCCGCGAGGCCCTCGCCTGCCCGGACGGCTACCTGCGTGACGCGGCGCTGCAGCACCGCCCGTGGCAGCACGGCCCGGCCGAGGTGGCCTGCCCGGTGCGGGCGTGGTTCGGCGAGGACGACGACCGGTCCCCGGCCGACCGCGTCTCCGGGCTCGTGGCGGGCTTCGCCGACCTCGAGGTCACCGTGCGGCCTCGGAGCACCCACCTCGCCACCCTCGTCGCGCACTGGCCCGACGTGCTGGCGACCCTGCGTGACCCGGTGTCCGGGCCGGGCGGCTGATCAGCGGGCGCCGCCGTCGTCGCACCCGGTGCCGTACCACCGGTCGCCGATGATCTGGATGCGGCACGGGCGATCGGTGGACGACGCCTCGGACACGGCGGGCGAGGCGACCAGGACGGACCCGAGGACGGAGGCGGCGATCGCCACCATCCCGGCGGTCCGCAGCCGGCGGTCGGTGCGCACGTCGTCGTTCGTGACCAGTGGCTCGACGGTCGTCGCCATGGTGTCTCCCAGGAGTCGGAATGCGGCTTGTCCACAGTTTGTCCACCGTTGGTGGAAAACGAACACTAGGACTCTGTCCACTGTTTGTCCAAAGATGGGTACCCTTGTGGACGTGTACACCGTCGGACGCACCGCAGAGCTCACCGGAGTGCCGCGCGAGACCCTCCGCAAGTGGGAGCAGCGCTACTCCGTCGTCGCCCCTGCACGCACCGAGGGCAACTACCGCCTCTACGACGACGAAGCCGTCCGCCGCCTCTCGGTGATGCGCGACCTGGTCGACTCCGGCTGGTCGCCCCGCGAGGCCGCCAAGCGGGTGCTCGCGGATCCGGCAGGCGGGGTCAGCGTGCTGCCCGGCGCCGAGTCGCCCCTCTCGAGCCTCGACGAGCTCGCGGCCTGCGGCGAGGACTTCGACGTCGTGCGGCTGGAGAGCCTGCTCGACAAGGCCTTCGCCGAGGCCGACCTCGCAGTCGCGGTGGACGAGTGGCTGATGCCGTCGCTGGTACGGCTCGGCGAGGCGTGGCAGCGCGGCACGGTGAGCGTCGCCGGCGAGCACTTCGTCAGCGCTGCCGTCCTGCGGCGCCTCTCCCAGGCGTTCCACCAGCTCCCGCACCCGGCGGACGGCGCTCCCCGGGTGATGGTCGGCCTGGCCCGCGGGTCGCGGCACGAGCTCGGCGTCATGGCCTTCGCCATGGTGCTGCGCAGTCGCGGTGTCGGCGTGACCTACCTCGGCGCCGACCTCCCCGTGGAGTCGTGGGTCGACACCGTACGCGCGCTGGGCCCGGCCGCGGTCGTGCTCGCGGTGCCGACGGTCGAGGACCTGCCCGCGGTGCGTGAGGCCGTGCAGGCCATCGCCCCGCGGACCCGCGTCCTGCTCGGGGGTGCCCACCAGGGGCGGGTCGAGGGCGCCGAGCAGCTCGGCCACCGCATCGGCGAGGCCGCCGCCGGTCTCGCCGACCGCCTCACGGCCTCGGGCTGACCCCGCCTACTGCGCCGAGCGGACGCGGATGCCCGACAGGGGCACCGTCGTGGTGCCCGCGGGGTCGGTGAAGAAGTCGTTGCCCTTGTCGTCCACGACGATGAACGCCGGGAAGTCCTCGACCTCGATCTTCCAGACCGCCTCCATGCCGAGCTCCTCGTACTCGACGACCTCGACGGACCTGATGCAGTCCTGCGCCAGCCGCGCGGCCGGGCCGCCGATCGAGCCGAGGTAGAACCCGCCGTGCGTGCCGCACGCCTCGGTCACCTGCCGGGAGCGGTTGCCCTTGGCGAGCATGACCATCGAGCCGCCCGCGGCCTGGAACTGCTCGACGTAGGAGTCCATGCGGCCCGCGGTCGTCGGTCCGAACGAGCCGGACGGCATGCCCTCGGGGGTCTTGGCCGGGCCGGCGTAGTAGACCGGGTGGTCCTTGAGGTAGGACGGCATCTCCTCGCCGGCGTCGAGGCGCTCCTTGATCTTGGCGTGCGCGATGTCGCGTGCCACGACGAGCGGGCCGGTGAGCGAGAGCCGGGTCTTGACCGGGTGCTTCGACAGCTCGGCGAGGATGTCGGCCATCGGCTGGTTGAGGTCGATCGGGACGACTGCGCCGCCCTCGATGTCGTGGGCCATCCCGGCGTCGGGCATGTAGTGCGCGGGGTCGGTCTCGAGCTGCTCGAGGAAGACGCCCTCGGGCGTGATCTTGCCGAGCGCCTGCCGGTCGGCCGAGCACGAGACCGCGATCGCGACCGGGCACGAGGCGCCGTGGCGGGGCAGGCGTACGACGCGGACGTCGTGGCAGAAGTACTTGCCGCCGAACTGCGCGCCGATGCCGAAGGACTGCGTGAGCTCGAAGACCTTCTCCTCCAGCTCGACGTCCCGGATGCCGTGCGCGCTCATCGACCCCTCGGTCGGGAGGTCGTCGAGGTAGTGGGCGGAGGCGTACTTCGCGGTCTTGAGAGCGAACTCCGCGCTCGTGCCGCCGATCACCACCGCGAGGTGGTACGGCGGGCACGCGGCGGTGCCGAGCGAGCGGATCTTCTCGTCGAGGAACTCCATCAGCCGCGTCGGGTTGAGGACGGCCTTGGTCTCCTGGAAGAGGAACGACTTGTTCGCCGAGCCGCCACCCTTGGCCATGAAGAGGAACTTGTACTCAGGGCGCTGCTTGCCATCGGGCCCGGCCTTGGCGGGGGTGGAGTAGATCTCGATCTGCGCCGGCAGGTTGGTGCCGGTGTTCTTCTCCTCGAAAATGGTGAGCGGCGCGAGCTGGGAGTAGCGGAGGTTGAGCCGGGTGTAGGCGTCGTAGACGCCGCGGCTGATCGCCTCGCCGTCGTCGGTGCCGGTCAGCACGCCCTCGGACTTCTTGCCCATCACGATGGCGGTGCCGGTGTCCTGGCACATCGGCAGCACGCCGCCGGCGGAGATGTTGACGTTCTTGAGCAGGTCGAGCGCCACGAAGCGGTCGTTGCCCGAGGCCTCGGGGTCGTCGATGATCTTGCGCAGCTGGGCGAGGTGGCCGGGGCGCAGGTAGTGGCTGATGTCGTGCATCGCCTCCTCGGTGAGCCGGCGGATCGCCTCGGGCTCGACCTCGAGGAAGGTGCGTCCGCCGACCTCCGTCGTCGAGACGCCTTCGGTGGTGATCAGCCGGTAGGGCGTCTCCGGTGCGCCGTTGGACCCGGCGGTGGGGAGGAGGTCGGAGTAGTGGAATTCAGCGGCGCTCACGGCTGCTGATGCTACGCCGGGTCGGCTGCCCCGCCGGCGTCGCCCTCGCGCTCGCGACGCTTCTGCTCCGCGGCCCGTCGGCGCTGCTCCTCCGCGCGCTCGCGCACCTTCCTGAGGAACTCCTCGTCCGCCGCGGGGTCCGAGGCCGCGAACCGGCCCGGGCGGTCGTACTCGGGGAACGCGCTCGTGCTGCGCTCGTGCGGACCGGTGCGGCGCGGCGCCCGTACGGGCCGGCCGGCGAGCAGCCAGGCGAGCGAGCCGATCAGGGGGAAGAACAGGATGAGCAGGATCCACCACACCTTGCCGAGGTGGCGGACCTCGTCGTCGCGGCTGCTGATGGCCTGGACGAGGCAGAACACGGCCAGCACCAGTGGCACGAGGAAGAGCACGATGCGCATGAGAGGACCCCCGCAGGTCGGCCCCGGCCCGGGCCCCGGGCGACCGGTTCCACCCGCCGCGGCGGCAGCGTACCGCTCCACGAGGGATGCCGCGGCCGGTTGACGCGAACACCTCGGATTCATCGGTCGGTCGCAATCCGGCCATTCGGGAGTAGCCTCCGATGCGACGGGACCCACGAGGCTCCGCCCGGCACCCGCCGATCTCGGAACAGCACTCATGGAGGTCACGTGAACACTCGCAAGGCACTCATCTCCCTCGCCGCGACGGCGACCCTCCTCTCGGCCGCTGCCTGCGCGGCCCCCGAGCAGGAGTCCGACACCACCACCGAGAGCGGTGTCGACGCCGCGGCCGCCACCTCCGCCGAGGACTTCGGCGGCATGGAGGAGCTCATCGCAGCCGCCCAGGAGGAGGGCGAGCTCAACGTCATCGCGCTGCCCCCGGACTGGGCCAACTACGGCGAGATCATCGAGACCTTCTCGGAGAAGTACGACATCGAGGTCAACTCCGACCAGCCCGATGCCGCTTCGCAGGACGAGATCAACGCCGCCAACGACCTCGCGGGGACCGACCGCGCGCCCGACGTCTTCGACCTGGGCCAGTCCGTCGCCCTGGCCAACACCGACATGTTCGCGCCCTACCAGGTCGAGACCTGGGACGACATCCCCGACGAGTTCAAGGACCCCGAGGGCGCCTGGGTCAACGACTACGGCGGCTACATGGCCATCGGCTACGACTCCTCCGTCGTGCCCGAGGTGACGTCGGTGGCCGACCTGCTCAAGCCGGAGTTCAAGGGCAAGGTCGCGCTCAACGGTGACCCGACCCAGGCCGGCGCGGCCTTCAGCGGCGTGATGATGGCGGCCATCGCCAACGGCGGCTCGGCCGACGACATCGCCCCCGGCGTCGACTTCTTCCGCGAGCTCAAGGCCGCCGGCAACTTCCTCACCGTCGACCCCGACTCCACGACGATCGAGCAGGGCACCACTCCCGTCGTCATCGACTGGGACTACCTCGGTGCCGCCGCGGCCGCCAACGTCGACACGTGGGAGACCGTGGTGCCCGAGGAGGCCGTCGTGGCCGGCTACTACTTCCAGGCGATCAACGCCGACGCGCCGCACCCGGCCGCCGCGCGCCTGTGGCAGGAGTTCCTTTACAGCGACGAGGGCCAGAACCTCTGGCTCAAGGGCGGCGCCCGCCCGGTCCGCGGTGACGCGATGGCCGAGGCCGGCACCATCGACGAGGAGCTGTGGGGCGCCCTGCCGGAGGTCTCCGGCGAGCCGGTCATCCCGACCGACGAGCAGACGGTGACCGCGGGCGAGTACCTCGCCGAGAACTGGTCCAAGGCCATCCGCTGAGCACGACCACTGCGAAGGGGGGCCCGGGCCGACGGTTCGCCGTCGGCCCGGCCCTTCCGCTGCTCCCGTTCCTGCTCTTCGTCCTGGTCTTCCTCGTCGTCCCGACCCTCACGGTCGTCGTCGGCGCCTTCCAGGACGAGGACGGCCGCCCGACGCTGGGCAACCTCGACGCGCTCACCAGCGAGGCCGCGCTCACCGCGCTCGAGGGCTCGCTGGTCCTCTCGGCGTCGACCGCGCTCATCGGTGCCGTGCTCGGCGCCCTGCTGGCCTACCTCATCGTGTCGATGTCGCCGCAGAGCATGGTGCGCCGCGCGACGCTGGCCGTCAGCGGGGTGCTGGCCCAGTTCGGCGGCGTCGTGCTGGCCTTCGCGTGGATCGCGACCATCGGCCCGGTGGGCGTCCTCACCCAGGCGATGTCCGACCTCTTCGGCGCCGACATCTACGGCAGCGGCTGGCTCTTCGGACTGCCCGGCCTGGTCGTCGTCTACTCCTACTTCCAGATCCCGTTGATGGTGATCGTGTTCGCCCCGGCCTTCGACGGGCTGCGGCCGCAGTGGCGCGAGGCCGCGGTCAACCTCGGCGCGAGCACCTGGGACTACTGGCGCCACGTCGCCCTGCCGCTGCTGACGCCGGCCTTCCTCGGCGCCCTGCTGCTGCTGTTCGCCAACGCGTTCGCGGCGTACGCCACCGCAGCCGTGCTGGTCAGCCAGGGGCAGCCGATCGTGCCGCTCATGATCCGCCAGGCCATCACGAGCGAGGTCCTGCTCGGCCAGGCCAACGTCGGCTTCGCGCTCGCGCTGGAGATGATCGTCGTGGTCACCATCGTGATGGTGGGCTACAACGTGCTGCTGCGGCGTACGTCGAGGTGGCTGCGATGAGGCAGTCGACCGGGTTCAAGGTGTTCCGCGCCGTCGGCCTGCTGGTCTTCGCGGCCTACTTCTTCGTGCCGCTGCTGGCGATGTTCGACTTCTCCACCCAGGTCCGGGGGAGCGCCCCCGGGCGCACCTGGGACAACTGGTCGCTGATGGTCACCGACGAGGACCTCCGCTCCTCGATCGTCGCGTCGCTGCTGCTGGCGCTGTTCACCGTGGTCCTGATGGTCGTGCTGCTCGTGCCGACGATGGTGTGGGTGCGGCTGCGCGTGCCGCGGGCCCGCGGGCTGGTCGAGTTCCTCTGCCTGCTGCCGCTCACCATCCCGGCGCTGGTGATCGTGGTCGGCATCAGCAACGTCTACTCATGGGTGACCTACCTGCTCGGTGACAGCGCGCTGGTGCTGACGTTCGCCTACGTCGTGCTGGTGCTGCCCTACTCCTACCGGGCCATCGACGCCGCACTCTCCGCGATCGACGCCTCCACCCTCTCGGAGGCCGCCCGCTCGCTGGGCGCCGGGTGGTTCACCGTGATCGTGCGCATCATCATGCCCAACATCACCGGCGGCATCCTGGGTGCCGCATTCATCGCGGTCGCGCTCGTGCTCGGCGAGTACGTCTTCGCCTCGCTGCTGCACTTCGACACCCTCCCGGTGGCGATGGCGGCGCTCTACAAGAGCAACGGGCCGGCGGCCATGGCGGCCGCCCTCGCCTCGATGATCCTCGTGGCCGTGCTGCTCGTCGGCCTCACCTTCCTCAGCCGGGACCGGCACAGGCACGATCAAGGAGCCTCCTCATGACCGACCTCAGGACCGAGCGCGGGCTCGCCGTCGAGCTGTCCGACCTCACGCGCGTCTACGGGCAGGTTCGCGCGCTGGACGGCTTCACCCTCAGCATCGAGCCGGGGGAGCTCGTCGCCCTCCTCGGTCCGTCCGGCTGCGGCAAGACCACCGCGCTGCGCATCCTGGCCGGCCTCGACACCGCCACCTCCGGGACCGTCTCGGTCGGCGGCAAGGACCTGACCCGGGTCCCGGCCAGCAAGCGCGACATGGGCATGGTGTTCCAGGCCTACAGCCTGTTCCCGCACATGACGGTCATCGACAACGTCGCTTTCGGCCTCAAGATGCGTGGTCGCGACGGCGCCGCGCGGCGTGCGCGGGCCGGCGACATGCTCGACCTCGTCGGTCTCGCCGAGCACGCCGACCGCTACGCCCACCAGCTCTCCGGCGGCCAGCAGCAGCGCGTCGCCCTCGCCCGGGCGCTGGCGATCGAGCCGTCCGTCCTGCTCCTCGACGAACCGCTCTCGGCCCTCGACGCCAAGGTCCGCGTCCAGCTGCGCGACGAGATCCGACGGGTCCAGATCGAGGTAGGCACCACGACGCTGTTCGTCACCCACGACCAGGAGGAGGCCCTCGCCGTCGCCGACCGGGTCGGGGTGATGAACGCCGGCCGGCTCGAGCAGCTCGCCCCGCCGGCCGAGCTCTACTCGGCCCCGGCGAGCCAGTTCGTCGGGGAGTTCGTCGGCCTCAGCAACCGGCTCCCGGCTCAGGTCACGGGCGACACCGCGGCCGTGCTCGGGCGCGACGTGCCGGTGCTGCCCGGGTCGACCACCGGCGCCGGCCGCGCGCTCGTCCGCCCCGAGGCGGTCTCCGTCGTCGCCGACCCCGACGGCCCGGCCACGGTCGCCACCGTGATGTTCCTCGGTCCGCTGTCGCGGGTCACCTGCACGCTGCCCGACGGGACCGACGTCGTCGCCCAGCTCGCCAGCACCGAGGCGCTGCGCCTCCAGCCGGGAGACTCCGTACGCCTCGAGGTCGCGCCCGAGCCGGTGCTGGTCATCGCCTGAGCCGGTCGGAGTTCGGGCTCCTCCCGGGGCCACCTGCGGTAGTCCAGTGGGATGTGGCTGCTGGCGTGTCCTCCGGCGAGCCGGATCTCACTGGACTACCCGGCGGGCGGTCTGCCGGGGGGTAGTCCAGTGGACAGTGGTCGGGTTCTCGGCCGTGAAGCAGCCGTTGCCCACTGGACTACCCCCGCCGGCAGCCGTTGCCCACTGGACTACCCCCGTACGCCCGACCGCCAGGGCGCGACGAGCGCGGCCAGGTCGGGGGCCAGCTCCTTCTGCAGGAGCGGGCCGAAGGTCACGCGGTGGACGCCCATGACCTGCAGGTCCTCCAGCGAGCCTGCGGCCGAGCCCTTGCGCGGGTTGGCGATGACGTTGACCGGTCCGGCGAGCGCGTCGAGGATGCGCTGGAGCGACGCGGCGTCCGGTGCGCCGACGGGATAGCTGCACCGCGACCCGGCCTCCTCGCAGGCCAGCAGCCGGGTGATCGCCTCGGCGACCGGGTCCTCGAACCGGTCCTTCTTGACGAAGGCGTCGGTGCGCGCGTTGATGACCAGGTCGACGCCGGCCGCGTCGGCGGCCTGGCGCAGGCCCCCGATGTAGTCGGCGTGCTCGGCGACCGACCGCATCCGGCCGCCCTCGGAGTGCACGGTGTCCTCGATGTTGAGGCCGACGGCCCCGGTCTCGAGGAGCCGCTCGACCAGCTCGGCGGGGGCGGCGCCGTAGCCGGACTCCATGTCGGCGGTGACCGGCACGCCCGGCACCGCGCCGCAGATGCGGCGTACGCCGTCGAGCGCGTCGTCGAGCGTCATGTCCTCGTTGTCGCCCTGCCCGCGCGAGTCGGCCAGCGGGTGGCTGCCGATGCTGAGCGCCTCGAAGCCGGCCCCGGCGACGACCGTCGCGGACCAGGCGTCCCAGACGTTGGGCAGGACCAGCGTGGTGCCGGTGTGGTGCAGCTCGAGCAGCCGGGTGGCCAGGGCGGGGAGCGAGGAGGTGTCCATGGCGTCGAGGCTGCCACGCCCGCGCCGCCGGGCATAGGCCCGGAGGGACGGGCGTTGCACCCGTCGTGAAGGACGACGACCGGGTTCTCGAGTCACTGGTGATCGGCGCGGGGCAGGCGGGCCTCGCGGCGTCCTACTTCCTCCGCACCCGCGGGGTCGACCACCTCGTCCTCGACGCCAACCCACGGCCCGGGGGTGCCTGGCAGCACCGGTGGGCCTCGCTGAGCATGGACGACGTCCACGGGGTCGCCGACCTCCCCGACTCCACGGCCCCCGACGGATCGCGGCGGGCGGCGAACCTCGTCGTGCCCGACTACTTCGACGGCTACGAGCGCTGGCACCACCTCCCGGTCGTACGGCCCGTGCGGGTGGACCGCGTCGAGTCCGAGGGCGTCCTGCTCGTGGTGCACGCCGCCGACCGCGCGTGGCGCACCCGCACGCTGGTCAACGCGACCGGCACCTGGACACGCCCCTTCGTGCCCTACTACCCCGGCATCGCGTCGTTCGCGGGGGAGCAGGTGCACACCGCGCACTACCCGGGCGCGGAGCACTTCCGCGGCAGGCGGGTGCTGGTCGTCGGCGGCGGCGCCTCCGCGGTCCAGCTCCTCGGCGAGATCGCCCCGCTCGCCGACACGCTGTGGGTCACCCGGCGACCGCCGGTGTGGCGCGACGACGACTTCGACGCCGCCGCCGGCCTCGCAGCCGTGACGGCCGTCGAGGAGCGCGTACGCCGCGGGCTGCCGCCGGAGAGCGTCGTCAGCGTGACGGGGCTCGCGCTGCGCCCGCAGGAGCAGCAGGCCGCGCGACTAGGGGCGTACGACCGGCTGCCGATGTTCGCGCGGATCGAGCCCGACGGCGTGCGCTGGACGGACGGTCGCTTCGAGCGGGTCGACGCGATCCTGTGGGCCACCGGCTTCCGGCCCGCCGTGGACCACCTGGCACCCCTCGGCCTGCGGTCGCCGGAGGGCGGGATCGCCCTCGTGCCCGTCCCGGGCAACGTGCAGGGCGCCACCACCGCGGTGCGTGACCCGCGGGTGCAGCTCGTGGGGTACGGGCCGTCCGCCAGCACCCTCGGTGCCTCCCGCGCGGGGCGCCAGGCCGCACTGGCCGTGTCGCGGCACCTGGCCGCGGCCGCCGCCTGAGGTCGCGTCGGCGAGGTTGGACAAACCTTCAACCACCCCTGGGGCACAATCGAGGAATGGAGGGACGGGGGCGTCACCGCGCAGCAGTGGTGGCCTGCGCGCTCGTCGCCTCCGCCTGCACCTCGGCGCCTGCCGACGCCCCGAGTGACAGGGTCGAGCCGACCGTGCCGTCGGCGACCAGCACCGCCACCACCCAGCCGGTCCGCGAGGGCGAGGTCACCCTGGCGTTCGGCGGTGACGTCCACTTCGAGGGAGGGGTGGCCCGGCTCCTCGAGCGTCCCCGCAACGGCCTGGGTGCGATCGGCCGGACGCTGCGCGCCGCCGACGTCGCGATGGTCAACCTCGAGACGCCGGTGACGCAGCGCGGTCGCCGGGACCCCAAGGAGCTCGAGAACGCCGGCGACCGCTACTGGTTCCGTACGGGCCCGCGCGCCCTCGACGTCCTCGGCGCGGCCGGTGTCGACGTCGTGAGCGTCGCCAACAACCACGCCGGCGACTACGGCGCCGTCGGCCTCGAGGACACCCTCGCCGCCGGTCGGCAGCGGGGCATCGCGATGGTGGGCGCGGGGCGGGGCGACGCGGCGTACGCCCCGCACGTCGTCGAGGTGGGCGACCTCGAGGTCGCGTTCCTCGCCGCCGACGGCGTGCAGCGCGAGGGATCCAGCGACGTCTGGTCGGCCCGCCCGGGCGCCCTCGGCACGGCCTCCGCCCGCGGGAGCAACGCCGCCGGCCTCGTCGCCGCGGTCGAGGCGGCGGCGGCGCAGGACCAGCTCGTCGTGGTCTACCTCCACTGGGGCAAGGAGTACGAGTCGTGCCCCACCCAGTCGCAGCGCCTGCTCGCCCGCGAGCTCGCCGACGCCGGCGCCGACGTGGTGGTGGGCAGCCACTCGCACGTCCTCGGCGGAGCCGGCTGGGCGGGGGACACGCTCGTGGCGTACGGCCTGGGCAACTTCGTCTGGTACCACGACCGGCAGGCCGAGACCGGCGTCCTGTCGGTGACCCTCGACGCCGACGGCGTCGTGGGGAAGTCGTGGACGCCGGCCCGGATCTCACCGGTCGACGGCCGACCGGTGCCGGTGACTGGCGCCGACCGGACGCGCGCCGTGGCGGACTTCCGTGCCCGCCAGCGCTGCACCGGCCTGGCCGCCGAGCGCGGCGACGCGCAGGCGGACGACCCGGCGTACGAGTCGTCGGTCAGCCGGATCGACGCCGCCCTCGCCGAGCGGATGCGCCGCAGCCACCGGCCGGGCTGCCCGGTGCCGCTGCGCGACCTGCGCTACCTGCGGATGACGCACCGCGACTTCGACGGCCGCGCCCGCACCGGCGAGATGGTCGTCCACCGACGCTTCACCGGTGACGTGCGCGAGCTCTTCGGTCGCCTGTACGCCGCGGGCTGGCCGATCGCGCGGATGCGGCTCGTCGACGACTACCGCGCCGACGACGACCTGTCGATGGCCGCCAACAACACCTCGGGGTTCAACTGCCGCCGCGTGGCGGGGCAGACCAGCTGGTCGCAGCACGCCTACGGCGAGTCGATCGACATCAACCCCGTGCAGAACCCCTACGTCCGCGACGGGCGCGTCGACCCCCCTGCCGGTCGGCCGTACGTCGCGATCGACCGGCGCCGCTCCGCGCCCTTCCGGCTCGGCGTGATCAGGAACGAGGACCTGGTGGTGAAGGCCTTCGACCGCATCGGCTGGGCGTGGGGCGGCTACTGGGTGTCGTCGAAGGACTACCAGCACTTCGCGGCCTCTCGGGGCCCGTCCTGACGGACGGTCCTCCCGGCCGGTGCCCGACGACCGGTCCAGACCGTTCCACACGGGCCTGTCAGCGCTTGTCAACGAGCGTCAACCGCCGCTGTGGCGGTCGCACCGTGGTGTCACTCCCGGACCATCAGGGCCCGGCCCACGAAAGGGACACCACCATGAACACCACCATCTTCAGGTCGATCGCTGCCGCCGCCACCTCCGCCGTCGTCTTCTCGGTCGCGGCCTGCGGGGACGAGGTCGCCCCGCCGGCGAACGACGTCAGCCGTGGCAAGGTCGTGCAGGAGCGCAGTGTGCCGGCTCCCCAGCGCACGTCCGTCAACCGCATGGACTTCCGCGACGAGAACGGGAGCGCCAAGCCGCGAGGGCGCAAGCACGAGCCGGCCGGCAGCCGCACCCGCGACCGGATGGACTTCGCGGAGAACCACGGCCGCTGAACGACCGGGCGGTCCCGGCGCCAGGTCGGGCGGGGAGTGCGCTCATCGGGCTTCCTCCCGGGTCACGGTGATGGCCCTGCTGAGAGGGACGTGCTCTCGGGCGTCGGACGCCGCCCGCGTGAGCAGCCGGCCCGCGAGAGTGCCCTGCCCGTCGCGGAGCGCGCACTGAGCCGCTCGCCAGCGGCAGTACGCCACGTCATGGCGGCGCCCGGCATCGGCCCATGCGCCTGCCGCGGCCATCCAGTCGCCGACGGAGTCGAGTCCGTCCAGCCGAGCCAGCTCCACCTTCCACTGCGGTGCGGGGCACAGGTCCGAAGGAGCGTTGTCCGACGTGAACGGGTCGTGGGCAGCTCTCGCTCGCAGGTCGTCGAGCAGCGCGCGCACACGCCGCCGTCCGTCCGGGCCCGCCCTCGTCGCCGCAGCGAGATCCGCGACGGCCCGGGCAGCCAGGACCAGCGCGCGGCCGACCTCTCCCGGAACCGTTTCCTCGATGCTCCCGGCGACGGCGAGGCAGTCCAGTGCCTCGCGCGGCTTCCCGTGCCACAGGAGCGACGACGCCTCCTCCACCGCGAGCAGCGACCGGGGGAACGAGCTGGGACGGACCTCATACAGCTCCCGGACCAGAGACTCCGGGTGCTCGTGGCCGGTCGCGACCCCTATCGCGACGGCCAGCGTTCGCATCGGCCACGACGGCCGCGGCGCGCTCGTCTCCTCCTCCACCAAACGAGCGGCTTCAGCCACGTCGCCGGCGCGAACCCGTGCGAGCGCGACGTTGTAGGCGATGACCGCTCCTTCGACCGCTCCGAGCGCCAACGACGAACGTGCGGCGAGGTACGGGTCCGCGGCTGCCGACACCTCCGCGACCGGCGCGCACAGCAGGAGCAGCGTGTCGGTGTGGTGGTTCCCCACGATCAGCTCCATGACTGGGTCGTCGTCGGTCGACGGCTCGCCGAGCTCCCGTAACGCTGATCGCGCTCCGGCGACGTCACCTCGGCGCGCGGCCCACCAGGCCTCGAACACCGTGACCCACCGCTGCTCGTGCACCAGCCCGAGATCGCTCAGCACGCTCTTCGCCTCTGCGAGGTCTGCAGCGGCCTCTGGCGCACGCCCTTGCCGGTGTCTCAGGTTGGCCCGGTGCCCGAGCGCCCGGGCCAGCCCGCGAGAAGGTGAGCCGCGTCGGTAGAGCTCGATGGCCCGCTCGAAGAGCTCGAGCTCGGCTTGCGGTCTGCCGCCGGTGTCCAGGTGGATCCCGGCTCGATGGAGCATCTCGGCACGCTCCCCGTCGGACCACCCCCCGGACGCATCGAGCGCCCGTCGGCAGACATGGTCCAGCTCGGTGTCCCGGCCTGCCCGCGACAACGCATCCACCAGCCCGAGCCAGGCCTCGGCCTCGCTGAATCCCGGTTCGGTGACGCCGTCCGACGAGAGGTCGAGCACGCGCCTCCAGTGCGTGGACGCCTCGTCGCCGGCATGGCGTGCGGCGGCAGCCCGCGCCGCTGCGAGCACCCAGGTGAACTCCTCGTGGTGGCAGGAAGCAGCCCTCCAGTGGCCGGCGACCTCGGCCGCAGGCGCCACTGCCACCGCCGCGAGGGCGTCGGCGAGATGACGGTGGACCTCCCGCGCCTCGCCGGGCACCAGCCGCGCGCGAGCGGCACTGGCGATCAACGGGTGTCGCAGCGCGACGTCGTGCGACCCCGTCGACAGCAGGCGGCGGGCGAGCAGGACACGCAGAGCCGCCGTGAGGGCGCCCTGGTCGAGCTCCGTCGCCCGCGCCGCGACGTCGGGCGGGAGGGGGCGGTCCGCCACCCCCAGCGTCCGCACCACGCGCCACGCCTCCTCCGGCAGCTCGTCGAGCCGGGCCTCGAGCAGCTCCGCGACCCGTGCGGACAGCTGGTCGTCGCCGTGCGCGACGAGCTGTTCGGTGAAGAACGGATTGCCGAGGGTCTGCGCGTGCACTGCCGCAGCGCGCTCTTCCGGGGCGCCGAGGATCTCCAGCTGCTCGCGCACCCCCTCCACGTCCAGAGGCTCGAGACGCACCTCCGGGACCGTGAGTCCCCGGCGGAGACGAACGACCCGGTCGGGAGCGTCGGCGACGACGAGCGGACCCTCGGTCCTCATCGTCGCCACCACGGATGGGCGCGTAGGCCTGCCGACGAGGTGCTCGATCAGGTCGAGCGTGCTCTGGTCGGACCAGTGCAGGTCCTCGAAGCACACGGCGAGCGGTCGGACCGCGTCGAGTGCTCTCAGGATCGCTCCGACGGCGTAGAAGAGTCGACGGACGCCGTCGGGTAGAGGCTCGCGCGGCTCCACGGGGCCGAGATGGGGGAGCAGCTGCGGCAGCGACGCGGCGACATAGGGCGGGCACCTGGCCAGCGACTCGTCGAGCCATCCGCCACCGTCACCGAGGCAGGTGCTCAGGGCATCCGCGACGGGCATGAACGGCACCTCGGTGGACAGCGGCAGGCACTGCCCCACGGCGACGAAGGTGCCGGCCCGCTCGGCGGCGGCGCGTACGAGGGTCGTCTTGCCGATGCCGGCCTCACCGGTGACCAGCAAGAGGCCGGTGCCGGTCTCGAGGTGGCGGCGTACGGTCTCGAGCTCGGCGTGACGGCCTGCGATGCGGGTCGCTGGAGGACGTGTGCCATCGGCGGGGGTGGAGGCGGCGAGCCACAGGTCGTGGAACCGGGTCGTGTCACCGCCCATGGCCTCGACGAGGAGCTCGAGGGTGCCCCAGGCCGGGAGTGCGGGCTGGGAGAAGGTCTTGGAGACGGTGGTGTGGGAGACGCCGGTCTCGCGGGCGAGGGTGCGCAGGCTGGGCCAGCCGGCGCGGTGGTGTAGGTCGTGCAGGGCGTCGTTGAGCACCCGGATCGGCCCCGGGGCCAGGTCGGGGCGGGGAAGTGCGCTCATCGGGTGTCTGCCCCGGTCGCCGTGATGGCCCTGCTGAGAGGGACGTGCTCTCGGGCGTCGGACGCCGCCCGCGTGAGCAGCCGGCCCGCGAGAGAGCCCTGCCCGTCGCGGAGCGCGCACTGAGCCGCTCGCCAGCGGCAGTACGCCGCGTCGTGCGGGGAGTTGACCCGGTCGTGGGCGGCGGCGGCCACCGTCCAGAGGTCGGTCGTGTCCTGCGTGAGGAGCCGGGCGCGTTCCGCGTTCCACGTGGCAGCCCAGGCGTCCCTGCAGACCGGCATCGGCCCGGGTGCCAGCGGGTCGACCGCGGCACGACGTCGCAGGTCGAGCAGCTCCGCCGACAAGGTGCCGGGAGTGGGACCGCCCTGCGTGGCGAGGTCCGCGGCAGCGCGGGCGGCGGTGACGTACGACTCGCCGAAGTCGCCGATGCCGGGATCGGCGAGGGCGAGTTCGAGCGCGTCGCGGATGGCGGGCCACGCCAGGTCGGCGCGGCCCTGCCAGAGCTGTGCCGTCGCGCGGGCCCGGCAGATCGTGAGGTTGTTGGTGCGGCGGAGGTCCGGCATGTGCTCCAGCGTTGCGAGCGCCTCGTCCGGCGCATCCTGTGCGATCTGCACGAACGCCCTGACCACGCGCAGCGGCCACTCGTCGTAGGCGTCGGACGAGCGGACGGCGGCGAGCTCCTGTGCGGCCCGGCTGATCTCGCCGCTGTTGAGGAGCGCTTCCGCCACGTTCGCCCGGACGATGGTGAGGAGGTGGAACTCCAGGCCGAACTCGGCGGCGACGTCGAAGGCGCGTCGAGTGGCTGCGATCACCTCGGCCGCAGGGCGTCGGTGGAGCAACAGTGCATCGCTGACGCACATGGACATGTAGGCCTCGCGGTGTGGTTCCGCCGGTGCCGGGTGGCGCTCGCGGGCGAGCGCGAGCTGCCGCAGCGCAGCGGACAGGTCGCCCTGGTGCGCCAGCTGCCACAGGAGCGTGGCGGACGAGCCGTAGTACAGGCCGTGGTCGCCGAGGTCGGTGGCGATCTCGAGCGCCTGCCTGACGGTGGCCACCGCCTCCTCGTGAGCGCCGCCCCTGCTCAGCTCGTTGGCACGCAGGTCCAACGTGTGGACGAGGCACTCGCTGGGTGGCAACGCACGGAGGAGCTCCATGGCGCGGTCCGTGAGCGCGAGGCACGCATCGCCGTCGTCGGCGGCGATCGCCTCCATCAGTGCGGCGCGGCGGAGGATCTCCGCCTCCGTCAGCGGGTCGACCTGACCGACCCGCTTGAGTGCGGTTCGGGCGAGGGCGAGGGCGTCCTCCAGGCGGTTGCACAGCTGCAGTGCGTCGATCGCACCGATCACCGCTTCGGCCCGGTCGAACGCCGGCGCCAGGTCAGGCGACTCCTCGTCGATCTCGAGAGCACGGAGCCAGTGCTCCGACTCCTCCTTCGGTGCCGTGCGGAGGTGGGCCAGCCGTGCCGCTTCGGCGCGTGCTCCGAGCTCCGCGCCGGGCTCGCCCGCCTGGCGCCAGTGGGCCGCGATCTCGGCTGCGTGCTCCCGACGAGTGGGTTGCGCGTCCAGCGCTGCGGCAAGGGCGGCGTGGACCGCTCTCGCCTCGCCCGCGACCAACCGTCGTCGCGCCGCCTCGGCCAGCAGGGGATGGCTCAGCGCGACGCGGTCCTGCGCGTCCTGCGTCACGAGCTCGCGCGCGGTGAGCTCCTTGAGCCCGACCAGCAGCGCCGCGGGTGGGACGCGAGCGGCCTCCCCCAGGACGCCGGCGGGAAGGTCGCGATCGGACGTGCCCAGCACGGCGGCGAGTCGACCGGCCACGTCTCCCAGGTCGCCGAGGCGTCGGTCGAGCACCTCCGCCAGGAATCGCGGCATCGCCTCGCTCGTCGCGAGACCCGCAGCCAGGTGGGCGGTGAAGAGCGGGTTTCCGCACGAACGCCCGTGGATCCGGGCAGCGAGCTCGGGGGTCGCCGAGGCGCCGACGAGCAGCCGCAGCTGCTCGGCCGTCTCGTTCGGCGACAGCGGCGGAAGGTCGTCGCTGGGACCGACGAGGCGTTGCACGCGACCCAGCCAGTCCACGTGAACGGCCGACACGGTCGGGTCGTGCGTGCGCCAGGATCCCACCAGCGAGACGTTCGCCCCGCTCGCCACCAGGTGTTCCACGAGGTCGAGGGTGGTGGTGTCGGCCCAGTGCAGGTCCTCCATCACGAAGCCGAGGGGCCGACGGTCGTTCAGCCGGGCGATGAGGCGTGCCACGGCAGCGAAGAGGTGCTGCTGGCTGGTGTCCATGCCCGGGTCGCCCGCATCCAGCTCCGGCAGGAGACGCTGCAGTGCGCGGGGGACGAAGGCGGGACACTCCCTCAAGGCGTCGGCGAACCAGGAGCCGTCGGCGTCGAGGATGGTCCGCAACGCGTCGGCCACCGGCATGAGGGGAGCCTCCGTGGACATCGGGAGGCAGTGCCCCAGCGTGACGAACGCACCGGCCTGCTCGACTGCGGCCCGTATCAGGGTGGTCTTGCCGATGCCGGCCTCTCCGGTGACGAGGAGGAGGCCGGTGCCGGTCTCGAGGTGGCGGCGTACGGCTGCGAGCTCGGTGATGCGGCCGGTGATGCGGGTCGCGGACGGGGTGGCGGCGCCGTCGATGGGGGTGGAGGCGGTGAGCCACAGGTCGTGGAAGTGGGTCGTGTCGCCGCCCATCGCCTCGACGATGAGCTCGAGGGTGCCCCACGAGGGCAGGGTCGGGGAGGAGAGGGTCTTGGAGACGGTGGTGTGGGAGACGCCCGTCTCGCGGGCGAGGGTGCGCAGGCTGGGCCAGCCGGCGCGGTGGTGGAGGTCGTGCAGCGCCGTGACGAGGTCGCGGTGCGGCCCCGGGGGCAGGTCGGGCCGGGGGAGGGCGCTCATCGGCGGCCCGCTGCGGTCTCGGCGATCGCTCGGGAGAGCGGGACGTGCTCGCGGGCGTCGGCTGCCGCGCGCCTGACGAGCCGCGCGGCGAGGGTGCCCTGGCCGGTGCGAAGGGCGACCTGGGCGGCTCGCCACCGGCAGTAGGCCGCGTCGTGCGGACGAGCGAGGTCGTCCCAGGTGCCGATCGCCTCGAGCCACGCGTCGACCCGGTCCTCGTCCCGCAGGCGTCCGAGCTCTGCTGACCACTGGTGCGCCGCGGCCCTGTCCGCGAGGACGGCGGACGGCTCGAAGGGGTCGTGGTGCAGGCCTGCGCGGAGCTCCAGGAGTGACGTCGTCGTCGCCTGCCTGGCCCGGGCTGGGCCCCGCACGGTCATGTCCGCGGCTGCGCGCGCGGCCAGCACGAGCAGGTCGCCCACGGTCCCCGGGGAGATCTCGTCGTGGCGGCGCCCTCCCAGGATGCTTCCGAACATCCGCCACCCGGTCGCGGGGTCGCCCATCCACACCTCGTAGGTCAGCCGGGCCTCGGCGACGAAGGGGTCGATGACCTCGTGCAGACCCGACTCCACGCGCGACAGCCGGCGGCGCGCTGTCTCCTGGTGGCCACACAGCACCTCGAGCAGGGCACGCTCGATGTGCGGGAGTGGGAAGGAGCCCGGCTCCTCGTCGGCGGTGTGGTCGGACATGACCTCCAGGGCTCGACGTACGCGGCCGGCCCGACGCCATCCCTGGCTGACGTTGCACCTGAGGACGTGCACGTGGCCCGAGCCCACCTTCCAGCGCGCGGCGAGCTCCAGCGCGGGGCGCGCGGCCGCCTCGACGGCGTCAGGGGACCCGCAGGTCATGAGGAGGATGTCGGTGTGGCGGACGGCCACGGCCAGGTCGCGCTTCAGGTTGTCCCCATAGGCGAAGGCGCCGACGACGGCCTCGATGGCCTCGACTGCGCGCTCGTCCCCGGAAGCGGCCGTCTGCCAGGCGTGCTGGGCGCGGACCGACCGCTCGAGGGCCTGGTCGCCCACCTGCGCAGCCACCTGGGCCGCCTCGTCGAGGGCGGCCGCCGCCTCGTCGCGCCGCCCGTGCCACTCCAGTTCTGTGCCTCGCCAGTTCAACGCCGCGGCCAGCCCCGCCGACAACGGCAGGCTGCGGTAGAGCTCGATGGCCTGATCGACGAGCCGCAGACCGTGGTCACCGGTGTGGAACTGCGATGAGTGGAACCTGGCCAGCAGGGTGAGCAGCTCGGCGCGCTCGGACACGTCGTACAGGTCCGACATCGCCAGCTCCTCCTCCAGCACCGGCGCGGCCTCTGCCGGGCGACCGGCCAGGTCGAGCTGGTTGGCGATGCCGGCCACCACCTCGTGGCGCCGCACCGGCTCGTCCCCGACCTCGCGCGACTCCCGGGGCCACAGCGCCCACGCGCGCAGCCAGTGCTCCGCCGCCTGGGCAGACGCGTACCGCTCCGCCGCTGCCCGGGCAGCGCGGACCCGCCACACGAGTTCCTCGGACGCGTGCCCGGCCCCCTGCCAGTGGCGAGCGACCTCAGCAGGTTCCGCGTCCGCGGCTGCCGCCAGCACAACCGCCAGGGATCGGTGCAGCGCCGCCGTCTCACCGGGAAGCAGGCGGCGACGTGCTGCCTCGGCGAGCAACGGGTGCCGCAGGTGCACCATGCCGTCGGTGACTCCGAGAAGCTGGAGGTCGCGCAGCTCACGCAGGGTGTGGGAGAGCTCGTGGGGATCGGTCGCAAGGGCGCGGGCGAGCGCGGCCTCCGCGAGCGGGCGGTCCGCCACCCCCAGGAGCGCCGCCACCTGCCACGCCCGCCCGTCCAGACGGCGCACCCGTCCGTCGAGGAGCTCGCGGAGGTAGGTGGGCTGACCTGCATCCGCGTGGGCGAGCTGCTCGGTGAACAACGGCTGACCGTGGCTGCGGGCGTGGATTGCGGCGGCCGCCTGGCGGGACGTGCCCAGGCGCAGGAGGGCGAGCTGCTCGGCGGTCTCGTCGCTCGTCAACGGCCCCAGCTGGAGGGCCGTGGCGTCTCGGCGGATGCGTGTGCACCAGTCGCGCCGATCCGGGGGCACGTCGGGGTCATCGGTCCGCCACGTGCTCAGGATGCGTGTCCGGGTGCCGCGGCACAGGTGCTCGACCAGGTCGAGGGTGAGGTCGTCGGCCCAGTGGAGGTCTTCGAGGACCAAGGCGAACGCCCCACGGACGGTGAGGGCCTCGAGGAGCTCTGCGACCGCCGAGAAGAGACGCTGGCGCAGCCAGCGGTCGTCGGGGTCCTGCACCGCGTCAGTCACGGACAGCTCCGGCAGCAGGGTGGCCAGGGCCGTGGTCACGTACCCAGGGCACCCCTCGAGAACGCCGGCCAAGAACCCTCCGCCATCCACGCGTGCGACGTGGCGGAGCGCCTCGGTGAACGGCATCAGGGGGATCTCGGTCGACAGCGGCAGGCAGCGCCCGGTGGCGAGTGACACTGACGGTCGTACGGAGTCGCACCCCGCGTCGACAAGGGTGGTCTTGCCCATCCCTGCCTCTCCCGTCACGAGCAGCAGGCCGGTGCCGGTCTCGAGGTGACGTCGTACGGCGGCGAGCTCGGCCCTGCGGCCGGCGATCCGTGCCGGCGGCGGGGCGGCCCGGTCGCCGGAGGTCGAGGCGGCGAGCCACAGCTCGCGGAACGCTGCGGCATCACCGTCCATCGCCTCGACGAGCAGCTCGAGGGTGCCCCACGAGGGGAGCGCGGGTTGGGAGAAGGCCTTGGAGACGGTGGTGTGGGAGACGCCGGTCTCCTTGGCGAGGGCGCGCAGCGAGGGCCAGCCAGCGCGGTGGTGGAGGTCGTGCAGGGCGTCGTTGAGCACCCGGATCGGTCCCGACAGGGCTGGTCGCGGCAGTGCGCTCATGGGGTTCCTCCGTCGACCCACGTACAGGTCGAGGATCCTCTCGGGTCGACGGGGCGGGCAACCCCGTTTGTGGGGGTGCTTGTCAACCTTCGTCAACCCTCGTCAACCGGGCTCCTGGCGGGCCGACTCTCGAGGTCCAGAGGAAGACACACCGGACCATCCGTCCGGCCACCAGAGGAGACCGCCATGAGCACCAGCACCACCACCTCGTTCCGCCGCACCGCTGCGTTCGCGGCCGCCACGAGCTTCGCCGCCATCGCCACGACCTTCGCTGCCCAGCCGGCGCAGGCCGCCGAGCCCGACTCCGAGCGTCCCTGCTTCATCGCCCAGCCGCGGTGGAACGAGGCCCTCGACGGTCCGGCCCCGACCTGCCCGAGGCCGACCTGGCAGCCGGCCACCGAGGAGGAGCGCCCCGCGAACGCGTGGACGGAGCCGAGGACCGGCTTCGACGACTTCATGCCGTGACACCCGGACTCCCCTGGGAGGCCCGGCAGCGGCGTCCGCGGACGTACGTCGCTGCCGGGCCTGTGGGCCCTGACGCTCGTCATGGTCGAGGGGTCGGCCCGATCGCTAGGCTGGCCCCCATGGGGGAGATCGAGAACCGCCAGCCCGACCCGTCGCAGATGCGCATCTCCGACGCCGACCGGCAGCGCGTCGCCGACGTGCTGCGCGACGCGGCGGGGGAGGGGCGCATCGACCTCGACGAGCTCGAGGAGCGGCTCGAGCTGACCTGGCAGGCCAAGACCTACGGCGAGCTCGTCCCGATCACGCTCGACCTCCAGGCCCCCGGCCTTGTGCCGCACCCGGCCGCGGCACCGGTGCGGCGTACACCGTCGTCGGTGCCAGCGGTCGGCCACAACTCGTCGGTCGCGATCATGAGCGAGTGCAAGCGGCAGGGGGTGTGGGCGGTGCCCGCGCACCACAGCGCGTTCGCGTTGATGGGCGGGGTGGTCATCGACCTCCGCCAGGCCCAGCTCTCAGCCCACGAGACGCTGATCAACGCCAGCGCGGTCATGGGCGAGGTCAAGGTCATCGTGCCGGCCGACATGCACGTCGTCATGGACGGCACCCCGATCATGGGCGAGTACACCCAGGCCAAGGACAAGGTCGCTGCCGACATCGGCCCGGGCTCGCCCGTCGTACGCATCCGCGGGATGGCGCTGATGGGTTCCGTCACGGTGCAGCGCCAGCCGGCGCCGGGCACGCCGAAGAAGTACCTCGGGACCTACTGACCGTCGACCCTCGCCCGCCGCAGGTGCACCAGGGTGACCGTCTCGGGTCGCCGGCGCGGGATCCAGCAGCCGCGGGTGCCCAGCACCGCGCCCCGCACCGCGACGCCGTCGGTGGGACCGGTCTCCGGCAGTGCGACGGACCGGCTCACCGCGCGGTGGTCGACGGGACCGGCCCAGGCCAGGTCGTACGCCGCGTCGGCGACGAGGCCGGGCACGCGCACCACCGTGCCCCGGTTGCTCGCCGACTCGTCGAGCTGGACGTGCGCGAGCAGCGCCTCGCTGCCGTCGGCGGCCACCACGCCGTGGAGCAGCACCGCCGGGTCGGCCGTCTCCGGGCGCACCACGCGTCCGGAGTGCAGCAGCGGACGGAAGCGCTTGTGGAGCGCGACCCAGCCGGCCAGCGCGTCGAGCTCGTCCTCGGTGGCGGTGCTGAGGTCCCACTCGATCCCGAAGGCACCGAACAGGGCGGTCGCCGCGCGGAAGTCGAGGGTGAAGCGACGACCCGACTGGTGGGCGACGGGTGCGCTGACGTGCGCACCGAGGTACTCCGGGGCCACGAGCTGGGTCGTCCAGCGCTGGATGTGCTGGCGGGCCAGGGCGTCGGTCATGTCGGAGGTCCACACCCGCTGGGTGCGCTCCAGGACGCCGAGGTCGATGCGACCGCCGCCGGACGCGCAGGACTCCCAGTCGATGCCGGGGTGCAGCTCGCGCAGCGAGTCGAGCAGCCGGTAGAAGGCGAGGGTCTGCGCGCGCACGGCCGAGGCGCCGCCCCGCGGGCCCGAGCCGGCTTCGAGGAGCTCGCGGTTGTGGTCCCACTTGACGTAGTCGACCGGCGCCGACGACAGCACCGCGTGCACCCGGTCGTGCACGTGCTGCCACACCTCCTCGCGCGACAGGTCGAGCACCAGCTGGTGGCGGTGCAGCTGCGGCACCCGCGACCCGGTCGAGAGGATCCAGTCGGGGTGCGCGCGGTAGAGCTCGGAGTCGGGGTTGACCATCTCCGGCTCGAACCACAGCCCGAACTGCATCCCGAGCCCCCGTACGTGGTCGGCGATCGGCGTCAGCCCCTCGGGCCAGACGTCGGGGTCGACCCACCAGTCGCCGAGGCCCGCCGTGTCATCGCGTCGGCCGTGGAACCAGCCGTCGTCGAGCACGAACCGCTCGACCCCGACCCGTGCCGCCCGGTCGGCGATCTCGTGCAGGCGCGACAGGTCGTGGTCGAACCACACGGCCTCCCACACGTTGAGCACCACCGGTTGGTGGGCCGGGTGCGCGGGCAGGGAGCGCTCGTAGGCGTGGAACGCTCCGGCCAGGCCGTCGAGCCCCTCGTCGGAGGCCCCGAAGACGACCCAGGGAGACGTGTACGCCTCGCCCTGCGCGAGCACCACCTCGCCCGGCTGGAGCAGCTCGCCGCCCCCGAGGGTGGTGCCGAGGTCGGGTGAGCGCTCGACCCGGAAGCAGCTGTTGCCGCTCCACGCGACGTGGACACCGAGCACGGTGCCGGTGCGGGTGCCGAACCCGCGCGAGCCGAGCACGGCCACGGTCGCACCGCCGAGGCCGGGCCGGCCCTCGCGGCCCTCGCGCAGCCACAGCCCGTCCGTGACCTCGTGGCGCTGCGGGGTGCGCTCGCCCTCGTGGCGCCCGGTGAAGTCGAGCAGCTCGACGAGGTCGTCGGGCGCCGGGAGCACCACCTCCAGGCCGGTCAGCACGTAGCTGCCCGGGCCCGTGCTGCGGATCGTGTGCCGCCCACGCAGGAGCCCGCCCGGCAGCGTCTCGAGCTCGGTGGTGAGGCCGAGCCCGGCGGCGTCGTCCGTGGCCGTCACGACCAGTCGTTCGTCGGCCGCCTCGACGTCCTCGAGGACGAAGCGCGTGGACCACGCCGCGTCGGAGCCCGGAGCGCCCGTACGGTGCCCGCGCAGGTGCGGGCGGGTGAAGAGCTCGTGGGCGTGCTCGCCGAGCAGCGGGACCCCGGGGCCGCGGAAGGTGGACGGGTAGCCGCTCCGGCCGACCTCGTCGGGCGCGGCGACGCCGGCCCAGAGGATCCGGGGGAGCATGTCGCCCCGGGCGTCGGGTCGCAGGTCGAGCTCGACGGTGAGCCGCGGTGCTCCGCTGGGGCCGGGTGGGGGGAAGAGCATGGAGGTGCCGCTCCTGTCGGGCGAGGGATCGTTCACGGGTGCACGACCCACACGGCGGTGTCGGGCTCGACGACCTGCCCGTCGCCGGCCGGGCTGGAGAGGACGACCCCCTCGGGCAGGCGTACGGCGGAGTCGCCGAGGTTGGCGAGGCACTCGAAGCGCTCGCCCCGGCGGAAGTGCAGGACGCCCTCGGGCGCGGGCAGCCAGTGCAGGTCGGGGCCTCGCAGGTCGCGGATCTCCCTCCGCAGCCGCAGCGCCGTGCGGTAGAGCTGGAGCATGGAGCCGGGGTCGCGCTGCTGCGCCTCGACGGTCAGGTCGGCCCAGTGCGCCGGCTGCGGCAGCCAGGGATCGACGGTGCCGGAGGAGAAGCCGAAGGGTGGACGCTCCCCGCTCCAGGGCAACGGCACGCGGCAGCCGTCACGACCGCGGTGGCGGCCGCCGGAGCGGACGAAGACCGGGTCCTGCAGCAACGCCTCGGGGATGTCCTCGACCTCCTCCAGCCCGAGCTCCTCGCCCTGGTAGAGGTAGGCACCACCGGGGAGCGCGAGGGTGAGGAGGACGGCGGCCCGTGCGCGGCGGCGGCCCAGGTCGAGGTCGCCCTCGCCGAAGCGGGTGAGGTGCCGGGTCTCGTCGTGGCTCGACATCGCCCAGGTGGCGGGTGCGCCGATCGGTTGCAGTGCGGCGAGCGTACGGTCGACGACCGAGCGCAGGTGCGCGGCGTCCCACGGCGCGTGCACCCAGTCGAAGTTGAACGCCGTCTGGACCTCGTCGGGGCCGAGGTAGCGCGCGAGCCGCTCGGGACCCCTGACGACCGCCTCGGCCACCAGCACCTGATCGCCGGGGTGTGCGTCCACCAGACGGCGCCAGCGGCGGAAGATGTCGTGGACCGCGTCGACGTCCCAGTGCGGGTTGCCCTCCCAGCGTCCGGTGTCGAAACGAGTGGGGTCGGGGTAGTCGGCATCGGGGTAGTCCGGGTGCTTCGCCATCGCCGGTGCGGCGTCGAGGCGGAAGCCGTCGACCCCGCGGTCGAGCCAGAACCGCAGCACGTCGTCGAAGGCGTCGCGGACCTGCTCGTCCTCCCAGTCGAGGTCGGGCTGCTCGGGGGCGAAGAGGTGGAGGTACCACTGCTGCGGGGTGCGGCCGTCCTCGACCGGCGACCAGGCCGAGCCGCCGAAGGCGCTGATCCAGTTGTTGGGCGGCTCCGCGCCGCCGGGTCCGGTGCCGTCGCGGAAGTGGTAGCGCCCCCGCTCGGGCGACCCGGGCGCGGCGGCGAGCGCGGCCCGGAACCACTCGTGCTCGGACGAGGTGTGGTTGGCGACGAGGTCGACGACGACCCGCAGGCCGAGCCGGTGGGCCTCGGCGATCATCGCGTCGGCGTCCTCGAGCGTGCCGAAGCGAGGGTCGATGTCGCAGTAGTCGCTGACGTCGTAGCCGCCGTCCGCCATGGGGGAGGGGTACCAGGGCGCGATCCACACGGCGTCGACGCCGAGGTCCGCGAGGTGGGGGAGTCGGGCGGTGATGCCGGCGATGTCGCCTTCCCCGTCGCCGTCGGCATCGGCGAAGCTGCGGGGATAGATCTCGTAGATGACCGCACGGCGCCACCACGGCTCGCGGTCGGGAGCCTCGGTCACGAGGATCCTTCCAGTCGTCGGGTCATGGCGTGGTGCAGCGGTGGGTGGCCCGGGATCCCCCGGGCCACCCACCGCGTGCGTCAGCCCTTGACCGCACCCGCTGTCAGGCCGCGGACGAAGAAGCGCTGCATCACCAGGAACACGGCGATCGGCAGGACCATCGACAGGAACCCGCCGGCGGTGATCAGGTGCTGGCCCGACCCGGCCTGCCCCATGAGGTTGTTGCGCAGCGCCACGGTGATGGGCGCGTTGTCGCCCGGGCCGACGAAGATCAGCGCGACCAGCAGGTCGTTCCAGACCCAGAGGAACTGGAAGATCGCGAACGCGGCCAGGGCGGGCAGCGACATCGGCAGCACCAGCCGGAAGAACGTCTGGAAGTGGCTGGCGCCGTCGATCTTCGCCGACTCGATCACGCTGCGGGGCAGGGTCGCCATGTAGTTGCGGAGGATGTAGATCGCCAACGACATCCCGAAGCCGATGTGCGCCAGCCAGACGGCCGGGAAGGTGCCGGCGATCTGCAGGTCGCCGTAGATCCGGAGGATCGGCACGAACGCGATGTAGTTGGGCACCACCAGCAGGCTCACGACCGCGAGGAACAGGAAGTTGCGGCCCGGGAACTCCATGAAGGCGAAGGCGTACGCCGCGAAGGCCGCGACCAGGATCGGGATGAAGGTCGCCGGCAGCGTGATCGCCAGGCTGTTGACGAACGCCTGGCCGAGTCCGCCCTGGTCGATGGCCGTCTCGTAGTTGTCGAAGGACATCCGGCTCCACGCGGACGGCGTCCAGAACAGCGTCCACCAACCCGACTCGTTGGCGTCGTCCCGTGGGCGGAAGGAGGTCAGGAAGAGCCCGATGACGGGCACGATCCAGAGGAAGCACAGGATGAAGACGACGATGCGCGCGAACCAGCCGGCCTTCTGCGGCTGTCCCTCCCGGGAGGGCTGGCGCTTGCGCGTCTTCGTGGTGGGCGTGGCCGCCCCCATCGTGGTCTGTGTCGAGGTCATGCCATTGACTCCTCACGACGGAAGTTGCGCACCTGGTACACCATGATCGGGATGGTCGCGAGCATCAGCAGGACGACGATCGCTGCGGCTGCGCCGTTGTTGAAGTTGGTGAAGAGCTGGTTGAAGAACTCGTTGCCGATGACGTTGGTGTTGGCGCCGCCGTTGGTCATCACGTAGACGATGTCGAAGATCTTCATGACCCCGATCAGCGTGGTGACGTAGACGGTGATGACCGAGCCCCAGATCTGCGGGACGACCACCTGGAAGAAGATGGCCCGCTCGTTGGCGCCGTCGATGCGCGCCGCCTCGAGCGTGTCCTCGGGGACGCCCTTGACCGCGGCGGAGAGCAGCACCATCGAGAAGCCGGTCTGGGCCCACAGCAGCATCATCATCAGGAAGAAGCTGTTGAGGCGGAAGTCGCTGACCTGCAGCCACGCCACGGGGTCGAACCCCAGCGCGGTGATGATGGCGTTCTGCAGGCCGATCTGCTCGCGACCCTCGGGGCGGTAGTTGTAGATCAGGCCCCACACGGTGCCGGCGCCGACGAAGCTGATGGCCATCGGCAGGAAGATGATCGTCTTGGAGGTGTTCTCCCACGTGGGGTTGAGCCGGTCGGCGAGCACGGCCATCGCCAGTCCCAGGACCACGGTCATCGCCGGGACGACGGCCATCCAGAGCAGCGTGTTGAAGAGGGTGTCCTGGAAGCTGCTGCTCTGCAGCAGCCTCGTGTAGTTGTCCAGGCCGACCCACGCGGTGCTCTGGGCGTTGGCGAAGCTGTAGACGACGGTCTGCACGGCCGGGTAGACGAGGTAGAAGACCAGGGCTGCGTAGGCGGGGAGGATGTAGAAGTACGGCTTGAGCCGGTCCTCCCACCGCCCGGGCAGCACCTCGGCCAGCTTGTTGAGCAGCCAGTAGAGGATGACGGCGGCGCCGACACCCACACCGACGGTGATCAGGGCGTTGAGGATCTTCAACAGCATGTGTCCTGCTCCTGGATCGGGCGAACGTCCGGGGAACTGCTGGTCCGCACGGGGCGGGGACGACCGGCGGCTGCGCCGACGTCCCCGTCCCGTCGGGAGGCGATCAGCTGGCGGGCCAGCTGGCGTCGATGTTGCTCAGCGTGGTGTCGAGGTCCTGCTGTTCAGAGATCCACGCCGTCATCTCCTTCCAGAAGCTGCCGGCCCCGACCTCGCCGGGCATCAGGTCCGAGCCGTCGAAGAGGAACTGGTCGGACTGGTAGGCGACGTCGGCGATCTGCCGCGTCAGGTCGCTCGGGTAGAGCGAGGTGTCGAACTCGGTGTGGGGGGAGATGAACGAGCTGTTCGGAGCCGCCTCGGTGCCGAGCTCGACGTCGGCCAGGATCTGCATCATCGCGCGCGAGTCCTCGTTGTCGAGCAGCAGCGTGGCGAGGTCACCGCCACCCAGCACCGGGGCGTCGGTGCCGGCCTCGGCCGGCGGGAACCCGAAGACGCCGACCCGCTCGTCGACGTTGTCGACGACGTCCTGGGGGATGAAGTCGGCCGAGACGATGAAGTTGCCCTGCTTGAGCATCCAGCAGCCGGGCTGCTCGTCCCACATGGTGTCCTCGGCGTCACCGAAGGCCACGCTCGCGATGGAGCCGCGCCCACCGGGCACGCTGCCCTCGGCGAGGACGGTCTGCTCCATGTAGTCGGCAGCCTGCCGGACCACCTCGGAGTCGAACTTGACCTCGTTGGCGACCCACTGGTTGTACTCCTCGGGACCGCCGTAGCGCATGATCAGGTCCTCGAACCAGTCGGTCACCGGCCAGCCGGTGGCCGCGCCGGACTCGATGCCGAAGCACCACGGCGTCTCGCCGTCGCTCTTCATCTGCTCGGTCAGCTCGGCGAGCTCGTCGAGGCTCTGGGGAGCCTCGAAGCCGGCCTCGTCCCACGCCTGCTTGTTGTAGAACACCAGGCTCTTGACGTTCATGCTGATCATCAGGCCGTACTGGGTGCCGTCGATCTGACCGGCCTCCAGGGTGCCGGGGGTCATGTCGGAGATCGCGTCGGCCGGGACGATGTCCTCGGTCAGCTCGACGGCCTTGCCGCGGTCGACGATCTGCTTGATGACGCCGGGCTGCGGGATGACCGCGATGTCCGGCGGGTCGTTGGCCTGGATGCGGGTCAGGATGAGCTGGTTGATGTTGTCGACGCGCTCGATGTTGACCTCGATCCCGGCGGCCTCGGCCTCCTCCTCGATCTTGGCCTTCAGCCCCTCGAAGACGAGGGGGTCGGTCGTGGCGAGGATGTCGACGACGCCGTCGTCACCGCCGGCGCTGCCGCCGCCACCTCCTCCTCCGTCGTCGCTGCCGAGGCAGCCGGTCGTGGTCAGGGCCAGCGCGGCCGCGGTCGCGGCGAAGGCCGTGCGGCGCCGGGTCGAAGTCAGTCGCATGAGGGTGCCTCCTCGGATGGCGGGACCTGTCCCGCGCGTCCTGATTGTCGTAGTGTGACGTACACCACTGCTGAATCGAATCAGCCGCATCATCATCGGCCCGCGGTCCGGGTGTCAAGCAACTCGATGGACACGAACTGGTCACGGGCCCCGATCGACTGCGGCAGGCTCTGCCGCGCGCCGAGGGGGCGCGCACCGACGAGAAGAGGGACGCAGTGGAGACCCGACGCGTGATGCTCGCCGACGTCGCTGCCGCGGCCGGGGTGTCCGCCACCACCGCCTCGTACATCCTCAACGGCCGCGCCGCGCAGATGCGGATCGCGCCCGAGACGGACGAGCGGGTGCGTGCCGCCGCGGCCCGTCTCGGCTACCGGCCGAACCGCAGTGCGCGCAGCCTGCGCACCCGGCGTACGGCCACGATCGGGCTGGTCTCGGACCAGATCGCGGGGGAGCAGTACGGCAGCAGCATGCTGACCGGTGCCAGCCTGGCCGCCCGCGAGCTCGACCACCTGGTCGTGATGGGCGAGAGCGGCGGCGACGCCGACCTCGAGCGGCTGCTGCTGGAGGAGATGCGCGAGCGCGACGTGGACGGGATCGTGTACGCCACCCGCACCGCGCGCACGATCCACCTGCCCGACGCGCTGCGCGGCGTCCGGTCGGTGCTGCTCAACTGCGAGGACCCCGACGAGCGGTACGCGTCGGTGCTGCCCGACGACGAGGGCGGGGGGCGTACGGCCGCGGCCACGCTGGTCGCCGCGGGCGTCTCGGAGGTCTGGGTCGTGGGGGAGGACCCGACGCCCGAGGCCACGGCCGGTCCGCGACGGATGGCGGGGATCCGGGCGGGGCTCGCGGAGGCGGGCCTGGAGCTCGCGGGCGTGGTCGCCTGCGACTGGTCGGTCACCGAGGGCTTCGCCGCCACCACCCGCTGGCTGGCGGGGGGCGGGCGCGCCGAGGGCCTGGTCTGCATGAACGACCGGGTCGCGATGGGCGTCTACCAGGCCCTGGCCGAGGCGGGGCTGCGCGTGCCCGACGACGTGAGCGTCGTGTCCTTCGACGGATCGGCGCTCGCGGGGTGGCTGCGTCCGGTGCTCTCGTCCGTCGAGCTGCCCTTCACCGAGCTCGGCGCGCTCGCCGTGCGCCGTCTCCTCGACAGCGACGACCACGGCGGCACCGAGACGGTGCCGATGGTGGTGCGGCACGGGGGCTCGGTGCGCACCGCCCGGGACGGCCCTGCGTGAGGCGCCCCGCGTGAGACAGCCGGGCCGCGCCATTGCCCCGCCCCGGGGCGGGCCCTACTGTGACCTCGGGGTCTGTGACCCCGGTCACTTCACTACGGATCGTCCGGCACGTACCTGCCGGTGAAGGAGCAGACAATGGCATCAGTGACGTTCGACAAGGCCCAGCGGTGGTATCCCGGGGCCGACGAACCAGCGGTTCCGGGGATCAGCCTGGAGATCGAGGACGGCGAGTTCATGGTGCTCGTCGGGCCCTCCGGCTGCGGCAAGTCCACCACCCTGCGCATGCTCGCGGGCCTCGAGGAGGTCAACGACGGGAAGATCTACATCGGTGACCGCGACGTCACCAACATCCCGCCCAAGGACCGCGACATCGCGATGGTCTTCCAGAACTACGCGCTCTACCCGCACATGTCGGTCGAGGAGAACATGGCGTTCTCGCTCAAGATGGCCAAGGTGCCGGCGGCCGAGCGCAAGGAGCGCGTCGCCAAGGCGGCGGAGATCCTGCAGCTCACCGAGTTCCTCGAGCGCAAGCCCAAGGCACTGTCCGGTGGTCAGCGCCAGCGCGTCGCCATGGGTCGCGCGATCGTCCGCAACCCGCAGGTCTTCTGCATGGACGAGCCGTTGTCCAACCTCGACGCCAAGATGCGCGTGGCGACCCGCACCGACATCGCCCGCCTCCAGCAGGACCTCGGCGTCACCACCGTCTACGTCACCCACGACCAGGTCGAGGCGATGACGATGGGCGACCGCGTCGCGGTGATGAAGCTCGGCGTGCTCCAGCAGGTCGACACCCCCCTCAAGCTCTACGACAAGCCCGCCAACCTGTTCGTCGCCGGCTTCATCGGCTCGCCGCAGATGAACCTGATGGAGGGCATGGCCGCCGACGGAGGCGTCAAGATCGGCGGCTACGCCGTGCCGGTCGACCCGACCGCCGAGCGCAAGATGTCGGGCAAGGTCACGGTCGGCGTCCGCCCGGAGAACTGGCGGCTCGTGACGGCGGAGGACGGTGGCCTCCCGGTCAAGGTGACGGTCGTCGAGGAGCTCGGCGCCGACAGCTACGTCTACGGCACGTGCGACGTGGAGGGCACGCCGTCCAACGTCATCGTGCGCGTCAGCGGCCGCCACCACCCGCACAAGGGCGAGACTCTCTACGTCACCACCGACCCCGAGCACGTCCACGTGTTCGACACCGAGTCGGGGGAGCGCCTCTCCGAGTGACGCGCCCCGACGCGGTCGGGACTCAGACGAGGACGGCGAGGTGCCTGATGTGCGCCTCGCCGTCCTCGGCGTCCAGGACCAGGCCGGTGCTGACCGGGTCGGGGAAGACCTGGTCGGTGAGCACGACCTCCCCGTCGCCCGCGAACACCTCCACCGAGGACACGTCGACGACGACCTCGAGGCGCAGCGGCGCGTCACCGCTAACGAGCGGGGCGGTGTGCTCGGCCGCGAACCCGGGGTGGAAGTCGGTCTCGCCCGACGTACGCCGGTCGAGTCCGACGGTCCCCGACGCCGGCGCGACCCACACGGTCGTCCGCTCCCCGTCCCCGACCCGCACGTGCAGGCCGACGCGACGGGCGTCGCCCGGGTCGACCTCGAGGACGACCCGGCAGGTGCGTGCCGCGACCGGCAGCACCAGCTCGCCGTCCAGCGGTCGGTCCCGCAGCTCGTACGCCGTCCGCCCGGGTCTCACGACGGGTCGTTGCACCAGCACCAGCTCGCCGTCGCGACGCCGCAGCGCCAGCCGGCGGGGCAGGGTCATCGCGCCGCGGAAGTCGACGGCCGGCACGGCGACCGCGTACTGCCAGTTGCTCATCCAGGCCTGGAGGACCGGCTCCGGCCCGGGTGCGCCCGAGTAGGACACCCCGGCGTAGAAGTCCGCGCCGTGGTCGAGCCACCGCGCCGCCTGCGTCGCCACGAAGCCCGTGTCGGTGAGCTCGCCGACGAAGTACTGCATGCCCGAGCCGCCGGCCGGTGCGCCGTCGACGACGCTGACGAGCAGCACCCAGGCCGCTTCTCCCGACGGACCGTCCCCGTCCTCGACGGGCACCCGGACCAGGTCGGGGCACTCCCACAGGCCCTCGACCGCCCCCTCCGGACCGAAGGACGAGACGTGCTCCCACGCGATGAGGTCGGCGGAGCGGTAGAGCTCGACGGTCCGGTCGTCCGCGAGCACCAGCACCATCCACCACGCGTCGTCGTGGCGGAGGACCTTCGGGTCGCGGAACGCCGTGGAGCCGATGTCGAGGACCGGGTTGGCGGCGTACGGGGTCCACGTCCGCCCACGGTCGAGGCTCCACGACAGGGACTGCCGCTGGAGCCCGCTGGCGGGGTCGAAGGACGTCCAGAGCGCCACGAGCGGCCCGGCGCCGTCGCGTCCGAGGCCCGAGGTGTTGTCGGCGTCGTGGACGACGCTTCCCGACCACACGTGCTCGGTGTCGGTGGCCGCGAGGGCGATCGGCAGCTCGGTCCAGTCGAGCAGGTCCTCGCTCACGGCGTGGCCCCACGACATCGGTCCGTGCACGATCCCGTCGGGCCAGTGCTGGAAGAACAGGTGGTGCTCGCCGTCCTGCACGACCAGGCCGTTGGGGTCGTTCATCCAGCCGCGGCGGGGCGTGAAGTGGTCGCGTGGGCGCGGGATCGGGTTCGTCGTCGGATCGAGGCTCACGAGCACCGAGCCTACGGCCAGCCGGGTCCGACATACTGGCCTGCGTGACCGTGTGGGACACCGGGTTCGAGGACCGCCTCGCCGCCCTCGAGCCAGACCTCCTCGACACCCTGGGCCGGGTCTACGGACCCGAGGCGGCGCCCGCGGTCGCACGTACGCTCGTCGGGATCGCCCGCGCCGCGCACGACGCGCGGCCCGACGACCTGCGCGAGCTCGACGCCCAGCGGCTGCGCGAGCCCGACTGGTTCCAGCGGCCCTCGATGGTGGGCTACGCGGCGTACGCCGACCGGTTCGCCGGCACGCTGCGCGGCGTCGGCGAGCGGGCGCCGTACCTCTGTGACCTCGGCGTCGGCTACCTGCACCTGATGCCGCTGCTGACCCCGCGCCCGGCGCCCAACGACGGCGGCTACGCCGTGATGGACTACCGCTCCGTCCGCCCCGACCTCGGGACGCTCGAGGACCTGCGCGAGCTGACGACGACGCTGCGCGCCGACGGGATCAGCCTGTGCCTCGACCTGGTGCTCAACCACGTCGCTCGCGAGCACGAGTGGGCCGTCGCAGCCCGGGCGGGCGACCCCGACAAGCGGGCCTACTTCCACGTCCATGCCGACCGCGAGGTGCCGGACGCCTACGAGGCGACGCTGCCGGAGGTGTTCCCCGACTTCGCGCCGGGCAACTTCACCTGGGACGACGACCTCGCGGGCTGGGTCTGGACGACCTTCAACGACTACCAGTGGGACCTCGCCTGGTCGAACCCCGCGGTCCTGTGCGAGTTCGCCGACATCATCCTGTCGCTGGCCAACCTGGGCGTGGAGGTGTTCCGGCTCGACGCGATCGCCTTCATCTGGAAGCGCCTCGGCACCAGCTGCCAGAACGAACCGGAGGTGCACGACCTCACCCGGGCCCTGCGCACGGTCGCGCGCATCGCCGCGCCGGCGGTGCTCTTCAAGGCGGAGGCGATCGTCGGTCCGGCGGACCTGCCGGCCTACCTCGGCGTGGGCGAGCACGCCGGGCGGGTGAGCGACCTCGCCTACCACAACGGGCTGATGGTGCAGATCTGGTCGATGCTCGCCTCCGGCGACGCGCGGCTGGCGACCCACGCGCTCCAGCAGCTGCCGCAGCCCCCGTCCACCACCGCCTGGATCACCTATGCCCGCTGCCACGACGACATCGGGTGGGCGATCGCCGACGACGACGCCAGGGCCGTGGGACTCGACCCCTTCGCCCACCGGCGGTTCCTGTCCGACTGGTACTCCGGTGCGTTCCCCGGCTCGTGGGCGCGCGGCCTGGTCTTCCAGCAGAACGAGCAGACCGGTGACCGCCGGATCTCCGGCTCACTGGCCTCGCTGGCGGGGCTCGAGGCCGGTGACCCGGACGCCGTCGCACGGATCCTGCTCGCCCACGCGATCATCCTCGGCTTCGGCGGCCTGCCCGTGATCTGGATGGGCGACGAGCTCGGCCTGCTCAACGACGCCGGCTGGGCCGACGACCCCGCCCACGCCGCCGACAACCGCTGGGTGCACCGGCCGCGGATGCCGTGGGACGCGGTCGGGTCGGACCCGCACGGCATCACCGCGGGCCTGCGCCACCTCCTCGACGTACGCCGGGCCCTGCCGCACCTGCACGCGGCCAGCCCGACCGAGCTCTGGGACCCTCGCGACGGCGGCGTGCTCCTCGTCGTCCGACGCCACCCCGACGGCCCGCTCCTGGGGGCGTACAACGTCACCGGCCGCGTGGGCTGGGTCGCCGCCGACGTCCTGCACTGGCTCGGCCTGCACGACGACGCCCTCGTCGACGCGCTCACCGGCAGCGCGCCCGAGCTGCACGACGGCGCGGTGCGGCTCGAGCCGTACGCCGCGGCGTGGTTGCACCTCGGCGCTGCCCGCGGCTGAGCGGGCAGGGTGCCCCTCCCGGTGGCGGAGTGCCCCTCCCAGTGGCGGAGTCCCCGCCCGAGCGGGGAGTCCGCCACCTGGAGGGGCGTACGACCCCCACCAGGTGTCGGACCACCCCTCCAGGTCCGGCGTTCGCGCGTCCGGGGTCAGGTCGTCGCGGCGTCCGACCCCGGCTTCACGTCGTCCTGCTCCTTGCCCACTTCCTCGGCCTTCGCCATCGCGTTGCCGCCGGGGATGATGCCGGCGTTGTCGCGGTCGAGGGTGAGGTTGTCGCCCGTGGCCGGGTCGAACAGGTGGATCTTGCGGGCGTCGACCCAGATCGTGGCCTCGTCGCCCTCCTTGATCCGGCTGGCGCCGTCGAGGGAGACCACGAGCTGCGTACGCAGTGACTCGCCGTCGAGGTCCTTCTCGAGCTGCGTGAGCTGCTCGCGCACCTCGTCGGGCGCCTCGAAGGGGATGTAGGCGTAGGCCTCGTTGCCGAGCCACTCGACCACGTCGACGGTGGCCTTGAAGGTCGCCTCGTCGGTGACCTTGTCGCTGTCGACGACGCTGGCGTCCTCGAAGTGCTGCGGCCGGATGCCCGCGATGAGCAGGTCCTTGCCCTGGGCGTTGGCGGCCCGCTCCTCGGGGATGGTGACCGTGCCGAAGGGCAGCTCCACCCGGTTGCCGTCCACCTTCGCCGGGACGAAGTTCATCGGCGGTGAGCCGATGAAGCCGGCGACGAACAGGTTGGCGGGGTTTTCGTAGAGCTCGCGCGGGGTCGCGTGCTGCTGGAGCACGCCACGCTTGAGCACCGCGACGCGGTCGCCCAGCGTCATCGCCTCGGTCTGGTCGTGGGTGACGTAGACCGTGGTGATGCCCAGCCGCTTCTGCAGGCGCGAGATCTCCGTACGCATCTGCCCGCGCAGCTTGGCGTCGAGGTTGGACAGCGGCTCGTCGAACAGGAACGCCTCGGCGTCGCGCACGATCGCCCGCCCCATGGCCACGCGCTGGCGCTGGCCGCCCGACAGGTTGCCGGGCTTGCGCTCGAGGTGCTCGTCGAGCTCGAGCGTCTTCGACGCCTCGCGCACCTTCTCGTCGACCTCGGAGTCCGACTTGCCCGCCAGGCGCAACGGGAACGCGATGTTCTCGTAGACCGTGAGGTGCGGGTAGAGCGCGTAGTTCTGGAAGACCATGGACAGGTTGCGGTCGCGAGGAGCGAGGTCGTTGACCTTCTTCCCGCCGATGAGCATGTCGCCCTCGGTGATGTCCTCCAGTCCGACGATCATGCGCAGGAGGGTCGACTTCCCGCAGCCCGACGGGCCCACGAGGATCAGGAACTCGCCGTCCTCCACGTCGATGCTCACGTCGTTGACGGCCGGGAAGCCGTCGCCGTACTGCTTGACGATGTTCTTCATCTCGATGGCAGCCATGAGCTGATCACCCCTTCACTGCGCCGGAGGTGAGGCCGGCGACGATCTTGCGCTGGAACAGCAGGACGATGACGATGATCGGCACGGTGACCACCACGGAGGCGGCGGCCAGGGTGCCGTACGGCGGGTTGAACGGGTCGGGCCCGACGAAGAACGAGAGCTGGGCCGGCACCGTGCGGGACCCGGTGGTCGACGTCAGCGAGATCGCCAGGACGAACTCGTTCCACGCGAAGAAGAACGTCAGGATCGCCGCGGTGAAGACACCGGGTGCGGCGAGCGGGACGATCACCTTGCGGAAGGCCTGCCACGACGTGGCGCCGTCGACCTGGGCCGCCTGTTCCATCTCCCACGGGATCTCGCGGAAGAACGCGGACAGGGTCCAGATCGCCAGCGGCAGCGTGAAGGTCATGTAGGGGATGATCAGGCCGGGCCAGGTGTTGAACAGGCCGATCGTGCGCCACATGTCGAACAGCGGGCCGACCAGGGACACCACGGGGAACATCGCGATGGCCAGCGCCATGGTCAGCACCAGGCGCTTGCCCTTGAACTCCAGGCGGGCGATGGCGTAGGCCGCCAGCGTCGCGAAGATGACTGCCAGGAACGTCGCGATGAGCGAGATGAAGAAGGAGTTGCGGAGCGCGTCGATGAAGTCGCCCGCCGTGGCCTCCTGGCCCGGGGTGACCTTGCCGATGCCCAGGATGTCGCGGTAGTTCTGCAGCGTCGGTTCGCTGGGCAGGAACTGCGGGCTGCCGGCTCCGGTCTCTCCCGGTCCCTTGAAGGACAGCGAGATGATCCACACCACGGGCAGGAGGCACCACACGAGGATCAGCACGAACCCGATCCAGGTGCCTGCGTTGGTCTTGTTGCTCATCAGCCCTCACCCCTCGCCTGGGCCAGGTCGACCCGGAACAGCTTCACGATGCCGAACGCCAGCAGCAGCACGCTCAGGAAGAGCAGCACGGACAGCGCCGAGCCGAGGCCCAGCTGGACCTGCTCGATGCTCTGGCGGTAGGTCAGGAACGACACCGACTCGGTGTCCTGGGCGCCCTTGGTCATCACGAAGATGTTGTCGAAGATGCGGTAGGCGTCGAGGGCGCGGAAGAGGACCGCGACCATGATGGCCGCCCGCATGTTGGGGAGGATGACCTTCCACAGCCGCTGCCACCACGTGGCGCCGTCGACCTTGGCGGCCTCCAGCATGTCCTCGGAGACCTGCGAGAGGCCCGCGAGGAGCAGCAGGGCCATGAACGGCGTGGTCTTCCAGATCTCGGAGACCATGATCGCGAACATCGCCGGCCAGTGGTCGCCGAACCAGTTGAAGTTGTCCTCGACGAACGGCACCCAGCTGTTGACGAACCCGTTGTTGAGGCTGAAGGCGAACTGCCAGGCGAAGGCCGAGACGACCGTGATGATGCCGTAGGGGATCAGGATCGAGGTGCGGATCACGCCTCTCGCGAAGACGACCCGGTGCATCACCATCGCGAACGCGAAGCCGATGACGAGCTCGACCGCCACCGTCACGACCATGATGAGGACGGTGTTCCAGGTGTCCTGCCAGAACAGGCTGTCGGTGAGCACGGTCGCGTAGTTGGAGAACCAGATGAACTCGCGGTCGTCCGGCGCGGTCAGGCGGTAGCGGAACAGCGACAGGTACAGCGCCTGGAGCATCGGGTAGGCGGTCACCAGCAGCATCAGGACCACTGCGGGTGCGACCAGCCGCTGGCCCAGCCGGTTCTCGGCCTTCGACCGGTCGCTGTCGACCGCCGTCCCGCCGCGTGCGGAGTCTTCCCTCGGAGGTGCTTGGGTGGCGGTCACAGCAGGCTCCTTCCCTGGAGCACGTCCTCGATGAACTGCTTGGCTTCCTCCGGGGTCTGCTCGTCGACCCCCGACGGCGGGTGCCACGTGCTCTGGATGCCGCCGGAGATGTCGCTCCAGTAGGGCGACGGGGTGCGCGGTGCGGCCGCCTCCAGGCTCTCCTGGAAGAGCTCGAGCAGGTCGGGCGGGAACAGCTCCTGGACGTTGGGCTGGTCGTAGCCGGCCTCGCTGGAGGGCATGTTGCCGGTGAGCTCGGCGTTGAGCGCCTGGTTCTCGGGGCTGGTGAGGCATTCGAGGGCGCTCACCGCGAGGTCCTTGTCGTCGGAGAACTCGCTGACCCCGATCCCGATCCCGCCGTAGGGCGGTCGGGACTCCTCGCCCTCGACGGACCGCGGGTAGCGGGCCCAGCCGAGGTCGTCGACGACCTCGTCGGAGTAGCCCGCCCCGTTGAGGATGTAGGTCCAGTTGACCATGAACGCGCCCCGGTCGCCGCCGAAGGTCGCGGCGGCCTGTCCCTCCTGCGCGATCGAGAGGTCGTCAGGCGCCGCATCGGAGGAGGCGAGGTCGGCGATGACCTGGGCGGCCTGCCTCCCCGCGTCGGAGTCGATGTCGATCTGTGCGTCGGCGCCCTGCTCGGTGTCAGAGGCGATCTGGCCGCCGGCGCCGGCGATGAGCGCGTTGATCCAGACCGAGTACCCCTCGTACTTGTTGGCCTGTACGGCGACGGTCCCGTCGTTCTCGGACGCGGCCTGGACGATCTGCTCCCACGTGACCGGCTGCTCCATGTCGAGGCCGGCCTGCTCGACGAAGGACTTGCGGTACCAGAGGACCTGCGTGTTCGACCAGAACGGCGCCACGACGACCTTGTCCTCCCACGTCGCGGCGACCGCGGCGCTCTCGAACGCCTGCTCGCGGAACGTGTCCTGCAGGTCCTGCGGGATCTCCGCCAGGTAGCCGGCCTCCGCGAACTCCGCCGTGAACGGCGGGTCGATGCTCATGAGGTCGATCTCCGGGTCCCCGGCCGCGAGTCGCCGGGCGAGCTGGATGCGCTGCTGGTTGGCGTCCTGGGGGAGGACCTGCGTCGAGATCGTGTACTCGTCGGTGGAGCACTCCTCGGCGACGGCGTCCTGGCCGCCGCTGTCGGGGTTGATGTACCAGGTCAGCTCGGGAGTGCCGCTGTCGCCGCCGCACGCGGCCAGCAGGCCGCTCGCCAGCGCGAGTGCGGCCAGCGGTGCCACCCTCCGTCTTCCCCCGGGCCGGCCTCGTTGCCGGATCGACGGTGCTCGTGACATCCGCGCCCTCCTCGTGTCTAGTTGAGCCTCTGGTCTAGTGGGCCTCGACACGGTTTGGCAACATGCACCCCATTCCAACGGGTACTGACGAAAAGGGTTTCGATGACCGTCTGGCGTGCCCCCGGGCGCATCAACCTGGTCGGTGAGCACACCGACTACAACGACGGCTTCGTGCTGCCGTTCGCGCTCGAGGTGGGGTGCACCGCTGTCGTGGAGCCCGCGTCCCCGGGCCGGGACGGCTGGTCGGTGCGCTCGGCGCAGCAGGCCGAGCCCGTCGTCGTACGCCGCTCCGGGCTGTCCGCGGCACCCGACGTGCCCGAGTGGTCGCGCTACGTCCTCGGTGCGCTCTGGCTGCTGACCGACCGCGGCGTCGACGTCCCCGCGCTCGACCTCCGGGTCGACTCCGACGTGCCGTCCGGCGCGGGCCTGTCCTCCTCGGCCGCGCTCGTCTGCTCGGTCACGCGGGCCCTCGACGACCACCTCGGCCTCGGCCTCGACGACGACGCGCTGTTCGCGCTGACCCGCGACGTCGAGAACGACGCAGTGGGCGCGCCGACCGGCGGGATGGACCAGCTGGTCAGCCTTCGCGGCGAGGCCGGGCACGCCCTGTTCTGCGACATGCGCAGCCACGAGACGCGCGCGGTGCCGCTCGACCTCGCCGGCAACGGACTGGCCGTGCTGGTCGCCGACACCCGCGCGCCGCACCGGCACTCCGACGGCGAGTACGGCGCGCGGCGCAGCGGGTGCGAGGAGGCGGCGCGCCGGCTCGGCGTACCAGCCCTCCGCGACGTGACGGCCGCCGACCTCGACGACGCGCTGGCCCAGCTCAACGACGACGAGCTGCGACGCTACGTGCGGCACGTCGTCACGGAGGACGACCGGGTGCTCTCGGTGGTGCGGCTGCTCGACGAGGGCCGACTCCCGGACGTCGGGCCGCTGCTCACCGCGTCGCACATCTCGATGCGCGACGACTTCCGGATCACCGTCCCGGAGGTCGACACGGCCGTCGACGCCCTCCACGAGGCCGGCGCGCTGGGGGCGCGGATGACCGGCGGCGGGTTCGGCGGCTGCGTGATCGGCCTGGTGTCGGAGCAGTCGGTCGAGTCCGCAGGCGAGGCAGTGCGTGCCGCCTTCGCCGACGCGGGCTTCGGCGAGCCGTCGCTCTTCACCGCGGCCCCCGCGGCGGGGGCGCACCCGGTCGCTGGTTGAGGGGGTCGCGCAGCGACCGTCTCGAACCCCTCAGGACGCCCGGTCGGCCGTGCGTGCGATCGCCTCGACGAGGGTCTCGAAGAGCTCGGGCGGCAGGTCGTGGCCCATCCCGTCGACGGTGAGCAGCTCGGCGCCGGGGATCGCGGCCGCCGTCGAGCGGCCGCCGCTGAGGTGGACCATCTTGTCGGCCGTGCCGTGCACGACGAGGGCGGGCACACGCAGGCTGCGCAACCGCTGGGTGCGGTCGGGCTGCCCGAGGACGGCCAGCATGTGCCGCATCGTCCCGTTGGCGCTGTAGCCGCGGTCGAAGGTCTCGCCGGCGCGCTCGGCCAGCCGCTCCGGCGTGGCGGGCCAGGCGGGGGAGCCGATGACGCCCCAGAAGGCCACGCTGGTCGCGACGTACGACTCGCGCCCGGGCTTGCGGGGTGCGAGCAGAGCCGGGATGAGCCGCGGGTCCTGCCAGCCGACCGTGCGCCGTCCGGTCGTCGACATGATGCTGGTCAGCGACCGCACCCGCGTCGGGTGCTCGACGGCGACGGTCTGCACGATCATGCCGCCCATCGAGACACCGGCGACGTGCGCGGAGTCCCAGCCGAGGTGGTCCATCAGGGCGACCGCGTCGCCGGCCAGGTCCGACATCGAGTACGGCGCCCGGGTCCTGCGACCGCCGAACGCGCGCACCAGCTGGCCGCGCGTCACCCGCGCCCGGATCCGCGTCGATCGTCCGGTGTCGCGGTTGTCGTAGCGGACGACGTGGAAGCCGGCCGCGGCGAGCATCAGGCAGAGCTCGGTGTCCCACCAGTTCATCGGGCCGCCGAGGCCCATCACGAGCAGCAGCGGCTCGCCGTCGGGGTCGCCGAAGGTCTGGTAGCAGAGCTCGACCTCGGCGCCGACAGGCGCGAAGAGCTCGTCGGAGACGACGGGCGCCTCGGTGGAGGTGCGGCGTGGGGACATGCCCCCAGTGAACACGACGACCATCCCCAAAAGAATGCAACGTGGGCGGCATCCCCCATTCCTCGGGGCCTCTGGGCTATGTTCGATGATTGTGACCCAGCGCACAGTGGCGGCATTCCTGACGCCGGAGGGCTTCTCGCAGCCTTCCGTGGCGGCCGTCCTGCGCGAGGGATCGCTGGTGACGGAGGTCGGCCGCTACGCCGCGCACGCCTTCACCTCGCGTGGCGAGCGCCGTCGTACGCCCCTGGGCTCGCGGCCCGTACGGGTGGGCGAGCCCGTACTGCTGGTGCCGGGGTTCCTCGCGGGGGACTCCTCGCTCGGCCCGATGAGCCGGTCGTTGCGCCACCAGGGTTTCCGGACCTACCGCGCCGACGTACGCGCCAACGTCGGCTGCACGCTCGGTGCGGCCGCGCAGCTCGAGGAACGGCTCGAGGAGATCGCCCAGCGGCGCGGCGCGCGGGTGCGGATCGTCGGTCACAGCCTCGGCGGGATGCTGGCCCGCGGGGTCGCCGCGCGCCGTCCAGACCTCGTCGCCGGCATCGTCACGATGGGCAGCCCGATGCTCGCTCCGGGCGCGCACCACGCGTCGCTGGCGCGCAGCGTCGACCTGCTGGTGCGGCTCAACCGCGCCGGGATGCGGCGGCTGATGGCCGAGGACTGCGTCGCCGGACGGTGCGCCCAGGAGAGCTTCGACCAGGCGCGGGCGGCGCTGCCCGACGACGTCGACTTCACCGCGATCTTCTCGCGCCGCGACGGCATCGTGGACTGGCGCGCGTGCATCGATCCGGCCGCGACCGCGGTCGAGGCGCGCTCGTCGCACGTGGGGATGGCGTTCGACCCGGCCGTCATCGCCGCCGTGTCGGCGGCGCTGCGGCCGCGCCCGGTCGCCTCAGCTGTCGAAGTCGATCGAGGACAGAGCGCGTAGCTTCGAGAGCCGGTGCTCGGCGGTGATCGAGCGCACGGTGCCGCTGCGCGAGCGCATCACGAGGGAGTGCGTCGTGACGCCCTCGCCGCGGTAGCGGACGCCGCGCATCAGCTCGCCGTCGGTGATGCCGGTGGCGACGAAGAACGCGTCGTCGCCGGTCACGAGGTCGTCGGTGCCGAGCACGACGTCGGGGTCGAGGTCGTGGCCGGCGTCGAGGGCGCGCTGGCGCTCGTCGTCGTCCTGCGGCCACAGCTGGCCCTGGATCGTGCCGCCGATGCACTTCATCGCGCAGGCGGTGATGATGCCCTCCGGCGTGCCGCCGATGCCGAGCATCAGGTCGACGCCCGTGTCCGGGCGGGCCGCCATGATCGCGCCGGCCACGTCGCCGTCGGTGATGTACTTGATGCGCGCGCCGGTCTCGCGGATGTCCTCGACGAGCTTGGCGTGACGCGGCCGGTCGAGCAGCACGACCGTCACGTCGTGCACCGAGAGTCCCTTGGCCCTGGCGACGCGGGCGATGTTCTCCTTGACCGGCAGCCGGATGTCGACGACGTCGGCGGCCTCGGGGCCGGTGGCCAGCTTGTCCATGTAGAACACCGCGCTCGGGTCGTACATCGAGCCGCGCGGTGACACCGCCAGCACCGAGATGGCGTTGCTCATGCCCTTGGCGGTCAGGGTGGTGCCGTCGATGGGGTCGACCGCGACGTCGCACTCGGCGCCCGTGCCGTCGCCGACCTCCTCGCCGTTGAACAGCATCGGGGCGTTGTCCTTCTCGCCCTCACCGATCACCACGGTGCCGCGCATCTCGACCGTGGAGATCATCACGCGCATGGCCTCCACGGCCACGCCGTCGGCGTCGTTCTTGTCGCCGCGCCCGACCCAGCGGCCGGCGGCCATGGCGGCCGCCTCGGTGACGCGCACCAGCTCGAGGGCGAGGTTGCGTTCGGGCATCGGGGCACTGGCGCTCATGTCGCGCATGTTATCGACGCGCGGCGTAGCGGCTCACCGCGGTCGCCTTGGCCGACAACCACACCTCGCGACCGGGCACCAGGCCCAGCTCGACGGCCGCGGCGGGGGTGAGGTCGGCGAGCAGGTCGGGGGAGGCGTGGACGAGCAGGCGTACGGCGTCGCCGTGCGGCGCGAGGCTCGCGATCGTCCCGCGCCACCGCAGGCGCGTCGAGCCCTCCGGCTCGTGGAGCGAGACCACCACCGAGTCGGGTGTGAACGCGATCATCTCCTCGCCGTCGGCGACGAGGTTGAGGCCGACGAGGCGCGCCACGTGGGGCGTACGGGGCTCGGCGGCCACCTCCGCCGGGCGGCCGACCTGCGCCACCGCTCCGTCGTCGAGCACGAGCACCCGGTCGGCCAGCGTGAGCGCGTCGATCGCGTCGTGCGTGACGAGCAGCGCCACGCCCGGGAAGTCGCTCAGGTGCCGGCCGAGCTCGATCCGCAGGGCCATCTGCACCGAGACGTCGAGGCCGGAGAACGGCTCGTCGAGCAGCAGGACCTCGGGCTCGGTGGCCAGCGCGCGGGCGATCGCGACCCGCTGGGCCTGGCCACCCGAGAGCTCGCGGGGGCGGCGTCCGGCGAGGTCGGCGATGCCGAAGCGCTCGAGCCAGTGGCGCGCGACGCGCTCGGCGTCCGCGCGGCTGCGGCCCCGCGCCCGCGGTCCGAACGCCACGTTGTCGAGGGCGGAGAGGTGCGGGAACAGGCTCTGGTCCTGGAAGACGTAGCCGACGCGACGCTGCGGCACGTCGAGGTCGGTCCAGTCGGCGTCGCCGACCTGCACCCGGCCCGGCTCGAGACCTGCGATCGCACGCAGCAGCGTGGACTTTCCGGCGCCGTTGGGGCCGATCACGACCAGGACCTCGCCGGCCTCGGCGGTCACGTCGGCGCGCACGCGACCGGGGAGGTCCACCTCCACGCGCATCATCGCGCCACCGCCCAACGCTCGCGCAGCAGGACGAGCACGCCCACCGACAGCACGAGCAGGATCAGGCTCAGGGTCCGCGCGACGGCGGGGTCGCTGTTGAGGGCGACGTAGATCAGGCTCGGCATGGTCTGGGTGGTGCCCGGATAGTTGCCGGCGAAGGTGATCGTCGCGCCGAACTCGCCGAGGCTGCGTGCCCAGGCCAGCGCGCTGCCGGCCAGCACGCCCGGCGCGGCGAGGGGCAGGGTGACGCGGCGGAAGGCCGTCCACCGGTCGGCGCCCAGCGTCGCCGCCACCACGTCGTACGACGCGCCGTGCGTGCGCAGTGCACCCTCGACGGCCAGGACGTAGAAGGGGAGCGAGACGAACGTGTGGGCCAGCACCACTCCCGTCATCGTGTAGGGGACCGAGAAGGGGAGGTGCTGCCCGATCAGGCCGCTGCGCCCGAGGGCGGTGACGAGGGCGACGCCGGCCACGACGGGGGGAAGGACGAGGGGGACCAGCACGAGCGCCCGCACCACGCGGCGTCCGCGGAAGTCCACCCGGGCCAGCAACCAGGCCAGCGGAGTGCCGAGCACGACGCACCCGACGACGGTCAGCAGGCTGCTCAGGGCGGTGATGCCCAGCGCCTCGCGCACGGCCTCCGAGCCGAGGTGCGCGGGCAGCGTGCGCCACGGCGTGTCGAGGACCAGCGTGACGAGCGGCACGACGAGGAGGGCCACCCCGACGACGGCGGGGACGAGGAGGACCGTGGGCGCGCGGCCGAGGCGGGGGCCCGTCACTGGCCGTCGCCGAAGATGCGCGGCGCGTCGAAGCCCGCGTCGCGGAGGACGGCCTGCCCCTCCGGGCTCCGGACCAGCTCGACGAAGTCGGACGCGAGGGCGGACCCGCCGAGAGTGGTGATCTCGTAGATCGTGGACGCAGCGCCCTGCCCGGTCTCGACGGTCTCCACGTCGTCACCCGCGGCGAGGGCGTCCGTGCGGTAGACGAGGCCGGCGTCGACCTCCCCGGCGACCACCCGGGCGAGCACCGCCTTGACGTCCACCTCCTCGGTGACCGGCTCGGCCTGGCTGGCGCGGACGTCGAGCACCGTCTCGGCCAGGGCTCCGCAGGGAGCACTGGTGACGCACCTCGCCCAGTCGACACCGGGCGACGCGAGGCTGCCGAGTCCGGTGACGTCCGCCGGGTTGCCCGGCGGCGTGACGATGACGAGCTCGTTGAGGGCGAACGCCTCGGGCTCCAGCGACGCGGCACCACCGTCGACGGCGACCTCCATCGCCCGGGCGTCCGCGGTGGCCAGGACGTCGCCGGGCGCGCCGTCGACGGCCTGCTCGGCGAGGGTGGTCGAGGAGCCGAGGACCACCACCACGTCGACGCCCGGGTGCTCGTCCTCGAAGGTCGTCGCGAGCTCGGTGAAGGTCCCGGTGAGGCTGGCCGCGGCGAGCACCGTGAGGGTCTGCTCGTCGTCGTCGCCACCGCAGGCGGCCAGGGGCAGCAGCAGGACGAGCGCGGCCAGGCCCCTCACCGGGGCACCTCCACCACGACGTTGGTGGACTTCACGCTGGCGATGGCGCGTACGCCGGGCTCGAGGCCGAGCTCGTCGGCGGCGTCGCTGCTCATGAGCGACACGACGCGGTACGGGCCGCAGATCATCTCGACCTGGGCCATGACGTGGTCGCGCTTGACCCGGGTGACGATCCCGCTCATCCGGTTGCGCGCGCTGACGGCGCCGGCGTGGGTGCGGTCGCGCTCGGCGACCTCGCCCGACTCGACGAGCTGCTCGGCGAGCTCGGCGAGATCGGAGCCGGTCACGGTGGCGCGCCCGTCCGTGCGCCGGGACGGCAGCCGGCCGGCGTCGACCCAGCGGCGTACGGTGTCGTCGCTGACCGCCAGGATCTCGGCGGCCTCCGCCAGTCGGTAGGTGATCACGCTGCAAGTATGCCGCACCTGCGGACGCCCGATGAGCAATCCGACCGCACGTGCGGCTGCCAGCCTGCCCGGCGTCACAGCGCTCCAGGCGGGCTGGGAGGATGGGAGCGTGAGTGGGCAGGGACAGCCGAGTCGGTACACGCGCTCCTTCGGCGGCATGACCGGCGCCCTCATCGTCACGGTCATCGCCGTGCTCGCCTTCGTGGCCTGGCGCGGGCTGTTCCGCACCGACGTCGACGACACCCCGGTGGCGGTCGACTGGCAGGAGAGCGTCGAGCTCGCCCAGCAGGCCGACCTCGAGGTCGTCCACCCGCGCGAGCTCCCTGCGGGGTGGATCGCCACGAGCGTGGACCTGTCCGCCGGCGACGACCCGCAGTGGGGGATGGGCGTGCTCACCGATGACGGCCGCTTCGTCGGCATCCGGCAGCAGGACGCCTCGGTGGATGCCCTCGTCGAGCTCTATGTCGACGAGGAGGCCGAGGCCGGCGAGGAGGCGACGGTCTCCTCGGAGATCACCGACTCCTGGCAGACGTGGAGCGACGAGGGCGGCGACCGCGGCTACTCCACCGAGATCGGCGACGAAGCGCTGCTGGTCTACGGCTCCGCGCCGGTCGAGGACATCGAGGCCTACCTGGGGCTGCTGACGCGCTAGTCCTCGGACTCGGTGCCCATCGCCTCGTCGAGGCGCTGGCGCGCGCCGTCGAGCCACTGCTGGCAGACCTTGGCCAGTGCCTCGCCGCGCTCCCAGAGCGCGAGCGACTCCTCGAGGGTGGTCCCGCCGGCCTCGAGGGTGCGCACGACCTCGATGAGCTCCTCGCGCGCCTCCTCGTAGGTCAGCTGGTCAGGGGTGGCGTCACTCATCGGGGTCCTCCTCGACCAGGGTGGCGGTCTCGACTCGATCGGTGGTGGCGTGGATCCGGCCGTCGGCGACCCGCACGGACACCGCGGCGCCGGCGGCGGCCTGCGCGACCGAGGTGACGACGTGGCCGTCGGCGTCCTGGAGCACGGCGTACCCGCGTCGCAGCGTGGCGAGCGGGGACAAGGACTGGGCGCGCGCGAGCTGGTGGCCGATGTCGTCGGCGGCACGGTCGAGGCGGTGCGAGAGCGTACGCCGGGCGCGGGCGAGCAGGTCGTCGAGCTCGTCGGACCGGACGGTGAGCAGGTTGCGCGGGTCTGCCATGGCAGGACGCGAGCGGACCTGGGCCAGCCACTCCTGCTCACGGGCGACCCGCTGGGTGATCACCTGGCGCAGCCGCTCGCGTGCCCACGTGACGCCGTTGAGCTCCTCGGCCATGTCGGGCACGACGAGCTTGGCGGCGTCGGTCGGGGTCGAGGCGCGCACGTCGGCGACGAGGTCGAGCAGGGGCTGGTCGGGCTCGTGGCCGATCGCGGACACGACGGGCGTACGCATGGCGTGCACCGCACGGATCAACGCCTCGTCGGAGAATGGCAGCAGGTCCTCGATGGAGCCGCCACCGCGGGCAACGACGACGACGTCGACGTCGACGTGGCGCTCGAGCCGGTCGAGCGCCTCCATCACCTCCGCCGCCGACCGGGTGCCCTGCATCGCGGCGTAGGCGACCTCGAACTGCACCGCGGGCCAGCGTCGGCGCGCGTTCTCCAGGACGTCGCGCTCGGCGGCGCTGTTGGGCGCGGTGACCAGGCCGACCCGCCCGGGCAGGAACGGCAGGTCGCGCTTGAGCTCGGCGGCGAAGAGGCCCTCGGCGGCCAGCAGCTGGCGGCGGCGCTCGAGGCGGGCGAGGAGCTCGCCGAGGCCGACCATGCGGATCTCGCGGGCGGCGAGGGAGAACGAGCCGCGGTTGGCGTAGAAGCTCGGCCGGGCGTGGACGACCACGCTCGCGCCCTCGACGAGGGGTGGGTTCATCGAGTCGACGAGGGAGCGGGGGCAGGTGAGGGTGACCGAGATGTCGGCGACGGTGTCGCGCAGCGTCATGAAGACCGTCTGCATGCCGGGGCGGCGGTTGACCTGCGCGATCTGGCCCTCGACCCACACGGCGCCGAGCTTGTCGATCCACTGCGAGACGGCATTGGCGACGGCCCGCACCGGGGCCGGCGACTCGACCGTGGCGTCGCGGAGTGAGGGCACGCCGCGAGGATAGGCGAGGGGTCGGACACGGCGCCGCAGGCGGGCTGGCGCGGCCCGTAGACTCGGGCCCATGACCCTTCGACACGACGCCGCTGGCGCGTCGTCTGCTCAGGACGGCGCCACCGACCTCGGCCTTCCGCCCGTCCTCGACCCGGAGACCGCGAAGAACGTGCTGCTCGCGGCCCCCCGCGGCTACTGCGCCGGCGTGGACCGGGCCGTCATCACCGTCGAGAAGGCGCTCGACCTCTACGGCGCGCCCGTCTACGTGCGCAAGCAGATCGTGCACAACAAGCACGTGGTGGCCAACCTCGAGTCGCGCGGGGCGATCTTCGTCGAGGAGCTCGACGAGGTCCCCGAGGGGCAGACCGTGGTGTTCTCGGCGCACGGCGTCTCGCCCGCGGTCCACGCGCAGGCCGCCGAGCGCAGCCTCAAGACCATCGACGCGACCTGCCCGCTGGTGACCAAGGTCCACCACGAGGCACGGCGCTTCGCCTCCGACGACTACGACATCCTGCTGATCGGCCACGAGGGGCACGAGGAGGTCGAGGGCACCGCAGGCGAGGCGCCCGAGCACATCCAGCTGGTGCAGAGCCCCGACGACGTGGCCGGCATCGTCGTGCGCGACCCGGCCAAGGTCGCCTGGCTCTCGCAGACCACGCTGAGCGTCGACGAGACCCTCGAGACGGTGGCCGCGATCCGCGAGAAGTTCCCGCTGCTGCTCGACCCGCCCAGCGACGACATCTGCTACGCCACCCAGAACCGCCAGCTCGCGATCAAGGAGATCTCGGCCGCCGCCGACCTGGTGATCGTGGTCGGCTCGCGCAACTCCTCCAACTCCGTACGCCTGGTGGAGGTCGCCCTCGAGGCGGGCGCCAAGGCCTCCTACCTCGTCGACGACCACACCGAGATCGACGAGGCCTGGCTCGACGGCGTCGAGACCGTGTCGGTGACCTCGGGCGCCTCGGTGCCCGAGGACCTCGTCGAGGGCGTCCTCGCCTTCCTCTCCGAGCGCGGCTACCCCGACGCCCGCGCGGTCCACTCGGCGGAGGAGTCGCTGATCTTCGCGCTGCCGCCCGAGCTCCGCCGCGACCTGCGGGCCGCGCAGAAGGCCTGAGAACGGTCATGGCGCGCTACCTCGACATCCACCCCGACAACCCGCAGCCGCGGCTCGTCACCCAGGTCGTCGAGGCGCTCCGCGACGACGCGCTGATCGCCTATCCCACCGACTCCGGCTACGCCCTCGGCGCCCGGCTGGGCAACCGCGACGGCCGCGACCGGATCCTGCGGATCCGCGAGCTCGACGACCGCCACCACTTCACGCTGATGTGCAAGGACTTCTCCCAGCTCGGGCAGTTCGTCCACGTCGACAACCACGCGTTCCGGGCGATCAAGGCCGCGACGCCCGGCCCCTACACGTTCATCCTGCCGGCGACGGGCGAGGTGCCGAAGCGCCTGATGCACCCCAAGAAGCGCACGGTCGGCGTCCGGATCCCCGACCACGCACTGGTGTGCGCCCTGCTCGAGGAGCTCGGCGAGCCCATCCTCACCAGCACCCTGATCCTCCCCGGCGAGACCGAGGCGCGGACCATGGGCTGGGAGATCAAGGAGGACCTCGACCACGTCGTCGACGTGGTCGTCGAGTCCGGCGAGGTGACGGCCGAGCCGACGTCGGTGATCGACTGGTCCGAGGCGGAGCCCGTCGTCGTACGCCGCGGGGCGGGCGACGTGTCGCGCTTCGAGGAGTGACTCACTCGAGCCGGGCCACGTTCCAGACCACGTCGTAGGCGTCCTGGCTGTCGTCGGGACCCGGCGTGTTCCACAGCAGCAGGCCCGCCGCGAGCGCGACCTGGGCATCGTGCATGCCCTCCCCGACGCGGGCGAGCGTGAGCTGGTCGAGGTCCAGCACGTAGGTCGAGGTGTGCCCGGGGTGCTCCGCGCCGTCGTCGGTCACCCCTGAGAGGACGACGTGCGAGGCGTCGGCGGCGACCGCTGCCGCGTCGGCGATCTCGACGACCCGCCCGCCGTGCCGCTCGTGGACGACCGTCGTCCGGCCCGGGACGTCCGACCCGCTCTCGCAGAAGTACGTCACCACCGGACGGTCTCCGGCCCACAGCACGGTGGGAGCCACCTCGGGGAACGCGGTCGGCTCGTCACACCCGTCGGGCCGACGGTCGGAGAGCTCGGTCTCTCCCGCCGGCGTGGAGACGACCACCCGACCGTCCCACGTCGCGCGGAGCTCGGCGTCGTCGGTCCATGCCACGGCGACGCCCCTCAGCCCGGGCTCGACGCGCGCCTGACCGCCCTCTTCGAGCGACGCCGACCACCAGTGCAGCGGAGCGGACTCGCCCTCCATGGTGCTGCCGACGTACACGCGGTCCTCGGGGCCCATCCGGATGACGGGAGGCAGGTGCACCTCCCACGACCCGCTGACGTGCACGACGCTGCGCTGCCAGGTCCGGGTGCCGCGGTCGAAGAGGAGCAGGGTCCGCCCCTGGTGCATCCACTCGGCCAGGACGAGCCGGTCCTCGGTGAGCTCGACCACGGTGACCTCCGGAGGGCGTCCGGGCAGGGGCGGCAGCCAGTCCGTCGCACCGGTGGCCGGCTCGACCAGGCCGATCTCCGCGTGGCCGCGGTCGTTGGTGTAGCGGGCGCGGAGGACGAGTCCGTCGGTCGTGATCCCCTCGTAGCGGTCGTACTCCAGCGACGCCGGACCGCTGTCGCGCCAGGTGGTGCGGGTGGTCGTCAGCGGGTCGATCCGCAGCGGCAGGGCCCGGTCGACGTCGACGCGGTCGATCTCGGCGGGCGCCGGGTCCGGGGCGGGTCGTTCGGGGCCCGACAGGACCGTGGCGACCGCGAGCGCGGCTGCTGCCAGCGACCCGAGGCCCACGGCCGCGCCGACCCGTCGCCGGGTGCGACGTACGCCTGCCCGGACGACGGCCCGCGGGTCGACGTCGTACGGCGGGGCGTCCGCGACTGCCTCGCGCAGCGCGGCACGCAGCTCGGTGCTCACGGCAGCACCTCCTGGGCCTGGGCGGGGACGTCCGGGGCGGGGGTGCGCAGCTCGCCGCCGTGCCGGGCGTACGCCGCGCGCAGCGCCTCGAGCCCACGAGCGGTCTGGCTCTTCACGGTGCCCGGGCGGCAGCCCAGCGTGCCGGCGACGGTCTCGACGCTCAGGTCCTCGTAGTAGCGGAGCACCACGCAGGCCCGCTGCCGCGCGGGAAGCTCCGCGAGGGCGGTCAGCAGCAGGGCCCGGTCGACGACCTGGGCGGTGGCGTCCTCGACCGTCGCGTCGACGAGCTCGAGTGTCGGCTGCTCGGAGGAGGAACGCTTCCGCACCTGGTCGATCGCGACGTTCATCGTGGCGCGGCGCGCGTAGGCGTACCGGCCCGGCCCCCGGTCGAGACGGGGCCAGGCGACGTAGACGCGGATCAGTGCCTCCTGCGTGATGTCGGCGGCCCGGTCCCAGTCGCCGCACATGAGGTAGGCCGTCCGCCGCAGACCCGGTGCGGATGCGCGGGCGAAGGTGGCGAACTCGTCGTCGTCGGTCCTGGCCATGTCACCTCCCGCGCCTCTCATAGTGAGATACGCGGTGGGGGTACGAACAGGTTGCAGGCGTCTGCGCCCGTCAGCCGGCGGACTGCCCGAGCTCGCGCTCGAGCTCGCCGACCATCCCGGCCTCGCCCTCTCGGTGCAGGCGCCAGGCGAGCCAGCCGAGGCAGAGCGCGTAGCCGACGAACAGGGCGACGCCGTGGGTGGCGACCCCCGACACCACGGCCTGGAGCAGGCTGTCGCGCGGGTCGGCCACCGTGGACCGGTCGACGAGGGCGACGAAGCAGAAGACGGTCGTCATCAGCAGCGGCGGGAGGAGGGCGACCATGTAGAAGTCCCGCCGGCGCACGAGCGCGGCGAGCCCCAGGCACATCACCACGAAGCAGAGGTCGAAGAACAGCGTCAGGCGGCCGACCAGCAGCACGTCGACGCTGACGGCCGTGAGCGTGACGGCGACGCCGAGCGACACCACCTGACGGCCGGGCTCGCGCCCGACCTCCCAGAACGCCTCGGCGTGTCTCACGGCCCTCAACCTAGGGCGGCTCTCAGGCGCCCCGGGCGCGGCGCGCCGCAGGGGAGGACTGCTCACGCTCGAGCAGGTCGTCGAGCGTCGGCTCGCCGGGGCCGCCCGGGACGTCGTCGAGGACTGCCAGCTCGGGCGACGCGAGCGAGCGCGCGACGGCCTCGACCTGGCGGGGCTCCTCGAGCGCGTCGTTGGTCACGCCGAGCTCGGCGAAGCGTCGCGCGGACACGAGCACCCGTCCCTCGAGGGAGCCCATCGCCTGGTTCCACGCCACGACGCTCGCGTTGAGCGAGCGACCGACGCGGTCGAGGTGGCCGGCCATCGAGCCCAGGCGGGCGTGCAGCTCCTGCCCGAGGCGCTGCACGGCCTGGGCCTGCTCGTTGAGCACCTCGTGCTGCCAGCCCTGGGCGACCGTGCGCAGCAGCGCGATCAGCGTGGAGGGGGTGGCGAGCACGACGTTGCGTGCGGCGGCCTGCTCGACGAGGTCGGGCACCGCCTGCAGGGCGGCCTGGAGGATCGCCTCGCCGGGCAGGAAGAGCACGACGAACTCGGGCGTGCCGGCGAGCGCCTCCCAGTAGCGGCGGGAGCCGAGGTCGGCGACGTGCTTGCGGACGTGCTCGCCGAGCCGGGCCAGCGCCTGGTCGTGCTCGGTGGTGTCGTCGGACCCGGTGAGGTCGAGGAAGGCAGCCAGCGGCGCCTTGGCGTCGACGGCGATCGTCCGCCCGCCGGCCAGCGACACCACCAGGTCGGGGCGCAGGCGGCCGTCGTCGAGGCGGGTCTGCTCGGCGAAGTCGCAGTGGTCGACGAGCCCGGCGAGCTCGACGGTGCGCCGCAGGTGGAGCTCGCCCCACTGGCCGCGCACCTGGGGCTTGCGCAGGGCGGTCGCCAGGGTCGTGGTCTCGCGGCGCAGGCTCTCGGTGGAGTGGCGCATGTCGGCGACCTGCTGGTTGAGCTGGGCCTGCCACGCCGTGCGGTCGTGGGCGAGGTCGCTCAGCTGGTCCTGGAGCCGGTCGAGGCCGTCCTGCACCACGGCGTGCTCGGCGACGCGCCGCTGGAGCTCGGCGATGGCGGGGTCGTCGGCGGGACGGCTGCGCGACCACAGCACGCCGATGAGGGCTCCCAGCGTCAGGCCGACGGCGAGGACCAGCGCCAGGGTGAGCAGCAGGGGGAAGGTGTCCATGGCTCCAGCATGGATCCACCCACCGACAGTCGGTGCGACGTCGGGTGGCGACCGCCGGGGTAGTCCAGTGAGTTTTGGTCGTCCCAGGCCGCGAATCGCAGCCAGTTCTCACTGGACTACCCCACGACGACAGCCATTCCTCACTGGACTACCCCGGGGTGGCGGTCAGGCGCCGACGGTGCCCCGGAACGTCCGCCGGTAGGCCGAGGGCGAGACGCCCACGCTCGCGCGCAGGTGCTGGCGGAGCGAGGCCGCCGTACCCATCCCGGCCCGCACCGCGACCTGGTCGACCGTCAGGTCGGTGGCCTCGAGCAGGTGCTGAGCGTGGCGGATCCGCTGCTGGGTGACCCAGGCGCCGGGGGACTGGCCGGTCTCCTCGCGGAATCGGCGGGTGAAGGTGCGCACGCTCATCGACGCCCGTGCGGCGAGGGTGGCCACGTCGAGGGGGTGGTGCAGGTGGGCCTGCGCCCAGGCGCGTACGTCCCCGGTGGCCTCGTCCGGTCGGCGCGGCACGTGCCGCTCGATGAACTGCGCCTGCCCGCCGTCGCGCCAGGGCGGCACGACCATGTGGCGGGCGACGGCGTTGGCGACCGCGGTGCCGTGGTCGCTGCGGACCAGGTGCAGGCACAGGTCGATGCCGGCGCTCAGCCCGGCCGAGGTCAGCACCCGCCCGTCGTCGGTGAACAGGACGTCCTCGTCGACGGCGACGGCCGGGTGCAGGCGGCGGAAGTCGTCGGCGTACTTCCAGTGGGTGGTGGCACGGTGGCCGTCGAGGATGCCGGCGGCGGCGAGCACGAACGCGCCCGTGCAGATCGACACCCAGCGCACGTCCGGAGGCGCCGAGGCGAGAGCGGCGCGCAGGTCGTCGGGGAGGGTGCCGTCGCGTCGGGGCCCGGCGACCTGCGTGCCCGGGACGATGACGGTCTGGGCGGTGGCGAGGGCCTCGATGCCCGCCGAGGGTGCGATGGCGTACCCCCTCGTCGCCTCAACCGGCCCGCCGTCGAGCGACACGACCGCCACGTCGTAGAGCGGGCGGCCCTCGGGGTCGTACGCCTCGCCGAGCACCTGCGGCGGGATGGTGAGGTCGTAGCCGATGACCGGCGGGATCGCGAGCACGACCACCCGGTGCGGAGCGTGCGGAGCCGATGCCATGGCCGGATCCTTCCACATGTTGGCATTCGTGCCACTCGTGAGCGTACGTCGGCGGCGGGAGACTCGTCCCGTGACGATGACGACGCCACCCGCGCCCGCGCCCTCCGGACGCACCGCCGAGCCCCGCCTCCACTGGGCCTGGGTGGTCGCGTCGGTCGCCTTCGTCACGCTCGTCGGCGCCGCGGCGTTCCGCTCGGTGCCCGGCGTCCTCATCGAGCCCCTGCACGACGAGTTCGGCTGGTCGCACGGGCTCATCGGGTCCGCGGTCTCGCTGAACCTCATGCTCTTCGGCCTGATGTCGCCGTTCGCCGCCGCCCTGATGGACCGCTTCGGGGTCCGCCCGGTCGTCACGTTCGCGCTCGTCATGGTCTCGGTCGGGAGCGGCCTGACGGTCTTCATGACCGAGCCGTGGCAGCTGATCCTGTCCTGGGGCCTGCTGGTCGGACTCGGCACGGGCTCGATGTCGATGGCCTTCGTCGCCACGATCACCAGCCGTTGGTTCGTCGCCCGCCGCGGCCTGGTCAGCGGCATCCTCACCGCCGGCAACGCGACCGGCCAGCTGATCTTCCTGCCCGTCGTCGCGTGGCTCGCGACGCACCACGGCTGGCGTACGGCCGCCCTGCTCGCCTCGCTCGCCGCGCTGGCCGTCCTGCCGCTCGTGCTGCTGTTCCTCCGCAACCACCCCGCCGACCTCGGCCTACGGGCCTTCGGCGCGACGGACGCGGATCCCGGGCCGCCCCCGCACCAGCACGTCGGGTCGAGCGCCGGCCGCGCGCTCTCGGTGCTGCGCGACGCCGCCCGTAGCCGTACGTTCTGGCTGCTCGCCGGCGGGTTCGCGATCTGCGGCATGACGACCAACGGCCTCATCGCCACCCACTTCGTCCCGGCTGCGCACGACCACGGCATGCCCGCCACGACGGCCGCCTCGCTGCTCGCCGTCGTCGGGATCTTCGACGTCGTCGGCACCATCGCCTCGGGCTGGCTCACCGACAAGGTCGACCCGCGGCTGCTGCTGGTCGGCTACTACGCCCTGCGCGGCGTGGGGCTGATGGCGCTGCCGGCGCTGATGTCGCCGCACGTGGAGCCGAGCATGTGGGTGTTCATCATCGTCTACGGCCTCGACTGGGTCGCGACCGTTCCACCCACGGTCGCGCTGTGCCGGGAGTGGTTCGGAGCAGCCGCCGGTCCCATCGTGTTCGGCTGGGTCTTCGCCAGCCACCAGGTCGGGGCCGCGATCGCCGCCACGGGTGCCGGCGTGGTCCGCGACGTCACCGGTGGCTACGACCCGGCCTTCTACGCCGCGGCCGGGCTGTGCGCGGTCGCCGCGGTGATGTCGTACGCGATCCGCAGGACGCCGCAGCCGGTCACGGTCGGCTGAGAGCCCTATGTCAAGCAGCCTCCTGCTGGAGGGTGCCGAGCCGGCCGTGTAGGTCGGGGTTGTAGGGCACTTGGTCGTGCCAGCAGCGCCACAGGATCCTGGTCCAGCCTTGGGCCAGGATTCGTGCTGCGTGGGGGTGGCGACATCCGCGGTGGCGTGCGCGGTCGTAGGTGTCGCGTGCCCAGGCGTTGGCGCGTGGGGTGTCTTGGGCCCAGTCGACGAGCGCGGCACGTAGTTGTTTGTTGCAGCCGCGGCGGTAGGCGACGTTGCGATGCTTGCCGGATTGTCTGGTGGATGGTGCGACGCCGGCTGCGGCGGCCAGGGACGCGGCGTCGGGGAACCGGGCGCGGCAGTCTCCGATCTCGGCCAGGAGTGTGGCGGCGCGGACGGTGCCGGCGCGGGGCAGGGACTGGAAGATCGGGCCGTCGGGGTGGGCCAGGAGTGCTTCCTTGATCCGTGCCTCGAGGTCGGCCTGCTGTGTGCGCAAGGTGGTGAGGAGGTCGACGAGGGTCAGCACGATGAGCTCGCTGGCCTCGGCGGCCGGTCCGGTGATGCGTCCGGTGGCGGCGCCGCGGAGGTGTGTGATGAGCCGGGCCGGGGTGTGGCGTCCGCAGTAGTGGTTGGCCTGGAGCCAGTGGCCCATGCGCAGCTCGCCACGCCCAGCAGTCAGCCACGCGGCCTTGGCTTCGGTGGGGAACCTTCGCAGGAACGCCAGGCTGATCGGGATGTCGAGCTGGCTGAACAGACCGATCGCGCCGGGGAAGTTGTGCTGAAGCACCGCCAGCAGCTGGTTGTGCACCGCGATCCGGTGCCCGATCAGGTCGTGGCGGGCACGGACCAGCATCCGTAGCGCGATCGTCTCTTGGGTGTCGGGCTGCACGACCGCCCAACGACCGGCGTCGGTGCGCAGCGCGTCGGCCAGGACGAACGCGTCGAACCGGTCGTCCTTGTTGCCTGCTGAGCCGTAGCGGGCGCGCAGGGACTTCACCTGCCGTGCGCTGATGATGAAGACCTGGAATCCGTCACGGATCAGGTGCTCAACCACAGGACCATCGCCGCGTTCGATCCCGACCCGGTCCACGCCATGGCGGCGCAGTAAGGCGGTGATCTTCGCCATGCCAGGTCGCGTGTGCGACACGGTCGCTTCCTCGATGCGTTGTCCGTCGTTGTCGACGATGCACAGCGCGTGGTGCTGCCAGGACCAGTCGATCCCCGCAAAAGTGGGCGTAGCCTTCATTTCGGGTGCTCCTTCCGTCAGCCCACGGATCAAGCACTCCGGTCCGGGACGTGACTGTCGGTCGCTCACTGAGGCGCTCCGGCAGCCCGCGAGGGCCACGTGGCGCAAAGCCCTATGGCCGATCTGCACGTCCCGGGCCACCAGGCCCTGCAACTCTCAGCCAGGTCATCCCATGAAGGGCGACTCGGTCAGCCTGGCAGTGACCTGGCGGACCCGGGGTGCAGACAAGAGGCCTACTCCTGTCTGCACCTAACGTCCACCAGTGAGGATCAGTCGAGGTCGACGACCACCGGCGCGTGGTCGGACGGCGCGCCGGCGAACCCCGCCGGGTCGCGCTCCTCGCGGTCGACGAACGCGCCGCTCACCCGCGACGCGAGCGCGGGTGAGGCGAGGACGAAGTCGATCTTGAGCCCCCGGTCGCGCTCGAAGCGCTGGCGGTAGTAGTCCCAGTAGGTGTAGCCCGCGTCGTGTGCGCGGGTCACCTCGGCGTACCCGTCGTCGAGGAACCCCTGGAACGCCGCCCGCTCCGGCGGCGTGACGTGGGTCGACTTCGCGAACTGCGTGACGTCGAAGACGTCGTCGTCGGTGGGGCAGATGTTCCAGTCGCCGACGAGCGCGGTCTCGCCGTCCAGCCAGCCCCTGGCGGTCGCGCGCAGCCGGGCGAGCCAGTCGAGCTTGTAGACGTAGTGGGGGTCGTCGGGCTTGCGGCCGTTGGGGACGTAGAGCGACCAGATCCGTACGCCGCCGCAGGTCGCGCCGATCGCGCGCGCCTCCGCGGCGGCGGGGTCGCCGTACGGCTGCATGTCGGCGAAGCCGACCTCGACGTCCTCCAGCCCGACGCGGGAGAGCAGCGCGACCCCGTTCCACTGGTTGAGCCCGGCGACGGCGATCTCGTAGCCCAGCGCCTGCAGGCCCATCAGCGGCAGCTGGTCCTCGCGGGCCTTGGTCTCCTGCAGCGCCAGCACGTCGACGTCGTGCCGCTGCACGAACGCCTCGACGCGGTCGATGCGGGAGCGGAGCGAGTTGACGTTCCAGGTCGCGATGCGCACGTGCCCACCCTAAGGAGGGGACCTCGAGCCGTACGTCGTGGGGCGGAGAAGTCTGTGTGCCGCAAACCCTTTACAGATCGTGGGCCGATGGGGGAAGTTCATCGGCACGCACCTGTCTCGGGAACTCGTGCCAACCTGCAGGACCCTCGTCGGACCGTGTCCGACACGTGCTCGACTCTCCGAGATGGCGTGTGCCGCAACCCCCCATCGAGAGAGAAGAACCAGCATGAAGCGCAGTCGACTCGGGGCGATCGCCCTCTCCAGCGCAGCACTCCTCGGCGCCGCCCTGGCCTCACCGGCACTGGCGACCACGGACTCGGAGATCCCGACGTTCCAGCAGTTCCACGCAGACACCTTCAAGGACAGCGACCAGCAGTACATCGTCAACGGTGACGAGCCCGTCTCCACCACCGGCGAGCTCCGTGACTACTACGACCGGATGATCCACGGCTCCGAGGAGGCGATGGAGGAGGGCATGACCGCCAACCTCGTCGTCAACACGGTCGGCGGGGTCGACGACAAGTGGTCGACCAGCCAGGTCGGCAACCTCACCTACTGCGTCAGCACGAAGTTCGGCTCGCGCTACGCCGACGTCGTCAACGCCATGGCCGCCGGCGCACAGCTCTGGGAGGACGCGTCGTCGGCGATCGACTACGTCCACGTTCCCTCGCAGGACTCGGCGTGCAACACCCGCAACAAGTCGGTCGTGTTCTCCGTCGAGCCGGTCGCGACCACCCAGTACATCGCCCGCGCGTTCTTCCCGAGCTCGCCCAAGCGCTCGCGCAACGTCCTCGTGGACGACTCCATCTGGACCGCCGGCTCGTGGACCCCGGCCAACATCATGGGTCACGAGCTCGGCCACACGCTGGGCTTCCGCCACGAGCACACCCGCCCCGAGGCCGGCACCTGCTTCGAGGACAACAACTGGCGCCCGCTGACGCCGTACGACTCGGCGTCGATCATGCACTACCCCCAGTGCAACGGCACGTCGAGCAACCTGAGCATGACCGCCACCGACCGCCAGGGAGCGGCCGCCCTCTACGGCTCCTGATCCCACCCGGACCACCTGCCTGACAGCTGACCCGGACGCCCCTTCCGTCCCGAGCGGAGGGGGCGTTCGTCATGTCCTGTCGGCACCGCCCGGTAGCGTCGGCGCGTGTCCACACCGACCTCCGGCCCCACCTCCACGATCCTCTCCGCGCGCGACCTGGAGTTCCTGCTCTTCGAGTGGCTCGACGTCGAGTCGCTGGGTGAGCGCCCGCGCTTCGCCGAGCACGACCGGGAGTCCTACGAGGCCCTGCTGGCGCTGTGCGCGCAGCTCGCCGCGGACCACTTCGCTCCCCACTACCGCAAGAGCGACGCCGAGGAGCCGGTGTTCGACGGGGAGCGCGTACGCCTCATCCCCGAGGTCGCTCCGGCGCTCGAGGCGCTGGCGCGGGCCGACCTGCTCGCGCTCACGCTCGACGAGGAGCACGGCGGACACCAGGTCCCGCACGTCGTCGCGTCGGCCTGCATGGCGTGGTTCACCGCCGCCAACATCGGCACCGCCGCCTACTCGTTCCTCACGATGGCCAATGCGAGCCTGCTCCTCGAGCACGGCACCCCCGAGCAGATCGAGCGCTTCGCGGGACCCATGCTGGAGGGTCGGTTCTTCGGGACGATGACCCTCTCCGAGCCGCATGCCGGCTCCAGCCTCGGCGACGTCCTCACCCGCGCCGTGCCGGCCGACGACGGCACCTACCGCATCTTCGGCAGCAAGATGTGGATCTCCGGCGGCGACCACGAGATGGGCGACAACATCGTCCACCTCGTGCTGGCCAAGCTGCCCGACGCCCCGGCCGGCACGCGCGGCATCTCCCTCTTCGTGGTGCCCAAGCACCTCGTGGCGGACGACGGCTCGATCGGCGAGCGCAACGACGTCGCGCTTGCGGGCATCAACCACAAGCTCGGCAGCCGCGGGACCGTCAACACCGCGCCCGTCTTCGGCGGCGGCGCCTTCACGCCCGGCGGGGCCCCGGGCGCCGTCGGCTACCTCGTCGGCGAGCCCAACAAGGGCCTGTCCTACATGTTCCACATGATGAACGCCGCCCGGCTCGGGGTCGGCATGTCGGCGACGACGACGGCCTACACCGCCTACCTCAAGTCGCTCGAGTACGCCCGCTCCCGCCCGCAGGGCCGTCGGCTGACAGCGGCCGACCCGTCCGCGCCGCAGGTGCCGATCATCGAGCACGCCGACGTGCGCCGGATGCTGCTGGCCCAGAAGTCCTACGTCGAGGGTGCCCTCGCGCTCAACCTGTGGTGCTCGCGCCTGCTCGACGTGCAGGCGAGCGCGCTCGACGACGAGGAGCGGACGGAGGCCGGCCTCCTGCTCGACCTCCTGACCCCGATCGCGAAGTCCTGGCCCTCGCAGTGGGGCCAGGAGAGCAACAGCCTCGCCATCCAGGTGCTCGGCGGAGCCGGCTACACCCGCGACTACGACGTCGAGGCGCACTGGCGCGACCAGCGGCTCAACCCGATCCACGAGGGCACCCACGGCATCCAGGCGCTCGACCTCCTCGGCCGCAAGGTCCTCGGCGGCGGCGGTGCCTCGCTGGCCGCCCTGGCCGGGCGGGTGGAGCAGACCGTGGCGCGTGCGCGCGACCTCGGTGGCGAGCCCGCTGAGCACGCCGAGGCGCTCAGGGCGATGCTCGACCGGCTGGGCGAGGTCACCCTCGCGCTCGCCGGGTTCGGCGACCCCGAGCGCACGATGGCCAACGCCACCGTCTACCTCGAGGCCGCCGGCCACGTCGTGGTCGCGTGGATGTGGCTCGAGCAGGTCGTCGCGGTGGGGGACAAGGAGGGCGACTTCTACGACGGCAAGCGGGCGGCCGCCCGCTACTTCTTCCGCTGGGAGCTGCCCAAGGTGGCACCCATGCTCGACCTGCTCGCCTCGGGCGACACCACCACGCTGGACATGCGCGACGCCTGGTTCTAGGTCGGGTGCGGGGCCGGCTGCGGCTGGTCCGACCCGCGGGCGACGAAGTCGCCCAGCAGGCCCGGCGTCGCGGCGTCGGCCAGCGCCACCGCGACCTCGAGGCGTACGTCGCGCACCACCACGCGCTCGGTTCCGGCCGCCGTCGTCGCGGTCAGGTCGGCGAGGCCGATGCGGCGCTGCCACCACGACTGGCTCACGACCCAGCCGATGATGCCGTCGGTCTCGAGGACCGTACGCACGCGCGCCAGCGCGCCGCTGCCGGCGACGAGGTGGTCGTCGGCGAGGGCATGACCGAGGTGGCGGTAGGACGCCTCGCCGACCACGGCGGCCAGGGCGAGGAACGCCGCTCCGAGCGCCGCCAGCCACCACCAGGTGAGGTCGAACCACCACCAGCCGACGGCCAGCAGCACGATGACGTCGAGCGCGTTGCGCAGCTGGCGGAACCATGCGCGGCGGCGGGCCCGTGGACCGTGCTCGACGAGCGGGTCGGTGAGCGGGCCGGGGTGCTCGAGCACCGCCTCGCCGACCCCGACCGCCACGGTGCGCGGACAGGGCGGCAGCACCTGGGTGACGCCGTCCTCGACGCCGGTGGCCAGCGTCGACAGCTCCGCGCCGCCGACCAGCCGCATCAGCACGGGCTCGGTCATCTCGACGCCGCGTACCTTGGCCTCCTCGACCGTGATCGAGCGGGTGGTGAGCAGTCCCGAGGTCAGGTGCAGCGAGCCGTGCTCGCGCACGAGCCGGAAACCCCACCACTGCAGGACGTAGCCGGCGACCGAGACCACCAGCCACAGGCCCAGCCCGGCGACGGCGAGCACGACCACGATCGCGACGACGGCGAACTGGGTGAGCCACTCCCAGGCGGACGTGGCGGTGTCCTCGTTCCAGATGGGCAGCTCGTCGGCGACCTGCGACAGCACGCCGAGGCCGCCGACGAGCAGCACCAGGCGGCCCAGGCTGAAGGGAGCGAAGCGCAGCCAGGACCAGTCGATCGTCGCCAGCGGCACGGCGGGAGCGGGGGGCACCGTGGCCGGTGCGGCCTGCGCGGGCCCTGGGACGTGCCCCGGCCAGACCCCCTGCCCGAGATCATGGTCGGACTCGCGGGCGGGCATCGGCGGTGGCGGCTCCGCGGCGATCCGCCGTCCCAGCAGTGACGTACGCAATGCGTGGGCGTCGGCCGCGGCGAGCGCGTCGAGCGTGATCCGGTCGTCGTCGACGCCGGTGCCGACCTGGACCTTCTGCAGGCCGAGGACCCGGTGCAGCACCGATGCCTCGAGGTCGACGCTGCGGACCCGGTCGAGCGGTGCTGTCGACGTGGTCTTGTTGAGGATGCCGCTGCGCACCTGGATCTGGGTGTCGGTGAGGCGGTAGTGGGTGGTGAGCCACGGGAGGGCACCGAAGACGAGGGGAGCGATGACGAGCAGGGGGAAGACCAAGGGCCAGAAGCGCATGTCGCTCTGGCTGATGCCGATCAGCGCGACCACGACGGGCACGACCGCCTGGCCGACGGCCTTCACCGGGTCGAGCAGGAGCTTGCGCGGGCTGAGCCGGACCCAGCCGTTGCCGGGGGACGGGATCACGTCGCGTCGCCCTCCGTCGCCGCGGTGATCGCAGTCAGCCGCGCGACCACGTGCGCCGCGGTGTCGGCGTCGAGGCAGTCCACGGTGATGGGGCCCGCGGCGGAGGCGGTGGTGACGGTGATCGAGGCGAGGCCGAAGAGGCGCATGAGGGCGCCCTGTCGCGAGTCGACGGTCTGCACGCGGCTGATCGGCGCGATCCGGGTCTCGCGGCCGATCCACCCCTCGCGGGTGTGGACGGCGGTGTCGGTGACCTCCCACCGGTGCACCCGGTAGCGGATGCGGGGCATCAGCACCACGTGCGCGACCGCGGCCACCGCCAGGAGCAGGACGAGCAGCCCGACCCAGCCCGGTGCTCCCGGGATCACCAGCCAGGCGACGAGGGCGCCGATCACCAGGACTACGTCGCCGATCAGGGCCGACACCGTCCAGAACCCGATCGCCTGCGGCGAGACCCGGTTGGCCGGTGCTCGCAGCACCGGCTCCCGCACGATCGGCCCAGCCCCCACGTCACTCATGGTCCGAGTCTTGCAGGTGCCACGTCAGGTTTCGCCGGGCCACCACCCGCAGCCGTAGACTCCCCGCCCGTGGCTCTCACCATCGGCATCGTCGGTCTCCCCAACGCGGGCAAGTCGACGCTCTTCAACGCCCTGACCAAGAACGACGTGCTCGCGGCGAACTACCCGTTCGCGACGATCGAGCCCAACGTGGGCGTCGTGGGCGTCCCCGACGAGCGGCTGCCGCAGCTCGCGGCGGTCTTCGAGTCCGCCAAGGTCCTGCCGGCCACGGTCGAGTTCGTCGACATCGCCGGCATCGTGCGCGGCGCCTCGCAGGGCGAGGGCCTCGGCAACAAGTTCCTCGCGCACATCCGCGAGTCCGCGGCGATCTGCCAGGTCACGCGCGTCTTCCGCGACGAGGACGTCACTCACGTCGACGGCGAGGTCAACCCCGCCAACGACATCTCGACGATCCAGACCGAGCTCATCTTCGCCGACCTCGAGACCGTCGAGAAGGCGATCGCCCGCCTGGAGAAGGAGTCGCGCAAGGTCAAGGACCTCGTCGCGAACCTCGAGGCCGCGAAGGCGGCCAAGGAGGCGCTGGAGTCCGGCACCCCCATCATCGACACGAACATCGACCGCTCCCTGCTGCGCGAGCTGTCGCTGCTGACGGCCAAGCCGTTCATCTACGTCTTCAACTGCGACGCCGACGAGCTCGCCGACGAGGCGCTCAAGGACAGGATGCGCGAGATCGTCGCGCCCGCCGAGGCGATCTTCCTCGACGCCAAGTTCGAGGCCGACCTCGCCGAGATGGACGACGACGAGATGGCGCACGAGATGCTCGCCGAGATGGGCATCACCGAGTCCGGCCTCGACCAGCTCGCTCGCGTCGGCTTCGACACGCTCGGCCTCCAGACCTACCTGACCGCCGGCCCCAAGGAGACGCGGGCCTGGACGATCAGGAAGGGCGCCACCGCCCCCGAGGCCGCCGGTGTCATCCACACCGACTTCCAGAAGGGCTTCATCAAGGCCGAGGTCGTCTCCTTCGAGGACCTCATGTCCGCCGGCACCATGCTCAAGGCCAAGGAGGCCGGCAAGGTGCGCATGGAGGGCAAGGACTACGTCATGGCCGACGGCGACGTGGTGGAGTTCCGCTTCAACGTGTGAGCGCGCCCCGCGCGGGTGGCGCACGGCACGTCGAACAGGACAAACCGCCCCCGCCTTCGTACGCCTGCACCACCGGCCGGGCGGGCACTTCCTCCTGTTCGACCGGCCGGCGTGTCGGACGACCAGAAAGTCTGACGCCGCAGTCGGTCCGGGCGTGCCTGCGCTGGATGGGGGCGGGTTGTGGTCGTTCGGCGCGCCGCAGGTCGTACGGCGTCCTCCTCGCGTGATCTTCGACCCAGAGCGGCCGCAGCGGCCACGGACAGGGCTACCGTGGGGTAACCACACACGCTCCGACCCTCGCGAGGAACGATGATTCCCCTGGCTCCGCAGACGGTCGTGCTCCACGGCCACCAGCTGTCGTACGTCGACAGCGGCTCAGGGCCTGTCGTCCTGTTCATCCACGGCATCCTCGGCTCGCAGCGGCAGTGGTCCCACCTCGTCGACGAGGTCGACGACGACCACCGGGTGGTGGTGCCCGACCTGTTCGGCCACGGCGACTCGGCGAAGCCGACCGGCGACTACTCGCTCGGCTCGCACGCCGCGACCCTGCGCGACCTGCTCGACCACCTCGGCGTCGACCGGGTCACCCTCGTCGGCCACTCGCTCGGCGGCGGCATCGCGATGCAGTTCTACTACCTCTTCCCCGACCGGGTGGACCGCCTCGTCCTCGTCTCGAGCGGCGGTCTCGGGCGCGAGGTCAACCTGGTGCTGCGCTCGGCCACCCTCCCCGGCGCCGAGCAGGTGCTCGGGGTGATCGCCTCCGCCCCCGTCCTGGAGAAGGCGGAGGCGCTGGGGCGGGGTGCCCGGAAGGTCGGCTGGAAGCCCGGGGCCGACCTCGGTGCCATCTGGCGCGGCTTCACCTCGCTCGGCGACCGCGAGAGCCGAAAGGCGTTCCTGGCCACCACCCGGGCGGTCATCGACTTCGGCGGCCAGAGCATCAGCGCCCACGACCACCTCAGCGGCGTGGCGCCGCCTCCGACGCTGATCGTCTGGGGCTCGAAGGACCGGATGATCCCGGCCTGGCACGCGTTGAGCGCCCAGCGGGCGCTGCCCGAGTGCCGGGTCGAGCTCTTCGAGGGCGCCGGTCACTTCCCGCACCTCGACGACCCCGACCGCTTCGCCCGCGTCCTCCGGGAGTTCATGGCGGAGGCCTGACGCGCCGTACGGCCTCCGGGTCAGGTCGCGCCGTCCCGTTCGCGCCACTCGTCCTCGAGCATCGCGAGGACGAGCTGGGTGGCCCACCGGTCCTTGAAGTGCACACCGTCGACGAGGCGCGCCTCCTGCCGGAAGCCGAGCCGCCCGAGCAGGCGTACGGAGGCGTCGTTGCCGTCGATCACGACGGCGCTGATCCGGTGGAAGCCGAGCCCGTCGAAGCCGAGCCGCAGCATCGCGCGGGCGGCCTCTGCGGCGTACCCCCGTCCCTGGTGCGACCGGGCGAACGCGAAACCGATCTCGCCCTGCCGGTGGGAGGCCCACTTGAGGAGCACCTCCCCGATGACCGTCCCGGTCTCGCGGACCTCGACGGCGAGCACCAGCCACTGCCCGTGAGCGACGAGCCCGGTCTGCGTGAGCTTGACCCGGAGCGCCTCCTCGGTGGCGGCGCGGTCACGTACCGGCCAGGGGACGAACCGGACGACGTCGGCGTCGCCGTGGAAGACGGCGAGGTCGTCGAGGTCGTCCATCCGGTGCGGCCGCAGGACCAGCCGCTCGGTCTCGATCGGGAGCTGCACGTCCAGGCCGGCGTCGGTCACGCGAGGGATCGTCGCACGGCGGGTGGTCAGACCAGCGCGATGAAGACGCCCGTCCCGATCGCGAGCCAGACGAGCGCGAACCCCAGCAGCACTGCGAGCTGGCGGTCCCCGCGACGGCCGAACGCCTCGTAGCGCAGCCAGAGCAACGGGCTGATCACCACGAAGACGCCGAGGCCCGCAGCCAGCCACTGCTCGATGTCGAGGATCCACAGCGCCAGCACCAGGCCGAGCGCCACCGGCACCTGCCAGACCAGGCTGCGACCGTACGACGCGAGGAGCTCGCCGGGAGTGCGGCTCACAGCGCGAAGTGGCCCGACGCGAGGCTGCGGAGCACGCAGAACTCGTTGCCCTCCGGGTCGGCCATGACGACCCAGGACTCCTCACCGCTCTGGCCCACGTCGGCCCGGGTCGCGCCGAGCGCCTCGAGCCGCGCGACCTCCTCGTCGCGCGAGCGGTCGACGGGGGAGAGGTCGAGGTGCATCCGGTTCTTGACGACCTTGTCCTCGGGCACGGCCGCGAGGAACATCGTCGGCGGCACCGGGCCCGACCGGACCGCGTCGAGCAGCGCCTGGTCGCTCTCCCGCGCCGGTCCGATCTCCACGAGCCCGGGCTCGCGGTCGAGCACCACCCAGTCGAGCGCGGCGGTCCAGAAGTCGGCGAGCAGGTCGGGGTCGTGGCAGTCCAGGGAGATCTCGGTCAGTCGGGAGGCCATGCAGCGATCCAAGCAGCGATGGGTGCAGACGCATACTGGTCGGCATGTTCACCCGGAAGCCCGCCTCCGTCTCCGCTGCCGAGGGTGCCCGCGCGGCCGGGGAGGGCCGCGTCGTCGTCTACTGGCGCAAGGGCTGCCCGTTCTGCAAGCGCCTCCAGCTGACCCTGGGCAAGAAGGCCAGGGACGTCGTCTGGGTGGACGTCTGGGCAGACCCCGACGCGTCGGCGTACGTGCGGAGCGTCAACGGCGGTGACGAGGTCGTGCCGACCGTGGTGATCGGTGGTGTCCCGCACACCAACCCGGCGCCGGGCGAGGTCCGGGCCGCCGTCTGACGCGACGCGAGCGTGGGTGCCTCTGGTTGGATCGCCACGTGCGCCTGCTCCTCAACGTCATCTGGCTCGTCTTCGGCGGTTTCTGGCTGTTCCTCGGCTACGTCCTGGCCGGCGTCCTGCTGTGCATCCCGATCATCACGATCCCGTGGGCGATCGCGTCCTTCCGGATCGCGGGCTACGCGCTGTGGCCGTTCGGCCGCACGATCGTCGCGAAGGAGTCGGCCGGCGTCGGCTCGTTCGTCGGCAACGTGATCTGGTTCGTCCTGGCCGGCTGGTGGCTCGTCATCGCGCACGTCGTGTCGGCCGTCGTGCTCGCCATCACGATCATCGGCATCCCGCTCGCGCTGGCCGACCTCAAGCTCATCCCGATCTCGCTCGCCCCGCTGGGCAAGGACATCGTGGCGAGTTCGACCGGCGAACGGGCTAGCGCGGTCGGCGTACGGGGCCGCTTGGCCTATGGGTGAGTTGGCGGGTCGGGTGGCCAGATGGGGGTCTGCTCGGCCCCCAAGTCGCCAACTGACGGGTTGGCGCGCCAACTGGTGAGCTGGCGATCGGCACGCTCAGCGCGCGGCGTACTCCCGTGCGATCGCGGCACCGAGCCGCGCGTTGTGCTCCACCAGGGCGATGTTGGCCTTCAGCGACTCGCCGGAGGTGATCTCGACGATGCGCCCCAGCAGGTAGGGGGTCGCGTCCTTGCCGCGGATGCCGAGCCGGTTCATGTCGCCCAGGGCCTGGTCGATGATCGCGCCGATCTCGTCGGCGGGGATCTCCGACTCCGCCGGGATCGGGTTTGCCACGACGACGCCGCCGGCCAGGCCGAGGTCCCACTTGGCCTTCATCAGGGCGGCGACCTCGGCGGGGGAGTCCACCCGCATCGGAGCGCCGAAGCCTGACGAGCGGGAGAAGAACGACGGGAACTCGTCGGTGCCGTAACCGAGCACCGGCACGCCGAGGGTCTCGAGCTTCTCCAGCGTCAGCCCGATGTCGAGGATGCTCTTCACGCCGGCGCAGACCACCGCGACCGAGGTGGTGGAGAGCTCGGTGAGGTCGGCCGACACGTCGTACGACGTCTCCGCGCCGCGGTGCACGCCGCCGAGCCCGCCGGTCACGAACACGCCGATCCCGGCGAGCGCTGCCAGCCGCATCGTCGAGGCGACCGTCGTCGCGCCGTGCAGGCCGCGCGAGACGACGTACGGCAGGTCGCGGATGGAGACCTTGATGACCGACTCGTCCGAGGCCAGCAGCTCGAGGTCGTCGGCGGACAGCCCGATGGTCGGGCGGCCGTGCAGCACCGCGATCGTCGCCGGCACGGCCCCGCCGTCGCGGACGATGCCCTCGACCGTGCGGGCCATCTCGACGTTCTGCGGGTAGGGCATGCCGTGGCTGATGATCGTGCTCTCCAACGCGACGACGGGCCGGCCGGACGCGAGCGCGTCGCGGACCTCGTCGGTGACGGTCAGGTTCAACGGTGCTCCCTCATGAGGTCGTGCATGGCTTCGGCCAGGTCCGGCCGGACGGTGTGCGGGCTCTCGATGGTCGCGGCCGCGGCGAGGTGCCCGTCGCGGGCGGCGGCGACGGGGTCGGCGCCGCCCAGCCAGGCCGCGACCCAGGCGGCGAGCATCGCGTCGCCCGCCCCGGTGACGTCGACGACGGTCGCGGTGACGGCCGGCAGGTGGACGGGCTCGGAGTCGCGACTGCACATCCACGACCCGTCCGCGCCGTGCCTGAGCCAGACGTGCTCGACACCGCGGGCGTGCAGGTCGTCGACGGACGCGCGCCACTCGCCGGCGGGGCGGCCCGTGACGGCGGCGATCTCGTCGGCGTTGGGCGTGACGAGGAACAGGTCCTGCACCAGGTCCGCCAACCGGGTCGCCTTGGCGACCGAGACCGGCTCGAAGGCGACCGGCGCCCCGGCCGCGGCGGCCGACGCCACGACGCGGGACGCCTGGTCGTGCGCGAGGTTGCCGTCCACCACGACCAGCGCGGCGTCGTCCAGGTGGACCGTGTCGAGCTCGAGCGCGTCGATGACGGCCATGTCGGAGACCGCCGCCACCAGCTCACCCCGGTTGTCGAGAAGCGCGGTGTAGGTCCCGGTGCGGCCCGGCACACGGCGTACGGCCCCCACGTCGGCGCCGCAGGCGGCGGTGATCCGCAGCGCCTCGTCGCCGAAGGCGTCCTCACCCACCGCGGAGACCAGGCGTACGGGGGCGCCGAGAAGGCCGAGGCAGGCGGCGATGTTGCGGCCGACCCCGCCGGGCGAGATGCGGGTGTGCCCGGGGTTGCTGGTGGCCGGGACGAGCGGCGCCGAGGTGCGCGCGACCACGTCCATGTTGGTGCCGCCGACGACCACCACCCACTGCTTCACGCGCAGATCCTGACAGACGCCACCTTCCTCCCCACCCCTCCCGGTAGTCCGCTGCGAACGGCCGGTCGGCGCGGGCCAGGCAGCGGCTTTCCGCAGCGGACTACCGGGAGGAGTGTGGACGGGGCCCACGGGCGCTGAACCTGGCGCCGATCCGGGGGAGGACGAGCAGCGCGCCGAGGACGAGGGTCGCCACGACGACGAACGGCGTCGCCGTGCCCTGGCCGCTCAGCTGTCGCAGCACCATCCCGCCGGCGAGGGCGCCGACCCACACGACGACCCCGGACGAGACCGCGGCCGGGCGCCGCCGGGCAGCGACGAGCACGACCCAGGCCGCCAGCGTCCCGACGAGGAACGGCCACGCCGTCGTCCACCACCCGCCCGCGGTCAGCGCGCCGTAGTGGCTGAGCCGCCCGATCACCGCGAAGACACCGACGAGCAGGAGGTCGACCACGAGCCACATGCCGCCCAGCCTAGGCAGCACTACTGTCGGGACCATGACGTCGACCACCCTCCTGGGCCCCGCCCTGGGGCCCGTCGGCCGGACCGTCGGCCGGGAGGTACGGGCCGGCGTGCACTGGGGCGTGGCCCACGGGCTGCCGACGCTGCTGCTGCGCCGGGCGGCCGACCGCGGCGACCTCCAGGCCCGGCTGATCCGCGTCGGGGCGCTCGGCACCGACGAGGTCTTCGACCTGGTCGAGGAGATCCGGGCGCACGGGCCGCTCTACCGCTCGCGCATCGGCTACGTCGCCACCAGCCACGCCGCCGTGCGCGAGCTGCTCACGAGCGACGACTTCCGCACCGGCTTCCCGACCGACGAGGGCCCGATCGGGCGGGTCGCCCGGTGGGCCGCGCCGACGACGCTGCACCCGGTCGAGCCGCCGTCGCTGCTGGTGACCGAGCCGCCCGACCACACCCGCTACCGCAAGCTCGTGACGCGGGTCTTCACGATGCGGGCGGTGGAGCGGCTGCGCGAGCGCACCGAGGAGATCGCCGCCGGACTGCTCGACGGGCTCGAGCGGCGCGCGGACGGACCGGTCGACCTCGTGGAGGCGTACTGCGCGGTGCTGCCGGTGACGGTCATCGCCGAGATCCTCGGGGTGCCGGAGGACGAGCGCGGCCGGGTGCTCGACTTCGGCTCCGCGGCGGCGCCGAGCCTCGACCTGGGGCTGGGTTTCCGGCGTTACCGCACCGTCGCGCAGGCCCTCGCCCGCTTCGACGCCTGGCTCGGCGACCACCTCGACCGCCTGCGTCGCGACCCCGGCGACAACCTGCTCAGCCAGCTGGTGGCGGTGCGCGAGGACGGGCAGGGCCTCAGCGAGAACGAGCTCAAGGCGACGGCCGGCCTCGTCCTCGCCGCCGGCTTCGAGACGACCGTCAACCTGCTCGGCAACGGCATCGCGCTGCTCCACGACCACCCCGGGGAGCGCGCCCGCGTCGTCGCCGACCCGACGCTGTGGCCCAACGTCGTCGAGGAGGCGCTGCGACTCGACCCGCCGGTGCTGCTGACCGCACGGATGGCGGCGCGCGACACCGAGCTCGCCGGCCGGCCGGTCGGCGCCGGGTCGATGGTGACCGCGATCCTCGGCGGCGCCAACCGCGACCCCGAGGTCTTCGAGGACCCGTTGCGCTTCGACGTCGCCCGCGCCAACGCACGCGACCACATCGCCTTCTCCGCCGGCCGGCACCACTGCCTCGGCGCCCAGCTCGCCCGGATGGAGGGAGAGGTCGGCCTCCGCGCGATCTGGGAGCGGTTCCCCGACCTCCGGCTCGACCCGGGGGCGCGGCGCCGCGAGACCCGCATCCTGCGAGGGTTCGAGACACTTCCCGCAACACTGCGACCCTGAGGCAGCGCAGCAGGTACGGTCCCCCGGTGCCGAACCGGGGAGCAGCGCGCCTGCTCGTGCTGATGATCGTGGCAGGACTGCTGTCCGTCGCCGTGCCGGCGTCCGCGGACGAGCGGGTCCCGCGCCCCGTGCTCAACGTCGACTTCCCCGACCCCGCGGTCGTCGCCGCGCCCGGCGGCCTGGTCGCGTACGCCACGGGGGACCGGGTGCCGCACGCGTGGTCGCGCGGCGCGGACGGACCGTGGCGCCGCGGACCGAGCCTGCTCACCCACCGGCCGTCGTGGTCGCGCGAGGGCGGCATCTGGGCCGTCGACGTGGCGCGCGTGCGCGGGAGGTGGCTGCTCTACTACGCCACCCCGGTGCACGGGATCGGCGAGACCGGCCGCTGCATCGGCGTGGCCCGATCGACCTCGGCCCGCGGCCCGTTCCGACCCGTCGGCAGCGCCCCGCTGGTGTGCCCCTCCTACGCCCGTACGCCGACCGCGCAGGACCCCATGCTGCCGCGCGACCGTACGCTCCCGCGCGCCGGCGTCATCGACCCGTCGTGGTTCCGTGACGTGGACGGAGCGACCTACCTCGTCTACAAGACCGACAGGATCCCCTCCAGCGTGCGCATCGTGGCGCTGGCGCGGGACGGGCAGTCGGTGGCGCCGGGAGCGACGAGCGTGGAGCTGTTCCGCTCCGCCGGCGTGGTGGAGAACCCGGTGCTCGTCCGGCGCCCCGAGGGCTACGTGATGCTGGCCTCGGAGGGGGACTGGACCCGCTGCGGCTACCGCACGCGGTGGCTGAGGTCGGCGTCCCTCCTCGACTGGACGGCCGCCGACGGCGGGATGCTGCTCGACGCCGCGTCCACCGGCCTGTGCGGTCCGGGCGGCGCCGACCTCGTCGAGGTGCGCGGGGGACGGCAGCTGGCCTTCCTCCACGGCTGGACCTGCCGCGGCACGACGCTCCCGTGCGCGGGGACGGGCAAGTGGGACCACAAGCCCCGCCAGCGCGGGCGCCGAGCGATGTACGCCGCCGAGCTCGACTGGGTCGACGGTGTGCCGCGGGTCACCGGCTGGCTCCGGCCTCGCTGATCCGGCGGCGACCTAGGCTCGGGACATGGCTACCGAGTGGGACACGCACACGGCCCTGACCACGACCGGGGACGGCCTCTTCGGCGCCGACCTCGATCCCGGCTGGACGGTGGGCGGCGGCGTCAACGGCGGCTACCTGCTCGGGGTGGTCGGGAAGGCGATCGCCGAGGCCGTCCCGGCGAAGCCGCATCCGCTCGCGGTGAGCGCCCACTACCTCTCCGCCGCCCGACCGGGGCCAGCGCAGGTGTCCACGCGGGTGCTGCGCGAGGGTGGCTCGGTCGCGACCGTGTCGGCCGAGCTCGGCCAGGCGGGCACGACCCGCATCTCCGCCCTGGCCACGTACGGAGACCTGTGCTCGATGCCGGACGACGTCGCGACGACGGCCGAGCCGCCCGCGCTGCCCCCGCTCGAGGAGTGCGTGCCCGGCTCGCTCGCGCCCGAGGAGACGCGCCGCGTGGCTCCGGTGATGGATCGCTTCGACATGCGGTTCGACCCCGCCTGCGTCGGCTGGACGATGGGCGCCCCGAGCGGTCGCGGCCACATCCAGGCCTGGTTCCGGATGGCTGACGGCCACGACGTCGACCCCGTCGGGCTGCTCATGGTGTGCGACGCGCTGCCGCCGGTCACCTTCGACCTCGGCCGCCCGGGCTGGGCCCCGACCCTCGAGCTGACCGTGCACGTCCGGGCAGTGCCGGCGCCGGGCTGGCTCCGGGTGTCCCACCGCACCCGCAACGTCGCCGGCGGCATGTTCGAGGAGGACTGCGAGGTCTGGGACTCGACGCGCCGCCTGGTCGCCCAGAGTCGTCAGCTGGCGATACAGCCGCGCGGCTGACCTGCGCCTGCTGCGGGATCCCACGAATGGGGCTTGCCGCCCTCCGTCGGGGCGGAGCACACTCGACAGGCGGGGGGCGCGGGTTGGAGTGGTGCGATGGACAGTGTCCCCCCGGGCGACACCGACAGCGGTCCGGACACCGGTCGGCTGCTCCTCGACGTCCAGCAGCAGGCGGCCGCCACCCGCGAGATCCTCGAGGCCCTCGGGCGGGCCGGCACGGACCCGAGCGGTGTCCTCGACACCATCATCGACCGGGCGGTGCACCTCTGCCGGGCCCAGGTCGCGCAGCTCTACCTCCTCGACGGCGACACCTTCCGGCTGTCCCGCATCTCCGGCGACGCCCCCGCCGGCTTCGTCCGCTACGTGGAGGACCACCCGATGGGTCGCTCGCGCGACAGCCTGCTGGGCCGGGTGGCGCAGGACCGCAGCACCCAGCAGATCGGTGACGTGCTGAAGGACCCCGACTACGGCCGGCACGACCTGCAGAGCCTGGCCGGCTTCCGCACGTTGATGTCGGCGCCGATGCTGCTGCACGACGAGGTCATCGGGATCCTGTCCGTGTGGCGCACGGAGGCCCAGCCGTTCGACCCCGGGGAGGTCGACGTGCTGAGCACCTTCGCCGTCCAGGCCGCCATCGTCCTGCGCCAGGTCGAGCTGGTGGCCGCCCTGGAAGCGCGCAGCGGCGAGCTCGCCGCCAAGGTCACCCAGCTCGAGGTGCTCCGTGAGATCGGCGAGGCGATCAGCTCGACCCTCGACCTCGAGGAGGTGCTGGGCGGCATCGTCAGCGGGGCCGTACGCCTCTGCTGGGCCGACGGCGGGTCGATCATGGAGTACGACGCGACCGAGGACTGCTTCCGCGTCCGGGCCACTGCCGGCGGGAGCCCGGAGCTGACCGAGCGGCTGCGCGCCCTCACGATCCGGCGCACCACGTCACCGGTCGGCCGCGCCGCCGCCGAGCGGTCGACCCTGGTGGTGCCCGACCTGGCCTCGGCCACCCGCGACGAGCACCTCGACGTCCTGCTGGCGGACGGCTGGAGGTCGCTCCTCGCCGTCCCGCTCGTCCGTCAGGACCAGCTCGTCGGCGCCCTGGTCATCCGCCGGCGCCGTCCGGGCGACTTCGGGGACGACACCCCGGAGCTGTTGCGCACCTTCGCCAACCAGTCCGGGCTGGCGATCGTCAACGCACGCCTCTACGGCGAGCTCGACACCAAGCGGGCGGAGCTGGAGGTCGCGAGCCGCCACAAGTCGGAGTTCCTCGCCAGCATGTCCCACGAGCTGCGCACGCCCCTCAACGCGGTCATCGGGTTCTCCGAGGTGCTCCTCGACCGCATGTTCGGCGAGCTCAACCCGCGTCAGGAGGAGTACCTCCGCGACATCTGGACGTCCGGCAAGCACCTGCTGGAGCTGCTCAACGAGATCCTCGACCTCTCGAAGGTCGAGGCCGGCCGGATGGTCCTCGAGCCCAGCCTGGTGTCGGTCCGGGCCTGCCTCGACTACGTCCTGTCCCTCGTGCGCGACCGCGCCGCGGCGCACGCGATCGACCTCGGCCTCGAGGTCGCCGACGACGTCGGGGTCGTGTGGGCCGACGAGCTGCGGCTCAAGCAGGTGGTGCTCAACCTCGTGTCCAACGCGGTGAAGTTCACCCCCGACGGCGGGACGGTCCGCGTCCTGGCCACGCGGGAGGGCGAGGACGTCCTCGTCCGCGTCACGGACACCGGGCTCGGCGTGCCGGCCGAGGACCGCGAGCGGATCTTCGAGTCGTTCCAGCAGGGTCGCCGCGGGGCGCCCAAGGAGGAGGGCACCGGGCTCGGGCTCACGCTCTCGCGGCGGATCGTGGCGCTGTTCGGCGGGACCCTGTGGCTGGAGCCGCAGGCGGGAGCGGGCAGCGTGTTCGCCTTCCGGCTGCCGCTGCCCGCGGTCGAGCCCGCGGTGGAGGGCGACGCCGACGGCACGCGCACGATCCTCCTGGTCGACGACGACCGGGCCTCCCTCGACCTCATGACGGCCTACCTGTCGGCCTCGCCCGTGCGGGTGCTGCACGCCCGTGACGGGTTCGAGGCGCTCTCCCTCGCGCGTACGGCCGCCCCCGCCGCCGTCGTGCTCGACATCCGGCTGCCCCGCATGGACGGGTGGGAGGTGCTGGCCCGGATGAAGGCGGACTCGGCGACGCGCTCGATCCCGGTGGTGGTCGCCTCGATCATCGACGAGCGGCAGCGCGGCCTGCAGCTCGGCGCGGCGGCGTACCTGCTCAAGCCGGTGCGCCGCGACGACCTGCTCGACGCGCTCCGGGGCCACGGCCTCGACCTCGACCCGTCGCAGGCGGTGTCGCCGTGAGCCCGCGTGTGCTGGTGATCGAGGACAACGCCCTCAACCTCAAGCTGGTGCGCGACGTGCTCGAGCACGCCGGCTACGTGGTCGGGTCCGCGAGCACGGGTGAGCTCGGCGTCCGAGCGGCCGCCACGGAGCCCCCGGACCTCGTGCTGCTCGACCTGCAGCTCCCGGGCATCGACGGCCACGAGACCCTGCGCCGGCTGCGCGAGGAGGTGCTTCCCGACGGCGTGCCCGTCGTGGCGGTCACGGCGCTCGCGATGGAGGAGGACCGCGACCGGGCCAGGCGCTCGGGGTTCGACGGCTACCTGGAGAAGCCCATCAGCCCGCGCGCCCTCCCCGGGCAGGTCGAGGGCTTCCTGGCAGGCGGCACGGCGTGAGCGCCGCTGACGAGCGGGGGAGGGCCACCCGGCCCACCGTCCTGGCGGTCGACGACCAGCCGGCCAACCTCCGCCTGCTCGACGCGGTCCTCTCGCCGCGCGGCTACGACGTCCTCACCGCGCACGGGGGACAGGAGGCGCTGGACGTCCTCCGGGAGCGCTCTGTCGACGTGGTCCTGCTCGACGTGCAGATGCCCGTGATGGACGGCTGCGAGGTGTGCCGGAGGATCCGGAGCGACCCCACCACGGCCTTCCTGCCCGTCGTGATGATCACCGCAGGCGGCTCCGCGCAGCGGCTCGACGGACTCGAGGCGGGCGCCGACGACTTCATCACCAAGCCCTTCGACCAGGCCGAGCTCCTGGCGCGCGTGCGATCCCTCGCGCGGATCAAGGGCTACCAGGACACGATCCGGAGGCAGGCGGAGGAGATCTCGGCCTGGAACCTCGAGCTCGAGGCCCGCGTCGCCGAGCAGGTGGACGAGCTGGAGCGGGTCGGCCGGCTGCGGCGCTTCCTGTCCCCCCAGCTGGCCGACCTCGTCGTCAACGACGAGGAGCTGCTGGCCAGCCACCGGCGCGAGATCGTGGTCGTCTTCGTGGACTTCCGGGGGTTCACCTCCTTCGCCGAGGCGTCCGAGCCCGAGGAGGTGATGGACGTGCTCGGCGAGTACCACCGCGCCCTGGGTGCACGCATCGACGAGCACCGGGGCACCCTCGAGCGGTTCACCGGCGACGGGGTGATGGTGTTCTTCGGCGACCCCGTCCCCACCGAGGACCCTGCAGGCTCGGCCGTGTCGATGGCGCTCGACGTGCGGGAGGACGTACGCCGCCTCGCGGGCGAGTGGCGCCGGCGCGGGCACGACCTCGCCCTGGGCGTCGGTGTGGCCCAGGGCTACGCGACCCTCGGGCGGATCGGCTATCCCGGGCGGTCCGACTACGCCGCCATCGGCAGCGTGACCAACCTGGCCGCCCGCCTGTGTGCGGACGCGGGACCGTGGCAGGTCCTGGTCACCGACCGCGTGCTGGCGCACGTGGAGGAGCGCGTGGCGGCCGAGCTCGTCGGCGACATCCAGCCGCGCGGGTTCAGCCGACCCGTGCGGATCCACGACGTCACCGCCCCGGCCACGGGGCGCGACCACCAGGAGGTGACCTGATGACCCACGACGTCGCGCTGCCCGACCTCGACGGACGACAGCGCTACGAGGCGTACGACCGCCTGCAGCAACGGCTGCCGGGGGTCTGGGAGGCGATGCGGACCGACCACGCCGCAGAGTCCGCGGTCGTGGTGCCCTCGATCAGCCTCGAGCGCACCACGGCGGGCAGCGGCACCCTCATGCAGGCCATGGAGGAGCGGGCCCTCTTCCTGCTCCTGCTGCTGCGGCAGCCCATGCTGAGGATGATCTACGTCACGTCCGGCCCGATCGACGAGGAGATCGTCGAGTACTACCTCGGGCTGCTTCCCGGCATCATCCCCAGCCACGCGCGCCGGCGACTGCACCTCGTCCCGGTCGGCGACTCCTCGCCGCGGCCGCTCAGCGCCAAGCTGCTGGAGCGTCCCCGCCTGCTCCGGCGCGTCCGCGACCTCATCCCGGACCGCTCCGTCAGCCACCTCATCCCCTACAACACCACCGAGCTGGAGCGGGACGTCGCGCTGAGCCTGGGCATCCCGGTCTACGGCTCGGACCCCCGGCTGGCGTCGCTCGGCAGCAAGTCGGGCTGCCGCCGGCTGTTCGACGAGGTAGGCGTACGGGCTCCGGTCGGGGCCGAGGACCTCGCCACCCTCGACGACCTGGTCACCGCGGTGGTCGGGATGCGGGCCCGCCGCCCCGACCTGGCCGAGGTGATCGTCAAGATCAACGAGGGCGTGTCGGGGTCGGGCAACGCGCTGGTCGAGCTGGGGGACCTGCCGGCGCCGGGCTCGGACGAGGAGCCGGCCGTGCTCCGCACCCGCATCGAGGCGCTGCAGCCCGAGGCGGCCGACCTCTCCCCGAGCGACTTCCTGGTCGCGTTCGAGCGGCTCGGCGGCATCGTCGAGGAGCGCATCACGGGCGTGACGCTGACCAGCCCGAGCGTGCAGATGAGGGTCCTGCCCGACCGCACGGTCGAGCTGCTGTCCACGCACGACCAGCTCCTCGGTGGCGCCAGCGGGCAGAAGTACCTGGGCTGCGTCTTCCCCGCCGACCCGGCGTACTCGCGCAGGATCACCGAGCCCGCCATGGCCATCGGGCGTCACCTCGCGGGCAAGGGCGTCCTGGGTCGCTTCGCCGTCGACTTCGTGACGGTGCAGGACGAGGCAGGCGACTGGGACGCCCACGCGATCGAGCTCAACCTCCGCAAGGGAGGGACGACCCACCCGTTCCTGACGCTGCAGTTCCTCGCCGGTGGCGAGTACGACGGCGACCTCGGCACCTACCGCACCGCCTCCGGCGCCACCAGGCACCTGGTCGCCACCGACCACCTCGAGGACGACCGGCTCCGCGCGCTCACGACGCGCGACGTGCTCGACGTCGTCGCCCGCCGCCGACTGCACTTCGACCAGTCCCGCGAGACCGGCGTGGTCCTCCACATGATCAGCTGCGTCACCGAGTGCGGGCGGCTCGGCATGACCGCGGTCGGGGACAGCCCCGAGCAGGCCTGGCAGATCTACCAGGACGCCTGCGAGGTGCTGCTCGAGGAGGCCGGCAGGGCCGGCGAGCCGGGGGCGCTGCCGGAGTGAGTGACGACCCGCTCGTCTGGTACGCCTCCTTCGGCACGAACCTCTCGAGGGCGAGGCTCGGGTGCTACATCAGCGGTGGCACCCCGGTCGGGGCGAGGCGCGCGTACGAGGGTTGCCGCGACCGGACCTCACCCCGCGAGCACCGGACACTCACCCTCCCCGGGCACCTGCGCTTCGCCGGTGAGTCGTCGGTGTGGGGAGGAGGGATGGCGTTCTACTCGCCGACCGGCCCGGGCACGGTGCACGCCCGCGCCTACTTGCTGCGCCTCGAGCAGCTCGTCGACCTGGTGGCCCAGGAAGCACGCCGCGCCGTGGGCACGGCGCTGGTGCTCGCCGACACCGGGCACACCCGGCACGGGCTGTCGACGGTCTACGACGTGCTGATGGACCTCGGCGAGCTCGACGGGCACCGGGTGCTCACGCTCAGCGCGTCGCGGCACCACCCCCTCGCGCCGCCGTCTGCGGCGTACCTCCGCACGATGGCCGACGGGCTCGCGGACGGGTTCGACCTCGACGTCGACGCCCGGGTCGCCTACCTCGCCTCGGCCGAGGGGATGCTGCCGACGTGGACGCCGGAGACGGTGCGCGAGCTGCTGGTGCCTGCCCGCTAGTCGAACCAGGCGCGGTCCATCGCCACGATCCAGCGTCGCCGCGGGTGCTCGGTGAGCGACCAGATGCGGTCCGTCGAGGGCCAGTAGGACAGGTCCTCGGGGCCCATCGGCAGGGCCCAGCGGCGCTGCCGCATCGACCCCGGCTGCCCGGCGTACACGCTGCCGGGCATCCACGGGCCGTGCGAGACCGTCACGTGGTGGCGACCGGCCGCGATCACCGCCCCCTGCATCTGCCGCACGCCGCCCTCGTCGACCGCGAGGGGCCGCGAGAACCCGTCCTCGCCGGCAGCGAGCTGCCACGTCGTCGGATCGAGCTCGTAGCGCGCCAGCCGGGTCGTCGCGTCCGGGTCGAGGGCGTACTCGCCGGCGACGAGCGCAGGCGGGTCGGAGCGCCGGTCGAGCGAGGCGAAGGAGTAGCGGAGCTTCTGGTGGCCCTCGTCGGCGTGGGCCCGGTAGGTGAACCGCACGGGCAGCACGTAGCGGTGCCCGTAGGAGTGCAGGCGGGTGCCGTCGATGCCGAACCGGTCGGGGTGGTCGTCGTCGCCGGCGACCCGCATGATGTCGTCGACCCGGGCGGAGACGAAGCCTCGGCTGGTCGCCGCGACGTGCAGGTAGGGCCCCGCCCAGACGACGCCGCCGGCGTGGATGCGCATCGGCCGCAGGGTGAGCACGCCGGACTCGTCGAGGACGGGGGAGACGAGCAGGACGTGGCGGTACCTCCCGGAGTCGAGGTCGACGAACGTGACCCGCGAGCCGCGCTTGATGCCGTCGCGCCCGGTCGAGTACCAGGTCGTCACCACGACCCGTCGACCGTCGATGTCCCCGGCGTCGGAGGAGTCGGCGCTGGTCGAGATGCCCTGGGGGTACCACTGCTCGTCGCGCTCGTCGTGGTCGTCCCACCTGTACGCCTCGCGCACCGCACGGCCCAGCAGGCGCGGGGCGCGCGACCGGCGCAGGTCCCACTTGAGGTCGTCGAGCAGGCCCCCCAGGCCGGCCGGCTCGCCGAGGAGACCGGCGAGGGCCTCGATCTCGCGGACGTTCTCGTCGGTGCGCTCCAGGTGCACGCCCCGGACGTACGGCGACTCCGAGGCGGTCGGCACGCTGCCGGGCTGGGGGTCGGGCTCGCCGGGGGGACGCATGTCCCGACCCTAGCCAGCACCGGGCTCCTTGCCCGTCCCCCTCCGGGGTGGGGACGGTGCGCGCCACAATGGCCCCGTGAGGGCGATCTTCTTCGACGAGGACGACGCGCGGGCGGTCGTCGCGCGGCTGCACGCCGACGGCTTCGAGGCGCACGTCGAGCGGGAGCGGCTGTCCGGCGAGGACGACGACGAGGACCACCCGTGGGCGGTGCTGAGCGACGCCCCCGCCTTCATGCTCGAGGTGCTCGTCGACACCCACGACGGCTGGCTCGACGAGGGTCCCGACGACAGTCCCGGTGGGGGTGAGGAACACGGCGACCCGCCGCCGCCGTTGCACCTCCCGACCGCACCCAGGCGCATCAAGCGCCCCGACCTAGGCTGAGGAACATGACCGACCGCCGCATGCTGCTCGTCCACGCCCACCCCGACGACGAGTGCATCAACAACGGCGCCACGATGGCGCGCTACGTCGACGACGGGGTCGGCGTCACCCTCGTCACCTGCACGGCCGGCGAGATGGGCGAGGTCCTCGTCCCCGACCTCTCCCACCTCGCCTACGAGGAGAAGGGCGGCCTCGGTGAGCGCCGTCGCCACGAGCTCGAGCAGGCGATGAAGGTCCTCGGCGTCACCGACCACCGCTTCCTCGGCGGCTTCGGCCGCTTCCACGACTCGGGCATGGCCTGGCACGAGGACGGCCACGCGGTCGCCGGCGAGTTCGTCCCCGACAACGCGTTCTGGCACGCCGACCTCACCGAGGCCGCCGACGAGCTCGTCCCGGTCATCCGCGAGGTGCGCCCGCAGGTGCTCGTCACCTACGACCAGTTCGGCGGCTACGGCCACCCCGACCACATCCAGGCCCACCGGGTCGCGATGTACGCCGCCCAGCTCGCCGCGGTCCCGTCCTACCGCCTCGACCTCGGCGAGCCCCACGACATCGCGAAGATCTACTGGACCGCGATGAGCGAGTCGCGGATGCGGGCGAGCCTGCGCGCCCTGCGCGAGGCCGGCGACACCGAGACCTTCGCCGGGATGGAGCCGGACGGCAAGCTGCCCCCCTTCGTGACCCCCGACGAGCTCATCAGCGCACGCGTGGACGGCGCCGCGACGGTCCAGCGCAAGATGGACGCCCTCGCCAAGCACGAGACCCAGGTGAGGACCGACGGGCACTTCTTCGCCGGCGCCGAGAGCGGTCACTCCTGGTGGTCCGAGGAGTTCTACCGCCTCGTCAAGGGCACCCCCGGGCCGGCCGACGCCGACGGGTTCGAGGAGGACCTCTTCGCCGGGCTGTGAGGCTGCTGCTCACCCTCCTCGGCGGTGCCGTCGCGGCCGCTGTCGGCGTCCTGTCCGGCGCGGCCGGCACCGTGCTCCACCTCCGGTGGTGGGGCCTGCTCCTGGCCCTCGCCACGGCGGTCGCGGTGCTCGCCTGGCTGCCCGCCGGCGGCGTACGGGTGGCCTTCGCGCTGGGCTGGTGCGCACCGGTCCTGCGGGGCGTGCTGGAGGGTCCGGGGGGCGGGTTCCTGGTCGGGGCCGACGCCGCCGGCTGGTCGTTCCTGGCGGGCTCGGCGGTGCTGCTCGTGGCGGCGGTGGCGACCGCGCGCAGCCCCCGTGCGGCGTACGGGGGGCGCGCCGACGATCCGGGACTTCGGGGGTCGGGCACCTAAACTCGTCGCGTGCCGAAGAACCAGACCAGTGCCGCGCAGCCCCGCGAGAAGGCGGGCGCCAAGGTCGTGCTGTGGCTGCTCCTCGGGCTCGTGGTGCTGTTCGGCGGGCTCTACGTCGCCGCGCACTACGTCGCCGGTGACAAGGTCCCGCGCAACACGACGGTGTCCGGCGTCCGCATCGGCGGCCACCCGCAGGGCGAGGCCGCGGAGCGCCTGCGCGCCGGGCTCGCCGACCGCGTCGCCCGCGACATCGCGACGACCGTCGACGGCCAGCAGGTGGCGATCGACCCCGCCCAGGCGGGCCTCTCAGTCGACTACGAGGCCTCGGTCGCCGAGGCCGGCGGCGAGCGGAGCTGGGACCCGGTCCGGCTGTGGAACTACTTCACCGGCGGTGACGCCTTCGAGGCCGAGGTGGAGGTCGACGAGACCGCCTACAACGCCTTCCTCGCCGGCCTCGACGAGCAGTACGGCGCCGTGGCGCGCGACGGCGCGATCCGGTTCGCGGGCGACCAGATCGAGACGACCCGGCCCCGCGCGGGCCGGGCGCTGGACCCCAGCGACACCCTAGACGCGCTCGAGGAGGTGTTCCTCGAGGAGAGCCCCGACGCGGTCGCGCTGGAGATGGCCGAGGTCGAGCCCGCGATCGACGCCTCCGACGTGCAGGAGGCGCTCGACGGCTTCGCCTCCCCGGCGGTCGCCGCGCCGGTGACCCTCGCCTTCGAGGGGTCGCAGGTCAAGCTTCCCCCGGCCGACTACACCTCCGCCCTCACCCTCGAGCCGGTCGACGGCGAGCTGGTCCCCAAGCTCGACGCCGCGAGGCTGACCGAGGTCGTCGGCGGCAAGGTCACGCAGGGTGCGCCCGTCGATGCGAGCGTTGCCCTCGTCGACGGCACCCCGCAGGTCGTGCCCGCCAAGCCGGGGGTGACCTTCGACGCGGCCGAGCTCGAGGCGGGCTTCCTCGGCGTGGCCGCCGCCCCGCAGGGAGAACGTACGCTCACGCTGTCCGCCCAGGTCGCCAAGCCGGAGTTCACCACCAAGGACGCCCGGGCGCTCCGGGTCCGCGAGCGTGTCTCGACCTTCACGACCTACTTCCCCTACGCCGAGTACCGCAACGTCAACATCGGCCGTGCCGCGGAGATCGTCGACGGCACGCTGCTCAAGCCCGGCGAGACCTTCTCCCTCAACGACACGGTGGGTGAGCGCACCGAGGCCAACGGCTTCACCAAGGGCTACGTCATCAACGACGGCATCCTCGTGCAGGACCTCGGCGGTGGCGTCTCCCAGATGGCCACCACCCTGTTCAACGCGATGTTCTTCGCCGGCCTCGAGGACGTCGAGCACAAGCCGCACTCGTTCTACATCGACCGCTACCCGGTCGGCCGCGAGGCCACCGTGGCCTGGGGCGCCGTCGACCTCCGGTTCCGGAACGACACCCCCTACGGCGTGCTCATCGACACCTCGTTCAGGAGCTCCACGCCGTCGTCGTCGGGGGCGGTGACCGTGACGATGTACTCCACGAAGTACTGGGACATCACGACCACCACGGGCGAGCGCTACAACATCACCCAGCCCAAGACCCGGCGCATCGACGACCTCACCTGCCACCCCAACGAGGGCTACGGCGGCTTCGACATCGACGTCGTGCGCTACTTCAGGCCCGTCGGCGAGAACACCGAGACCCGCGAGGACGAGGTCTTCAGCACCACCTACATCCCCAGCGACACGGTCGTCTGCACCAACCCCGACGCCGTCGACGAGTGATCGCCCGCAACGGCGTCTAGGGTCGCGCCCATGCTGGTGCACCTGCGGCTCACCGTGCCGACCCACCTCGCCGACGACGTCGTCGACCTGTTGCGCCACGACGACCGCTCCGCCAACCTCACCCGACACGTCGGGGCCTCGCTGTCGCCGGTCGGTGACCTCGTCGAGTGCGACGTGGCCCGCGAGCTTGCCGGCGAGGTCATCGCCCGGCTCAGGGACCTCGGCCTCCACGACTCCGGCGGCATCGTCGTCACGACGCCGACCAGCACACCGTTCACGGCCGCCCGCAGGCTGGAGCGGGCAGCGCCCGGCGACCCCGACGACGCGGTCATCTGGGACACGGTGATCGAGCAGTGCTACGCAGCCAGCCGTACGACCGTCTCCTACTACCTGTTCTTCGTGCTGGCCAGCCTGCTCGCTGCGATCGCGGTCATCACCGACTCGGCGGTGCTGGTGATCGGCGCGATGGTGGTCGGTCCCGAGTTCGGCACCGTCGCCGCCATCGCCACCGGCCTCGTCTTCGGCCGACCGGACCTGACCGGCAGGGCGCTGCGGCTGCTGGTCTCGGGCATCGCGGTGGCGGTCGCGGTGGTCGCGCTGCTCAGCCTCGTCGGCGACCTCACCGGGCTGATCACCTCCGACATGGTCACGCGGCCACGCCCGCAGACCGGCTTCATCTGGCACCCGGACCAGTGGTCGTTCATCGTCGCCCTCATCGCCGGAGCAGCCGGCGTCCTGGCGCTCACGACCGCCCGCGCCAACGCGATGGTCGGCGTGTTCATCTCGGTGACGACGATCCCGGCCGTCGGCAACCTCGCGCTCGCGCTCGGCGTGTGGGCGCCCTCGGAGATCCGCGGGTCGGCAGCCCAGCTGGCCGTCAACCTCGCCGGCATGGTGCTGGCCGGTGCCGTGGTGCTGGTCCTGCAACGCCTGCTCTGGGTGCGTGCGCTCGCCGCCGCCCAGCGACTCCTCAGCTCGCGGGGTCAGCGCGCCACGAGGTAGCGGTTGGTGTGGTGGGTGACGAAGCCGTGCCGCTCGTAGAGCGCGATCGCGCCCGGGTTCGCAGTCTCGACGTGCAGCAGCGCCGTGGTCGCCCCGAGCGAGGCGCCCCAGTCGAGGACCTCGGCGAGGACGGCCGTGGCGAGGCCCCGGCGCCGGTGGGCCGGGTCGACGGCGAGGGACTCGACGAGGAGCCAGTCGCCGGACAGGACGCCGCGCCCGCTCGCCACGCCGGAGCCGAGCGAGACCGTGACGGACCCCGGCGCCTCCTCGAGCTCGGCCGGCACGTCGGGGGCCAGTGACCGGACCGAGCGCAGGGCACGTGCCACCGATGCCAGCTGGGCGTGCGCGTCGCCGTCGCCCATCGGTTCGAAGCCCAGCGGGGCGAGGGTCCGCTCCACCAGCGAGTCGCGCTGGACCTGCACCGTCGGGGTCTGGTCGAGCGCGTCGTAGAAGCGTCGCACGCCCCAGGCGGCGTCCGCCCACCCGATGCCGGGCTCGTGCATGGCGAGCGCCGAGTTGCCGCGGCGGCGCAGGCGGCCGCCGTGCGGGGGAGAGGCACGCAGCAACCACTCCCCGAGGGGCTCGGTCGTGATCGACGACCACAGTGCCGAGACGTGCCGCTCCACCTCCTGCGCCGATACGCGTGCCCGTACGGACGCCCGCGGCGGCACCGGCTTGCCGGTGACCACCTCGGCCAGGGGGATCGTCACCGGACCGTGCCCCTCGCGGTCGACGGTGAGCGAGTCCGCGCCCCACGCCGTGCAGGTGCCCAGCACGTCGGTCGCACGACCATCGGGCAGCAGGTGGCGTACGACGACGCGCTGCCCGACCACGTGCGGTCCGAGCGCGTGGCGGCCGGTCGTCTCGCCGGGGTGGGGTTCTGACGTGTCGGGCACCCGCCGGATACTAGAGTGAACCGACACGTTCCCCATCCGTGCCCACCCGCCTTCAGGAGGACCTGGTGACCTACGTCATCGCCCAGCCGTGCGTCGACCTCAAGGACCGCGCGTGCGTCGACGAGTGCCCCGTCGACTGCATCTACGAGGGCAAGCGGATGCTCTACATCCACCCCGACGAGTGCGTCGACTGCGGCGCCTGCGAGCCCGTCTGCCCGGTCGAGGCGATCTTCTACGAGGACGACACCCCGGAGGAGTGGAAGGGCTACTACGACGCCAACGTCCACTTCTTCGACGACCTCGGCTCGCCCGGTGGTGCCGCCAAGATGGGCGTCATCGACAAGGACCACGAGCTCGTCGCCGCGCTGCCCCCGCAGGAGCACGACGAGTGAAGGCCGGGCCGGTCTCCGGCCGGCTCCCCGAGTTCCCCTGGGACAAGCTCACGACGTACGCCGCGACGGCGCGCGCGCACCCCGACGGGGTCTGCGACCTGTCGGTGGGCACGCCCGTCGACCCCACGCCCGCCGTCGTCCAGGACGCGCTGCGGGCGGCGGCGGACTCGCCGGGCTACCCGACCACGATCGGGCTGGAGGCCACCCGCCAGGCGGCCATCGACTGGCTGGCCCGCCGCCACGGCGTGACCGGCCTCGGGCTCGACGGCGTGCTGCCGGTGACCGGCTCCAAGGAGCTCATCGGCTCCATGGCGCTGCACCTGGGCATCGGGCCGGGTGACCTGGTCGGCTACCCCGCCCTCGCCTACCCGACGTACGAGGTCGGCGCCGCCCTCGCGGGCGCCGACAGCCTCGCCACCGACTCGCTCACCGCGTTCGGGCCGCGCACCCCGCGGCTGCTGTGGCTCAACAGCCCGGCCAACCCGAGCGGACGGGTGCTGCCGATGGAGCACCTCCGCAAGGTCGTCGACTGGTGCCGCGAGCGCGGCACGATCCTCGTCTCCGACGAGTGCTACATCGAGTGCGCGTGGGAGGGCGACGCGCCGCTGTCGATCCTCGACCCGCGCGTCAACGGCGGCTCGCTCGACGGCATCCTCGCGGTCCACTCGCTGTCCAAGCGCTCCAACCTCGCGGGCTACCGCTGCGCCTTCCTGGCCGGCGACCCCGCCCTCGTCGGCGAGCTGCTCGCCGTCCGCAAGAACCTCGGCCTCCAGATGCCCGGACCGCAGCAGCGGGCGATGATCGCCGCCCTCGACGACGACGCCCACGTCGAGGAGCAGCACGCCCGGTACGCCGCCCGCCGTACGTCGCTGCGGGCCGCGCTCGAGACCGCGGGCTTCCGCATCGACCACTCCGAGGCCTCGCTCTACCTCTGGGCGACCCGGGGCGAGGACTGCTGGCAGACCGTCGCGGCCCTCGCCGAGCAGGGCATCCTCGTCGCTCCCGGCGAGTTCTACGGCCCGTCGGGCCGCCAGCACGTGCGCGTCGCCTTCACCGCCACCGACGAGCGGGTCGCCGCCGCGGTCGCGCGCCTCGCCGGCTGAGACCGGACCTGTTGGGGCAGTCCGACACTTCGTGGGGGTTGCAAAGGCCCCCAGGTGACGGACTCCCCGCTCGAGCGGGGACTCGACGGGCGCGGGGGACGCGTGGGACGAGCACCCGCCAGACACAGGCGAGGCGAGCGGGACCTAGTCGAAGACGTCCACGTGCACGTGGTCACGGTGCTCCAGGATCGCCCGGTCACCCCCTGAGGACGACGGGACGCGGTAGTCGCGCCAGCCGTCGCCCGCCCACGACCCGGCACGCCAGATGCGGTCGTCGAAGATGATCGTCTTGATGTCGAGCCGGTCGGCGTTGGCGACGAGGTAGGACGCCATCGCCCAGCCGCGCTTCTTGTTCTCCGGGTTGACCGGCCGGAAGAACACGTCGATCGCCCGGCCCTCGTAGTGCGCCGAGCCCTCCATGTGCCCGCTCGAGACACCACCCGGCTCGAAGCCGCCGAGGGAGAGGGTGCCGAAGCGCGCCTCGAGGTCCTCGCGCACCGTCGTGGCGCGCTCGACGAGCCCGCTCGCGTCGATCTCGTCGCTCGCCTCGTCGGCGTCGCCCGGCACGTCGCACCACAGAGCGCCGGGGGAGTTGCCCGTCAGTGCGGAGGCGAGGGCCCGACCGTCCTTCTCGTGGTCGGCGTACGCGTCGGGGTAGGCCGAGCGCTGCACCTCCTGGGCGGCGACGGTGATCTCCATCGAGTCGTACCCGTCGACCTCCTGGAGCGCGTCGTAGAACGCGTTCGTCGCATAGACCGGGTCCGTCAGCTGCGCCACGCTGCCCCACCCCTGGGAGGGACGCTGCTGGAACAGCCCGACGGAGTCGCGGTCGCCGTAGTCGATGTTGTAGAGCTTCGACTCCTGGTACGCCGTGGCGAGGGCGATGCTCGCGGCGCGGGCCGGCAGGCCGCGCTCGACCGAGATCGCGGTGATCAGCGCGGCGTTCTCGGCCTGCTCGAGGTCGACCTCGACCGTGTGGCCGTCGACCTCGGCGGTGCACCCGCTGGTGTCGAGGATCCGCGGCACGCCGCCGCGGTCGACGAGCACCAGCGCGGTCGCGGCGGCGCCGAGGGCCACCACCGCGCCGACCGCGGCCGTACGGAGGGAGGGCACGGCTAGTTGGCGTGCAGCGCCGCGTTGAGGGCGATGCCCTCGCCCTTCCACGGCACCGCCTCGATGGCGCCGCTGACCGAGTTGCGGCGGAACAGGACGTTGTCGACGCCCGAGAGCGTGGCCGCCTTGACCACCTGCGGCTTGCCGTCCATGTCGGACACGGTCACCTTGGTGCCGGCCGTGACGTAGCAGCCGGCCTCGACGACGCAGTCGTCGCCGAGGGAGATGCCGATGCCGGCGTTGGCGCCGAGCAGGCAGCGCTCGCCGATGGAGATGACCTCCTTGCCGCCGCCCGACAGGGTGCCCATGATCGAGGAGCCGCCGCCGACGTCGGAGCCGTCGCCGACGACCACGCCGCCGGAGATGCGGCCCTCGACCATCGAGGTGCCGAGCGTACCGGCGTTGAAGTTCACGAAGCCCTCGTGCATCACTGTCGTGCCCTCGGCGAGGTGCGCGCCGAGCCGGACGCGGTCGGCGTCGCCGATGCGTACGCCGGTGGGCACGACGTAGTCGACCATCCGCGGGAACTTGTCGACACCGAAGACGGTCACGTGCTGGCCGCTCGCGCGCAGCCGGGCGCGGGTCGCCTCGAAGCCCTCGACGGCGCACGGACCGGCGGAGGTCCACACGACGTTGGTGAGCAGCCCGAAGATCCCGTCGAGGTTCTGCCCGTGCGGCTTGACCAGCCGGGAGGAGAGGAGGTGCAGCCGCAGCCACACGTCCTCGGTCGAAACCGGGGCCTCGTCGAGGTCGGCGATCTCGACCAGCCGCACCTCGCGGCGTACGCCGCGGGCCCCGTCGTCGCCCTCCAGCGCGGTCAGCTCCGCAGGGGCGTCGCCCTCGGTCGCCCCGAGGACGGGGGAGGGGAACCACGCGTCGAGGACGGTGTCGCCGGACGAGCCGGTGTGCAGGGTCAGCAGGGCGTAGCCGGAAGCAGCAGTCACGCGGACAGCCTACGGAGGCCGTTCCACCCGCCCGGGTGGTGCCCTACTGCCCCGCGCGGCCGTCGATGCACTCGCGCACCAGGTCGGCGTGGCCGCAGTGGCGGGCGTACTCCTCGATCATGTGCACGACGATGTCGCGCACCTCGGTCGGCTCCCCGTGCACGTCCACGACCGCGTCGAGGTCGGTGCGCTCCAGCACCTCGCGGGCGTACGCGACCTCCGACTGCCACAGCGCGTGGCTCGCGCGCACGAGGTCGTCGTCGACCTCGGGGAAGCTGAAGCCCGCGTCCTCGGCCTCGTCCTGGAACAGCCGCGGGATGTCCGTCCGCGCCTCGATCACCCGGCGGAACCAGCTCTGCTCGACCCGCGCCATGTGCCGGACGAGGCCGAGCAGCGAGATGTTGGACGGCGGCACCGCCCTGGTCGCCAGCTGCTCCGCGGTGAGGTCGTCGCACTTGAGCGCCAGCGTCTGGCGGTAGTGCTCGAGGTAGCCGACCAGGCACTCGCGCTCGCCGCGCGTCGGACCCGTCTGCATCCGCGGGTCCTGGTCGGTCGGGAGCCACATGCCGTCGTAGCCGGGGTGCGCCATGGGACCACCCAACCGTCCGGCGCCCGGGGTGGTCCAGTGGGTTCTGGCGGTCTGCCGCGGTAGTCCAGTGGGTTCTGGCGGTCTGCCGCGGTAGTCCAGTGGGTTCTGGCGGTCTGCCGCGGTAGTCCAGTGGGTTCTGGCGGTCTGCCGCGGTAGTCCAGTGGGTTCTGGCGGTCTGCCGCGGTGGTTCTCCAGCGGGCAACGGTCGCGTACGGCGGCGCCCGAAGCCCGCCACTGTCCACTGGACTACCCCCGTTGGCGCGGCGACCACGGCGAGCCACTTCCCACTGGACTACCCCGCGGACCGCAGCAGCACCTGCCCGTCCGGTGATTGCCCTGTGGACGAGCACCGCGAGGGTCTCTGGCGGGGGAAGGGTCGTCACATGTACGTCCCGCAGCCCTTCCACCCCCGCCGTCCGGGCCTTGTCGCGCCGGTGAAGATCGACCCTTCTGGCCGAGCCGGCCCGACGCGCGGTCAGTCGCGCGGGCGGAGGTGGCGTACGACGACGCGGGGGTTGGTGGTGCCGTCCGACCTCGTCGTCTCCACGCAGCAGCGAACCCTGGAGGCGAGTGCGGTTCTTCACGGCGGCGAGGCGGTCACGGGGTGGGCAGCGTTGGACTGGCAGGGTGCCCGATGGTTCGACGGGACCTCGGGCGGGGTCGAGAACAACGACGTACCACTCGTCGCGCGCCGGCACCTGCTCAGGCAACCGGGGTTCTCGGTGAGCCAGGAGTTCCTGGACCCGCGGGAGATCCTGACCGTCGACGGCCTTCCCATCACACCGGCGGTCCGTTCGGTCGTGTTTGAGGTGCGCCGTGCAGCCAACCTCGGTGACGCGGTCGTGGCACTCGACATGGCCTGCTATTCCGACCTGGTCAGCATCGCGGAGGTCTCGTCGTACGTCTCGCAGCTCGGTCCGGTGACGGGGATCCAGCAGGCACGTGACGCTCTGGCCGAGGCAGACGAGAACTCCTGGTCGCCACGTGAGTCGCAGATGAGAGGCGTATGGACCCGCCGGGCGGGCCTCGCCAGGCCGCTGTGCAACGCGCCCCTCTTCACGACCGACGGCCGCCACATCGGCACGCCGGACCTCGTCGATCCGCACATCGGGTTGCTCGGGCTCTACAACGGCCGTGACCACTTGACGCTCGTCGGAGCGTCGAACGATCGAGACAAGGAGGCGGCGTACCGCGACCTTGGCCTCGAGACGGTCACCATGCTGGCCACCGACTGGTACGACCTCGGTGGATTCGTCGAGCGCGCGCACCAGGCGGCGCGTCGAGCGCGCGCCCAGCACGACGTCCGACGGTGGACGCTGACCCCGCCGCCCGGCTGGGTCTCGACCTCGACGGTGGCGCTCCGCCGTGCGCTCACCGCAGATCAGCGGCGACGCTACTTGCGCTACCGCTTGGCGAGCTGAGGCTCGCAGCGGAGTTCGTGGCTGCTGGCCCTGTCAGCTGGGGTAGTCCAGCGGGTTCTGGCTCTCGAGCGGGATAGTCCAGTGAGGAGTGGCTGGCCATAGCCCAATCCGACAGCCACTACCCACTGGACTACCCGCCGCTGCCCAATCCGACAGCCACTACCCACTGGACTACCCCGCGGCGCCCCCGCGGCGCCCCCGCGGCGCCCCCGCGGCGCCCCCGCGGCGCCCCCACTGGACTACCCCGCGGCGCCCCCGGGGCGCCCCCGCGGCGCCCCCGCGGCGCCCCCGCGGCGCCCCCGCCACCCCGCGCCGGGGCACCTTCGCCCGGAATGGATTGGCGCGCCCGCTCGCGCCCGCCGTACGATCGCCGCAGGCGCTTGAGCCGTCATCAGCGGCGAGCCTCGGGAAGAACGGGTACGGCGATCCGGCCGCCACCTCACTAGACCCCGACGGGTACGGCCCGACACAGCCGGAACGAAGCGGTCGTCTCCCCGCCGGGGAGCGGCAAGCGAGGTGGTACCGCGGTCTGCAGATCGTCCTCGTGGTGAAGACCCGAGACGTACGACGCACCGCGAGGAGCACCCAGATGGCCTACCCCAAGGTCTCGCACACCGACGCCACGACCGTCGCCAGCAGCCCGCGCTTCCCCGCGATCGAGGAGGCGGTGCTCGCCTACTGGGAGTCCGACGACACCTTCCGCGCGAGCGTCGAGCAGCGCGACGGCGGGCAGGACGGCGCCAACGAGTTCGTCTTCTACGACGGCCCGCCGTTCGCCAACGGCCTGCCGCACTACGGCCACCTGCTCACCGGCTACGTCAAGGACCTCATCCCGCGCTACCAGACGATGCGCGGCAAGCGCGTCGAGCGCCGCTTCGGCTGGGACACCCACGGCCTGCCCGCCGAGCTCGAGGCGATGCGCCTCAACGGCATCAAGACCACCGACGAGATCGTCGAGCTGGGCATCGAGAAGTTCAACGAGGCCTGCCGCCAGTCCGTCCTGAAGTACACCGGCGAGTGGCGCGACTACGTCACCCGCCAGGCGCGCTGGGTCGACTTCGACAACGACTACCGCACCATGAACCCCGAGTTCATGGAGTCGGTCATCTGGGCCTTCAAGCAGCTGCACGACAAGGGCCTGGTCTACGAGGGCTTCCGCGTGCTGCCCTACTGCTGGCAGGACGAGACGCCGCTGTCCAACCACGAGCTGCGGATGGACGACGACGTCTACCAGATGCGGCAGGACCCGGCCGTCACCGTCGGCTACGACGTCACGTCCGACGGCCCGTTCAAGGGCGTCAAGGTCCTCGTCTGGACGACGACCCCCTGGACCCTGCCGTCCAACCTCGCGGTCATGGTCGGCGAGGACATCGACTACGTCGTGGTGGAGTCCGACGGCCCGACCGGCAGCCCGGAGCGCTACCTCATCGCCGAGGCCCGCCTTGCGTCGTACGCCCGCGAGCTGGGCGAGGAGCCCGAGGTCACCTGGCGCGGCACGGGCACCGACCTCGTCGGCCTGGAGTACGCCCCGCCGTTCTCCTACTACGCCGGCCACGAGCGTGCGTTCCGGCTCGTGCCCGCCGAGTTCGTCACGACCACGGACGGCACCGGGCTGGTGCACACTGCCGGCGCCTTCGGTGAGGACGACAAGGTCGTCACAGACCGCGAGGGCATCGAGGCGGTCATGCCGGTCGGCAAGGACGGCCGCTTCACCTTCCCCGTCACCGACTACGAGGGCATGCAGGTCTTCGACGCCAACCTGCAGATCATCGACCACCTCAAGGCCGCGACCCGACCCCCGCGGGTCGAGCAGGGCGAGGAACGAGCCCGTGTCGAGACCAAGGGCACCGGCTCCGTCACCCCGGGCACCGTGCTCGTGCGCCGCGAGACGTACGACCACTCCTACCCGCACTGCTGGCGCTGCCGGCAGCCGCTGATCTACAAGGGCGTCTCGTCGTGGTTCGTCGAGGTGACCAAGGTCAAGGAGCGCCTGATGGCGCTCAACCAGGACATCCGGTGGGTGCCCGACCACATCAAGGACGGCCAGTTCGGCAAGTGGCTGGAGAACGCCCGCGACTGGTCGATCACCCGCAACCGCTTCTGGGGCAGCCCGGTGCCGGTGTGGAAGTCCGACGACGAGCACTACCCGCGCGTCGACGTCTACGGCTCCTTCGAGGAGATCGAGCGCGACTTCGGCACGCTGCCGCGCGACAAGGACGGCAACCCGGACCTGCACCGGCCGTTCGTCGACGAGCTGACCCGCCCGAACCCCGACGACCCGACCGGGAAGTCCACGATGCGCCGCGTCACCGACGTCCTCGACGTGTGGTTCGACTCGGGCTCGATGAGCTTCGCTCAGGTGCACTACCCGTTCGAGAACAAGGACTGGTTCGAGCACCACTTCCCCGGCGACTTCATCGTCGAGTACATCGGCCAGACCCGCGGCTGGTTCTACACGATGCACGTCCTGGCGGGAGCGATCTTCGACCGCCCCGCGTTCTCGACCTGCCTGAGCCACGGCATCGTGCTCGGCAACGACGGCCAGAAGATGTCCAAGTCGCTGCGCAACTACCCCGACGTGCGCGAGGTCTTCGACCGCGACGGCGCCGACGCGATGCGCTGGTTCCTCATGTCGAGCCCGATCCTGCGCGGCGGCAACCTCGTCGTCACCGAGCAGGGCATCCGCGACTCGGTGCGGCAGGTGCTGATCCCGCTGTGGAACAGCTGGTCGTTCTTCAGCCTGTACGCCAACGCGGCGAAGGGCGGCGAGGGACACGACGCCCGCTGGCGCACCGACAGCGCGCACCCGATGGACCGCTACATCCTGGCCAAGCTGCGCGACTACGTCGCCGCGATGACCGACCAGCTCGACAACTACGAGGTGGCCGCGGCGTGCGACTCGACGCGCGGCTTCCTCGACGTGCTGACCAACTGGTACATCCGCCGCTCCCGCGACCGCTTCTGGGACGAGGACGCCGACGCGTTCGACACCCTCTACACGGTGCTCGAGGTGGTCTGCCGGGTCACCGCCCCGCTGATGCCGCTGACCACCGAGGAGGTCTGGCGCGGCCTGACGGGTGAGCGGTCGGTGCACCTCACCGACTGGCCGGCCGCCGAGAGCCTGCCCGCCGACGACGCGCTGGTCGCCTCGATGGACACGGTCCGCGACGTCTGCTCCGCCGGCTCGGCGCTGCGCAAGGCCGCCAACCTGCGCAACCGCCTGCCGCTGTCCGGGCTGACCGTCGTGAGCGACGCCGACCTCACCGGGTTCGAGTCGCTGGTCGCCGACGAGCTCAACCTCAAGGCCGTCACCCTGCTCGCGGCCGACGCGCCCGAGGCGGAGTCGTACGGCGTCTCGCAGCGCCTGACCGTCAACGCCCGCGCCGCCGGGCCGCGGCTCGGCAAGGACGTCCAGCTCGCGATCAAGGGCTCGAAGTCGGGTGACTGGTCGGTCGCCGAGGACGGCACCGTCACCGCCGGCGGTCTCGCGCTGGTCGAGGGGGAGTACTCCCTCGAGACCGTCGCCGGGTCGTCCGACGACGACGCGGCGATCGGCATGCTGCCGCGCGGCGGCTTCGTCGTGCTCGACACCGCTGTCACACCTGAGCTCGAGGCCGAGGGCACCGCCCGCGACCTGGTGCGCGCGGTCCAGCAGGCCCGCAAGGACGCCGGCCTCCAGGTCAGCGACCGCATCTCGCTCACGCTCGCCGGACCGGAGGAGACACTCGCCGCCGCCCGGACCCACGAGGCCCTGATCGCCGAGGAGACGCTGGCGACGGCGGTCGCGTACGCCGCGGCGCCCGAGGTGGGTGTCGAGGTCGCCCGCGCCTGATCGGAGGTGACTGGCCGACGGGCTGGTTGGATGGGGCCATGACCCACCTCGACCTGTCCGCGGACGTCGTCACGCTGACCCAGCAGCTCGTCGACATCTTCTCCGTCAGCCACGAGGAGCAGGAGATCGCCGACGCCGTCGAGACGGCGCTGTCCGCGCTGCCCCACCTCACCGTCACCCGCCGGGGCCACACCCTCGTCGCGCGTACGGACCTCGGGCGCGGCGAACGGGTCGTGGTCGCTGGTCACCTCGACACCGTGCCGCTCAACGACAACCTGCCCTCCCGCCTCGAGGACGGCGTCCTGCACGGGCTCGGCAGCTGCGACATGAAGGGCGGCGACGCGGTGATGCTCAAGCTCGCCGCCGACGTGACCGAGCCCAACCGCGACCTCACCTTCGTGTTCTACGAGGCCGAGGAGGTCGACTCGGTCCACAACGGGCTGCGCAAGCTGACCGTCAGCGACCCCGACCTCCTCGAGGCCGACTTCGCGATCCTCATGGAGCCCAGCAACGCCTCGGTCGAGGCCGGCTGCCAGGGCACGATGCGGGTCGACGTACGCACCACGGGCGAGCGCTCGCACAGCGCGCGCAGCTGGAAGGGTGTCAACGCCATCCACCTCGCCGCTCCCGTGCTCGCCCGGCTCAACGACTACGTCGCGCGGCAGCCCGAGATCGACGGCCTGACCTACCACGAGGGCCTCAACGCCACCGGCATCCGCGGCGGAGTCGCCGGCAACGTGATCCCCGACGAGTGCGTCGTCGAGGTCAACTTCCGCTTCGCCCCCGACCGCAGCGAGGCCGATGCCGAGGCGTACGTCCGCGAGTTCTTCGAGGGCTACGACGTGACGGTGACCGACATGGCCGCGGGCGCGATGCCCGGCCTCGACCGGCCCGCCGCCAAGGCCTTCGTCGAGGCCGTCGGCGGCGACGTCGCGCCGAAGTTCGGCTGGACCGACGTCGCGCAGTTCACCAAGCTCGGCATCCCCGCGGTCAACTTCGGCCCCGGCGACCCGATGTTCGCGCACAAGCAGGACGAGCACGTCCCCACCGAGCACATCGAGCGCTGCGAGCGGATCCTCAAGGCGTGGCTGGCATGAAGGATCGCTACAAGGGGCCGGTCCTCGAGCGGCGCGGCCAGGTCGAGCCGGGCACGACCGACCAGCGCCTGCTCGACTCCCGGGGCCCGACGGACTGGGTGCACGAGGACCCGTGGCGTGTCATGCGCATCCAGGCAGAGTTCGTCGAGGGCTTCGGTGCGCTCGCCGAGCTGGGGCCGGCGATCGCGGTCTTCGGCTCTGCCCGCACCCCCGCCGACCACCCGTTCTACGCGATCGGCGAGCAGGCCGGCCGCAAGCTGGCCGAGGCAGGCTTCGCCGTCATCACCGGCGGCGGCCCGGGGGCGATGGAGGCTGCCAACAAGGGCGCCTGCGAGGCCGGGGGAGTGAGTGTCGGGCTCGGCATCGAGCTGCCCTTCGAGTCGGGCCTCAACCAGTGGGTCGACAAGGGCATCAACTTCCGCTACTTCTTCGCCCGCAAGACGATGTTCGTCAAGTACTCGCAGGGGTTCGTGGTGCTTCCCGGGGGCCTGGGAACCTTCGACGAGCTCTTCGAGGCGCTCACCCTCGTGCAGACGCAGAAGGTCACGTCCTTCCCGATCGTGCTCATCGGCACGGACTACTGGCAGGGCCTGATCGACTGGCTGCGCGACACCGTGCTCGCCGAGGGCAAGATCAACGCGGGCGACCTCGACATGCTGGTCGTGACCGACGACGTCGACGAGGCCGTGTCGCTGATGGTCGCCGCGCGCGAGGACCGCTGGCCCGACCCGGCACCGGAGCGTCCCGAATGATGTGGCTCTTCGCCGTGCTCGTCGTCCTCGCCATGGGAGGCGTCGCGATGATCGCGTCCGGGCGCGGGGGTTCGATGCCCCCGGCGTACGACGACCGTCCCGACGTCGTGCTCCCCACCGACCGCCCGATCGGGGCGCAGGACCTGCGGACCGTACGGTTCCCGCTGGCGCTGCGCGGCTACCGGATGTCCGACGTCGACGCCGTGCTCGCCCGGCTGGCCACCGAGCTCGAGGACCGCGCCGAGCGGTCCGACCCGCCGTCCGAGCCGTCCGACCCGGCCGACCCGTCCGGCTCGTCTGGCGAGCCGTCGCGGGACTAGGGCAGACTGCCGCGTCATGTCGTTCCCTGTCGTCGTGTGGATCCTCACGGCCCTGGCCGCCGTGGCGATCGTGCTGACCCGGCTGCGCCTCAGCGGCGACGGCGCGGCCGGCCGGTTCTCGATCAGCCGTCGGCTCCCCCTCACGCACTTCGTGGCCGGGATGATCGCCCTCGTCCTGTGGCTCGGCGTGCTGCTGTTCCCCGAGGACAGCTTCATCGGCGGACCGCTGATCGGGATCGCAGCCGTCGCCTTCTGGTGGCTGACCGCCATCTGCGGGCTGCTGATCCTCGCCCGGTGGTTGCCCGCCAAGGGTCGCCACGTCCCCGAGGTGGCCGGGGACAGCTGGAGCGACGGGCCGGGCCTGTCCCTCCTCGCCCACCTCGGCATGGTCGTCGGCGTGCTCGTCTTCACCTACGCCTACCTCACCGCAGCCGTCTGATGGGGCGCGTCCTCGGCGCGTACGCCGTCGCGCTCGCCCTGCTGGCCGGCAGCTGGACGCCGGCCCCCGCGACCGCGGCCGCACCGCCCGAGAGGCCCGCCGTCGTCGAGGTCCGCACGATCGGCCAGTCGGTCGCGGGACGTCCGATCCGCGCCTGGCGGCTCGGCGAGCCGGGGGAGCGGCGGATCGTGCTGATCTCCACGATGCACGGCGACGAGCCGCACACCCGCCGGATCCTCGAGACCCTCCGCGACGGCCGGGCGATCCGCGGCGTGGACCTCTGGGTGGTGCCGACCTACAACCCCGACGGCCTGGCCCGCGGCACCCGCCACAACGCGCGCGGGGTCGACCTGAACCGCAACTTCCCGCACCGGTGGAAGGACCTCGACGGCAGGTACGAGTCGGGGCCGCGACCCGCCAGCGAGCCCGAGACCCGAGCCGTCATGCGCTTCCTCGAGGAGGTCGACCCGCGGCGGGTGCTCAGCTTCCACCAGCCGCTGCACGGCATCGACACCGACACCAAGGAGCCCGGCTTCGCGCGGCGCCTCGCGCGGGCCCTGCGGCTGCCGCGAACCCGGCTCGACTGCGGCGGGCTGTGCCACGGCACGATGACGATGTGGTTCAACCACCGCTTCGCCGGGTCGGCGCTGACGATCGAGTACGGCCCGCGGCCCCCGCGCCACCGGATGACGGTGCAGGCGCCACGCCAGCTCCTCGGCGTGCTGGGCGCGCACCGCACCCGCGACGACTGACCCCGCTGATCAGCGGCCGGTGAAGACCGGCTTCTCCTTGGCCATGAACGCGTCGACCGCGGCCAGGTGGTCGGCGGTGCCGCCGGTGAGCGCCATCTTGTCGGCCTCGAAGGCCAGCGACTCGTCGAGCGGGTGCGCCGAGGCGTACGCCACGGCCTGCCGGATCGAGCCGAACGCCACGGTCGGCCCGGCCGCCAGGCGGGCGGCGAGGGCGCCGACGGCCTGCGGGAACTCCTCGGCCGTCACCACCTGCGTCGCCAGGCCCAGCTCGAGGGCCTCAGCGGCGTCGATCGTGCGCGGGAAGTAGAGCAGCTCCATCGCCTTGGCCCGGCCCACCAGGCGGGGGAGCGTCCAGCTCGAGCCGGTGTCGCACGAGAGGGCCACCCCGGCGAAGGAGGTGTTGTAGCCCGCCGAGTCGACCAGGATCCGGAAGTCGGCGGCGAAGGCGAGGCTGGCGCCGGCGCCCGCGGCGACACCGTTGACCGCGGCGACGACCGGCTTCGCCATGGTGGCGAGCGCCAGCACGATGGGGTTGTAGTGCACCTCGACGGTCTCCGACAGCGGCACGTCCGCCTCGCCCTTCAGCCCGGCCAGGTGCTCCTTGAGGTCCTGGCCCACGCAGAAGGCCCGACCGCTGCCCGTGAGCACGACGCAGCGCACCGCCGGGTCGTCGGCGACCTGCTGCACCGTGTCGCGCAGCAGCTCCTTGGTCGCCACGTCGAGGCCGTTCATCGCCTCGGGGCGGTTGAGCGTGATCGTCGCGACGGCGTCCTCGACGTGGAGCAGGACGGGGCTGGACTGGGGGCTGGACTCGGCGTGCGGGGAGGTCATGGCGGCAGTCTGCCCGACGAACATCCGGCGTCGGTCCGCCCTGTGGTGCCGATCACGCGGGTCATGGGGGATAATGGAGGTGTACGACGCCGATCGAGGTGGCCAGGCACGACTCCGCCGCCTCGTTTCGCATGTGAAGAGCCACATCCAGTGATGGCTGAACAGGAAGAGGTGCGCCGATGGCCGCCATGAAGCCCCGCACGGGCGACGGACCCCTCGAGGTCACCAAGGAGGGACGCGGCATCGTCATGCGCGTCCCGCTCGAGGGCGGTGGCCGGCTGGTCGTCGAGCTCAACGCCGAGGAGGCCACGGCTCTCGGTGACGCCCTCAAGGGCGTCACCGGCTGATCGTGCCCACCACTCCCGCGCTGCCGACACAGGTCTCTCCCCCCGAGTTCGCCCTCAGCCCCGCACTGCCGCACCAGATCGGCGGCGCGGAGGCGTGGGCGTTCCCCGTCCTCCCCGACGAGGACGGGCCGCTGCTCGGCCCCGGGGCCGACGAGGCGGCAGAGGCTCTCGGGATCGACCTGCTGGCGGCCCTCGAGGCCGCCCGCGCCACCGGTCGCACGGGGGAGGTGACCACGGTCCCCGTGGGCGCGGTCGCCGCGCCCGAAGGTCCCGTCCTGGTGCTCCTCGTCGGTGTCGGCGAGGCGACGCCCACCGACTTCCGCCGCGCCGGCGCATCCCTGGCCCGCGCCACGAAGGACCGGGCCAGCGTCGCCACGACGCTCGCGGCGATCGCCCCCGACGACGGCCTCGCGGAGGTCGTCGTGGGCGCGATGCTCGGCTCGTTCGCCTTCCACTGGCGCTCTGCCGGCCCCAAGGAGCTCCCGGTCGCGCGGGTCGTCCTGGCGGGCGTGAGCGCCGACGGTGCCGACGACGAGCTCGCCCGCGCCCTCGCGCTCGGCGGCGCCGGCTGGCGCTCGCGCGCCCTCGCCACGGTGCCGGCCAACCTCAAGACGCCGGACTGGCTGGCCGAGCAGGCCATCGAGATCGGCGAGGCCGCCGGTCTCGAGGTGCAGGTCTGGGACGCCGCGCAGCTCCAGGCCGAGGGCTTCGGCGGGATCCTCGCCGTGGGCGGCGGATCGGTCAACGAGCCCCGTCTCATCCGGATGGACTACATCCCCCGCGGCGCCACGAGGTCGTCCGCCAAGAAGCTGCCCACCGTCGTGCTCGTCGGCAAGGGCATCACCTTCGACAGCGGCGGTCTCGACATCAAGCCCAGCGAGGGCATGCTGACGATGAAGCGCGACATGAGCGGCGGCGGCGCCGTCATCGCGACGATGGCCGCGCTCCGCGACGTCGACTGCCCGGTCCGCGTGGTCGGGCTGGTGCCGGCCGCGGAGAACGCGATCAGCGGTTCCGCGATGCGCCCCGGCGACGTCATCACCCACTTCGGCGGGCGCACCTCCGAGGTCAACAACACCGACGCCGAGGGCCGTCTGGTGCTCGCCGACGCGATGGCGTACGCCGTCAGCGAGGTCGAGCCGGCCGCGCTCCTCGACATCGCGACCCTCACCGGCGCCATGAAGGTGTCGCTGGGCCAGTGGACCGGCGGCTACTTCGCCAACCACGAGGGCATGGCCGAGCAGGTCGCGGCGGCGGCGGCCGCGTCGGGCGAGAACGCCTGGCGGATGCCGCTGGTGGCCGACTACGAGGAGAAGGTCGCCTCCAAGATCGCCGACGGCGACAACGCCGCGGGTGGCGCGGGCGCGATCACCGCAGCGCTGTTCCTCCAGCACTTCGCCGGCGACGTGCCGTGGGCCCACGTCGACTTCGCCTCGGCGGCCGAGTCCCCGGCCGACCGCTTCGAGTGGACCGCCGGCCCCAGCGGCTGGGGCCCGCGCCTGCTGCTGGCGTGGCTCGGCTCCGACGACCCGCTGGCCGGGATCGCCTGATGCTGGGCCTCACCGTCCGCTGGTCGCTCGCCGACGCCCCCGACGGCGTCGAGCAACGGCTCGCGGCCTACGTCGCCGAGACGTCCCACGCGCGCTTCACCGGCATGTCCGGCCTGCGGTTCAAGACGTGGCGACAGGTGCCGGGGGAGTGGTTCGAGGGCTGCTACGTCTTCGCCAGCAGCGAGGCACGCGAGGAGTTCCAGCGCACCTTCACCGAGGGCGCCGCGGAGTCGCCCGGGTCGCAGATCATCGGCAGCCCGCCGATCCTCGTCGAGGCGTGCGACATCGTCGCGATCGCCGAGGGCTGGGACGGCTTCGTCGCCTCGCCCCGGTTCGCGGACCAGGCGGACGACGGAGGCTAGGCCTCGGGAGCCCACTCCTTCTTGGCGGCCAGCAGGCCGTCGCCGACCGGCAGCAGCACCGGCACGAGTGCCTCGTGCTCGAGGATCGTGCGGCCGAGGTCGCGGATGGTGACGGTCTCCTCGTCGCGCTGCGCGGGGTCGGCGACGCGGTCGTGCCACAGCGCGTTGTCGAAGGCCACGATGCCGCCCGGGCGCAGCAGCCGCAGCGCCTCCTTGAGGTAGGCGGCGTACTCGCGCTTGTCACCGTCGCAGAAGACCAGGTCGTAGTGGCCGTCGGTGAGGCGCGGCAGCACGTCGAGCCCGGCGCCGGCGATCGTACGGGCGCGGTTGCCGGGGATGCCGGCCTCGGTGAAGGTCTCCTTGGCCAGGCGCTGGTGCTCGGCCTCGATGTCGACCGTGGTGAGCACGCCGTCCGCGCGCATGCCGCGCAGCAACCAGAGGCCGGACACACCGGTGCCGGTGCCGATCTCGACCACCGCGCGGGCGTCGAGCACCGAGGCGAGGAAGCGCAGGGCAGCGCCGACGCCGGACCCGACGGGGGCGACGCCCACCTCGTCGGCGCGACTGCGGGCGGCGGCCAGGATGTCGTCCTCGGCCACGAACGACTCGGCGTAGGACCAGCTCGCGGGCTTGATCGGCGGGGTGTGGTTCGGCACGCGGCGACTCTATCGCGCGGCAGACCCCGCAGGTGGCCGGGAACACACGCGGCCCCTCGCTCGTTGGGTGCTGTGATCCGGTCGGGAGTTTCTTGGCCGGAGCGCATGTGGTTCACAGGGAACTCTCAGGCGCGATGCCTAGCGTCAGGAAGGACAGCGAACCGTTGCAGCTGCGGTCGAGGAAGACGAGCCAGGGAGCTCTCGTGGGCGAGCAGGTCAGCACCACCCCCAGTCCCGGAGCGGTGCCGACGTGGGACGAGGTGGTCGAGCAGCACTCCGACCGCGTCTTCCGCCTGGCCTACCGCCTCACCGGCAACCGCCCTGACGCCGAGGACCTCACCCAGGAGGTGTTCGTCCGCGTCTTCCGCTCGCTCGACAGCTACACCCCCGGCACGTTCGAGGGCTGGCTGCACCGCATCACCACCAACCTGTTCCTCGACGGCGCGCGCCGCAAGCAGCGGATCCGGTTCGACCCGCTCTCCGACGAGCGCGCGTCCCGGCTCACGAGCACCTCGCCGGCCCCGGAGCTCGCCGTCGCCGACCAGACCTTCGACGACGACATCGAGACGGCGCTGGCCACCCTTCCGCCCGACTTCCGCGCGGCCGTCGTGCTGTGCGACGTCGAGGGGCTGAGCTACGAGGAGATCGCGGAGATCATGGGCGCCAAGCTCGGCACCGTGCGCTCGCGCATCCACCGCGGTCGCACGATGCTCCGCAAGGCGCTGGCCCACCGCGAGCCCGCGGCCGGTCGCTCGCGCTACTCCGGCCCGATCGCCCCCCAGCCGCGCGGGCAGGTGTCGTGATGTCGCACCTCGGAGCCCGCGTCAGCGCCCTGCTCGACGGCCGCCTCGCGCCGGACGAGGAGGAGCGCTGCTGGAACCACGTCCACTCCTGCCACGCCTGCCGTGACCTCGTGGAGCAGGAGGGTTGGGTCAAGACCCAGCTCGCCCAGCTCTCCTTCGAGGCCGGACAGCCGTCCCGCGACTTCAAGTCCTCCCTGGTCGGACGCTGCTCCTCGCTCCAGCCGTCCTCAGGGCCGGCTCTCGCAGCCGCCCCCTTCGCGACCTCGTCCCACCGCTCGCGGCGCAGCCTCGCCGCCATCGGCGGCGGCGCGGCGAGCGCGTGCGTCGTCGGCGTGCTGGCGCTCGGCGTCGCCGGCACCCCTCGCGTCGAGCCGCGGCCGCCGGTGACCGACCTCACCCGGCCGACGACCCCGGTGAGCCCGGTGAACCCGGTGAGCCCCGTCGTCACCGTCGACGACCGCTCCGCGCGAGGCCCGGTCTCACCCTCCCGGACGCCCCTGGCCGAGCGCCTCGTGGCGATCCGGGAGAAGATCGTCCCGTGAGCGACGAGCACCAGCCCGATCACCAGCCCCGCGACGAGGTTCGAGACCAGGCCGACGACCCGGCCCCGGACCAGCGGCCCGCGGCGGCGATCGACGCGCCGCGCGACGAGGCCCGCGACGAGCCTGCGCTCCAGGAGTCCCTCGAGGAGCCGACCCAGCCGCTCGCCGGCTGGCGGGCCACGCAGTCCGCGGGCGAGGCGGCCGAACCGGCGGACCAGCCCACCGATCAGCCCACCGGTCAGCCCACCGATCAGCCCACCGGTCAGCCCACCGTCCAGCCCGAGGGTCGTGCGTACGGCGCCGGGGGCGACGCGGCGCCGAGCGGCATGCTCTCCGGCCCCCCGCCGCACCCCGCTCCCTTCGGGGGCCCCGGCCGCGAGCAGGCTGCCCCCACGGTGCCGCTGCAGCACCCGAACCAGCAGCCGGGTCAGCACCCGAACCAGCAGCCCGGCCCCGGCTGGTTCGGCCCCGGGCCCTACCCGCCGCGCCCGATGTACGCCCCCCCGCCCGCCCCGACGCGCAAGCTGGCGCTCTGGGTGTGGCCGGCCGTCGCGTGCCTGGCACTCGTGGTGGGCATCCTCGGCGGCCTCGCCGGCGGCGCCCTCCAGGACGAGCTGGCCTCGCAGCGCGGCACCAACGACAACGGCCTGGGCGGCGTACGCACCCGGGCCGCCGCGCCGCTCGACGCGGAGAACGGCTCGGTGGCTGCGGTCGCGCAGGCGCTGCTGCCCAGCACGGTCCAGATCGTCGCCGAGCTCGACGGGCAGGCCGGCGGTGCCACCGGGTCGGGCTTCGTGCTCGACCGCGACGGCCACGTCGTCACCAACAACCACGTCGTGGCCTCGGCGGCCGAGGGCGACGGCCCGATCCTCGTGATCGGCCAGTCCGGTGAGCGCCTCGAGGCCACGGTGGTCGGGCGCAGCCCCGTCTACGACCTCGCGGTGCTGTCGGTCGACGAGGCCGACGGCCTCGAGCCCGCGGCACTGGGGGCGTCCCAGGCGCTCAACGTGGGGGAGTCGGTCGTCGCGTTCGGCGCGCCCCTCGGCCTGAGCCAGACCGTGACCTCCGGCATCGTCAGCGCGCTCAACCGGCCCGTCACCACGTCCGGGGAGTCCGACGACGAGTCGTCCTACATCAACGCCGTCCAGACCGACGCCGCGATCAACCCCGGCAACTCCGGCGGCCCGCTGGTCAACCTCGCCGGTGAGGTGGTGGGCGTGAACTCCGCCATCGCCACCACCGGGGGCGCGACCCGCGAGTCGGGCAACATCGGCGTGGGCTTCGCGATCCCGATCGAGCAGGTCCGCACCACCGTCGACCAGATCCTGCGCACGGGCAAGGCCGAGTACCCCGTGATCGGCGCCCAGGTCCGTACGGGCGGCGAGCCCGACGCGGAGGGAGCGACCATCACCGAGGTCATGCCCGACACCCCCGCAGCCCGGGCCGGGCTGGAGGCCGACGACGTGATCGTGGCGGTCGACGACCAGCCGGTCAGCGACGGCATCGCCCTGATCGTGGCCATCCGTACGCACCTGCCTGGCGAGACCGTGGAGATGTCCGTGGTCCGCGGCGGCGAGGAGCGGATCGTCGAGGTCGAGCTCGACGGCAAGGTCGGATAGTCACCCCGCATCGCCAACTGCACTGACTAGTGGTGTGACGACTCGCCCTCGGCCGGCGCAGCCTCCGCCTCGACGAACGGGTGCTCGTCGACGAAGGCGCGGGTGTCGGCGTACATCCGCTGGATGAACTCCTCGAGCTGCACGCGCTCGACGCGCCACTGGCCGCGGCCGCCGATCTTTATCGCCGGCAGCTCGCCCCGGCGCACCAGCGCGTAAACCTGCGCGCCGGAGGTGTTGAGCACCTCGGCGACGTCGGCGAGCGTCAGGAAGCGGGGGTCGTCTGCCATGGGCCAATCGTGCCACCGACACCCCGCCGCGTCGCCGACCGGCCGGTGCCTGTGGAGACACAGGTGTGAAGTCCCGCGCGAGTGGCAATGATGGCGCCGTGCCTCGGAACGCCTCTCGGAAATCCTCGTGGACCCCTGCCCGCGCCTCCTCCCGCCCGTCCTCCCACCCGTCCGCCCACTCCGGAGACGTCCCGGCAGCGACCCGGGCGAGCGCCCCCGGGTGGCGCGACCCGCGACTCTGGATCGGCATCGTGCTCGTCACGGGGTCGGTCGTGGCCGGGGCGAGGATCCTGTCCGGGGCCGACGACATGACCCCGGTCTGGTCGGCGTCCGGTGACCTGGTCGCGGGGCAGACGTTGACGGCGGGCGACCTCCGCGCCACCCGGGTGCGCTTCGACGAGGGCGCCGACCGCGAGCGCTACCTCGAGGTCGACGACGAGCTCCCGGCCGCGCTCACCCTGACCCGCCCGCTGTCCGCCGGCGAGCTGGTGCCGGCGGCCGCACTGGGGGAGGAGCCTGCCGACGACACCGTCGCGGTGTCGATCGCCGTGGCTGCCGAGCACGTGCCGACCGACCTGGTCCGGGGCTCCCGGGTGGACGTGTGGGTCCTCGCCGACCGCACCCTCGCGCAGCGTCGCGGGCGCAGCGACGCCGAGCTCGTGCTGTCCGACATCGTGGTCCTCGACGCACCGGTGGTGACAGACGCGTTCGCCTCCGCGACGAGCCGACAGCTCGTCCTCGCCGTGCCCGGCGCCGACGAGGAGTCGCTCGGCGCGCTCCTCGCAGCCAGTGGCGACGATCGCGTCCGCGTCGTCGGCAGGGGCTGAACGTCGTGATCTGCGTGCTCCTGCTGGCGGCGGGGGAGCCCTGGGAGTCCCCGGCGCTCGCCGACCTGGAGGCCCACCCCGGGGTCGTCGTGCTCAAGCGCTGCGTCGACGTCGACGACCTGCTCGCGGCCGTGACGAGCGGTCAGGCCGACGTCGCGGTCGTCTCCCTCGACGCCCCGGGGCTCGACGCGGCCAGCGTGTCCCACCTGCGCCGCCACGCCGTACGCCCCGTCGCCGTGACGTCCGCCCGGTCCGACGACCTCGACGTGCGCGAGCACGCCCACCGTCTCGGCATCGCCGCGGTCGTGGGGGCGGGTGAGCTGTCGTCCCTCCCGGGTGCCGTCACCACGGTCGACGACGTCGCCGACACCCGCTCACGCGACGAGCAGCCGCTCGACCTGCCAGGCGGTGGGGACGACGCCGACCCGGTGCACGACGGCCGGGTGGTCGTGGTCTGGGGGCCCGGCGGCGCCCCGGGCCGGACGACCGTCGCCACCAACCTCGCGTGGGAGCTCGCGCGGCGCGAGCATCCCGTCGTGCTGGCCGACCTCGACCCCTACGGCGGGGCCGTCGCCCAGCAACTCGGCGTGCTCGACGAGGTGTCCGGCCTGCTGTCGGCGGCGCGGCTCGCCGCCGCGGGGCAGCTCGACGAGCGGTTCGCCTCGGTGTGCCGCGGCGTGGGCGAGCACCTCGCCGTCGTCACCGGGCTGCCGCGCCCCGACCGGTGGCGCGAGGTGCGTCCCGCGCAGGTCGACCAGCTGCTCGAGGCGGCGCGCGCCCGCGGTCACGTGCTGGTCGACACCGGGTTCAGCCTCGAGGACGACCCCGGCACCGACTTCGGCGCCCGTCCCGGTCGCAACGCGCTCACCCTCGCGGCGATCGAGCAGGCCGACGAGCTCCTCGTCGTGGGATCCGCCGACCCGGTCGGGCTCGCCCGGCTGGCCAGGGGCCTCGTCGACCTGCGCGAGCGCACGACCGGCGTGCCGGTGCGGGTCGTCGTCAACCGCATGCGCTCCTCGATCGGGTGGTCGGAGAAGGAGATCGCCGGCATGGTCGAGGGGTTCAACCGCGTCGCGGGCCTGCACTTCCTGCCGGAGGACCGGGCCGGGCTCGACCGGGCGCTCGTCTCCGGTCGGGCCCTGGCCGACCTGGGCGACTCCTCGCTCGTGCAGAGCCTCTCGGCGCTCGCCGACGCGGTGTTCCCCGCGAGCGTCAGGCCCGCCCCGCAGCGGGCGGGCTGGCGCCGCCGCACTTGAAAGTTCTGGTTTTCGTCAAGATTTCGTTAACGTTGGGGTCCCATTCCTAGGAGACTCCCATGGTGGATCCCATGCGTCCGGCCAGCTCCGCCCTCGTGGCGCTCGCGCTGGCGCTCTCGACGACCGTGTCCCTGACCGCGCTGACGCTCGTACCGGCGCACGCCATGCGCCAGGGGACGACCGGCGACGACGTCATCTCCGGGACCTCGCGCGCCAACCGCATCATGTCGCTGGGTGGCCGCGACCGGGTCACCGGCAAGGGCGGAAACGACACGATCTATGCCGGCAAGGGCAACGACCAGGTCACCGGGGACAACGGCGATGACTGGATCACCATGCAGCCGGGCAACGACTGGGTCTCCGGCGGCAGCGGCAACGACCGGGTCGACGGCGGCCAGGGCGACGACGTGATGTACGGCGGGGACGGCAACGACAAGCTCACCTCCAACGCCGGGAACGACGTCGTCCACGGGGAGGCGGGCGACGACCTGCTCGGCGGCAACGACGGCGACGACCAGCTCTTCGGCGGCGACGGGTCCGACAAGCACATCGGGGGTGCCGGCGCCGACCACATCGACGGCGGTGCCGGTGACGACGGCGCCATCCAGGGCGGGCCCGGCGACGACGTCCTGATCGACGGCCCGGGCAACGACTGGCTGGTGAAGGGCGACGAGGGCAACGACGTCATCTTCCTCGGCCCCGGTGCCGACAAGGTGTTCGCCGAGCAGGGCGACGACACGATCTACGTGCTGCCCGATGGGCAGGAGGACCGGATCCACTGCGATGACCCGAAGCAGGGGGACAGTGGCGTCGACCGCGTTGTCTACGTGGGCTGGCGCGACCCGCTCGACGTCATCGACTACCGCGGGACCTGCGACATGGTGACGGTGACCCAGGAGCTCCCGCCGGGTTGGCCCTACTGACGACCCCCGCCCGGGGCACCCTCACGCCGCGAACAGCAGGTACAGGCCTCCGACGGTGAACCCCACCATCGCGAGCAGCAGCGGCAGCTGACCGGTCAGCTGGTGCCGCCGCGGCAACAGCTTGACGGCGCGGTCGTGTGCGGCCACGACGCCCACGACGTGCCCCAGCGCCACCGCGAGGACCTTGGTGACCGCGAGGAACGTGGGGTGCATCGACAGCCAGTAGTTGACCTGCAGGTCGGCCGTGCCGAGGTAGTCGTCGCCGCGGGTGAACGGGTCGCTCAGCTGGATGACCGTCTGCTGGCCGTACTCGACGAAGTAGGTCAGGTAGTGCGCGACGATGTAGCCGACGATGATCGGCACCACCGAGTGGGCGAAGAGGTCCGGCAGCGCGCGCCGCGGCGTGCCGGGCGTGACTCCGGTGGCCATCGTCGCAGCCGTCAGGACCACCCCCACGCCGGCGGAGAAGGCCACGAGGGCGAGCGTGTCGGGCAGGACCCGGGGCATCGACATCTCCTGGACCACGCCCAGCCAGGCGGTCGACTCGCGGAAGGAGTCGAAGGCGGTGCTGCCGAACAGCACGGCCACGACCGCCACCAGTCCGGGGCGGGCCACGACGGTGTCGAGGTTGGCCAGCGGGCTCCGCAGCACCAGCCGCCCCTCGCGCCGGCCCCAGACCGACAGCTTCGCCACGAGCGAGGAGTAGACCTCGAACGGGTCGGCGCGCGCCAGGAAGGTGGTGCCGAACAGGGCTGAGCCGACGAACATGATGCCGAGGTAGGCGGCGCACCACAGGCGTACGGGGCCGAGGTCGGTGGAGCCGGGGTAGACCAGCTCGAGCCAGACGAAGGAGAACAGCCCGGCCGCCGCCGGCCAGTAGCCCAGGCGCGCCGGATAGGCGTACAGGCCCTCACCCTCCCGGACGCCGGAGACCTTCGCGAACAGCATGCTGATCGTGCGCGCCGGGCTGATCGCCCGGAACACCGGTCCGAGCAGCAGCGAGGCGGGCACCAGCCCGACCCAGAGCAGCACGTAGAACGTGCCGAGGAATGGGTTGATCAGGGTGTCCTGGCCGAAGACCGCCGCCGCGCCCACGTAGAGGAAGAACGCCATGCCCAGCACCCGCGCCGCTACGGCCAGAGCGGTCGAGGAGACGAACCGGTCCAGCCACTCCGGTGCGGGGCGCCCGCTGGTCGCGGGGTCGTAGCGCGGCTCGCGCCAGGCGACGGCCAGGACGGTGAAGGAGATGACAAGGGCGGCCACCGCGCCGGCGATGGCGAGCTCGGAGGGGATCGGCAGGTCCTTGGCGCCACCGAGGCCGTGCGCCGAGATCGCCCCGCCCACGTCGGACAGGTGCGTGCCGGAGGCGCCCACGCTCAGCGGACCTCGAGCTGCAGCACGATGAGGTCGGGGTCGTGGCTCTCGACCTCGACCACACCGGGCCGGTCGATGGTGATCTCGTGCTCGGAGGCGCCCGCCTCGTAGGAGATGTCCTGCTCCGGCGTGCTGTGGACGTGGAGCTCCCCGGCCTCGTCGGCGTCGATGGTCAGCACGAGGGTCTGGTCGACGCCGAGCTCGACGCGCTCGCCGTTGGGGGTGAAGCTGTCGCCCTCGCGGGTCACCGTCACGGCGACCGTGTCATCGTCGGTGGAGGGGGACTGCGACGTCGCAGACGGGTCGGTGTCTCCGTCGGCGGAGGGGGACTGGGACGTCGCAGGCGGGTCCGTGTCACCGTCACCACCACAGGCGGACAGCGCCGCGGCCAGGACGAGGACGACGGGGGCGAGACGCGCGAGGACGCGACCGGACACAGGCAACTCCTTCGGTGGTGCAGGGCTCTGCCAGAATCCCATGAGGACAAAGGACTCCGACGAGAGGGCACCACATGAGTGAGCGCAGCGAGTGCGTGCATGAGTGAACGGCTCCGGCCGCGGGACCTGGCCATCCTGGCCGCCGAGTCGCCCACGACGCCCATGCACAACGCCACGGTGGAGATCTTCGACCCGGGCACGTCCGGCTTCGACCACGACCGGCTCGTGCAGCTGATCGCCGACCGGATCGCCTTCGTCCCCCGCTACCGCCAGCGACTGCAGCTCGTGCCGGGCCGGCTGGCAAACCCGGCCTGGGTGGACGACGAGAACTTCGACCTCGGCTACCACGTACGCCGCTCCGCGCTGCCGCGTCCCGGCTCCATGGACCAGCTGCGCGAGCTCGTCGCCCGCATCGCGTCGCGCCCGCTCGACCGCAGCCGTCCGCTGTGGGAGTGCTACTTCGTCGAGGGCCTCGAGCACGGCCGCGTCGCCCTGCTCACCAAGAGCCACCAGATCCTCGTCGACGGCCGCGAGACCGTCGACATCGGCCAGGTCCTGCTCGACACGTCCGCGGACCGGTCCACGCTGGGCCACGACGACGACTGGCGGCCCCGGCGCGCGGCGGGGCCGGTGGCGGCCGCGCTCAACGCGGTCACCGACAGCCTCGAGCGGCCGAGCACGGTCTGGATGACCACCCGCGCCAACGCCGAGGCGCTGGGCCGACGGGCCTCCGCCTCGGGCGCCCGGGTCGCCGAGGTCGCCCACGCGCTGTCCGGGCGTGGCCCCGTGCACTCCACCCCGGTGCACCGCCGGCTCTCGCAGCAGCGGCGCTTCGTCACCGTCCGCACCGAGCTGCCCGACTACCGGGCGATCCGCGAGGTGCACGGCGGCACCGTCAACGACGTCATCCTCGCCACCCTCGCCGGCGGCCTGCGCGGCTGGCTGATGACGCGGGCCGAGTCGATGGCCGGCCTCAAGGCGATCAAGGCGTTCGTGCCCATGTCGGTCATCGACGACGAGCTCGAGGCGACCTCGCTCGGCAGCCAGGTCACCGGCCACGTGGTCAACCTGCCGATCAGCGAGCCCAGCCCGGTCGTACGCCTGCACCAGGTCAGCTACGACCTCAAGGCCCACCGCGACAACGGCCGCAACGTCTCGGCCCGGCGGCTCTCCGGCATCGCGGGCTTCGCGCCGACCACCTTCCACGCCCTGGGGTCCCGGCTCGCAGCGGCCGAGCTGCGGCACGGCTTCCACGTCTCGATCACCAACGTGCCGGGTCCGCAGTTCCCGCTCTACGCCGACGGCGCGCGGATGCTGGAGTCGTACCCCGTCCACCCGCTGCTGCCCGACCACCCGCTCGCGATCGGGGTGACGTCCTACGACGGCGGGGTGTTCTACGGCATCACCACCGACCGCGACGCCGTGCCCGACGCCGACCTCCTCGGCCAGTGCGTGCTCGAGTCGCTCGAGGAGCTCAAGGACTCCGCCTCCGACACCCGGCCGCGTGCCCCGCGCGGCCGCAAGGGCGCAGGGACCAGGCGCCGGCCCCAGAAGGCAGGCCCCGAGTGACCCGCCGCTACGCCCCCTCCACGCTGCCCCGCCTCGCCGAGGACCGGGAGGCCGACGGCCCGCGGCTGGTCGACGCCGTCGTCGCCTCCGACGACGGCGAGGAGAGCGAGTACGCCGCGCTCATGACCGCTGCGGACGCCTCCGCCGAGCTGGTGGCCGGGCTCCCCGACGGTCGGCGACGCCGGGTCGTGGTCGTCGTCGAGACAGCCGACGTCGCCTCGCCCGCGACCTGGCGCGACGTGGTCGCGGTGCACGTCGACAGCGACGACGACGCGGACCCCGACGACGACCTCGCGTGGTGGGCGACGCAGGAGGTCGACGACCTCCTCGCCTCCCTTTGAGGCCCGCGGCCGTCTCTGACACGATCAGCGGCATGGACGCGATCACCTTTCCTCCGGCTCCCACCAACGAGCCGAACCTGACCTACGCCCCCGGCAGCCCGGAGCGGGAGACCCTCGTCGCCGAGCTGGCCCGGCTGGAGAAGAAGCAGCAGTCCTTCCGGGCCGTGATCGGCGGCAAGCGCCGCAACGGCGGCGGCGCGGAGATCAAGGTCGTCCAGCCGCACGACCACGCCCACGTGCTCGGCACGCTGAAGAACTCGACGACCAAGGACGCCGAAGCCGCGATCAAGGCCGCTGCCGACGCCGCGCCGGCGTGGCGGGCGATGCCGTTCGACGAGCGGTGCGCGATCCTGCTCAAGGCCGCCGACCTGCTGGCCGGTCCGTGGCGCCAGACGCTCAACGCCGCCACCATGCTCGGCCAGTCGAAGACCGCGTTCCAGGCCGAGATCGACGCGGCGTGCGAGCTGATCGACTTCTGGCGGTTCAACGTCCACTACGCCAAGCAGATCCTCACCGACCAGCCGATCGCCAACAGCCCCGGCATCTGGAACCGCACCGACCACCGCCCGCTCGAGGGCTTCGTCTACGCGATCACGCCGTTCAACTTCACCGCGATCGCGGGCAACCTGCCCACCGCGCCGGCGCTGATGGGCAACACGGTGATCTGGAAGCCGTCTCCGACGCAGCAGCTGGCCGCGTCGCTGACGATGGAGCTGCTCGAGGAGGCCGGCATGCCCCCCGGCGTGATCAACATGCTGCCCGGTGACGGCCTCGACGTCTCGAAGGTCGCCCTGGCCCACCGCGACCTCGCCGGCATCCACTTCACCGGCTCGACCCCGACGTTCCAGCACCTGTGGCGCACGGTCGGGGAGAACATCACCGGCTACCGCTCCTACCCGCGCATCGTGGGCGAGACCGGCGGCAAGGACTTCATCGTCGCCCACCCCAGCGCCGACCCCGACGTGCTGCGCGTCGCGATGATCCGCGGTGCCTTCGAGTTCCAGGGCCAGAAGTGCTCGGCCGCGTCGCGGGCCTACGTGCCGAGGTCGGTGTGGGTGAAGATCAAGGACCAGCTGATCGCCGACACCGAGGCGCTGTCGATGGGCGACGTCACCGACCTGTCGCACTTCATGGGCGCGGTGATCGACGACCGGGCCTTCGCCAAGCACAAGGCCGCGATCGCGCGGGCCAAGCGCCAGAAGCACCTCACCGTCCTGGCCGGCGGTCAGACCGACGACTCGGTCGGCTGGTTCGTGCGGCCCACGATCGTGGAGTCGACCGACCCGACCGACCAGATGTTCTCCGACGAGTACTTCGGCCCGATCCTCGCGGTCCACGTCTACGACGACGCGCGCTTCGAGAAGGTCGTCGAGCAGATGGAGTCGTTCGCCCCGTACGCCCTGACCGGGGCGATCATCGCCCAGGACCGGGCGGCCGTCGCGTGGGCCCGCAAGACGCTGCGCTTCGCGGCCGGCAACTTCTACATCAACGACAAGCCGACCGGTGCCGTCGTGGGCCAGCAGCCGTTCGGCGGCGGTCGCGCGTCGGGCACCAACGACAAGGCCGGCGCCGCGGTCAACCTGCTGCGCTGGACCTCGCCGCGCTCGATCAAGGAGACCTTCGTGCCGCCGAAGGACCACCGCTACCCGCACCAGGGCTGACCGTCGTCGACACGATCGGGGAGTGCCGGCCTGCCTGGGGCGAGCCCGTGCTCCCCGATGTCGCCGGGTGCAGGTCGGGAGTGGGAGGATCGACCGCGTGATCCCCCTTCACCTGGGCTCGCTGCACCCGTACGAGCAGGCGCTGACCCTGCTGCTGGCCTTCGGCCCGTTCGTGGTGCTCGGGTTCGTGGTGTGGCGGCGCCGGGGCGAGGACGAGCGGCGTACCTCCAGCGGTGAGTGACGCAGGTTCTCGCACCCGAGAACCTGTCCCGCTCACCGCCCGTTCACGACCGCCCGGTCGTGCCAGGTGGAGCTAGCGCTTCAGCCACTCCACGCCGACCCGGTGCTCGACGTCGAGGGCGTGGCCGACCATCTCGGCGATCATCGACTCGATCTTCCCGCCGACCAGCGGGATCCGTACGCTCACCGCGAGCTCGACGGTCTCGGTCGTCGTGCCGCCGGCCTCGACCAGCACGAGGGTGCCGACCGCGTCGCCGGGCTTCCCGGGGATGGCGAGCTCCACGTCGGCGCCGTGCGCCGAGGTCCAGGTCTCGGTCTGCACGATCACGATCTCGTCGCCGACGAACTTGCGGGCGAAGGCCGGGATGTCGTCGGCGGAGCGCACCTGCTCGATCCGCGCGACGTCGCCGTCGATGTCGACGGAGCCACGCACGACGCGCTGACGCTCGAGCACCGCCTCGCGGAACGCGACGTCGTCGAGCATGGCGGCCACGGCCTCGGCCGGGGCGTCGTACGTCAGCTGCTTGGTGAGCTTCGTGCTCATCGTGACCACCGCATCCTGTGTCGTCGTCGTGTGTCGTCGAGGGCCAGGACACGGGTCCGGACCAGGCGCCCATCATGGCCCAGATGCGGCCCCGACACGCAGCAAGGACCCCGTGTTGTGGTGGTCACACATGGGTCTAGGGTCGGAGCGTGGCGACGCCTGACGAGACCAAGGACCGACAGCTCGACGCAGCGACGGAGGCACGTCCCGAGTGGGGCGAACTGCTGCGCGCCTACTACCGGCACGTGGCGCCGGAAGACGTCTCGGAGCGGTCCCCGGAGGACCTGCTCGGCGCCGTCGCATCACACCGCGAGCTCGCGTCGTCGCGGCCGCAGGGCACGGCCGCCGTACGGGTCGTGACGCCCACCATCACCGACTCCGGCTGGTCGGCGTCGGGTCGCTCCGTCGTCGAGGTCGTCACCGACGACATGCCCTTCCTCGTCGACTCGGTGACGATGGAGCTCAACCGCCTCGGGCACACCGTGCACGCGGTCGTGCACCCCCAGTTCCACGTCGAGCGCGACATCACCGGCGAGCTCCAGCACGTCCACGCCCACGAGCCGCAGGCCGGCTCGCGCGACGGCGCCGAGTCGTGGATGCACGTCGAGATCGACCGCACCGACGACGACGAGGCCGCGGAGATCACCGAGGGCCTGCAGCGGGTCCTGCGCGACGTGCGCGAGTCCGTCGAGGACTGGGAGAAGATGCACGCGCAGGCCCTCGCGGTGGTCGCCGAGCTCGACCAGGACCCGCCGCCCCTGTCGGCGGAGGAGCTGCGCCAGGGCCGCGACTTCCTCACCTGGCTGGCCGACGACCACTTCACGTTCCTCGGCTACCGCGAGTACCAGCTCGAGGCGGAGGAAGGCGCCCCGGAGGAGTGCGGGCTGCGCGCCGTCCCCGGCTCCGGCCTCGGCATCCTGCGCCACGACCAGGACCTGTCGGCCTCGTTCGCCAAGCTGCCGCCGCTGGTCAAGGCCAAGGCCCGGGAGAAGAAGCTCCTCGTGCTGGCCAAGGCCAACTCGCGCGCCACCGTGCACCGCCCCGCCTACCTCGACTACGTCGGGGTGAAGACCTTCGGCCCCGACGGCGAGGTCGTCGGCGAGCGCCGCTTCCTCGGCCTGTTCTCCAGCGCCGCGTACACCGAGTCCGTCACCCGGATCCCGGTGCTGCGCGAGAAGGTCGACGAGGTGATGCAGCACGCCGGCTTCGACCCGCGCAGCCACGCCGGCAAGGCCCTCATGGACACGCTGGAGAACTACCCGCGCGACGAGCTGTTCCACACCTCGCCCGACGAGCTGGCCCCGGTCGCGCAGGACGTGATGAGCGCCCGCGAGCGCCGGCAGCTGCGCGCGTTCGTGCGCCGCGACACCTACGGCCGCTACGTCTCGGTCCTGGTCTACCTGCCCCGCGACCGCTACAGCACCGCCGTGCGCGAGCGGTTCTCCGACATCCTGCGCGACCAGCTCGGAGGCGAGCACGTCGAGTTCACCGCCCGGGTCAACGAGTCCACCACCGCCCGCGTGCACTTCGTCGTCCACCCGCCCAAGGGCGCCCAGGTCCCCGAGATCGACGTCGCCGACCTCGAGCGCCGGCTGATGGAGGCCTCCCGCTCCTGGCGCGACGACTTCATGGCCGCCGTCGTCAGCGAGTACGGCGTGGACCGCGGCTCGCAGCTCGCGCGCGCCTGGGCCGACGCCTTCCCGGAGGCCTACAAGGAGGACTACGACCCCTCGCGCGGATCGGCCGACCTCGGCCGGATCGAGGCGATCGAGGGCGCCGAGGGCATCGACCTCGCCCTCTTCGACCAGGACCAGCAGACCGGCACCTACCGCCGCGGCGAGTCGCGGCTCAAGGTGTTCCGGGTGGGGGAGCCGCTGTCGCTGAGCGCGGTGCTCCCGATGCTCACCTCGATGGGTGTCGAGGTCGTCGACGAGCGCCCGTACGAGCTCTCCGGGCTCGGCCGGCCGACCTACATCTACGAGTTCGGCCTGCGGCACGGCCGCGCCCTGTCCTCCCACGAGCGCACCCTGTTCGCCGAGGCGCTGCGCGCGGTGTGGGACGGCTACAACGAGATCGACGGCTTCAACCAGCTCGTCCTCGCCGCCGGCCTCACCTGGCGGCAGGCGACGGTGCTCCGGGCGTACGCCAAGTACGCCCGCCAGGGCGGCTCGCCGTTCGCGCTCGACTACATCGAGGAGGCGCTGCGCAGCAACGTCGACATCACCCGGCTGCTCGTCGAGCTGTTCGAGTCGCGCTTCGACCCCGGCCGCGGTGACCGCGCGCTCGAGCACGACGCCGAGGCGCGGGTGACCAAGGTCGAGGCGATCGAGGAGCGCCTCGCCCGCGCGCTCGACGAGGTCGTCAGCCTCGACCACGACCGCATCCTGCGCTCCTACCGCACCCTCGTCCGGGCGACGCTGCGCACCAACTTCTTCCAGCGTTCGGCCGACGGCGAGGTCCACCCCTACATCTCCTTCAAGCTCGAGCCGTCGGCGATCCCCGACCTGCCCGAGCCGCGCCCGCGCTTCGAGATCTTCGTCTACAGCCCGCGGGTCGAGGGCTCGCACCTGCGCTTCGGTGCCGTCGCCCGCGGCGGCCTGCGCTGGTCGGACCGACGCGACGACTTCCGCACCGAGGTGCTCGGGCTGGTCAAGGCCCAGATGGTCAAGAACACCGTCATCGTGCCGGTCGGCGCGAAGGGCGCGTTCTTCTGCAAGCAGCTGCCTGACTCCTCCGACCGCGACGCGTGGATGGCCGAGGGCGTGGCCTGCTACAAGACGTTCATCTCCGGCCTGCTCGACATCACCGACAACCTCGTCGGCGGCGAGAACGTGCCCCCGCGCGACGTCGTGCGCCACGACGGCGACGACTCCTACCTCGTGGTCGCGGCCGACAAGGGCACCGCGACGTTCTCCGACATCGCCAACGGCGTGGCGAAGGACTACGGCTTCTGGCTCGGCGACGCCTTCGCCTCCGGCGGCTCGGTCGGCTACGACCACAAGGCCATGGGCATCACCGCCAAGGGTGCGTGGGTCTCGGTGCAGCGGCACTTCCGCGAGATGGGCGTCGACTGCCAGGCCGAGGACTTCACCGCAGTCGGCATCGGAGACATGTCCGGCGACGTCTTCGGCAACGGCATGCTCTGCTCGGAGCACACCCGGCTGGTGGCGGCCTTCGACCACCGCGACATCTTCATCGACCCCGAGCCCGACGCGGCCGCCTCGTACGTCGAGCGACGCCGGCTCTTCGAGCTGCCGCGGTCGAGCTGGAAGGACTACGACACCTCGCTGATCTCCGAGGGCGGCGGCGTCTGGTCGCGCTCGGCCAAGTCGATCCCGGTGTCGGCGCAGGCCCGCAAGGCGCTGGGGCTCGATGCCGGCGTCACCGCGCTGACCCCGGCCGAGCTCATGAAGGCGATCCTGCTCGCCCCGGTCGACCTGCTCTGGAACGGCGGCATCGGCACCTACGTGAAGTCCTCCGAGGAGACCAACGCCGACGCCGGCGACAAGGCCAACGACGCGATCCGCGTCAACGGCCAGGACCTGCGCGCCCGCTGCATCGGCGAGGGCGGCAACCTCGGCTTCACCCAGCTCGGTCGCGTGGAGTACGCCCGGTTCGGCGCCGACGGCGACGGCGGCCGGATGAACACCGACTTCATCGACAACTCCGCCGGCGTCGACACCTCCGACCACGAGGTCAACATCAAGATCCTCCTCGACCGGGTCGTGCGCTCGGGGGAGATGGACGAGGACGCCCGCAACGAGCTGCTCGCCGAGATGACCGAGGAGGTGGGCGAGCTGGTGCTGCGCGACAACTACGAGCAGAACCTCGCGCTCGCCAACGCCGAGGCGCACGCGCCGTCGCTGCTGCACGTCCACGAGGACTGGATGCGCGCGCTGGAGCGCCGCGGGGTGCTCAACCGTGAGCTCGAGGGCCTGCCGTCGACGCGCCAGGTCAAGCGCCGGCTGGACCGCAACCAGGCGCTGTCGGCTCCCGAGCTGTCGGTGCTGATGGCGTGGACCAAGATCGTGCTCGCCGACGAGCTGATCGAGTCCGACCTGCCCGACGACCCCTACCTGCGCGAGGACCTGCTCGCCTACTTCCCGAGCCGCATGAAGCCCGACCTCGAGGCGGCCATCGAGGACCACCCGCTGCGCCGGCAGATCATCGTGACCCAGGTCGTCAACGACCTGGTCAACGGCGCCGGCATGACGTTCTGGCCGCGGCTGCAGGGCGAGACCGGGGCGAACGCCGCCGACCTGACCCGCGCCAACTTCGTCGCCCGCGAGATCTTCGGCTCGCTGCCGATGCGCAAGGAGATCGCGGCACTGGACAACCGGGTGCCGGCCGAGCGCCAGACCCGGATGCGGATCGAGATGCGTACGCTCGTCGAGCGCGCGTCACGGTGGCTGGTCACCAACCGCCGTCCGCCGCTCGACTCCAGTGCGACCGTCGAGTTCTTCCGTGGTCCCGTGATGGCCGTGATGGCCGAGCTGCCGAGCATCATGAGCGGCCGGGAGCTCGACGACTACAAGGCCCGGGAGAAGCGCCTCACCGACCAGGGCGTGCCCGACGACCTCGCCTCGCGGGTCGCGGTGCTGGCCCCGGCGTACGCCCTGCTCGGCATCGTCGAGACCGCCGACCGGCTGGACCTCGACCCGGTCGAGGTGGCACGGGTCCACTTCGCGCTGGGGGAGCGGCTCGGGCTGCCCGCGCTGGTCGAGCGGATCTTCGCGCTGCCGCGCGACGACCGCTGGCAGACGATGGCCCGGGCGGCGGTGCGCGACGACCTCTACGGCGTGCACCAGCAGCTGACCGCCCAGGTGCTGGAGTCCACCAGCGCGGACGACGCGGCGCCCGTCCGGGTGGCCGAGTGGGAGAACGCCGACCAGGAGCTGATCGGCCGCTCGGCCGCGACGCTGGAGGAGATCTGCCGCGAGGACACCGCGGAGCTGGCCCGGCTGTCGGTCGGCCTGCGCGTCGTACGCGGCCTGCTGTCCTGACGTCATGGCGACCGGTCGCGCGAGCGACCGCCGCCCATGACGTACGCGCCTGGCGTCATGGCGACCGGTCGTCCCCGCGGCCACCGGCCATGACGTCCGGCGCGGGTCAGAACAGCAGGACGGCCGCCACGACGCCGGCCGCGACGACGGCCCAGCGGAACACCGCGTCGGGGAGCTTGCGACCGATGCGGGCGCCGACGTAGCCGCCGACCAGCGAGCCGGCGGCGAGCAGCGCGACGACGTCCCAGCGCGGGTCGGCGACGACCACGAAGACGAGGCCGGCGACGATGTTGCCGACCATCAGCGACAGCGTCTTGAGGCCGTTGACGATGCGCAGCTCGAGGTCGGTGCCGATCCCCAGGACCGCGACCATCATGACGCCGGCGCCGGCCCCGAAGTAGCCGCCGTAGATGCCCGTGACGGTGGCGAACACCGTCGTGGCCGGCGACATGTGCCGCCGCTCGGCGAGCCGCTCGCCGTGGCGCTGCTCGTGGCGCTCCCGCAGCCAGCGGGCGATGCGCGGCTGGACCCCGACGAGCAGGCAGGTGAAGAGGATGAGGTACGGGACGATGGCCTCGAAGACGCCCGGTGGCAGGCCGAGCAGCAGCGCGGCCCCGGTCACCCCGCCCAGGGCGCACACCGCCACGATCGCGCGAGCGATCCGGCCCGCCTCGCGGACCTCCGCGCGATAGCCGAGGACGCCGCCGAGGCCGCCGGGGATCAGGCCGAGCGTGTTGGACACGTTGGCCACGACGGGCGGCAGGCCCAGCGCGACGAGCACGGGGAAGCTCAGGAGCGAGGCCACCCCGACCGTGGAGGACAGCACGCCGGCGCCGAGCCCGGTCAGCAGCACCAGGACGGCCTCCGGCCCGATCACTCCTCGTCTCGCAGCAGGGCGACGTCGCTGACCATCTCGACGTGGGCGTGCATCGCGGCGGACGCGGCCCGGGGGTCGCCGGCGCGGATCGCCTCGGCGATGGCGCGGTGGCCGGCCAGCGAGTCCTGCGGACGTCCCGGCTGGCCGAGGGACTCGAGGCGGGTCTCCTTGACCAGGTCGCCGATCTCGTCCATGAGCCGGGCGAGCAGCAGCGAGTGGGAGGCGGCGGTGACGGCGCCGTGGAAGCGCTCGTCGCCCTCGACGCCCCGGCCGCCGGCCTCGATGTCGGCCTCCATGAAGGCCAGCGCGTCGTCGATCCTCGCGAGGTCCTCCTCGGTGCGGCGGACCGCGGCGAGCGCGGCGATCTTGGTCTCGAGCGCGTCGCGGGTCTCGATGATCTCGGGCAGCCGGTCGGCGTGGTTGCGGATCGCCTCCACGATGCGGGTCGAGGTCTGGTGGCGCGCGGTGACGACCGTGCCGTCACCGTGGCGCACCTCCACGACGCCCACCACCTCGAGCGCGACGAGCGCCTGGCTGAGCGTGGCGCGGCTGACGCCGAGGCGCTGGGCCAGCTCGCGCTCGGGCGGGAGCTTGTCGCCGGCGCGGAGCCCGTTGTCGCCGATCCAGGCGGAGATCTGCCCGGCCACCTGCTCGTAGAGGCGGGTGCGGAGCAACCGGGGCGGGAACGGCGAGCCGGACGCGTCGGACATGGCACCACCCTATTGACGATCGGCTCATTGTCCTATTGGCTAGGCCACTGAGCCAGCAACGTGACGAGGGCCACCCTCCGGGCCCCGCGTGCGGCACTCGACTCGGAAGGCTTCGACTATGGGTCCGGAATGGATCGCGATCATCGCGTTGGTCGCCTTGTTCGTCATCGGCACGCTGCTGCCGATCAACATGGGAGCGCTGGCCTACGTGGCCGCGTGGTTCGTCGGCATGTACGCCCTCGACCTCGAGGAGAAGGAGATCCTCGCCGGCGTCAGCGGCGACCTCATCCTGACGCTCATCGGTGTCACGTACCTGTTCGCGATCGCGCGCAACAACGGCACCGTCGACCTCATCGTGCGTACGGCGGTGCGCGGGGTCGGCGGGCGCGTCGCGCTCATCCCGTGGGTGATGTTCGCGGTGACCGCGGTGCTCACCGGCATCGGCGCGGTGAGCCCGGCCGCCTGCGCGATCATCGGTCCCATCGCCCTCGGCTTCGCCGGCCGCTACGGCATCAGCCCGCTGATGATGGGCATGTTCGTCGTCCACGGCGCCCAGGCCGGCGGCTTCTCGCCGATCAGCATCTACGGCGTCATCACCAACTCGGTGATGGAGGACGCGGGCCTGCCGTCGAGCGAGATCACCGTCTTCCTCGCCAGCCTCGTCGTCAACACCGTGATGGCCGCGATCCTCTTCGTGGTGCTGGGCGGGCGCAAGCTGATGGCGATGCGGATCGACCCCGACGACCCCGACACGCTCGACGACGACCTGCACCGCGGCGGCGCCACCGTCCCCGCCCGCGGCTACGGCACGTCGGCGCCGACCGGCACCCAGGCCCAGGGCGTGCGGCGCGACCAGGTGCTCACCCTGCTGGCCTTCGTCGGCGTCGCGCTCGTCGCGCTGGTCTTCGACAAGAACATCGGTTTCGTCGCGATCACCGCCGCCGTCATCCTGGCGATGCTGAACGCCAACGAGCACAAGGACGCGGTCAAGCAGATCGCCTGGCCGACCGTCCTCCTCGTCGCGGGTGTCAGCACCTACGCCACGATCCTCACCACGGCCGGCTCGCCGGAGTTCGTCGGCAACTGGGCCGCCGGCCTCGGTGCGGCCGCGATCGGCGCGCTGGTCCTCTGCTACGTCGGCGGCGTCGTCTCGGCCTTCGCCTCGTCCACCGCCCTGCTGCCGGTGATCATCCCGATCGCGGTGCCGCTCATCGCCGACGGAGGCATCAACGCCGCCCTCTTCGTGGCCGCGCTCGCCGTGTCGTCGACCATCGTGGACGTCAGCCCGTTCAGCACCAACGGCGCGCTGATGCTCGCCAACAGGCCCGACTCCATCAGCGAGCCTGTCTACTACAAGCAGATCCTGGGCTACGGCGTGATCGTGACCCTGGTCGGCCCGCTGCTCGTCTGGGCAGCCCTCGTCCTCCCCGGATGGAGCAACTGACATGACCGGACCACTCGAAGACCTCCTCGTCGTCGACCTCACCCGCGCCCTGGCGGGGCCGCACGCCACCCAGATGCTGGGTGACCTCGGCGCCCGGGTGATCAAGGTCGAGGCGCCCGGCAGCGGCGACGACACCCGTGGGTGGGGGCCGCCGTTCGTCGGCGAGCCCGACGCCCGCCAGTCGACCTACTTCCTGTGCACCAACCGCAACAAGGAGTCGATCGCGCTCGACCTCAAGGACGAGGCCGACAAGGACGTGCTGGTCGGCCTCGTCGAGCGTGCCGACGTGCTGGTGGAGAACTTCCGCACCGGCGTCCTCGAGCGCCTCGGCCTGGGCATCGAGGAGCTGATGCGCCGCAACCCGCGCCTCGTCGTCCTCTCCATCACCGGCTTCGGCCACGACGGTCCCGAGGGTGGTCGCGCCGGCTACGACCAGATCGCGCAGGGCGAGGCCGGCCTGATGTCCCTCACCGGCTCCGGCCCCGACGACCCCCAGCGCGTCGGCGTACCGATCGCGGACCTGCTCTCCGGCATGTACGGCGCGTACGGCGTGCTCGCGGCGCTGCACGAGCGCGAGCGCACCGGCAGGGGGACGGTCGTGCGTACGTCGTTGCTGGCGTCGGTCGTCGGCGTGCACGCCTTCCAGGGCACCCGGTGGACCGTGGCCGGCGAGGTCGGCCGCGCCCAGGGCAACCACCACCCCTCGATCGCGCCCTACGGCCTGTTCCACTGCCGCGACGGGGCCGTGCAGATCGCGCTCGGCAGCGAGGGGCTGTGGAAGAAGTTCTGTGCGGGCTTCGGCCTCGACCCGGACGCCGAGGGCCTGGCCACCAACGGCGAGCGCGTCGGTCGGCGCGAGCAGGTGATCGAGGTCGTCGAGCAGGCCTTCGCCGACTGGGACGCCGAGCCGCTGCTCGCGCGCCTCGCCGAGATCGGGATCCCGGCCGGCAAGGTGCGCACCCTCGACGAGGTCTACGAGTGGGACCAGGTCGCCAGCCAGGGCCTGCTGGTCGACGTGGACCACCCGACGCTGGGCGGGATCACCCTCCCCGGCCCGCCGCTGCGGTTCTTCGACGGCGAGGGCACCGAGGTCACGCGGCGCGACCACGCCGCCCCGCCGCTGCTCGACCAGCACGCCGACGAGATCCGCGCCTGGATCGGCGGAGGTGGAGCGTGAGCACACCCGGGACGCAGCAGGTGACGGCCAGGCGCTGGACCGCCCACGAGCTGCTCGACCTGGTCCTCGACGAGGGCACGTTCACCTCCTGGGACGAGCCCGTCGACCTGTCGTACGCCGACGCCGACTACCGCGCCGTCCTCGAGGCGGCGGCCGCGAAGGCCGGCACCGACGAGTCCGTGCTCACCGGCCGCGGCGAGGTCCGCGGCCGACCGGTGGCGGTGGTGGTCAACGAGTTCCGCTTCCTCGCCGGCTCGATCGGTCGCGCCGCCGCCGACCGGATCACCGCGGCGGTGCGCCGCGCCACCGCGGAGGGCCTGCCGCTGCTGGCCAGCACCGCGTCGGGCGGCACCCGGATGCAGGAGGGCACGCCCGCCTTCGTGCGGATGGTCGACATCTCCCGCGCGTTGATGGACCACCGTGCCGCCGGGCTGCCCTACCTCGTGCACCTGCGCCACCCCACCACCGGCGGCGTGTACGCCTCGTGGGGCTCGCTCGGCCACGTCACCGTCGCCGAGCCCGGCGCCCTCGTCGGGTTCCTCGGGCCGAAGGTCTACGAGGGGCTCAACGGCCGCCCGTTCCGACCGGGCGTGCAGGTCGCGGAGAACCTCGCCGCGGCCGGCGTCATCGACGGTGTCGTCGCGGCCGAGGACCTGCCGGAGATGGTCGACCAGGCCCTCGCCGTGCTCGTGGACGCGCCCGGTGCGGGCCGCCTGCCGATGCGGGCGAAGCGCCCGCTCGGCGACCACGCCGCCTGGGACAGCGTCGAGCGCACCCGGCGTACGGACCGCGCCGGCGTGCGGGACCTGCTCGCCCACGGCGCCGCCGGCACGCTCCAGCTGCGCGGGACCGAGAAGGGCGAGCGCGACTCCACCGTCCTCGTCGCGCTCACCCGCCTCGACGACCAGCCGTGCGTCGTCATCGGCCAGGACCGCTCACGACAGGTGCCGGGTCACGCGATGGGCCCCGGCGCGCTGCGCGAGGCCCGCCGCGGGATGAAGATCGCCCAGGAGCTCGGGCTGCCGCTCGTCAGCGTCATCGACACCCCCGGCGCCGAGCTCTCGCCCGACGCCGAGGAGCGCGCGCTCGCCGGCGAGATCGCCCGCTGCATCGCGGCGCTGACCACCATGACGGTGCCGACGATCTCGGTGATCCTCGGCCAGGGCTGCGGGGGAGGGGCGCTGGCGTTCCTGCCGGCGCGGACGGTCATCGCGACCGAGCACGCCTGGCTCTCCCCGCTCCCGCCCGAGGGGGCCAGCCTCATCGTGCACGGCGACGTCGCCCACGCCGGGGAGATGGCCTCGCGCCAGCGCGTACGCGCCACCGACCTGCTCGCCGACGGCGTGGTGCAGCACGTGGTGCCCGAGGTCGACGGCGAGTCCGCGCGCGACCTGGCCGTCGCGGTGGCTGCCGAGATCGGCGCCCGGCTGCGCGAGCTCACGGGGCGTACGCCGGTGGCCCACGCCTCCTGAGGGCCGGCCGAGCCGACCGGGCGAGCCTCAGCTGGCCTTCTTGGCCGGCTTCTTCGCGGCGGTCTTCTTGGTGGCCGTCTTCTTGGCGGCGGCCTTCTTGGCCGGAGCCTTCTTGGCGGCCGACTTCTTCGCGGGGGCCTTCTTGGCGGCCGTCTTCCTCGCGGGCTTGTCGTCGGACTCGCCCGCGTCCTCGCCGCGCGCGGTCTTGGCGGCCGCGACCGACTTCTGCAGCGCGGCGAGCAGGTCGACCACCTCGCCCGAGGTCTTGGTGGACGTCTCGGTGCGCTTGATCTCGCCGCCCTCGATCTTGGACCTCACCAGCGCCTCGACCGCACCGGCGTAGTCGTCCTCGAACTCGCTCGCGTCGAAGTCGCCCGCGAGGGTCTCGACGAGCATGTGGGCCATCTTGACCTCCTGCGGCTTGGCGTCGTCGACCTCGACCTTGAAGTCGGGGGTGCGCACCTCGTCGGGCCACATCATCGTCTGGAGGACGATGACCTCGCCGGCCTCGGTCTCGCGCACGCGCAGCACGGCGATCGTGGTGCGCTGGCGCAGCGCGACGGTCACCACCGCCATCCGGTCGGCGTCCTTGAGGGCCTGGCGGAGGAGGGCGTACGGCTTGGCGCCGGCGCCCTCGGGCTCGAGGTAGTAGGACTTCTCGAAGAGCAACGGGTCGATCTGCTCGCGCGGCACGAACTTCTCCACCGCGATCTCGCGCGACGACGTCGACGGCAGCTCTGCCATGTCGTCGTCGGTGAGGATGACCATCTCGCCGTCCTCGGTCTCGTAGCCCTTGGCGATGTCGGCGTAGGCCACCTCCTCGCCGTCGAGGGAGCAGACGCGCTGGTACTTGATCCGGCCGCCGTCCTTGGCGTGCACCTGCCGGAAGGACACGTCGTGGCTCTCGGTGGCGGCGTAGAGCTTCACCGGGACACTGACCAGGCCGAAGGAGACCGCACCCTTCCAGATCGCACGCATGCTCCGACGATAGCCGTCACGTCGGACGATCGTCTCCTGCAAAGGGATGACCGGGGCGCGGGCGGTGGGTGCCAGACTGGCCGCGTGCGTCCGATGCTCGCCACCAAGACCGACCGCGTGCCCGCCGGCGCGCAGTGGCTGCACGAGGTGAAGTGGGACGGCGTACGCGTCCTCGTCGACGTCCGCGACGGCGTCGTACGGATGACGAGCCGCAACGACAACGACGTCACGCCCGCCTGGCCCGACCTGAGCGACCCGCCGCTCGGCGACCGCGACCTGCTCGTCGACGGCGAGGTGATCGCGCTCAACGACCGCGGCGTCCCCGACTTCCGCGTCCTCCAGCACCGCATGCACGTGCGCAACGCCAGGGAGGTCGCCAGGCTGGTGAAGTCCGTCCCGGCCACGCTCATGGTCTTCGACCTGCTCCGCCTCGACGGGGTTGACCTGACCGACCGGCCGCTCGAGGAGCGGCGCGCACTCCTCGAGGAGCTCCCGCTCGCCGAGTCGAGGTGGCAGGTCCCGGCGGCCTACGACGACGGCGACATGCTTTTCGAGGCCACGCTCCAGCAGGGACTCGAGGGCGTGGTGAGCAAGCGGCGTACGTCGCGCTACAGGTTCGACCGGCGCAGCGAGGACTGGCGCAAGCTCGCCCACCGGCACCGCGGCTCGTTCGTCGTCGGCGGCTGGCGCCCCCAGGTCGGTACGCCCGACCGGCTGGCCGCGCTGCTCGTCGGCGAGCCCACCCCGGACGGCCTGCTCTACCGCGGCCGGGTCGGCAGCGGCATCGCCGGCGCCACCAGCGCCCGGCTCGCCGCCCTGCTCGCCCCGCTCGCGACGGACGCGTCGCCCTTTGCCGACGAGGTGCCGCGCGTGGACGCCGCCGGCACGTTCTGGGTCGAGCCCCGCGTCGTCGTCGACATCGACACCCACGGCCTCGGCTACGAGCGCCTGCGCCAGCCGTCCTTCCAGGGCGTGCGCGACGACCTGTCCCCGGAGGACCTCACGTGACGCCTGCCGCCGCCAAGGAGGTGCAGGTCGACGTCGAGGGCCGCACCCTGACGATCAGCAACCTCGACAAGGTCCTCTACCCGCGCACCGGCACCACGAAGGGCGAGGTGCTCAACTACTACGCCCAGGTCTCGCCGGTCCTGCTCCCGCACCTGAAGGACCGCGCCGTGACCCGCATCCGCTGGCCGCACGGAGTCGAGGGGTCGAGCTTCTTCGAGAAGAACGCCCCGGCCGGCACCCCGTCCTGGGTGCGTACGGTCGAGGTCTCCACCACCGGTTCGCGCACGGGCAAGGGCGACGGCACGCTCCGGTTCCCGATCTGCGACGACCTGGCGACCCTGACGTGGCTGGCCAACCTCGCCGCCCTCGAGCTGCACGTCCACCAGTGGACCGTCGACGCGAAGGGCGTGCCGCGCAACCCGAACCGCATCGTCATCGACCTCGACCCCGGCGAGCCGGCGGGCCTGCACGAGTGCGCGCGGGTGGCGCTGCTCGTACGCGACGCGCTCGCCGCGCGCGACCTGACGTGCTCGCCGGTGACGAGCGGCAGCAAGGGGCTGCACCTGTACGCCCCGGTGCCCGACACCGGCCCGAAGAGCCTCGACAGCGAGGGCACGACCGCGCTGGCCAGGGAGGTCGCCGAGACGCTCCAGAAGGAGCACCCCGACCTCGTCACGGCGACGATGACGAAGGCCAAGCGGCCGGGGAAGGTGTTCCTCGACTGGTCGCAGAACTCCGGCTCCAAGACCACGATCTCGCCGTACTCGCTGCGCGGGCGCGAGCGCCCCACCGTTGCCGCCCCCCTGACGTGGGACGAGGTGGAGGAGGGCGCCGAGGACGAGCTGGCGCTGGAGCAGCTCACCATGGAGCAGGTGCTCGAGCGGGTGGCCGAGCTGGGCGACGTCTTCGAGGCGTGACGGAGGTTCCTCGAGGACCGAGGAGGTCTCGTGTCCGAGACGGTTGAATCCTTTACCGGCTGTGACCGTCACGAGGGGCTGATGTGGGTGTGGTGACCAGATGCTCTACCCATGTCCCGCATCCTGCTGATCCCGATCGCGGTGATCCTCGCTGCCGGCGGCGTCCTTCTCGGGCCGGGCGAGGACACCCCCGCCTCGCCGGCCCAGACGAGCATCACGCCCGCGGGCGACACGGGCATTCGCCTCACCAACCGCTGACCCTCCCTCTATGCTCGACGCCATGGTGCACGACGTGCTGGTGGTTGAGGACGAGGAAGACATCGCCGTACCCCTCATGCGCACCTTGGAGCGGGAGGGCTACGAGGTCACCCGCGTCTCGGGTGGGGCAGAGGCCGTGTCGTTCGTCGTCGACGAGGGGCCCGCGGTGGTCATCCTCGACCTCGGCCTGCCCGACATGGACGGCATCGACGCGTGCCGCCAGATGCGGTCCGGGGGATACCTGGGCGGGATCATCATGGTCACCGCGCGCGCCGGCGAGCTCGACCGGGTGGTCGGTCTCGACGTCGGCGCCGACGACTACCTCGCCAAGCCGTTCGGCCTCGCCGAGCTGCTGGCGCGGGTGCGCGCGCTGCTGCGCCGCAGCGGCAACGCCCCCGCGCCCGACGACACCACCGTCACCACGTCCTCGGGCCTCAAGATCGACGCCGGCTCGCGCCGCGTCCACCTCGGCGAGCGCGAGATCGCGCTGACCGCCAAGGAGTTCGACGTCCTCGCGGTCCTCGCCTCCAACCACGACAAGGTCGTGCCGCGCGAGACCCTGATGAACCAGGTCTGGGACCAGAACTGGTACGGCTCGACCAAGACCCTCGACGTCACGATCGGTCGCCTGCGCAGCAAGCTCGAGGCCGCGGAGGCCGGTGAGAAGGTCGTGGCCATCCGCGGCGTCGGCTTCCGGCTCGAGACCGGCAGCTGACCGGCAGCAGACCGGTCAGCCGGCCTCAGCGCACCGGGTGGTTGGCCGCGAAGACGCCCGCCGGGTCCACTGCGGCACGCACCTGCTGGAGCCGCTGCCAGGACGCGGTGTCGTACGCCGTGCTGGTGTCGACCGGTCCCTCGCTGAAGTTCAGGAAGCGGGCCTCGTTCGACCACGGACGCATCGCCGCCGTCACCGCCTCCGCGTCCGCGAGCCCCTGGGCGGCCATCTCCGGCGTGGCAGCGACCGCCACGCAGAACAGGGCGTAGTCGCCCGCCAGGTGTGACAGCGCGGAGTCCGGGCGGGGCCTCCCGAGGGCACCGCCCAGGTGCCGCAGCTCGGCGAAGAGCAACGACGTCGAGGAGCCGGGGCCGACCTCCGACAGGAGGGCGGACACCGCCTCATCGGTGAGGGACGCGACCATCGCGTGGTCCGAGACGGCCGGCGTCGGGCCGGGCGGGTCCATGTGGATGTCGACCAGACCCGCGGCCGGCATCCGGGCGAACGTGTCCATCTCGGGCGAGAGCGCGCGCAGCGGGGCCAGGATCTCGACCGCCCGCTCGTCCGACTCGAGCACCGCGCCGTCCACCACGACGAGCTGGCGCCCGCTCAGGAACGGGGGCAGCTCGGGCAGGGGCGGGAAGCTCATCACGCGGATCGAGGTGCTGACCGAGTCAGGGAGGTCGCGCGTCCACCGGGCCCAGGTCGCGAGCACCTCGGGTGCGTGCTCGCGGTCCCAGAGCAGCATGCCCCCGTAGACGTCGGTGACGGGCAGCAGCCCGAACTCGAGGGCGGTGACCACGCCGAGGTTGCCCCCGCCGCCGCGCAGCGCCCAGAAGAGGTCCGGGTGGTGGTCGGCGTCGGCACGGACCAGCTCGCCGTCCGCGGTGACCAGCTCGACGGCCGTCAGCATGCCCGCCGCCAGCCCGTGCTGCCGGGCGTACCAGGACAGGCCGCCACCGAGGGTGTAGCCGGCCACCGCCACGTCGTGCGAGCTGCCGTGCAGCGCCGCGAGGCCGTGCTCGGCCGCAGCGGCGACCACGTCGCGCCACAGCGTGCCGCCGACGACGCGCGCCTGCCGGCTCTCCGGGTCGATCCGGACGCCGGTCATCTCGGAGAGCCTGACGAGCACGACGTCGTCGAGCCCGGCCGCGGCGAGCGGGGCGGCGTTGTGCCCGGTGCTCTGGGGGGCGACCCGCAGCCCGGCCGCGACGGCCGCGCGTACGACGGCGGCGACCTCCGCTGCGGAGTGGGGCACGGCGACCGCTGCGGGCCGCTGGTCGACGGAGACGTTCCACGGCGTGCGGGCGGCGTCGTAGCCGGCGTCGCCCGGGAGGTGGACGCCCCCGGTGCAGAGGCCACGGAGGGACTCCGCGGCTCGGGTGGTGCGGGTGTCGAGAGTGATCTCGAGGGTCATGACAGTTCCTTCTTCTCGGGTGATGCGTTCTGGTGGTGGGGCTGGTGCTGGGTCCGGGTCCGGCTCGGGGCGAGCCAGCTGGTCTCGGTGGGGCCGCCGGGCCACGGCGGGTCGACGCGCCGGAGGCGGTCGACGGCGAGGAAGCCGTGCCGCAGGTCCTCGTCCATCGCGTCGAAGGGCGGCACCTGCGAGGAGTGGGCGCGGATGGCACGCCACCGCAGGTCGAGCAGGTCGGCGACGTCGACGACGGTCGTGAGCTCCGCGTCCGGGGTGCCGAGGGAGTCGACGCCGGTGAACTCGGTCATCAGCGACCGCGCGAGGCAGAACAGGTAGGTGCTTCCCGGTCGGTGGGCCGCCAGGTCCAGCGCGGCGAGGGTGGCGTCGCGCATGGCTGCGTGGTCGCGGTGGCCGTCGCTCGCGTCGAGCGTCACCACGACGTCGGGACGGACGTCGTCGACGAGGCGCGCGACGCGGCGGCTCAGCTCGTGCGGGTCGGCGGCTGCGAGGGACCCGGGAGCGGGCTCCCCGTCGACGCCGGAGTCGACGTAGTCCAGCAGCTCGACGCGCTCGACGCCGAGCAGGCGGCAGGCCTCGCGCAGCTCGGCCTCGCGGGCGGCCGGCAGCTCATGACGGCTCAGTCCGCTGGCGGGGGAGGGCTCGCCGAGCTCGCCGCGCGTGGCACAGACGACGGTGCTCGCGACTCCGTGGGCGCTGGCGTGGGCGAGGAGCGAGCCGCAGCCGAAGGCCTCGTCGTCCGGGTGGGCGACCACGACGAGGAGGCGGCGGGCGCGGTCGGCGGCCACGGCGTCGAGGGCGACGGTCATGCCGGGGACCGGCAACGCCGGGACCTCGGTGACCGATACCACGGGAGCCGCCGTGGTCGCGCCGAGGCGGTCGGTGAGCACGTCGTACACGTCCATCAGGCGAGCCAGGTCGGTGGTGCGGACGCGCAGCTCGACGAGGTCGTCGGGACGCAGGCGGGCCAGGGAGAGCTGCTCCTCGACCCGGGCGAGCGCCAGGGCCAGCTGGGCGGCGTCGTCGTCCTCGTGGACGAGGCGCCCGTGGGCGTCCAACGGTCCTTGAGGGGCTATCGGCAGGAGCGATGGGGTTGCGATGGTCATGGGTCAACGGTCGCCGCGGCGGCGGCCCGCGGACCATCCCAACCGCACCGGTTCTTCGTGCCCGTACGCGCTGGGTGGTCCAGACAGCCCAGATATCTGGGATGCCACCCGGGCGCGGTCTCACGGACACTGGGCGGCGTGATGACGGGGCTGACAGCCGAGCGCGTCCGACGGGACGTCGAGGTCGTCGCGCGCGCCGGGCTCGAGATCGACACCTTCCTCGAGGAGTCCATCGCCTCGATCAGCAGGGCGGTCCCCTTCACCAGCGCCTGCCTGGCGACGGTCGACCCGAGCACCAGGCTGCTGACGGGAGCGCGGAAGTACGGCGACCTCCTCGGGCGCAACGACCACGACCACGAGTTCGGGCTGGTCGAGTACGGCGAGAGCGAACCGACCGCCTTCATGTCGATGGCCGAGAGCCGGGTCGCCGCCGCCGGCGTGCACCTCTCGACCGCCGGCAACCTGGAGGCGTCGCCGCGGCTGTCGCGCTTCATCGAGCCCCGTTTCGGCTACGCGGACGAGATGCGCGCGGTCTGCCGCGAGGGCGACCGGGTGTGGGGCGGCCTCGCCCTGTTCCGCGAGCCCGGGGTGCCGCACTTCGGCGAGGACGAGATCGACTTCATGGCCACGCTGGCGCACCACCTCGCGCTGGGCCTGCGGTCGGGGATGCTGGCCGCCCTGGCCGGCTCGACCGCGCCGACGTCGGCCTCCGGCCCGGCCGTGCTCATCGTGGGCGGTGACGACTCCATCCGGCAGACCAGCCTCGGTGCCGACGAGCGCCTGGCCGACCTGCTGGCCGGGCAGAACAGCGGGGCGCCCGCCGCGGTCATCGCCGCCCTCGTCGGTGCGGCCCGCCGCTTCGCCCGCGGCGAGAGCAGCGTCCCGCCGCGCAGTCGCGTCCGCGGCGCGAGCGGGATGTGGCTGGTGCTGCACGCCTCGCCCCTGACGGCACTGGGGGAGCACGACGGCGACGTGGTGATCACCATCGAGGAGGCCAGGCCACCCGAGATCGTCCCGCTCGTCGTGGCCGCGTTCGACCTGACCCCGCGCGAGCGGGACGTGACGCAGCTGGTGCTGCAGGGGGTGGACACCAAGGCCATCGCCGAGACGATGCACGTCTCGACCTACACCGTCCAGGACCACCTCAAGTCGGTCTTCGACAAGGCGGACGTCCGCAGTCGCCGCGAGCTGATCTCCCGCATCTACTTCGACCAGTACGTGCCGCGGATGGGATCAGAGCTCGGTCCGTCCGGCTGGTTCACCAGCCACGAGTCGCCGGCCCTCGGAGCCGGGTGACTCAGCCGACCTCGACCAGCTCGCCCTCCGCGAGCGGGTCGTACCGGTTGGCCGGAAGGACCACCCACGCGACGGCCGAGCCGACCAGGCACAGCAGGCCCACCACGAGGCTGCCGCGGGAGAGGCCCTCCATGAACGCCACCTCCAGCGCGCTCGTGACCCCGGGGACCTGCGCGGCCAGGGCGTCGGCGTAGCCGACCGAGTCACGGGCCGCCTCGAGCGTCGCGGGGTCCAGGCGTCCCTCGAGCTCGTCCGCCAGCCGCGCGCCGTACAGCGAGGAGAAGAGCGAGCCGACCACGGCGACGCCCAGGGTACCGCCGAGCTCGCGGGTGGCGTCGTTGACCGCCGACCCCACGCCGGCGCGTGCCGGCGGCAGCACGTGCATGATCGACTCCGTGGCCGGCGTCGTGATGAGGCCCAGGCCGAGGCCCATCAGCACCATCAGCGGCACCACGGTCGTCGCGTAGTCGACGTCCACGCCGATCATCGACACGCCGATGAAGGACGAGCCGAGCATCAGCATCCCGGTGCCCACCACCGCCTTGGTGCCCAGGCGCGGGGCGAGCTGGCCACCCGCGATCGAGGCGACGGCGATGGACGCGGCGACGGGCAGGATGCGTACGCCGGTGCCGAGGGCGGAGTAGTCGCGCAGGAACTGGAAGAACTGCGTGATGAGGAAGATGAAGCCGAAGAGCGCGAAGAACGCGATGGTCACCGACGCGGCCGCGGCGCTGAACCGGCGGTCGAGGAACAGCGTCACGTCGAGCATGGGGTGCTCCGCGGCCCGCTCGATCGCGACGAAGGCCAGCGCCAGGACGGCGGCGGCGACGAAGCCGGTGGTCGTCGTCGCGGACGCCCAGCCGTGCTCGGGGGCCTCGATGATGGTCCAGGTCAGGGTGCCGAGGGCCGCGACGGACACGACGAGGCCGGGGAGGTCGAGGGGAGGTACGCCCGGGTCGCGCGACTCGGGCACGAAGGCCAGCGTCATGGCGATCGCGATCACGCCGACCGGGACCAGCGCCCAGAACACGCTGTGCCAGGAGAAGTACTCGAGCAGGAGGCCACCGGACACCGGGCCGAGGGCCACGCCGGTCCCGACGGCGGCCCCCCAGATGCCGAGCGCGGTGGCGCGCTCGCGACGCCCGGTGTAGGCGTTGGCGATGATCGACAGGGTGGTGGGGAAGATCAGCGCGGCGCTGACGCCCATCACCACCCGCAGCGCGATGAGCGCCTCCACGCTGTCGACCAGCGCGGCGACGCCGCTGGCCGCGGAGAACCCGGCGAGGCCGAGGACGAGCGCCGGGCGGCGGCCGAAGCGGTCGCTGAGGCTGCCCATCGCGAGCACGAGGGCGGCGAAGGCGAGGTTGTAGCCGTCGACGACCCACAGCAGGTCGCGGGTGTCGGCGTCGAGCTCGCGGGCGAGGCTGGGCAGCGCCACGTTGACGATCGTGGTGTCCAGGTTGATGGTCAGCGCGGCCAGACACGTGGTGGCGAGGAGGGCGCCTCTGCGGTTCATGACGACTCCGGATGGGATGTTGACGGCGGTAACATCAGGGTGCACCGAGAAGTTACCGCTGTCAACATCGTCTAGTCTGGTGCCGTGACCACGACGCCCTACCACCACGGCAACCTGCGCGAGGCCCTCGTGGAGGCCGCGGTCGAGGTGGTCCGCGAGGGCGGCCCCGAGGCGCTCTCGCTGCGCGAGCTGGCCCGCCGGGTCGGGGTCTCGCACGCCGCGGCGTACCGGCACTTCGCGGACCGCGAGGCCCTGGTGGACGCCGTCGCCGAGCGGGCGATGGAGGCCCTCGTCGCCTGCGTGCGCGAGCGGCTGGCCACGGTCGACGAGCAGGACCCGGTGACCCGGGCCCGCCGGCGGCTGCAGCAGATCGGCGTCGGCTACGTCGACTTCGCGCTGGCCGAGGCGGGCTTGTTCCGGCTGCTGTTCACGGCCTATCCCGAGCCGCCCGACGGCACGGACCCGGACGGCGAGGACCCCTACGGCCTGCTCAACGCCGCCCTCGACGAGCTGGTGGCGGTGGGCTACCTCGACGCCGGCGACCGGGTCGGCGCGGACGTCACCTGCTGGGCCGCCGTGCACGGCTTCTCGGTGCTCAACGTGGAGGGACCGCTGCGCGGCATGGGCGCAGCCAACCGCGACGCCGCGCTGACCGGCCTGCTGCTGGGCATCGACCGGGGACTCGGGCGCCGGGGGGAGTGGCCGGAGCTGACCCGCTGAGCGAGGCCGCGCCGAGGGGCCGCGCGGGTGGTCAGCGCCGAGAAGGTCGTCAGCTCCGCTTCAGCCACCAGTGCCCGGCGATGGCGTCTTGCCCCGAGCCGGACGAAGTCACTCCGAGCTCGCCCTGCAACGTCTCATCAAGGTCGCCCGACAGTGACTGCGGAGCGACCTACCATGCCGGACATGGGGGAAGCGCATGTCTACGACATCACCCTGAGCCCGAAGGGCCAGGTCGCGACAGTTCGCTGTACATGCGGTTGGGTGGACAAGTGCCGATCGTCCGGCGGTGCGTCGCCTCGGGACGTGGCTTGGGCATCTGGTGAAGGCCACGTGAGGGGGCACCGGGACGCACAACGGATGCCGAGCTCGCCGACGCCTCCGAAAGCGACCGCAAGCGCGGAAGAACACGTCTATGCGTTCGAGCATCAGCATGATGGCGCCGTCCTCTCTCGCTGCTCGTGTGGCTGGAGAACCACTTTCCGCTCCTATCCGGGCGGTCCGCCACCGGCAGATGTCGCCAAGGAAGCGTCCGACCGGCACGTCCAGTTCCATGCGACGTCCTCTTCGCCCGGACCCCGCTCGGGGACCAGCAGCGCTGCCTCTTCGAACGGGACTCTCGCCGGCTCGCTGATCGCGGCGGCACTTGTTCTGTTCCTGGTGTGGGCACTCGTTTCAGCATGCTCTGGCGCTGGCGACGAAGGTCCGGACGGACCGTCTGGCAAGTACTCCGAGACGGAATGCTTGGTGCTGAAGTACGAGGCGACAGGGGACGGTGCGGGCGCGGACGATGCGATGGTCGAGTACTCGGTCCATTGCGACTAGGTGTACCCGGCCAGGACGTTGGTAGCAGCGAGCCTGGTTGAACGAGCGAGAACCTCCGAGTGGGATGTGGCTTGTCTAAGGCCCACGCCCAACCGGAGGTTCTCGTGTCCCACGGTAATGCCCGGCTG
>NZ_JACXYX010000022.1 GCF_014779655.1 Nocardioides ganghwensis
GGACGCGGCGTCGGGGAACCGGGCGCGGCAGTCTCCGATCTCGGCCAGGAGTGTGGCGGCGCGGACGGTGCCGGCGCGGGGCAGGGACTGGAAGATCGGGCCGTCGGGGTGGGCCAGGACCTGCTGAGCCGTAGCGGGCGCGCAGGGACTTCACCTGTCGTGCGCTGATGACGAAGACCTGGAATCCGTCACGGATCAGGTGCTCAACCACAGGACCATCGCCGCGTTCGATCCCGACCCGGTCCACGCCATGGCGGCGCAGTAAGGCGGTGATCTTCGCCAGGCCAGGTCGCGTGTGCGACACGGTCGCTTCCTCGATGCGTTGTCCGTCGTTGTCGACGATGCACAGCGCGTGGTGCTGCCAGGACCAGTCGATCCCCGCAAAAGTGGGCGTAGCCTTCATTTCGGGTGCTCCTTCCGTCAGCCCACGGATCAAGCACTCCGGTCCGGGACGTGACTGTCGGTCGCTCACTGAGGCGCTCCGGCAGCCCGCGAGGGCCACGTGGCGCAAAGCCCTATGGCCGATCTGCACGTCCCGGGCCACCAGGCCCTGCAACTCTCAGCCAGGTCATCCCATGAAGGGCGACTCGGTCAGCCTGGCAGTGACCTGGCGGACCCGGGGTGCAGACAAGAGGCCTACTCCTGTCTGCACCTAACGTCCACCAGTGAGGTCAGGCGCTGCGCGCCCAGGCCGGCAGCCGCTGCACCACGGCGTACGTCGTGGTCGACACGGCGGCGGCCAGGAACGTCCCCCAGGCCAGGTCGACCGGGACGAGGGCGGCGGGGAAGTCGCGGATCACGGCGAGGTTGGTGAGGTCCCACGTCGCGTAGGTGACGAGGCCGAAGAACGCCCCGGCCCCCGCGGCGCGCCGCCACGACCCCGCTGCCACGGCCGGGTGGATCACGAAGTAGACCAGCCCGGCGACGAAGAGGGCGTAGAAGACGAACGCCGCACCGACGTCCGGCGACGGCGCGAGCAGGTCGCCGAGGTGGCGGGCGTAGAGGTCCTCGGCGATGGTGCCGAGCCAGACGAGGTCGAGGACGCAGAACACGACGGCGGCGACGACGTACTGGGCTACCCACGGCATGGCGTTCAGCATGACACCGCCGCCCAGCCGGGGGCGGTGGGCGACGGGTGGAGTCGTGAGTGGTGAGCGGTGCGTGAGGCGTGGGTGGGGTTGTGCTGTGCAGGGCCCCACGCACCGCTCGCCGGGCGTGTCGTGGGGACACGCGGGGCTCGGGCCGACGTGGGGTCAGCAGCCGAGCGCGTCGAAGGTGAAGTCGCCGAGGAAGACGGCCTGCTGGCCGTTGCCCGAGGCGTTCCAGTAGTCGAGCCGGAAGCTGCTGACCGGCCCGGGGTAGGTGACGGCGAGGTTGCCGCGGTCGTCGGCGCTGTCGGCGGCGGGGATGTCGTCGTCGTACATCTGCCAGGGCGAGGCCTGGGTGCCGGAGCCCACGACGTAGGACCCGCCGCCGACGCGGCTCGTGGCGACGGCCGTGCGCACGCCGGTCAGCTCGACCTGGTCGCGGTAGTCGTTGCCCGACCCGCGCTGGTCGTTGGAGTCGATGTCGGTGATGGTGAACCGGAGGTTGCTCACCGCTCGTGAGAAGGTCACCTCGACCACCTGGCGACTGGCGTTGCGGCCCTCGAGGATGTCGGTGTTCCACAGCAGCAGCCCGCGCTCCTGCGCGCCGAGGTTGCCGATGTTCGCCGTGTTCTCGACCGTCAGGTTGGTGGCGTGGCGCCGGTCCGCGCCGACCACGGAGTTCCTGAAGGTCACGGTGACCGGGCTGCTCCCCGACGGGCCGGTGACCACCGCGGTCCCGACGTGGACGGCGTTGGCGCCGGCCGGCTTCGCGACCGAGTAGCTCGTGGTGAAGGCGTCGCTGGTGGTGTTGTCGGCCCAGTCCAGGCGCCACGCGTAGGACGTGCTGCCGCAGGACGCGGCGTACGCCGGGACGGCGGTGCTGGCCGCGACGACCGGCACGGTCCAGGCGACGGTGCGCACGACGTTGCGGCGCGACTGCACAGTGGTGCTCATGGCTGTCCTCATCTCCCGCGCAGCACCCCGGCGTGTCCCCACACGCACAAGATCGGGCGCTGTTCTCCGGGCACGCTAGCCACGCCGCGGGTCCGGAGGGGCGGAATGGCCGGGTCGGGGGGCGCGACGGACCGATATCCGACTTTCGTAGCCCGAGCGGTCCAGACCACCCACCAGATGTGGGCACCCGCGAGGACCTCCCGCCGACCGGCCGACGGACGTGCCATGCTCAGCGCATGCGTCGTACGCCGCGCATCCGCCGCCGTCCCCCGCGCCCCACCCGGCCGCAGGTGGTCGCCCACCGCGGGAGCAGCCACGAGACGGCCGAGCACACGCTCGCGGCCTACGTGAAGGCCCTCGACGAGGGCGCCGACGCCCTCGAGTGCGACGTCCGGCTGACCGCGGACGGCCACCTCGTGTGCGTCCACGACCGCGACCTCCGGCGTACGGCCGCCACGCCGGGCCTCGTGTCGACGATGAACCTCGCCGAGCTCGACGAGCTCGACTTCGCCTCCTGGAAGAACCCGTGGTCCGAGCTCGACGACGAGGCGCCCGACCGCGACCCCGAGCACGGCAAGGTGCTCACGCTGCGCAAGCTGCTGGAGACGGCCGCCGACTACGACCGGCACGTCGAGCTCGCCATCGAGACCAAGCACCCGACCCGCTACGGCGGGCTGGTCGAGCGACGGCTGGTCGAGACGCTCGGCGACTTCGGGTGGGACCGCGCTGGCTCCCCGGTCCGAGTGATGAGCTTCTCCGTCAACGCGGTCAGCCGGGTCCGTCGCCTGGCGCCGGACCTCGACGTGGTGCTGCTCGTCGACAAGGCGCACCACTGGCCGGTGCTGCGTCCGGTCGTCGGCGACGACTGGATCATCGGTCCCGGCATCGACGAGCTGCGCGACCACCCCGGGCTCGGCCGGCACCTGGTCAAGGCGGGGCGCGAGATCCACGTGTGGACCGTCAACACCGCCGAGGACCTCCAGATCTGCCTGGACCTCGGCGTGACCGCCGTCATCAGCGACCGGCCGGCCTACATGCTGGAGCTGCTCGGCCGATAGGTTCTCGTCATGGCCAAGAAGTCCCGTACCCGCACCTCGTCCGCTCCCGCTGCCGGCGAGGTCGGACCCCGCCAGCCCTGCCCGTGCGGCTCGGGCAAGCGCTACAAGGCGTGCCACGGTGCTGCCGGCGGCGCCGCACCGACCTTCGTCGCCCGGCCCTTCGAGGGGATGCCGAGCGAGTGCGACGTGATCGCGCTGCGCGAGCTGGTCCCCGCGGCGACCGCCCCGCTCACCCTCAAGGACGGCGAGCGCACCGTACGCCTCGCGACCCTCCTGCCCGGCGCCGCGCCGGCGATGGTCCGCGAGTCCGGCGACGTCTGGCTCGGCCTCCAGGTCCAGCACTCCTACGGCAACCCCGCCCGCGACCTCGGCGCCGTCCTCGAGGCCGCGCTGGCCACCGAGGAGCCCGGCATCGTCGGCCTGATGTCGGCGCCCGGGGAGGGCCCGAGCATCCAGGACCTGATCACCGACGAGTCGCTCGACATCACCGTCCACGACGGCTTCGAGTACTGGATCGACGACATCCCCGAGCGCGACGCCAGCATGGAGGCCGCGCTCGAGCAGGCCAACGGCGGTGTGATGCCGACCAGCCGACTCACCTCGGTCGAGGCGGCGTACTGGACCAACGTCGGGACCAAGGAGCACCTGCGCTGGGTGATGCCGCACCCCGAGGACCAGCTCCTCGACGCGCTCGCGCGCCTGCACGCGGCAGGTCAGGACTCGGTCGCCGAGGGGTCGCGCTTCGTCGGCATGTTCCGCGCCCACGGCCTGCTGGCGCCGGTCTGGGACCTCCCGGTCGGCACCGGCGCCGAGGTGCTCGAGGAGCCCGCCGCGCGGTTCGCGGCCGACCTCGAGGAGGCGCTGAAGGGCGGCGACCTGAGCGCCGCCGAGCGGTCGGCACGGGCAGGACTTGCCAACCGTCAGGTGACGATCCGGTAAGCAGCGCTCCACCGGCCGCCCACCAAGCGGCCACGTGCCGAACACAACCGGGCCAACGGTTGTGCCGGTGCTCACGAGCGGAGTAGATTCGTTCCTGCCCGGTCGTTGTTGTTTCCCCCGTCAACAACGACCGGGCTTTCACATGCCCGGAGCTGCCTCGTCCGCGAGATCACCGACGAGGACCTGGGGCAGGACGCGCGAGCTCCTAGGAGTGGATGCCCGACTTGTCGTGCGCGTCCGGTGGGCGGCCGGTGTTGACCGCCTTGGTCCTGCCGCAGTAGAGGCAGGTGTGGTGGGCTCCTCCGACGTCCCCCACGGGCGGCTCCCAGCTGTGGAGGCCCACCGCGCACCTGATGGTTCGCAACATGCTCATGACGGTGCTCCTGAAGACGATGAGCACCAGTGTGCGCCTCGTGCGGCGGGCCGGACAACGGTGTGCTGGACCAGTCAGTCGTCCGCCTGCCGGGCCCGCACCCGCCAGGCCTCGAGGTTCTTGAACCCCTTGGCCGAGACCCGGCGCAGGCGTCGCCAGCGCCACGGTGAGTCCTCCTCGCCGTCGTGATCCGCGGTCAGGGCCTCGTGCACGCCCGCGTCGACGAGCACCGACCCGGGTCGGGCGGCCGAGGTGAGCCGGGAGGCGGCGTTGACCGTCGACCCGAAGACGTCGCCGAGGCGGCGTACGACCGCGCCGTGGGCGACGCCGGCGCGCACCGCCGGGAACGGGTCGTCCTCGTCGGCCCCGCGGGCGGTCAGCGCCAACGCGACCTCGACGGCGGCGACCGGGTCGGCCACGGTGAACAACACCTCGTCGCCGATCGTCTTGATGACCTGGCCGCCGCGGTCGACGACGAGGGTCGTGGTGTCCTGCTCGAAGGCGTCGACCCACGCGACCAGCTCGGCGCCGTCGAGGCTGCGGCTCTGCGTGGTGTAGCCGACGATGTCGACGAAGCACACCGACATCTGCGCCTCGCTGCTGGTGAGCGTCCCGGCGTCCTCCAGCAGGTGCTGGGTCGCGCTGGCGAGGTGGCGGCGCCAGACGTACGCCTGGAGCGCCTCGACTCGCGGCAGCACGTCGGTCGCGAGGTCGGTGAGGCCGTCGGCGGGATCGCCGGCCTCCACGGCCAGCCCGGCGAGCAGCGTGGTCTGCCACTCGGCGAGCCGGGCGAAGCTCCGCCCCCACGTGCGGACGAGCGCCGCCTGCGAGTCCGGGGGCAGGATGCCGATCCGGACCAGCTCGGCCGACAGGCGCAGCGCCTCCACGTCGCTCTCGGCGAAGGCGACGTCGTCGTCGGTGTGGTGCGGGAAGCCGAGCTGGTGCCACAGCGTCACCGCGAGGTCGAGGGGCACGCCTGCCTTCTCGGCCACCTGGACCCGCGTCAGGCTCGGCGCCTGCCCGAGCAGGTAGGCCTCCATCGCCTCCGCGACGTCGGACGGCACGTCCAAGGACTCAGCCCTGCCCCACGCGCCCCGCGGCGGCGGCCCGCAGCGCGGCACCGAAGCTCGGGATCTCGTCGGCGAGCTCCTCGATCTTCTCGCTGGTGAAGTGCACGACGCTCAGCGGCGTCAGCGCGACCACGGTGGCCGAGCGGAGCGTACGGTTCACGATCGCGGTCTCGCCCACGACGGCGCCGGGGCCGAGGGTGGCGATCTCGACGCCGCCCTTGCGGACCGACACCCGACCGGCAGTGATGAGGTACGCCTTGTCGGCGGGGGTGCTCTCCGCGATGGGCGACCAGCCCTGCGGGAGCGTCAGCGCACGACCTGCGGCCAGGACGCGCTCGGCGTCGGCGGGCGGCAGGGCCTCGAGGATGGACTCAGTCATGCCACCTCAACGATCCACCGGGGCGAACGTGATGCCCCGCGGACGAATTCGGTCAACAGGTGTGCACTGGGTCGTCGTGCCAGCGACCCACGCCGGGGGCGTCAGTCGGTGTGCAGCGGCTCCCGGGAGATCGGGCAGCTCATGCAGCGCGGGCCGCCGCGGCCCGAGCCGAGCTCGGAGCCCGCGATCCGGACGACCTCGATGCCGGCGTCCTCGAGCCGGTCGTTGGTCTCGTCGTTGCGCTCGTAGGCCACCGCCACCCGTGGCGCGAGGGCCAGGGTGTTGTTGCCGTCGTCCCACTGCTCGCGCTCGGCGGTGACCGGGTCGAGGCCGGTGTCGATCTGGTGCAGCGTGTCGATCTGCATCGCCTTGGCCGCCGCCACCAGGAACGGCTCGGACTCGCTGACGCTCAGCGACAGGTCGGACTCGCCCGAGCCCGGGTCGTCGAGGGTCACGGTCACCGCGCGGAGCGTGTCGGCGACGTTGGGGTACATCACGACCTTGTCGACGTCGACCATCGTGCAGACGGTGTCGAGGTGCATCGTGGCGCGCTCCTGCGCGATCGGCACCGCCAGCACGGTGTGGGCGAGGTCGGCGTGGAAGACCTGACGGGCCAGCCGCTCCACGCCCGCGGGAGTCGTACGCTCACCGACGCCGACGGCGATCACGCCGGGTGCCAGCAGCAGCACGTCACCACCCTCCACGTGCTCGTTGTGCCAGCCGTGGATCTTGCGGGTGCCGGCGAAGCGCGGGTGCTCGGTGTAGATCAGCTCGGTCAGCTGCGTCTCGCGCTTGCGGGCCGGCATCGCGAGGCTGGTCACGGCGACGCGGTCGCGGACCCACACGCTGGAGTCGCGGGTGAAGAGCAGGTTGGGCAGCGGGTCGATGAGGAAGTCGTGCGGGTCGAGCAGGCTGGTCACCAGGCCGTGGCCGCCCTTGACCTCGTCGTTGCGGATGCCGGCGGTCAGCACGTCGGTGAGCTCGGCCGGCGAGCACTCGCGCAGCGCCTGGGCGAGGTAGCGGCGCATGGTGTCGCCGAGGTGCAGGCCGGACAGTGCGCTGGTGATCGCGTGGTTGCGGGCCAGCTCGCTCTCCAGCGTCTCGGTCAGCAGCTCGGTCAGGTAGAGGACCTCGACGCCGCGGTTGCGCAGGGTCTCGGCGAAGGCGTCGTGCTCCTCCTGCGCCCGGCTCACCCACGGGATGCCGTCGAAGAGCAGGCGGTCGTTGTTGCGGGGCGTCAGCCGCTTCAGCTCGTTGCCGGGGCGGTGGAGCATGACGGTGGCCAGGCGGCCGACCTCGCTGTCGGCTCCGTGAGGGGTGGTGACCATGTCGCGGACTCTATCGCTCTCGTGCGGCGCGCTCAGGCGCCCGCGGCCCACTCCTCGCGCAGCAGGGCGTACTCGTATGAGCTGGTCCAGGTGCCCTTGGACCAGAAGTCCGCGACCCGGTCGACCTCGCGCCGCATCCCGAGCCGCTCGCAGAGCGCGGCGGAGCGGTCGTTGCGGGCGTCGAGGTTGGCGACGATCCGGCGCAGGCCGAAGTGCTCGAAGCCCAGGCGCAGCACGGCCCGCGCGGCCTCGGTCGCGTAGCCGTGGCCGCCGAACCCGGGCAGGACCGTCCAGCCGATCTCGCCCTCGCTGAGCCCGGTGCCCTGGAGGTGGAGCATCGAGTCGCCGACCACGGTGCCGTCCTGGGTGGCGACGGCGAGGCTGATGAACAAGCCGTCCCCGAGCTCCGTCCGGCGCCGGACCATCTCGCCGACCTCGGCGCGGTTCATCGGCCGGCTCAGCAGCAGGCTGGTCCACTCCTCCGACGCCCACCCGACGGCGAAGGCGTCGGCGTCCGCGGGCTCGTAGGGACGCAGCACGAGCCGCTCGGTGCGCAGCGGCCAGGTCGGCGGGGTCGGGGTGAGGAACTCCGCTCGGGGCGCGTCGACCCACTGCTCGCGGGAGGTCGGGCCGCCGAAGCGGAGCCGGTCGTACGCCGTCATCGGCCGCAGCATCGAGTCGAGGCCGGGCACGCCGAGCACGCCGTCCACGGCCTCGCCGAGCATGCCGCGGGCGACCGGGTCGTGCGGATCGCGGCGCAGGAGGTCGACGGCCGCCGCGGCCTCGGCGATCCGCTCGGCCTTGTGCTTGATGCGCATCGGGAGGACCTCGCGCAGACAGACGTACTGGCCGGACAGGTACGCCACCCACTCCTGCTCGCCGGTCTCGGGGTCGCCCTCCCAGAACGCGACGAACCAGTCGTGCAGCCGGTCGATGCCGCCGGCGATCTCCGCGGGTCTGCCGTGGTCGGCGGGCACCATCGGCGTGCCGTCACCGAGGACGTACGACGGCAGCGGCAGGCGGTCGGCCAGCATCAGCTCCAGCGCCTCGACGCTCGCCGGGACGAAGTGGGCGCGGACGTAGGCGTCGTCCTCCGCGGTCATCGGGTGGTCGCCGTTGACGGCGACGAAGCGGTCGTGGACCGACTGCCTCAGCGTGTCATCTCCCACACGGTCAAGGCTGCCATGAACACGCAGACCGTCGCACCGACATAGTGGAGGACCGAGAGGCGTACGCGCTGCAGGAGCAGGCGGCCCACGATCACGGCCAGGCCGGAGACGGCGAGCAGGGCGCCCCACGCGCCGAGGAAGACCGACACCGGGTCGTCGTACTTGGCGACGAGCGAGATCGTCAGCAGCTGGGACAGGTCGCCCCACTCGGCGGCGAAGAGCACGAGGAACGACGTCGCGACGACCTTGAAGCCGTGCGCGCCCGAGTCGGCCTTCGCGGCGTACTCGTCCTCCTGCGCGCCCTCGTCGGTGTCGGCGGTGCGGGCCGCGCGGAACAGGATGACCGCGCCGATCACGAACATCAGGGCCGCGACGACGTGGACGAGCTGGTCGGGCAGGAACGACGCGGCGGTGCCGAGCCCGACCGCCACGCCGGTCTGGACGAAGAAGGCGAGGGCGACGCCGATCCAGACGAAGAGCGGACGCATCTTCGTGGACATCACCAGCGTGGCGATGAACGTCTTGTCGGGGAGCTCGACGACGAAGATGGCACCGAAGGCGAGGGCGACCACGAGGAGATCGATCACCGCGCGAGTGTCTCAGTCACTCCGCCCGGAAGGCGTCGGCGGGGTAGACGCCCAGGACCTTGACCTCGGTGGTGAAGAACGCCAGCTCCTCGAGCGCGTTGCGCACCGGCGGGTCGTCGGGGTGGCCGTCGACCTCGGCGAGGAACTGGGTGGCGGTGAAGTGGCCGCCGACCATGTAGGACTCGAGCTTGGTCATGTTGACGCCGTTGGTGGCGAAGCCGCCGAGCGCCTTGTAGAGCGCCGCCGGCAGGTTGCGCACGTTGAAGATGAAGGTCGTCACGACCGGCCCGTCGCCGCTGGGCGCCTGCTCGAAGTCGCGCGAGAGCACCACGAAGCGGGTGGTGTTGTGGTCCTCGTCCTCGATCTCCTCGCGCAGCACCTTCAGGCCGTAGATGTCGGCGGCCAGCGGCGGCGCGATCGCGGCCTGGGTCGGGTCGCCCGACTCGGCCACCTCCCGTGCGGCGCCTGCGGTGTCACCGGCGACCACCGGGGTGAGGCCGAGCTCGCGGATCACGCCGCGGCACTGGCCGAGGGCGTGCACGTGGCTGTGCACGGTGCGCAGCGAGTCGATGCTCGCCTCGGGCAGCGCCATGAGGGAGAACTGGATGCGGAGGAAGCGCTCGCCCACGATGTGCAGGTCGGAGGTCGGCAGGAAGTGGTGGATGTCGGCGACCCGGCCGGCGATCGAGTTGTCGATCGGGATCATCGCGAGGTCGGCCTCGCCGCTCTCCACGGCGGCGAAGGCGTCCTCGAACGACGCGCACGGCAGCGGCTCCCACTCGGGGTAGGCCTGCTGGCAGACCAGGTGGGAGTTGGCGCCGGGCTCTCCCTGGTAGGCGATCCGTCGGGCAGTCACGTCCGCGAGTGTGTCACCTCCGGCCGTGTCCGACCGGCCGTGACCGTCCCCCGAACATAGGGTCGCCCCATGCTCGATGTCGTTGCCGTCGCCCTCGCCGCCGTGGCCTGCGTGGTCGCCGGCCTCGCGCTCCGCCGTACGCCGTCACGTCCCGCCGCGGACGGCGTCGACGCGCTGCCCGAGGACGTCCACGGCCTGCGGCAGGAGGTCGCGGCCCTCAAGGCCGAGAGCGCCGACGCGCTGCGCCACCTCTCGGTCGTGCGCTACGACGCGTTCGGCGACGTCGGCGGACACCTGAGCTGGAGCCTGGCCGTGCTCGACGACGCCGGGCACGGGGTCGTGCTCACCTCGATCCACGGCCGCAGCGAGGCCCGGACCTATGCCAAGTCGATCTCCTCCTGGTCGTGCGAGCAGCAGCTCTCGCCCGAGGAGGAGGAGGCGATCGAGCACGCGCGTCCTCTTGGCGGCTGAGCCGCGAGCGGAGCGAGCACCCAGGCGCCTGAGGCCACCTCCGAACCTCAGCGCGGCACGCGCACCAGCAGCCGCCCGTGGATGCACTCCATGTGCAGCTCGCGGCCCTCGCCGATGGAGTCGCCGTCGAGCTGGCGGGGGGTGTCGGAGGACGCCCTGACCCGCACGCGGGAGCCGGTGCGGCGGTCGAGCGTCTCGTCGACGATCGTGCTCTTGGCGAGCACCCGCATCGCCACGGTGATCCAGGACAGGAACTGCCGCGGGTGGATGATCACGACGTCGAGGATGCCGTCGTCGATCGTCGCGTCGGGCAGCAGCGGCATCCCGGCCTGGAGGAAGCCGACGTTGCCGACCACGACCGTACGGGCTCGGTGGACGGTGGGCTCCTGGTCGTCGATCTGGATCTCGACCTTGATCGCGGGGAACATCAGCGACTTCAGGCCGGAGACGACGTAGGCCACCCAGCCGATCTTCTTCTTGATGTCCTCGTTGACGCCCTCCATGATCGCGGCGTCGAAGCCCATGCCGGCCATCACCATGAAGTGGGTGTCCTCGATGCCGTCGCCGCCGACCTTGACCAGGTCGATCGCCCGGTCCTGGCCGTTGAGCGCGACGTCGATCGCCGAGCGCAGGTAGAGCGGGATGTCGAGGTTGCGGGCGAGCAGGTTGCCCGTGCCGGCCGGGATGATCCCGACCGGGATGCCGGTGCCGGCGAGCTCGGCGCAGACCTCGCGCACGGTGCCGTCGCCGCCGCAGACCAGCACCAGGTCGGCGCCCGAGACGGCGGCCCGCTCGGCCATGCCGGTCCCGGGGTCCTCGACGGTCGTGTACTGCCAGGTCGGCTCGGACCAGCCGGACTCCTTGGCCATCGTGCCCACGATCGCGCGGAACTGGCCGACGTCCTCGACCTTGATCGGGTTGAGGATCACCGCCAGCCGCTTCTCCGAGGCGTAGACCTCGGGCAACGGCTCCGCCTTGGCCGCGGTCGAGCGCGGCCGCGGGTCGATGAAGGCCAGGGCCAGGAAGAAGACCGTCAGCGCGAGCAGCGCCCCGCCGATGACGTCGGTCGGGAAGTGGCGCCCGAGCAGCACCCGGTCCACCCCCACCAGCAGCCACCAGGCCACGACCACCGCGATCCCCGTACGCCGCAGGCTCGCCCGGCGTACGAAGAGCACGAGCAGCATGACGAGGATCGCCGAGAAGGCCGCGACCGAGGACGCGTGCCCCGACGGGAAGCTGTTGTTGACGTGGCGACCCAGGGCGTCCTGCCAGTCGGGCCGGTCGCGGCCGAGCCCCAGCTTGAGCCCCGTGGTGGCGACCGAGGTCACGAGCATCACCACGACCGCGAGCAGCGCCGCCCAGCGCTGGCGGCGCAGCAGGAGCGCGCCGGCGAGCAGGACCGTGAGGACCGTCATCCCGATGGTGCCGAAGGCGACCTCGACCACCCGCAGCGTGTCGATCAGCACCGACTGGTCGTCGGCCCAGTCCTCGAGCCGACGACCCTCGACGTCGAAGGTGTCGAGGGGCGACCGGTCGCGGGTCACCAGGTAGGCGAGGACGCCGAAGAGCAGCGCGGCCACGGCGGCCCAGGTCAGGCTGCGGGTGCGGGAGGCGGGAGTCACCCGCGAAGTATGCCCAAACCGATTGCTGTGGCCCACGCCCATCCGGCTAGCCTCTGTCTGTGATCGACCCTCGCCTGCTCCGTGACGACCCCGACCGCGTACGCGCCGCCCAGGCCAAGCGCGGGCTGTCCGACGACGTGGTGGACCGGGCACTGGCGGCCGACTCCGCGCGACGCCAGGCGATCGCCGACTTCGAGGCCCGCCGCGCCGAGCAGAAGGCCAGCGGCGCGCTCGTCGCGAAGGCGCAGGGCGAGGAGAAGCAGGCCCTGCTCGCGCAGGTCAAGGAGCTCGCCGCGGGCGTCAAGGAGGCCGACGCGGCCCGTACGAGCGCCGAGGCCGCGTGGGACGAGGCGATGAAGGCGATCCCCAACATCGCCGACGACGCCGCCCCGGCCGGCGGCGAGGAGGACTACACCGTCCTCGAGCAGGTCGGCACGCCCCGCGAGTTCGACTTCGAGCCGCGCGACCACGTCGAGCTCGGCCAGCTGCTCGGCGCCTTCGACCTCGAGCGCGGCGCCAAGGTCAGCGGCTCGCGCTTCTACTTCCTCACCGGCATCGGCGCCCAGCTCCAGCTCGCGCTGGTCAACATGGCGATGGACCAGGCCCGCGCCGCCGGCTTCGTCCAGGCGGCCGCGCCGTCGCTGGTGCGCCCGCGCGCGATGGAGGGCACCGGCTTCCTCGGACAGGCCGCTGACGACGTCTACCGGATCGAAGGCGAGGAGCTCTACCTCGTCGGCACCTCGGAGGTGCCGATGGCGGCCTTCCACTCCGACGAGATCCTCGACGCGGGCTCGCTGCCGCTGCGCTACGCCGCGTTCAGCCCGTGCTTCCGCAAGGAGGCCGGCTCGCACGGCAAGGACACCCGCGGCATCTGGCGCGTGCACTGGTTCGACAAGGTCGAGATGTTCGTCTACACGACCGTCGAGGAGTCGTACGCCGAGCACCAGCGCCTGCTCGCCTGGGAGAAGGAGTTCCTCGACAAGCTCGAGCTCTGCTACCGCGTGATCGACACCGCGGCCGGCGACCTCGGGCTCAGCGCGTCGCGGAAGTTCGACTGCGAGGCCTGGATCCCGACCCGCCAGGGCTGGGGCGAGCTCACCTCGACCTCCAACTGCACCGAGTTCCAGGCGCGACGCCTCGACATCCGCACCCGGGTCGAGGGGCGTACGACGCCGGTCGCCACGCTCAACGGCACGCTGACCGCGGTGACGCGCGCGATCGTCGCGATCCTGGAGACGCACCAGAACGAGGACGGCTCGGTCACCGTGCCGCAGGCGCTGCGCCCCTACCTCGGTGGCCTCGAGGTCATGAAGCCGCTCGGGTCCACCTCCTCCGCCGGTTGAGCAGTGAGCGAAGCGAGCGTGTCGAAACCAACGACGTCGGTGAGCACCGACTGGACGCCCAAGGTCGTCGCCCTCGACATCGACGGCACCCTGCTCAAGTGGGTCGACGGGCAGAGCGAGGACTACGAGACGATCACCGAGCCGGTCTACGACGCGGTGCACCGCGCCCTCGACGCCGGCGCCCACATCGTGTTGTCGAGCGGTCGCTCGCCGCACGGCATGACGCGGATCGCCGACCTGCTCGACATCCCGCGCGAGGAGGCCGACCAGCTGTGGGTGGTGGCGTCCAACGGCGCCGTCGTCTTCCGCTACCCGCCGATGGAGGTCGTCCACGAGGAGACCTTCGACGCGGCCCCTGCGGTGGCGGCCGTGCTGGAGCACCACCCCCGGGCGCTCGTCGCCGTCGAGGAGCGCGAGGTCGGCGGCTACCGGGTCAACCGCGTGTTCCCCGAGGGCGAGCTGTCCGGCGAGCAGCTCATCACCCACGTCGATGACATCGTCGGCGAGCCGGTCAGCCGCGTCATCGTCCGCGACCCCGACGCCACCGCCGACGACTTCATCGAGCTCGCCGCCAACCTCGGCCTGCACGGCACCGACTACGTCGTCGGGTGGACCGCGTGGCTCGATCTCTCCCCGGTGGGCGTGTCCAAGGCGTCGGGCCTCCAGCACGTCTGCGACAAGCTCGGCCTCTCCGCCGCCGACGTCCTCGCCATCGGCGACGGCCGCAACGACATCGAGATGCTGCGATGGGCCGGTCGCGGCGTGGCGATGGGCCAGTCGGTCGACGAGGTGAAGGCCGCGGCCGACGACGTGACCGCGTCGGTCAACGACGAGGGTGCGGCGGTCGAGATGTCGCGCTGGTTCCCGCAGGGCTCCTGACCGTGGACGCGGGGCTCACCTTCACCGCCGAGCTCTGGCGCTGGACCGCGCGCAAGGAGTCCGCCGACTCCGGCTCGTGGTGCTTCGTCACCCTGCCCGTCGAGCTCGCCGACGACGTGCGCGAGCGCGCCGGCGAGCCGCGCGGCTTCGGCTCGGTGCGCGTACGGGCGAGGGTCGGCGAGACGGAGTGGGACACCAGCGTCTTCCCCGACGCCGCGTCCGGGAGCTTCGTGCTGCCCGTGAAGAAGGCCGTCCGCACGGCCGCCGGGGTCACCGAGGGCGACGAGCTCACGGTCACGCTCACCGTCCGCGACGGCACATGACCGACACCCCGCGCCTGGTCGCGACCGACCTCGACGGCACCCTGCTCGACTCCCAGGGCCGGGTCTCGGTGCGCACTCGTGCGGTGCTCGACGAGCTCGACGCCGCCGGGGTGCCGGTCGTCTTCACGACCGGTCGGCCGATCCGCTGGATGGAGGAGCTGTGGGAGGCCGTCGGCGGGCACGGCCTCGCGATCTGCAGCAACGGCGGGATCGTCTACGACGTCGCGCGCCGCGAGGTGCGGGACTACCACGCGGTGCCGCGCGAGGTCGGGCTCTCCATCGCCGAGCAGGTCCGTGCCGCCGTCCCCGGCACGAGCTTCGCGATCGAGCACCTCGCAGGGTGGACGAGCGAGGTCGGCTTCCCCTCCCACGCCGACGACAGGTCCTCTGCGCGGACGCAGGGCGACTACTCGGAGATCTACCGCGACGACGTGGTCAAGATCCTCGCCGTGCACCGGGAGCTCGACCCGGAGGAGTTCTGGGAACGGGTGGAGGCCGCGGTGGGCACCGAGGTGGTCACCACCTGGTCGTCGTCGTTCGCGCTCGTCGAGATCAGCGCCGCAGGCGTCACCAAGGCGACCACCCTGGCCATGGTCGCGGCGGAGATGGGGCTGGGGCCCGAGGACGTGGTCGCCTTCGGCGACATGCCCAACGACCTGCCGATGCTGGAGTGGGCGGGGACGTCCTACGCGATGGCCAACGCGCACCCGTCGGTGCAGGACCTCGCCGACCACCTCGCGCCGCACCACGACGACGACGGCGTCGCCGCGGTGCTGGCCGACCTCTTCGGTCTTTCCTCCGGTCCGTCTCGATAGGCTGCCCGCCATGATCCGCGCCGTACGCCTCGCCGCCGCACTGCTGTTCGCGTGCCTGGGCCTGGTCGTCACGGTCCAGGCGCCCGCGTCGGCGGAGTGCACGTGCAAGCCGGGCCGGCTCGAGCAGCAGGTCGAGCGCGCCGAGGCGGTCTTCATCGCCACCGTCGACAACGTCGAGGTCGCCGGCAACGACCACACCTACGACGTCACCGCGTCGCGGGCCTACCAGGGCACGCCGGAACGCTCCACCCAGGTCTTCTCCGCCGGTGGCCGCAACGCGTGCGGCCTCGGCGAGCTGGCCGTCGGGACCTCCTACGTCTTCCTCGCCACCGGCACCGAGGCCCCGTTCGAGGCCGACAGCTGCAGCGGCACGAGCGTGGCCAACCCCACCAAGGTCGCCAAGATCGAGAAGCTCCTCGGCGAGGGCACGTCCGTCGAGCCGCCCCCGCCGCCGAAGGCCGTGCGCACGCTGGTCGAGGACTCCCCGCCCGCCGGCTTCGCCCGTACGGCCGCCCCCGGCGCCGCGGCCGCGATCATCGGCCTGCTCGGCCTCGTCGTCGTACGCCGGCTCGGGCGCCGCTGACCCACCCGGACTCGCCACCGGACTACGCACGGCCGGGGGCGCGAGGGTGTGGACGGCCGGGCCGAGGGTGTGGGCCGCCGGCAGCGTCAGAGGTACATGCCGCCGCCGCGGCTCCCCGCGGGGTCGTCGGCGTCCTCCGTCGGCATCGTGGGCATGCCGGGCGGCGCCTCCTGGGTGTGCCGGCCGTGTCCGGCGGGCAGCGCGCGACGCATCTGCTCGAGCTGGGCGCGCGAGGCCATCTGCTGGGCGTAGATCGCGGTCTGGATGCCGTGGAAGAGGCCCTCGAGCCAGCCGACGAGCTGGGCCTGGGCGATCCGCAGCTCGCCCTCGGAGGGGGTGCCGTCCTCGGTGAACGGCAGCGAGAGCCGCTCGAGCTCCTCGACCAGCTCCGGCGCGAGGCCGGTCTCGAGCTCCTTGATCGAGGCGGCGTGGATGTCCTTGAGGCGGTTGCGGCTGGCCTCGTCGAGCGGCGCCGCCTTCACCTCCTCGAGGAGCTGGCGGATCATGCTGCCGATGCGCATCACCTTGGCCGGCTGCTCCACCAGCTCGGTGATGTGGCGCTCGCCGTCGCCGTCGTCCCCGTCGTCGCCGGTCGCCTGCGTCATCGACGGCAGGGCGCTCGCCGGTATGGTGCCGATCGGCTGGCCGTCGGGTCCGACGACCACGACGTGCTCCTCGCCCTCGGCGGGCTGCTGCTGCTCGGTCATGGCGCCAACCCTAGTCGCGCGCCCGAAGCCCGCGGGGCGGTGGCCACGGCGTACGAGCGGTGAGTGACGCAGGTTCTGGGCGGCGCGCGAAAAGCTGTCCCACTCACCGCCCACGAGGTCGAGCAGGACCTCAGAGGGTCAGGACGATCTTCCCCGCGCGCCCGCCGTCCTCCATCAGCTGGTGGGCGCGGGCGACGTCCTCGAGCGGCATCGTGGTCTCGACGATCGGGCGTACGCGTCCGGCCGCGACGAGCGGCCAGACGTTCTCCACGACCTCGCAGCAGATCTTCGCCTTCTCGACGAGCGGCCGCGCCCGCAGCGAGGTCGCGGTGACGGAGCCCCGCTTGCGCAGCAGGGCGCTGATGTCGAGCTCGCCCTTGGTGCCGCCCTGGAAGCCGATGATCACCAGGCGTCCGTTGGTCGCGAGCGCGGAGACGTTGCGGCCGAGGTACTTCGCACCCATGTTGTCGAGGATGACGTCGGCGCCGCCCACCTCGGTGAGCACCTCGACGAAGTCCTCGTCGCGATAGCTGATCGCCCGCGTGGCGCCCAGCGAGCGGCACAGCTCGAGCGTCTCGGGGGACCCGGCGGTGGTGTACACCTCGGCACCGCGCGCCGCCGCGAGCTGGATGGCCATCGTGCCGATGCCGCCGCCCCCGCCGTGGACGAGGAAGCGCTCGCCCTTGTCGAGGTGGGCGGTCATGAAGACGTTGGACCACACCGTGGCCGCGACCTCCGGCAGGCAGGCCGCCTCGACCAGGGAGACGCCGGCCGGCACCGGCATGACCTGTCCGACCGGCACGGCGACGCGCGAGGCGTACCCGCCACCGGACAGCAGCGCGCACACCTCGTCGCCGACCGACCAGCCCTCGACGCCCTCGCCGAGCTCGGTGATCCGGCCGCTGCACTCGAGCCCGATGATCTCCGAGGCCCCGGGCGGGGGCGGGTAGTACCCCATCCGCTGGAGGGTGTCCGCGCGGTTGACCGCGGTCGCGACGACGTCGACGAGGACCTCGCCGGCGCCCGGACGCGGGTCCTCGACCTCGCCGACGGACAGGACCTCGGGGCCACCGTCACCGGCGGTCACGACTGCGCGCACGGATCAGTCCTCGTACTCGTCGTCGGTGTGGTCGACCGTCGAGTCGTCGGGCACGTCGTCGTCGATGTCGTCGGGGTCCGGCGCGTCGGCGGGCCGGTCCCAGCTCTCCGCGAGCTGCTGGGCCTTGGCGGCCAGCCGCTCGATGGTCTCCGGGTCGGCGTCGCGGGCGCCGGCGGCGACGCCGAGGAGGTACGCCGTGAGGGGCGCTGCGGTCTTCTGCACGTTCTGGGCCGCCGTGCGGGCGATGTCGAGGATCAGCCCCTCGTCGACCTCGGTCTCGACGTCCAGGACGTCGCTGAGCTCGTCGATCCAGTCGTGGAGATTCACGAGCCCAATGTCTCGCACCCCACCCGGGTGCGGCAAGGGAGCGGCACTCAGCGGCCCAGGTCGCGCAGGTCCGCCCACGAGTCGACGTCGACCGCCTCCTCGCCGGCCGACGCCACCTCCGCCAGGTCGAGGGGCGCGAGGAGCCGGTGCAGCGCCATCCCGTGCTGCCCCTCCAGGTCCGGGCGTACGGCCGCCAGGCGGGCCGCGTCGAGCACGCCGGCGAGCTGCCGGCGCCCGTCGCCGTCGACGAGGAACGCCCCGTCGCGACCGGTCGCCGCCTCGCGCAGGCGCCGCATCGTCGCCGCGGTCACCCGGGGCATGTCGACCGCCAGCACGCCGACGAGGCGCGGCGTGCGCAGCAATGCGTCGACGCCGGTGAGCAGTCCGGCGACCGGTCCGCCGCGCGGGGGGTCCTCGGTGACGAACGTGACCGGCCGCTCGGTCCGGACGCCGGCGGGTCCCACGACGACCACCTCGTCGGCGTCGAGGAAGGCGTCGACGGCGTACGCCAGGAAGGTCCGCCCGGCGAGCTCGACGCCCGCCTTGTCGACCCCGTCCATCCGCGCCGCCGTACCTCCGGCGAGCACCACGCCGCAGAAGCCGCCGGCGGTGAGGTCGAGGTCCATGCCCGCATCGTGTCAGTCTTGGCTCCATGAGCGATCAGCTGCGGGTGCGCGTCCACCAGTGGGCGAGCGGGCTCGACCCCGCCGACAACCGCGCACGCCTGGCGCAGGGGGTCGAGCCCGGGGCCGACCTCGTCGTCCTCCCTGAGGCCTTCGCCCGCGACTTCGGCGAGGCGGGGTCCGACGTCAGCGCCCACGCCGAGGCACTCGACGGACCCTTCGCCGGCGAGGTCGCCCGCGTCGCCGCCACCACCGGCTCCACCGTCGTGGCCGGCATGTTCGAGACCTCGCAGGACCCGGCCCGGCCCTACAACACCCTCGTCGTGGGCGGTGCCGACACGGCGGCCTACCGCAAGATCCACCTCTACGACTCCTTCGGCTACCGCGAGTCGGACCGCCTGACGGGCGGCCCGCTCGAGCCGGCCGTGGTCGAGGTGGCGGGCTGGCAGGTCGGCCTGATGACCTGCTACGACCTGCGGTTCCCCGAGCTCGCCAGGCGTCTCGTCGACGCCGGGGCCGAGGTGCTGGTCGTGCCGGCCGCCTGGCTGCCGGGTGAGCGCAAGGTCACCCACTGGCGCACGCTGCTCGCCGCGCGGGCCATCGAGAACACCTGCTTCGTCATCGGTGCGGGCCAGCCCGAGCCGCGCTACGTCGGGCACTCCGCGGTCTTCGGGCCGCTCGGTGACACGCTCGTCGAGGCCGACGGGCACGAGCAGGTCCTCGAGGCGGTGCTCGAGCGCCGCGACCTCGACGAGGCCCGCCGCACCAATCCGTCGCTGGCCAACCGTCGGCTGTAACCTCCTGCGTCGTGTCTTCCCCCTCCTCCGACAGCCCCCGCGGGTCCTCCCGCGGCAAGCGGGCTGCCGAGCGGCCGCCGTCCCGGCTGCGCCGCAACCGGAGGGCCGACGCGTCGCGGGGGCGTACGGCTGCGGCCCATGCGCCGGCCTCGGCGCCGCCCCCCGAGCGGGAGGTCGTCCCGCCCCCGCCCGCCCCGGCCGCGCCCGCCCCGACCGCCGCGACCGCACCGACACCGCCGGCCGCCCCGGCTGCCTCGGCTGCCTCGCCTGAGCCGGTCGAGGTCTTCCCCGACGGGCCCCGCCGCTCGCTGCTGGCCTTCTGGTTCCTGGTCCTCGCCCTCGGCGCCGCCGCGCTGGGCTGGTCGGTGGTCACGGGGGCCTTCAGCGACCACCAGCCGATCAGCGACCTCGCCCCGGTGCCGGAGTGGCTCGACGGTGCCGGTGCCGTGGCTGTCGTCACCTCGTTGTCCTGGTTCCTCGCGACCCGGACCGCGGGCCGCGCCCTGATCTCCGCCGGGCTGGCCCTGACGCTCGGCGTCGCCAGCCTGGTCGTCGGCGGGCGGGTGCTGCCCACCGGCGCGGCGGTGATGACCTGCGTCGTCGGCAGCGTGTACGCCGTGATGGTCACCGTCCCCGCGGTCACCGGTCTCAAGGCGGTGCGCGAGGCCCTCATCGCGGCGCTGGTCGCCTCGGTCACGGCGTTCGCGGCGGTGGGCTTCGAGCCGACCGTCGCCACCGAACGCTTCGAGATCGTCGCCCTGCTCCTCGCGCTGGCCCTCGTCCTCGCGATCGTCTACCGGCTCGGCGCGGGCCTCCACGGCCTCGGCCGCCGCGGGATGATCGTCGTCGCGATCGGTCTCGGCGTGCTCTTCGCGACGCTCGCCTACGCCGAGCTCCTGCGCCGCTACGGCGCCCAGACCTTCGTCTCCTCGGTGCTCGACTTCGCCGACTGGACGTCTGCGCGCATCGGCGCCTTCCCGCGGCCGCTGGTGGTGCTGCTCGGCGTCCCGGCGCTCGTGTGGGGCACCCACGTCCGCGCGCGCCGGCGCCAGGGCTGGTGGTTCTGCGCCTTCGGCGTCGCGGCCACCGTGCCGCTGGCGACGGGCCTCGTCGCCCCCGACAGCTCCTACCTCGAGGCCGGCCTGCGCGCGGCGTACTCCGTCGTCCTCGGCCTCGTCGTCGGCTACCTGGTGATCCGCGCCGACCTCGCGCTCACCGGTCCCAAGGGCAAGCGCGGGCGCCGCGCCGAGGAGGCCGGACCGCACCGGCCCGAGCCGCGCCGCTTCGCCGAGCTGTGACGAGCTGTGACGAGCTGTGGTGACCGATCCCGGCGTACGCCCGGGTAACCGCTAGCGTCGACCGCATGGCCCGCACCACGTCCCTCGAGATCGTCTCCGAGCTGGTCGCCAACGTGCTGACCATCGAGGTCGCCGAGGGCGACCGCGTCGAGGCCGGCGACACCGTGGTGCTGCTGGAGTCGATGAAGATGGAGATCCCGGTGCTCGCCGAGCGCGGTGGCACCGTCACCGCGATCAAGGTGACCGTCGGCGACGTCGTGCAGGACGGCGACGTCCTCGTCGTCGTGGACTGAGCCCTCGTCGCGGCCGGACCGGCTCCCTACTCTCCTGCCATGACTCCCGCGCGCGCCCGCACGGTGCACCTCGTGGTCGCCGCCGTCGCGTGGGGCGCCGTCGTGTTCCAGCTCGCTCTGGTCCTGGGCGGCTCGGCCGTCCTCGTCGAGGAGGACCCGCCCGGGAGGGGCGAGAGGATCTACCGCTTCTTCGCCTACTTCACCATCCAGAGCAACCTCCTCGTCGCCGTCGCCTCCACGGTGCTCGCCCACGACCCCGAGGCGGACCGGCGGTGGTGGCGCGTGGTGCGGGTCGCGGGGCTGGCAGGGATCACGGTGACCGGGGTGGTGCACTTCCTCCTGCTGCGCCCGCTCCTCGACCTCGACGGGGCGGACTGGGTCGCCGACAAGCTGCTGCACATGGTCGTGCCGGTCCTCGCGGTCGCCGCCTGGGCGTGGTGCGGCCCGCGCCCGCGCGTCCACCTGCGCGAGACGGCGTACGCGCTGTGCTGGCCGGTCGCGTGGGTCGTCTGGACGCTGGTCGTCGGGCAGGTCGACGGCTGGGTGCCCTACCCGTTCCTCGACGCGTCCGAGGAGGGCTGGGGTGCGGTCGTGGTCGCGTGCGTGGGGATCACGGTGCTGTTCCTCGCCGTCTTCGCGGGTTACGGCTGGCTCGACCGGCGGCTGCGGTCGGCGCCCGGGGGACCGCGACATGCCTGACGCCCCGGTCCGACGGTGGTCGCGACGGATCGTCCACCCCCGGCTGACGCTCACCACGAGCGATCCCGACGCCACGCTCCGGGAGGTCGAGGCGTCCCTGGGCGACAAGGGCTTCCGCACCACGGCCAGCAGCGACGGCTTCCGCGCGAAGCGGCGTCCGTGGCTCGCCTGGCTGGCGGCCGCCGCGTCCACCTCGTGCGTGCTCCTCGTCGAGCCGACGTCCCCGAGCACCGTCGTCGTCGACGTCGAGGGCACGGGCAACCACCCGGCGCCGGACCGCGTCGCCGAGGCCCTGACCGCCGCCGTACGCCGCCTCGCCGCCGCCGGGGTCGAGGTGTCGTGGGGCGACTGGGAGGCGACCGCCTGAGCCCCGCCCTTGGAGCGCCCTCGCTAGTGTCGGGAGCATGGAATTCCGATACCTCGGCAACAGCGGACTGAAGATCTCCGAGATCACCTACGGCAACTGGCTCACCCACGGCTCCCAGGTCGAGAACGACGTCGCCACGCAGTGCGTGCGTGCCGCGCTCGACGAGGGGATCTCGACCTTCGACACCGCCGACGTCTACGCCAACACCGCCGCGGAGACCGTCCTCGGCGAGGCGCTGAAGGGCGAGCGCCGCGAGTCGCTCGAGATCTTCACGAAGGTCTACTGGCCCACCGGCCCCGGCGGCAAGAACGACACCGGCCTCTCCCGCAAGCACATCATGGAGTCGATCAACGGCTCGCTGAAGCGTCTGCAGACCGACTACGTCGACCTCTACCAGGCGCACCGCTACGACGTGGAGACCCCGCTCGAGGAGACGATGCAGGCCTTCGCCGACATCGTGCGCCAGGGCAAGGCGCTCTACATCGGCGTCAGCGAGTGGACCGCCGACCAGATCCGCGCCGGCGTGGAGCTCTCGAAGGAGCTCGGCTTCCAGCTGATCTCCAGCCAGCCCCAGTACTCGATGCTCTGGCGCGTCATCGAGGACGAGGTCGTGCCGACCTCGCGTGAGCTCGGCGTCTCGCAGATCGTGTGGAGCCCGATCGCGCAGGGCGTGCTCACCGGCAAGTACAAGCCCGGCCAGGCCCCGCCCGAGGGGTCGCGCGCCACCGACACCAAGGGTGGCGCCGACATGATCTCGCGCTTCATGCGCGACGACGTGCTCTCCGCCGTGCAGGACCTCGAGCCGATCGCGAAGGACTGCGACCTGACGATGGCCCAGCTCGCCATCGCCTGGGTGCTGCAGAACGACAACGTCGCCGCCGCCCTCGTCGGCGCCTCCCGCCCCGAGCAGGTCGCCGACAACGTCAAGGCCGCCGGCGTGGAGCTCGACGCCGACGTCATGAAGCGCATCGACGACGCGCTCGGCGACGTCGTGGTGCGCGACCCCGCCAAGACCGCCGAGGGGATGCCGAAGACCCGCGTCGCCTGACCGCGGCAGGCCCCCCGGGTAACGGGTCCGTGTGCACACTCCCGCCCCCACCCGCGGGGGCGGGAGTGCCCGTTTCGGGCAGTTACCGGGAGTGGAGGTCGGCCCAGGCGACGCTCGCCTCGAGCGTGGCGCGTACGTCTCCCGAGGTCACGTCGTGCGTCGTCCAGGTGTGCGGCGCCGGCACGGACGCCGCTACCGCCGCACGGTGCGCGGCTCAGGCCACCCGCGTCACCCGGTAGCGCACGAAGGCCGGCACCGCGAGCGCCGCGACGACAGTGAAGACGACGACCAGTACGCCGCCGCCGGCCGCGGCGACGGCGGCCCCCGTGGCGGCTGCGGCGGCGCCGTGCGCGACGTCGGCGATCCGGGGACCGCCGGCGACCACCACGATGAAGATGCCCTGGAGCCGGCCGCGGACCGCGTCGTCGGCAGCGGCCTGCAGCATCGACGTGCGGAAGGCCGCCGACGCCATGTCGGCGGCGCCACCGACGGCGAGCATGAGGACGGCGACGACCAGGAGGAGCCCCGGCGCGAAGGGGGCGAGCATGGCGGCGACGCCGAAGCCGACCATCGCCAGGCCCCACACGAGGATGCACACGATCACCGCGAGGCCCTGGCGCTCGACCCGCGAGACCCAGCCGGAGAGCACCCCGCCGACCACGGCTCCGGCGGGGATGGCGGCGAACAGCAGCGCGAAGGCCAGGCCGCCCTCGCTCGGGCCGCCGAAGTCGACGTCGGCCATCTCGGGGAACAGCGCCCGCGGCATCCCGAACACCATCGCGATGATGTCGACGACGAACGACATCATCAGCACCGGCTGGGTGCGCAGGTAGCGGAAGCCGTCGACGACCGCGCGGATCCCCGGCGTCACGGTCGCGCCCATCACCGGCAGGGGCGGGAGGCGTACGACGGCGCCGAGCGTCGCGAAGAGCGTGAGGGTGTCGAGCAGGTAGAGCCACGAGAACCCGATCAGCGGGATCAGCGCGCCACCGACGAGCGGCCCGGCGATGCCGCCGGCCTGCATGACGGTCATGTTGAGGGAGTTCGCCGCCGGCAGCAGCTCCTTGTCGATGATCCGCGGCAGCAGCGCCGACCGGGTCGGCTGGTTGACCGCGAAGAACGCCTGCTGCACCGCGAAGAGCGACAGCAGCAGCCACACGTCCTCGGCGCCGAGCGCGGCCTGGAGCCAGAACCCCGCGCTCGTGGCGATCAGCCCCAGGGTCGTGATGAGCAGCAGCGTCCGCCGGTCGAAGACGTCGGCGAGCGCCCCGCCCCAGAGCCCGAAGACCACCAGCGGGACCAGTCCGAAGACGCCGGTCAGCCCGACGTACGCCGACGAGCCGGTCATCGCGTAGATCTGCGCGGGCACTGCCACGACGGTCAGCTGGGCGCCGATCACGGTGACGATGTTGGCTCGCCAGAGGCGCTTGAAGTGCGGGTTGGCGAGCGGGCGGGTGTCCGCCAGCAGTCGCTTCTCCACCCGCGCAGGCTAGGCGACGGCGTACGCGCGGTCGGGACGGGCCTTGACCCGCGGACCCGAAGGCCACGTATCATCGCCACATGACGATGACAGCGTCCGTCGACGAAGCAACTGGGCTCACGGCGGCCGCCTGCCTGTTCCACGGCTTCTCGGACCCGTCCCGGCTCTCGATCCTGCGCCACCTCGCCCTCGGCGAGCACCGGGTCGTCGACCTCACCGCCCATCTCGGCCTGGCCCAGAGCACCGTCTCCCAGCACCTGGCCTGCCTGCGGGACTGCGGCCTGGTCAGCTCGCGCCCGCAGGGGCGCGCATCGTTGTGGTCGCTCGAGCACCCCGAGACGGTCATGGAGCTGATGGGCTCTGCCGAGCGCCTGCTGGGGCTGACCGGGTACGCCGTCACCCTGTGCCCGACCTACGGTCCCGACGCGCTCCACGTGGAGGGCTGATGGTCACCGCGCCCGCCGACCGCGCCCGTCTGGGGCGCCGCGCCCAGCTGCTCGCGGCCGCCTCGGTCTCCTACAACCTCGTCGAGGCGGTCGTCGCGATCTCCGCGGGCCTCGTCGCCGGGTCGGTCGCCCTGGTCGGGTTCGGCCTCGACTCCGTCGTCGAGGTCTCCAGCGGGCTGATCATCCTGTGGCAGTTCCGCCACCCCCTCCCCGAGTCGCGCGAGCGGATGGCGCTCCGGCTGATGGCGGTCTCGTTCTTCGTCCTGGCGGCCTACGTCGGCTTCGAGTCCGTCCGGGTCCTGGTGGTCGGTCACGACCCGGAGTCGTCCTCGGTGGGCATCGGGCTGGCCATGGCCTCCCTCGCCGTCATGCCCCTCCTCTCCTGGGCCCAGCGGCGCACCGGCAAGGCCCTCGGCTCCAACGCCGTCGTGGCCGACTCGACACAGACGCTGCTGTGCACCTGTCTCTCGGCCGTCCTGCTCGTCGGACTGCTCCTCAACGCCACCCTCGGGTGGTCGTGGGCCGACCCGCTCGCCGGCCTGGTGATCGCCGCGATCGCGATCAGGGAGGGCCGCGAGGCCTGGCGCGGCGAGGGTTGCTGCGGCTCGATCGGGTCCGCGGGCACGCACCCCGCCGGCGCCTGCGCGTGCGGCACCGGCTGCGGCTGCGGGTCCGCGGCGGGCGGCCAGCCGTCGCACGCGGACGTCGTCGGACCGGCGGGGCGACCCGTCCGGCCGCTCGGCGGGGCCCGGGCGGCTCAGACCAGCGACGACCAGTAGGACCAGAACCGCTCGAGGACCAGCAGCACGACGAGCAGGAACGTGCCGAACACGAGCGGACCGCGCCAGTCCCGCAGGACGCTCCCCAGCCAGCCGCCGGAGGGCGCCCCGAGCACACCGGCGGCCGCGTTGCGCGCCGTGACGTACCAGAACAGCGGGATGACGACCGCCCACACCACCATGCAGTAGGGGCACAGTGCGCCGATGCGGTAGAGGCTCTGGAAGACGAGCCAGGCGACGAAGACCATCGCCAGGGTGACACCGGCCTGCAGGCCGGCCCAGTACCACCGGGCCAACCGGGCACCGGCCAGCATGGCAGCGCCGGTCGCGATGACGACGGGGAAGGCGGCCACGCCGATCACCGGGTTGGGGAAGCCGAGCAGCGACGCCTGCGCGGACTCCATCACGTTGCCGCAGCTCAGCACGGGGTTGATGCTGCACGTCGGGACGTAGCCGCTGTCCTCGGCGAGCCGGATCCGCTCGACGAGCAGCACGGCCGCGGCGACCAGGCCGACGAGGCCGCCCACGAGGAGGCCGATCGCGAGGGGTCGTTCCTGCGGCTCGCCGGTGGTGGCGTACGTGCTCATGGCGAGCGGGTCTCCTCGGTGCGGGGTCATGTCGCCCCCATCCTCCGGCATCTCGCCAACCGCGGGTGAGACACTGTCCGGGGCACGCGACCGACGCGGGGCCGAGGGACAGGGGACCGCGTGACAGAGGTAGCGATCGAGCGGTCGGTGACGCCCACCCTCGCCAAGACCGCCAACGTGCTCGCCAAGGGCGCGCTCGTGCTCCTGCTGGCGTTCGCGGTCGTCTATCCCGACCAGGCCCACCTGCGCGACAAGGCCGCCGGCATGCGCGCGATCGGCTACCCGCTGATCTCCTTCACCGTGCCCGTGCTGTGGTGGACGCTCTGGCGCGACCGCATCTCGTTCCCGTGGCTGCCCGACCTCCTGATCACCATCACCTGCTTCACCGACATCCTCGGCAACCGCATGGACCTCTACGACACGGTCGTGTGGTTCGACGACTGGATGCACTTCATGAACACCGGGCTGCTCGCCGCCGCGTTCATCCTGCTGACCTTGCCGCGCGACGTCGGGTTCGGCCGGGTGCTCGAGCGGGGCCTCGCCTTCGGCGCGACGGCGGCGATCGCCTGGGAGGTCGCGGAGTTCTTCGCGTTCATCAGCCGATCGACCGAGCGGGAGTTCGCCTACGCCGACACCCTGGGCGACCTGACCCTCGGCGCTGCGGGCGCGGTGGTGGCCGCCGTCGTCATCCACCGGTCCTGGCGTCGGGGACGGCTCCGGGATCCGCGACCGCTCACCTGAGGGTGTCTATGCTCGGGAGCACGGAGCCACCCGCTCCACTCCCGAGCACCAGGAGCGCACCATGTTGGGATTCCTCGTCGCCGGCCTGATCATCGGAGCGCTGGCCCGCCTCATCAAGCCCGGCAAGCAGGACCTCGGACTGCTCGCCACCCTCGGCCTCGGACTCGTCGGCTCGCTGATCGGCGGGGTCATCGCCCAGTTCTTCGGCACGGGCGACATCTGGGAGCTCAACGTCATCGGCTTCGTCCTCGCCGTCATCGCGGCCGTCCTCCTCATCGGGGTGGCCGAGTCGGTGGCGGGCAGGAACAAGTCCGCGGGGTGACCCGGTCCGGTGAAATCGGTTTAGTCGACCTGAAAACTTGACTTAGACCCGCTCGGAGCGGTTCGGTTCGTCCATGGCTGAGCCCTCGCCCGTGGCGCACGACGTCATCCCGCTCCGTGAGGCGACGCGGACGTGGTTCGCGATCTCGCTGCAGACCTTCGGTGGTCCCGCAGGGCAGATCGCGGTCATGCAGCGCACCCTCGTGGAGGAGAAGCGCTGGATCGGCCAGCAGCGGTTCCTCTTCGCCCTGTCCTACTGCACGCTCCTGCCGGGCCCGGAGGCGCAGCAGCTGGCGACCTACGTCGGCTGGCTGCTCAACGGTGTCAAGGGGGCGCTCGTCGCCGGCGTCCTCTTCATCCTGCCCGGGGTCGTGGCCCTGCTCGCCCTCTCGGGGATCTACGTCGCCTACGGCGAGACCACGCTCGTGGAGTCGCTCTTCCTCGGGCTGGCACCGGCCGTCATCGCGATCGTCGTCCAGGCCGTCGTACGGGTGGGTCGCAAGGGCCTGGGCCATCCGGCGCTCGTGGGCCTCGCTGCCCTCTCCTTCGTGGCCCTGACCTTCTTCGACGCACCGTTCCCGGCGGTGGTGCTCGCCGCCGCGATCGCGGGCTGGGTGCTCGGACGCCGGATCCGTACGCTCACCCGGCCGCCCGCCTCGGCTGTCGACGACGGTCCGCCCCCGCTCATCAGCGACGACGCGCTGCACACGGAGCGGCCGTCGACCCGCAGGGCAGCGCTGGTCCTCGGCATCGGCCTTCTCGTCTGGTTCGGCCCGGTCGCGCTCGCCGCCGCGGTGTTCGGACGCTCGAGCATCTTCGTCGACCAGGGCGTCTTCTTCTCGGGGGCCGCCCTCGTCACCTTCGGGGGCGCCTACGCGGTCCTGGCCTACGTGGCCCAGCAGGCGGTGGAGGTCCACGGCTGGCTGGCACCCGGTGAGATGGTGCGCGGACTCGCGCTGGCCGAGACCACGCCCGGCCCGCTCGTGATGGTCGTGCAGTTCGTCGCGTTCGTGGGTGCGTACCGGTCCCCGGGCGACCTCGACCCGTGGGTGGCCGCCGTGCTCGCCGCCGGCCTGACGACCTGGGTGACGTTCGTGCCGTGCTTCCTCTTCATCCTCCTGGGCGCCCCGTACGTCGAGCGGCTGCGGGGCAACCGCGACCTGGCGGCGGCGCTGGCCGGGATCACGGCCTCGGTGGTGGGCGTCATCGCGAGCCTGGCGGTCTTCTTCGCCCTCCACACGCTCTTCGGCGAGACCCGGCACCTCGTCGCCGGACCGCTCGACGCGGAGTACCCGGTGCTCTCGTCGGTCGACTGGGCCGCGCTGGCCATCACCGGCCTCGGTGCGGCCCTGGTCTTCTGGCGCGGCTGGTCGGTGCTCCGGACCCTCGGCGCCTGTGCACTGGCGGGGGTCGTGCTGGGCCTCGCGCTGGCCGCCTGACCCCCCGGCGCTGGGAGCCGACTGACAGGATCGTCGCCATGGCAGGCGAGTCGGCGCAGGGGCACGGACTGTCCGCGTGGGTCGCGGCCGCGCTCGTGTTCGGCTCGTCGGCGGCCGTCCTCGTGGTCGAGCTGGTGGCGCTCCGCCTGCTCGCGCCCCACTACGGCCTGACGCTCGAGACCAACACGCTGGTGATCGGGATGGCCCTCACCGCGATCGCCGCCGGCACCTGGGCCGGCGGGTGGACCGCGGACCGGGTCGCGCCGCGACCGCTGCTCGGACCGCTGCTCGGCGTCTCGGGCGCCGCGGTGGCGCTGACCCCCGCCGTCGTACGCGGGGCTGCCGCGTCGGGCGACGCCGGCCTGCTCCTCCTCGCGGCCATGCTGTCGATCCTCGTGCCCGGGGTGCTGCTGTCGGCGGTGGGCCCCGTGGTCATCAAGCTGCGGCTCACCAGCCTCGCCGAGACCGGCACCGTCGTCGGACACCTGTCCGGGCTCGGCACCGTGGGGGCGATCGTCGGCACGGTGGTGACCGGGTTCGTCCTCGTCTCGCGCGTGCCGGTGAGCGGGATCCTCGTGGGCCTCGGCGTCGCCTTGCTGGTGACGTCGGTCCTGGTGCAGGTGTCGGGGCGCCGCGGCCGCGGCGACGCGGTGCTCGGGCTGGTGGTCGCGTTCGCCGGTCTCGGTGCGGCGGCGGCGCCCAGCGGGTGCGACGTCGAGACGACCTACCACTGCCTCGCGGTCACCGAGGACCCCGACCGGCCGGACGGCCGGGTGCTGGTGCTCGACGGCCTGCGGCACTCCTACGTCGACCTCGACGACCCCACCCACCTCGACTTCGCCTACGTCCAGGCGATGGCGTCGGTGCTCGACACCGCGTTCCCCGCCAACGACCCCCTCACGGCCCACCACCTCGGTGCCGGCGGGCTCACGCTGCCGCGCTACCTCGCGGCGACCCGGCCGGGCACCGCGAGCACGGTCTCCGAGATCGACGCCGGCGTGGTCGAGGCGGACCTCGAGCTGCTCGGCGGCTCGCTCCCCGACGGCGTCGAGGTCGACGTCGAGGACGGGCGACTCGCCATCGACGACCTCGACCCCGGCACGCTCGACCTGGTCGTCGGCGACGCCTTCGGAGGCGTCAGCGTGCCGTGGCACCTCGCCACGGTCGAGGCGCTCGGCGGCCTCGAGCGGAGCCTGGCGGCGGACGGGGTCTACGTCGCCAACGTCATCGACCACGGCCCCCTCGACTTCGCCCGCGCCTACGTCCGTACGGCGGCGGAGGTGTTCGACGAGGTGGCGCTGCTCGCCGCCCCGGACGTCCTGGCGGGCGACGACGGCGGCAACCTCGTCCTCGTCGCGTCCGGGGCGCCGGTCGACCTCGACGCCGTCACCGCGTCGTTCGCCGAGCGCGACCTCGACTGGCGCGCGATGTCCGGCGACGAGCTCGCTGCGTGGGCGGCCGACGCTCCGGTGCTGACCGACGACTACGCGCCGGTCGACCAGCTGCTCACGCCGTACGGTTGGTGACCGTGCTGCCCGTGGCGGAGGCCTACGAGTCCTCGGGCAGGCACATCCGGCTGACGAAGGGGACGACGTCGGCGATGGACTCGACCATCCGCGTCGGGCGGTAGGGGAAGTTCTCCACCTGGTGGCGCTCGGTGGCGCCGGTGGCCACGAGGATCGTGCGCATCCCGGCCTCGAGGCCGCTGATGATGTCGGTGTCCATCCGGTCGCCGATCATCACCGTCGTCTCGGAGTGGGCCTCGAGCCGGTTGAGCGCGCTGCGCATCATCAGCGGGTTGGGCTTGCCGATGTAGTAGGGCTGGCGCCCCGTGGCTGTGCTGATGAGCGCGGCGACCGAGCCCGTCGCCGGGAGCATGCCCTGCGCGCTCGGTCCGTTGGGGTCGGGGTTGGTCGCGATGAAGCGCGCGCCGCTGGCGATGAGGCGGATGGCACGGGTGATCGCCTCGAACGAGTAGGTGCGGGTCTCGCCGAGCACGACGTAGTCGGGGTCCTGGTCGGTCATCACGTAGCCGACGTCGTGGATGGCCGCGGTCAGGCCGCTCTCGCCGACGACGTACGCCGAGCCGCCCGGCCGCTGGTCGTCCAGGAACTGTGCGGTCGCCAGCGCCGAGGTCCAGATCGACTCCTCCGGCACGTCGATGCCGCTGCTGCGCAGCAGCCGCACCCGCAGGTCGCGCGGGGTGAAGATCGAGTTGTTGGTCAGCACCAGGAACGGCACGTCGTTCTCGCGCAGGGCCGCGATGAACTCCTTGGCGCCCGGGATCGGTTCCTCCTCGCGCACCAGGACCCCGTCCATGTCGGTCAGCCAGGTGCGTACGGAGCGGGATTCGGTCACGGGGCCATTGTCGTGCACGCGGCCGGTCATCCCACTGGGTGGCTGCGCTCGAGCCTGGCGCCCTCCACGTCCACGTCGGGGAGGATCCGGTCGAGCCACCGCGGCAGCCACCACGCCTTCTCGCCCAGCAGGTGCATCGCGGCCGGGATCAGCAGCATCCGTACGACGAACGCGTCGAGCAGCACGCCGAAGGCCAGGCCGAACCCGATCGGCTTGATCGTCGCGTCGTGGGAGAACACGAAGCCCGCGAAGACCGAGATCATGATGATCGCGGCAGCCGTCACGACCGCGCGCCCGGCGTGGAGGCCGTGCTGCACCGCGACCCGCGCCGGCGCTCCGTGGGCGTACGCCTCGCGCATCCCCGAGACCAGGAACAGCTGGTAGTCCATCGCCAGGCCGAAGAGGATGCCGGTGGCGATGATCGGCAGGAAGCTCAGCACCGGGCCGGGGGCGTGGACGCCGAACAGGTCGGCGAGGAACCCGAGCTGGAAGATCGCGGTGATGCCGCCGAAGGCCGCCAGCAGCGACAGCACGAAGCCGAGCGTCGCCGTGAGGGGCACGAGGATCGAGCGGAACACCACGATGAGGATCAGCATCGAGAGCCCGACGACCAGCACGAGGTAGGTCGGCAGCACGTCGGCGAGCTGTCCGGAGATGTCGATGTTGGCGCTGGCGTTGCCGGCGACGCCGAGCGTCGCCTCGCTGCCGTCGACGGTCTGCGGCCTGAGCTCGCGCAGGTCACGGACCAGCTCCTCGGTCGACTCGCTGGAGGGCGCCCCGTGCGGGACGACCTGGAAGGCCAGCGACGTACGGTCCACCGAGGCGCCGATGGGCACGACCGCCTCGACGGACCACAGGCGGTCGATGGCCGCGCCGATGGCGGCCTGCTCGCGCAGCACGGCGTCCTCGCCCTCGCCGAGGGGCGCGGCGAGGTCGGCGACGACGAGCAGCGGACCGTTGGACCCGTCACCGAACTTCTCCGCTTGGACCTCGTAGGCCCGGAAGCCGGAGGAGTCCGGGGGCTGGGTGGAGCCGTCGGGCAGGCCGAGCCGCATCTGGGTGGCGGGGGCGGCGACGAGGAGCAGCGCCGCGATGCCGAACCCGAGCACCCAGCAGGCGCGCAGCGTGCTCATCGGGCGGTCGCGCTCGGTGATGGCGTCGTCGTGGGCGCGCTCGCCGGCGGCCAGCCGCTCGCGCTCGCGGCGGCGCAGGATGCGCATCCCGACCAGCGAGAGCACGGCCGGGGTGAGGGTGACCGCCATGAGGATCGCGACCAGCACGGCGACGGCGCCCACCGTGCCCATCAGGCCGAGGAACCCGACCCCGGTGACGTTGAGGGCGAGCAGCGCGACGATGACGGTCACGCCGGCGAAGACCACCGCGTTGCCGGACGTGCCGTTGGCCAGCCCGATCGACTCGTGCAGGCCGGCGCCCTGCTTCAGCTGGCGGCGGTGGCGGTTGATGATGAAGAGGGAGTAGTCGATGCCGACCGCCAGGCCCAGCATCACGCCGAGCACCGGCGTGACCGAGACGAACTGGACCAGGCCCGAGAAGGACAGCGACGCCAGCGACGCGACCCCGACCCCGAGCAGCGCGGTCACGAGCGGGAGCGCGGCGCCGACGAGGGTGCCGAGCATGACGGTGAGCACGATCGCCGCGATCACGACGCCGGCGATCTCGCCCGGCCCGAGGATCGAGGGGACGGTCTGGGCGATCTCCTGGGACGGGTGGACCTCCACGCCGTCGATGCCCGCGTCGGCGACGAGGTCCTCGATCTCGGTCTTGGTCTCGACCTCGACCTCGTTGATCGGCAGCGAGAAGACCACGTTGGCCACCGCGGCGGAGCCGTCCTCGGAGACCGTGCGGAACCCGGACGACAGCCCGGACAGCGTGGCGCCCACCTCGAGCCGGGGCCTCTGCTCCTCGATCCGGGCGAGCCCGCGGTCGACCTCGGCCTGACCGTTGTCGAGCTGCTGCTCCGCAGCCGCGAGCTGGGAGCGTACGGCGGCGAGCGTCCCGGCCTCACGCGCCCGCCGGCGCTGCTCCTCGAGCGCGTCGCGGCCGGCGTCGATCTGCGCCTGGGCGGCGTCGAGCTGCACGAGCCCGTCCTGGAGCTGCTGCTGGCCCTCGGACACCTGCTCGGCCGACTCGTCGACCCGGGACTGCGTGGCGAACGGGTCCGTGACGTCCTCGATCCCGTCGACCTCGGCGATCCGGTCGAACAGGTCGACCAGCTCCCGCTCCTGCGCTGCCGTGAGCGCTTCGCCGTCGGTGGTCTCGGCGACGATCGATCCGTTGCCCGCGCCGGTGCCCTCGAAGTCGTCCTGCAGCTGCTGCGAGACCCGTGTGGTGGGGGTGTCCGGGAGCGAGATCGACGACGACAGCGCCCCGGCGAAGGACACGTACGTGACGGCGGTCACGGCGAGGAGGGCCAGCCAGGCGCCGATCACGGTCCAGTGGTGGCGGGCTGCGAAGCGACCGATGCGGTAGAGGAGCTCAGCCATGTCGGCGGGCCTTTCGGGGGAAGCGAGGGAAGCGGAGTGGGCGGGGACGCCCTCAGTCGGCGGGGCCGAGGCGGAGGTGGTGGAGCAGGCGCTCGAGCAGGCGGTCCCACTCGGCGCGCGCGGCGTCCGGGACGTCGGGCGGGAGGTCGGGGTGCTGCTCGAGCCAGATGTCGGCGATCGTGGTGATGCCGCTGAACATCAGCGCCAGGGTCAGCTCGAGGTCGAGGGCGTCGAGGTCGGGCGCCCGCAGCTGCAGGTGCTCGCGCAGGCGCCCGCCGACGTGCTCGAAGGCGGTGCGCGAGATGTGCTGGGCGCGCTCGTCGGCCGGGGCCGGGGCACCGAGCACGAGGTGGATCGACGCGATGGCGGTCGGCAGGTCGACGCCGCGGGCGGACCCGGCGACCGCGGCGAGGACCGTACGGCCGTCGAGGTCCGTCCCAGGGCCAGTTCCGGGGCCTGTTCCGAGGCCCGCGCCGGGGCCTGTCCGGTGGAGGGCGGCGATGCGGCGGTCGACCTCGTCGAGCAGCTCGGTGGTGGTCTCGGCGAGGCGCTGCTCGCACACGGCGACGAGGAGCTGGTCGAGACCGGCGAAGTGGTTGAACACGGTCCGCCGCGACACCCCGGCGCGCGCGGCGACCTGGTCGACGGTGAAGCCGGCCGAGCCGTGCTCGGTGGCGAGGGCGCGTGCCGCGTCGAGAATCGCGAGACGTCGCTCCGCGCGCAGTGCGCTGCGCCCGTCGGCTGGCTGGTCGGTGGTCACCCGATCATTGTTGCACTGAGTGCAAAAGGTTCGTCATCGGCGGGCACCGAGGGCCGACCTGGTGGGGAAGTCCGACTGTTGGTGGGGGTTGTGAAAGCCCCGAAGTGGCGGACTCCCCGCTCGAGCGGGGAGTCCGCCACCTGGAGGGGGACACAACCCCCACGACGTGTCGGACTTCCCCTCCAAGTGCGTCCGCGCGCCGTGGATCAGCCGCAGGTGTCGGCGGCCGGCTCCCCGGCGAACCGCTGCCTGGTCCACTCAAGGAGGTCGGGCACGAGAGGTGAGTCGTCCGCCACGACGCCGACGTGGTCCCGGTCGGCGTAGGTGCGATAGTCGACCGGCCCGCCGTCGGAGGCGCAGCGCTGCTCGGCGTACGCCTCCTGGGCCGCCGGGATGACGAGGGGGTCGGTCTCGCCCTGCGCGAGGAGGAGTGGCGCCGCGATGAGGTCGCTCGGGACGTTCTCCGCCAGCCGGGCGCCGAGCGCTCCGGACGAAGGGTCGGTGTCGAAGACCGAGGTGTCCTGGGTGAGGTACTCCGCGATGTTGAGCAGGGCGCCCGGGCCGGACAGGCAGCGTGTGGCCATCTCCTCGACCTGCACCTCCGCGGCGCCGCGGACGTAGTCGTCGATGTCGACGTCGTCGTAGGCGGCGGCGTACCCGTCGAGGACGTACGCGGCGAAGATGCTGCCGCCGGTGACGTCGTCCAGGTTGGTGATCAGCCCCGTGAGGTTGCTGGCCGGCGCCATGGCGGCCACCCCGACGACCCCGGCGCCGGGGGCGTAGTCGCCGGCGAGGGTGCCGGCCCACAGTGCGGCGTGCCCGCCCTGGGAGTGGCCCCAGACCACGGCTTGGTCGGAGAGGGACAGTCCCTCGACCGAGCGGGCCGCGCGGATGCCGTCGAGCACGGCGTGGCCGGCCGGTTCCCCGACGAGGTAGGCGTGCGGACCTTCGGTGCCGAGGCCGATGTAGTCGGTCGCCACGACCGCCCAGCCGTTGTCGATCGCCTCGTCGAGGGTGAACATCGCCCCGGCCTCGAAGGGGTCCTCCAGCAGCGACGGCGCGCATCCTTCGGCGACCCCGGTCGTGCCGTGCGCCCAGGCGACGACCGGCAGCGGGTCGCCCCCCGCGTCCTCCGGCACCACCAGGAGGGCGCTGGCGAGTGCCGGCTCGTCGCCGAGCGCGGTGGTCGTGTAGAGGATCCGCTGCGCGGTCGCGCCCTCCGGGATCGCGCGGTCGAAGTCGGCCGTCCTCAGCAGCGCGCCGGGCTCGGCAGGGACGTCGTCGGGAGCGGCGTAGAAGTCGTCCGGCACCGGCGTGCTGTCGCTGACCAGGGAGCCGACGCCGGCGAGCACGACAGCCAGTGCGAGGGTGCCAGCGGCCACGACCGCGAAAGGCTCCGCCGCCACCACGGCGCAGGCCCCGCGCTGCGGGTCAGGCCGACCTCTCGCCCGCGCACGCCCTGCCAGACCAGCTGGAGCCCGGTCCACAGCAGCCGGATGCCGAAGACCACCGCGACGACGATCGACGCGAGATCGGGCCACGTGACTGCGAGCACGGCGAGGACCATGCAGGCCGCACCTCGAAGGGCTGCGGCGATCCGGCCCGGACCGCTCTCGCGCGCCGCCCGGACGAGCGCGACCACGCCGTCGACCAGGAGCGACAGCGCGACCACCCAGACGAGGGCGACCACCGCGCTGCCGGGCCACAGCACGATCGCGACCGCCGCGAGGGCGTACGCCGCGGCGGGTGCGAGCTCGAGGGGTGCGTACGGTCGCTCCGCCTCCGCCAGCCGGGCGGCCGCCATGACCAGGAGCCCGACGACCACCAGCAGCATCAGCAGGCTGAGGGAGGCGAACGGCCGGAAGAGCAGCCACCACCCCACCACGACGGCCACGATGCCGATCCCGGCCGACCACCACCGCTCTCGCGCCATCACGGTCTCCCTCCCGCTGCGCCCTGTCCAAGGTGTGTCGAGGGTAGCGGGCCCGTCACCCTTTCGGGGGGTGGTCCGGGGTGGAAAAACGCAGCGGCACGGCCCCTGCGAGGGCCGTGCCGCGGTTGCGTTTGTCGGTGCTGTCGGTTCCGCCGCCACTGGGGGGATCCGTACGTCGGCGGGAGGTCGGCGTACGGGGACGGCGGGCGGGCTGGACGGAACGCGGCCGTCCGGCCCTACCGTCAGTGGGACGGCGCCCGCCCGGTGTCGTGACGGCGTTCCAGGGGTGGTCTGGACCGGTGGACCAGAGCATGTCTTACAAGGGACGGATCAGGGCGCCAGGGTCGGCTCCCGCCTGGGCGGCACCCTGGGGTGGTCCCGGCGGAGGTCGAGGTGCTTGAGGCGCATGGCAGGGCGCTCCACGAGCAGCCACGACGTCCAGGCGAGGGGCACGGTGATTGCGAATGCGAGCACGATGTGCAACGCGACGCCGAGGCCAGGCACGAACCACTCCAGCAGGACCTGGACCGGGAACGCGTAGATGTAGACGCCGTACGACACGTCGTTCCGCTGCGCCCATCTGGCCGGGATCACGGCTCCGGCCCACAGCAGGGAGTAGGCGAGCGGCAGGCCCCCCGCGAAGTGCGCCCACTCGAGGGAGAGGAACAGAGCGAGGCACGCGACGGAGACGATCGCCCACCGCGCGTCCAGCGGCACCCTGCCGGAGAGGAAGTAGAAAGTCATCCCAGCCAGGAAGTAGGTCCCCAGCCACGCGAGGTCCCGGAACAGGTCGGTCGAGATCCCACCCGGTCCGAACATCCACCAGACGCTGACGGCCCCGAGCACGTACAGCACCGCTGACACCGTCGCCGGGTGACGACGCACCAACGCGATCGAGAGCAGGACGCCGGCTCCGATGTAGGCGATGAACTCGAACCACAAGGTCCACAGCGAGCCATTCCATGCCCATCCGTCGACCGTGCCCGGGATGGTCCACGTGAACTGCCGCAGAGCAGCGTTGCTGGCCATGTAGCGTACTGCTTCCGAGGCACTCCAGACGCCGCCGCCGAGGGTCGAGAGGGGAGCAGCGACGAGCGCTACCGCGGCCAGCACCACCCAGTAGGCGGGCAGGATCCGCAGGCAGCGGTTCCACATGAAGCGGCCCAGCGGGAGACGCATCCGCGAGTGGGCGATGAGGAATCCCGACAGGCAGAAGAAGCCCGGCACGGCCAGCGAGACCACCGACTCGACCCACCCGGGCGCTGCCCCCTCGCGACCCACGGGCCACGCGTGGCCGACGATCACGGATCCGGCCAACACCAGGCGGAGAAGGTTGAGCGAGTTCGGGCGCTCGAGTAGCGCGTTCCGCAGGGTCATGCCGCACCGTATGCACGGTCACGACCGCCTCCTCGCGGCCCGGCTCCGCTATACCTAGGTCGGGCGATGTCGCAGATACGTCGATCGGGCCGGTCCGTGGAGGACCGGCCCGATCGGGTGGCGGTGACGGAGGGATTTGAACCCTCGGTGGACTTGCGCCCACAAACGCTTTCGAGGCGTTCTCCTTAGGCCGCTCGGACACGTCACCGCGCCGAACGTTACCGGAGGGGCCGCGCAGGCCGGAAACCGGCGCGGGTCCACCTGTCCCACACATCCGGCTGGGCCATGGCCAGCGGACCTCCCGACCGGTAACTTGCGGCGCACGCCTGTGCTCGCGCACCACGCGAGCGGGAAGGAGGGGTCAGTGGCCGTCGTACGCCGTGTCCGCGACCTCGCCCGCGCCGCGCTCCCGAGGAGCGTGGGGGAGCGGCTGCCGGCCGCACCGCCGCAGGAGGTCACCGAGCTGCTCCACGACAAGCGCTTCCAGCGGGCGGTCGCCCTGGCCGCCGAGGAGCAGGGTCGCGTGGAGGAGGAGGTCTGGGCGGAGGTCAAGGGCTACCTCCACGAGATGTCCGCCGCCCACGACGAGCGCGCCTCGCAGGGGTGGGCCCGTATGGGCGACTGGTTCCTGCGGGCCTACGACGTGCTCGTCGACGAGGACCAGATGCAGCAGCTGCGGAAGGTCGACCGCGCGCACAGCCTCGCGCTCGCCTTCAGCCACCGGTCCTACCTCGACGGGATGGTCATCCCCAACGTGCTGATGGCGCGGCGGTTCTCCCCGACCTACACGTTCGGCGGCGCCAACCTCAACCTACCGGTCATCGGTTCGTTCGCGAGCCGCACCGGACTGATCTTCATCCGGCGCTCGACCCAGGAGATCCCGGTCTACCGCCTCGCCCTGCGCTCCTACATCCGCCAGATGGTGAAGAACAAGCGCAACCTGGCCTGGTCGATCGAGGGCGGACGTACGCGCACCGGCAAGCTGCGGCCGCCCGTGCACGGCATCCTCAAGTACCTCACCGACACCGTGCAGGGCGAGGGTGAGGGAGACCCCTTCGGCGAGGACGCACCGGACGTGCAGGTCGTGCCCGTCTCGGTGGTCTACGACCAGCTGCACGAGGTGTCGCTGATGACCGAGGAGGCCAGGGGCGCCAACAAGACGCCCGAGGACTGGCGCTGGCTGGTCCGCTTCGCCCGGCTGCAGCGCAACCGCCTCGGCCGGGCCTACCTCACCGTCGGCGAGCCGTTCTCGCTGCGCGAGCGGATGGACGAGCTCGCCGCCGAGGGCGTCACCGGTCACCAGGCCGTCGAGCGCGTCGCGCTCGACATCTCCCACCGCCTCAACCGCGCCACCCCGGTGACCACCACCGCGATCGTGTCGCTGGCGCTGCTCGGCGCCGACCGCGCGCTGACCGTCGACGAGGTGCTCGAGACCGTCGAGCCCCTCGCGGCCTACATCGAGGCCCGCCAGTGGCCGGTCGCCGGCGCCGCCGACCTCCGGGACCGCTCCACCATCCGCCGCGCGCTCGCCGAGCTGACGCAGAGCGGCGTGCTGACGGCGTACGACCAGGGCACCGAGCCGGTCTGGAAGATCGGCGACGACCAGCACCTCGTCGCCGCGTTCTACCGCAACACGGTGATCCACATCCTCGTCGAGCGGGCGATCGGCGAGCTGGCGCTGCTCACCGTCAGCGAGCTCGAGCCGGGCGCCGAGCTGCCCCCGGGCGGGGAGCTGCAGGTGGGCTGGGAGGAGGCGAAGCGGATGCGCGACCTCCTCAAGTTCGAGTTCTTCTTCCCCTCCCGGGCCGGCTTCGAGGAGGAGCTGCGCACCGAGCTCCGGCTCCTCGTGGGCGAGGGCGTCACCGAGATGACGCCCGTGCGCGCGCGTGAGCTGCTCGTCACCGCCCGTCCGCACCTCGCCCACCTCGTGCTGCGGCCCTTCCTCGACGCCTACCTCGTGGTCGCCGACCGGCTCGCCGACCACGGCGACGGGCCCGTCGACGAGAAGGACCTGCTCGCCGACTCCCTCGCGGTCGGGCAGCAGTGGGCCCTGCAGCGGCGCGTCGCCAGCGAGGAGTCGATCTCGCTCGAGCTCTTCCGCACCGCCCTCGCACTGGCCCGCCACAAGGGCCTGCTCGAGGCGGGCGAGGGCGTCGGGTCGGCCCGCGAGGCGTTCGCCGCCGAGCTGCGCGACACCCTGCGGCGGGTCAACATCATCGGCGAGATCGCGGGCGACACCGTGACGGTCGGCCACCCCGAGCCCGAGCCCCGCGAGCAGCAGGGCCGGCAGGAGCGCGTGTGAGCGGGCTGTCCGCTGCCGTCCAGGAGGCGATCGACGCCATCGAGGCCGGTCCCCAGGGCCCGTCGGTCGGCGCCTTCTTCGACCTCGACGGCACCCTCGTCGCGGGCTACACCGCCGCCACCTTCTACGGCGACCGGCTCAAGGGTCGCGACGTCTCGCCGGCCGAGTTCCTCCGTACGGTGGTCACCGCCGTCGACGGCGAGCTCGGCGGCGACCCGACCCGCATCGCCCACGTGGCGTTCTCCGCGATGCGCGGCGAGTCGGAGGAGGCGTTCGCCGACCTCGGCGACCGGCTCTTCCGGTCCAAGATCGCCGGCACCATCCGCCGCGAGTCCCGCGCCCTCGTGATGGCGCACCAGCGGGCCGGCCACACGGTCGCCGTCGCCTCGGCCGCCACGAAGTACCAGATCGCGCCGGTCGCCCGCGACCTCGGTGTGGAGCACCTCGTCTGCACGCAGCTCGTCGTCGAGGACGGCCAGTTCACCGGCGCCACGGACGGGCCGATGCTGTGGGGACGCCACAAGGCCAGCGGCGTGCGCGCCTTCGCCCGCGAGCACGGGATCGACCTCGCCGAGTCCTACGCCTACGGCAACGGCTACGAGGACGTCGCCTTCCTCTCCTCCGTCGGCAACCCCACCGCGCTGAACCCGCACCGCGACCTGCGGGCCGCCGCGGCGCGACTCGGGTGGCCGGTGCTCGACCTGAGCGACCCCGTCGGCGGATCGCTCGTCGCCGCCGGCCGTACGCTCGCCGCGCTCGCCGGGATGAACGCCGGCGTCGGAGCGGGGCTGGCCTACGGCCTCGCCCGCGGGAACCTGCGGGAGGGGCGCAACGCCGCCGTACGCCTCGCGACCCGCCTGCCGATGGCGCTGGCCGGCGTGTCGGTCGACGTGCTGCACCAGGAGCGGCTCTGGACGCACCGCCCGGCGATCTTCGTGGCCAACCACCAGAGCGCGCTCGACATCCCGGTGCTCGGCCGGCTGCTCGAGCGGGACTTCACGATCGTCGCCAAGAAGGAGGCGCGGTGGGACCCGCGCGCGATGGTGGGGTCCGTCGTGATCGACCCCGCGTGGATCGACCGCGGTGACTCGGCGTCGGCCCGGGCCACGCTCGACGGCGTCGTCGAGCGGATCCGCTCCGGCACGTCGCTGATGATCTTCCCCGAGGGCACGCGGTCCGCGACCCCCGTGCTCGGCCCGTTCCGCAAGGGCGCCTTCCACCTCGCCGCGCAGGCGGGCGTGCCGGTCGTGCCGATCGTGCTGCGCAACACCGGCGAGCTGATGCGACGCAGCTCGCTGGTGCTCAACCCGGGCGTGGTCGACGTGTGCGTCCTGGAGCCCGAGACCGACTGGAGCACCGACGACATGAGCGAGCGGATCGCCGCCCTGCACACGAAGTTCGAGGAGACCCTCGCCAGGTGGCCATCATGAGCACCTCCAGCGAGGACTTCGAGCGCTGGGGCGGCGCGGCCGCTTGGTCCGCCGGCACCGAGCTGACCGCTATGCAGACCCTGCTCTGGCGGGCCGAGCGGCACCCGGTGCAGTCGTCGACCAGCACGGTCGTCATCGACCTCGACCGCGCGCCCGACTGGAAGCGCTTCGTCGCCGCCACCGAGTGGGGCACCGGGCTCGTCCGGCGGCTGCGGCAGCACGTCGTCGAGCCCGTCGTCCCCACCGCCGCCCCGACCTGGGCCGACGACCCGACCTTCGACCTCTCCTACCACCTGCGTCGTGAGCGGGTCTCGTCCCGCGAGGAGATGCTCGCCGCCGCCGCCCAGGTCGCGCTGCGCCCCTTCGACCGGTCGCGGCCGCTGTGGGAGGGCGTGCTCTTCGAGGGGCTGCCGGAGGGGGCGGCGTACGTCCTCAAGATCCACCACGCGCTCGCCGACCCGCTCGGCACCGTGCAGCTGCTGTCGATGCTCCAGTCCGGCCGGCGGGCGCACACCGCGCGCAAGCCCGTGGGCGAGGACCAACTCGCACCCGCGGCCGCCGACCCGGTCGACCTCGCCGTGTCGGGGTTGCGCACCGACGTGGCGACGCTGCCCGGGTCCGCCAGGGCGACGGCGCGCATGCTCGGGCTCGCGGCCACCCGCCCGCAGGCCGTCCTCGCCTCGACGCTGCGCTACGGGGCGTCCGTCCGCCGCCTGCTCACCCAGACCGCGCCACCGTCGCCCGAGCTGTCGCCGCGCACCGGCAAGCAGTGGTCGTTCCTCACCTTCGACGCGCCCCTCGACCCGATCCGCACCGTCGCCCGGCAGGGCGGTGGCACGCTCGACGACGCCGCGGTCGCGCTCGTCCTCGGCGGGCTGCGCCGCTACCACCTGCGGCGCGACAGCCCCGTCGCCGAGATCCCCGTCGGCGTACGCGTCTCGCTCGACCGTGCCGACGACCTCGGCAACCGCTTCGCGCAGGCGATCATCTCCGGCCCGCTCTCCATCGACGACCCCGTCGACCGGGTGGCCGCCGTGCGCGGGGAGGTGCTGTCGCTGCACACCGAGCGCGCCCTCGAGGTGCTCGACGCCGCGGCGCCGCTGGTGAACCGGATGCCGTCCTTCGTCGGCGCCTCCGCCCTCCGTACGGCCGCCGCCCCCGACGCGTTCGTGCTCACGCTGCCGGGCCCGCCGCGCAAGCGCTTCATGGCCGGCGCCCAGGTCCAGGGGATGTACGTCCTCGGGCCGCTGCCCGGCGCGGCGCTGACCGCGTGCCTGGTGACCTGCGGCGACACCGCCTGCATCGGCGTCAACGTCGACGCCAGCGCGGTCGCGGACCTCGCCGAGCTCGAGGAGTGCCTGGCGGAGGAGGTCAGGGCCTTCTCCGGCTGAGGCACCGACCTCCGCACGTGCGACGGAAGCTGACCCCGTCGCGCGAGATCGAGGGCCAGGACCGCCGAACGTGCGCGGCACAGCGTGGGGCGTGCGGACGGGGTCTCGACACACCCGCTCCTAGGGTGGCCACATGAGGTCGTCGAGGTTCTCCCCGCTGCGGGAGTCGATGTGGTTCGTCCCCGGCCTCATGGTCCTCGGTGCGGTGCTGGTCGCCCAAGGCGTGATCTGGGTCGACCTCTGGCTCGACGAGCGCGCCCTCGACGTGCTCCCGGACTCCTTCCTGCTCGGCGTCGAGGGCAGCCGCGGCATCCTCGTCGCGGTCGGCGGCTCGGTGCTCGCGGTCGCGGCGACCACCTTCTCCATCACGATGTCGGTCATCGCCACTGCGTCGTCCACGTACGGCCCACGACTGGTGCGCAACTTCATGGCCGACCGCAGCAACCAGCGGGTGCTCGGACTCTTCGTCGCCACCTTCGTCTACTGCCTGATGGTGATGCGGCGGGTCCAGGACGCCACCGACGGCATCACGTTCGTGCCACATGTGGCGGTGTACGGGGCGCTCGTGCTGGCTCTGGCGAGTGTCGCCGCCCTGGTCTACTTCCTGCACCACATCTCCGACGTCATCCAGGTCTCCACCCTCATCCGGCGCGTCCGCACCGAGCTCGAGCGGGCGGTCGACGCCGTGTACGGCTCCGGTGCCGAGGACCGCGTCGCGGCCGGCCCGCTCGGCGCGGCGGACGCCGTCGTCCTCGCCCCGCGGGCGGGGTACGTCACGTCCATCGATGCTCCGACGCTCGCCCGGGCGGCCGAGGGCGTGGGCGTCGCCGAGCTCACGGTGGCGCCGGGCACCCACGTGATGGCAGGAGAGCCCCTCGCCCGCGTCCGGGGCGCGGAGGCGATGAGTCGTCTCGTCGTCGAGCACGTCCACATCGGCGACACCCGCACCCCCGCCCAGGACGTGGGGTTCGCGGTGCAGCAGCTCCTCGAGATGGCGGTGCGCGCGGTCTCGCCGTCGACGAACGACCCCTACACGGCCCGCAACGTGGTCGAGGAGCTGGCATCCGGGCTCGTCCCGGCGATGCGGCACCCCGCGCCGGGAGCGGGGTGGGCCGACGGCGAGGGCGTCGTGAGGGTGATCTGGCCGGTCCCGTCGGGGACCGCGCTGGTCGACCTCGTCTTCGACGACCTGCGGAACTACGCCGCCGGCGACCCCGCCGTCGTGCACGCGTCGCTGCGGCTGGCCGCGCGGATCGCTCGGGTGGCAGCCCCCGACACCGTGGTGCGCCTCCACGAGCAGGTCGACGCCCTCCTCGACCGTGCTGCGCGGGAGGGCGTGCCCGAGATCGACCTCGGCCGGCTGCGTGCCGCGCGCGAGGAGCTCCCGGCAGTGCGCGAGTGAAGGGCGCGGACCGTCAGTGGCTCGTCGGGCCGACGTAGTAGAGCATCCGGTAGTCGACGCCCTCCTCGATGTTGACGAAGCCGTGACGCTCGTAGAAGCGCCGGGTGTCGACGTCGACCTCGTCGACGCCGATGTGCATCTCCGGCGATCCGAGGTCGCGCGCGAGGCTCCGGCACAGGCCGAGGATCTCGGTGCCGATGCCGTGCGACCGGAGCGCGGGCACCACGTAGAGCTCCTCGAGCTGCGAGACCGGGCCGTCGAACCAGATGGCCGGTCGGAAGCTGACCAGCGCGAAGCCGACCGGCTCGCCCGCCTCGTCCTCGGCCAGCACCACGACGATCTCCGGGAGGTCCAGCAGCCGGGCGAACCGGGCGGCCAGCACGTCGGCGTCGTCGGTCTCGGTGTCGAACTCGGTGTTGAAGTCCCACAGCAGCTGGCCGAGCACCTCGGCGTCGGCGACGCCGGCGCGGCGTACGGTCGTCATCGGACCTCCTGCGAGCGGTGGCGGGCGAAGAAGCCGTCGAGCAGGGCCGCCGACTCCTCGGCCAGCACTCCCGCCACGACCTCGGGCCGGTGGTTGAGGCGGCGGTCCCGTACGACGTCCCACAGCGAGCCGACCGCGCCGAGCTTGTCGTCGTACGCCCCGAAGACCACGCGGTCCACGCGGGCGAGGACGAGCGCGCCGGCGCACATCGTGCACGGCTCGAGGGTGACGACGAGCGTGCAGCCGGTCAGCCGCCACTCGCCGCGGGCCGCCGCCGCCGCGCGCAGGGCCACCACCTCGGCGTGACCGGTGGGGTCGGCGTCGGCCTCGCGGGTGTTGTGTCCGGTGCCGATGACCGTGCCGGTCTCGTCGAGGACCACGGCGCCGACCGGCACGTCGTCGGCGGCCAGCGCGGCCTGCGCCTCGGCGAGGGCCAGGCGCATCGGTGCTTCCCACCTCACCCGGGGTCCCCGCGGCGTTGTTCGGGGGAGCGGAGCGGAGGAGAAGAACGTCGTGGGGTGTTCGTCATGCGGAGGTGAGTCCCACGGCGTCGTCGAAGAGCTCGCCGAACCCGAGGCGACGGGCGATGTCGGAGAGCATCTCGTCGGGGTAGAGCTCGACGTCGTCGAGCAGGGCACCCAGGTCGATCGCGTGCAGCCCGAGGTCGCCGAGCAGGTCGAGGTCGCCGGCGGGCACCTCCACGTCGTCGTCCTCCGGGGGAGGCAGACCGAGGAAGTCGATGGCCGACTGGGCCAGCTCCCACTGGTCGGCTGCGGTCACGTCGGAGAGCAGCACGCGCGTCCGTGCCCCGGTGACGCGTACGAGCACGAAGAAGTCCTCGTCGACGGCGACCATCCCGACGGCCCCGTCCTCGCCGGAGACCTGGCGGAGGGCGTGGCTCAACGACTCGATCGAGTCGTAGGCGGGCGAGGCGATCTCCTGCACCTGCCAGTCCCCGTCCTCCAGGAACGCGGCCAGCGCGAAGTCCACCTCGCCGTGCTGCTCGGACATCTGACCTCCCTCCACCAATGTCGCAGAAAGCCCCGGGTGCGCCAACCTTCTTCGGTGTCTCGTTCGGCGCCCGGCCTCCCCACTAGGGTGGCCCCCATGCGCCTGCACGTGGTGAACCACCCCCTCGTCTCCCACAAGCTCACCGTCCTCCGAGACCAGGACACCGACTCGCCGACCTTCCGGCGACTGACCGACGAGCTGGTCACCCTGCTGGCCTACGAGGCGACCCGCGAGGTGCGCGTCGCCCCGATGGACATCACCACCCCCGTCGGACCGACCACGGGCGTCTACCTCGCCCAGCCCAAGCCGATGGTCGTCCCGATCCTCCGCGCCGGGCTCGGCATGCTCGACGGGATGATGCGCCTGCTGCCGACGGCCGAGGTCGGCTTCCTCGGCATGGTCCGCAACGAGGAGACGCTCGAGGCCTCGACCTACGCCGAGCGGCTGCCCGAGGACCTGTCCGGGCGCCAGTGCTACGTCCTCGACCCGATGCTCGCGACCGGTGGCACGCTCGCGGCCGCGATCCGGTTCCTCACCGACCGCGGCGCCGACGACATCACCGCGATCTGCCTGCTCGCCGCGCCCGAGGGCGTCGCGAACCTGGAGAAGGGACTCGAGGACCTCGACGTCCCCGTCGCCGTCGTGACCGCGGCCCTCGACGAGAAGCTCAACGACAAGGGCTACATCGTCCCCGGTCTCGGCGACGCCGGCGACCGGCTCTACGGCGTCGCGCACTGACGCATCGCGTTGCCGACATGGCGCACCTGTGGGACACCCCCCATCACGACGGCTCGGCGACGTACGTCTCGGACCTGACGCCTGACCTCGGGGACGAGGTCTCGGTGTTCCTGCGTGTGCCACGGGCAAGCGGCGTGACGCAGGCGCTGCTCCGCAGCAGCATCGACGGCGAGCAGGTCCTCGTCGAGACAACGGTCGACCGGGAGACCGACCAGGAGATCTGGTTGCGGGGCGACCTCGTCGTCGAGAACCCGGTCGTCAGCTACCGCTGGCTCCTCGACGGTGTGCCCCACGGCTACCAGTGGCTGAACCAGGCGGGCGCCTTCCAGCGGGACGTGACCGACGCCGAGGACTTTCGCATCTCCACGTACGCGCCGCCGCCGGCGTGGGCTGCCGACGCCGTGCTCTACCAGGTCTTCCCCGACCGGTTCGACAAGTCCGTCGACCGGCCCGCCCCCGACTGGGCCGTCCCGCAGGCGTGGGACGACCCCGTCGTCGGGAGTGGTCCCGAGACGCCCCTGCAGTACTACGGCGGGGACCTGGACGGCGTCCGCGCCCACCTCGACCACATCGCGTCGCTGGGTGCCAACACCGTCTACCTCACGCCGTTCTTCCCGGCCCGCTCCAACCACCGCTACGACGCCTCGACGTTCGACCGGGTCGACCCCTTGCTCGGCGGTGACTCCGCCCTGGCCCGGCTCGCGGACGACGTGCACCGCCGCGGCATGCGGCTGATGGGCGACCTCACCACCAACCACTGCGGCGACGCGCACGACTGGTTCCAGCGTGCGCTGGCCGACGCCACCTCGCCGGAGGCCGGCTACTTCGTCTTCACGAGGCACCCGGACGACTACGTCTGCTGGTTCGGGTACCGCTCCCTCCCCAAGTTCGACCACCGTGACGCGGGCCTGCGCGCCGCCCTCTACGAGGGCCCGACGTCGACCGTGGCGAGGTGGCTCGGCCCCAGCGGCCTCGACGGGTGGCGCATCGACGTCGCCAACATGACGGGCCGTCTCGGCGCGACCGACCTCAACCACGAGGTCGCCACCGCCATCCGTGCCACGATGGCGGCGGCCGACCCGGACTCGCTGCTCCTGGCCGAGCACTCCCACGACGCGTCGCACGACCTCGCAGGGGACGGGTGGCACGGCGTGATGAACTACGCCGGCTTCGCCCGTCCGCTGTGGCAGTGGCTGAAGCCGCCCGAGGAGATCCGGTTCGAGCCGGGCCCCTTCACCCCGCTTCCCAGCTTCCCCGGCACCGCGATGGTGGACACGATGCGGGCCTTCTCGGCCGCGCAGCCGTGGCGCGCCACCGCCCACGCCCTCAACCTGGTCGGGTCGCACGACGTGCCGCGGATCGCCACGTTCCTCGGCGACGACGCGCTCGTCACAGTCGCCTTCGGCCTGCTCGCCTCGATGCCGGGGATCCCGATGCTGTGGGCCGGTGACGAGATCGGGCAGAAGGGCACGAACGGCGAGGACGGCAGGCGCCCGTTCCCGTGGCACGACACCAGCCAGTGGGACGACAGGAGGCTCGCGACCACCCGGGCGCTCTTCGGTGCCCGCGCCGACCACGCGGCCCTCCGCCACGGTGGGCTGCGGTGGGTCAACGTCGCCGCGGGAGCCGTCACCTTCCTGCGCGAGGCCCCGGAGGGTCGGGTCCTCGTGCACGCCGCGCGGTCGGCACACGACGTCGTACGCCTCCCGGCGGCCGCCTTCGGCCGGGAGCTCGTCGGGATCGCAGGGACCGAGGACGTCCGGGCGGACGCGGACGGGACGCTGACCCTCCCCGACGACGGCCCCCGGTTCTCCATGTGGCAGCCGGCCTGAGCACGCGACACGTGACGCGTGCCACATGAGACACAGGTGACGCGCAGCCTCCTTTCGATACGTTGTGCCCGGCCCGCACGCCGCTCAGGTCCCGACCCGGACCCGAGCCCCCACCCAGGAGGCACGCAGTGCGCATCGGCATCCCACGTGAGTCACGACCCGGTGAGACCCTCGTCGCAGCGACGGCGAAGACGGCGTCGCAGCTCGCCGCGCTGGGCTACGTCGTCGTGGTCGAGCGGGGCGCGGGAGAGGCGGCCGACCAGCCCGACACGGCGTACGCCGACGCGGGCATCGCGGTCGTCGCCGCCGACGAGGTGTGGTCGAGCGACGTCGTGGTCAAGGTCAACGCCCCCACGGACGAGGAGATCGCGCGCCTGCGCCCGGGCGCCACGGTCATCGCCCTGATGGCGCCGGGCCGCAGCCCCGAGCTCGTCGAGCGGCTCGCCGCCCAGGGCGTGACCGCGCTCGCGATGGACGCGGTGCCGCGGATCTCGCGGGCGCAGTCGATGGACGTGCTGTCGTCGATGGCCAACGTCGCGGGCTACCGCGCGGTGATCGAGGCCGCCCACGAGTTCGGCCGGCTCTTCACCGGCCAGGTCACCGCGGCCGGAAAGGTGCCGCCGGCCCGTGTCTTCGTCGTCGGCGCGGGTGTCGCCGGCCTCGCCGCCATCGGCGCCGCGGGCTCGCTGGGCGCGATCGTCCGCGCGTTCGACGTACGCCCCGAGGTGGCCGAGCAGGTCGAGTCGATGGGCGCGCAGTTCGTCACGGTCGACATGGAGCAGGAGGTCAGCTCGGACGGCTACGCCAAGGAGATGACCGCCGAGCAGGAGGCCGCCACCGCGGCGATGTACGACGAGGAGGCGCGCGCAGCCGACATCGTCATCACCACCGCGCTGATCCCCGGCCGCCCCGCGCCGCAGCTCATCTCGGCCGAGACGGTCGCGGCGATGCGGCCCGGCTCGGTGATCGTCGACATGGCCGCGGCCAACGGCGGCAACGTCGCCGCCACGGTCAAGGACGAGCGCGTGGTCACGGCCAACGGTGTCACCGTCCTCGGCTACACCGACCTCGCCGGTCGCCTGGCCGCCCAGACCAGCCAGCTCTACGGCACCAACATCGTCAACCTCCTCAAGCTGCTCACGCCGGAGAAGGACGGTGTGCTGACGCTCGACATGGACGACGTGGTCCAGCGCGGCATCGCCGTCACCCGTGCCGGGCAGGACGCGACGGCGGGGACGGGTGCGGAGGTCATGTGGCCGCCGCCCCCCGTCCAGGTCTCCGCGGCACCGGCGGCGGCCGGACCAGGGGCGGCCGAGAAGGAGCCGGCGGCCGAGAAGGTGCCGCCGGACCCGCGCCGCAAGTGGTACGCCGCCGGCCTGGCGAGCGTGCTGTTCGCGCTGCTCGCGGCCTTCTCGCCCGGGGAGTTCCTCGGTCACTTCACGGTGTTCGCGCTGGCGGTGGTCGCGGGCTACTACGTCATCTCCAACGTGGCGCACGCCCTCCACACGCCCCTCATGGCCGAGACCAACGCCATCTCCGGGATCATCCTGGTCGGCGGGATCCTCCAGGTCGGCACGGCCAGCAACGCCTTGATCCTCGTCCTCGCAGCGGTAGCCGTGCTCGTCGCCAGCATCAACATCTTCGGTGGCTTCCTCGTGACGCTGCGGATGCTCCAGATGTTCCGGAAGGGCTGACCCGTGACCGACTTCCTCACCTCGGAGCACCTCTACGGCTTCATCCAGGGTGCCTACATCATCGCGGCGCTGTGCTTCATCGGTGCGCTCGCGGGCCTCGCGCGGCACGAGACCGCCAAGCAGGGCAACATCCTCGGGATGGGCGGCATGGCGCTGGCCCTGGTCGCCACGGTCCTGTTGATGGCGCAGCAGAACGAGCTGACCACCGACGCGCCCTCGCTGGGCGTGGCCGTGCTGGTGGTGGCCGCCATGATGGGCATCGGCGCCGTCATCGGGGCGTGGCGCGCGCGCACCGTCGAGATGACCGGGATGCCCGAGCTCGTCGCGCTGCTCCACTCCTTCGTCGGTCTCGCCGCCGTCCTCGTGGGCCTCAACTCCTACCTCCAGCACGGCGCCGGCCACGACACCGTCCACGACGTCGAGGTCTTCATCGGCGTCTTCATCGGCGCCATCACCTTCACGGGCTCGATCGTGGCCAACCTCAAGCTCAGCGCGCGGATGAAGTCCGCGCCGCTGACGCTGCCGGGCCGCCACTGGCTCAACCTGGCGATCATCGTCGCCTCGGTGGCGCTGGGCGTGTGGTTCGCGCTCGTCGAGGGCGACGACGGCGACGGGGTCGGCATCGTCCCGCTCCTGGTGATGACCGCGCTCGCCCTGGTCCTCGGCTTCCACCTCGTCGCCGCGATCGGCGGCGGGGACATGCCGGTGGTCGTGTCGATGCTCAACAGCTACTCCGGCTGGGCGGCGGCCGCCGCGGGCTTCATGCTCGGCAACGACCTGCTCATCATCACCGGCGCGCTGGTCGGCTCGTCCGGTGCGATCCTGAGCTACATCATGTGCAAGGCGATGAACCGCTCGTTCGTGAGCGTCATCGCCGGTGGGTTCGGCTCCGACGGCGGGTCCGCGGGCGAGGACCGCGACTACGGCGAGCACCGCGAGATCCAGGCCGACGACGTGGCCGAGCTCCTCGCCCACGCCTCGTCGGTGGTGATCACGCCCGGCTACGGCATGGCGGTCGCCCAGGCGCAGTACCCCGTCGCGGAGATGACGAGGAAGCTGCGCGACAAGGGCGTCGACGTCCGGTTCGGGATCCACCCGGTCGCGGGCCGGCTGCCCGGCCACATGAACGTGCTCCTCGCCGAGGCGAAGGTGCCCTACGACATCGTGCTCGAGATGGACGAGATCAACGACGACCTCCCGGAGACCGACGTCGTGCTCGTCATCGGCGCCAACGACACCGTCAACCCGGCCGCCCAGGAGGAGCCCGGCTCACCGATCGCCGGCATGCCGGTGCTGGAGGTCTGGAACGCCAAGGACGTCGTGGTGTTCAAGCGCTCCATGGCCACGGGCTACGCCGGGGTGCAGAACCCGCTGTTCTTCAAGGACAACACCCAGATGCTCTTCGGCGACGCCAAGGACAAGGTCAACGAGATCGTGGCCGCCCTGGGCTGAGCGGCTCCGGCGCCGCGGCCGTCGAGCCCCGTACGACCAGCTCGGGGCGGTGGAGCACCTCGCCCGCGTGCGGCTTGGACCCCGCGATCTGCTCGGCGATCTCGAGGCTCGCCGCCTGGGCGAGTGCCTCGGCGGGCTGCCGTACGGTGGTGAGCGGCGGGTCGGCGAACTCCATCATCTGGCTGTCGTCGCTGCCGACCACCGACAGGTCCTCTGGCACGCGCAGCCCGCGCCGGCGCGCGGCGCGGATCACGCCCAGGGCCATCACGTCCGACCCGCACACGATGCCGGTCACGCCCCGGTCGATGAGGGCGTCGGCGGCCCGCTGCCCGCCCTGCACCGAGTACGCGGTGGTCTCGACCAGGTCCTCGGCGTCGAGGTCGTCGGGCACCAGGCCGCGCTCGGTCACGATCTCCAGGAACGCCTTCCGCTTGCGCTGGGCCGGGACGTAGCGCAGCTGGCCCAGCGCCGCCCCGATGCGGCGGTGGCCCATGTGCTCGAGGTGCTGCACCGCGAGCTGGACGGAGGCGACGTCGTCGGTCGAGACGCAGGGGGCGTCCAGGCCGGCGAGGGCGCCGTTGACCAGGACGATCGGCAGGCCGAGGTCCATCAGGCGCTGGTAGCGCGCGGGGTCGCTGTCGACGAGGGCGTGCACCCCCGAGACGAACACGATGCCGGCCACGGAGTGCTCCATCAGGATCGCGACGTAGTCGTCCTCGTGGATGCCGCCCAGCGTCTGGCTGCACAGCACCGTCGACAGGCCCGTGCGGGACAGGTGGATCTCGAGGTGGTGCGCCAGCCGCGGGAAGAAGGGGTTCTGGAGCTCGGGGATGACCAGGCCGACCAGGCCCCCCGCCCGCGGGCGCAGTCGTACGGGTCGGTCGTAGCCGAGCACGTCGATCGCGGTCAGGACCTGGCGGCGGGTCTGCTGGCTCACGCCGGGCCGCTCGTTGAGGACGCGGCTGACCGTGCTGATGCTCACGCCGGAGCGCTCGGCGATCTCGCTCAGCCTGATGGTCACGACCACACCTTAGTGACGAGGACCACTCCGCGGGGATCCCTCATGAAAAAAGTTGCAGCGTCTTCCCGTTCTTGCAAATGCGCTGCTACCGTGTGGCGACCCTCACACCTGCCGCACTTCTGAAGAGGAACCACCTATGCGCAGATTCGCCCGCACCCTCGGCCCGGCGGCCGCGATGGTGCTCGTCATGACCGCCGCCGCCTGCGGCGGCGGATCCGGCTCGAGCTCCGAGCCGTCCGGCTCCGACAACACCTCGAGCGCCAATCCCGACGGCGGGGACGGCGGCGACGCCGACCTCCTCGTCTGGACCGACTCGCTCAAGATCGACGCCGTCAAGGAGGTCGCGGAGTCCTTCGGCGAGTCCAACGGCATCAACGTCAAGGTGCAGGCCATCTCCGAGGACCTCCAGGGCAACTTCGTGACCGCGGACGCGGCCGGCAACGGCCCCGACGTGGTCGTCGGCGCCCACGACTGGATCGGCAACCTCGTCCAGAACGGCGCGATCGAGCCGCTCAACCTGACCCCCGACGAGCTGTCCGGCTACTCCGAGAAGGCGGTCCAGGCCACGACGTACGACGGCAAGCTCTACGGCGTCCCCTACGGCATCGAGGCGCTCGCTCTCTACCGCAACGCCGACGTCGTCCCCGACGAGCCCGCGAGCATGGACGAGGCCATAGCCGCCGGCCAGAAGGCCGTCAAGGCCGGCGAGGTCGACTCCGCGCTCAACCTCCCGGTCGGCCAGCTCGGCGACGCCTACCACATGGAGCCGATCCTGACCTCGTTCGGCGGCTACATCTTCGCCTACGACGAGGGCTCGGGCTACGACGCCCAGGACGTCGGCATCGGCAAGGAGGGGTCCGTCAAGGCGGCCCAGGAGATCTCCCGCCTCGCCAAGGCCAACGTGCTGCGCACCTCGATCAGCGGCGACAACTCGATCGCGCTGTTCACCAGCGGCAAGGCCGCCTTCCTCGTCTCCGGTCCGTGGGCCCTGGCCGACGTCAAGAAGGCCGGCTTCGAGTACGCCATCCAGCCCGTGCCCGGCTTCGAGGGCCAGGAGCCCGCTGAGCCGTTCATGGGAGCGCAGGCGTTCATGGTCGCCGCCAACGGCAAGAACAAGGACATCGCGCAGGAGTTCGTCAACAACGGCGTCAACAGCGAAGAGGCGATGATGACCCTCTTCGAGGGCACCCAGCTGCCGCCCGCCATGACGGCCGTGCAGGAGCAGGTCGACGACCCCGACCTGACGGTCTTCACCGAGGCCGCCAACGCTGCCGCCCCGATGCCCGCCATCCCGGCCATGGCCTCGGTCTGGGAGCCGCTCGGCAAGGCGTACTCCGCCATCGTCAGCGGCAAGGACCCGGTCGCGACCATCAAGTCCGCCGGCAACACCATCAACAAGAACATCGCCGACGCGGGCTGAGCCCAGGGGGAACCCCGGTGGGCGGCCGTCGCCGCCCACCGGTGCCCCGCCCAGCCTCCGTGCTACACCCGGCCTCGTCGAGGCCCACCCAGTCCTACCCGGCCCCGCTCGGACCCTGAAGGGCAGCTGACATGGCGGACCTGCGCGACACGATCGACAACCAGAAGGACCCCGACGCGGACGGCGGGTCCCGCTTCGGGTTCACCAAGCCCGGCCGCGACGGGATCCCCGCACTCCTCGTCAAGGTGCTCTTCCTCGGCGTCGTCATCGGCACCGCGATCGCGCTGACGCCCGCCCTGGTGGGCGAGCGATCCTGGACGTTCCTCGTCGGGATCTGGGTGGTCACCGTGATCCTGGTCGCGACGTACGCCACCGGGCGCGCGCTGCCGGCGAAGTACCTCGTGCCCGGCACGCTGATGCTCGCCCTCTTCGTGGTCTACCCGATCTTCCTGACCGCGCAGACCTCGTTCACCAACTACGGCGACGGCACCCGCAACGACAAGCAGACGACCGTCGACCGGATCGTCGGGTCGTCGGTGGTGCGGTCCGACGACTCGCCGCAGTACAACCTCACCATCGCCACGGACGGTGACCCCGAGTCCGGGCCCTTCACCTACTTCCTGGTGCCGCAGAGCGATCCCGAGACCGTCTTCGAGGGCACCGAGGACGGGCTCGAGGAGGATCCGGACGGCGTCACCGTCGACAACGGTCGCGTCACCGCGATCGAGGGCTTCACCGTCCTCGACATCCGTCAGGTCAGCGCCGCCGCGGACGCGCTCGACGAGATCGCCGTCCCCACCGACAATGGCAACTTCATCGTGCGCGACGGCACCAGCGAGGCCTTCGAGGGTGCCCCGACGCTCGTCTACGACGAGGACGCCGACACGATCACCGACACCACCACCGACACCGTCTACACGGCCGAGCAGCAGGGTGACCGGGAGTTCTTCGTCGATGACGAGGGCCAGCGCCTGTCCGACCAGTCGTGGACGGCCAACGTCGGCTGGCGCAACTACGAGCGGATCTTCACCGACAGCCGGATCAGCAGCAGCTTCTTCGGCATCTTCGTGTGGACGGTCGTCTTCGCCACCTTCTCGGTGATCGGCACGTTCCTGCTCGGGCTGTTCTTCGCCATCTCGCTCAACGACTCGCGCGTGCGCGGGCAGAAGATCTACCGGGCCCTGCTGATCCTCCCGTACGCGATCCCGGGCTTCATCTCCCTGCTGCTCTGGTCGAGCTTCTACAACGAGGACTTCGGCCTGATCAACGACATCACCGGGCTCGACATCAACTGGTTCGGCGGTGCGACGACCGCCAAGATCGCGGTGCTCCTCACGAACCTGTGGATGGGCTTCCCCTACATGTTCCTCGTCAGCACCGGAGCCCTCCAGGCCATCCCGGACGAGCTGAAGGAAGCCGCCACGATCGACGGCGCGGGCGGCTTCGCCGGCTTCCGTCGGATCACGCTGCCGCTGCTGCTCGTCACCGTGGCGCCGCTGCTCGTGGCGACGTTCGCCTTCAACTTCAACAACTTCGGCGCCATCTTCCTGCTCACCGGTGGCGGCCCCTTCACCCCGGACAACCCCACCGCGGGCGGCACCGACATCCTGATCAGCTACACCTACCGGCTCGCCTTCGGCGCGGGTGGCGTCCAGATCGGGTTCGCGGCCGCCGTCTCCGTGGTGCTGTTCGTCGTCACCGGCCTGATCGCCGCGCTCCAGTTCCGTGCCACCCGCTCGCTCGAGGATGTGAACTGACATGACCGATGTCCAGGGACCGCTCGCCGGCGCGACCGTCGTCACCGAACGCAAGCGTCGACGACGCGGCGGCGACCCCGCGCCGAAGGTCAAGCTGAGTGCCGGCCGCTGGTTCCGCGAGATCGGCTGGCGCCACCTCGTCGGCGTCGTCGCGGTCGTGTGGGCGCTCTTCCCGGTGTCCTACCTGATCTCGGCCGCGCTCAACCCGCTGGGCAACGTGGTCACGTCCACGCTGATCCCGCAGACGTTCAGCCTCACCAACTTCACCCAGCTCCTCGACGAGCAGCCCTACGGCACCTGGGCGCGCAACAGCATCATCGTGTGCGTCGTCGTGGTCTTCGTCCAGCTGCTGTTCAGCGCGCTGGCGGCCTACGCCTTCAGCCGGTTCCGCTTCAAGGGCCGCCGTGGCGGCCTGCTGGCGTTGCTGCTGATCCAGATGTTCCCGCAGTTCCTCGCCGCGGTCGCGCTCTACCTGATGTTCACCGACCTCGGGGCGGTCATCCCGGCGATCGGCCTGGACACCCTGGCCGGCTACATCCTGATGATGTGCGGCGGCTCGCTGGGCCAGGTGTGGCTCATCAAGGGCTTCTTCGACTCGATCCCGATGTCGCTCGACGAGGCCGCGATGATCGACGGCGCGAGCCACGTGCAGGTCTTCTTCCGCATCATCCTGCCGCTCGTGCGCCCGATCCTCGCCGTCTGCGGCCTGTTGGTCTTCGTCGGCACGATCGGCGAGTTCCTCATGGCCTCCATCTTCCTGCGCGACTCCGGCAACAAGACCCTCGCGACCGGTCTCTACGGACTCATCGACGCCGACCGCTCCAACAACCTCGGCGTCTTCGCCGCCGGCTCGATCCTCACCGCGATCCCCGTGGTGCTGCTCTTCCTCTACCTCCAGCGGTTCATCGTCGGCGGCATCACCGCCGGCGGTGTGAAGGGCTGATCCGCGTGGCCGGAGTGCCCCACCCGCTCGACCCGCACCACGACGGCTCCCCGACGTACGTCCACGGCGCCGGCGCGCGCCTCGGCGGCGAGGTGACCCTGCGCGTACGGGTGCCTCACGCCGCCGACGGATCGCCCGGGGCGAGCCGGGTGGTGCTGCGCGCCGTGCGCGACGGCGAGCCCGCGGTCAGCAACGCCGAGCAGGTCTCCGAGGACGCCGCCGGCGCGTGGTGGGAGGTGGGCCTGCGACTGGTCAACCGGGTGACGTCCTACCGCTTCCTGGTGTCCCGCGGACCGTCGGACTACCGGTGGCTCACCGCGACCGGCGTGCACGCGCGCGACGTCGCCGACGCCGGCGACTTCCGCATCAGCACCGAGCACCTGCTGCCCGACTGGGTCGCCGACGAGATCGGCTACCAGGTCTTCCCCGACCGCTTCGGCCGCACCGAGACCGGCGCCCCGGTCCCGGACTGGGCGATCCCCTGCGAGTGGGACCAGCCCGTGGTGCACAAGGGACCGGACGTGCCGTACCAGTGGTACGGCGGGACGCTCGACGGGGTCGCCGAGCACCTCGACCACCTCGACCTGCTGGGCGCGACCCTTCTCTACCTCACCCCGGTCTTCGAGGCCTGGTCCACCCACCGCTACGACGCCGTCTCCTTCGACCGCGTCGACCCGCTGCTCGGCGGCGACGAGGCGCTCGAGCGCCTCGCCGGGGCCGTCCACGACCACGGCCTGCGCCTGGTCGGCGACCTGACGACCAACCACACCGGCGAGCACCACGACTGGTTCGAGCGGGCCCTCGCCGACCCGTCCTCGCCCGAGCGCTCGTTCTACCGCTTCTCCGACGAGTACCCCCACGGCTACGCCGCCTGGCTCGACATCCCCAGCCTGCCCAAGCTCGACCACACGTCGGCCGAGATGGCGCGCCGGCTCTACTCCGGTCCCGACTCCGTGGTCGCGCACTGGCTGCGCCGCGGCCTCGACGGCTGGCGCGTCGACGTCGCCAACATGACCGGCCGCTTCGGCGCCGACGACCTCGCCCACCAGGTCGCGCAGGAGATCCGGCGCACCATCCGCGACGTGTCGCCCGACGCATGGCTGCTCGCCGAGCACGGCCACGACGCGACCGCCGACCTCACCGGCCCCGGCTGGCACGGGACCATGGACTACGCCGGTTTCACCCGGCCGCTGTGGTGCTGGCTCAACGGGGGCGCCCCCGGCGGCGAGGGCCTGCCGCACGGCCTGGACTACCTCGGCCTCCCCGTCGACATCCCCGTCCTGCCGGCGTCGGCGGCGGTCGCCACCATGCGCGAGGTGCACGGGTCGATCCCGTGGACGTCCTGGCAGGGCTCCACCATGCACCTCGACTCCCACGACACCCCGCGGTTCCGTACGGTCACCGGCGGCGGCACCGACGGCCGCGTCGACCTCGACGGCCGCGGACGCGACCTGCACCTCGTCGGGCTGTCGCTGCAGATGACGATGCCGGGCGTGCCGGTGGTCTTCATGGGCGACGAGCTCGGCCTGACCGCGGTCGACGGCGAGCACGCCCGTACGCCCTTCCCGTGGGACCACCCCGAGACCTGGGACCAGCCGACCCTCGAGGCCTACCGCCGCTGGATCGCGCTGCGCCGCCAGCACGTCGCGCTGCGCCGCGGCGGGATGCGCTGGCTGCACGCCGGGGAGGACTCGATGACCTTCCTGCGCGAGCACCCCGACCAGACGTTGCTCGTCCACGCCGTGCGCCGCCCGTGCGCCGCGGTCGACCTCCCGGCGCACGCCCTGGGGCCCGAGACCGCCCTCACCACTCTCGCCGGTGCTCCGGCCGAGGTGGCCGACGGCACGCTCACCCTCCCCGGGGAGCCGGGCGTGTCCGTGCACGTCGTCGGGTGAGCACCCACCCGGTGGGCGCCGACCAGCTCGATCGGCTGCGTGCTGCCGGCTATCCCGTCACGCACGAGGTCGGGCGCGGCATGGAGGGCATGGTGGCCGCCCTCGACGAGGAGCGCGTCGTCAAGGTGTGGGACCGGCGCCCGCGCGTCGAGGTCGACCGGCTGCGCGCCTTCTACGACGCGGTGCACGACGGCCTCGTCGAGGCCGGCGTAGAGCTGGCCGTGCCCCGCATCCTCGACGTCGGCGAGGTCGACGGCCTCGTGGTCACCGTCCACCCCCTGCTGCCGGGGCGCGCGGAGGACGACCTCGGACCGGGACCGGTCGTGGACGTGCTGGCCGGTCTGTCACAGGTCCCGGTGCACCCGGACATGGCGCTCCTGCCCGTGCCGGACGGCGAGCGACCGTTCGACCCCTCGGTCCCGTTCGGCGCCTCGCTGGCCGACCTCGTGCTGCGTCGCGCGGAGCTGCTCGGCGACCTCCTGGCCGACGGCGTGGCCGCGCGGATGGCGGAGGCACTGCGAGCGGTGCCGCCCGTTCCCCCGCGGCTCGTCCACGGCGACCTGGGACCGGTGCACGTCCTGCTCGAGAGCGGTCGGCCGGTGGGGCTGCTCGACTTCGGCTACGTGTCCACTCTCGGCGACCCGGCCTTCGACGCGGCGGTCGCCGCCTGCCTGCAGGACATGTTCGGTCCCGGAGCCGCCGCGGCGACGGCGGCCCTCGACGACCTCGTCGTACGCCGCTTCGACCACGACCCCGCGGTGCTGGTGCTCTACCGCGCGGCGTACGGCCTCGTCACGGCGAGCTGCCTCGTCGGGCACCCGGGCAGGCACATGGACTGGTGCCTGGACCTCGTGGACACGTGGGCGGGCGCCTAGCTCGCAGCTCGCTCGTACCTGGTGCGAGTGGACTTCGAGCCGACCCCGCCGACCGCGCGGACCGCGGCAGACACGAGCCCGGGACCGCTTCGGCTCGGCTGATGGGGTGGACTTCGCGACGTTGGCGATGGCTGGGACCTACTGTGGCCGCGACTCGATCGGTAGGAGCCGGGATGCAATCACAGAGGGTGCTGCTCTGCTTGGCGGTGGCGTGCCTCCCTGCCAGTGGCTGCGAGAGTCTGGGGGGCGGGACTGTGTTCGCTGAACTCACCGAGAAGTGGTGCCCGGGTCAGGTGTGGACCATCACCGGCAAGGGCGAGGGTTCACTCGAGGACGGGTGAACCCGGGGCCGCGCCGTGACCCGTGGGGGAACCCGCTCATCGGCAGTTGCCGGGCGCGCTGATCGCGGCTGCTTGTTCCATTGACCCAGGACCGGTGCCTGGCGAGGCTCGGTCCAGGCGCCCGGGCTGACGCTCTCATCGCGGCTGCCCACGCTGGTCGTGTGGCTCTCATTTGGCCTGCGCTGCCCGGGCGTCGCCAGGGCTAGGAGAGGCTCAAGAGGGGTGTGCCCAGCTCGAAGCAGCGTTGCCCTCCCGGCTCGACAACCACAGTGGTTCGAGTATCGGAGGAAGGCATGAGCACAGCGACAACATCGGGTCGGGTCGTGATCGG
>NZ_JACXYX010000023.1 GCF_014779655.1 Nocardioides ganghwensis
TCACCGACACCGACTGCGAGGCCGTCGCGCTAAAGCTCAACACCAGACCACGCAAGACTCTCGAGTGGCAGACTCCCGGCCAGGCCCTCAACAAGAGGCTCGTTGCAACAGCCGGTTGAACTCGCGCGCGAGCGCAGCGAGCGGCGTGTCGAGACTCTCGACCGTCTGTTCGAAAACAGTTCTCCACAGATCCATCCGCGCAGGTCAGACTGTCGGTTGCCTTCCCTAGGATCGACCCATGACCACCGACCTCACCGACCTCGACGCGACCGGGCTCCTCGCCGCCGCGACCGAGGCCGAACGAACCGCCCGGCTCGGCGAGGTCCACAAGCTCGAGGTCCTTGCCGCCTGGGCGGCGAGCCACTCCACCGATCCCACCGAAGGCCCCGACGGGCACGTCGCCCGCCGGGGCGGAAACGTCCTCAGGCAGCTCGGGGGCGACGGCACCCCCGGCGTGCAGGACTTCTGTCTCGGTGAGATCGCCCTCGCCCGCAGCACCGGCGTCACCGCCACCTCCAACGCCGACGTCCTCGACCTCCAGCACCGCCTCCCCCTGACCTGGGCGGTCTGCCGCCGCGGCGAGTGCGAGCCCTGGACCGCCCGCCGGATCGCGAAGCTCTCCCGCCACCTCTCGCGCGACAACGTCGGCGTCGTCGACCTTGCCATCTCCCGGATGATCTCCCGCGAGTCCGCCGGCCGGGTGCTGCAGGTCGCCGAGGCCAAGATCATCGAGGCCGACCCCGACCTCCACGAGGAGCGCTGCGAGGACGAGCGCCGCCGCCGCTACCTCGGCCTCGGCCGCACCGACGAGCACGGCCTGCGCACCCTCATCGCCCGCCTCGAGGCCGGCGACGCGACCGCGGTGGACGCGACCGTGCACCGCGTCGCGGAGATCATCGCGCCCCGTCACCCCGAGGCCCACCCCGACGAGCTGCGCGCCCTGGCCTTCGGCTGGCTCGCCCGCCCCGCCGAGCTCTTCACCCTGCTGCTCGAGCACGCCGAGACAGAGACCGCGACCGCGACCGAGCCCGTGCCCGGGCAGCCGGAGGCTCCCCCCTCTCGCGCGTACGCGTTCCCAGCCGACCCCCTCGGCGCTCTCCTCGACATGGACCTCTCCCCGCTGAAGCCGAAGGCCGTGCTCCACGTCCACCTCCACGAAGCAGCCCTGCACACTGGCCACGGCGTGGCCCGGGTCGAGGGCCTCGGCCCCCTCACCCTCACCCGCCTCGCCGAGCTCCTGCGCCACCACACCGTCAAGGTGCAACCGGTCAAGGACCTCTCGTCCCGAGTCCGCTGCACCGCCTACGAGCACCCCGAGGCCCTCCGCGACCAGATCCACCTCGTCACCGGCGGCGACTACTGGACCTTCGCCACCTCCACCAGCAGGAGAGTCGACCTCGACCACCCCACCCCCTACCAGCACGGGGATGACACTCGAGAACCTCCGCCGGACCAGACCGGCAGCCACAACTCCGGCCCCCTCGGCCGACGACATCACCGCTGGAAGACCCATGCGGGCTACCGGTCACGCCAGTGCATCCACCCCGAGAAGGCCCGGATGATCCTCGAGGCGCCACCCGGTGTCGACCTCTACGTGGCCTGACGACAGCCCGGATAGCGTGACGCCATGCGCATCGTGTGCCTGGGGGACAGCCACCTCGCGAGGGTCCGGCGCGACCTGCCGGTGCTGGGTCCGGAGGTCTGCAACGCCGCGGAGGGTGGCGCTTCCGCGTTGGACCTCATCGTGCAGGCGACCAGCGCGGGCGTTCGGGAGGACGACCTCGTCGTGGTGTCGACGAGTCCCGCTTGACAAGGTCGGGCGACCGGACGAACGCGGCCCTCGACCAGTACCGGGACGCCGCGATCTCCGTCTGCGACCTTGCCGGCACCCAGGTCGTACGTGCAGAGCGCATCATCGCGCCCCTCGGGCCCGACGCCTTCGTCAGTGACGGCCTCCACCTGAGCGGACGGGCCTACAAGATGGTCCTCCCCGCGATCGCCGAAGCCCTCCGGGCAGGCGCCTGAGGCTGCCGCGCCGGCCGGAGAGGAATCAGCTCGCCTCCTTGCGTCACAGGAGCAGCGGCCACGCCATCACCCTCAGCAGTCCCCACCACCGCCACCGCTGAGGTCGCCGACGCTCCCGCCCTCGAAGCCGCCGGTCATGGCGCGTCCGGTTCCGGCGCCGTCAGGAGGTGGCGAGACGACCGAGGACACGAGCGCTGCCGCGATGCCGGTCACGATCAGGCCGCCCAGCAGGACGACGCCCGCGTCGGCAGCACCACTCGACCGGACCGTCGCGACGACGCACGCGCCCAGCACGGCTGCGGACACCGCGCCGAAGATCGACCATGGTCGCCGCTGGCGCCGCGCGCGGGTGGTTCGCCGGTCACTCATGCACTGAGTGTGCTGCCATGACGCGAGTCCGGCAACGGGAACCGCGACATCCGGGCCAGGCGGCCAAGGCGGCGGTGCCGCTCACGAGACCAGCACGAACGCCCCGAGCGCCACCAGCCACGACGCGAACGACCCGAGCAGGAAGTACTCCGTCATCTCGTGGACCGTCTGCTGCTCGTCGCGCGAGGACAGCTCGGGGAAGCGCAGCAGCCCCTTGGCCGCCACCACCACGCTGGCCGCGGTGACCTGGCCACCGAGCGCGAGGGCGAGGATGAAGACCCGCTCGAGCGGGCCGAGCAGGCGCCCGCCCTTGAGCTGCGTCGGCGGCATCTGGCCGTCGGCGCGCGGGTTGATGGTGCCGGTGGACTTGAGGACCAGCCGGACCAGCACGTTGCCCGTGGAGAGCTGGATCGCGAAGGCGCCGAGCAGCAGCAGGAAGCGGTCGGCCTCCAGGCCCTCGAGCGCCGGCAGCGTCACCGAGTCGAGCCAGCGCCCGAGCTGTCCGCCCGCCTCGGGTGCGAGGCCCGAGCACGCGACCGCGGCGACGAGCGCGACGACGAAGAGCCCGAGCGGCACGCGCGCCGGCTTGGGCCCCGGGTGGCCGAAGCCCCACGTCACCGTCAGCCCCCAGAGGAGGACGACGACCGCGATCACCAGCAGCGCGACGACGTCGCGCCCGGAGGTGAGCCCGGCGAGCACCCCCACGACGAGCGCCGCGAGGGCGCCGACGCACTCGGGCAGGTAGCGCGTACGGCGGACCGCGTGGGTGAGGTCGGTGACGGCGAACCCGATCAGCAGGATCCCGAGCCAGCTCATCGGTCTCCTTCCGGGGCCAGCAGGTCGTGGGCCGCGACGATCGCCGCCAGCCCGTCGGCGCGCACCCGCTGTGACACCGCGGACGCACTGATCCCCAGCGCTTCGGCGAGGTCGCGCTGGGTCTCGTGGGACAGCAGACCACGCAGCACCGACACCGAGCGCTCCGACAGGCCGCTGACCCGCTCGTCGCGCAGGACCAGACCGGCATTCACCAGAGCGGGGTCGGCACCACCCACCGCCCCGTCGGCCACGACGTACGCCGTGCGCAGCCACCTCTGCGCCGGCGTGTCGGCGGCGCGCTCGGCCGCGTCGATCGCCGCGCGAGCGGCCCACCAGCCCGGGCCGTCCTCGATGCCCGCCTCGTCCAGCACCGTGGTCTCGCCCCAGCCGATGCCGTGGCGGACGTCGTAGGTCGGCCACAGCCGCACCCGGACGAGCAGCGTGGCCCGCACGGCCTCCCCCACGGTGGCGAACGTGCCCTGGTACTCGTCGCCCGCGGTGATCCAGAGACGGCGTACGGGCGAGACCATGTCGTTCACCTCGGCGAGCACGCTCCCCAGTCGCTGGTGCAGGTCGCCCCGGTCCTGCGAGGCTCGCGAGCCCACGATGTCCCCGATGAGGGTGGCGACGGCGGTCATCCACCTATCGTGAAGGTCATCGCTTCATTTGTCCAACATTGAAGAACATTGCTTCATCCCGTCACGAGTGAAGTCATGCGCTTCACTCCCAGAACACCCGTTCCACCACCGCGTGCGCCCGGCGGGTCGTGCGGAGGTAGTCGTTGACCATCTGGTCCGACGAGCCCTGCGGATAGCCCAGCACCCCGGCGACCGCGGCCCGCTCCTGAGCATCGCGCGGCAGCTGGTCGTACGGCTTGCCCCGCACGAGCGTCACGGCGTTGCGGACCCGGCTCACCAGCCGCCACGCCTCGGCGAGCGTCCCGGCGTCCTCCGCGGTGATCAGCCCGGCCGCGGCGGCCGCCTCCAGGGCGGGGAGCGTCTGCGGCGTCCGCAGCTCCACGACCCGGCCCGCGTGGCGCATCTGGAGCAGCTGGACCGTCCACTCGACGTCGGCCAGCCCGCCACGGCCGAGCTTGAGGTGGGTGTGCCGGTCGGCTCCCCGGGGCAGTCGCTCGTCGTCGACGCGGGCCTTGATGCGCCGCACCTCCACCACGTCGGCGTCCGGCAGGCCGTCGGCCGGGAAGCGCAGCGGGTCGATCAGCTCGGTGAACCGGGCGCGCAGGGCCTCGTCGCCGGCCACCGCGTCGGCGCGCAGCAGGGCCTGGAACTCCCACACCGACGACCACTTCGCGTAGTAGGCGGCGTACGACTCCACGGTGCGCACCATAGGGCCGTTCTTGCCCTCCGGCCTCAGGTCGGGGTCGACCTCCAGCGGCGGGTCGCTGGCCGGCAGCGACAGCAGCCGCCGCAGCTCCGAGACCACCGCCGTCGCGAAGGACGACGCGGTCTGGGCCTCGACGCCCTCGACCGGCTCGTGCACGAACATCACGTCGGCGTCGCTGCCGTAGGAGAGCTCGAACCCGCCGTAGCGTCCCATCGCGATGACCGCGATCCGGCTCGGCGCGGCGTCGAGGCCGCGCTGGCGGCGTACGGACTCGGTGGCGATGTCGAGCGTGGCCTGCAGGGTCGCGTCGGTGAGCCGGCTCAGGCCCTGCCCGACCAGGGCGACGTCGGTGCCGGCCACGAGCTCGCCGCACGCGATGCGCAGCAGCTCGCGGCGGCGCACGGCCCGCACCGCGACGGCCGCGGCCTCGGGCGTCTCGGCCCGCTCGACCAGCGCCTGCATCTCGGTGAGCACGGCCTCGGCGCTCAGCGGGACGAGCGACTCCCCCAGCATCTTCACGCCCTGCGGCTCCCGCTCGAGCAGGTCCGTGGCGTAGCGCGACGTGCCGAGGATGGCGGCGAGCCGCTGGGCGACCTCCCCCTCGTCGCGCAGCATCGTGAGGTACCACGGCGTACGCCCCAGGCTCTCGCTGATCCGGCGGAACCCGAACAGCCCTGCGTCGGGGTCGGGCGAGTCGGCGAACCACTCCAGCAGCACCGGCAGCAGGGTCCGCTGGATGTCGGAGGTGCGCGAGACCCCGCTGGTCAGCGCCTCGAGGTGGCGCAGCGCTGCCCGGGGGTCGGCGTAGCCGAGCGCGGCCAGGCGCTCCTCGGCGGCCTCCAGCGACAGCCGGGCCTCGGGGCCCGCCAGCTTGGCGACGGCGCCCAGCAGCGGCCGGTAGAAGAGCTTCTCGTGGAGCCGGCGCACCTCGCGGCGGTGGTAGCGCCACTGCTTGTCGAGCTGCGCGGCCGGCTCCGACAGGTGGCCGAGCGAGCGACCGAGCCGCCGCAGGGAGGCCTCGTCCTCGGGGACCACGTGCGTACGCCGGAGCTGGTGCAGCTGGATGCGGTGCTCCAGCGTGCGCAGGAAGGAGTACGCCTCGTGGAGCCGCTCGCCGTCCTCGCGGCCGACGTAACCGCCCTGCGTCAGCGCGGCCAGCGCACTGAGGGTCGCGCCCTCGCGGAGGGAGGTGTCGGCCCGTCCGTGGACCAGCTGGAGCAGCTGCACCGCGAACTCGACGTCGCGCAGCCCGCCGGACCCGAGCTTGAGCTGGCGCTCGGCCTCGTGGGCGGGGATGTGGTCGATCACCCGGCGCCGCATCGCCTGGACGTCGGCGACGAAGCCGTCCCGCTCGGCCGCGCTCCACACCAGCGGGGCGACCATCTCGCAGTAGCGCCGGCCCAGGTCGGGGTCGCCGGCCACCGGCCTGGCCTTGAGCAGCGCCTGGAACTCCCAGGTCTTGGCCCACTTCTCGTAGTAGCCCTGGTGGCTGGCCAGCGTCCGGACCAGCGGGCCCTGGCTTCCCTCGGGGCGCAGGTTGGCGTCGACCGGCCAGATGGTGCCCTCGCGCGTGTGGTCGGAGCAGATCCGCATCAGCTGCGAGGCGAGCTGTGTCGCCGCCCGCAGCGCGGTGCCGTCGTCGACCTCCCCGGACTCCGAGGCAGCGGGCTCGTAGACGAAGACCACGTCGACGTCGGAGATGTAGTTGAGCTCGTGGCCGCCGCACTTGCCCATCGCGATCACGGCGAGCCGCGCGGCGCGCGCGGTCTCCCCCACCCGCGCCCGGGCGATCGCCAGGGCTGCGTCGAGCGTCGCGGCGGCGAGGTCGGAGATCTCGGCGGCGGCGTCGTCGATGCCGACGTGGTGGGCGAGGTCGCGCGAGGCGAGCCGCAGCAGGATCCGGCGGTACTCCACCCGCAACGCGTCGACCGCCTCCGCGTCCGGCAGCCCCGCGACCGGCTCGGCGGCGTGGGGGTCGGCGCCCACGGCGGTCAGCATCGCCTCGCGCACGGCGTACGCCGGGGGGCGGGTGGTGCCCAGCGTCGGGTCGGTGAGCTCGCGCCAGTGCTCGGGGTGGCGGACGAGGTGGTGGGTGAGGGCGGCGCTCGCGCCCAGCACGCTGCACAGCCGCATGGCCGTGCCCTCGTCGTCGGCCACCTCCGCGAGCATCTCGCGGCCCGCGCCCTCGACGTCCTCGTCGAGCACCTCGGCGAGGCGCAGCAGGCCCTCGAGGGCGGCGTCGGGGTCCGCGGTCGCCGCGAGCTTGTCGGTCAGCGGACGGCCGGCGTCACCGAGCCGCTCGATGCCGCGCGCGGCTGCGGCGCCGTCGACGAACCCCTTGCGCACGTAGGAACCACTCGAGCTCATCGCCCCGCCTCCACCGTGTGGGCTGCCGCGATGGCCGCGAAGCGGGCCGCCAGCGGCTGCCAGTACGCCGCGAGCGCGGGCCCCGCCTCCTCGATGGCCGCGAGCACGGACCCCTCGTCGAAGCCGCGCGCCACCTCGTCCTCCCGGTCGGTCTCGACCCACCGCCGGATGATGCCGGCGTCGGCCTCGGGGTGGGCCTGGATGCCCCACGCGCGCGGGCCGAAGCGCGCGACCTGCACCTCGCCACCCGGCGAGCGCGCGAGCACCACGGCACCCTCGGGGAGCGTCACCACGACGTCGTTGTTCCAGTGGATCGCCCGCACGCCGCCGGGACGTCCCGCGACGTGCCCGCCGACCCAGTCGTCCGCGGCCGCCTCCTCGGTCCAGCCGACCGGTTGGAGCCCGACGGTCTGACCGCGCGGGTTGGGCTCGACCACGCCTCCCAGCGCGGCGGCGACGAGTTGGTGCCCCAGGCAGATCCCCAGCAGCGGCGTCCCGTGCTCCACCGCGTCACGGGTGCCCGCCTTGAGCGGCGCCAGCCACGGGTGTGCGTCGTCGTCGTTCGCACCCATCTCCCCGCCCAGCACGAGCACCCCGTCGTACGCCGTCAGCGCCGGCAGCGCGTCACCGGCGTACGGCCGGCACACCTCCAGCACGCACCCGGCGCCGACCAGCCAGTCCCCGAACAGGGCGGGCGGGCAGGAGTCCTCGTGCTCGACGGCCAGGATGCGGGGACCCGCCATCTCAGAGGACCGGCAGCATCCGGTCGCGCTCGTAGGCGGAGACCTGGGTGCGGTACTCCTCCCACTCCGCGCGCTTGTTGCGCAGGAAGAAGTCGAAGACGTGCTCACCCAGCGTCTCGGCGAGGAGCTCGGAGTCCTCGGCGATGCCGATCGCGTCCCACAGGCTGCGCGGCAGCGGCGTGATGCCGAGCGCCTTGCGCTCGCGCTCGGTGAGCGACCAGACGTCGTCCTCGGCCTCGCGCGGCAGCTCGTAGCCCTCCTCGATGCCCTTCATGCCGGCGCCCAGGACGACGGCGAAGGCGAGGTAGGGGTTGCAGGCGGCGTCGATGGTGCGCAGCTCGATGCGGGTCGACTGGCCCTTGTTGGGCTTGTACATCGGGACCCGGACCATCGCGGACCGGTTGTTGTGGCCCCAGCACACCCCGGACGGGGCCTCGCCGCCGCCGAGCAGGCGCTTGTAGGAGTTGACCCACTGGTTGGTGACGACGCTGATCTCGCTCGCGTGGCGCAGGATGCCCGCGATGAACTGGCGTCCGGTCTTCGACAGCTGGTACTCGGCACCGGCCTCGAAGAAGGCGTTGCGGTCGCCCTCGAACAGCGACACGTGCGTGTGCATGCCCGAGCCCGGGTGGGTCGTGTAGGGCTTGGGCATGAAGGAGGCCCAGATGCCCTGGCCGAGGGCCACCTCCCGGATGACGGTGCGGAAGGTCATGATGTTGTCGGCGGTGGTGAGCGCGTCGGCGTAGCGCAGGTCGATCTCCTGCTGGCCGGGCCCGCCCTCGTGGTGGCTGAACTCCACCGAGATGCCCATCGCCTCGAGCATCGTGATCGCCTCGCGGCGGAAGTCGGCGCCGCGCGACTGCGCGGTGTGGTCGAAGAAGCCGCTGCGGTCGACCGGCTGCGGCTCGTCGCCCTTCCCGGGCATGTCCTTGAACAGGTAGAACTCGATCTCGGGGTGCGTGTAGAACGTGAACCCGCGATCGGCCGCCTTGCTGAGCGTGCGCTTGAGGACGTGCCGCGGGTCGGCGTACGACGGGCTGCCGTCGGGCATCACGATGTCGCAGAACATCCGGGCCGTCGCCGGTCCGCCGTCGTCGCCGGTGCGCCACGGCAGGATCTGGAACGTCGAGGCGTCGGGGTGGGCGAGCATGTCGGACTCGTAGACGCGGGCGAAGCCCTCGATGGCCGACCCGTCGAAGCCGATGCCCTCCTCGAAGGCGTTCTCCAGCTCGGCCGGGGCCACGCTCACGCTCTTGAGGAAGCCCAGCACGTCGGTGAACCACAGCCGGACGAACCGGACGTCACGCTCCTCGAGCGCGCGGAGTACGAAGTCCTCTTGCTTGCCCATGGCCCACAGCCTAGGGGGCACCGGTGGTGTTACCGTCGCCGGACCAGCCGCCCGACTCGGGCCCGCTCACCACGGGAAAGGGACGCTGCACGATGAACCCCACCCATCACCTGCCCTCGGACACCACCGCACCCACGCCGCCGGACGGGTTCCTCCTCGCCCACCTGGCCGAGGAGACCGCACGACTGGCCCGTACGGCCCGCGCCCCGGAGGCCACCACGGCCGGTGCGGACGAGGACCTCCTCGGCGCAGTCCGCGACGCGGTCGACGACCTCGGCCCGACCCTGCTGGCCGCGAGCCACGACCTGTCCGCCCACCCGGAGGTCTCCTTCGAGGAGCACCGTTCCGCGGCAGCCCTCGCCGACCTCGTCGAGGCCCGGGGCATCGAGGTCGTCCGGGAGGCCCACGGCCTGCCCACCGCACTGCGCGCCGAGATCGGCGACCCCGGCGGCCCCACCATCGCGGTGCTCTCGGAGTACGACGCCCTGCCGGGCATCGGCCACGGCTGCGGCCACAACGTGATCGCCACGGCCGGCCTGGGCGCGTTCCTCGCCCTCGCCGCCGTCCGGGACCGGCTCCCCGGCCGGGTGGTCTGGCTCGGCACGCCCGCCGAGGAGGGTGGCGGCGGCAAGGAGATCATGGCCGGCCACGGCGCCTTCGACGGTGTCGACGCCGCCCTCATGGTGCACCCGTTCACCTATGACATCGCCGAGCCGCTCTTCCTCGGCCGCCGCCAGCTCCGGGCCACGTTCACCGGCGTGACCTCGCACGCGTCGGCCCAGCCGTTCATGGGCCGCAACGCCCTCGACGCGGTCAACCTGATGTACACCGGCGTGGGGCTGCACCGCCAGCAGATGCCGCCGACCGACCGCGTGCACGGGGTCGTCACCGCCGGCGGCGAACGCCCCAACGTCATCCCCGAGCACGCCGAGATGCTGTTCTACCTGCGCAGCGAGCACCCCGAGGGCCTCGCCGTCCTGAGCGACCGGCTCGGCGACATCGCGCGGGGCGCGGCCCTGATGACCGGCTGCGGGGTCGAGCTCTCGTGGGACGAGGCCCCGGCCTACCTCCCCGTCCGCGGCAACGGGCCGCTGGCCGCCGCCTGGACGACCCGCTACGGCCAGCGCGGGCGTACGGTCCTCCCGCCGGGCGTGGTGCCACGCATGTTCGCCGGGTCGACCGACTTCGGCAACGTCTCCTACCGCATGCCGGGCGTGCACGCGATGGTGCGGATCACCGACGCCGACCTGTCCCTGCACACCCGCGTGTTCGCCGAGGCCGCCGTCAGCGAGGAGGCGGACCGGGTCGTGCTCGACTCCGCCTGGGCCCTGGCGGCCGTGTCGGCGGACTGGCTGTGCGACCCGGACCTGCGCCGCGCGGCGGCCGCGGACTTCGAGGCCGCCGGCGGCGCCGTCGACGTCCCGTCCTACTTCGGGGAGGTCTGACGATGACGACCACCGCCACCCCGACGTCGCGCACCGACCGGGCCCTCGCGGCCGTGGAGCGCGTCGGCAACCGTCTCCCCGACCCATTCCTGCTGTTCCTCGGCCTGTTCCTGCTCGTCGGCGTCATCTCCACCGCACTGCAGCTCGCCGGCACCTCGGTGACCATCCCGGGCGCGGAGGAGGAGACCGTCGTGCGCGGGCTCTTCACCGGCGAGGGCCTCGCCTGGCTGACGGTCAACCTCGGCGCCAACTTCATCGGCTTCCCGCCGCTGGTGACGGTCGTGACGATCCTGCTCGCCGTCACCGTCGCCGAACGCACCGGCCTGCTCTCCGCGGCGATCCGGGCCAGCCTCGGTTCGGCGCCGCGCTGGCTCCTGCCGTACGCGGTGGGCTTCGTCGGCGTGAACGCGTCGGTGATGGCCGACGCCGCCTTCATCGTCGTCCCGCCGCTGGCGGCGATGGTGTTCAAGGCCGCTGGCCGGCATCCGATCGCGGGCCTCGTCGGCGGATTCGCCGCGGTCGGCGCGGGCTACTCGACCTCGATGCTCGTCACCAGTCTCGACGCGCTCTTCGCCGGCATCACCAGCTCGGTCACGGGCGCCCTGCCGCAGGCCGGTGCAGCGGTGACCCCTGTCTCGAACCTGTGGTTCAACATGGTCTCCTCGGTCGTGCTGGCCCTCGTCGCCGGCCTCGTGATCGACCGGCTCGTCGAGCCCCGGCTGGTCCGGGAGGGCGCGCCGGTCGACATGGTCGACCAGGAGGACGCCGGTGCGACGCTCGAGAGTGCTCCCGCGGCCGAGGACGACGTGGCGCCGGCGCTGCGCGCGACCCCGACCGAGCTCTCGCCCGACCTCGAGCCGGCCGAACGACGCGGACTGCGGGTCGCCGGGCTGGTGTTCCTCGTCCTGGCGGCGGTCGTCGTGGCCGCCGTGCTCCCCGGTGGGTCGCCGTGGCGCAACGACGACGGCGCCTTCCTGCCCGAGTCCCCGCTGCTCGACTCGACTGTCTTCATCGTCTTCGTGCTGTTCCTCGGCCCCGCGCTGGCCTACGGCTTCGTGAGCGGGTCGCTGCGCGAGGCCGCCGACGTGCCGAAGGTGATGGGCCTGGGCATCAAGGACATGGCCGCCTTCATCGTGCTGGCGTTCATGCTGGGGCAGTTCATCGCACTCTTCAACTGGACCAACGTCGGCTCGGCGCTCGCCGTCGCAGGCGCCGACGGGCTCGAGTCGATCGGGTTGACCGGCTATCCCGCCATCCTCGGCTTCATCCTGCTGGCGTCGGTGCTCAACCTGTTCATCGTCAGCGGGTCGTCCATGTGGACGCTGATGGGCGCGGTCTTCGTGCCGCTGTTCGCGCTGCTGGGCTACGAGCCCGGGTTCGTGCAGGCCGCGTTCCGCGTCGGCGACTCCGCCACCCAGGTCATCACCCCGATGAACCCCTACATCTGGATCTTCCTGGTGATGCTCAAGCGCTACGAGCCCGAGGCCGGACTCGGCACCGTCATCTCCCGGATGATCCCGTTCGTCGTCCCCTTCTGGATCTCCTGGGTCACGGTGCTCACGGTGTTCTACCTCACCGGAGCCGACGTCGGCCCCGGAGTCGGCATCCGGATCTAACGGCAGATGTTGACGTCCTGCGAGCCGAGGACGCCGCCCCAGACCTCGCGCATCGGCGGGAGCCAGCTCTGGGTCGTCGGCACGAAGGCGATGCTGCCGGCCACCTTCTTCCTCACGCCGTCCACGCGGACCTTCTCGACGACGAGCGGGACGGTCACCTCGCGGCTGCGTACGCCCTCCCAGCAGGCGGACGCCTTCCTCTTCGTCACGGCCTCCTCGAGGGTGACGGTGTCGCCGACGCCCTCGCCGTTGTAGCGCCACGCGACGGTCGTGGCGTAGCCGGTGTGGCCCTCCCACGGGGCGCGGACGGTGACGGACATCCCCCACGTACGCCTCGTCGCGACGCGGAACGTGACCCGGCCGTCGCGCACCTCCTTGGCCTGGGACTGCCAGACGTGGACGACGTCGGCGTCGAGGGTGCTGCGGGCGTTGACGAGCTGGACCTGGCAGCCCTCGCAGTCGTCGACGGTGAACGTGAGGGTCGTACGCGCCGCCGCGCGGTCCTGGACCTGCGCGTGGGCGGAGGGTGCCGTGGCGGCCAGCGATCCCGCGAGCAGGGCGGCGCCGGCGATCGTCGACGTGAGCTGGGTGGTGCGGATGGTCATGTCTGTCTCCCCGTGTGGTGTCTGTCGCTGACTGGACGCAGCCCACGTCGTGGAGGTTGCACCGGATCCGGATGGTTCAGTCGTCGTCGCCGAGGGTGTTGCGCTCGAGCTCGGCCAGGGTGGGGCGGCCGCGGTTGCAGAAGACCTCGAGGTCGACGGAGTTGCGGCCGTCGCTGAAGACGGCGTCGACGTCGTCGTCGGGCCCCTTCTCCCAGCTGACGATGCGCCAGCCGTCGTCCTTGTCGGGGCGTACGCCGACGCCGTAGGCCCACGTGTCCCGGCACTCGACCAGAAAGGCGCCCCACTCCCCCGCGATCTCGTCCGACACCGCCGGCCCGTCGGGCTCGGGCACGGAGGTGGCCTGCACCGACACGTCGCGCGCGACCTCGTCGCCGACCGGTCCCCGGTCGCGGATGGTGGCGCCGACGGTGGAGACCGCGAGGACCCCGGCGACCACCGCGACGACGGTGGTCGCGGCCCACAGGCCCACGAGCAGCATCCGACGTCTCACCCGCCCATCGTGCCCTCCCCCGTGTCAGCGCGAGGTGAGGTGAGGGTTAAGGCGCGGTTAAGGCGTGCGGCCGGCGCGGCAGCGGGCGGTACGGTCGCGGCGTGGCCGAGGTGCTGATCATCGAGGACGACGACCGGATCCGGCCGTTGCTGGTGCGCGGGCTGCGCGAGTGCGGGCACACCGTCACGTCCGCCCCCACCGGGATGTCCGGGTTGCAGCTGGCCGTGGACTCCGCCCCCGACCTGGTCGTGCTCGACCTCGGCCTCCCCGACGTCGACGGCACGCAGGTGCTCTCGATGCTGCGGGCGGTGAGCCAGGTGCCGGTGATCATCGCCAGCGCCCGGGCGGACGACCCGTCGCTCGTCGGGGCGCTCGACGCCGGCGCCGACGACTACGTCGTGAAGCCGTTCACCAGCGCCCAGCTCGACGCCCGCGTCCGCGCCGTCCTGCGCCGGGTGGAGGCGGGCAGGCAGCGACCCGCCACGATCGCCGTCGGCGACCTGACCGTCGACCTCGCCGGGCGCCGCGTGCACCTCGACGGCGCAGAGGTCGACCTCACGCCGCGCGAGTTCGACCTGCTCGCCCACCTCGCCGAGCGGCCGGGCGAGGTGGTCACCAAGCGCGACCTGCTGGTCGAGGTGTGGCGCCAGCCGTGGGGTGGCTCCGACAAGACCGTCGACGTCCACCTGTCGTGGCTGCGCCGCAAGCTCGGCGAGACCGCCGCCGCCCCGCGCTACCTGACCACGGTGCGCGGCGTCGGCGTACGGCTCGCAGCGCCGGACGCCGGGGACGGGGACGGCTGAGGTGCGCCGCAGCCTGCTGGTCACCGCGGCCGCGGCCGTCTCGATGGTGCTGCTGGCGATGCTCGTGCCGATGGCGATCCTGGTGCGGAGCTACGCCCTCGAGGACCGGCTGGCGCGCGCAGCGCTGGAGGTGCAGGCCGTCGAGACCGTGGTGTCCGGGCAGGACGCCGGTGCGGTCGGGCAGTACGTCGACCGGTTCAACGACGCCCGCGAGCACACCCGGGTGACCGTGCTCTACCCCAACGGGGTGGAGATCGGTCCCGACCGCGGGCAGGACGGGCTCGTGCTCGACGCCCGCAACACCGGCCGTGCGCGCGTCGACGACGTCCCGGGCGGGTCGCAGATCCTCGTCCCGGTCTCGCGCGGCGGCAACTCCGCGCTCCCCTCGCTGACCCCCGTCATCCGGGTCGTCGTCGACGAGCCCGGTCTCGACTCGGTGGTCGGCGTGGCCTGGGGGCTGCTGGGCCTGCTCGCGCTGGCGCTGCTGGCCGGGTCCCTCGTCGTGGTCGACCGGCTCGGGCGGTCGTTCGTGCAGCCGATCCGGCAGCTGGCCGACCACACCCAGTCGTTGGGGAGCACGAGCACCGTCGCGCCGGTGGCCCCCGTCGCGTCGGTGACCGGGCCGCCCGAGGTGCAGGAGCTCGCCGGGGCGGTCGACCGGCTGGTCGGGCGCATCCAGCTGCTGCTGGCGCGCGAGCGCGAGAACGTCGCCGACCTGTCCCACCGGCTGCGCACCCCGGTCACCGCGCTCCGCCTGCGCGTCGAGACCGTCGACGACCCCGACCTGCGCGAACGCCTCGGCGGTGACCTCGACGCCCTGCAGGCCACCGTCGACGAGATCGTCCGCGAGGCCCGCCGGTCCGAGCGCGAGGGGCTCGACCCACGCACCGACGCGGTCGCGGTGATCTCCGAGCGCGTACGCCACTGGGCGCCGCTCGCCGAGGACCAGGGCCGGGCCTACGACCTCGACCTGGCCCCGGCGGGGCCGCTCCTGCGCGCCAGCCGCGCCGACCTGGAGGCGCTCGTCGACGTGCTCCTCGACAACGTCTTCTCCCACACCCCCGACGACGCCGCCGTACGCATCACGCTGACTGCGGCACCCGACCTCGTCGAGCTCGTGGTGGAGGACGCCGGCCCCGGCCTGCCCGCCGGCCTGGACGCCACCGGGCGCGGGGAGAGCGGCGCCGGCTCCACGGGGCTGGGCCTGTCGATCGCGTCCCGTACGGCCGCGGAGTGCGGGGGCGGGCTCACGACGGGCCCCTCGGACATGGGCGGAGCCCGGGTCGCCGTCTCCCTCCGGACGGCCTGACCCGGGCTCCGGTTGCTCAGCGCAGCGTGACCTTCAGCGAGCAGGACGACCCGCCGGCGGGGGTCACTGTCAGCCTGAAGGTGTCCTCCCCGGCGGTGTTGCGGCGGAAGGTGTCGAGGTCGAGCTCGCCCTCGCCGTCGGCGCGCAGGACCCGCGAGGTCGCGACCGTGCCGTCGTGGCGGATCGTGACCCGCCACTCGCTGCCCGCGCGCGCCCTGTCGATGTCGGCGTCGACCTCGAAGCCACCGCGCTCGCGGTCGACGTCGAGCTCGTACGTCGCGCCGGCGCAGGTCCCGCGCCGCTCGACGTCGGCGCTGGCGGGCGCCGCGACGAGGACGGTGGCGCCGGCCGCGGCGGTGGCGGCGAGGGCGGTGCCGGCGATGAGCGTCTTCTTCATGTGGGTCTCCTCAGGTGGGTGGATCGGCGTGGATCGGAGTGGGGGGTTTCGGGCTCAGGCGCCGAGCGTCGCGGTGCAGGGCTCACCGTCGGCGGGCGTGAGGGTGACGGTGTACGTCGCGTCGCCGGGGTTGCCGTCGCTGAAGGCGTCGACGTCGATCTCGCCGTCCTCGTCGGTGGTGCGGGTGCCGGTGAGCAGCGACGTGTCGCCGCGGGTCAGCTCGACCTGCCACTCCTCGCCCGGGCCCGACGACTGCAGCTCCGCACTCACCTCGGTGCCGCCGTCCTCCGCCTCGGCGCTGAGCTCCCAGGTCGCGCCGCCGCACGTGCCGCGCTCGCTGGTCTGGGCCTCGACGGCGTTGCCGACGGCCCACCAGGAGCCGAGCCCGACCACGACGGCCGCGGCGGCGACGCCTCCGATGACTGCCTTCTTCTGCACGATTCCTCCTCGTCGTCCGACGCCGGTGGTGGCGTCATGACAGGAGGTTCGTCGAGGCGCGGCTAACCGCGCTCCAGCCGGCCGTTAAGGGGTCGCTAAGGCAGAGTCCCCGCCCGAGCGGGGAGTCCGTCACTTCGAGGCCTTCACAACCCCCTCGAAGTGTCGGACTTCCCCTCCAGGTCGCCCTAGGAGGCCGGCACGTCCCGCTCGATCTCGGCCAGCCAGGCCGTGCCCTTGGCGTCGCTGGGCATCCGCCAGTCACCGCGCGGGCTCATCGTCCCGCTCGGGCTCACCTTGGGGCCGTTGGGCAGCGCCGAGCGCTTGAACTGGTTGGCGAAGAACCGCTTCACGAAGACCTCGAGCCACGACCGCACGTCGGAGAGCGAGTACGCCACCCGCGCGTCGTCGGGGAACCCGGGCGGCCACTCCCCCGCGTCGGCGTCCTTCCACGCGTGCCAGGCGAGGAAGGCGATCCGGCGCGGCCGGAAGCCGTGCCGCACCACCATCGCCAGGGTGAAGTCCTGGAGGTTGTAGGGCCCGACGGAGTCCTCGGTCGCCTGCGGCTTCGTGCCCTCCTCGGTCGGGATCAGCTCGGGGGTGATCTCCTGCTGGAGGATCTCGACGAGCACGTCGTTGGCGGCCTGCTCGAACTCCCCGTGGCTGATCACCCAGCGGATCAGGTGCTGCACGAGCGTCTTCGGCACGCCGGCGTTGACGGTGTAGTGCGACATCTGGTCGCCGACCCCGTACGTGCACCAGCCGAGCGCCAGCTCGGACAGGTCGCCGGTGCCGACGACGATGCCGCCGCGCTGGTTGGCGAGGCGGAACAGGTAGTCGTAGCGCAGGCCGGCCTGGACGTTCTCGAACGTGACGTCGTAGACCTTCTCGCCGCGGCCGTAGGGGTGGCCGAGGTCCTTCAGCATCTGCTCGGCCGTCGGCCGGATGTCGAGCTCCTCGAAGGTGACGCCGAGCGCCTGCGAGAGCCGGGTGGCGTACGACTTGGTGGTCGCCCCGGTCGCGAAGCCCGGCATCGTGAAGGCGAGCACGTCGCTGCGTGGCCGGCCGAGCCGGTCCATGGCCTTGCACGCCACGATCAGCGCGTGCGTGGAGTCGAGGCCGCCGCTGACGCCGATCACAGCCTTCGGCGTGCCGATGGCGTTGAGCCGCTGCTCGAGGCCCGAGACCTGGATGTTGTAGGCCTCGTAGCAGTCGAGCTCGAGACGGGCCGGGTCGTCGGGGACGAACGGGTAGCGGTCGACCTTGCGCCGCAGCCCGATGTCGCCGGCCGGGGGCTCGAGCTCCCACTCCACCGTGCGGAAGCGGTCGGTCCGCTCGTGGTGCGTGCGCCGGTTGTCGTCGAAGGAGCCCTGCCGCAGCCGCTCCTGCCGGATCAGGTCGAGGTCGACGTCGACGACCGTACGGCGCGGCCCGTCGGGGAACCGCTCGCCCTCGCCGAGCAGCGAGCCGCACTCGTAGACCAGCGTCTGGCCGTCCCAGCTGAGGTCGGTGGTCGACTCGCCCTGCCCCGCTGCCGCATAGACGTACGCCGCCGCGCACCGTGCACTCGCGCTGCGGACCAGCAGCCGACGGTCCTCGGCGCGCGCGACGGTGATCGGCGAGCCGCTGAGGTTGGCGAGCACGGTCGCCCCGGCCAGCGCGGCCTCGGCGCTGGGCGGCACCGGCACCCACATGTCCTCGCAGACCTCGACGTGGAGGTCGAGGCCGGGGACGTCGAGGCAGCGGAAGACCAGGTCGGGCCCGAAGCGGACGTCCTGCCCGGCCAGCGTCACCCACTCCAGCTGGCGGTCGTCACCGGGCGCGAACCAGCGACGCTCGTAGAACTCGCGGTAGTTGGGCAGGTAGGACTTCGGCGCCACCCCGAGGATCGAGCCGCGGTGGATGACGACCGCGCAGTTGTAGACCCGGTTGCCCTGCACGACCGGCGCGCCCACGACCAGCGCCGTCATCAGGTCGGCGCTGGCCGCGACGATCTCGGCGACGGCCTCCTCGGCCGTCGCCAGCAGGGTGTCCTGGAGGAACAGGTCGTCGACGGAGTAGCCGGTCAGGCACAGCTCGGGGAACACCGCCACCGCGACGTGGTCGTCGTGGCAGACGCGGGCCTGCTCGATCACGACAGCGGCGTTGGCGAGGGGGTCGGCCAGGTGCACCGGCAGCGTGACCGCCGCGACGCGCGCGAAGCCCTGGGCGTAGGCCGAGTAGAAGTCCACGCCGCCACTCTAGGGAACCGGCTCCGCACCGCTGGTCGAGGAAGGACGAAGTCCTGTCACGAGACCCCGTCCAGCAGGTCCGGCGCAACCGCGATCCATCGCACTCCCGGCCCGCCACTGCCCAGCCTCGCGAAGTCGCCGGTGCGGAAGTCCCACGACACCAGGTGCGTGACGCCGTCCTCGGGACTCATGGTCCGGAAGTCCATCGGCGTCACCATCAGCAGCACGGTGTCGGGGTCGACGAAGCCGAGCGCCGTCAGGTGGGCGTTGTCGCTGTAGACCGAGTCGCGGTCCTTGATCGGGGCGTACCCGAGGATCTCGCCCGTGCCCGGATCGACGACGACGGGACCGCTCATCAGTGCCACGCCGTCCGGTCCCGGGTTGCCGGTGTAGGCCACCAGCCCGAGCGGGTGACGTAGCGCTCTCCGTAGCCGCCGAGCGACACCGACGACGCGTCGTCGGCGGAGTTCCACATCCGGAGCCGACCGTACGCTCGGGTGCGTTCGCGGATCGTGCCGTCGTCGGGGTCCACCATCACACCGCTGCCGTACGCCCCACCGAACGGTGCCGGCTCCCCCGTTCCGTCGAGACCCACCAGCCACGGGCGTTTCCAGTGCAGGACGACGAAGCCCTCGTCCCCCGGCAGCCAGCGCAGCCCGGGGCGGGAGTCGACCGGACCCGCCAGCTCCGGCGGCCACGGCACGACGCTCTGCTCACCGGTCGTCGCCTCGACCACCAGGACGCCCGCGTCGACCGCCATCGCCACCCGGTCGCCGTCCGGGCTGATCGCCGGGCTGACGACGTCGCGGAAGGTCCCCTGGATGGCGTTCGCGGTGCCCGGCACCGAGCGCCACTCGCCGTTGGTCGCGAGCACGCGCAGGTCGACGCCCTCCTCCGGCCAGGCCAGCACGACGTCCGGCAACGGCGCCTCCGCGATGCTCGGCGCGTCCGCCGGAGGAGCGATCTGCTCGGGCAACGTGCTGGGGCGGCGCGGCGCGTCCACGACGGTGAACGGGTCCCAGATCGGCTGCGTCGCAGGATCCGTGTCGGCGGCCGACGGCGTGGCCGTCGGCGTCGGCACCGGCGTGTCCACCACCCCCGCCTTCGGCGTCGGCTCCTGCACTGCCCACGCCACGCCCCCGCCGAGCAGGGCCACCGCAGCGAGCGCCCCGACCGCCGTCCGCCGTACGCGCCGCCGGTGGGCCTCGGCGAGTGCCCGCCCGGCAAGGTCTGGCGACGCGACGTGGTCCGTCGCCTCGCGGAGCAGCTGGTCCAGGTCGTTCACGGCGTCCTCCCGATGAGGCTGAGGAGCTCGGGTGCGCCGGTGCGCAACCGGGCGAGGGCGGCGGCGTTCTGGCTCTTCACCGTGCCGATCGAGACGCCGAGCACGTCTGCGGTCTCGCGCTCGGTGAGGTCCTCGAAGTGCCGGAGCACCAGCACGGCACGCTGGTTCGGGGTCAGCCGCGCGAGCGCGCCCCTCACGACGAGCGCGATCTCCGGCTCCGACGTCGCCCCTGCGTCGTGGAGCCGGTCGGTCGGCACGTCACGGCGTCGCCGCCACCACGAGATGTTGTCGCGCGCGATGATCCGCAGCGCGTACGCCGTGGGGTTGCCGTCGGCGAGCCGCGACCAGCGCAGCGCCACCTTGGTCAGCGCCTCCTGCACGAGGTCCTCGGCCCGGTGCAGGTCGCCGGTGAGCAGGTAGGCCGAGCGCAGCAGCTGGCGTTGCCGCCCGCCCACCCACTCGGTGAATCCCTGCTCGTCCACGCGTCCCCCGCTCGGTCCTGACCACTCAACCGCACCGGAGGCACAAATGGTTGGGACCACTTCGTCGGCGCGTTCTACGGTGCGGTCATGGCACTCGAGATCACGCCCTGCGTCACCGACGAGGAGTACGACGCCTGGCGGCGGGTGCGGATCGCCGTGGTCCCCTACGAGCGCACGCAGTCCGTCGCCGAGCTCCGCGAGGGCGACACCCCCGAGCGGCTGCTCGTGCTGGCCCGCGAGGACGGCGTCGTCGTCGGTCACGGGATGGCCAACCGTGCGGACAGTGCCGCCTCCGGCAGCGTGATCCCGCGGGTCCTGCCCGAGCACCGCAGGCGCGGCGTCGGCACGGCGCTGCTCCACCGGCTCGTCGAGCACGTCGAGACCCTCGGGTTCCCGATGCTGCGCGCCGGCGCCGACGACGAGGAGTCCCTCGCCTTCGCCCGGCGCAACGGGTTCGAGGAGGTCAACCGCGAGGTCGAGCAGACCTTCCGGATCGACGGGCCCGTGGAGCCGACGCCGCGCCCCGACGGCATCGAGGTCGTCACCGCGCAGGACCGTCCCGGCCTGTGGGAGGCGGCGTACGAGCGCTTCGGGCTGGAGGCGCTCGCCGGGTTCGCGGTCGACACCCCTCTCGACGTCACCCCCGAGAGCTGGGTCCGCTCGTGGCTCGGCGACCCGATGTTCCTCGCCCTCCACGACGGCGAGGTGGTCGGGTGCGCGGGCCTGGGCCTCGACCCCGACCAGCCGGCCCGCGCCGAGAACGGACTCACCGCCGTCCGCAGCGACTGGCGCGGCCGCGGCCTGGCGGTGCACCTCAAGCTCGTCACCCTGGCGTGGGCGGCCGACCACGGCATCACCGAGGTGTACACCTGGACCCAGGACGGCAACGGGCCCATGCGGTCGCTCAACACGCGCCTGGGCTACGCCACGACGCGGGTCGGGATCCAGCTCGCCCGCCCCACCCGCCGAGGCTGACGGGCCCCCTTTACCGAGCGCCCACCCGCCCGTAGCGTCTCGCTCGTGCGCCACAGCCTCCGCACCACCTCGGTGTCCCTGTCCCTCGCCGCCCTCGCCTGTGGCCTGCTCGCAGGCCTGCCGCCGTCGGTCGCCGACCCCGGTGCCGGGACGGCCGACGTTCGTACGGAGGCGCGCCCGGACCCCCGCGGCGCGTCCGCCGTCCCACGGCTGCGCGTACGCACCGTCGTCCGCGGTCTCGAGCACGCATGGGACGTCCAGCAGGCTCCCGGCGGGCGACTCGTCGTGTCCGAGCGCGACCGCGCCCGGCTCAGCGTCGTGCGCAAGGGGAAGAGGCGCACCCTGGCCGACCTGTCGCGGCGGGTCTGGGTCTCGGGCGAGACCGGCCTGATGTCGATCGCGGTGGACCCCGCCCGACGGACCCTGTGGGCGTGCCACGGTGCGTCGCCCCGCCGCAGCAACGAGGTGAGGGTGACCCGCTGGAAGGTCGACCGCAGGTGGCGCTCGTTGTCGAGGCCGCGGGTCGTCCTGGGGGGTCTGCCCGCCACGTCGGGGCGTCACGGCGGCTGCCGGCTGCTGCTCGACCGCGGCAGCGCCGCCCTCTACGTCGGCACGGGTGACGCCGCCGTCGGCGCCAACCCGCGCGACCTCGACTCGCTGGGCGGCAAGGTGCTGCGCGTCCACCGGCGTACGGGCGCCGCGATGCCCGGCAACCCGTTCGCCGACGCGGGCAGTGCCCGCCGGTTCGTGTGGACGTACGGTCACCGCAACGTGCAGGGCCTGGCCCAGCGGGCGGACGGGTCGGTGTGGTCGGTCGAGCACGGCAGCTTCCGCGACGACGAGGTCAACCGCCTCGTCGCAGGCGGTGACTACGGCTGGAACCCCGTCCCGGGCTACGACGAGTCGGTGCCGATGACGGACCAGTCGCTGCCCGGCGAGCAGCAGGAGGCGGCGTGGTCGTCCGGCAGCCCGACCCTCGCCACCTCCGGTGCCGCGTGGGTGAGCGGACCCCAGTGGGGACGACTGGACGGGACGCTCGCGGTCGCGGCACTGAAGGCGTCCGAGGTGCTCTTCCTCCGCTTCGACGCCAACGGCGAGCTGAGGTCGGTCACCCGCCCGCGGCGGCTGGCCCGCCTGGGCCGCCTCCGGTCGGTCACCTCCGCTCGCGACGGCGACCTGCTCCTCACGACCGACAACGGCGGCCGCGACCGGGTGCTGCGCGTCTCCCCCCGCTGACCCGGCGGCGCAGGCCGTAGTCCGGCGCGGGAGGTTTGAGCGGGCCCCGGTCACGGAAGAAGACCCCCATGACGCCTCCCGCGACCGGCCCGGGTGCCCCCGATCCGCTCCAGGCCGACCCCATGCTCCGCGTGCTGCGCGAACGACACCCCGAGGTCGACATCGTCGTGCTGCCGCAGGCCGCGCCCGCACGCCGTGCTCCCGAGGTCGACCCGCCGGGCCGAGACGCCCTCGCCGGAGACCTCGAGCGCGACCTCGACGACCTGCTCGAGCGGCTCGGCTCCGACACCCCCCTCCGTTCGGTCCAGCGCGACCACCGCTGGCACACCGACGAGTGGGACCAGACCTGGTACGAGGCCGTGGCGGTGGTCGACGACCTCGCGCGGGGCGACAACGTCGCGCTCCTCCGGGCGACCGGACAGGGCCTCGTCGACCTCGGCTGGCAGGCGCGACCCGTCCCCGGTGACCGACCACGCCTCGTCGCCCGCCGGCGCGACGGGGCGGAGGCCGCTGGCACCGTGCGGCCCACCTCGCTCGTCCTCACGCTGCGGACCCCGAAGGTCCGCGCCGTCGAGGAGGTCGCCCCGTGACGCTCCAGATGTGGACCGCCACGCTCCAGAGGGCCCGTACGGCGTGGGAGGAGCAGGCCGAGGGCCTCGACGGCCCCCGCAAGAACCTCGCCCAGGCCGACCCGGCCCTCCTCGGCGACGCGGTGCAGGCCGCGGCCGACGCCTTCCTCACCACCTGGGAGCAGCGCACCCTCGCCCTGCGCGACCAGGCGTCAGGCCACGCCGACGCGCTGGCCCAGACGATGTACGACTTCCTCCTCACCGACCAGGACAGCGTGCAGGCCACCCAGCAGCTGCTGCTGTGGGAGGACCGCGGCACCACGCCCGTGCAGGCGGTGGGCCCGTGACCACGATCGCCGTCCCGGCCTGGCTCCCGACCGAGCCCGAGCTGCAGGTGACGGAGGCCTCCGGCGCCGTGCTCACCGACGTCCGCGCCGCCGCGACCGCGGTCGACGACGTCGCCGACTGGGCGCGCGCCAACGGTGCCCCCGCCGACTTCAGCGGCAGTGCGGCAGACGCAGCCGACCACGCCGTCACCCGCTTCGCCCGCGACACCGACGCGGTCGGCGCCGCCCTCGAACGCGGCGCGCTCGCGATCGACGCGTTCCTCACCCAGATGCGCCGGCGCCGCACCGAGCGCGAGGAGCTGATGGAGCGCCGCCAGCGCCTCAACAGCGACCGCGAGGCGCTGCTGCAGCGCATCGGGACCGCCACCGAGGACCAGGTCCCGGCCCTCCAGGCCGAGGCGGCCCAGCTGCGGGCGGCCTTCGACACCTACCACCAGGACCTCCAGGCCTGGCGGGACCGCGTGGACGCCGACGAGCAGCGCTGCGTACGCGCCCTGGCGGCAGTCGACGAGCTCGCCGAGGGCCGTACGGCCGCCGCCGACCCGTCCCGCGCCGACACCGAGGTGCTCGCCGCCGAGCTGCGCCGGCTCGGCACCGACACCGACGCGGTCAACGCCTGGTGGAACGGCCTGTCCCAGGCCGAGCGCAACGCCCTGCTCATCAGCGACCCGGGCCTCGTGGGCAACACCAATGGCGTGCCCACGGGCGACCGGGACGAGGCCAACTCCGCCGCCGTGCAGCGCGACCTCGAGCACCTCCTCGCCAAGCAGGCCGCCGGCGACCCGCTCAGCGCGTCGGAGCAGCGCTGGCTCGAGAACGCCCAGTCCATCCAGAAGGCCGTCGACCAGGCCTCGTCCCCCACCTGGGCCGGCCTCGACGTCGACGCCTTCATCATGGCCTACCAGCCGCACGCGTTCGGCGGCGACGGCATCGCCGCCGTCGCCTACGGTGACCCGGACACCGCCGACCACACAGCCGTCTACGTACCGGGCATCATGCAGGACGGCACCCAGATCGACGAGAACGGCAGCCAGGCCCTCAACCTCTACGAGGAGACGGTGAACCAGATGGCCGCCGAGGTGCCTCCCCGCGAGGGCTCGGTGTCCACCATCGCCTGGATCGGCTACGACTCCCCCAACTTCAACCCCGAGTCGATGTGGCCGTGGGACCTCGGCGACTCCGCCGGCGACGTGTCCCACACGGTCACCGAGGCCAACGCGGCGGCGGGCGGCCTCGCGCTCTCCCAGTTCGTCGACGGCCTCAACAGCACCCACAGCACAGGGGACCAGCCCCACCTGACGGTGATCGGCCACAGCTACGGCTCGACCACCTCGTCGTACGCCGCGGCCGGAGGCATGGACGCCGACAGTCTCGTCCTCATCGGCAGTCCCGGCGCCAGCGAGGGCGTGGACCACGTCCCCGACCTCAACATGCCGACCGGGCAGGTGTTCGTGGGGGCCGCCGACCACGACCCCGTCTCGTGGCTCGGCGGCGAGGACGGCGTGTTCCCGGGGACGTGGGACGACAGCCTCGGGCTCGGTGCCGACCCGGCCCAGCACGACTTCGGCGCGATCAACTTCGCCGTCGACAACGGCCAGGAGTTCCACGGCACCGGGCTGGTCACCACCGGCTTCATGGAGAACCATGTCAACTACTTCGACGACCCCAGCGCCACCCACGACAACGCCGCGCTCGTCAACATGGCCAACATCGTCTCGGGCAACACCGATGCCGTCGAGGACACCGGCGGTCGCACCCAGGAGGCCCACGACTACCTCTACGACTGGGTCGGCGGCGAGGTGAACCACCACGTGGTCGAACCCGTGGTCGAGGCCTACGAGGGCGTCCGTGACGGCGTGGTCGAGACCTACGAGGGCGTGCGCGACGCCTGGGACGACCTGTGGCCGGACCACTGGCCGTGAGGGCTACGGTGACTGCCATGCGCGCCACGCTCACCGTCCTCACGCTGGTCGCCCTGGTCGTCAGCGCCACGTCCTGCAGCCTGGGCTCCGACGAGGTTCCGGCCCGCGACCGGGAGAAGCAGGTGGTCGACGCGGTCTCCGAGGCCGTCCCCCTCGTCGAGCAGGCGCTCGGCGCCACCGAGGTCGAGGTGGGCGGCGGCTGGGGCTCCTGCCCGAGCGGGGTGGGTCACGTCTACTCGGGCGGCGGCACGATCACGGCGCCCGAGGGTGACGCCGCCGCGCAGCTCGACGCCGTCCGTACGGCGCTGACCGACGCCGGCTTCGAGGACGGCACCCAGGTCGACGGGCACGTGAGCGTGAGCCGCGGCGAGGTCGACCTGGACTTCCAGCCCTCCGCCGCCCGCGGGCCGGGTGCCTGGGCGGTCAGCTTCAGCGGGCCGTGCAAGCGCTACGGCGGCGACGACGAGGACTACGTCCAGGAGCAGGGGCTGGCTCCCGCGACCACGCTGCTCCAGTGACCGCCGTGCACCGGGGTGACGACCGCCACAGCGCCGTACGCCCTGCTCCGGACTAGCCTGAACGTGGTCCGTGGACTCCACCGGGGAGCTGCGAGATGACGAGGAGCGAGCGATGACGACACCGTCCGAGGAGACCGCCCCCTACGGCTCCGGTCCCGCAGCACCTGCTGCGCCCGTGAAGCGCGTACGCACCCATCACCTGCGGGAGATGAAGGAGCGCGGCGAGAAGATCACCATGCTGACGGCCTACGACATGTACACCGCGGCCACCTTCGACGAGGCCGGCATCGACCTCCTGCTGGTCGGCGACTCGGCCTCCAACAACGTCCTCGGCAACGAGACCTCGCTGCCCGTCACGGTCGACGAGCTGCTGCCGCTGACGCGCGCGGTGGCGCGTTCGGTCACGCGGGCCATGGTCGTCGGCGACCTGCCGTTCGGCAGCTACCAGGCGTCCCCCGAGCAGGGCTACCTCACCGCCGTCCGGTTCATGAAGGAGGCCGGCGCGCACTGCGTGAAGCTCGAGGGCGGCGCCGAGATGGCCCCCGTGATCGAGAAGTGCACCCGGGGCGGCATCCCCGTCATGGCGCACATCGGCTTCACCCCGCAGTCCGAGCACACGCTCGGCGGCTACCGCGTGCAGGGCCGCGGCGACGCGAGCGACCGTGTCATCGCCGACGCCCACGCCGTGCAGGAGGCGGGCGCCTTCGCCGTCGTCATGGAGATGGTCCCCGGCGACGTCGCCGAGCGGATCAGCAAGGAGCTGACCATCCCGACCATCGGCATCGGCGCCGGCGCCGGCTGCGACGGACAGGTGCTGGTGTGGCAGGACGCCTTCGGTCTGCGGACGGGGCGGATGGCCCGCTTCGTCAAGCAGTACGCCGACGTGCACGGGGTGCTGCTCGACGCTGCACGGGCGTACGCCGACGACGTGCGCGGCGGCACCTTCCCTGGCCCTGAGCACACGTTCTGAGCTGCTCAGCTCCACCCCAGGTAGCGCGCGCCGCCCACCACGGTGCCGAACCACATCAGCGCGACCGCGATCGGCAGCACCACGACCGCGCGCGGCCTGCGGGTGAACCATGCGATCGCGAGCGCCAGCGCGACGAGCCACACGAGCGCCAGCCCGAGCATCGCCCACCACGGCGCCCCGACCGCGACGCTCGTCGCGCCGATCAGGAAGGCGACGCACGCCAAGCCGACCAGGCCCGCGAAGGGCCACGGCGAGAGCGGGGTGGAGGGTCGGTGGTCGGGCACCGCGCCACGCTAGCGGGTGACAACGACGGGCGAGCACGCAAGGATCGGGTCTCCCACGAGGCGAGGAGTGAGCTGTGAGCGAGACCCCGGCCAACAAGACGACGGCTGCCGACACGACGACGGCTGCCAAGAAGACCACCCCGGCGAAGAAGACGACCGCCAAGAAGACGACGGCCAAGAAGTCTGCCCCCACCAAGAAGTCTGCCCCCACCAAGAAGGCGGCGCCGGCGAAGAAGAGCGCTGCCAAGAAGTCTGCCCCCACCAAGAAGGCGGCCTCCGCCAAGAAGGCGGCGCCCGCGAAGAAGACCGCCGCGAAGAAGTCGCCGGCCACGAAGTCCGCTCCGACGGCCCCGAGGCCGGTCGCCAGTGCAGCCCGGAAGTCCGCTGCCGAGCGGGCCGTCGACGTCGGCGCCCAGGCCATCAGCAGCGCGGCACTGATCCAGAAGGTCGCGCAGGAGACGGCCGAGCGCGTGGCAGCCGAGACGGCAGCGCGCGTGAGCCAGCAGTACGAGGCGGCGATCTCCGAGCTGACCAAGACGTTGGACAAGAACACGAAGCGGGCGCTGAAGAGCGTGCGCGCCGCTGCCGACATCGCTCAGTCGGCCTCACCCATCAAGGGCAAGAAGTCGAAGAAGAAGTAGCGGTCAGCTGTCCGGCGTCCCGTCGGCGAGACCGTCGCCGGAGCCCGGGCCGTCGTCGTTCCACTTCGGGTCGTTGTCCCACTCCTCGTTGCGCTCCTCGACCTTCTCGAGCGCGCGGGAGGCCTCGGCCGACGAGGCGTACGGGCCGAGCCGGTCGGCGTTCTTGCACCCGTCACGGCCCTCCACGGCGTGGTGCGTCAGGCAGAACCAGTATTCGTTCTCGCTCATGGGCCGAAACTACACTCGCGTCGTGTCTGTCGTATCCCCCGCAGAGGTGTCTGCGCGTCGTGCCGTGCCCGCCCACATCGCCCGTCCGGAGTACGTCGACCGGCCCGCGCCGGCGCGCTTCACCGGCGAGGAGGTCAAGGACGCCGAGACGATCGAGCGGATGCGGGTCGCCGGCCGGCTCGCCGCCCAGGCCCGCGAGCTCGTCGGCTCGCACGTCGTGCCCGGGGTGACCACCGACGAGCTGGACCGCATCGGTCACGAGTTCCTGTGCGACCACGGGGCCTACCCCTCCACGCTCGGCTACCGCGGCTTCCCCAAGTCGCTGTGCTCCAGCGTCAACGAGGTGATCTGTCACGGCATCCCCGACTCCCGGGTCGTCGAGGACGGCGACATCGTCAACATCGACATCACCGCCTTCATCGGCGGCGTGCACGGCGACACCAACGCCACCTTCCTCGCCGGCGACGTCGACGAGGAGTCGCGCCTGCTGGTCGAGCGCACCAAGGAGTCGCTCGACCGCGCGATCAAGGCGGTCAGGCCCGGTCGCCGCGTCAACGTCATCGGCCGCGTCATCGAGGCGTACGCCAAGCGCTTCGGCTACGGCGTGGTGCGCGACTTCACCGGCCACGGCATCGGCACCGCGTTCCACTCCGGCCTCGTCATCCCGCACTACGACGACGAGCGCTTCGACGACGAGATCCGCGTCGGGATGACCTTCACCATCGAGCCGATGCTCAACCTCGGCACGCCCGACTACGACATGTGGGACGACGGCTGGACGGTCGTGACCAAGGACCGTCGCCGCTCCGCGCAGTTCGAGCACACCCTCCTCGTGACCGAGGATGGCGCCGAGGTGCTCACGCACCCCTAGACTCGGGCCTGAGTGGGTCGGCCGGGCGGCCGCGGTCCGTCACCTCGGTGGCGGGTCGAGGAAGGTCCGGGCTCCACAGGGCAGGGTGGTGGCCAACAGCCACCCGGGGCAACCCGCGGGATCAGTGCCACAGAGAACAGACCGCCGGCTCCGTGCTTCGGCGCGGCGCCGGTAAGGGTGAAACGGTGGTGCAAGAGACCACCAGTGCGCCGGGCGACCGGCGCAGCTAGGCAAACCCCACCCGGAGCAAGATCAGACAGGATGCGTCCGAGGGCGGCCCGCCCGAGCATCCGGGTAGATCGCACCAGGCGGCCGGCAACGGTCGTCGCAGATGGATGGTCGCCCCTGCGCAAGCAGGACAGAACCCGGCCTACAGGCCGACCCACTCCCACCCCGCGCCGCCGCCGTGCGCGCGACGCCCCTCAGACCAGCCGGAACTCCACCTTGCGCGCCCCCGGGTCGGCAGCCACCAGCTCGACGGCGACCTCCTCGCCGAGCGGCAGCTCCGCGGACCCGGTGACCGTGGCCTCGATGGCGGGGTCCTCGATCGTGATGTCCCCCCGACGCCGGTCCTTCTCGTCGAGGTCGACGACGACCGCGGTGAACCGCTCGCCCACCCGGTCGTGGAGCAGCTCGGCCTCGCAGAGGTCGACGATCGCGTTCTCGTACTGGTTGGCGCGTCGCCCGGAACCGGCCATGGTGTCGGGCAGCTCGTGCATCGCGTCGACCACCCACCCGGGGACCTCGGTGCCGGCGCACAGCGCCACGCAGATCTCCCCGGCGTAGCGGTCGGCCAGCCGACGCAGCGGCGCGGTGACGTGGGCGTACTCCGAGGCGAGCGCGGAGTGCTGCGCCTGCTCGGGCAGCTCGCCGTTGAAGGTGACGTAGCCCGCGCCGCGCAGCAAGCGGGTGCACGCCACGATCATCGCGGCGTGGTTGGGCCGCGAGGGGTCGAGCGTGCGGATGAAGTCGGGGTAGAGCTGCTCGGCCGGCCACTCGATGCCGAGCGCGCGGGCGGTGCGGTGCAGGCGCTGTACGTCGCGGGGGTCCGCCGGCGGGAGCGTGCGGAGGATGCCGACCCGGGCATAGACCATCAGCGACGCGGCGGCCATGCCGGTGAGCAGCGAGATCTGGGCGTTCCACGTCTCGACCGGCGTCAGCCGGCGGAACTCCAGCTCCCAGTGGCCGTCGCCGTTCTCGACGAGCTCCTGCTCGGGCAGCGGCAGCGAGACGCCTCCCCGCGCGGCCTCGCGGGCGAGCCGGAGCTCACCGACCTCGCGGAGCAGCTCGATCAGCTCGGGGGCCCGCCCGGCGTCGAGGTCGGCCTGGACCGCGTCGTACGCCAGCTTGGCGCGGGAGCGCACCAGGGCCCGCTCCACCTGGACGTCGGTCCCCTCCCCCGTGCCGTCCACGCGGATGGTCCACAGCAGCGCGGGACGGACCTCGTCGGGCAGCAGCGAGGCCGCCCCCTCGCTGAGCACGGGCGGGTGCAGCGGGACCTTGGAGTCCGCGCCGTAGAGCGTCTCGCCGCGACGGTTTGCTTCGACGTCCACCGGGTCGCCCGGCGTCACGAAGGCGCCGACGTCCGCGATGGCGTAGTGCACGACGTAGCCGTCGCCGGAACGCTCGATGTGCATGGCCTGGTCGAGGTCGCGCGCCGACTCCGGGTCGATGGTCACGAGCTCGATGTCGGTGCGGTCCAGATCGGGCAGGCGCGGTGCGGCTGCTGCCTCCGCCGCCGCCCGCTCGACCGACTCGGGGAACCGCGCCGAGATCTCCAGCTCCTGCTGGATGGTGGCGATGCCATCCCGCATCTCCTGGGCGCTGACGCTGTCACCCGTCGACCGGACCTTCACCACACGGTTGCTGGGCATGTCAGGACCCTATCCGGGAGGTCGAGGCAGCCGCCCCTACCCTGTGCCCGTGCTGATCCTGCTGCCCCCCAGCGAGGGCAAGACCGCTCCGCGCCGCGGCAAGTCCCTCGACCTCTCCTCGCTCTCCTCGCCCGCGCTCACCCCGACGCGCAGCTCGCTGCTGGAGGCGCTCACGACCCTGTGCCGTGCCGACCCCGACAAGGCGGTCGAGGTGCTCGGGCTCGGCCCCGCCCAGCGCGACCTCGTCCAGCGCAACGCGACGCTCGAGGCGGCGCCGACCGCGCGCGCCGACTCGATCTACACCGGCGTCCTCTACGACGCGCTCGGCTTCGACACCCTGAGTCCCGCCGCCCGCCGGCGCGCCACGTCGCGCGTCGCGGTGACCAGCTCGCTCTTCGGCATCGTGCGGCCGGGCGACCGGATCCCGGCCTACCGCCTCTCCGGCGACGCAGCCCTGCCCGGCGTCGGGTCGGTCGCCGGTGCGTGGCGCGAGGTGCTCGGCGACGCGATCACCGAGGCGGTGCGCGGCGGCCTCCTCGTCGACCTGCGCTCCAGCACGTACGCCGCCTTCTGGCGGCCGACCAAGGACCTGTCGCGCCGTGTCGCGACCGTGCGCGTGCTCCACGAGGCGGACGGCAGGCGCAGCGTGGTGAGCCACTTCAACAAGGCGACCAAGGGCCGCATGGTGCGCGCGCTGCTCGAGGACGGCGCCGACCCCCGTACGCCGGGCGCGCTCGCCGACGCGCTCACCCGCCTCGGCTGGACGGTCGAGGTCGGCGAGCCGACGCCGAAGGGCACCCAGCTCGACGTCGTCGTCACGCAGGTCTGACCCTCGTTCGCGACCTGTCAGCGCAGCGGGATCACGTCGGTCGCCTCGAGCGGGTCCATCCCGCACAGGGCGAGGAGGTCGGCGATGATCGACCGCACCTGCGCGAGGATCACCTCGGCGGAGAGGTCGTCGCTGTGCTCGACCTGGGCGGTGGCGCGGCCCAGCGCGATCAGGTCCTCGATCACCGCCGTGGCCATCCGGTCGGCGACCAGCTCGTCGGCGACCCGCTCGGCCAGCACCGCCAGGTCGCGCATCAGCGCGGCGTACGACATCGGCACGGGCTCGCGCCGGTAGCAGGCCACCGCCACCCGACGTACGACCACGCGAGTGTTGCGCAGGGCCACGTCGAGGGGCTCCACCAGCTCGGCGAGCTGGCGTTGCTGCTCGCCGTGCCGCCGCCGGAACGGCGAGGAGCTGACCACGGACAGCCCCTCCTCCGACGCGGCGCGCAGCTCACCGATCAGGATGTCGGTAGTCCGGGCGTCGCGGAGCACCGCCAGCGCACGCTCGACGTCGCCGTCACCGAGGCGGTCCGCCGACGATCGCAGGAGCTCGGCGATCTTGCGCACCACCACGGCCGCCTGGTCGCGCGGCTTGCGCAACGGCGCACGCGGCACGACCGTCGCGGCGACCAGAGCCACCGCCCCGCCGATGATGGCGTCGGTCCACCGCAGGAACGCGTCCCCCGGTGCTGGGGCGAGGGCAGCGACGACGATCCCCTGCACGGCGGCCTGGATGATCAGCAGCTGCCCGGCGTCGAGGAGCAGCGCGATCGACATCCCGGCCGCGACGATCAGCGCGATCTGGAGGCCGCCGGAGCCGATGAGGTGGGTGGTGGCGTCCCCGAGGAACACCCCGAGGGCGACGCCGACGGTCACCTCGGCGACGCGGCGCTGGCGCTGGCCGTAGGACATCCCGAGGGAGACCACGGCGGCGATCGGCGCGAAGAACGGCAGGTGGTGGTCGAACACGTCGGCGGCCAGCCACCACGCGACCCCGGCCGCGATCGCGCACTGGCCGATGACCCAGCCCTTGGCGCGCAGCCGGGCGACGCGGGCGCGCAGCGACGTACGGCCGCGCGCCGCCACCAGCTCCGCGTCGAGGCGCATCGCGGGTCGGCCCCTCAGAGTCCCGACTCGTCGGTGCGCACCAGGATGCGCTGGCACTCCTCGCACCGGATGACCTCGTCGGCCGGGGCGGAGCGGATCCGGGACAGCTCGGACGCGTCGAGGGTCATGTTGCAGCCCCCGCACTGGCGGGCGCGCAGCAGCGCCGCGCCGATGCCCTTCTGCTCGCGCAGCCGCTCGTAGAGCGCCATCAGGTCGTCGGGCAGGCCGTCGGTCGCGGGCCCGCGGGCGGTCGACACCTCGTCGAGCGAGCGGTCGATCGCGGCGCGCTTCTCGTCGCGGGCGGCGACGAGCTCGGCGAGCCTCGCGTCGATGTCGTCCGCGCGGATGGCGAGCCCGTCGAGGACCTGCTGGGCCTCCTCGAGCTTCTCCATCACCTCGAGCTCGGCGTCCTCCAGCGTCGCGATCCGGCGCTCGAGGGACACGAGCTCGTGCTGCATCCGCTCGAGGTCCTTGGGGTTGGTGATCTGCCCGGTGTCCATCCGGGTGCGGTCGCGCTCGCGGCGGGTCTTGACCTGCTCGACCTCACGGTCGGCCTTGGCCTGCTCGGCGGTGAGGTCGTCGACGACGATGCGGGCGTCGCGCACCTGGTCGGTGAGCGCGGTGCGCTCGGTCTCGAGCGCGCTGATCTCGGCCACCTCGGGGAGGTTGGCCCGCTGGTGCCGCAGCTGCGCGGCACGCCGGTCGAGCTCGGCGACGTCGAGGAGCGCGAGCTGGTGGGTGGGATCGGCCTTCAACGGCTCTCCTGCTTCGACTTCGGGTGCGATCTAGTGGCGGAACGTCCACGGGTCGGTGCACCGCGTGCTGACCCGGGTGTCGACCCTATCGCCCAGCGTCGCGCGCAGCCGAGACTCCACCACCGGCAGCCACGTCCACTCCGCTGCCCAGTGGGCCACGTCGACCAGCGCGGGTCCGCCGTGCTCGAGGAACTCCCCCGCCCGGTGGTGCCGCAGGTCGCTCGTGACATAGGCGTCCACGTCGCTGCGGGCGAGCTCGTCGAGCAGGAAGTCGCCCGCCCCGCCGCACACCGCGACGCGCCGCACCACCCGCGCGGGGTCCCCGGCCACGCGTACGCCGTGGGCCGTCGCGGGCAGCGCCGCCGCCACACGTGCCGCGAACTGGTCGAGGGTCGTCTCCTCGATGGTGCCGACGCGCCCGGTGCCCGTGCCCGCGAGCCCGGGGTCGGCGAGCGGGAGGACGTCGAAGGCCGGCTCCTCGTAGGGGTGCGCGGCGAGCAGCGCCCGCACGACCGCCGTACGCCGGGAGCGCGGGACGACCGCCTCGACCCGCGCCTCGTCCACCACCTCGAGGTCGCCGACCCGGCCGACGGCGGGCGAGGCCCCGTCCAGCGGCCGGAAGCGGCCCTCGCCCGTCGTGGTCCAGGTGCAGGAGTCGTAGTCGCCGATCCGGCCCGCGCCGGCGTCGGCCATCGCGGTCCGTACGGCGTCGGCGTCTGCCAGCGGCACGAACACGACGACCTTGTCGAGCGGCTCGGCGGGCGCGGGCCTGATGGGCGCGAGGTCGGTCAGCCCCAGGGCGAGGGCCAGGGACTCCGAGACGCCCGAGTCGGCCTGGTCGGCGTTGGTGTGCGCGGTGAGCAGCGCACAGCCGCCCGCGGTCAGGGTGTGCAGGGTCCTGCCCTTGGGCGTGGTCGCCGCGACCGAGCTGACGGCGGTCAGGAACAGCGGGTGGTGCACCACCAGCAGGTCGGCGCCCCACTCGACCGCCTCGCGGGCGACCTCGAGGGTCGGGTCGACCGCGAACATCACGCGACCGACCTCGGCGACCGGATCACCCGACACCAGCCCGACGGCGTCCCAGGAGTCGGCGGTGCCGGGCGGGTACCAGGTGTGCAGCAGGTCGACGACGTCGGCGAGGCTGGGCATGCGCGCAGGCTAGACGACTGGACTAGTGGACCTGACGCTCCTGGCCCTCCCAGTAGGGCTGGCGCAGCTTGAACTTCTGCAGCTTGCCGGTCGCCGTGCGGGCCAGCTCGTCGCGGAACTCGATCGACGTCGGCGCCTTGTAGCCGGCCGCCTTGTCCTTGCACCACGCGATCAGCTCGGACTCCATCTCGGGGCTGCCGCTCGCGCCGTCGGACAGCACGACGAGCGCCTTGATCGTCTCGCCCCACTTCTCGCTGGGCACGCCGATGACCGCGACCTCGGCCACGGCCGGGTGGGAGAAGAGCACGTCCTCCACCTCGATCGAGGAGACGTTCTCGCCGCCGGTGATGATCACGTCCTTCTTGCGGTCGCTGATCGTGAGGTAGCCGTCGTCGCCGATCACTCCCCCGTCGCCGGTGTGGAACCACCCGTCGACCAGCGCCTTCTCGGTCTCGTCCGGTCGCTCCCAGTAGCCCTCGAGGATCACGTTGGAGCGCGCCAGCACCTCACCCTGCTCGTCGGTGCGCAGGCGTACGCCGATGGCCGGCGCACCGGCCCGCACCAGCTTCGCCGCCCGCTCCTCCGCGGGCAGGTCGTCCCACTCGGCGCGTCCGCGGTTGACCGTCAGCAGGGGCGAGGTCTCGGTGAGGCCGTAGATCTGCACGAACTCCCAGCCGAGCTCCTCCTCGACTCGCACGACGGTCTTCGTCGGCGGCGGGGCGCCGGCCATGATGATCCGTACCCGGTCCCGGCCGGGGATCTCGCCCTCCCAGTCCTGAGCCGCGTCGAGCACCGCGGCGGCGACCGCGGGCGCCGCGCACATGACGGTCACCCCGTGCTGCTCGACCCGCCGCAGGATCTCGGCGCCGTCGACCTTGCGGAGCACCACCTGCGGCACCCCGAGGCCGGTCATCGCGAACGGCATCCCCCAGCCGTTGGCGTGGAACATCGGCAGCGTGTGGAGGTAGACGTCGCGGTCGCTGACCCCGGCGTGCAGCCCGAAGGTGACCGCGTTGGTCCACAGGTTGCGGTGGGTCAGCTGCACGCCCTTGGGCCGCGCCGTGGTCCCTGAGGTGTAGTTGATCGTCGCCGTCGCGTTCTCGTCCGGCTCCCAGGCCCGTGGCTCCACCCCGGCCTCGGCGAACATCGACTCGTCCTCGCCCAGCGCGAAGCGGTGCTCGACGTCGATGCCGCGCACCGAGTCGACGAGCTCGGGGTCGACGTAGAGCACCCGCGCTCCGGAGTGGGCCACGATGTAGGAGATCTCGTCGGGCCGCAGCCGGAAGTTGATCGGCACCAGCACCCGGCCCGAGCCGCACACGCCGAAGAACGACGTCAGCAGCCGTGCCGAGTTGTGGCTGAGGATCGCGACCCGGTCGCCGACACCGATGCCCAGCTCGTCGAGCTTCGCTGCCTGGCGGCGCGAGAGGGCGTACGCCTCGGCGTAGTTCAGCGTGCCCAGCGACTCGGCTGGCTGGTCGGGCTCGTCGACGAACCCCGGCCGCTCGCCGTAGACGGCCGCAGCACGCTCGATGAAGTCGGTGACGCTGAAGGGGACGATCATGCGCCAACTGTGGCACGCGTCACCCACGACGACGAGGGGGTCGCCGAGCGTGCTGCGACGGACGGCACCTCGTCCGCGACGAACGGATCCTAAGAGCCTTCTCATCCACGTCTCACGCACCCGCCACGATCGGGGACCACGATCACCGGCATGGGACAGGTGACCAGGGCGCTGCTGCTCCTGGCGGTCGTGGTGCCGGTGACGGCCTACGTCGCCGGGTCGCTGGCCTCGCCCGGCTCGCCCCCGCCCGCCGACCACAGCCCGGTCATCCTGCGCGACGCCCCGGCCGACGAGCCGGAGACACCGGCGCCACCCGCACCCGCCCCCACCTCCAGCGACGACCGCGAGCGCCGGGGAGAGCGCGACGGGAACGGCGACCGGGACCGCCGGCGCGACGGCTCCGGCCGGGGCGGGGGCGACGACGCCCGCGTCGTGACACCGCAGCCGACACCGGTCGGGGAGGATGACGACGACGAGTGGGACGACGACGGGCCAGACGATGACGACACCGACGACGAGCGGACCGACGGGGACGACTGAGGGTGCCCGCCGCCGCTTCACGCGTGTCTCCGTCCGGACCCGCATCACCGTCGTCATCGCCGTCCTCACGGCAGCCGCGATGACCGGAGCGGGCCTGCTCGTGTACGCCCTGGAGTCGGCGCGCATCGAGCGCCAGGTCACCTCGCAGATCAGCCAGGAGATCGCGGAGTTCCGCAACCTCAAGCGGGACCCCAACACCGGCGAGCCGTTCGACGACGTTGGCCGGGTGCTCAACGTCTTCCTCACCCGCAACGTGCCCGACGACGACGAGATGCTCGTCGGCTACGTGCGCGGCGAGGTCCCCGAGCGCACCGTCAACCGCTACGGCCAGGAGGTGCTCGACGAGCCCGCCTACCAGGAGGCCCTCTCCGACCTCGCCGGGGTCGGCGGCACGCGGGTCATCGACTCGCCGACGTTCGGCGAGACGTGGGTGACCCTCGTGCCGGTCACCAACGCGCAGGGCGAGGGCGCCCTCGTCATCGTCAACTTCCTGCGCGACGAGCACGAGGAGCTCAACGGCACCCTGCAGACCTACACGCTGATCGCGCTGCTCTCCCTCGGCCTCATCACCACCATCGCCGCCTTCCAGTCCGGCCGCCTGCTCGCGCCGCTGCGCACCCTCGAGAGCACCGCCCGCGAGATCACGGCCACCGACCTCTCGCGGCGCATCCCCGAGCGCGGCAACGACGACATCACCGCGCTCACGCGCACGATCAACGGCATGCTCGAGCGCCTCGACGGCGGTTTCGCCGCGCAACGGCAGTTCCTCGACGACGCGGGGCACGAGCTCAAGACCCCGCTCACCGTCGTCCGCGGGCACCTCGAGCTCCTCGACGGCGACGACCCCGAGGAGCTCGCCCAGACCCGCGAGCTGCTCCTCGACGAGGTGGACCGCATGTCACGCCTCGTCGGCGACCTGATGCTGCTCGCCAAGAGCCGGCGTCCCGACTTCCTCGTCCTCGGCGAGGTCGAGCTGACCTCGTTGACCCAGTCGGTGCTGGCCAAGGCGACAGCGCTCGGCGACCGCGACTGGCAGCTCGACGCCATGGCGCGGGGCCGCGCGGTGCTCGACGAGCAACGTGTCACCCAGGCGCTGCTGCAGCTCGCCGACAACGCGGTCAAGCACACCGACGCAGGCTCCGTGGTGGCGATCGGCTCGGCCTGCGACGACGACGAGGTACGGCTCTGGGTCCGCGACACCGGTGACGGCATCCCCGTCGAGGACCGGGAGTCCGTGGTCGAGCGTTTCGGACGCAGCCACGTGCGAGCGGGCGACGACGGCTTCGGGCTCGGCCTGAGCATCGTCAGCGCGATCGCCGAGGCCCACGGAGGGGCCGTACGCATCACCGACGCCGAGCCGCACGGCGCGCAGGTCGAGATCGCCCTCCCTGCCCGGACGATGACCAGATGACCAGCCAGACGAGCGAGGAGACGACGTGGCCCAGATCCTGATCGTGGAGGACGAGGAGCGGATCGCCGCGTTCGTGGCCAAGGGCCTGCGCGCCGAGGGCCACCAGCCGACGGTCGCGGCCGACGGTCCGAGCGGCCTCGACGAGGCCTTGTCGGGACGCTTCGACCTCATGGTGCTCGACATCGGCCTGCCGGGGATGGACGGCTTCGAGGTGCTCGACCAGCTCCGCTCCCAGGGCAGCCGCATGCCGGTCATCATCCTCACGGCCCGCGACTCCGTCACCGACACCGTCACCGCGCTCGACAGCGGCGCCGACGACTACATGGCCAAGCCCTTCCGCTTCGCCGAGCTGATGGCACGCATCCGGCTCCGCCTGCGCTCGCTGGCCCCGACGGACGCGCCGGCCAGCGGCGACGACCTCGTCGTCGGCGGCCTGCGCCTGGACCGGCGTACGCGCCGCATCTCCGGCCCTCAGGGCGAGTCCGAGCTGTCGGCGCGCGAGTTCGCGCTGGCCGAGATCTTCCTGCTCAACCCCGGCCAGGTCCTCACCCGCGAGCAGCTCCTCGACCTGGTGTGGGGCTACGACTTCGACCCCGGCTCCAACGTCGTGGACGTCTACGTCGGCTACCTGCGCAAGAAGCTCGGCACCGGGTCGATCGCCACCGTCCGCGGCGTCGGCTACCGGCTCAACCCGGGATCTTCCCAGCCCCTCTCTTCCTAGGCCCTCTCTTCCTAGGCCCTCTCTTCCTAGCCCCTCGGGTTGAAGGCGGCCAGCGAGCCGCGCGGCAGGCCGGCCAGCACGGGCTCGAGCGCCTCGGCCACCTCGTGCGGCAGCGGGCGCGCATCGGGGTCGACGCGCAGGCACGCCGCGATCACCTCGGCGACGGCCGGGGGCACGTCGTCGGGCAGCGCGACGGGCGCGTCGACGAGCTGCGGGAAGCGCAGGCGTACGTCGCGCGCGTCGGGGTCGCCGTGCTCGAAGGGCCTGCGGCCGGCGACGGCGTGGAACAGCGTGGCGCCGAGTCCCCACACGTCGGAGGCGAAGGACGGCACCGGACCGCCGTGCTCGTGGGAGGCCCCGGGGTCACACTGTTCGGGCGCCATGTAGGCATCGGTGCCGATCGGGTGGCGCAGGCGCCGCGCGTCCTCCTCCGGGCGCGCGACCGACAGGTCGATGAGCCGCGCCGGGGCGCCCATGATGACGTTGCTCGGCTTGATGTCGAGGTGCGTCCAGCCGATGTGGCGGAAGTAGTGCAGGGCCGCGGCGACGTCGATCGCCAGCGGCAGGTACTGCTGCTCCTGGAGCCGCCCGTAGCGGCGGATCAGGCTGGACAGGCGCGGGCCGTCGATGTGCTCCAGCACGACGTGCGGACGGTCGCCGTCCTGCCCGTCGCGCAGCCCCCGGACGACCACGGGGTGGTTGACCGTGGCGAGGGCGAGGACCTCCCGGCGCAGCCCGCGCCGGGAGGACTCGTCCTCGACCTGGGAGGGACGCAGGACCTTCACGACGACGGGCGACCAGGTCACCTCGTCGAAGCACAGCCAGGCCTCGTACGCGGCTCCTCCGCCGAGCCGGCGCAGTGCGCTCAGCCCGGGAGCGAGGAGCTCGCCCTCGTCGAGGCGCCAGCCGTCGTCGTTCCTGCCCATGGTCGCGTCCCTCCCCGGCCGCCGCCCGCTCAGCCGCGGCCGCGGGTGTCGTTGCGGCTGCGGTCGTTGGTCTTGTTGGCTGACCAGTCGCGGGTGCGGTCGCCGCCGTCGCGGGTCCAGTCACGCGTCTTGTCGCCGCGGCTCCTGTCGCGGTCGCGGCTCACGTCGGTGACGCGGCTGTTGGTGTTGTCGTTGGTGTCGCGGCTCTGGTCGGTGTACGACGGGCTGTTGGTTCCCGTGTCGTCATCGTCGTCGTTCGTGTCGTCATCGTCGTCGTCGGCGACCAGGACGAGCGACGGCGCGTCGTCCTCGCGCTTGGCGGCCTCGTCGTTGCCCGCGGAGACGACCGGCGACGACATCCCGATCAGGCCGAAGGCGGTCAGCCCGGCGACACCCAGCAGGGTGGTGGGAAGGATCTTCCTCATCGTGGTTCCTCTCGTCGGGGGCCGGTGCGGCCCCGGGTGTACGAGAAGACTGGCGCGCCGCCGTGAGCCGACCGTGAGGCTCCGATGAGAGGGCTCTCATGCAAGGCTGTCGACCTGCGGACGAGCTGGGGACGGGGTGCGTCGGGACGGTTTCGAACCGCCGACCGCTCGGGTGTAAACCGAGTGCTCTACCGCTGAGCTACCGACGCGCAGTGGCACACCCTACGGGACCCGGCACCTGCGGGAGAAATGAGTTGAGCCGCTGGCGTCTCGGGTCACCAGCGGCTCAACAAGATGAAGATTACACCCCGGCCCAAGGGTGGTTCCAAGAATCCGGAAAAAGCGTCCGGATCTGTCTAGACCAGGTGCGTCTCGAGAGCCGCGTGCAGCTCGCGGAGGTGCTCGTCGAGGTCCCGTCCGTCTGGGTTGGCGTTGTGCACCGCCCACCGCAGCCGGCCCTCGCGGTCCACGACGTACGACGATCGCCGGGGCGCACCGCGGCCGGAGTCGAACACCTCGTAGGCCGTCGACACGGCGCCGTGCGGCCACCAGTCCGACAGCAACGGGAAGTTGAGACCCTCCGACTCGGCGAAGGTGCGCAACGCGTAGACGGAGTCGCAGGAGATCGCGAGGACCTCGGTGTCGAAGGTGAGGAACTCGTCGAGCCGGTCCCGGACCCCCGACAGCTCCCCGGTGCACACACCGGTGAACGCGAACGGGAAGAACATCAGCACGACCGCCTTGCGACCGCGGAAGTCGCTGAGCCGCACGTCCTGGCCGAACTGGTCGCGGAGCGTGAAGTCGGGTGCCTCGTCGCCGATGCACAGTCCTTCGCAGGTCACGCTGGTTCCTCGCCGTCCTTCTCGTCCTGGTTCCGGTCCCACCCGGCGAGCTCCCGCTTGAGGATCTTGCCCGTGGCGTTGCGGGGCAGCTCGTCGAGGAACACGATCTCGCGGGGCACCTTGAACCTTGCCAGGTTGGCCTTCACGTGGTCGCGCAGCTCGTCCTCCGACACCTCGCCGGTGCGCACCACGAAGGCACGCAGGCGTTGACCATAGTCCTCGTCGGCGACGCCCACGGCAGCGACCTCCGCCACGTGCTCGTGGGTGACCAGGCAGTCCTCCACCTCCTGCGGGAAGACGTTCTCCCCGCCGGAGACGATCATGTCGTCGTCACGGCCCGCCACGTGGAGCCGGCTGGCCTCGTCGTAGTAGCCGACGTCCCCCGAGGACATCAGGCCGTCCACGACCTCCTTGGACCCGCCGTTGGTGTAACCCTCGAAGAGGAGCCCGTTGCCGACGAAGATCCGTCCGGTCTCCCCCTGGGGGAGCTCGCGGCCGGCCTCGTCGAGGATCTTCACGACCGTCCCGTAGGGAGGCTTGCCCGCCGACGTCGGGTCCGCGCGCAGGTCCTCCGGCGTGGCGATCGAGGCGTACGCCACCTCGGTCGAGCCGTAGATGTTGTAGAGGTTGTCGCCGAAGCGGTCCATCCAGGCCCGGGCGAGCGTGGCGGGCAGCGCGGACCCGGACGAGGCGACGACCTCGACGCGGGACAGGTCGATCCCGTCGAGCACCTCCGGGTCGAGCGCGAGCATCCGCTGGAGCATCACCGGGATCACGACCATCGACTGGCACCGCTCGTCCTGCGCGGTCCGCAGCGCGGCCTCCGGGTCGAAGGTGCGCCGGAGCACGACCGTCGAGCCCAGCAGCATCGCGAGGGCGAGGTGCGCGAAGCCCCACGTGTGGAACAGCGGCGCGGCGATGTGCGTACGCCACCCCGCCCGCAGCGGCATCCGCGAGAGCAGCGACACGGCCGCGTCGATGCCGGCCTCCTTGCGCGGCGCGCCCTTGGGCGTCCCGGTGGTGCCGGAGGTGAGGATGACGATCCGGGCGTGCCGCTGCGGTGGGTGCAGGTCGCCCTCGTCGTGCGCGGACACGAGCCGCTCCAGGGTCTCCGCCGAGCCGGGGTCGCCGTCGGTCCACGCCAGGACGCGGCGCTCGACCCGGGCACCGGCGAGCAGGGCGGTGAACTCCTCGTCGTGGATGACCATGCTCGGCGCCTCGCGCTCGAGCACGTCGACCAGCTGCGGACCCGCGAAGGCGGTGTTGAGGTAGAGGATGTCGGCGCCCAGCTTGGCGATGGCGATCGAGGCGTCGATGAAGCCGCGGTGGTTGCGGCACATCACCGCCACGGAGTCGCCCTCGCGCACCCCGCGCTCGGACAGCGCGCGTGCCAGGGAGTTGGACCGGCGGTGCAGCTCGCCCCAGGTCAGCTCGCCGAGCTCGTCGACGACGCCGACCTGGTGGGGCGCCCGGGCGGCCAGCGTCGCGAACCCGCCCGCCGGGCCGGTGCCCCAGCGCAGCACGACCCGTCCGATGTCGGCGAGGGTGCGCGGCCCGTAGGGGCGGATCACGCCGGCGCGGCCCAGCACGCCGAGCGTGGTGGCGACGCCCGAGGCCCGGGCCGCGAGGGACGTCGAGAGGTCGCGGGCGGTCACGCGGGAGTCTTCGGAGCGACCAGCCGCGTGGCCTGCCAGTCCTTGCTGACCGCCGCGGTGGTCGTCTGCGACAGCCCGGCGATCGGCGCGGCCTCGGAGATGTCCGCGGCGTCCACCGTCCCGGGTCGTCCGACCTTCGGGGTCAGCAACCAGATGGAGCCGCCGCCGACCAGGTCGGTCAACGCGTCGACGAGGCCGTCGACGAGGTCGCCGTCGTCGTCGCGCCACCACAGCAGCACGGCGTCGACCACGTTGCCGTAGTCACCGTCGACCATGTCGGCGTCGATGCAGTCCTCGACCGCGACGCGCAGCTCGTCATCGGTGTCGTTGTCCCAGCCGAGTTCCTGGACGACCATGCCGGGCTTGAGCCCGAGCCGGTCCCCCGTGCCTGTCACCGGGGCAGAGTCGCCCACCGTCGAGCTCACGCATTGCCTCCAATGTCCGGGTGCGCCCGAACAGTCGGCTGTCAGCCGGCTGGTCGGGCATGGTTGCGCACAGTCCACAGGAACACGGCAGGAGCCGCAACCCCGTCCCGCCCGGCGGGCCGACCGTGGACCCGGATGTACGCCCTGCGGGACTACCCGCGGGTAGATTTCGTGGGGCGGGCTCGCGTGACACGATGAGCGGGTGAGTGACGCCGAGAAGTCCACCTCCCTGTCCGACAAGGCCCAACCCATCGCGTCGGTGATCCACGAGGGACTCCCCACCCAGCTGCCCGACATCGACCCCGACGAGACCCAGGAGTGGCTCGCGTCGTTCGACGCGATGCTGGACGACCGGGGTCGCGACCGGGCCCGCTACGTCATGCTGCGCCTGCTCGAGCGCGCGCGCGAGAAGCAGGTCGGCGTCCCGGCCCTGCGCTCCACCGACTACATCAACACCATCCCCCCGGAGCGGGAGCCATGGTTCCCCGGCGACGAGGAGGTCGAGCGCCGCATCCGCGCGTTCATCCGCTGGAACGCCGCGGTCATGGTGTCCTCGGCCAACCGCAAGGGTCTCGAGGTCGGCGGCCACATCGCCACCTACCAGTCCTCCGCCAGCCTCTACGAGGTCGGCTTCAACCACTTCTTCCGCGGCAAGGACCACGAGGGCGGCGGCGACCAGCTCTACATCCAGGGCCACGGCTCCCCGGGCATCTACTCCCGCGCCTTCCTCGAGGGCCGCCTGAGCGAGGAGCAGCTCTACCGCTTCCGCCAGGAGGTCCAGCACGGCAAGGGTGCCGGCCTCCCGTCCTACCCCCACCCGCGCCTGATGCCGGACTTCTGGGAGTTCCCGACGGTCTCGATGGGCCTGACCGCCATCAGCTCGATCTACCAGGCCCGGTTCAACCGCTACCTCGACAACCGCGGCATCAAGGACACCAAGCAGCAGCGCGTGTGGGCCTTCATGGGCGACGGCGAGATGGCCGAGCCCGAGTCGCTCGGTGCGATCCGCGTCGCCGCGCGCGAGGAGCTCGACAACCTCACGTGGGTCATCAACTGCAACCTCCAGCAGCTCGACGGCCCGGTCACGGGCAACGGCAAGATCATGCAGGAGCTCGAGGCCAACTTCCGCGGTGCCGGCTGGAACGTCATCAAGGTCGTGTGGGGTCGCGAGTGGGACGCCCTCCTCGCCAAGGACGTCGACGGCGTCCTCGTCAACAGGATGAACTCCACCCCCGACGGGCAGTTCCAGACCTACTCGACCGAGGACGGCGCCTACGTCCGCGAGAACTTCTTCGGCGGCGACCCGCGCCTGCGCAAGATGGTCGAGCACATGTCGGACACGCAGATCGAGAAGCTGCCGCGCGGCGGCCACGACTACCGCAAGGTCTACGCCGCCTTCGACGCCGCGACCAAGCACACCGGTCAGCCCACGGTGATCCTCGCCCACACCATCAAGGGCTGGACCATCGACGCCCTGGAGGGCAAGAACGCCACCCACCAGATGAAGAAGCTCACCCTCCCGGACCTCAAGAAGTTCCGCGACCGGCTCTACCTGCCGATCAGCGACCGCGACCTCGAGGAGTCCTACGAGAAGACCGGCGGCGCGCCGTTCTACCACCCCGGCGCCGACTCCCCCGAGATCGAGTACATGCTCGAGCGCCGGAAGGCACTCGGCGGCTCGGTGCCGCGCCGCGTCAACCGCGCCACCGCGCTCAAGCTCCCCGGCGACGAGCTCTACGCCGAGCTCAAGCAGGGCTCCGGCAAGAACAAGTTCGCCACGACGATGGCCGTCGTCCGGCTGCTCCGTGACTGGATGAAGGACCCGGAGATCGGCGAGCGGATCGTCCCGATCGCGCCCGACGAGTACCGCACCTTCGGCATGGACTCGATGTTCCCGAGCGCCAAGGTCTACAACCCCGGTGGCCAGCAGTACGACTCGGTCGACCGCAAGATGCTGCTGTCCTACAAGGAGTCCGCGCAGGGGCAGATGCTGCACGAGGGCATCTCCGAGGCGGGCGCGATGGCCTCGGCCACCGCTGCGGGGTCTGCCTACACCACGCACGGCGAGCACATGATCCCGTTCTACATCTTCTACTCGATGTTCGGGTTCCAGCGCACCGGAGACTCGATCTGGGCGATGGCCGACCAGCTCGCCCGCGGGTTCCTCATCGGCGCCACCGCCGGCCGGACCACGCTGACCGGCGAGGGTCTCCAGCACGCCGACGGCCACTCGCCGCTCCTCGCGGCAACCAACCCGGCGGTCGTCCACTACGACCCGGCGTTCTCCTACGAGATCAGCCACATCATGCAGAACGGCCTCGAGCGGATGTACGGCTCGGGCGGACCGGACGGCCACGGTGAGGACGTCATCTACTACCTCACCGTCTACAACGAGCCCGTCTCCATGCCGGCCGAGCCGTCCGACGTCGACGTCGACGGCATCCTCAAGGGCATCCACCGGGTCTCGACCGCCGACGGCGAGGGCCCGCGGGTCCAGCTGATGGCATCCGGCGTCGGCTACCCGTGGATCGAGGACGCCGCGCGGATGCTGGCCGAGGACTGGGGCGTGCAGGCCGACCTGTGGTCGGTCACCTCCTGGAACGAGCTCGCCCGCGACGGCGCGGCCGCGGAGCAGTGGAACCTGCTCCACCCGGGCGAGGAGAAGCGCACCGCCTACGTCAGCGACAAGCTCGCCGGCGTGCAGGGTCCGGTCGTCGCGGTGTCCGACTACATGCGCGCGGTCCCGCTGCAGATCGCTCGCTGGGTGCCGGCCGACTACCGCGTCCTCGGTGCCGACGGGTTCGGCTTCGCCGACACCCGCCCCGCCGCCCGACGCTTCTTCCACATCGACGCCGTCAGCGTCGTCGTCCAGGCCCTCCAGGCCCTCGCCGACGCCGGTGAGGTTCCCGTGGAGAAGGTCGTCGAGGCTGCCGAGCGCTACAAGATCGACGACCCGACCGCGACCAAGGACATCGAGCAGGAGGGCGGCGACGCCTGACGGCGTCGTTCCCCTGGTGGTGGGTCACGCCTCCCGCGCGTACGACGCGGGAGGGTGGCCCACCAGCTGCGTGAAGGCCCGGATCAGGTGGGACTGGTCCGCGTAGCCCAGCCGCGCCGCCAGCCCGGCCCAGTCGACGTCCTCGCCACCGTGGGCGGCGGCCATGACGTCGAGCAGCCGGAACCGCTGCACCACCCACTTCGGGCCGATCCCCACGTGCCCGCGGAACCAGCGCTGGAGCGTCCGCAGGCTCACCCCTGCCAGGTCGGCCAGCTGGTCGGCCCGTACGAGGGACGTGTCCTCCTCAGCCCGCTCGACGAGCGCCGCCAGGCGCCCCACCAGCGGGTCGTCCTCGCGCGGCAACCCGGCGAGCCATCGCCCCAGCACCGCCGCGCCGTCCTCGGGGCGGGTGCAGGCCAGCACCTCTTCCGCCACCGCCCGGTCGTCCACGCCCAGCACCTCGGACGCCGGCACCTCCCGCCCCTCCAGCGCCCCCACGTCGCCGCGCAGCAACGGCCGGAACCCGGCCGGGCGGAACCCCGCCGCGACTGTGTGCCCGGCCCCCTCGAGGCGGCGGCGGAACATGCGTGGGTGGACACCGTGGACGAGGAGACGAGGACCACCCGCGACGGCCTCGGCCGAGACGTGCACCACGGGCCGCGGCACGACCTCCTGGTCGTACGGGTCGGGCACGTCCCAGCGGACCCACCAGAAGTAGTCCACGAGGTCCGCGAGGTCGTTGCCGGGCTCGGCCCGGCCCACCTCGATGCGCCGCTCCGCCCGGCTGGGCCGCACGACGGCAGCCTGCACGCGGCCGGATCGGGAGGGCACCCGGCCAGCCTAGGCCCCCGCCGGCACCTGTCGCCTTTGTCCAAGCCCCGGCCTCCCGGCGCGACCGACACTGTCGGGACCACCACGTTCGAGCAGAGGAGAGACAGTGGGCGAGCAGGAGCGGACCGTACGCATCGCGATGGTGACCCTGGACTGCGCGGAGGTCGCGCCGTCCGCCCAGTTCTGGTCGACGTTCCTCGGCTGGGAGGTGACGGCGAGCAGCGAGGACTACGCGATGCTCGCCGCGCCCGGCGGCGGTCCTGCGCTGGGGCTGGGCCGCGTCGAGGGGCACCGGCCCCCGGCGTGGCCGGACGAGGGCGGCCGCAAGCAGTTCCACCTCGACCTCGCCGTGGACGACCTCGACGCCGAGTCAGCGCGCGCGGTGGGGCTGGGCGCCCGGCTGGCCGACCCGCAGCCCGGTGAGACCTGGCGGGTGCTTCTCGACCCGGCCGGCCACCCGTTCTGCCTGACCGACGCCGCGAGCTGGGGATAGCCGGCGGCGCCCCGTCAGGCGCTCGACGCGCGTCGTACGGAGTGCACCGGTGCGAGCGGCGACTCCCCCGCCTCCGCCTGCACCGGAGGCACCCGGGCGCCGTCGTCCAGCAGCTGACGCCATCGTTCGCGGTCGTACCGGCTCGGATCGGTCGACCGCATGAAGTCGCGCACGATCTTCACGAACCGCTCGGGGTGGTCGCGGTGCGGGAAGTGTCCCGCGTTCGGCACCACCTCGATGCGGGCGGACGGCGCGAGGGCGCTCGCGTTGCTGGCGTGGCTGACGGGGATCACCATGTCGTCGGCACCCCAGATGACGCACATGGGCATGGCCTCGGTCAGGTAGGCGCGGTCGGACATCGTGACGATCTGGCCGCGCCAGTCGACGACCGCACGCACGACGTGGCGGATGGCTGCGCGGGTGCGGGGGTCCTTGAAGGAGTCGTAGATGTCGGCGACCTCGCCGAGGTCGCGCGCCTGGGGCATCCGGCTGCGGGCGAGCAGCCGCATGGTCGCCGTCGTGACGTGCCGCAGGCCGGGTGCGGTGAGCACCCCCATCAGCTGGTGGAAGCCGGGTGTGGTGATGGCCCGGATGGCGGGACTGACGTCGGGCCCCAGCCCGCCCGAGCCCACGAGGACCAGGCGCTCGGTCCGCTCGGGGTACTGGTAGGCGAACTGCATCGCCACGCCTCCGCCGAAGCTGTGGCCCACCACGGTCGCTGAGTCGACACCCAGCACGGTCAGCAGGTCGCGCATGCCGTTGGCGTAGCCGCCCACGCTGTAGTCGGCGCGCGGCTTGTCCGAGGCGCCGTGGCCGAGCAGGTCCGGCGCGATCACGGTGTGCGTGCGCGCCAGCGACTCCATGACCGGCGCCCACGTGGTGTGGTCGCAGCCGAGGCCGTGCAGCAGCAGCACCACCGGCCCGGAGCCCATGCGGACGTACGCGCGACGGTGGCCGTGCACGGTGACGTGCTGCAGGTGCGGGCTGGTGCGACGGGGCACGGGGACTCCAACGGGGCGGGGGCAGGTCCCGGATTCAACCAGACACCGCCACCCTCGCCACGCCCGGCCCGGCGCCGATGCCAAGTCGTGACCTCGGGCCCGCGTTCGTGGGAATCCCACTACGCGCCAGCCCCCACTAGAGTCGCTCCATGTCTCCGTCACGACGCCGCGCCGCCGAGGCCCTGCGCAACTCGACGGGGGCCCTGAGCACCGCGGCGACCGGCCGGATGTCGACCGACCTGCCGTGGTTCGACGACCTCAGCGCCGAGGACCGCTCGTGGGTCGGGCTGATCGTGCAGGCCGGCATCCGGGGCTTCGTCGACTGGTACGACCAGGAGGTCGAGGCCTCGGCGCACGACCCCCTCGACGTGGTGGTCTTCGGGGCGGCGCCGCGCGAGCTCACCGGCGTCATCTCGCTCCAGCAGACCGTGGAGCTGGTCCGCCTCAGCATCCGGGTCGTGGAGACGACCATCGACGCCCTGCTCGACCCGGAGGACGCGCGCGAGGTCCACGACGCGGTGCTGCTCTACGCCCGCGAGGTCGCGTTCGCCACCGCCGCCGTCTACGCGCGGGCCGCGGAGTCGCGCGGCGCATGGGACGCACGTCTCGAGGCGCTGGTCGTCGACGCCGTCGTCCGGGCCGAGGCCGACGAGACCGTGCTCTCCCGGGCCAGCGCGCTGGGCTGGGGCGCCCACGGCGACGTCGCGGTGGTGCTGGGTGCCGTGCCGCCCCACCGCGCGGAGCTCGACGTCTTCGAGTCCGTACGCCGTTCCGCCCGCGCCGGCGGGATGGACGCCCTGTGCGCCATCCAGGGCGACCGACTGGTCGTCGTCCTCGGCGGCGTCAGCGACCCGCTCCCTGCCGCGACGCGGCTGCTCGACCACTTCGGCGACGGCCCCGTCGTGGTCGGACCGGTCACCGCCGACCTGGCCCATGCCAGCGCGTCGGCCCGAGCCGCACTGTCGGCACACCGCGCCGCCAGCGGGTGGCCGGACGCGCCCCGGCCGGTGTCCAGCCGCGACCTCCTCCCCGAGCGCGTCCTCGCCGGCGACGGCCACGCGCGACGCCACCTCGTCGACGAGGTCTACCTGCCGCTCATGGGCGTGCGCGGCACGCTGCTGGAGACCCTCGGCGCCTGGTTCGAGCACGGCTCGTCGATCGAGGCGACCGCCCGGGCGCTGTTCGTGCACCCCAACACGGTGCGCTACCGGCTCCGTCAGGTCACCGACGTCACCGGCTGGTCCCCCACGCGGCCGCGCGAGGCGTTCACCCTCCAGCTGGCGCTGATCCTAGGGCGCCAGTCGGGTCGTACGGAACTGTAGGAAACCTACAAGATTCTGGGGGTGAGTTTCGTCGGCGTCGGACCCGCGACCTTGCTGGCGGAGGCGGCAGAGTGGGTCTCGTGCTCGTCATCGTCGCCCCCGGACAAGGGGCCCAGACCCCCGGATTCCTCACGCCATGGCTCGAGGACCCCGTCTTCGCCGCGCGGTTCGACTGGCTGGCCACCGTGGCCGGCATCGACCTGGCCCACTACGGCACCGAGGCCGACGCCGAGACCATCCGTGACACCAAGATCGCCCAGCCCCTGCTGGTCGCGACCGGACTGGTCGCGGCGCTCGACCTCTTCCCGCACCCGGCCGACGCGTTCTCCCGCATCGGCGCGGTCGCCGGACACAGCGTCGGCGAGCTCACCGCGGCCGCCGGCGCCCGTGCGATCACCGCCGAGCAGGCGATGGTCCTGGTGCGCGAGCGCGGTAACGCGATGGCGGACGCCGCGGCCGTCACCGCGACGGGGATGACCGCGGTCCTCGGCGGCGACCGCGAGGAGGTCCTCGCCTCGGTCGAGCGCCACGGCCTCACCGCAGCCAACGACAACGGTCCCGGCCAGGTCGTGGCCGCCGGCACGATGGAGCAGCTCGCCGCGTTCGCCGAGGACCCCCCGGCCAAGGCCCGCCTGATGCCGCTGAGCGTCGCCGGCGCGTTCCACACCACCCACATGGGTCCGGCCGTGGACCGGCTGGCCTCCCTCGCCCGGTCGGTCTCGACCCACGACCCGCGCACGCCGGTCATCTCCAACCGTGACGGCCAGGTCGTCCACGACGGTCGCGAGGTGCTGCGCCGCATCGTCGGGCAGATCGCCAACCCGGTGCGCTGGGACCTCTGCATGGAGACGATGTCCGACCTCGGCGTCACCGGCATCCTCGAGATGCCGCCGGCCGGCACCCTCACCGGCATCGCCAAACGCGCGCTCAAGGGGGTCGAGACCTTCGCCCTCAAGACGCCCGACCAGCTCGACGCCGCCCGCGAGTTCTGCGACAAGCACGGCGAGGCGTCGATGATCGAGACCACCCCGACCTGGCGGATGATCGTGTCCCCGGCCAAGGGCACGTTCCACCTCTCGTCCGAGGCGGTCGAGCGCGACGTGCTCGTGCCCGGCGTCGTGATCGGTGCCGTCGCCAGCCTGCGCGACCGCACCGAGATCACCGCCCCGCACGGCGGCTCGGTCGTCGAGTGGCTCGTCGAGGACGGCGACCTGGTCTCCCCCGGCCAGCCGCTGCTGCGCCTGCACCCGGAAGGTTCGAGCTGATGACCACGATCACCACCACGACCGGAGCGCCGCACGCGGCCATCCTCGGCATCGGCGCCTACCGCCCCGTCCGCGTCGTCCCGAACGCCGACGTCGTCGAGGCGATCGACTCCAGCGACGAGTGGATCCAGCAGCGCTCCGGCATCAAGACCCGCCGCTGGGCCGGTCCGGAGGAGTCGGTGCAGATGATGTCGGTCGAGGCGTCCCGGATCGCCCTCGAGCGTGCCGGGATCGACGCCGGCCAGATCGACTGCGTGGTCGTCGCCACCGTCAGCCACCTGCTCCAGACGCCGGCCGTCGCCACGGCCATCGCGCACGAGCTCGGCACCAACCAGGCGGCCGCCTTCGACATCTCGGCGGCGTGCTCCGGCTTCTGCCACGGCATCTCGCTGGCCTCCGACTTCGTCCGTGCCGGCAGCGCCCGCCACGTCCTGGTCATCGGGGTCGAGCGGCTCACCGACATCCTCGACCTGACCGACCGCGGCACCGCCTTCATCTTCGCCGACGGCGCTGGTGCGGCGGTCGTCGGCCCCAGCGACACCCCGGGCATCGGCCCGGTCGTGTGGGGCTCCGACGGCGAGCAGTTCGACCTGATCCGGCAGCGGGAGGACTGGCGCGACGTCGTCGGCAGCCCCGAGGTCCCCGGCAGCGGCGTGATGCCGCACCTGGTGATGCAGGGCAACCCGGTGTTCCGCTGGGCGTCCTTCGCCATGGCCAAGATCGGGCAGCAGGCGCTCGACAGTGCCGGCATCGGCCTCGACGAGCTCGACGTCTTCGTCCCGCACCAGGCCAACATGCGGATCATCGACGCGATGGCTCGCTCCATGAAGCTGCCCGACACCGTGAAGATCGCCCGGGACGTCGCCGACCAGGGCAACACCTCGGCCGCATCGGTCCCGCTCGCGCTCGACCGGATGATCGCCGAGGGCGAGGCCAGGTCCGGCGACACGGCCCTGCTCATCGCGTTCGGCGCCGGGCTCTCGTACGCCGCCCAGGTCGTCACCGTCCCCTAGCTCCAGACCCCCGTTCCAGACCACCCCAAGCACCACCCCCAACAAGAAGGGAAGGCCCATGGCCACCACCGAAGAAATCCGCGCTGACCTCGCCGACATCGTCAACGAGGTCGCCGGCGTCGACGCCGACGACGTCCAGCTGGACAAGTCCTTCGTGGACGACCTCGACGTCGACTCGCTCTCCATGGTCGAGGTCGTCGTGGCCGCCGAGGAGAAGTTCGGCGTGACCATCCCCGACGACGAGGTCAAGAACCTCAAGACCGTCGGCGACGCGGTCGCCTACATCGAGCGCGCCCAGGGCTGACGCCCTCTCCCACGTCACGGGGGCCGCCGTCCAGCCCGGCCCCCGTGACCCAGGAACCCCCCGAACCCCGCGAGAAACGGAACCTCATCTGATGCCCTCGACCCGCGTAGTCGTCACCGGCCTCGGCACCACCTCCCCCGTCGGAGGCGACGTCGCCTCCACGTGGCAGGCCCTGCTGGCCGGCACCTCCGGCATCTCGCACCTCACCGACGAGTGGGTCGAGCAGCTGCCGGTGAAGATCGGCGGCCGCGTGGCCGTCGAGCCGTCCGAGGTCCTCGACCGCGTCAAGGCACGTCGCCTCGACCGGTCCAGCCAGTTCGCCATGGTCGCCGCCGACCAGGCGTGGGCCGACGCCGGCCTCGAGGGCTCCGGCCTCGAGCCCGAGCGCCTCGCCGTCGCCGTCGCGTCCGGCATCGGCGGAGTGACCACCCTGCTCGCCAACTACGACATCCTCCTCGAGAAGGGCGCTCGCCGCGTGTCCCCCCTCGCGGTCCCGATGCTCATGCCCAACGCGCCGGCGGCCAACGTCAGCCTCAAGTACGGCGCCCGGGCCGCGGTGCACGCGCCCACGTCGGCCTGCGCGTCCGGCAACGAGGCCATCGCCATGGCCATCGACCTGATCCGCCTCGGACGGGCCGACGTGGTGCTCGCCGGTGGCACGGAGGCCGCGATCCACCCGCTGCCGATGGCCGCCTTCGCCAACATGATGGCCCTGTCCAAGACCGGCAGCGAGGAGGGCGGCGACCCGACGCGCGTCTCCCGCCCGTGGGACACCGCCCGTGACGGCTTCGTGCTCGGCGAGGGCGGCGCCGTGCTGGTCCTCGAGTCCGAGGAGCACGCCCGTGCCCGCGGCGCGAAGGTGTACGCCGAGGTGCGCGGCGCCGGCATCAGCAACGACGCCCACGACATCGCCCAGCCCGACCCCGAGGGTCGCGGCGGCACCCGCGCCATCAAGATGGCCCTGCGCGAGGGAGACGTCGACCCCGCGACCGTCGTCCACGTCAACGCCCACGCCACCTCCACGCCCAAGGGCGACATCGCCGAGGGCCTCATGCTGCACGCCGTCCTCGGCGAGCACGTCGACCGCTGCGTGGTCACCAGCACGAAGTCGATGACAGGCCACCTCCTCGGCGGCGCCGGCGCGCTCGAGGCCGTCGCCACCGTCATGGCCCTGCACGACCGGGTCAGCCCCCCGACGATCAACCTCGACGACAAGGACCCCGAGGTCGACCTCGACATCCCGACGTCGCGACGCGACCTCCCCGAGGGCGACATCGTCGCGCTCAACAACTCCTTCGGCTTCGGCGGTGCCAACGTCGCGGTCGCCTTCGGCAGCGTCTGAGCACGCCGAAGGACCATCGATGACGACCACCGCCACCAGGCCCGCGAAGCTCCCCCGTGAGGAGGACCCGCGCAACCCGATCCACCGCCTCACCGCGCTCCTCGACGAGGGCACTCTCGAGCTGCTCACCCCCGACGACGACTCGGGCATGCTGGCGGCGGTGGGTCGCGTCGACGGCACCTCCGTCGTCGCGTTCTGCAGCGACGCCACCGTCATGGGCGGCGCCATGGGCGACCTGGGCTGCCGCGTCGTCGTCGACGCCTATCACCGGGCCATCACCGACGGCGTGCCGATCATCGGGCTCTGGCACTCCGGTGGCGCGCGCCTGGCCGAGGGCGTCCTCTCCCTCCACGCCGTCGGACGCATCTTCCAGGTGATGACCCAGGCATCGGGCGTGATCCCGCAGATCTCGGTGGTCCTCGGTCCCGCCGCGGGCGGCGCGGCCTACGGCCCCGCGCTCACCGACGTGGTGATCCTCGGCCCCGAGGGCCGCATCTTCGTCACCGGTCCCGACGTGGTGCGCTCGGTCACCGGCGAGGACGTCGACATGCTGCGCCTCGGCGGTCCCGAGCCGCACGGGCGCCGCTCCGGTGTCGTCCACATCCTCACCGAGTCCGAGCGTGATGCCCTCGACCGGGCGCGCACGGTCGCCTCCCTCCTCGGGGCCCAGCACAGCCTCGACGCCGACGCCGTCGAGGACCGCGACCTCGAGGCGCTCCTGCCGGAGTCCAAGAAGCGTGCCTACGACGTGCACCCCCTCGTCGAGGCGGTGCTCGACGACGGCACCATGCAGGAGCTGCACGCCCGCTGGGCGCCCAACATCGTCACCGCGCTGGGCCGCTTCGGCGGTCGCACCGTGGGTGTCGTCGCCAACAACCCGCTGCGCCTGGGCGGCTGCCTCGACTCGCTGTCGGCGGAGAAGGCCTCCCGGTTCGTCCGGATGTGCGACGCCTTCGGTGTGCCGTTGATCGTCCTCGTCGACGTGCCCGGCTACCTCCCCGGCGTGGGCCAGGAGTGGGACGGAGTCGTACGCCGTGGCGCCAAGCTGCTGCACGCCTTCGGCGAGTGCGTGGTCCCGCGGGTGACGCTGGTGACCCGCAAGACCTACGGCGGCGCCTACATCGCGATGAACGCCCGCTCGCTCGGCGCCACGCGCGTCCTGGCCTGGCCCGGCGCCGAGGTGGCCGTGATGGGCGCCGTGGCCGCGATCCGCATCCTGCACCGCCGCAAGCTGGCCGAGGTGTCGCCGGAGATCCGTCCGCAGGTCGAGGCGGAGCTCGCAACCGAGCACGAGCGCATCGCCGGCGGCGTCGACAAGGCCGTCGAGATCGGCGTCGTGGACGAGGTCGTCGAGCCCGGCCGCACCCGGAGCGCCATCGCCCGCGCCATGCGCCACGAGATCGACACGGCCGGCGTGCGACGCGGCCGGCACGGCAACATCCCGCTCTGAGGCCGGCGCCGACGTAACGCACGTCACAGGTGGGTCGTTGGACACCTCGAACCCCTCGGAGGTGCCATGTTGCCGACCCTGCTCGCGACCGCCGCGCTGACCGCGACGAGCCTGCTTCCCCTGCCGCTCCCCCTGCCCACCGATCCCGGCGACGAGCCTCCCGTCCAGGCCGACCCGGTCGTCCTGTCAGGTGCGCTCAGCGCCTCCGACGGACGGCTGAAGCGGGGCTGCAAGGACTATGCGTACGCCTACGCGGTCACCACGGAGTCGGAGGACTGGACCTTCGACATCACCCTGCAGGACCGCAACGGCCGGGGCGTGAACGCGCAGTCCCTGATCGGCCCCAACGACGCCGAGTCCGGCGTGCTGACCTACCGGCTGTGCCGCGGGGCGACGGCGCCCGGGCGCTTCGTGCTGACGGGTCTCCTGACGTCCTACGAGGGAACCAGCAACGAGACCTCGGTGCAGGTCACCGACGCGTTCCGGCTGCGCAAGCGCAACCGGTAGGACGTCACACCACCTGGTGCAGCCACCGCACCGGAGCACCCTCGCCCGCGTGGCGGAAGGTCTCCAGCTCGTCGTCCCACGGCTTGCCGAGGAGGTTGTCGATCTCGAGCAGCAGCGTGGTGTCGCCGAGCGCCGCCTTGACCACGGCGGCCTTGAGCCGGTCCTCCGGGATGAGGATGTCCCCGTGCGGCCCGGTGATGGCGTGGAAGATGCCCAGGTCCGGCGTGCACGAGAAGCGGGTGCCCTCGGAGGAGCTGGTGGGCTCCTCGGTGATCTCGAAGCGCAGGTGGTTCCAGCCGCGCAGCGCCGACGCGACGGCAGCCGCGGTGCCGGCGGAGCCCGTCCAGGACAGCTCCGCGCGGTAGGCCCCCGGCTGGGCAGGCTGAGGCGTCCAGTCGAGCGAGACGGCAACTCCGAGGACTCCACCCACGGCCCACTCGATGTGCGGGCAGAGAGCGGAGGGAGCAGAGTGCACGTAGAGGATGCCCCTCGTAGCCGGGCCGTCCGGACGGGAAGCAATGCGTGTGGTCACCGTGACCTCCTTGAGTTCCGACGCTCCAGATGCGCCTTCCCCAGCGGTCTGTCGTCAGTGCTCAACAAGAGTCGAGTGACACCTATGTGATTAGTGACCCCATTGTGACCCATGTGGCGCCGGAATGCCAGCCTGTCGCACCGGTCAGGACTGCCGGCGCTCCAGGAGGTCCGCGCGCTCGGCGGCGTCGGTGAGCTCGTCGGAGTCGATCGCGTGCGTGCGGTGGAACCAGGCGAGTGCGTCGGCGTCGCGACCCGCAGCCTCGAGCGTGTCGGCGTACGCGTAGCGCAGTCGCACCACCCAGGCCGAGCGGCTCTTCGACGTCAGCGGCGCGAGCTCGAGAGTCCGCAGCGCGGCATCGAGCTGTCCCATGTCGCGTCGTGCTCCCGCCTCGACCAGCGTCATCTCGGCCTTGGCCTCGGTGCTGAAGTTGGCGACGGACGGGCTCTTCGCCAGCTTGATCGCCTGTTCCGGGTTGCCCAGCGCCCGGTGGCAGTCCGCCATGATCGGCAGGTAGTCCGTGGCACCGTTCATCCGCTTCGCGGCACGCAGCTCCGAGAGCGCCTCGGCGTAGTGCCCTGCCGCGTAGGCGGTCTCCCCCGCAGCCTCACGCACCACCGCGATGCGCGACGCGCGAGCGCGGGCAGCGAGGGCGTGACGGTAGGCCAGCTCGGGGTCCTCGTCGATGAACGCGCCGGCTGCGGCGAGGTGGCGCGCCACGCGGGCAGCGAGCTTCTCCGGCAGGCCCTTCAGCTGGGCGCGGACACCGCGGTCGAGCTCGGCACCGGTGATGTGCTCGGGCAGGTCGGGGCCGTCGTACGCGGCCTGGTCCGCCGTGCGCTTCTCCTCCGTACGCCCGCGGAACCCTCGCTGGTCGCCGCCCGAGGGCCGCTTGCCGCCTGGCCGCCCGCCCGAGGGCTTGCCGCCGGCGGACTTGCCACCCTGGTAGCCGCCGCGCGACGAGCCGCCCCTGCCAGTGGGCTGGTCGTCACGGGCGCCGCGCCCGCGGGGCGAGGAGCCACTGCGGCCGCCGCCGGACGAGCTGGCTCGTCCCGCACCGGATCCACCTCGTGCCGGACGCTGTCCTCGACGGTCCTCGGCCACAGCCGCACTCTCCTTCTTCCTGCGTCGGCCCCCGTCCCCGGGGCAACCGTACTCACTCCATGCCATGAAATGGCACAGGGGCCACCAGATTCCTGGTGGCCCCTGCCAAATGTTTGTCCGGCGGCGTCCTACTCTCCCACAACCTCTCGGTTGCAGTACCATCGGCGCTGAAAGGCTTAACTTCCGGGTTCGGTATGGGACCGGGTGTTTCCCGTTTCGCTATGGCCGCCGTAAC
>NZ_JACXYX010000024.1 GCF_014779655.1 Nocardioides ganghwensis
GGGGCCTCCCACAACTGTTGGATAGGCCGAGCAGGCCAGCCCTACTCGGTAACCCACGACCATTTGTGAGTGGGGCCCCGGCCTGCAACCCCCAGTAGTCCTGAGCGGTCACTCCATACCGTCTAGCGCGCCGGCGCGTTGCCCGGGATGTCGTCCGGGTCGCCGTACGGAGACGTGTGCGAGGCGTGCTCCGAGAGGTCCTTCTGCACCCGCGGGTCGTCGGCGTCGGCGAAGTAGTCGAACGGGATCGTCTCGTCGCGACCGTTGGACACGTTCGCCGCCCGCAGGGCGAGGGTCAGCACGGTCGCGACGACCACGTTGATGACGAACGCCGTCATCGCGATGTAGCCCATCTCGCCGATGCCCGGGATGTTGTCCAGCGAGCCGCCGAACGCCTTGCCGGTGACCGGGTTCTTGACGTTGTAGGCCCCGACGGTCCCGTAGACCATGCCGACCGCCCAGCCGACGAGCAGCCCGTAGCGGTGGAACCAGCGGGTGAACAGGCTGAACACGATCACCGGGAACGTCTGGAGCATCCAGATGCCGCCGAGGAGCTGGAAGTTGATCGCGTTCTGCTTGTCGAGCGTCAGCACGAAGACCAGCGCGAACGCCTTCACCAGCAGCGACATCAGCTTGGAGACCTTGGCCTCCTGCGCCGGGGTCGCGTCCTTCTTGAGCCACTCCTTGTAGATGTTGCGGCTGAACGTGTTGGCCGCGGCGATGGACATGATCGCGGCCGGCACGAGCGCGCCGATCGCGATCGCGGCGAAGGCCACGCCGGCGAACCACGCAGGGAACATGTCCTCGAACAGCTGTGGGATCACCAGCTGCGCGTTGGGCTCGCCGTCCAGGCCGATCGGCTGCGTCCCCGCGGCGATCGCGACCCAGCCGAGCAGCGCCAGCAGGCCGAGCACGAAGGAGTACGCCGGCAGGATCGCGGCGTTGCGCCGGATGGTGTTGCGCGAGTTCGACGACAGCGACGCGGTGATCGAGTGCGGGTACATGAACAGCGCGAGCGCGGAGCCCAGGGCCAACGTGGCGTACGCCCAGCCCTGGCCGGCGCCGGGGATGAACGACCCGGTGGGACCGCCGGTCGCCTCGTTGGTGGCCGCCATCTTGTCCTCGGCCGCACCGAAGATCGCGTCCCAGCCGCCGACCTGGCCGGGCAGGTAGACGATCGCGACGATGATCACGAGGTAGATGAGGATGTCCTTGACGAACGCGATCACCGCGGGCGCGCGCAGGCCGCTGGAGTAGGTGTAGGCCGCGAGCAGCGCGAAGGCGATGAACAGCGGTGCGTCCTTGGCGACGATGTTGTCGCCGCCGCCGAGGCCGGCGACCTCGAGCACCGCCTGGATGCCGACGAGCTGGAGCGCGATGTAGGGCATCGTCGCGACGAACCCGGTGACCGCGACGGCGAGAGACAGCCCGCGGTCGTCGTAGCGGCCGCGCACGAAGTCGGCCGTCGTGACGTAGCCGTGGCGGTGGCTCACCGACCACAGCCGCGCCATGAAGATGAAGATGATCGGGTAGAGCACGATCGTGTAGGGCACGGCGAAGAACCCCGCCACGGCGCCGGTCGCGAACATCGCCGCCGGCACCGCGACGAACGTGTACGCGGTGTAGAGGTCGCCGCCGAGCAGGAACCACGTGATCCAGGTGCCGAACTTCCGGCCGCCCAGACCCCACTCCTCGAGGGACTCCAGCGACTCGGCGCGCTTGAAGCGGGTGGCCATGAAGCCGGCGACGGTCACGAGTGCGAACAGCGCGATGAGCACCGACAGCGCGACGCCGTTGATGCCGGTGTCGGCCGCGAGCACGGTGGGCGCGACAGCGGGAGGGACGGTGGGGGTCATCGGTCCTCACCCACCTTGTGGGTGGTCTTGCCGCGGGCCGACAGGGTCAGCTTGTAGGCCGTCCACGTCAGCGCCGAGCAGATGAAGACCCACAGGAACTGGTACCAGAAGAAGAACGGGAAGCCGAGGAGCGTCGGCTCGACCCTCGTGTAGTGCGGCACCCAGAGGAGCACGACGATGGGGATGAGGAGCAGGACGGCGGCGAGCGCCATCTTGCCCTTGTCGGTCGGGGGGACGCCCGGGTCTTCAGGGCGCGACTGTGGAGGTGTGTTCCCGGAATTCACCCGCGAGACCCTACCGGCGCGGTGACGGTGGTCACCGCCGTGCGGGTGGGCGCGAGCGGGTGGCGTACGACGAGCGGTCGGTCTGGCGAGACGAGCGGTCAGCCGAGCAGCTCGTCCGCCGCGCTCGCGCTCGAGTCGCGCAGGAAGGTCGAGCAGCGCTCCCACTCCGCGGTCTCGCCGATCGCGCGTGCGGCCAGCGCGAGGAGGGCGAGCGAGCGCAGGAAGCCGCGGTTGGGCTCGTGCTCCCACGGCACCGGGCCGTGGCCCTTCCAGCCGTTGCGACGCAGCTGGTCGAGCGAGCGGTGGTAGCCGACGCGGGCGTAGGCGTAGACGGTCACGTCGTCCGCGCCGGCCTCCTGCGCCTGGGCGGCCATCGCGGCCCAGGCGGCGGGCGACTCCGGGTGGCGGCGTACGACCGCTGCGGGGGAGTCGCCACCGGCGAGCTCGGCGTCGGCGGGGTCGGCGGGGAGGTGGGTGGGCGGGGGACCGGCCATCAGGTCGCCGCCGAAGGGTCCGGAGGTCATGGGCCAACCCTAGGTGGGGGTCCGCCACACTTCGGTCATGGCCCAGACCTTCACCACCGAGATCCAGGCGCGCTACCGCGACATCAACCTCGCCGGGCACGTCGACAACGTCGAGGCCGTACGGGTGCTCGACGAGGCCCGGTACGAGTTCCTGCGGTTCGCGCGGCTGCCGGGCCTGCCCGACGGGGCGACCGGCCTGCTGCACGGGACGGCCGCGGGCGTGTCCGAGCTCGTCGCCTCGCAGACGATCGAGTACCACGCGGAGATGCGGTTCGTGCCCTACCAGCCGTTCCTCGCCTCGCTGTGGGTGTCGCGGGTCGGCCGGTCGTCGTTCACCGTCGCGGCCGAGCTCCGCGTCGAGGCGGGCGGCTGCCCGGCCGCGGTCTGGGAGTGCGTCAACGTCCTGTGGGACCACGGCGCCCAGGCGGCGTGGACCATCAGCGAGGCCGTGCGCGCCGACCTCGAGCAGTACGCGGGGGACCCGGTGGCCTTCCGCCGCTGAGCGGAGCGGTGGCTCAGGACCCGCCGGCGGGCGGGGTGAGGAGGCGGCGCACCCTGTCCGGCCCGAGCGCCAGCACGAGCGTCGGCAGTCGCGGGCCGCGGTCGGCGTCCACCAGCAGGTTGTAGAGCAGTCGGAAGAAGTCCTTCTGGTCGGCCTTGACCTGGTCGGTCGGGGCGTCGTCGAAGCCGAGGCCCCGGGCGACCTTGGGCACGCCGTAGACGACCGACGTCACGGCGTCGAGGTCGCCGTCGTCGGGCAGGCGGTCGAGGAAGATGCGCAACCACAGCTCCTCGTCCTCGCTCAGCGAGGACAGCCGCTCGGCGTCGGGCGTCTCGCGCACCGTGGTGCGCTCGGCGGCGGGCACGTGCTCGGCCGTCCACTGCATGGCCTTGGACAGCCGCGGCTCGAGGTCGGCGACCGAGTCGTGCGGGAAGCCGGACGACTCGATGATCCGGGAGATGAGCTCGGCCGAGCCGGCCGTCACGTCGGCGACGGAGGACAGGGCGCGGAAGGGGACCGGCACCGCCGGGGTGGGGAGCCGGCCGGCGGACGCCGTCTCCGAGGAGCGGTGCCAGGCGAGCGTGGCGACGTCGGACTTGGCGGGGTCCGCGGCCTTGCGGCCCAGCGCGTCCCACTCGTCGTAGAGGCGGACCACGGAGGGGCCGAAGTCGATGTCGAAGGCCTGCGTCGGCGCGCGCCGGACGTAGAGCCAGCGCAGCATCGGCGACTCGAGGATGCGCAGCGCGTCGGTGGCGGTCGGCACGCCGCCGGCCGAGGAGGACATCTTCTGCACCCCGGCGAACCCCACGAACGCGTAGATCACCCGCGCCGGTGCGCGCCAGTCGAAGATCGACGACACGATCTCGGTGCCGACGGTGTAGGACGAGCCCGGCGTCATGTGGTCGCGGCCCGCGGGCTCGAAGTTGACCGACTCGTAGGCCCAGCGCATCGGCCAGTCGACCTTCCACACGAGCTTGCCGTCGGTGTCGGTGGACAGGTCGGTCGTGCCCTCGAAGCCGCACGAGGAACAGGTGTAGCCCAGCGTCGTCGTGGCGTCGTCGTACGCCGTGGTGGTGACGGTGTCGCGCCCGCACTCGCGGCAGTAGGGGCGGTAGGGGAAGCGGGCGATCGCGTCGGCGGACGAGGCCGCGGTCGGGTCGCCCTCCTCGTCGTCCTCGTTGGCGACCGAGTCGGCGAGGTCGGCGGCCTCCTGGGCGGAGGCGTCCTCGCCGGCCGTGACCTTCTTGGTGCGGTGCTTGGCGAGCACGGCCTCGATCTCGTCGCGGCGCGAGACCGCGAGCAGCACCTGGTCGCGGTAGGCGCCGGAGGTGTACATCTCGGTCTGGGAGATCTCCTCCATCTCCACGCCGAGCTCGCGCAGCGACTCCTGCAGGGGCGCCTTGAAGTGCTCGGCCCAGCTGACGTGGCACTCCCACGGGTCGGGCACGGCGGTCAGGGGGCGACCGATGTGGTCGGCCCACTCGGCCGGCACCCCGGCCGGCACCTTGCGGAACCGGTCGAAGTCGTCCCACGAGTGCAGGTGGCGGACCGGCACGCCGCGGCGCCGCAGCTCCTCGGCCACGAAGTGGGGCGTGATGAACTCGCGGAGGTTGCCGAGGTGGATCGGGCCGCTGGGGGAGGCCCCGGACGCGACGGTCACGAGGTTGCCCTCGCCCGCGTGGCGTACGGCGTCGTCCGCCGCGCGCGTCACCCAGTCGACCGGCTCGCCCTGTCCCTGTCGTCCACCTCGTGCCATGCGCGCAAGGCTATCGGTGGGTTCGCCGATGCCGGTGGTCGGCGCCGGAGCCGTCCCCCGTGGCGGCTCCGACGCCTGTGCTCCAGTGGAGCTGCCCGGCCGCACACCCCCGCGGCGGCCATGGCGCCCCAGTATCCGCTGGCCGCTCGCTGCCACGCGGGTCATGAGTGCCGGTGACACTAAACTGCCACCATGTCGGGCGACCCCTCCTCCGTGCTCACGGCCCTCGGCCTCGATCGCCGGGCCGAGCGCCTCTACTTCCAGCTCGCCCCGGTCTCCGGGCACACGGTGGCGGGGGCGGCCCAGCTCGTGCAGACCCGACCCGAGCAGCTCCTGCGCGACATGGCCCCCCTCCTCGAGCGGGGCCTCGTGGTCGTCAGCGACGACCGGCTCCGGGTGCCGCCGCTCGCGGAGGCAGTCTCCGAGCTCGTGCTGCGCGAGGCCCGCTCGGCGGCCACCTCGGCCACCGTCCTGGCCGGGCTGTCCAGCGCCGTGCCGCACCTCGTCGCCGCCGCGACCCGTCCGGCCAGGCACGACCTGAGCGAGGTCCAGCCCCTCGACGGTGAGCTGAGCTCCGGTGGGAACCCGTTGGAGCTGCTGCGCCTCATGCTGCGCACCAGCCGGGGCGACATGCTGTGGCTGCGGCCCGACGCCTGGGCCATGCCGCGCGAGTCCCTCGTGAGCGAGGTCCTGGCGGAGGCGATCGCGACCGGACGACGGTCCCGGGCGATCTACCCCGTGCGTGCGCTCACCGAGGCGCCGGACGCGCTGCGCACGCGCGCCCGCCTCGGCGAGCAGGTGCGGGTGATCTCCGAGGTGCCCACCCGCATGTTCATCCTGGGCGAGACCCACGCCGTCCTGCCCGAGCCGCTCGGCTTCCGCGACGAGCCCCGGGTCCACGTCCGGCAGCGCTCCATCGTCGCCGCCCTGACCTTGTGGTTCGAGTCGCTGTGGACGCGGGCCGCCCCGGTGCCCGACCTCGAGGCGGGGGAGGACCCGGACGGTCGCCAGTTCCTCCTCGAGCAGCTCATGGCGGGCGCGACCGACGAGGTGATCGCGCGCAAGCTGGGCATCAGCCTGCGCACCGTACGCCGCCGGGTCGCCACCCTCATGACCGAGCTGGGCGTCGACACCCGCTTCCAGGCAGGCGTGGAGGCGGTCCGCCGCGGCTGGCTCTGAGGAGCCCCGGGGTCAGGCAGCGCCCAGGGCAGGATCGCTCAGGGCAGGATCATCGAGTACGCCGCACGCTCGAGGCGCCAGCTGCGGCTGCGCTCGGGGCCGGAGACCTCCCCGTCCGCCGACAGCCAGAACTCGTCGCCGCTCACCTTCACCGACGTGCCACGCATGCTCACGACGTCGTCGCGCTCCTCGTGCTCGCCCTTGCGGAGCCGGGCCACGTAGCCGAGCTTGGCCACCGGCCTCACGGCGCGACTGATCATCACGTCGAGCAGCCCGTCCTCGGTGTCGGCGTCGGGGTTGAGCTCGGTGCCGCCGCCCACGTTGCCGCCGTTGCCGATCGCGACCATCAGGACGGGCCGGTCGACGTCGTTGACCACCCTTCCGTCGATCTCGACGCGCAGTCGCCAGCTCGGGGGGTGGAAGGCGGACAACGCGGCGCCGATGGGATAGCCGAGCTTGCCGAGGTTGAGCCTGCCGACCCCGACCGAGCCGAGCAGGCCCTTCCACTTCGCGCCCTTGCGGCTGGCCTGCGCGCCGACCCCGACGTGGACGTTGTTGACCACCACGTTGCCGACCTCGTCGACGAGCAGGTCGACACCGCGCGGCTCCCCGTCGAGGACGAGGCGCGCCGCGTCGGCGACCTCGAGCGGGATGTCGTTGCCGCGGGCGAAGTCGTTGCCGGTGCCCATCGGCAGGAGGCCGAGGGTGGTGTCGGCGAGCTCGTGGCGCTTGTGGAGCGCCGTGACGACCGCGTGCAGGCTGCCGTCGCCGCCGGCCACCACGACCGTACGCCCGCCAGCGCGGTGCAGCACGCCGTCGAGCTCGCCAGGGTTGGACGTCTTGGCGACCTCGACGGACGCCTGCTCGCGGAGCACGGCGAGCGCCTCGGCCAGGCGCTCCTCGTCCGAGGTGCCGGCCTCGGCGTTGGTGATGACCAGCAGGGAGCGCACGGGCCGAACGCTAGCCCACCGGCCCACAGGAGCGTCCCACCCCTGAGGACGCGCGCCAGCGGTCGTACGGTGCCGGTGCGGTAGCGTGGCGCCGCAAGAGCCCCGGTGCCTTGTGCCGGGGCTGTCGCATTTCCTGGTTCACCTGCCGAAGAAGACAGAGGAGGGCTGAGATGCCCGCGATCGTCGTGCTCGGCGCCCAGTGGGGCGACGAGGGCAAGGGCAAGGCCACCGACCTGCTGGCCACCACCGACCCCATCGACTACGTCGTCCGCACCAGCGGCGGCCACAACGCCGGCCACACCATCGTCGTCAACGGCGAGAAGTACGCCACCCACCTACTGCCCAGCGGCATCCTCACGCCCGGCGCCACCTCGGTGATCGCCAACGGCGTGGTGGTCTCCCCGGAGGCGCTCTTCCGCGAGCTCGACGGCCTGGTCGCCCGCGGCGTGGAGGTGGCCGACCTCAAGGTCAGCGCCAACGCGCACGTGATCGCGAGCTACCACGCGACGATCGACAAGGTCACCGAGCGCTTCCTCGGCAAGAACCAGATCGGCACCACGGGTCGCGGCATCGGCCCGGCGTACGCCGACAAGATCAATCGCGTCGGCGTCCGCATCGCCGACCTCTTCGACGAGAAGATCCTCACCCAGAAGGTCGAGGCCGCCCTCGACGTCCGCAACCACCTGCTCACCAAGGTCTACAACCGCCGCGCCATCGAGGTCGACGCGGTCGTCGAGGAGCTGCTGTCCTACGCGGACCGGCTGCAGCCGATGGTGTGCGACACCTCGCTGCTGCTCAACCGGGCGCTCGACGCCGGCCAGACCGTGCTCTTCGAGGGCGCGCAGGCGACCATGCTCGACGTCGACCACGGCACCTACCCGTTCGTCACGAGCAGCAACCCGGTGGCCGGCGGCGTGTGCGTCGGCGCCGGCGTCGGACCGACCCGCATCGACCGGGTGGTCGGCGTGATCAAGGCCTACACGACCCGCGTCGGCTCCGGTCCGTTCCCGACCGAGCTCTTCGACGAGGACGGCGTGCAGCTCCAGCAGCTCGGCGGCGAGATCGGCGTCTCGACGGGCCGTACGCGTCGCTGCGGCTGGTACGACGCGGTGGTCGCGCGCTACGCCAGCCGGGTCAACGGCCTCACCGAGCTCTTCCTGACCAAGCTCGACATCCTCGGCGCGTGGGAGCGGATCCCGGTCTGCGTGGCCTACGAGATCGACGGCCAGCGGGTCGACGAGATGCCGATGACTCAGACCGAGTTCCACCACGCCAAGCCGGTCTACGAGTTCTTCGACGGCTGGCAGAGCGACATCTCCGGCTGCCGCTCGTTCGACGATCTGCCCGACAACGCCCAGGCCTACGTCCGGGCGCTGGAGGAGATGTCGGGGGCGAAGATCTGGGGCGTCGGCGTCGGCCCCGGCCGCGAGCAGACCCTGGTGGTGCCCGGGTGAAGACCCTCGTGATCGGCACCGGCGGCCGTGAGCACGCCCTGGCCCTCGCCCTCTCGCTGGACCCCGCGGTGACCGAGGTGCACGCCGCCCCCGGGAACCCCGGCATCGGCGAGGTCGCCACGCTCCACCCCGTCGACCTGATGGACGGGGCCGCCGTCGCCGCCCTCGCGACGTCGATCGGCGCGGACCTGGTGGTCGTGGGTCCCGAGGCCCCGCTGGTCGCCGGCGTGGCGGACCCGGTGCGCGAGGCGGGCATCGCGGTCTTCGGGCCGTCGCGTGCTGCCGCCCGGCTCGAGGGGTCGAAGGCCTTCTCCAAGGACGTCATGGCCAGCGCCGGGGTCCCGACCGCCGGGTCCCGGACCTGCACGACTCCCGAGGAGGTGGCGGCCGCGCTCGACGCCTTCGGTGCGCCGTACGTCGTCAAGGACGACGCCCTCGCCGCGGGCAAGGGCGTGGTCGTGACGACCGACCGCGACGCGGCGCTGGCCCACGCGGCCGGGTGCGAGCGGGTGGTCGTCGAGGAGTTCCTCGACGGGCCCGAGTTCTCCGTCTTCGTCGTCTGCGACGGCATCGTCGGCCGGCCGCTGCTGCCGGCGCAGGACTTCAAGCGCATCTTCGACGGCGGCCGCGGCCCCAACACGGGCGGTATGGGCTCGTACGCCCCCCTCACCTGGCTGCCCGAGGGTGTCGTCGACACCGTGATGACCGCCGTCGTCGCGCCCACGCTCGCCGAGATGCAGCAGCGCGGCGCTCCCTTCGTCGGCTGCCTCTACGTCGGTCTCGCGCTGACCGAGGCCGGCCCCAAGGTCATCGAGTTCAACTGCCGCTTCGGCGACCCCGACATCCAGCCCGTGCTCGCGCTGCTCACCTCCCCGCTCGGCGCGCTGCTCCGCGCGGCGGCCGACGGCGACCTCTCGACCGTCCCCGAGCCGACCTTCGCCGAGGGCGCCGCGGTGTCGGTCGTGATGGCGAGCGCGGGCTATCCCGAAGGCTCCCGCACCGGCGACGTGGTCATCGGCACCGAGACCCTCGCGGTCGAGGACGACGTCGACGTCATCCACGCCGGCACGGCGCGGACCGACGCGGGCCTGGTGACCGCCGGCGGGCGGGTGCTCGCCGTCCGGGCGATCGGCTCGGACGTCGCCGACGCCCGCGCCAAGGCGTACGAGGGCATCTCGTCCATCAGCTTCCCCGGCGCCCAGTGGCGCCGCGACATCGCCGCCGAGCCGCTCGGGGTCGTCGAGGGCGCTGCGTCGCGTGGCTGAGGGCTTCGCGACCGGCTCCTCGATCCGGGTCCGCGAGGTGCTGCACGGGGCCGAGTGGGCGTCGTGGGACGAGCGGGTGATCAGCGACGACGCGATCCTGGTGAGCGTCAAGGCCGACGGCACGCCGATGTCCTTCCCCGAGCACCCGGTCCCGCACCCCTGGGGCCATCTCGACGCCTGGCGCGGCACGACGGTGCTCAAGCTGCGGCGCGACGGCGACTGGTACTCCGTGTGGAGGTTCTTCGACGCCGAGGGCGCCTTCCTCTCCTGGTACGTCAACTTCGAGACGCCGTACGTCCGCACCGACGACGGCGTCGACGTCAACGACCTCCAGCTCGACATCGTGATCGATCCCGACGGCGGCTGGAGGTGGAAGGACGTCCAGGACCTCGCCCCGTCACTGGCGTCGGGGCGCATCACGCAGGACGAGCTGCTGGCCGTCCTCGCCGAGGCAGCACACGTCGCCGAGCTGCTCGACCGCGGCGACCGCTGGTGGGCACCGTGGGACGACTGGTCGCCGCAGGATGGGAGGATCTGAGCCGTGAGCGTCCCCAATGTCCCCAATGTGCTGGCCACCCGCTACGCCGGCGCCGACCTCGCCGAGATCTGGTCACCCGAGCACAAGATCGTCCTCGAGCGCCAGCTCTGGGTCGCGGTGCTCAAGGCCCAGCGCGACCTCGGCATCGAGGTGCCCGACGGCGTCGTCGAGGCCTACGAGTCGGTCGTCGACCGGGTCGACCTCGACTCCATCGCCGCGCGTGAGCGAGTCACCCGCCACGACGTGAAGGCGCGCATCGAGGAGTTCTCGGCGCTGGCGGGCCACGAGCACATCCACAAGGGCATGACCTCGCGCGACCTCACCGAGAACGTCGAGCAGCTCCAGGTGCGCCGCTCGCTCGAGGTGGTGCGCGACCGTGCAGTCGCCGCGCTCGTACGCCTCGGCCGCCTCGCCGCCGAGCACGAGGCCACCGTGATGGCCGGCCGCTCGCACAACGTGGCCGCCCAGGCGACCACCCTCGGCAAGCGCTTCGCGACCGTCGCCGACGAGATGCTCATCGGCGTCCAGCGCATCGAGGAGCTGCTCGCGCGCTACCCGCTGCGCGGCATCAAGGGCCCGATGGGCACCGCGCAGGACATGCTCGACCTGCTCGACGGCGACGCGGAGAAGCTCGAGGACCTCGAGCAGCGCGTGGCCGCGCACCTCGGGTTCGAGCAGACCCTCACCAGCGTCGGGCAGGTCTACCCGCGCTCGCTGGACTTCGACGTCGTGGCGGCCCTGGTCCAGCTGGTCAGCGGACCTTCCAACCTCGCCACGACCGTACGCCTGATGGCCGGACACGAGCTGGTGACCGAGGGCTTCAAGGAGGGCCAGGTCGGCTCGTCAGCGATGCCCCACAAGATGAACACCCGTTCCTGCGAGCGGGTCAACGGACTCGCGGTGATCCTGCGCGGCCACCTCTCGATGGTCAGCGAGCTCGCCGGCGACCAGTGGAACGAGGGCGACGTGTCGTGCTCGGTCGTGCGCCGGGTCGCGCTGCCGGACGCCTTCTTCGCCACCGACGGCCTCTTCCAGACCTTCCTCACCGTGCTCGACGAGTTCGGCGCGTTCCCAGCGGTGATCCAGCGCGAGCTCGACCGCTACCTGCCGTTCCTCACCACGACCAAGGTGCTGATGGCCGCCGTACGCAACGGTGTCGGCCGCGAGGCCGCGCACGAGGCGATCAAGGAGGCCGCCGTCGGCACCGCGCTCGCCATGCGCGCCGGCCAGGCCGACAACGACGTCTTCGTCAAGCTCGCCGCCGACGAGCGGCTGGGCCTGACCCGCGAGCAGATCGACGCGCTCGTCGCCGACCCGATCGAGTTCACCGGCGCCGCCGTCGCCCAGACCCGCGCGGTCGTCGCCCGGGTCGAGGAGCTGGGTGCGGCCCACCCCGAGGCCGCGGCGTACGTCCCCGGCGCGATCCTCTGACCGCCGACCTCCCAGTCCTTTCCGCGCGGTTGTCGCCCGTTGCAGCGGGCGGGAACCTCGGGAACCACCGGTTGACCGGTGATCCCCACACAGCCGGGCGACCGCCCTCAGTCCCCGCGCCGCCACGACCGTACGGCGGCGGCGAAGGCCGCGGACAGCACGACCAGTGCCGCGAGCAGGGCCGCCCGCGCAGCCACCGGCGCGGAGGCGAGCGTCCCCACCGCCTGGTAGACGGTCATCAGCAGCGCGGCGCCGAGCGCGGACCCGATCCGCTGTCCGGTCTGCAGCGCTCCACCGGCCGCACCGCCCATCTGGGGCGGGACCTCGGCGAGGGTGAGGGTGAAGTTGGGGGAGATGACCCCACCGCCTCCGATCCCGGCGAGCAGCATCGCCGGCGCCAGCGTCCACCACAGCCGCTCGGTCGGCTGGGTCACCAGGGCGGCTGCGAGGGCCGTGCCCGTCATCATCACGCCGAGCGCGACCAGCGTGACGCGGCGGCCGATCCGAGCCACGAGCTTGCCCGCCAGCGGCGAGGTGGTCGCCGCACCGACCGCGAAGGGCGTCATCAGCAGGGCCGCCCCGAGCGGCGAGAAGCCCTCGCCCTCCTGGAGGTGCACCGAGAGCACGAGGAAGATCCCGGTGAACCCGGTGAAGTAGAGCGTGCCCACGAGCAGGCCGTTGGCATAGCCGGGCAGGCCACGCAGCAGCGAGACGTCGAGCAGCGGCGGCCGCTCGCGGCGTACGGTCTGCCGCTCCCACCGCACGAACGCCCACGCCAGCACCGGGAAGGCGAGCAGCCCGACCAGCGGCAGGCCGACGCCGCCCTCGAGGCTGATCAGCGGGTAGAGGACCGACAGCACCGCGAGCCCGAGCAGCAGCGCGCCGACGAGGTCGACGCGCGGGTCCTTCTCGGCCTCCGCGCCCACGTCGTTGTCGGGCACGAGCCGGCGGATCAGCACCAGCGCGACCAGCCCGATGGGCACGTTGATCAGGAAGAGCGACCGCCACCCGTTCTCCTCGCCCAGCAGGGCGATCAGCGCCCCGCCGATCAGGGGGCCCGCGGCGGAGGCGACGGCCACGGTGAAGCCGAACATCCCGAACGCCCTGCCCCGCTCGGGCCCGCGGAAGAGCTGCTGGATGAGCCCGGAGTTCTGTGGCGTCAGCAGTCCCGCGCTCGCGCCCTGCACCAGCCGGGCGACGATGATCGAGGCGGCGTCGGGCGCCAGCCCGACCGCGGCGCTGGACACGACGAAGCCGATGAGGCCGATGGTCATCATCCGGCGCCGGCCGTGGGCGTCGCCGAGCCTGCCGCCGGCGACGAGCGTCATGCCGAAGGCCAGCGCGTAGCCGGACACCACCCACTGGATGGTCGCGGTGCTCGTCTCGAGGCCGGCGCGGATGGAGGGGACGGCGACATTCACGATCGTCACGTCGAGCAGGGACATGAAGCCGACCACCAGGGACACCGCGAGCACGCGCCAGCGCCGGGGGTCGGGGACGTACGCCTCCTCGTCCCGGGGTTCGGCGTCCGTGTGCTCGCGCTGGCTCATCGCCGACAGCCTTGCACCCGGGGCATGATCGGGTCATGAAGGCGATCCAGGCGCGGGTGAGCGGGCAGGTGCAGGGCGTCGCGTTCCGCTGGCACACCCAGGAGCGGGCGCAGCAGCTCGGCGTCACGGGATGGGTACGCAACGAGGTCGACGGCACCGTGCTGGTGCACGCCGAGGGCGAGGACGACGCCGTCGACGCCCTGGTGGAGTGGTGCCGCCACGGGCCGCCCTCGGCCCGGGTGCGCGACGTCGCCGCCCGCGAGGCCGCGGTGACGGGCAGCTCGAGGTTCGAGGTCACCGGCTGAGCGGGTCGCCCACGTGGCCGGGATCTCGTCGTCGCCGGCTTCACTGCGCGCGGGCGTGCGCCCGACACTGAGGGACATGAGCGCCCCCGTGACCGTCTCCGTCACCCGCCACGTCGACCCGTCGCGCACCACGGAGATGCTCGCGTGGGTGCAGGCAGGGACGTCGCTGGCGGAGAAGTTCGACGGGTTCCTCGGGTCCGGCTGGGTGCGGCCGAGCGAGGACTCCACCGACTGGCACATGCTCTACCGCTTCGCCGACGCGGACGCGCTGGCCGTGTGGGAGGCGTCCCCGCAGCGCGCCTGGTGGCTCGAGGCCGCGCAGGGCAGCGTGGAGGAGAAGCGGCGGGAGCGGCGTACGGGCATCGAGGGCTGGTTCGACGAGCCGGCCTCGGTGGAGTCGCTGAGCGCGGCCCCGGTGGCACCGCCGCGGTGGAAGCAGATGGTCGTCATCTTCATGGTCTTCCTCCCGCTGAGCCTCGCCGCGAACCTCGTCGCCTCGCGCACGATCGCCGACTGGTCGATCGTCCCGCGGGTCGTGCTGGTGACCACGGTGATGACGCCGCTGATGACCTACGTCTTCCTGCCGTGGATCACGCGGCGGATGACCTGGTGGCTGCACCGCTGAGCTCCGGCGACGTCCTCGGTAGGCTCGGCGCGTGGCAGCCGAGCTGAACATCCCCGCAGCCCCCGCGATCGAGGGCACCACGCACCTCCACTCCGGCAAGGTCCGCGACCTCTACCGGATCGATGCCGGTGAGCACGAGGGCCGGCTGCTGATGGTCGCCAGCGACCGCATCTCCGCCTACGACTTCGTCCTCGACACCCCGATCCCCGGCAAGGGCGAGATCCTCACCCGGATGTCGCTGTGGTGGTTCGAGCAGCTGTCCGGGCTGGTCGGCAACCACGTCGTCTCGACCGACGTGCCGGCGTCCGTGGCAGGCCGGGCCGTGATCTGCGAGCGCCTCGAGATGTTCCCCGTCGAGTGCGTGGCGCGCGGCTACCTCACCGGCTCCGGGCTGCTCGACTACCGGCGTACGGGCCAGGTCTGCGGCATCGCGCTGCCCGCCGGGCTCCAGGACGGCAGCCGGCTGCCCGAGCCGATCTTCACCCCCGCCACCAAGGCCGACCTGGGCGACCACGACGAGAACGTCGACTACGAGGCCGTCGTCGAGGCCGTCGGCGACGACGCGGCCGCCGAGCTGCGGATGCTGACCATGGAGGTCTACGACAAGGCGCACGCCCTGGCGCGCGAGCGCGGCATCATCCTGGCCGACACCAAGCTCGAGTTCGGTCGCCGGCCGGCGACCGAGGGGGGCGCGACGATCCTCGCCGACGAGGTCCTGACCCCCGACTCGAGCCGCTTCTGGCCGGCCGACGACTGGCAGCCGGGCCGCGCGCAGGCGTCCTACGACAAGCAGATCGTGCGGGACTGGCTCACCGGCGAGTCCGGCTGGGACCGCACGTCCGGTGAGGCCCCGCCGCCGCTGCCCGACGCCGTCGTGGAGCGCACCCGCGCGCGCTACGTCGAGGCGTACGAGCTCCTGACCGGGGAGTCGTTCTGACCACCCGCCGCTTCACCGCGGCCGTCGAGCTCCCGCACACGGCGGAGCAGGCGTTCACCTACCTCGTCGACCCCCGCAACCGGCCGCAGTGGCAGTCCAGCCTGCTGTCGGTCGACGTGCCGGCGGACGAGGAGCCGCACCTCGGGCAGGCCTGGAGCGAGCTCACCGCGGTCGGCGTCCGTCCGCACCTCGTCGTCACCGAGTTCGTACCGTTCCGCACGTGGGCCGAGCGCGGCACGTGGCGCGGCGTCGAGGCGTCCCTCCGGCTGCGCTTCACCGCTCTCGGCAGCGGCTGCCGGGTGCAGGCCGAGGGAGAGGTGACCGGGACCGGGGTGTACGCCGTGGCGGCCGTCAGCTCGGGCGTGCTGGCCGGCCGCGCGATCGCGGCCGACCTCCGCAAGGCCGGTCGCCTGATCGCCGAGCGCGCCTGACGCGCCGTCACTTCCTGCGGGCCCTCGCCACGGTGCCCAGCACCCAAGCGCCGACCATCGGACCCGCGATCGCGAAGAGCAACGACCGTACCCACAGCCCGGCGAGCGGTGCATCGCTGTCAGCGAGCTCGTCGCTGCCGCCATATCGACTACCGAAGACAAATCTCGGCTGACCGTCCGCGCGCCCGGCCGCCAGCACGTACGCGAGCACCAGTAGCGACACCCCCACTGCGAGGACACCCCAGCGCAGGCCCGGGCGCTTCGCCAGCGCTCCGACGATCCCGGTGCCACCGCCGACCAGGGCGACGACGGCGGACACGGCGACGATCGCGAGGCTGGCCAGGAAGTCCATGCCGGACGATAGGCACGACCCGTGACGCCCGTCACCACCGCTGAGTAGGTTTGGCGGCATGCCGAACCTCTCCTCGCTCCTCGAACGCACCGCGCAGGCCCACCCGGACCGTACGGCGGTCGTGCTGGGCGACACGCGCCTGACGTACGCCCAGGTCAACGGCGCGGCCAACCAGGTCGCCAACCTGCTGGTCTCGCGCGGCATCGAGCCGGGCGACAAGGTCGCGCTGAGCTGCCCCAACCTGCCCTACTTCCCGATCGTCTACTACGGGATCCTCAAGGCCGGGGCGACCGTGGTGCCGCTCAACGTCCTGCTCAAGGGACGCGAGGTCGCCTACCACCTCGACGACTCGGACGCGCGGGCCTACTTCTGCTTCCAGGGCACCCCCGAGCTGCCGATCGGCGTGGAGGGCCACGCCGGGTTCGAGCAGGCCGAGGGCTGCGACCACTTCTTCATGATCACCGCCGACCCGGCCGGCGCGTCGCCGGTCGAGGGCACCCAGACCCTGGGCCAGGCGTTGGTGGGGCACGCCCCGGTCTTCGAGACGCGCGAGGTCGACGGCGACGACACCGCCGTCATCCTCTACACCTCCGGCACCACCGGCCAGCCCAAGGGCGCCGAGCTGATGCACCGCAACATGATCTCCAACGCGATGGCCAGCGACCAGCTGTTCGGCGCCGACGCCGACAACCCCGACACGTTGCTGTGCGTGCTGCCGCTGTTCCACTCGTTCGGCCAGACGGTGATCATGAACGCCGGCTTCGCGTTCGGCGGCACCGTGGTGCTGCTGCCCCGCTTCGAGGCCGGGCCCGCGCTGCAGCTGATGGACAAGGAGGGCGTCACCTTCTTCGCCGGCGTCCCGACGATGTACTGGGGGCTCCTCGGCGCCCTCGACGACTCGGGCGTCGACGTGCAGAAGCTCGCCGACAGGATGCGGGTCGCGGCCGCCGGCGGCTCCGCGCTCCCGGTCGAGGTGCACAAGGAGTTCGAGCGGCGCTTCGGCGTGACGATCCTCGAGGGCTACGGCCTCTCCGAGACCTCGCCTGTCGCCAGCTTCTCGGTCTGGGGCGAGCCCGCGCGGGTCGGCTCGATCGGCAAGCCCATCCCCGGGGTGGAGATGAAGCTGATCAACCCCGAGCCCGGTGTGCGCGAGGACCTCGAGGACGCCGAGGACGTCGTGGGGGAGATCGCCATCAAGGGCCCCAACGTCATGAAGGGCTACTACGGCCGCCCCGACGCCACCGCCGAGGCGATCGTCGACGGCTGGTTCCGCTCGGGTGACCTCGGCCGCAAGGACGCCGACGGCTGGTACTACATCGTCGACCGGTCCAAGGACATGATCATCCGCGGCGGCTACAACGTGTACCCCCGCGAGATCGAGGAGGTCCTCCTCACCCACCCCGACGTCTCGCTCGCGGCCGTCATCGGCGTGCCGGACGAGAGCCACGGCGAGGAGGTCAAGGCGGTCGTCATCCGTACGGAGGGCTCCACCCTGACCGAGGACGAGCTCGTCGCGTGGTCGAAGGAGCAGATGGCGGGCTACAAGTACCCCCGCATCGTGCAGTTCGTCGACGAGATGCCGATGACCGCGACGGGCAAGATCCTCAAGCGCGAGCTCACCTGATGCGCGCGCTCGGGATCGCGCTCGGGGTGCTGATGGTGGTCATGGGCGCGATCTGGACCTTCCAGGGCCTGGGCTACATCGAGGGCAGCGCGATGACAGACCAGTCGATCTGGGCGGTCCTCGGCCCGATCCTCGCCGGCTTCGGGGTCGCACTGGTGCTGGTGGCGGCGCGCCGGCGCGAGTGACGCAGCTCGGCCGAGCACTATGAAGGCAGTTCGCGTCGATCGCCGTCGCTCTCACGCTCAGCGTCACCGCTCCCAGCGTGAACTGCCTGCATGGTGTCTCGTGTGCGGGCGGAGCGAAGTCATGAGGGTGGAGAGCTGATCCCCAGCCGCTCCTGGAGCGCCATCGCGTCGAAGGGCGCGTGCACCTTGGCGTCGTTGTCGAAGTAGACGAAGACGTCCAGCCCGTCGGACTCCCAGCCACGCACCTTCTCCGCCCACCGGTCGAGCGCCGCGGCGGAGTAGCCGCTGGCGTAGAGCTCGGTGTCGCCGTGGAGCCGGACGTACGCCACGTCGCTGGTCACCTCGTCGAACATCGGCCAGGTGCCGGCGGAGTCGGCCACGACCATCCCGATCCCATGGGCGCGCAGGAGGGCGCAGAACTCATCCGTGCGGAAGGAGGAGTGCCGCACCTCGAGCACGTGGCGCAGCGGACGGTCGACCGGTGCCGTGGTGTCGGCCGGCTCCTTGAGCTTCGACGCGTCGTGGTGGGCAGCGGCGTACGCCGAGGCGTCGGCCGTGGTGCGCGGCAGCAGGTCGAAGAACGCGGCCAGCCGGTCGGGGTGGAACCCGAAATTGGGCGGGAGCTGCCACAGGAGCGGACCGAGCCGGTCGCCGAGGGACAGCACGCCGCTCGCCAGGAACGTGCCGAGCGGGGCCTCGACGTCGACCAGCTTCTTCATGTGGGTGACGAAGCGCGGACCCTTGACGGAGAAGACGAACTCGTCGGGCACCTCTGCGGCCCACGCGCGCCAGCTCGACGGTCGCTGCAGGGAGTAGAACGACCCGTTGACCTCGACGGACGTCAGCCGCTCGCCCACGTGCGCGAGCTCGCGGCGCTGGGGCAGGCCGGGCGGGTAGAACACCCCGCGCCAGCCGGCGTACCGCCAGCCGGAGATGCCGATGTGCGCCACGGCGGCTCCTCTCCGTACGTCGGGCTGCACCTCTCGCGTACCCGCTCCGTCCACCCTCATGCCCGGGGCGCGCAGGCGCGGCGTGGCTCACTAGACTCGGGGTCGCCCGTCTCCACCCTGCACCCAGGAGCACCCCGTGGCCCGAGTCGTCGTCGACGTCATGCCCAAGCCCGAGATCCTCGACCCCCAGGGCAAGGCGGTGCTCGGTGCACTGCCCCGCCTCGGTTTCGACCTCGTCACCGACGTCCGCCAGGGCAAGCGGTTCGAGCTCCAGGTCGACGGCGAGATCACCGACGCGGTGCTCGCCGAGATCGAGAAGGTCGCCGGGACGCTGCTGTCCAACCCGGTGATCGAGGACTTCGAGGTCCACGTCGAGGAGCACTCGGTGGCCGAGGTCGCGCACGAGGCCGGTCGCGCATGAAGGTCGGCGTCGTCACCTTCCCCGGCTCGCTCGACGACGTCGACGCGCGCCGCGCGGTCACCATCGGCGGCAACGAGGCGGTCGCGCTCTGGCACGGCGACGACGACCTCAGGGGCGTCGACGCGGTGGTGCTGCCCGGCGGGTTCTCCTACGGCGACTACCTCCGCTGCGGCGCGATCTCGCGCTTCGCGCCGGTGATGACGTCGGTCGTCGAGGCGGCCGGCAAGGGCATGCCCGTGCTCGGCATCTGCAACGGCTTCCAGATCCTGTGCGAGTCGCACCTCCTGCCCGGTGCGCTCATCCGCAACGACCACCGCAAGTTCGTCTGCCGCGACCAGCGGCTGCGCATCGAGCGCGTCGACACCCCGTGGACCTCGGCGTACGCCGCCGGGGCCGAGGTCACCATCGTGCTCAAGAACGGTGAGGGCGGCTTCGTCGCCGACGAGCCCACCCTCGACCTGCTCGAGGGCGAGGGCCGCGTCGTCGCGCGCTACCTCGACGACAACCCCAACGGCTCGCTCCGCGACATCGCCGGCATCTCCAACGAGCGTGGCAACGTCGTGGGCCTGATGCCGCACCCCGAGCACGCCGTCGAGGACCTCACCGGCCCCGGCACCGACGGGCTCGGCTTCTTCACCTCGCTCGTCGAGAAGGCCTTTGCATGAGCCCTCGCCGTCTCTACCGCGGCGCCGCCGTCGCCGAGGCGATCACCTGGGCGCTGCTGCTGACCGGGATGTTCCTCAAGTACGTCACCGAGACCACCGAGCTCGGTGTGCAGGTCTTCGGCATGGTGCACGGCGTCGTCTTCATCGCCTACTGCCTGGCCACGGGGCTGCTCTGGGTCGACCAGCGGTGGCCGGTCAGCCGGCTCGCCCTCGGCCTGTTCGCCGCGGTGCCGCCGTTCGCGACCGTGCCCTTCGAGCGGTACGCCGAGCGCTCGGGGCTGCTGGGCGACAGCTGGCGGCTGCGGACCGGGTCGCCGACCGGACTCCTCGAGAAGATCGCCGCCTGGCTCCTCCGCCGGCCCGCGCAGGGTGCGCTGGTCGGGCTCGTCGCCGTGCTCGGCCTGACCGGCGTGGCGCTGGTCGTCGGCCCGCCCGTGTGACTCAGCGGCCCTGCTGCAGCTTGTTCCAGGTCTGCCGCGTGGCCACACCGGACACCCCGATGCGCAGGCGTGACTGGTAGGTCCGCACGGCCTTCTCGGTCTTGGCGTCGAAGACGCCGGTCGCCCGGAAGCGTCCCGCGCCGGCCGCGTTGAGCGCCCGCTGCAGGCGGTGCACCGACTCGTCGACGGACCCGCGCTTGATCGTCGTACGCGGTCCGGCCGACAGCAGCGCGACCCAGTGACGCTTGGCGAAGGTGTCGGTCGGCGTGAACCTCCGCGCCGCCTGCCAGGCCCGCGCCCCGGCGATCGTCGCGGCGTCGTACGCCCCGCTGATCGGCCCGGAGTAGGTGCCCTGCTCGGTGAGCAGGCACTGCAGGACCTTCACCCGGGTGGTCTTCGCGGAGCCAGGGGACAGCGCGGGGTACTTCCAGAAACCGAGCCTCGTGCCGGGGCAGCGGCCCTCCGGCCGGGGGACAGACCCGGCGCCGAGGTCGATGAAGTTGCTGTCGATGTTGATCGTCACCCCGCCCCACGTCTCGTTGTGGCCGCCGCGGTACTGCTTCATCCGACCGCCCGGGCGCCAGCCGTCCTCGGGGATGTAGGTCGTCGAGGTGTTGGCGACGCCGTCCCAGCGGGCGATCCAGATCCGGTCCGGGAGGGCGAACTGGCCCGGACGCAGGCGACGCGCGTCGTCGAGCATCTTGATGCCCGAGCTGGCGCTGGAGTAGAAGCCGGCCACGTAGCCCAGCTCCTTGATCCGCGTCACCCAGCTGCTCGTGAACACCAGCGCCGACTCGCGGCAGTGGGTGTCGCCGAGGTTGAAGCCCTCGAGGTCGTACCAGATCGTGCTGCCCGGCCCGATGCCGTACGCCGTCGCGTCCGCGGCGTTCTTGTCGGCCTCCGTCGCCCCCTGCGCCGCGGCCACGGCGTAGCCGTTGGCGGGCTTGGGGCTGATCCTGAAGTCGTCCTTGTAGCGCGGGAACCGCGGCTGGCAGGAGGCCTGCGGCCCCAGGGCGATCGGCAGCAGCCGCCAGCCGCGCGCGACCTGGGCGGCGACCCAGGTGGGGCTGAGGTTGGGCTGCGACCGGCACGCGCGCGAGTCGCCGGAGATGTAGATGCCGACGGCCGAGAACGGCGACTTCTTCCACCACCGGTCCATCGCCGCCTGGGTCGGGGCCAGGCACTGGTCGAACCCGTAGCCGGTGAAGTCGCCCGGGGTGGCCAGCGCGACCTGGCGCTGCGAGGCGAGCGCGCGGGCGCTGGTGGCGCTGGTCGCGACCGCCTCGTCGTCGGCGGCGGCGGGTGACGAGGCGTACGCCGGCACCACGAGGACGAGCGAGAGGGCAGCGAGGACGAGGCGACGCATGGGTGGCTCCAAGCGGGACGGGCAGCAGGCGGGGAAGAGCGGTGCGCAGGTGAGCAGACCCCAGAGAACCACACCAGTCACACGAGTCACAGAGCTTCGCGCGAACTACAGCCGTGTAGTTAGCCGGGGGCCGCTGCTGGAGCCCGGTCAGGCGTCGCCGGTGGGCACCTCGTCGAAGAGGAAGTTGCCCTTGGCCTCCTCCTCCTCGATGAGCTCCTCGAAGGCGAGCGCCAGGTCGTCCTGGTGCTCCTCGAACATCTTGGTCAGGTGGCCCTGGAGGAGGGCGCCGTGGGGCGACTCACCGGAGAAGACGTTCTCCCAGGTGTCCTCGCCTCCCCGGATCTTCTCGACCAGGGTCAACATGTCGTCACCGAGCTCGCCGGACGCAGCCTGCTCCTCGAGGGCCTCCTTCTCCTCCTCGGTGAGCAGGGGGCGGGCGTTCATCTGGTCGACGGTCGCCTTGAGGTCGGCGAGGCTGGCGGTCAGGTCCTCGCGCGCCGCGCTGATGGCGGCCAGGATCTCGGCCTGGCTGCGGGGGTCGGTCATGTCGGCGGATGCTAGGCCGTGGCGACGGCCGGCGCCACGGGAGCCACGGGAGCGGACCGCTGCCCGACGGTCGGCGTGGTGATCGAGCTCGGGTCGCGCGTGATGCTGCTCGGCGCGCCGGTCGCGGTCGGCGCCGTGGGCGTCGACACCGGGGCCTTGTCACCGTCGAAGAAGTTCTTCACGGTCTCGATGAAGGCCTTCACCTGCTTGAGGATGTCGATGAGCTTCATGATCGCCTTGTAGGCCTTCATCACGGCCTGGAAGGCCTGGAAGACGGCCTGCACGACCCTGGCCCAGCCGACGCCGGGGATGCTCATCGTGGCGAGCGCCGAGGACACGGTCTGCACGGCCGACTTGACGCACTGGACCACCGAGAGCGCGGTCTGCCAGGCGTCACGGCAGATCTGGACGATGTTCTGCCCCATCTGGATGAGCTGCCCGGCCTGCGTGTCGAGCGAGCCCACCCAGGTGCCGATCTGCCTGATCGCGGCGTCGGCGGTGGAGCCCTGCCAGGTGGCGCTGATGGTCTGGCCGCCGCTCTGGAGGTTGGCCGCCACACCCCTCATCGAGGTGCCGAGGGCGCCGAACGACGAGCCCTGCGTGGAGGCGCTGACGACGTCGCCGCCGATCTTCTCGGCGAGCTCGGCGCGGATGTCGAAGCCGGTGAGCATGCGGACGAGGTCGCACACGGTGTCGTAGGGGAAGCCGAAGCTGATCTGCGGGAGGCTCGACTCGGTCGGGGCAGCGCGTCGGATCGTGGTGTCCGCGACGTCCCAGAAGCCGGTCGAGCCGTCGCGCCCGTCGAAGCCGCGGGCGTTGTGGCGGCGGACGATGCCGTCCTCGGTGAGCATGAAGTCGCGGGCCGTGGCGCGCAGCGCCTCCGCGTGGTCGCCCATGCCGGTGCCGTTGTCCTCGAGCGACTGGTTCACCGACGGGAGCAGCGAGTTGTAGGCGCCCATCATCGTCTCGAGGATGGGGCCGAAGTCGGTCTGCACGAGGCTGTTGCCGCCGTTGCGGGCGATGCCCGTCAGGTCGTCGCTGGCGCGCTGGACCTGGGCGGACCACGCGTCCAGCTCGGAGAGGTCGACGGTCATCACGGCGTTCATCGCGGCTCCTGGGGGTCCGAGAGGCGGGGCGTTGCTGGCTGACTTCCCCGATCGGCGACGGGCGAAACCCCCGCGCCGATCCATTTGCCCACAGGTCGTGCACTGCCGTGTTTGGCCCGCGCGCGTGCGGGTATCCCGCTGACGTGGGCGGAAACGCGAAGCGGTCCCTGATGCAGGTCGAGCCGGCCAGGCTGGTCGAGCTGGCGGCCTCGTCCGAGCACGTCCTCGACGCCATGCGCAGCGACTGGTCCCTCGCCCTCGACGAGCTGTCGGGTGCCTGCGGCGCGCTCGGCGACAATCCCGGCACGGTCAACCTCTCCGCGTCCTACGCCGATGCGCTGGCCGACGCCGGCGAGGTCGTCACCTCGCTCGCCGACGCCCTCGAGATGGGCATCGCCGGCCTCGTCGACGCCGCGCAGGACGCCGTACGCGCCGACGACACCGTGGCTGCCGAGCTCGACCGGGCGTCCCGTGCGCTGGACGAGGGACCGTTCTGGTCGACTCCCGGGTGCGGGGGGCGCTGACCGTGCCGGCCAACCCGTGGGAGCTGTGCGCCGACGTGCGTCCGCTGGAGGCCGCCACGCAGCGCTGGGACGAGCTCGGGGCCCTGATGGCACGCCGTGGCGACGACCTCGTCGAGGCCGCCCGCCGGGCCACGGAGGGATGGGACGCCGCCGCCGCCGAGAGCTTCGCGGAGCACCGCCGCGAGGTCCTCGCCAACCTCGACCGGTTCACCACCCTCGCGGCACAGGTCGCGGGCTCGCTGCGGGCCGTCAGCGCGGTCCTCACCTCCTCGCAGAAGGACCTCGACCAGGCGTGGACCACCGTGGCGATGGTCCCGCACGAGAAGGTCGGCGAGTCGCGCCACCTCGTCTTCAAGCCGTCCGAGGACGACGACCGCGGCAAGGTCGCGCGCGGCCAGGCCGAGGCCGAGGAGATCCGCCGACGCCTCACCCTCGCGCTCGACCAGGAGGCCACCCGGCTCCGCGCGGCCCGCACCGAGCTCGTCACGGTGCGCACCGAGCTGATGACGCTGACCGGCAGCCGGTTCCCCGGGACCCTCGGCCCCGCCCACGAGGTCTCGGGTGTCGGCTCGGTGCCGCCGGAGTCCACCTCGGTGCGCGGCGCCTCCCAGGCGGGGGTGTCCGCCCTACCGCCGATCGCTCCCATCTCGGTATCGATGCCCGACCTGACCGGGATCTCGACGAGCGGCGTCGACCCGCTCGCCGGGGCCGCGGCGGCCGCGGCCCTGCGAGGCGCGGCGGCCCGGCGGTCGTCGGGCCAGACCGCCCCGCCCATCGGCGGCATGGGTGCCGGGGCCATGGCGGCTCGCGCCGGCACGATGTCGCGCGGCATGGCGAGCGGCCGCGGCGGAGGGTCCCGGATGCCCACGCCCCGACTCGAGCGCACCTCGTCGGAGGAGGCCGCCGCCCGAGCCGCCCGCGACAAGGATGCGGCCAAGGAGACGGCCAGGGAGGCGAAGCGCGCCGCGCTCGAGGAGAAGCGTGCCGAGCGTGCGGCCCGCAGGGCCGAGCGCAGGGCCGAGCGAGAGGCCGAGCGCGAGGCAGAGCGGGACACGTCGCCGCATCGCGACGACCCGGAATCCGACGCGGAGCCTGTCGACCCGGGTGAGGAGGTCGACGGCGGTGACCCCGCTGCGCGCCGGCCGCTGATCGAGGTCGTCCACGAGCCGGCGCCCGACGCGGACCACGGGGGCGGTCGCCGGTAGATTGGCGTCGTGCCCGAGACGAGCGCCCCGCAGACCGCCTCCCTGACGACCTCCGGCGCGACCGGCACCCTCGACACGGTGGCACTCGCAGCCGCCGACGCCGAGCGGGAGCAGCCGTGGGCCGACCTCGGGCTGAAAGCCGACGAGTACGCCCGGATCCGCGAGATCCTCGGCCGTCGACCGACGAGCTCGGAGCTGGCGATGTACTCGGTCATGTGGAGCGAGCACTGCTCCTACAAGTCCACCAAGGTGCACCTCAAGCAGTTCGGCGAGATCCCGCAGGAGACGCCGGTCGGCAAGATGCTCGCGGGCATCGGTGAGAACGCCGGCGTGCTCGACATCGGCCAGGGCTACGCGGTGACCTTCAAGGTCGAGAGCCACAACCACCCGTCCTTCGTCGAGCCCTACCAGGGCGCGGCCACGGGAGTCGGCGGCATCGTCCGCGACATCCTCGCGATGGGTGCCCGCCCGGTCGCGGTGATGGACCCGCTGCGCTTCGGCCCGCTCGAGGCCGCTGACACCGCGCGCGTGCTGCCCGGGATCGTGGCCGGCGTCGGCGGCTACGGCAACTGCCTCGGCCTGCCCAACATCGGCGGCGAGGCCGTCTTCGACGAGACCTACGCCGGCAACCCGCTCGTCAACGCGCTGTGCGTCGGCGTGCTCCGCCACGAGGACCTCCACCTCGCCAAGGCCTCCGGCGCCGGCAACCAGGTGGTGCTCTACGGCGCGCGTACGGGCGGCGACGGCATCGGCGGCGTCTCGGTGCTGGCCTCGGAGACCTTCGACGAGACGGGCCCCGCCAAGCGGCCGAGCGTGCAGGTCGGCGACCCGTTCATGGAGAAGCTGCTCATCGAGTGCACCCTCGAGCTCTTCGCCGCCGGCGTGATCGCCGGCATCCAGGACCTCGGCGGTGCCGGGCTCTCCTGCGCGACCTCCGAGCTGGCCTCGGCCGGTGACGGCGGCATGCACGTCGAGCTCGACCGGGTGCCCTTGCGCGACTCCACGCTCGCTCCCGAGGAGATCCTCATGAGCGAGTCGCAGGAGCGGATGATGGCCGTCGTCGAGCCCGCCGACGTCGAGGCCTTCATGGCCATCTGCGAGAAGTGGGACGTCGAGGCCGTGGTCATCGGCGAGGTCACCGACTCCGGTCGCCTCCACATCGACTGGCACGGCGAGCGCGTCGTCGACGTGCCGCCGCGTTCCGTGGCCCACGACGGCCCGACCTACCAGCGCCCGTACGCCCGCCCGGACTGGCAGGACGCGCTGCAGGCCGACGGCGCCGAGGCCCTGGCCCGGCCGGCGTCCGGCGAGGAGCTGCGCGAGACCCTGCTGCGCCTCGTCGCCTCGCCCAACCTGTGCGACAAGTCGTGGATCACCGACCAGTACGACCGCTACGTCCAGGGCAACACCGTCCTCGCGCAGCCGTCCGACTCCGGCATGGTCCGCGTCGACCCCGCGACCAACCTCGGCGTCTCGGTCTCCACCGACTGCAACGGTCGCTTCGCCAAGCTCGACCCCTACGCCGGGGCCCAGCTCGCGCTGGCCGAGTCGTTCCGCAACGTCGCCACCGGTGGCGCCCGCCCGCTGGCGGTCTCCGACTGCCTCAACTTCGGCTCGCCCGAGGACCCGGACGTGATGTGGCAGTTCGCCGAGGCGTGCCGCGGCCTCAAGGACGCCTGCCTCGAGCTCGGCATCCCGGTCACCGGCGGCAACGTCAGCCTCTACAACCAGACCGGCGAGACGGCGATCCTGCCGACCCCCGTGGTCGCCGTCCTCGGCGTGATCGACGACGTCACCCGGCGTACGCCCACCGGCTTCGTCGCCGAGGACGAGCGGGTCTTCCTGCTCGGCGAGACCCGCGAGGAGCTCTCCGGCTCCGAGTGGGCCCACGTCGTGCACGGCCACCTCGGCGGCCTGCCGCCGAGGCTCGACCTCGCCGCCGAGCAGGCGCTCGCGTCGCTGCTGCAGGACGCCGCCCGCGACGGCGTGCTCACCAGCGCCCACGACCTCTCCGACGGCGGCCTCGCCCAGGCGCTCACCGAGTCGACCTTCACCCGCGACATCGGTGTCTCGGTGTCCCTCGACGCGGTCGCGGACGACGCCTTCGTCGCGCTCTTCTCCGAGTCCACCGCCCGCGCCCTGGTGACGGTGACCGACGAGCACGCCGACGCGCTGGTCGCGCTCGCCCAGCGCCACGGCGTACCGGTGACGCCCCTCGGGCGCACCGGCGGCGGCACCATCTCCGTCGAGGGCGCCTTCGACCTCCCCGTCGCCGAGGCCAAGGCGGCCTGGCGCGCGACCATGCCCGCGGTCCTCGGCTCCTGACACCCGCCGCTGGTCGAGCAGCGAGCGAAGCGAGCGTGTCGAAGCCGAGGCCACGACCGTGACCTCGGCTTCGGCACGGGCGCCAGGGCGCCCCGCTCGACCAGCGGGGGTCAGCGCCTCAGCTCGAGCGCCGCATCGCGCGTACGCCGACGAGCAGGCCGACGGCCGCCACGATCGCCGCTCCGGCGGCGCCCTGGAGGATCACGTCGGCGGGCCAGGTGCCGGCGAACAGCGCGCGAGCCGCATCGACGACGTAGGTCATCGGGTTGAGCATCGACACGACCTCGAGCCAGCGGGGCGCGCCGTCGATCGGGAGCAGCACGCCGGCGGTCAGCAGGGCCGGGAAGAGCAGCGTCTGCTGGATGGTCCAGAACATCCAGTCCTCGCCCTTCGATGCGAGCGCCAGCGCGAAGGACAGGGCACCGACGCCGACGCTGAACACCGACAGCAGCGCCGCCGCGGCCAGGACGCCGCCGAGGTGCAGGTCGAAGCTGAAGGGCGTCACGACCGCGACGATGATCGCGACCTGCATCAGCATCGGTACGACCTCCTTGAGGGCGCGGCCGACGAGCAGGGCCGGGCGGCCGAGCGGGGAGACCAGCTGCCGCTCGTGCGAGCCGGACTGCATCTCCTCCATCAGGTTCGCGCCGGTGAACGACGCCCCCATCAGCGCGGTCATCGCGACGATGCCGGGCACGAACCACTGGAGCGCGGAGCCGCCGCCGGTGGCCATCTCCGGCAGCAGGGGCGCGAAGAGGCCGAGGAAGACCAGCGGCTGGATCATCGCGAACACCACCGCCATCGGCTCGCGCCACACGGGCTTGAGCTCGCGGTTCATCACGTTCAGGGTGTCTGACACGAAGGTGCTCATGCTGCGACCTCGCTCTCGGTGCGGGTGGACTCGTCGGTGGGGGACTCGGTGGACTGCGCCTCGCGCAGGCTGCGACCGGTCAGGTCGAGGAAGACGTCGTCGAGCGTCGGCCGGGCGACCTCCACCCGGGTCGGAGGTACGCCGTCCGCAGCCAGGTCGGCAAGCACCTCGCCGACGAGGGTGGACCCGTCCTTGACCCGCAGGTCGACCGAGGTCTCGTCCACGTCGACGCGCGAGTCGGGCACGCGCTCCAGCCGGGCGGCGGCGCGCGCGGCGTCGGCCGCCGAGCCGAAGCCCAGTCGCACGAGGTCGCCGAGCCCGCTCTTGAGTCGGGCCGCGGTGTCGTCGGCGATCACCCTGCCGTGGTCGACCACGATCACACGGCCGGCGAGGGCGTCGGCCTCCTCGAGGTAGTGGGTGGTCAGCACGACCGTGCTGCCGCTTTCGGCGTGCAGCCGCTGGATGAGCTGCTGCAGGTTGGCCCGGTTCTGCGGGTCGAGCCCGGTCGACGGCTCGTCGAGGAACAGCACGCGCGGCAGGTGCACGAGCCCCATCGCGATGTCGAGCCGTCGGCGCTGGCCGCCGGAGAGCGAGGACACCTTGCGGTCGGCGACCGCGGCGAGGTCGAGGTCCTCGACCAGCTGCGCCGCCCGTCGGTGCGCGTCGGCGCGGGACAGGCCGTGCGCCCGCCCCTGGCTGACCAGCTCGTCCCGGCCGAGCTGGCGGTGGCCCGCGCCGTTGCCCTGGCCGACGAAGCCGATCGCGTGGCGTACGTCCCGCTGGCCGGTGACCACGTCGTGCCCGGCGACGCTCGCCGAGCCGGACGTGGGCGGGATGAGGGTGGTGAGCATGCGCAGCGTCGTCGACTTGCCGGCCCCGTTGGGTCCGAGGAAGGCGACGAGCTCGCCCTGCCCGATCTCGAGGTCGAGGCCCTGGACGGCCTCGACGGTCTGCTTGCGCGAGGTGAAGTGGCGGGTGAGGCCACGGGTCACGATCGCCGGTCCTGAGTGCTGGTGATGGGTCATGGAACAGACGCTAGGAAGCAATCAGGTCAGTTCCTGACCGCATGGAGAACTATTCTGGACGGCATGAGCACGAGCGAGCGGATGCTGCGGCTGCTGTCCCTGCTCCAGACCCACCGCTACTGGCCGGGCCCGGAGCTGTCCGAGCGGCTCGAGGTGAGCGCGCGGACGCTGCGCCGCGACGTGGACCGGCTGCGCGAGCTCGGCTACACCGTCGACGCCGTACGCGGTGCGGCCGGCGGCTACCAGCTGCGGGCCGGGGGCTCGCTGCCGCCGCTGCTCCTCGAGGACGAGGAGGCCGTCGCGATCGCCGTCGGGCTGCGGACGGCGGCCACGTCGGCGGTCTCGGGCACCGACGACTGGTCGGTCCAGGCCCTCTCCAAGGTCCTCTCCCTCATGCCGCCGCGGTTGCGGCGCCAGATGGACGCCGTCGCCAGCCAGACCGACTCCCCGGGGCCGTGGGAGGGCGCACCGGTCGTCGACGCCGCGGTCCTCACCACCCTCGCCCAGGCCTGCCGCGACAGCGAGGTGCTCCGCTTCGACTACACCGCGCGCGAGGCCGAGGTCACCCACCGCCGGGTCGAGCCGCTGCGCCTGGTCTCGCTCGGCCGCCGGTGGTACCTCGTGGCGTACGACCGCGACCGGGCCGACTGGCGCAGCTTCCGCCTCGACCGGATCACCGCCCCGGAGCCCACCGGCCAGCGGTTCCGGGCGCGCGACCTGCCCGCCGAGGACGCCCTCGCCTTCGTGCAGCAGGGCATCCGCCGCATGCCCCAGCGCTACGCCGTACGCGTCCGCGTGGCGATGGCGGCCGACGACCTGGCCGCCGGCGTCGGTCGCTGGGGGACCGTCACCGAGGACGGCGAGGGGTGCGTGCTCGAGATGAACGTCGACGACCTCGACTGGCCCGTCATGGTGCTGGCCGGCTCGGGCGCGGAGCTCGTCGTCGAGTCGCCGCCCGAGCTGGCCGAGAAGGTCGCCGAGGTCGGCGCCCGGTTCTCGCGCGTCGGACGGGCCGCCAGCTAGCGGCACGAGGAGGGGGACGCCACGGGGGAGTGAGTCTGGTGCCGGTCACCGAGCCGTCCTCCCCTCGGCTCCGAACCACCGGCGTGCGCCGCCGTACGTTCCTCGCGCTGCCCGCCCTCGGACTGGTCCCGTGCGCGGTGTTGAGCGCGTGCTCCCGGGCGCCGACTCCGGGCCGGGCTCACGGGGTGAGCCAAGGTGCCGGGCAGGATGGTGCCGTGCGGATCACCTACGGCGACGACCCGTCCCAGCTCGTCGAGCTCCACCGACCCTCCACCGCCTCGCGCGGCGTGGTCGTCGTCATCCACGGCGGCTTCTGGAAGTCCGCCTACGACCACACCCTGGGCACGCCCCTGGCGCGCGCGCTGGCCGAGCGGGGCTGGACCGCGTGGAACATCGAGTACCGCCGGGTCGGCAACGGCGGCGGGACCCCGGAGACCTTCGACGACGTCGCCGCGGCCATCGACGCGCTGGCCGACGTCGACGGCCTCGACCTGTCCACCGTCGTCACCCTGGGCCACTCCGCGGGCGGCCACCTCGCGGTCTGGGCGGCCGGGCGCCCCGACCCCGGAGTACGCGTCACCCACGCGATCTCGCAGGCGGGGGTCCTCGACCTCGTCGCCTCCGACCGGGCCGGACTCGGCGGCGGTGCGGCGGCCGCGCTCCTGGGCCACCCGGCCGGGGCCGGGGACGCCCAGTGGGACCCCCAGCAGCAGATCCCGCTCGACGTGCCTGTGTGGGCGGTCCACGCGCCCGACGACGACACGGTGCCGTTCGCCCAGGCGGAGGCCTACGTCGACGCCGCCACGGCCGCCGGCGCCGAGGCCACGCTCGTCGAGGTCACCGGGGGCCACTTCGGCGTCATCGACCCCGACAGCGACGCCTGGGCGGCGCAGCTCGAGGTCCTCGACGCCATCGGGTGAGCACCATGCAGGCAGTTCGCCCTCCGCGCCCGCGGCCCCACGCTCAGCGGTCGCCGCCCTGACGCGAACTGCCTGCACGGTGTCGGTCTAGCCTCGTGACGTGCCAGCACGCCTCAAGGTCCTCACCTCCGCCCAGCTCGCCACCGCCCACGACGAGGGCGACGCCAGGGCGCTGGTCAAGCACTACCTCGCGGTCCTGGAGCAGCGCGCCCCCGGCCGCTCGGTCGAGGTCCGGGTGCCGCCCCACGCGGCCGTCCAGGTGGTGCCCGGCGTGCGCCACACCCGCGGGACCCCGCCGGCCGTCGTCGAGACCGACGCCGACACCTGGCTGGCGCTCGCCACCGGGCGTACGACGTGGGCCGAGGCGATCGACTCGGGTGCGGTGGTCGCGAGCGGGGAGCGCACGGACCTGTCGCCGTACCTGCCGTTACTCTCCGCCACATGAACGTGAGCTCCCTCGGCTTCCGCACCGACCTGGCGCTGCTGACCGCCTCCGGCAGCATCGTGGAGGACCGGGGCACCCACCTCGTCGTGCGGTCGCCGGACAACCCGTCCTACTTCTGGGGCAACTTCCTCCTCCTCGCCTCGCCGCCCGTGCCCGGCGGCGAGAAGGAGGTCGTGGGGGCGTTCCGCACCGAGTTCCCGCTGGCCGACCACGTCAGCATCGGCATCGACAGCCCCGAGCTGACGGACGAGGCCCGCGCGGCGTTCGAGGCCGCCGGCCTGGCCGTCGACGTCGCTACCGTCCTGACCGCCGCGAGCCTGCAGCCGCCCCGCGAAGTCGAGGCCGAGGTCCGCGCGCTCGACAGCGACGAGGACTGGGAGGCCCGCGCCCGGCTCAGCCGCCACGTCGACGCCCGGCCGACCGAGGAGGTGTTCATGAGGTTCGCACGCCAGAAGAACGCCCAGGAGCGCCGCCTCGTCGATGGCGGCCGCGGCCAGCGCTTCGGCGCCTTCGTCGACGGCGCCGTCGTCTCGACGGCCGGGGTCTTCGTCACCGAGGACGGCGTCGCCCGCTTCCAGAGCGTCGAGACCCACCCCGAGCACCGCCGCCAGGGGCTCGCGGCCGCCGTGGTGCACGCCGCCGGCCGGTACGCCCTCGACAGGCTCGGCGTCCGCACGCTCGTGATCGTCGCCGACACCGACGGCGAGGCGATCGGGGTCTACCGCCGACTCGGGTTCGCCGAGCACGAGCAGCAGCTGATGATGGAGATGCGGAGCGGGGAGTGGGCGTCGTCGGGCGGCTGAGACCCGAGTCCTAGGGTGTCGGCCATGACTGTCGACATCGCCGCTCGTCTCGCCGAGGTCATGCCCGGCATCCGCCGCGACCTCGAGGACCTCGTCCGCATCGAGTCCGTCTCCGCCGACCCCGCCCGCGCCGGCGAGGTCGAGCGCAGCGCCGAGGCCACCCGCGACCTGTTCGCTGCGGAGGGCTTCGAGTGCGAGATCGTCCGCGCGTACGACGGCGCCCCGCCCGCCGTGATCGCGAAGAAGGCCGGGCCCGAGGGGGCGCCGACGGTCCTGCTCTACGCCCACCACGACGTCCAGCCCGAGAACGACCACGCCGACTGGGACTCCCCGCCGTGGGAGCCCACCGAGCGTGGCGACCGCCTCTACGGCCGCGGCGCCGCCGACGACAAGGCCGGCATCGCCGCCCACCTCGGCGCGGTCCGGATCTTCGGCGACGAGCTGCCGGTGAACCTGGTGATGTTCATCGAGGGGGAGGAGGAGGTCGGCTCCGACACCCTCGTCGAGCTGCTCCAGACCTACAAGGACCGCCTCGAGGCCGACGTCATCGTCATCGCCGACTCCGGCAACTGGGACATCGGCGAGCCGGCCCTCACCACGAGCCTGCGCGGCCTCGTCCGGATGGACGTCGAGGTCCGTACGCTCACCCACGCCGTGCACAGCGGCATGTGGGGCGGCCTCGTCCCCGACTCGATCATGACGCTGAGCCGTCTCATCGCCAGCCTCAACGACGACGCCGGCAACGTCGCCGTCGAGGGCCTGCACTCGGGGCCCGCCGCCGACGTCGAGTACCCCGAGGCCCGCCTGCGCGCCGAGTCCGGCGCCGCCGAGGGCATCGAGTGGATCGGCTCCGGCTCGGTCGTCGAGCGACTCTGGACCAAGCCGTCGATCAGCATCACCGGCCTCGACGCCCCCAAGGTCGAGGGTGCGTCCAACACGCTGGTCCCCGCCGCGCGCTGCCGCATCAGCATGCGCATCGCCCCGGGCGACACCACCGCCAACGCGGTCCAGTGCCTCCAGGCCCACCTCGAGAAGCACACCCCGTGGGGAGCCACCCTCACCACGACGGTCGTCGACACCGGCGAGGCCACCCAGATCGACGCCAGCGGGCCGGCCTACGACGCCGCGCGCGCCGCGTTCGCCGAGGCCTGGGACGGCACCGCGCCCGTCGACATGGGTGTCGGCGGGTCGATCCCGTTCATCGCCGAGTTCCTCGAGGCCTTCCCCCAGGCGAGCGTCCTGGTGACCGGCGTGGAGGACCCCGACACCCGCGCCCACGGCGCCAACGAGGGCCTGCACCTCGCAGAGTTCGAGAAGGTCGTCAAGGCCGAGGCGTTGCTGCTGCGCAACCTGGGTGAGCTGGCCCGGGGCTGAGCCGCTCAGGCGGGTGAGCCCGTCTGCTGGGGACCGTCGGTAGCGTGGCGGGCATGGCGACCTTCCGTGCCCGCGACCGTTCCTCGGCGGTGCTCCGCTCGCCGCGCAGCGAGGTCTGGGCGGCCCTGACCGACGCGGACCTGATCGCGAAGATCACTCCGTACGTCACCTCGATCGACGTGGACGGCGACCGCTGGACGTGGCGGATGGGCACCATCCCCGTGCTGCACGTCTCGGTCGCGCCCCACTTCACCGAGGTGATGGAGTTCGAGCCGGAGGAGCGGATCAGGTTCCACCACGACCCCGCGCGCTCCGACGAGATGACGGCCGTCGAGGGCACCTACGAGCTGGCGGACCACCCCGGTGGCGGCACCGACGTGAGCATCGACCTGGAGATCAGCGCCCGGCTGCCGCTGCCCGGGCTCGCCCGCCCGGCGGTCGAGCGGGTGATGGCCGGCGTGGTCAAGCACATGGGCGCGGTGTTCTCGCGCAACCTCCTCAAGCACCTCGGCGAGGCGTGATGCGGGTCCTCGTCCTGGGAGCCACGGGCTACGTCGGCTCCCGGCTGGTGCCGCACCTCCTCGAGCACGGCCACGACGTGGTGGCCGCCTCGTCGTCCGAGCCGCGCCCGGACCGCTTCGGCTGGGACGAACGCGTCCACGCGATCCGGTGCGACGTGACCGACCCCGCCGCCGTCCTCGCGGCGGTCGACGGCGTCGACGCCGTCGTCTACCTCGTGCACTCCCTCGACCGCAGCGACTTCTCCGACCGTGACCGCGTGGGTGCCGAGACGGTGGCGGCCGTGGTGCGGGAGTCCGGCGTACGCCGCGTCGTCTATCTCTCCGGGCTGGTCCCCGACGTCCCCGAGACCGACCTGTCGGCCCACATCTCCTCGCGGCTCGAGGTGGAGCGCATCCTCCTGGGATCCACCGACGAGGCCGTGGCGTTGCGGGCGGGGGTCGTGATCGGCGCCGGGTCGACGTCCTTCGAGATCATCCGGCAGGTCGCGACCCTGTTCCTCGTGCAGCCCGTGCCGACCTGGATGCGCAGCAGCGTGCAGCCGGTGGCAGTCTCCGACGTGCTGCGCGCGATCGACGACGCGCTCGCCGAGGACGGTCCGCGCGGAGCGGTCGACGTCGGCGGCCCCGACGTCGTCGCCTACCCCGACCTGATGCAGGTGGTGGGCGGCGAGGCGGGCCTGTCCCGGCTCCGGGTCCCCGCGCCGGTCGCGCCGACCGGACTGGTCGGGCTCGCGACCGCCCTGGCGACGACGGCGCCGTTCCACACCGTGACGGCCCTGATCGAGTCCCTCCACCACGACATGGTGTGCCGGCCCGGGCACACGTGGCAGCCGCGCTCCGGCGGTCCGCTCGTCGGCGTCGAGGAGGCCGTACGCCGTGCGCTCACCCCCCTGTACGCCGGCCCCGAGGGTGCCCTGCCGTCCGACCCCGCCTGGGCGCGCGGCAACCCGCTGCTCGACGTCCTCCCCCTGCCGGCCGCGGGCAGGACGGCCGCCCGTCTCGCGCTCCACCGCGTACGAACGCTCCTCCCCGGCGCCTGAGCCGGTATCTGGGGACGTGACGGACGTGGATCGGGTGGCGAACCGTCCACCTCGTCCTCAGATATCGGCCGCTGGGCGCGAGTACGGCGATCACGCCGACCGCCCGTAGACTGCGGGTCGTGCCCTACCAGACGAGCAGGCGGACGGGCGGCGACGGCCGTCTGACCACGGCACTCGACCCCCAGGACCAGGGCCCGCAGGACGCCTGCGGCGTCTTCGGTGTCTGGGCCCCGGGCGAGGACGTCGCCAAGCTGACCTACTTCGGCCTCTACGCGCTGCAGCACCGCGGCCAGGAGTCCGCCGGCATAGCGGTCAGCAACGGCCGGCAGATCCTGGTCTACAAGGACATGGGCCTGGTCTCGCAGGTCTTCGACGAGTCGACCCTCGACTCGCTCAAGGGCCACCTCGCCATCGGCCACTCGCGCTACTCGACCACCGGCGCGAGCACGTGGCAGAACGCCCAGCCGACCTTCCGGCCCACCGTCGACGGGTCGATCGCGCTGGGCCACAACGGCAACCTGATCAACACCCACGAGCTGCGCGAGATGGTCGCGGCGCTCCCCGACCCCGACGGCGAGCTGCCCCTGCAGGCCCGCGACGTCGAGACCTCCACCAACGACACCGGCCTCGTCACCGCTCTGCTGGCGCACCACCCGGACACCACGCTCGAGCAGCGTGCGCTGGAGGTCCTGCCGCTGCTGCGAGGGGCCTTCTGCTTCGTCTGGATGAACGAGCACACCCTCTACGCCGCGCGCGACCCCCAGGGCATCCGCCCGCTCGTCCTCGGCCGGCTCGACCGTGGCTGGGTCGTGGCCAGCGAGGACGCCGCGCTGGCCACCATCGGCGCGAGCGTGGTGCGCGAGGTCGAGCCCGGCGAGATGATCGTCATCGACGAGAACGGTCTCCGCTCGCACACCTTCGCCGAGCCCGACCGCAAGGGCTGCGTCTTCGAGTACGTCTACCTCGCCCGTCCCGACGCCACCATCAGCGGCCGCAACGTCCACGAGGCGCGCGTCGAGATGGGCCGTCGCCTGGCCCGCGAGTTCCCCGTCGACGCCGACCTGGTCATGCCGGTGCCGGAGTCCGGCACGCCCGCGGCGTCCGGCTACGCCGCCGAGTCCGGCATCCCGTTCGGTCAGGGCTTCGTCAAGAACGCCTACGTCGGCCGCACGTTCATCCAGCCCAGCCAGACGCTGCGCCAGCTCGGCATCCGGCTCAAGCTCAACGCGCTCGAGCACATGATCCGCGGCAAGCGCATCGTCGTGGTCGACGACTCGATCGTGCGCGGCAACACCCAGCGCGCCCAGGTCCGGATGCTCCGCGAGGCAGGCGCGCTCGAGGTGCACGTACGCATCTCCAGCCCGCCGGTGAAGTGGCCGTGCTTCTACGGCATCGACTTCGCCACCCGCGCCGAGCTCATCGCCAACGGGCTCACGCCCGAGGAGATCGCCGCGAGCGTCGGCGCCGACACCCTCGGCTACATCTCGCTCGAGGGCATGATCGAGGCGACGAGCCAGACCGCCGAGCGGCTGTGCACGGCCTGCTTCACCGGCGCGTACCCCGTCGAGCTGCCCGACGAGAGCCTGCTCGGCAAGCACCTGCTCGAGGCGACGCTCCAGTCGCCGACGATGGGCCGCGCCCTGCCGGTCCTCAACAACCCCTGATCCGCACGCACTCCGAGGAGCTCCGTGACCGACCACAGTGCCCGCACCGAGGGGGCCTACGCCGCCGCCGGGGTCTCGATCGAGGCGGCCGACCGCGCCATCGACCTGATGAAGGGCTGGGTCGAGAAGGCCCGCCGCCCCGAGATGATCGGCGGGCTGGGCGGCTTCGCGGGGCTCTTCGACGCCTCGGCCCTCACTCGCTACGAGCGACCGCTGCTCGCGACCTCGACCGACGGGGTCGGCACCAAGGTCGCCATCGCGCAGCTGATGGACGTCCACGACACCATCGGCTTCGACCTGGTCGGCATGGTCGTCGACGACCTCGTCGTGTGCGGCGCCGAGCCGCTCTTCATGACCGACTACATCGCGTGCGGCCGGGTCGTCCCCGAGCGCATCGCGGCGATCGTCAAGGGCATCGCCGAGGCGTGCGTCGTCGCCGGCTGTGCGCTCATCGGCGGCGAGACCGCCGAGCACCCCGGCCTGCTCGACCCCGACGACTACGACGTCGCCGGCGCCACCACCGGGGTCGTGGAGGCCAGCAAGCTGCTCGGTCCCGGTCGCGTACGCCCCGGCGACGTCGTGATCGCGATGGAGGCCAGCGGCCTGCACTCCAACGGCTACTCCCTGGTGCGCCACGTCCTCCTCGAGCGGGCCGGCTGGACCGTCGACCGGCAGGTCGACGACTTCGGTCGCACCCTCGGCGAGGAGCTGCTCGAGCCGACCCGCATCTATGCCAAGGCGTGCCTCGACCTCGCCGACCGCACCGAGACCCACGCCATGTCGCACATCACCGGCGGCGGCCTCGCGGCCAACCTCGAGCGGGTGCTCCCCGAGGAGCTGTCGGTGCGCATCGACCGCTCGACGTGGACGCCGCAGCCGGTCTTCGACGTCGTACGCCGCGTCGGCGACGTCTCGCAGGCAGACCTGGAGGCGACCCTCAACTGCGGGGTCGGCATGGTCTCGCTCACGGCGCCCGAGTCCGTCGACACCGCCGTGTCCGTGCTCGCGGGCCACGGCATCCGGGCCTGGGTCGCGGGCGAGGTGCGGGCCGACGCCGACCAGGGCGGTCGGGTCCTGCTGGAGGGCCAGCACCCCGGTTGGTGATGAGTTTCGGCACTTCGCCAGCGAAATGCCGGGTCTTGGTGTGCGGGAACACCCACCGCTCAGGTAGCGTTGTCCCCACGATATGTAACCGATCAGACCGGGCGCGTCGGGCGGCTCTCCGACAGCCCCGGCCAAGTGTGCGAGGGGGTCGACCCTATGGGGCGCGGCCGAGCGAAGGCGAAGCAGACGAAGGTTGCCCGCGACCTGAAGTACCGTACTCACGAGACGGACTTCGGCGCGCTGGCGAAGGAGCTGCACGGAGAGGACTCTCACTCCACGAGTGAGGTCGATCCCAGCGAGGACGAGTGGTCGGACTATGCCGACCCCCGTCGGCGCGCAGACTGACTGATCGCACCCGATCACCCGCCCGGTCCACCGGGTGACGTCGCCTACCGGCGCGCCCTGACGCGCGCCGACGGGGCACGCGGGTGCGGCCCAGGCGCGCCGACCGGGCAGTTCCTCCGGCTCAGACGCACCGACCGGGCAGTTCCTGCAGAGGAACTGCCCGGTCGGCGTGGTGAGAGGGTGAGGAAGCGCCCGGTCAGCGCAGGTGGATGCCGCGCAGGCGGCCGACCTCGCGCATCCGGCGCTCCGCGAGGCGGTCGGCGGCCTCCGCGGTGGTGACGCCGTCGGCGTCGGCGAGCTCGAACACCTTGCGGGTGGTCTCGAAGATCCCCGTCGCACGCTGCTGCGCGCGCTCGAAGGAGAAGCCCTCGAGCTCGTCGGCGACCTGGATGACGCCGCCGGAGTTCACGCAGTAGTCGGGGGCGTAGAGGATGCCGCGCTCGTCGACCTGCTTCTCGATGCCCGGGTGGGCGAGCTGGTTGTTGGCCGCACCGCAGATGATCTTGGCGCGCAGCACCTCGAGGACCTCGTCGCTGATGGCACCGCCCATCGCGCACGGGGCGTAGACGTCGATCTCGCTCGCGACCAGCTCGTCGGTGGAGGCCACGGCCCGCACCTGCGGGAACTGGGCGCGGATCGCCTCGACCGACGGGGCGTGCACGTCGGTCACGACGACCTGGGCGCCGTCCTCGACGAGGTGGCGCACGAGGTGGCGACCGACCTTGCCGACGCCGGCGACGCCGACGGTGCGACCGGCGAGGGTGGGCTCGCCCCAGACCTGCTCGGCCGCGGCGCGCATGCCCTGGAAGGTGCCGTACGCCGTCAGCACCGAGCTGTCGCCGGCGCCGCCGTGGGCGACGGTGCGGCCGGTGACGAAGTCGCACTCGCGGGCGATGTGGTCCATGTCCTCGCTGAAGGTGCCGACGTCGCACGCGGTGAAGTAGCGCCCGTTGAGCGACTGGACGAAGCGGCCGTAGGCGCGCAGCAGCGCCTCGGACTTCAGCTCGGCCGGGTCGCCGATGATGACGGCCTTGCCGCCGCCGAGGTCGAGGCCGGCGAGCGCGTTCTTGTAGGACATGCCGCGCGAGAGGTTGAGGACGTCGACGATCGCGTCGTCGGTGCAGGCGTAGGGGTAGAACCGCGTCCCGCCGAGGGCCGGGCCCAGGGCCGTGGAGTGGATCGCGACGATGGCCTTGAGGCCGGTCGCGCTGTCGTTGCAGAAGACGACCTGCTCGTGCTCGCTGCCGAGCTCGAAGACGTCGACGCCGGAACTGGCTGCTCCAGACGGGGCAAGGTGTCCAGACATGCTCGTTGATCCTTTTCTGGTGGGTGCGGCCGCGGGGTGTGCGGACCTTGTCAGCGCGGTCGAGGGGTGGTGACCGCCGTCACGCTCAGCGTAGTCCGGCCCGCGCGCGCACGCCGCATCACGCTGGCCGCATCACCACGAGGGCACCGTGCGTGCCGTAGCCGAGCAGCTTGCCGCCCGTCCGCCGGCCGTTGAAGGTGACCATCAGCCAGCCGTCGTCGAGCCGCGCGAGCGTCGGCCACGGCAGGTTGGTGGGGTAGGGCGCGTCGAGCGTGCCGATCTCGGCCATCGTCAGGTCGTACGCCGGGAAGCGGGCGCGCTGTCCGCGTCGGGAGTCGCGGCCGTCGCTCGCCAGCACGACCATCCGGCCGTCGACCTCGACGAGGGTCGTGCCCTCGGTCGAGCGGCGGTCGGTCGCCGCGCCCAGCAACCGCAGGTCGTCGAGGTGGGTGCCTCCCGCGAGCGCGGGGTGGAAGTCGAAGAAGCGGCGCGCGCTGACGAAGCCGACGAGCCACTGCCCGTCGCGGCGCACCAGGTGGGGGTCCCACGTGGCGATGGAGGCGAGGCCGTCGGTCGGCAGCGGGAGCTCCCTCGTGTCGAGGACGTGGGTGCCGCGCAGCAGGTCGGCGGTGGCCGGTTGCTCGGCGAGCGTCACCCGCAGCCCCGCCGGCTCCCGCCGCCCCGCGCGGGTGGTCGGCTGCTCGAAGTCGCCCCACGTGCTCGTCGCGACGAGCCAGCCGTCGTCGGTGCGGACCAGGTGGGTGGCGTGGTCGCCGAAGACGCCAGGACGGTCGGGTCGCCGGAAGAACAGGTCGCCGGTGTGCTCGACCTCGAGGGCGGCCGGGTCGAGGCGCCACACGCTCGTGTGTGCGGTGTCGAAGAACCCGGGCCCGGCCGACGTGGCCGTCAGCCACAGCACGCCGTCCGTGCGCAGCGGGGTACCGTCCTCGGCGGTGACGAACCGTACGTCGCGCAGGCCGAGCTGCCCGAAGCCACCGCCGACCCCGCCCCCGGACGGCACCTCGACGCGGAGGTCGGCGAGCGCCTGCTCGTCCCGGGTGTCGACCACGTCGCGCAGGTCGTGCCGGGCGCGCGCCACCCAGCCGTCCGCTTCGTGGCTCCACGCGGTCACGTGGGTCCCGGTGAGGGTCAGCCCGAGCCCGCTCGGAGCGACGGCGCGGTGGAAGCGCCGGCTCCGCAGCTCGGTCGTCGTCTGACCGTCGTCGAGCGTCAGGAAGACCGAGCCGTCGTCGAGGGTCGCGCCGATGCGGTGGCCGGCCAGGTGCAGCGCGAGCCCGGTCGGTTCGCGTGCATCGGTGGTGGCGGCGACGTACGGCGCGGCGGCGGGCATCGCGATGACGCCGCCCGTGGTCCCCTCGACGTGGACCGACCCGGGCGCGACGAGGTCGACCGGATGCAGCCGGCGGACGATCTCGAGGCGGGGGAGCACCGCACCATCCTCCCGGTCGCCGGGGGCGCCGTCGGCGGTGGACCAGCAGAAGGGCCCCGATCGGGACGTGATCGGGGCCCTTCTGTGCTTGTGGGCAGGGGCGGGGTCGAACCGCCGACCTATCACTTTTCAGGCGATCGCTCGTACCAACTGAGCTACCTGCCCAAGCGGGGTCGAGAATACATGAGCCCGGCGGCAGGGGTGGAATCGGCTCAGGACGGGTCGCGCACGGGGAGCTCCACCCAGAACGACGAGCCCGCTCCGGGCGTGGACTCGCCGCGGACCGCCCCGCCGTCGCGCTCGGCGATCGTGCGCGCCATCGACAGGCCCAGGCCGCTGCCCGGGACCTCGGGACCGGCGTAACGGACGAACGGCTCGAAGACGTGCTCGAGCTGCTCGGGCGTGAGGCCCGGGCCGTTGTCCCGGACGATGATCCGCACCATCTCCTGGCCGCTCTCGCCGAGCAGGCGCTGGGTCGAGAGGTCCACGGTGCCGCCGTGCGGGTGGTGGTGGGCGATGGCGTTGCCGACGAGGCTCGTCAGCACCTGGCGTACGCCCGACGGGTGGGCGCGCACCGTGGCGGCGGGATCGACGTCGATGTACAGCTCGACGGCCGCCGTCTGCGCGGGGGTGCGGTGCCAGTGCGCGACGTCGGCGACGGCGTCCCCGACCAGGACGTCCTGCCGCTCGTCGTCGCTCGAGAGGGTCCGCCCGGCTCCGAGCAGGCTGTCGACCACGTCGAGCACCCGCTCGCAGGCGCGCATCATGACGGGCCCGTCGCGGAGCACCCCGGAGGAGACGGGGTCCTCGGGGGTCTGGCCGGCCTCGTCGACGAGCACCTCGGTGTAGCCCAGGATCGCCGACAGCGGCGTACGCAGCTCGTGGCCGACGGAGCCGAAGAAGTGCTGGTAGGCCACCTGGGCCTCGGTGCCCGCCTCGATCGCCTCGGCGAGCGAGCGGCGGGACTGCTCCAGGGCGAGGCGGGAGATGATCGCCGCGCTGAGCAGCTTGAAGTCCTGTACGAGGGCGTCCGGCCAGGGGCCGGCCTCGCTGCTGGCAGCAGACAGGCTGCCGTACATGTCACCGCGGGTGAGGAGGGACGCGGTGAGAAAGCTGCGGATGTCGATGCGGGCGAGCTCGGTGCGGTCCTGTGCGGCGTCGTCGGGCAGGAGCTCGCGGTCCACCATGACCACGACTTGGCCGGTGCGCGCGAGGCGCGAGAGCCACGGCATGGTCAGCGCCGCCTCCGGGCCGGCCTCGGGCGGCGGGACGACGCTCACCTCGGCGCCGGGCGCCGCCCACTCGCGGATCCAGGCGCGACCGCCCAAGCCCTTCCACTCGCGGGTGTCCTCCGGCTGGAACCTGGTGAGCACCGAAGTGACCACGTCGACCCGCTCGTAGGTCAGCAGGTGCCGGGCCACGAGGTCGACGGCTTCGTCGACACCGATGGCACCGGCCAGGAGGGAGATCGCCAACCCGGTTGCGGCGGGCGACGTGGGGCCCGTGGCCGACGCGTCCTGCAGCGCGGGATGGTCGATCACGGCGAGGTCTCCGATCTGGCGGTGGCGGTGAACCGGCACGGCACGGGGTATATGCCCCGACTCTGGTCGATCCGAACGTCCTCGCTCAACGTCATTTCGTGGTCCGCGCCCCAGGAGGCGAGGCGCACCAGCACCGCCAGGCCGAGACTACGCCCCGGGCAGGCGTGCGGACCGGCGCCGAACGGCAGCCAGGCCCCCGGGCGCCGGGTCCCGTCCTCCCATCGCTCGGGATCGAAGTCGGCGAGCGTGTCGGGGGCGCCCGGCACCAGCTCGGCCAGCCGCCCGAGGAGCAGGGGGCTGACGAACACCACCCGGCCGGCGGGGATGCTGGCCCCGCCGAGCTCGACCGGTTTCGTCGTCACCCGGGCGGTGAGCCAGGTGGGCGGGGTCAGGCGCAGCGTCTCCCACACGACGTGGAGCGGGTCCGTCGCCGGTGCCGGGTGCTGGGCCAGCCAGGCCAGGAGGAAGGAGCCGGCCGCGATCGGGACCTGGATGCCGGCGGCCAGCATGGTGGCGACCTGCTGGGAGGTGCGGTCCTCACCCGGGAGGCACGCGAGCGCGTCGTCGAGGACGCCCTCCAGCGCGACGCGGGTGTCGTGCTCCGCCCGTCGGACCCGGCTCCAGCGCCGGGGGCGACGGTGGGCGGCGATGACGGGACCGAGGGCGTCGATCCACGCGAGCACGTGGTCGGCGACCATGTCCCGGCGCGCGTCGTCGAGCGCGGGGAGGACGGCAGCGGTGGTCGAGCGCGCCACCGGCCGGCGCAGCAGCGACATGGCGTCGTACGGCTCGTCGCGCGCGCTCCGGGCGTGCTCTCGGAGGGCGGCGGCCCACTCGGCGTCGAAGACCGCCACACCCCGGGCGACCTGGTCCGGGGGGACCGGGTCGAAGACGGTGTGGCCCGAACGGGTCTCGCCGCGGCTGCCCGACAGGTCGCCGGTCCGGTTGACGTTGCCGGGGAAGTCGAACGTCGCCGGGTCGGTGAGGACCTGGCGCGCCTGCGCCTGGCTGGTGGCCAGCCACGGCCCCCCGGGTCCCAGTGCAGCCGCGCCGTCCCGCGGTGCCGAGAGGACAGCGCCGAGCTGGCCGCCGGCCGACTCGACGCTGTCCATGTGACTCACAGGGGAGTGGTCACGTGTCGTGGTCCGTCCGATGCGTCAGCGACGCGGCGGCGCCGGACGCCAGGAGTACGGCATGTGGTTGACGGCGCGCTTGCGCTCGATGGCGGTGAAGATGCGGTTCATCATGGTGTTCTCCAGGGTGGGTTGGTTCGTGCGCCAGGTAGACGCACAAGGGACACGCCGCGGAGTTCTGCACCCGGTGTTGCGTTCAGGGAAGGGCTCAGGACTCCATGTCGCGGAGTGTCTCGGCTATGAGATCGGTCAGTTGCTGGATACGCAGCGGCTTCTGCATGACCGTCGTGATGCCGAGCTCTTGGAGGACCGCGCGGTGCTCGCCGGCCCAGGCGGAGATGACCACGATCCGCAGCTCCGGGGCGACGTCGGGGTGCGCGCGCAGCCACCGCACCACGTCCACGCCCGTCATGCGCGGCATCGTCAGGTCGAGGAGCATCACGTCGTACTTCTCGCCCTGCAGCGTCTCGACCGCCTCCTGCCCGTCCACGGCGGTCTCGGCGTCGTGGCCGGCCCGCTCGATGAGACGGCAGAAGACATCACGGATGTCCTCGTTGTCGTCGACGACGAGGAAGCGCAGGTGACGCCCTTCGCTGCTCACGTAGGCAAGGTTAGTCAAAGAGGGTGGCAACTCGCTGCGGTCTTGCAGAATTGCCCTGCCGGTGAGCGTGTTTCGCATTCCAGCGGGGCTCCCGTTGCGTACGTCCCGGGCGTGGCGCGCCGCCGTCGGGTTGGGAGGCGGGCGCTCGCTGGCCCTATGCTGGGCGCTGCTCCTCCGGGCCTGCCCGGGACGAGCTGGCCCCCATCGTCTAGCGGCCCAGGACCCCGCCCTTTCACGGCGGTAGCGCCGGTTCGAATCCGGTTGGGGGTGCGATCCAGCCCGGGGTCGACGCCGATTGGGTGTCACCAGAGGCCATGGGTTAGAGTTCCACCCGCTTCACCAGCAACACCCAGCACCACACATCTGGCCCCGTAGCGCAGTTGGTTAGCGCGCCGCCCTGTCACGGCGGAGGCCGCGGGTTCGAGTCCCGTCGGGGTCGCAGAGTCATGACAACAGCAGGGCGAGCCACCAGGCTCGCCCTGCTGTCATTTCGGCTGGAGAACCAGGGGCTTCGCGGTCGCTCCTAGGCTGGCGCCATGCCGATCGACCTGGACCCCGCCGAGTTCGACGCGATGGTCGGGCGCGCGCTCGACGGGCTGCCGGACGAGCTGGCCAGGCTGGTGGACAACGTCGTCGTGCTGGTCGAGGCCGAGGCCCCCGAGGACGACCCGGACCTGCTCGGCCTCTACGACGGGCTGGCGCTGACCGAGCGCCCGGCGAACCACGCAGGCATGCTGCCCGACCGCATCCTGCTCTTCCGGGGGCCGCTCCTCGACATGGCCGACACGGTCGAGGACCTCGAGGACGAGGTGCGGATCACCGTCGTGCACGAGGTGGCCCACCACTTCGGCCTCGACGACCGCCGGCTGCACGAGCTGGGCTGGGGCTAGCCGCCGGTCCCCGCGCGGCCGGCCTGCTCGGCCCACTGGCTCCTGGACGGCGCCGCCGACCGCGGGCTGCCGGTCCACGGCCGGGAGCCCGAGCCGTCGAGCTGGTGGACGAGCTCGCCGAGCAGCCAGTTGTGGAGCGCGCGCTGCCGCGGCGTACGGGCGAGCGACAGCAGCCGCTCGGCCTTGCAGAACGCGTCGGCGACGTCGAACATCTCCGTCATCGTCACGAAGATCGGGCCCGCCTCGCGCGACATCGGGACGGTGACGTCGACGCGGGGCAGGCCCCGTGCCTCCGCGTCGTTGATCTGGTCGCGGAACGACTCGGGGAACTGACGCTCGAAGTTGGCGAACATCGCCGTGAGGTCGCCGGCGAGGGGGTAGTCGGACTGGTGCGAGAGCGACAGCAGGCGCAGCTCGCGGCGCAGCTCGTTGTACTGGCGGTCGAGCGAGACAAAGAGGGGGACGTCGATCCCTGCCAGGTGGACCTCGACGGTCCCGTCGCTGGTCGGCGACGACGGGGGCGGCGCGGCGGGGTCGAGACGGTCGATCACCCACTCGACCGAGCCGGCGTCGCTCATCTCGGGCGCCGGCTCGAACCAGACGATCTTGCCGTCGGACTCGATCGTGGCTCCCCACGCCTGGGCGCACTGGGCGACCATCGACAGCCCGCGACCGAAGGTGAGCAGCACGTCGAGCTCGTCGGTGTCGACGTGGTTGGGCGGCTCCGGCGGCCGGGTCGACCCGTCGACGACCTCGATGCGCGGGTGCGACGCGGTGCCGCGGACCCGGACCTTGTAGGGGGCGGAGGCGTGGAGGAGCGCGTTGGCGACCAGCTCGGAGACCCCCAGCTCGGCGCACTCGATGAGGTCAGGGCGTTCCAGCCGCCGGCAGATCTCGCCGACCCAACGCCGCGCGTCGGCCGCAGCGCGCGGCGACGACGCAAGCGTCAACTCGGAGCTCAGCGGCACTGGGACTCTTTTCGAGGGGGGTGGACAGTCCAGTGGGGCGATCATTGCCCATGCACAGGTGGTTCAAACCTCGACAACCACCATAGTTTCTCGGGAGTCTGGGTAGTGGTGTGAGCAAGCAGACGCCACCGGCGTTTCGCGCCGCGCTCCGGGCCGGAGGACAATGGCCTGAGCGGAGCACGACGCACCTACGACCCTCAGGAGCATCCATGACGTCGACGCAGGCAGCCCGTCACAAGGTCGTCGTGATCGGGTCCGGCTTCGGCGGCCTGTTCGGCACCAAGGCGCTGCGCCGCGCCGACGTGGACGTCACGGTGATCGCCAAGACCACCCACCACCTCTTCCAGCCGCTGCTCTACCAGGTCGCGACCGGCATCCTGTCCGAGGGCGAGATCGCTCCGCCGACCCGTGAGGTCCTCAGCGGCCAGGACAACGCCCGCGTGATCCTGGGCGAGGTCATCGGGATCGACCTGACGGCCAAGACGGTCACCTCGCGCGTGCTCGGCCGCGAGACCGTGACGTCGTACGACTCCCTCCTCGTGGCCGCCGGGGCCAGCCAGTCCTACTTCGGCAACGACCACTTCGCCGAGTTCGCCCCCGGCATGAAGAGCATCGACGACGCGCTCGAGCTGCGCGGTCGCATCTTCGGCGCCTTCGAGATGGCCGAGCTCGGGGCGACCCGTGGCGACGACGTGGACCACCTGCTCACCTTCGTCGTCGTGGGCGCCGGGCCCACCGGCGTGGAGATGGCCGGTCAGATCGCCGAGCTCGCGCACCACACCCTGCGCAAGGACTTCCGGGCGATCAACACGCGTCACGCTCGCGTCGTGCTCGTCGACGCCGCGCCCCAGGTGCTGCCGCCCTTCGGGGCGAAGCTCGGCGAGAAGGCCCAGCGCGAGCTCGAGAAGCTCGGCGTCGAGGTCATGCTCGGCGGCATGGTCACCGAGGTCGACGAGCGCGGCCTCGAGGTGAAGTTCAAGGACGGCCGTGTCGAGCGGATCAACTCCGTCGCCAAGATCTGGGCCGCCGGCGTGCAGGCCAACCCCCTCGGCAAGACGCTGTCCGAGCAGACCGGCGCCCCCCTCGACCGGGCCGGCCGCATCGCGGTCAACCCCGACCTCACCCTGCCCGGGCACCCCGAGGTCTTCGTGGTCGGCGACATGATCGCCCTCGACAACCTGCCCGGCGTCGCTCAGGTCGCCATCCAGGGCGCGAAGTACGCCGCCAAGGAGATCACCAACCGGCTCGAGGGCAAGGCGCCGCAGCAGCCCTTCAAGTACTTCGACAAGGGCTCGATGGCCATCATCAGCCGCTTCCGGGCCGTCGCGATGGTCGGCAAGCTCCGCCTCACCGGCATCGTCGCCTGGCTGATGTGGCTCGGCGTCCACCTCGTCTACCTCACCGGCTTCAAGAACCAGGTCTCGGCGCTGATGCGGTGGGCGATCACCTTCATCAGCAACACCCGTTCCGAGCGCACCACGACCGAGCAGCAGATCTTCGCCCGCGCCGCGCTCGCCCGGCTGCGACGTGGTGCCGCCGACCTCGTGTCGGACCCCGGCATCTACGACGCGACGCGCGCCATGATGGAGGAGACGCGCCGTCAGGAGCTCGAGGCCGCCGCCGAGCGCGAGGCGGAGCTCACCGACTCCGGCGTACGGGGCGTGCCGGCCGAGCGCTGACGTCGCCTCCGGGCGTGGCTCCGGGCGCCGCTCGCCGCGGGCCGGTCACGCGCCGGCGTACACCTCGCTGAGCAGCGGGACGCCGAGCGAGCGACGGTCCACGTGCCGGTCGAGGACGGTCAGGACGGCCGTACGCATGGCAGCGACCTTGTCGTCGGCGCCGGCGAGCAGCAGGTCGGCGGGGTAGCTGACGCCGAAGTCGCCGTAGCCGCGTCGACCGACCACGCGCGCGGTGTCCCTGAAGGTCACCGTGAGGCCTTCGTCGCCTCGCGCCGCGACGTAGTCGGACACCCACGGTCGCACCGCGGGTGAGGCGACGATCTCCTGCCAGGCGAGGTCGAGCGCCTCGTCCCAGCCGTCCACCTCGACCCGGGTGCCACCCAGCTCGTCCAGCAGGGCCGTGACGTCGCCCAGGTCGCCCAGGTCGCCCAGGTCGCCCAGGTCGCCCAGGCCCGCGACCAGGGGATCAGGACCGGTCGCGTCGCGGTAGAGCGACATGCTCACCCAGGCGACGCTGAAGGGCGTCGCGGGGTCGGAGGCGGTCACGCGCAGAGGTTATGTCCCGGACCGGGCGACGGGTGGTACGGCGCGCCCCAGCCGGTGGCCCGTCACCCGGGCACCCAGCCAGAACGCCACCCATGCGATCGCGGCGCCGGCCACGTCGTCGGCGATGTGGTGCCACCCGAAGTAGAGCGTGGCCACGACGGTGAGCGCGAAGTTGAGCCAGAAGATCCGCCGCACGAGCACGCTGCGCACGGTGTGCTGGGCCATCAACGCCCACAGCAGCGCGATCGCGGTGTGCAGGCTCGCGAAGCCGGCCACGCCCTGGTAGTCGCCCTCGCCCCAGAGGAAGCCCTGCCGTGAGTAGACCAGCGAGTCCATCAGCTCGGAGGTGCCGGTGGGCGTCAGGTCGCTGGTCAGCCACGGGTACATGAGTCCCGGGCCGAGCGTGGGCAGCAGGTAGTAGGAGACGGTGCCGAGCGTCCAGGCGATCCCCTGAGCGGTCACGAACCACCAGCCGTAGCCGATGTTCCTCGACCACACGAGCCAGACGGTGACGAGGATCGCGACGAGCGGGATGTAGGCGAGGTAGACCGCGGACAGCACGTGCGCCGCCGCTCCGGTGCCGAGCAGGTCCTGCAGGAGGGTCGCCGGGTCGTTGCCCAGCAGCAGCGTCCGGTCGAGCAGCCGCAGCTCGGCGTCGTACTTGTCGTCGCGCACGAGCGGCAGGAGCGACTTGAGGTTGCGGTAGGCGACGTAGACCACGTAGAAGCCCGAGATGCCGATCAGGACGAGCTGGAGCCGGGCGCGGGTCCAGTGCGTGCGGACGCGCTCGCGCACGGCGGCAGCCGTACGGCCCGGGTGCAGGCGTCCCTGCCACAGCGCGCGCGGCAGGAGGTCGAGGACGATGGCGGCGGCGCACAGCACCGGCAGGCGCACCCACGAGGGACCGAGGAAGCTGCCCTCGGGGTCGGCCACCGGGCGGTCGAGGGCCACGCTGGCGACGAAGGTGACCGCGCCCATCAGGGCGACGTTGGCCACGAGGAACGCGTAGGGGTGACGGGTCGTCGTGGGAGCCGCGCCGGACAGCCTCCCTGCCGACGCGTCGAGGTCGAGCGGGGAGGGCGTGGACATGGAGCTCCGGTGGCGCGGTCGAGGGCAGTGAGAGAAGTTTGTCTGCCCGGACCAAACTGGGATCCCCTGTGTCCACGTCAGGGCCCCGAGGAAGGATGGCGTGATGCGAGCTGTGGTCTACACCGAGAGCGGTGACACATCGGTTCTCGAGCTGGTCGAGCGGGAGCCCGCGGAGCCCGGGCCCGGGGAGGTGCGGGTGCGGATCGTGCGGGCCGGGGTCAACCCGACCGACTGGAAGTTCCGCGCCGGAGGCATGGGGGAGCTCGCCTTCCCGGAGATCGTGCCGGGCCAGGACGGCGCGGGCGTGGTCGACGCCGTCGGACCCGACGTCACGGATCTCGCCGTGGGCGACCGGGTCTGGACGATGCTGGCCCAGCACACCCGTCCCGGTGGCACGGCCCAGGAGCAGGTCGTCCTGCCGGTCGGCAACGTGGCGGTGCTGCCCGACGCCGCGTCGTACGACCTCGGTGCCTCGCTCGGCGTCCCGGCGGTGACCGCCCATCGTGCCCTGACCACGTCCGAGGGCGGTCCGACGCGGCTCGCTCCCGGCGCCCTCGCCGGGCGCACCGTGCTCGTCGCCGGTGGTGCCGGAGCCGTCGGCAACGCGGCCATCCAGCTCGCCCGCTGGGCCGGTGCCACGGTCATCAGCTCGGTGAGCAGCGACGAGAAGGGCGCGCTCGCGACCGCGGCCGGCGCGCACCACGTCGTCGACTACCGGCAGGCCGACCTCGTCGAGGAGGTCCGCGAGCTGGCGCCGGACGGGGTCGACCTCGTCGTGGAGGTGTCGCCCGCGCAGAACCTGCGCAAGGACGTCGCGCTGATCAGGCCCCGCGGGACGATCGCGATCTACGCCAACAACGGTGGCGACGAGGTCACCCTGAGCGTCCGCGAGACGTTCTCCACCAACGCGCGCTTCCAGTGGGTGCTGCTCTACACCGTCGGCCACGAGGCGCTGCGGGCAGCGGCCGAGGACGTCACGGCAGCCGTCGCGGCCGGGGCGTACGGGGTCGGCGAGGACCACGGGCTGCCCCTGCACCACTATCCGCTCGAGCAGACGGCAGACGCGCACGCGGCGGTCGAGGCCGGTGCCGTCGGCAAGGTGCTGGTGGACGTCGCCGACGCCTGAGGCATCGGCGGGTGTGTCAGTCCTGTCGGGCGTACGCCTGCGCCCGCTCGCGGTAGCCCGCGACGTTGCGGGCGATGGCCGCGACCTCCTCGTCGGTCGTCTCGCGGCGAACCTTGGCCGGGACGCCCGCGACGAGCGAGCGCTCGGGCACCTGCATGCCCTCCAGCACGACCGCGCCGGCGGCGATGACCGATCCGGAGCCGATGTGCGCGCCGTTCATCACCACCGCACCCATGCCGACCAGCACGCCGGGCTCGATCGTGCAGCCGTGCAGCACCGCGCCGTGCCCCACCGCCACGTCGGAGACGAGGGTGAGGGGGAAGCCCGGGTCGGCGTGGAAGACGCAGTTGTCCTGGACGTTGCTGCGGGCGCCGACGGTGATGCGGGCGCCGTCGGCCCGGACGACGGCCCCGAACCAGATGCTGACGTCGTCCTCGACGACCGCATCACCGATCACGGTCGCGGTGGGGGCCAGCCAGCTGGTCGGCGCGAGGACGGGAGCGTGCTCACCGAAGGGAAGGACGGTCGCCACAAGGCCTCCAGGGTGTCGAGGGTCGATGTGCCGTAGGCCTGAAGACCTTCGGGTGATGGGTGACAGATCTATGTCGGTTGATCGGTGACACTCGCTGTCACTCTAGGACGCCGTTGCGGCGCGCTGGATCGTTTGACCCTCACCTCCCCGGTGCTGTCGCGTTTC
>NZ_JACXYX010000025.1 GCF_014779655.1 Nocardioides ganghwensis
TCACCGACACCGACTGCGAGGCCGTCGCGCTAAAGCTCAACACCAGACCACGCAAGACTCTCGAGTGGCAGACTCCCGGCCAGGCCCTCAACAAGAGGCTCGTTGCAACAGCCGGTTGAACTCGCGCAGTTGCCCCCCGGCTGATGGAGGAGATCATGCGCACGAGGATTCGACGACTGGCGATGCTCGGGATGCTGATGGGCGGGCTGCTAGGGACAGGACTGATGGTCCCGGTGAGCGCGGCGGGGACGACGCAGATCGGTGGTGACGCCGGCTACGACGCGACGTGGTGCGACTCGCCGCCTGCAGGGTTCACGAGCTATCCGGGGCTGCGGTTGACCGGGTCGTTGGAGGGCTGCCTCTACACCGGGGTGGATGAGGCTAGGCAGACGCCGTCCGGGGGCTGGATCGAGACCGGCCGTGAGATGTTCGTCGGGTCGCTGAACGGTGGTGCGACGGGAACGTTCACGACCAGCTACCGGTTCCAGGGCAAGTACGAGGCGGACTTCACCGTGGAGATCCATGGGCGCTGCCAGCACCCGATCGCGGCAGGCTCCGGGACCGGCGGCTTCGAGGGAGCGACCGGACGGCTCGACTTCAAGGACATCATCGGCGAGACGGTGACCTACGTGTACCGCGGACACATCAAGCTCGGCTGACCCGTACCCGGCCCAAGTCTCGTCGATACGACGGGACGCGGCACTCGTCCGAAGCACCACGTCCACCGTTCTGCCAACGCACTCACATGCCCCGATGAGTGCGTCTTGGCGCCGCCTGGCGGGACGTCCGGATCTGCGAATGTGCTGGCGATGACGTCGCTTACCGGGTCGTCAGATCCATGTGCAAGGTGAGGCGTCGGTTGGTGAAGGTCGCAGCCTGCGGCGCGCTCGCGCACCATCGGAGGTGTTGTCGGTGAGCGGTTTGGTGTGAGGGTTGGGCAGTGATCAGTGACGAACGGTTCGACGGACTGATGGAACTGGTGGTCCACGGCTTTGAGATCGCTGGCGTGGCCGTCCTCGTGCTCGGAGCCCTCGGGGCCTTCGTTCACGCAGCGTTTGTGGCACGTCATCACAGCGCGACAACTGCCTACGAGACTGCCCGCCGAAGCGTCGGTCGTGCCATCCTGCTCGGTCTGGAGCTGCTGATCATCGCGGACATCGTCCTGACGATCACGGTCGACGCCACGCTCGAGAGCGCGCTTGCTCTCGGGCTCATCGTGGTCGTTCGGACCTTCCTCAGCTTCTCGCTGGAGGTCGAGCTCGAGGGCACGCTTCCGTGGCGCCGGCGGCCGGCCACGAGTGGAAACGAGACCGGCAACACCACCGGGGCCTAGGAAACGCCACCTGCGCGCCTGGGGGATTGGTCGCCGTGGGGATGGCGAGCTTCGCGCGCGTGGAAGGGCTGCAGTGGGACATGACCTGCTCTTCCTCGATGTCCCAGCCAGCGTCCGGACGAGGCGGAGCGCAACGCCTTCGACGAGGTCCTGCAGCTCATGTCGCCGCGCCGGAGCTTGTCCTTCACCCACACCCACAGAGGTCCGAGGCTCTCGACCGACTGGTCCAGCTGGACAGCACCGCCGGCGGCGAGCTCGAGATGCCGCAGTGCGGGGGGCCGCTCCTCCAGGAACTCCGCTCAGCCGCCAAGCGCCGTCCTCAGGTCGAACCAGGTCGCCGTGTCGTCCGAGGTGGCCACCGTGAGGTCCGCGAGCACCGGCTTGAGGTCCTCGATCTCGTCGCCCGTCAGCGGAGAGTCCTGGCGATGGACGAGGCGTTCGGTCCCGTCGACCTCCAGGACAATGGCGCTGACCTGCGACCTGTCTTCGCCCGTGCCAAGGAGACAACCCGTGTACCCGCGGTAGGTGAAGTCCTGCACGACGATCGAGGACACCGCAGACGGGTCACATGAGGAGCGCGCAGGGGAGCGGCCGCCGACGACGAGCCCGCCCTCGAACGAGACGTGCCAGAAGTCGTTGTCCCGGGGGAGGCTCACTTGCGAGACGGTCTCGGCGGCCAGCAGTGGCGCGGACGCCGTACCGAGGCGGAACGGAACGCGTACGGCCGCGCCGCCGGGACGGATCGCCTCCGCGATGGTCAGGATCTGCGCCTTCCTCGACGGCGTGTAGGCGTCGTCCGACCTCCACACCGATGCCCACGAGTCCGGCGCGTACTCCCAGACGAGGTAGGTCAGGTGCGAGTTGCCGTCGAACCGTTCGACGACGGTGCCGGGGACGCCGTTGATGCTGACCTCCTGCCGCGGCTGGTCGGTCGCCGTCAGCCCCAGGCCTTCACCCTGGTAGTAGACCTCGACGGCGAACGTCGAGCTGGCCACCGCGACCTCGATCTCCTGACGGTCAGTCTTGAGCGTCCCGCTCAACGCCGGCAGGCCCTCCACGCGGAAGCCGAGCTCCTCCACGTCGAGGATCGACTGCGGCGCGACCAGCGGACCGTCGAGGCCGGGGTTCCCCGGCACCGGCTCGAAGGTGCTGGTGGGCATCGGCGGGCCCACCGGCTGCGGGCTGCCGTCCGGACCTCCGGCGGTGAGGAGCGACACCGCGGCGACCACCGAGGCGAGGCCGAGCGCCGCTCCGCCGGCCAGCAGGCCACGGCGCCGCCGTACGCGCCGTCGACCTCGTTGGAGGTCGTCGGCGACGAGGACCGGCGGTGCGGCGATGTGGTCGTGGTAGTCCACGACCCTGCGCATGAGGTCGAGATCGTCGTTCATCGTTCGTCTCCCTGCCCGAGTGCGGCCCCGAACGTCGGCGCCAAGGTCCGCCGGAGCGCAGCGACGGCGTCGGCGCTCTGGCTCTTCACGGTCCCGGGGCTGATCTGGAGCTCGGCGGCGGTCTCCTCGATCGTGAGGTTCCAGATGTGGCGCAGCACGATCACCCGGCGCTGGCCGGGCGGGAGCGCCTGGAGCGCAGCCCTGATCGCGTCGGCGTCCTCCATCGGGAACCCCGGCTCCACCGGCACGTCGCGGGGCTCGGAGGCCCGTTCGCGACGCCACGGCCGGCGGCGGTCGCTGTAGTGCGCGTTGACGATGATCCGGCGCACGTACCCGTCGATGTTGTCCATGCGCCCGACGCGGTCCCACGCCGAGTAGAGCCGCGCGAGGGCGTCCTGCACGACGTCCTCCGCGCGATGGGGATCGCCACACAGCAAGCACGCCGTACGGAAGAGCTGTGGCCGCCGCGCCACCACGTAGTCGCTGAACGCTGATTCGTCCATGGCGGGCCTCCTCTCGGACCCCTAACGCACCAGCATGGCCGAACTGTTGGGTCGGGAGGGCAACTTCTTCCCAGGCGCAGACCGTGGTCCAGACGCATGGCGCGTTGGCGCTGCGCGCGTCTAGTGTCCGGAGGCATGGAAGGCCTTGTGCTTCGCGTCCGCCTCATCAGCGGTGACACCATGGACGTCACGTACGACGACCGCACTGCGGCGAGCGAGAGCGAGGCCGTCGACCACGTCATCACGACCCTGTCGCAGAGCTCTGGCGTTCTGCGCTGCCGGCACGGCGACCGGCTGCTGGTGCTGTACGCACGGGGGGTCGCGACCGTGGAGGTCGCGCCCCGCGGGGCGGTCCTGTAGCGAGCCGCGCCCGGTCGCGCCACCACGTGGTCGCTCGTCGTCAGCTGCCGATGATCGCCATGTAGTGCACGTCGATCCACTCGCCGTCGAAGAGCAGTGCATCCCGGCCGGTTCCCTCGTGGACGAAGCCGACCTTCTCGTACACGTGCCGCGCCCGAGGGTTGAAGTCGTAGACCTCGAGCGATATCCGGTGCATCCCCATCGTCGTCAGCCCGTGCTCGACGATCAGGCGGGTGGCCTCGGTCCCCAGCCCGCGGCCGCGTCCGGCTGCGCCGACGAGCGTGCGGAACCCGCACGACCGGTTGCCCTCGTCCCAGTCGTTCAGGACGACCTCACCGACGAGCTCACCGCTGGCGTTGTCGACGACGCCGAGCACGAGGCGGTCGTCCGCGGTGGCCCACTGGCCGTAGATCTCCCGCAGCCGCTCGATCGGCAGGTCGATCGGCTCCGCGTCGCTGCTGTGCACCGAACCGGTCAGTCGAGCGATCTCGCCGTCGCTGCGGATGATGCGGTCGATGACGTCGGCGTCCTCGGCGCGGATCGGGCGCAAGGTCACCAGCTGGCCGACGAGCGTCGGCTTGTCCAGGAATGGCGTCGTCATGGGATCGGAGTGCCTCACGTGCTCGTAGGGAGCCGCGAGTATCGCGCGATCATCGGCTGTCCACAGCCCGTTTCACGGACGCCGCCTCGGTCTCCACGTACTTCTCGGTCAACGACCGCGTCATCAACCAGCCGACCCTGGACATCGGACCGGACACGTCCACGGCGAGGGTGAGCTGACTTCCGTCAGGGTGCGGCTCGACGACGTGCGAAGCGGTCACGGAGACGCCGGGGGAGCTCGACTTCCAGGTGAACGACGTGCCGGGTGTCAGTTCGGTGACCGTCCACACCGCAGCGGGGAGCCGCGGCTGCTGCAGCCGGGTGCGGGAGCCGACGACGAGTGGTCCGTCGTCGAGACGCTCCACGGCGTCGACCGTCGGTATCCGCTCCGGCCAACGGCCGACGTCGACGACCACCGACCAGACCCTGTCGGGCGGGGCCTCGATGGTGACGGTGCGCTTCACGCCGGGCACGCCATCGAGTCTACGAGGCGGAGTCCGTCCGGACCTTGGTCTCACCATGTGCCCGCTCGCGCCCGACTGCGTAAGCGAGCACCCTCGGGCACACGGTGAGCAGGTCTAGGTCTACTCCGGGTTCCGGGTCCGCACAACCATGGTTGAACGCGCTACTTCTTCCACCCCTGTCCGACCCCTGCCGGTCCCACGTGTCTCCCGCGCGCAGGGCGGTTCTCTGCGACGCTGGCCCGCCTGCGTCTCGCCGCCAGCTGACCCGAGGTTTGCCGAGTCCCCTCCGGTGGCACCATCTCCCGTACCGGCGGCGCCGGCGAAGCAGCAGGGGGACGCAACAGGGGGAAGGCCATGGGAGTGGGGATCGGCCCGGAGCCGGTGCACGCGGAGATGACGTCGGGCAGCTCGGGCACCATCCGCTCGGTCGGCACCGACACGACCGAGGCGCTGGCCAAGGTGCGGGAGAGCATCGAGCTGATCCGCTACGCCCAGGACCGGCCGTCGTGGGACAGCGACGCGGCGCGGCGGTCGTACAACATGCGGGCGTGGGCGACGCGGGCCTCCGCCGAGATCTGCGTCAACCGCCTCAACCGCGTCACGCTGGCCCTCGAGGTCGCCGCCGACGGCTACGACCACATGGTCGGCCAGGCCGACGAGGTCATCCGGTGGTACCGCCGCGAGAAGCCCCAGGCCGTCGACGCGCTCGGGATGTACCTGCTGATGTTCACCGCGGTCAACAACCTGGGCATCGTGCGCGGCTACTACACCGACGACCTCGACACGGCGCGCGACTTCCTCGAGACCGACCCGTTCAGCACCGACGAGGAGGACTGGGCCGAGCTCGGCCTGGTGAAGTCGATGCTCCGCGACCTCGAGCACGGCACGATGCCGGGGCCGGTCATCCCCGAGACCTTCGGCACCGGTCAGGACGACCGCGCCTGGACGCCGCAGGGCCTGGGACTGACGCCCGACGGCAACCTGATCCAGACCAGCTACGAGGAGGTGACCGATCCCGCGACCGGGGACAAGACCTACCTCGCCAACCTCTCCATCATCGACCCGGACACCGGCGAGGTGCTCAACACCGTCGAGCTCGGCGGCGGCGACGGCCTGCCGCCCAACCACGCGGGCGGCGTCGTCGTGCACGACGGCACCGTGTGGGTCGCCTCCAGCGACTCCGAGAACCCCACGATGGTGCCGTACTCGCTCTCCCAGCTCAGCGCTGCGACGCCGACCGAGACCGTGCAGCCGAGCGGTCCGCCGATCAGCGTGGGCGCCGGTGCGTCCGCCACCGTCAGCGGCGACACGATGTACGTCGGCAGCTTCAACGAGCACGGCCCCGGGAAGATGTACATCTACACCTGGGACCCCGACACGAAGACCTGGGGCGACAAGCAGGGACCCGTCGAGATCCCGCCCAAGACCCAGGGCATCGCCGTGCGTGGCAACGAGATCGTCTTCAGCACCTCGTACGGCCGCGACCGCACCAGCGAGCTGCAGAGCTACAACCTGGCTGACATCACCGGCGGCGGCAGCCTGCCCGACCCGCTGCGCACGGTCGACCTCCCCACCATGTCCGAAGGGCTCGTCATGCTGCCCGGAGGGATCGCCACGACGCACGAGTCGGGCGCCTCGCCGTACGCCTCCCCGAACGGGAAGGACCCCGCCGACCTGTGGGCGGGCATGTTCCTGACCCTCACGCCGTACGACGAGCTCGGCCTCTCCGGCCAGGTGGACGTGGTGCCGGCGACCCTCCAGGCCGCGAGCGCGTGGTTCGCCGATGCCGAGCGCGGGCTCGACCAGGCGCAGAAGCGGGTGGCGCGGCTCAACCTGCCGCCCTCGAGCCTGGGCGTCGCGCCCGGCGCCGGCGCGCTGGTCACCGCCGTCGACACGTACGTCGACACGACCGCCACCTGGATCGAGAAGTCCCGCCTCTCCTCCGACACCACGGCGTCGGGGTTGATCGCGGCGGCCAACGACTACGAGGACGCCGACTCGCGCAGCGACGGGCTCTTCGGCTTCCTGCAACGATTCGTGTCGTGATGTCTCGGACCCGCCTCGCCGCCCTCGTCGGCGCGCTCGTGCTGACGACCGCGTGCACGCCCGACGACGACCCCGCCGCGTCGACGACCTCCTGGCCGACCACGTCGACCCCCGTCGCGACCGACGGCCTGATCTGGGCGAGCGGCAGCACCGTCCACCTGCCCGACGGGTCGACGATCGACACCGGCCGCCTCGCGGGCGCGTACGTCGTGGCGGGGGCGGGCGTGTGGTTCGCCTCCTCGGAGCCGGACGAGCTGGACGGCAACGAGCTCCCGGAGCTCCGGGTCGCGACGGCCGACGGGGTCGAGGACCTGGACGCACACCCGGGCATCGGCAGCCTCACCACGTCCGCGGACGGACGGTGGCTGGCGTTCATCGACCGGCTCGAGGGCGGCGCCGGCGCGGCCGAGGCGGTCGTGGTCGACCTGACGACGGGCGAGGAGGTCGTCCGCAGCAGCGAGGGACTCCTGCCCTCCGAGACCGAGGGCGCTGACTGGACCGATCTCTACGAGGACGCGCCGGTCGGCATGCTCGGAGTCCTCGACGGCGCGGCGTACGTGCAGGGGCTGAGCAGCCTGGTGACGTACGACCTCTCGACCGGCGAGGCGACGTCCAGCGACCTCGACTGGGAGGAGATCCGTTCGACCGACTGGTACGCCTCGCTCCACCGGACCGCGCCGCTGTGGAACCCCGACCGCACATGGCAGATCCCGGCGCAGGAGCTCGGCGTGACGCCCGTGCTCGAGTCGGCCGCCGGCGAGCGGGTCGCCACGTCGCTGCCGTCGGCCACCGGTCCGCTCGGGTCGCCCGACGTGACCGGCCCGGCGCTGGAGGAGTGGAGCCTCGGCGGGTGGATCGACGGGACGACCGCGATCGGCCTCACGCCGTCGCGGGACGGCGCGGACGCCGACTGGCTGCACCCGGCGTTGATCACCTGCGTCGTCCCGGGCGGCGAGTGCTCCGTCGTCGAGGGGACCGAGGAGGGCGTGAACCTGCCGGCGGACCGGCCGTTCGGGTTGCCGCGGGAGCGGTCCATCGACCCGGGATGACAGACCGACCGCACGCCTGGGACCCGGCTGGGCCGGGCGTCGTCGAGCTGCCGTCGGGCCGCCTGGTGCGTGGTCGCGGACTGAGGTCGCCTGCGCCTGACGGCGCCGTGCCCGACCTGGGCGTCTACCTGCTCGGCTCACCGCCTCCCGCTGTGGCGTGGGAGAGCCGCTGGATCCGGTGGCCGGACTTCCGGCTTCCCGCGGACCGCGAGGGCGCGCGTGAGGTGCTGCGCGAGGCGTGGGAGCGATCGACCGCCGAGCGGGTGGAGGTCGCGTGCGGCGGCGGTCGCGGGCGTACGGGGACGGCCCTCGCCTGCATCGCCGTGCTCGACGGGGTGCCCGCCGCCGACGCGGTGGCGTGGGTGCGCGAGCACTACAACCCGCGCGCGGTCGAGACGCCGTGGCAGCGGCGGTACGTCAGGCGCTTCGACCGGGACTGACGTGGTCTCCGGGCGGGCGTCCCTGCGCCGTCAGCGCACCGGTTGTGTGCCCCGCCTCGGACCAGGGTCCCGGCAGGTCGATGACGGCCAGTGCGGACGTCGGCATCGGCACCAACCGACCGGTCAGGCTCTCCGCCAGGTCCTCGAGCCCCGGGTTGTGGCCCACGAGGACGACGGTCGCCGCGTGCGGGGGCACCTCGCGAAGGACGCCGAGGAGCGTTCGGGGCGAGGCGGCGTACACGCGAGCGTCCTCCCGGACCGGCGGAGGTACGTCGAGCTCCGCGGCCGCGAGCCGCCACGTCTCACGCGCGCGCTCGGCGGGCGAGACGATGGCAAGGTCGATGACGCCGACGTTGTCGGCCAGCCAGCGGCCGGCCTCGGGGACCTGCCGCCGTCCGCGTCGCGCCAGAGGTCGCAGGTGGTCGGGCTCTCCGCCCGACCAGTCCGACTTGCCGTGCCGCACCAGGACCAGCGTGCCCATGGGTGGTGCCGACTCAGAAGCCCATGTCGAAGCCGCCGCCGTCGAAGCCGCCGCCTTCGAAGCCGCCGCCGTCGCCACCGTCCCCGTCGCCACCGTCCCCGCCGCCGTCTCCACCGTCGCCGCCACCGTCGCCGCCACCGTCGTCGTAGCCACCGCCGGCGTCGCCGAAGCCGCCGAACATCATGCCGCCCATGAACATCCAGGTCATGGGGCCGAAGGCGCCGAAGTAGCCCATGGCGTACGGCTCGTAGGCGCGGCCGCCCTGCCAGTAGGGGACCCGCTGTGCCCCGACCATCACCTTGCGGATGTCCGGCTCGGCGCCGGCGCGGACACGCTCGACGTCGAGCGCACAGGCGGGCACGTCCCGCTCGACACCGTCCGGCGGGACGAAGGGGACGTCGGCCACCGAGGGACCGTGACGAGGGTCGAAGAAGCACGGCGGCCGCCGGGTCGGCAACGGCTCTCCCGCGACGCGGGCGCGCACGCACGCGATGGCGTAGCGACCGTCCTCGACGATCTCGGTGACGTGCCGGATGTCCTCGGCGTCGTTGATCGAGTCGCCGGCCACCTTGGCCGACTCGTACGCGTCGAGCGCGCGCTGGTAGTCGGAGCGGGCACCGGCGTCGAGCTCGTGGCCGACCATCTCCAGGTCGAGCTCCTGCAGGTCCTCGCCGAACGCGGTGATGTCCTCGAAGGCCAGCTTCCTCACCGGCGCGAGCTCGTCGTCGCGCCTGGCCAGCTCGCGCTCCTTGTGGCGGCGCGATGCACCGACCGCGACGGCTCCCAGGACCGCGAGGACCAGCACCAGCACGATGAGCTCCATGACGAGAGCCTACGTCCGCGGTCGGTCCGCCTTGTAGAGCCAGGACTCGCCCCCGCCGCGGGCGAGCGCCCGGCCGACGAGGATGACGGCCGCCTGCCTGAGCCCGGCGTCCTCGACCTGGTCGGCGATGTCGGCCAGCGTCCCGCGGAGGACGAGCTCGTCGGGCTGGGAGGCGCGGTGGACGACGACGACCGGGCAGTCGGCGCCGTACTCCTCGACGAGCGAGGCGGCGAGCTCACGGGTCCTCGTGATCGCGAGGTGCAGCACCAGCGTCGCGCGGGTCGCGGCGAAGGCCGCCAGCGACTCGGAGGCCGGCATCGCGGTCGAGCGGGCCTGCGTACGGGTGAGCACGACACTCTGCGCGACGAGAGGGACGGTGAGCTCGCGACCGACGACGGCGGCTGCGGCGGCGTACGCCGGGACGCCGGGGCACACGTCCCACCCGACCCCGGCCGCGTCGAGCCGGGCGGTCTGCTCGGCGAGGGCGGAGTAGAGGGAGGGGTCGCCGGATGTCAGGCGTACGACCTCCTGCCCCTCCGCGGCGGCCGACACCATCACCTCGGTGATCTGGTCGAGGTCGAGCGCCTGGGTGTCGACCTGGCGGGCGTCGGGGCAGTGGGCGAGGACCTCGGCGTCGAGGTACGTGCCCGGGTAGAGCACGACGTCGGCCGCGGCGAGCAGCGAGGCGGCGCGCAGCGTCATCAGGTCGGCCGCGCCGGGGCCGGCGCCGACGAAGTGGACGGGCATCAGGCCTCCACGAAGCGAGGCGTCCAGACCTGGCCGGACGCGGTCACGGTGGTCGACGAGGCACCGACGATGAGCAGGCACTTCATGTCGATCGCGTCGGCCTCGAGCTCGGCCAGGGTGGTCACGGTCAGCGACTCCTCGGCCCGGCCGACGTCGCGGCCGACCACGACGACCGTGTCGGGGCTGCGGTGCTCGAGGAAGAGCTTCTGCAGGTCGGCGACCTGGGTGGTACGGCTGCGCGAGGCGGGGTTGTAGACCGCGAGCACGAGATCTGACTCGGCGATCGCGTGCAGGCGCTTCTCGATGACCGGCCACGGCTTGAGCCGGTCGCTCAGCGACACGACCGCGAAGTCCGCTCCGATCGGCGCGCCGGCCTTCGCCGCCACCGCCTGGACCGCGCTGACGCCGGGCAGGACCTCGACGCGTACGTCGGGCAGTCCCTCCTCTCTTCTGGCGGCCGCTGCCTCGAACACCGCGCTCGCCATCCCGAAGACGCCCGCGTCGCCACCGGACACGACGGCCACGCGCTCGCCCCTCTGTGCGAGGTCCAGTGCGAGGCGGGCGCGGTCGACCTCGACGGTGTTGCCGGAGGCGTGGCGGGTGAGGCCTTCGCGCTGGGGGACGCGGTTGACGTACGGCGCGTAGCCGACGACGTGGTCGACCTCGGCCAGGGCGTCGCGCGCCTCCTCGGTGAGCCAGCGGTCGGGTCCGGGGCCGAGGCCGATGACCTGGAGGGGCCCTGGTTTCGACACGCTCGTTCCTCGCTGCTCAACCAGCGGCGCGCTCGTTCCTCGCTGCTCGACCAGCGGCGAGCGGCGGCCGGTGGGGTCGGCGGCAACGGAGTCGCCCGGCACGACGATCAGGCTGAAGTACGGCACGGTCGCGGGGTCGACGTCGACGACGGGCATCCAGCGCTCGGCCGGCATGGAGGCGCGTTCGACGTACAGCGCGTGCTCGAGCCGGCCGGCCTGGCGCAGGGCCTCGACCACGCCGGGGAAGCGGCGGCCGAGCTTCATGATGATCGCGCCGTCGGTGTCGGCGAGGCGGCGGGCGAGCTCGGGCACGTCGAGGGTGCCGGGCAGCACGGTGAGCACGTCGGTCTGCCGCACGAGCGGCGAGGCGAGGACCGCGGTGGCGGCGGCGAAGGCGGGTACGCCCGGGACGACCTCGGTCTCGAAGCGCGGGGCGAGCCGGTCGTGGAGGTACATGAACGAGCCGTAGAACAGCGGGTCCCCCTCGGCCAGCACCACGACCGTACGGCCCTGCTCGAGGTGGGCGGCCAAGCGGTCGGCGCACTCCTCGTAGAACTCGGCCATCGCGCCGGCGTACCCGCCCGGGTGCGCGGTCGGGCCGGTGGTGACGGGGTAGCGGAGCTCCTCCTCGATCGCGGTGCCCGGGATGAGGTCGGCGGCGATCGTGCGGGCGTTGGAGGTCTTGCCGACGCCGGCGTGGAAGGCGATCACGTCGGCTGACTCGATGAGGCGCGCGGCCTTGCGGGTGATCAGCTCGGGGTCGCCGGGCCCCAGCCCCACGCCGTACAGCCGGCCGGTCACTCCCGCTCCTGGGCCAGCGCGTTGAGGGCGGAGGCGGCCATCGCGGAGCCGCCGCGGCGGCCACGGACGGTGAGGTAGGGGATGTCGAGGTCCACCTCTTCCAGCGCCTGCTTGGACTCGGCGGCGCCGATGAAGCCGACCGGTACCCCGACGATCGCGGCCGGTCGCGGCGCGCCGTCGAGCAGCATCTCGAGCAGGTGGAACAGCGCGGTGGGGGCGTTGCCGATCGCGACGACCGAGCCCTCGAGGCGGTCGGTGAGCAGCGACAGCGCGGCGGCCGAGCGGGTGGTGCCCATCAGCATCGCGAGGTCGGGCGTACGCCGGTCGTGCAGCGCGCAGAGCACCTCGTTGTCGCGGGGGAGCCGGGCCCGGGTGACGCCGGACGCCACCATGTGGGCGTCGGTGATGATCGGCGCGCCGTTGTCGAGGGCCGCGCGTGCCGCACGGACGAGTCGCGGGTGGATGACCAGGTCGTCGGTCAGGTCGGTCTGGCCGGTGCCGTGGACCATGCGGACGGCGACGCGCTCGGCGTCGGCCGGCAGGTGGTCGAAACGGGCCTCGCGGCGGATCGTCGCGAACGACTCGTCGTAGATCGCGGCCCCGTTGGCGATGTAGTCGTAGCGACGGGTCGGTCGGGCAAGCAGGCTCATCACGGCTCCTCGGGGTTCGCGCCCCTGGGTAGGCAGGTAACGCCGCGCGGGCAGTGTCTGGCTCGACCTCGGCTTGCTCGAGAGGTCTGACAGTGGCGGAACCGCCCCGGACTCGCACCGGGTTCCTGCGTCGCGTGACGTGGGCAGCCTAGGGCAGTCGCCCGCTCGGCGAACACAGTGAAGGCAGTTCGCGGCGCAACGGGGTCTGCTGAGCGTGGATCGCGGCGCCGTGCACACGAACTGCCTGCATGGTGCATGCCGACCGGCTCGGCGGTGCGTCGATCTCCATCGGTGCAAGGTGGTGTGGCTCCCGCGGTGATCGTCCTCGAATCTCCACGAGAGTGCTCCAGTCGCGCAACGCCTGGAGCACTACGGTCGCGACTCCCTGTCCGCGGGCCTCGGGCAGCAGAGCACCCATACCTTCCGCCTGCTGAGGCGCCTCGAGCGCTGATCGCTGGTGCCGAAGACGCGGAGGTGTGGTTGTGAGGCTCGCTCCGCTCGCACCTCAACCACCGTGGAGTGGCCGGACCTGCACAACATAGGCAGTTCAGGGCGCGACTGGGTGAGCTGACCGTGGACCTCGGCGCTTGGAGCGCGAACTGCCTACGTTGGTGGTGTTGCCTGGTGGTGCGCGATGAGCGACTTCCACGGGGTGACGACCAGGTGCTCCGACAGCGTGAGTGAAAGTCTTCGCTCAAGCACGCCGCCCTCCACCTCGACGTGGGCGACGCCCGGGGCGACCTCGCCGTACGCCGGGGGCTCGGACCGTACGAGCGCGCGGGGGTCGGCGTCGTGCGGCTCCGGCGCGACGGGAAGCTCGTCGACGTGCCAGGCGGCGTCGGCGTCGCTGCCCCGCAGCTGCTGGAAGGCGCGGGCCAGGCCGGTGAGGCGGGCGGCGGCCTCGTGGAGCGGGACGACCGGACCCCAGTGGGACGACCCGATCCGGAGCTGGACCTCGTCGGACGAGAGGGCGACGAGGCCGAGGTCGCAGGTCCGTGAGGTGAGGTCGCCGCGTCCGTCGTCGAGGAGGAACAGGAATCGGCCCGGGAGCTTCGCGAGGGAGGGCGTCGCGCAGATGCGCTCGTCGAGCTCCGCGGTGACCGGGCGGAGGTCGGCGCGGCCACCGTGGAGGCCGGTCAGCGGCGAGACGAGGACGTTGCGGACGAGCTCGTGGTCGGGGTGGGGGAGCAGGCCGGTGGCGCGGATGGCCTCGACGACCTCCGGCGGGACGCCCTCGTCGACCAGCGGGAGCGCGCGGAGCTGGAGGTTGGCTCGCTTGGTCAGGTGGACCTGCCCGTGGCCGTACGTCTCGGCGACGTCGAGCAGTGCCAGCAGGGTGGTGCGGGTGAGGTGACCGCCGGGGATGCGGAGGCGCACGACTGCGCCGTCGTCGGCGGGCCACGGTCGGAAGACGCCGGGGCAGAGGTCGCCTCGGGTCCGCTGGGTCACGGGGGCGATCTTGGCATGGCCTTGGCCTCGACACGCTCGCTGCGCTCGCTGCTCAACCAGCGAAGAGGAACTGCCGCTAGGGTCGTGCGCACCACTCCGCGTGGGACCCAGGAACCCGGTGACAGTCCGGGGCGGTTCCGCCACTGTGAGGGCCTGTGCGCAGGCCCGCAGCCAGATACTGGCCCACGCGGATCCCATCAGAGGGGCGAGAACCCCGAGGAGGATCCGTGCGCATCGCACTGCTGTCCACGTCCGACACCGACCTGCTGAGCGCGCGGGAGTCCGGCGCCGACTACGTCCTGGCCAACCCGGCGCGGCCCGGGCACCAGTCGATGGCCGAGGTGATCGAGGGCTGCGACCTCGTGGTCGGCCGGCTGCTCGGTTCGCCCCAGGACCTGTGCTCCGGCTTCACCCGCGTCGCTGCCACGGGCAAGCCTGTCGTCGTGCTCGGTGGGGAGCAGTCGCCGAGCGCCGAGCTGATGGAGCTGTCCTCGGTGCCGATGGGCGTCGCCGCGGAGGCGCACCGCTACCTCGCCGAGGGCGGCCCGGCGAACCTCCGGCAGCTGCACGCGTTCCTGTCCGACACCGTGCTGCTGACGGGGGAGGGCTTCGAGCCGCCGCAGGTGCTGCCGCAGTGGGGGTTCGCGGAGCGGGAGGGCTTGGTTTCGACACGCTCGTTCCTCGCTGCTCGACCAGCGCTGGAGGGGCTGCCGTGGGTCGGGGTGCTCTACTACCGCGCCCACGAGGCCAGCGGGAACACTGCCTTCGCCCACGCCCTCGCCGACGCGATCGACGCCACGGGGCAGGCGGTCGGCGTACCCGTCTTCGCCGGGTCGCTGCGGTCCGCGCCCGACGAGCTGTACGACGCGCTCGGCACGCTGGACGCCCTGATCGTCACCGTGCTGGCCGCCGGCGGCAGCGTGCCCGCGGGCGCGAGCGCGGGCGGGGACGACGAGTCGTGGGACGTCGCGCGGATGTCGGCGCTCGACATCCCGATCATCCAGGGGCTGTGCCTCACCAGCAGTCGTGCGGAGTGGGAGGCGTCCGACGACGGCGTGAGCCCGATGGACTCCGCCACGCAGATCGCGATCCCGGAGTTCGACGGGCGGATCATCACCGCGCCGTTCTCCTTCAAGGAGGTCGACGCCGACGGGTTGCCGCACTACGTCGCCGACCCCGAGCGCTGCGCCCGGGTCGCGGGCATCGCGGTCAAGCACGCGCGCCTGCGCGGGATCCCCAACGCCGAGAAGCGGCTCGCCCTCGTGCTGTCGGCGTACCCCACCAAGCACGCGCGCATCGGCAACGCCGTCGGGCTCGACACCCCGGTCTCGGCGATCCGGATGCTGCGGCGGTTGCGGGAGGAGGGGTACGACCTGGGTGAGGGGAACGTCGTCGCCCACCTGGTTTCGGCGAGCTCAACCGACGGCGGGATGACCGACACCGAGGCCGGGGACGCGCTCATCCACGCGCTCATCGCAGCCGGCGGGCAGGACGAGGAGTGGCTGACACACGCGCAGCTGACCGACGCGCACGTGCGGATCACGCCGGAGCAGTACGCCGCGTGGACAGCCGACCTGCCCGCGGACCTGCGCGCCGACATGGTCGAGGCGTGGGGCGAAGCACCGGGCTCGCTCTTCGTCAACGACGCCGGCGAGCTCGTTCTCGCGACCGTACGCGCGGGCAACGTCGTGCTGCTCATCCAGCCGCCGCGCGGGTTCGGCGAGAACCCGATCGCGATCTACCACGACCCCGACCTCGCGCCCACGCACCACTACCTGGGCGCCTATCGCTGGCTGGAGCACGGCTTCAAGGCAGACGCCGTCGTACACCTCGGCAAGCACGGGTCGCTCGAGTGGCTGCCCGGCAAGAACGCCGCCCTCTCCGCGAGCTGCGGCAGCGACGCTGCGCTCGGCGACCTGCCGGTGGTCTACCCGTTCCTCGTCAACGACCCCGGCGAGGGCGCGCAGGCCAAGCGCCGTGCCCACGCGACGATCGTCGACCACCTCGTGCCGCCGATGGCGCGAGCCGAGTCGTACGGCGACATCGCCCGCCTCGAGCAGCTCCTCGACGAGCACGCCAACATCGCCGCGATGGACCCGGCCAAGCTGCCGGCGATCCGCGGCGAGATCTGGCAGCTCATGCACGCCGCCGAGATGCACCGCGACCTCGGACTCGACGAGCAGCCGGACGACGAGGAGTTCGACGACTTCATCATGCACGTCGACGGGTGGCTCTGCGAGATCAAGGACGCGCAGATCCGTGACGGGCTGCACGTCCTCGGCGTGGCGCCATCGGGGGAGGCGCGGGTCAACCTGGTGCTCGCGATCCTGCGGGCCGCGCAGGTGTTCGGCGGGCAGGCGCAGGCGGTGCCGGGGCTGCGGACGGCGCTGGGGTTGGACTCCGACGCCACGGTCGAGGTCGACCGCATCGAGGCGATCGCGCGCGACCTCGTCGAGCAGATGGACAAGGCCGACTGGGACCCCGCTCGCGCGGCCGAGCTGCACGACGACCCCGAGGTGCAGCGGGTGCTGGAGTTCGCGGCCACCCAGGTCGTGCCGCGCCTGGCCAGCACCACCGACGAGCTCGACGCGGTCGTCCACGCCCTCGACGGCGGCTTCGTCGCGGCCGGTCCGTCGGGCTCGCCGCTGCGCGGGTTGGTCAACGTGCTGCCGACCGGTCGCAACTTCTACACCGTCGACCCGCGGGCCGTGCCGTCCCGCCTCGCGTGGCAGACCGGGCTGGCGATGGCGGAGTCGCTCGTCGCGAAGTACGTCGACGAGACCGGCGGCTACCCCGAGTCGGTCGGCCTCTCGGTCTGGGGCACGAGTGCCATGCGGACCAGTGGTGACGACATCGCCGAGGTGCTCGCCCTGCTCGGCGTACGCCCCGTCTGGGACGAGGCGTCGCGCCGGGTCAACGACCTCCAGGTGATCCCGCTCGAGGAGCTGGGCCGTCCGCGCATCGACGTCACCGTGCGGATCTCCGGCTTCTTCCGCGACGCCTTCCCGCACGTGGTCGCGATGCTCGACGACGCCGTACGCCTCGTGGCCGGCCTCGACGAGCCCGACGAGCACAACCACGTACGGGCGCACGCGCGCGCCGACCTGGCCGAGCACGGCGACGAGCGGCGCTCGACCACGCGGATCTTCGGGTCGAAGCCCGGCTCGTACGGCGCCGGCATCCTCCAGGTCGTCGAGTCGGGCAGCTGGCGCAGCGACGACGACCTCGCCGAGGTCTACACGGCATGGGGCGGCTTCGCCTACGGCCGCGACCTCGACGGGGCGCCGGCCGCCGACGACATGCGCACCAACTACCGCCGGATCAAGGTCGCGGCCAAGAACGTCGACACCCGTGAGCACGACATCGCCGACAGCGACGACTACTTCCAGTACCACGGCGGCATGGTCGCGACGGTGCGCGCGCTGACCGGCAGCGACCCCCAGGCGTACGTCGGCGACTCGACCACCCCCGATGCGGTCCGCACGCGGACGCTGCAGGAGGAGACGAACCGCGTCTTCCGCTCGCGCGTGGTCAACCCGCGGTGGATCGCGGCGATGCAGCGCCACGGCTACAAGGGCGCGTTCGAGCTCGCGGCGACCGTCGACTACCTCTTCGGCTTCGACGCGACTGCGGGCGTGGTGCACGACTGGATGTACGAGTCGCTGGCCAGGGAGTACGTCCTCGACGAGACGAACCAGCAGTTCCTGCGGACCTCCAACCCGTGGGCGCTGCGCGGGATCGTCGAGCGGCTGCACGAGGCCGCCGAGCGCGGGCTGTGGCAGGAGCCGGACGCCGAGGTGGTGGCCGCGCTGCAGCAGGTCTACCTCGACGTCGAGGGCGAGCTGGAGGACCGGTGACCACCGTCCGCATCGTCGGGATCGGCTGCCACCCCGGGCAGCTGACCCTGGAGGCGCGCGAGGCGATCGCGGGCTGCGACTACGTGATCGCTGCCGACAAGGGGCCGGACGACCCGCTGCTGGCCCTGCGGCGGGGGATCTGCGCCGACCTCGGGGTCGAGCTGGTCGCAGTCCAGGACCCGCCGCGCGACCGCGACCCTGGCCTGGGCGGGGCGGACTACGACGGAGCGGTCCTCGACTGGCACGACGCCCGCGCCGCGGCGTACGGCTCCCTCCTCGACCGGCGGCCGGGGAGGGTCGGCTTCCTGGTGTGGGGCGACCCGGCGTTCTACGACTCGACGATCCGGGTGGTCGACCGCCTCGGGGTGCCGTACGACGTGCTGCCGGGCGTCTCCGCGCTCTCGCTCCTCGCCGCCCGGCACCGGGTCGTGCTCCACGAGGTCGGCCGGCCGGTCTTGGTCACGACCGGGCGGCGGCTGGCCGACGAGGTCGCGGCCGGCCACGACAACCTGGTCGTGATGCTGGACGGCCGACTGCAGGCGACGTTGCTCGACGGGGACTGGGACATCTGGTGGGCCGCGAACCTCGGCAGCCCGGGTCAGGAGCTGGTCGCGGGACGGCTGGCCGACGTCGTCGACGCGATCCGTGCCGCGCGGGAGCGGGCCAGGGACGCCGACGGCTGGGTGATGGACACCTACCTGCTCCGCCGAAATTCCCAAAGTTGAGGGGAATCGACTCAACTTCTGGCGCGTTGACCCAGTACGGACCACAGTGGTCCCGACAGACAACGGAGGAGTCGAGTTGAGCGCGTTCGGTGCCGAGAAGTTCACCACCCGCAGCCGCGAGGTCGTCGAGGCTGCCCAGCTGGCCGCCACCACCGGCGGCAACATCCACACCGAGCCCATCCACCTGCTCGTCGCCCTGCTCAAGCAGGAGGACGGCGCCACGCGCAGCCTCGTGCAGAAGGCGGGCGTCGACCCGGCCACGCTCCTGGCGCAGGCCGAGCGCGTGCAGCAGCAGCAGCTGCCCCGCGCCACCGGCTCGACCGTCCAGCAGCCCAGCGCGTCGGCGGCGCTGACGCGCGTCCTCGCCTCCTCCCTCGACCTCGCCGGGTCGATGAAGGACGAGTACGTCGCCACCGACCACCTGCTCGTGGCGACCGCGACCGTCGAGTCGCCCGCCCAGAAGGTGCTCACCGACGCCGGCCTCACCGCCGACGGCCTGCGCGAGGCGATCACCGCCGTGCGCGGCAACCGGCGCGTGACCAGCGAGGCGGCGGAGGCGTCGTACGAGTCGTTGGAGAAGTACTCCGTCGACCTCACCAAGGCCGCCGAGGACGGCCGGCTCGACCCGGTCATCGGCCGTGACGCCGAGATCCGTCGCGTCATCCAGGTGCTGTCGCGGCGCACCAAGAACAACCCGGTCCTCATCGGTGAGCCCGGCGTCGGCAAGACCGCCGTCGTCGAGGGCCTCGCGCAGCGCGTCGTCGCCGGCGACGTCCCCGACTCGCTCAAGGGTCGTCGCGTCCTGTCCCTCGACCTCGCGGCGATGGTCGCGGGCGCGAAGTACCGCGGCGAGTTCGAGGAGCGGCTCAAGGCCGTCCTCGAGGAGATCAAGGACGCCGGCGGTCAGGTCATCACGTTCATCGACGAGCTGCACACGGTCGTCGGCGCGGGTGCCGGCGGTGACTCCGCGATGGACGCCGGCAACATGCTCAAGCCCATGCTGGCACGCGGCGAGCTGCACATGATCGGCGCGACCACGCTGGACGAGTACCGCGAGCGCATCGAGAAGGACCCCGCGCTCGAGCGCCGCTTCCAGCAGGTCTTCGTCGGCGAGCCCAGCGTCGAGGACACCATCCAGATCCTGCGCGGCATCCAGGAGAAGTACGAGGCGCACCACGGCGTACGCATCACCGACGCAGCGCTCGTCGCCGCGGCCACGCTGTCCGACCGCTACATCACCGGCCGCCAGCTGCCCGACAAGGCGATCGACCTCATCGACGAGGCGGCGTCGCGGCTGCGGATGGAGCACGAGTCCTCGCCCGAGGAGATCGACGTGCTCCGCCGCCAGGTCGAGCGGCTCAAGATGGAGGAGTTCGCGCTCGACAAGGAGACCGACCCCGCCTCGGCCGAGCGGCTCGAGGTGCTGCGCAAGGACCTCGCCGACAAGGAGGAAGAGCTGCGCGGGCTCGAGACGCGCTGGGAGCGTGAGAAGGACCAGCTCCAGGGCGAGGGCGAGCTGCGTCGCCAGCTCGACCAGCTCAAGATCGAGGCCGACAAGAAGCTCCGCGAGGGCGACCTCGCCGGCGCCTCGGAGATCCAGTACGGCCAGATCCCGGCGCTCGAGAAGCAGATCGCCGAGGTCGAGAAGGCCGAGGCCGCCGACATCGAGCCGCTCGTCGGCGAGGAGGTCGGCGCCGAGCAGATCGCCGACGTCGTCGAGGCGTGGACCGGCATCCCCACCGGCAAGATGCTCCAGGGCGAGACCGCCAAGCTGCTGGAGATGGAGTCCGTCATCGGGCAGCGCCTCATCGGCCAGGCGGAGGCCGTGACCGCGGTCAGCGACGCCGTACGCCGCTCCCGCGCCGGCATCTCCGACCCCAACCGGCCGACCGGGTCCTTCCTCTTCCTCGGTCCCACCGGCACCGGCAAGACCGAGCTGGCCAAGGCGCTGGCCGACTTCCTCTTCGACGACGAGCGGGCGATCGTCCGCATCGACATGAGCGAGTACAGCGAGAAGCACTCGGTCTCGCGGCTCGTCGGTGCCCCTCCCGGCTACGTCGGCTACGACGAGGGCGGGCAGCTGACCGAGGCCGTACGGCGCCGGCCCTACAGCGTGGTGCTGCTCGACGAGGTCGAGAAGGCGCACCCGGAGGTCTTCGACATCCTGCTGCAGGTGCTCGACGACGGCCGGCTCACCGACGGCCAGGGCCGTACGGTCGACTTCCGCAACACGCTGCTGATCCTGACCTCCAACCTCGGCTCGCACTTCCTCGTCGACCCGATCCTCGAGCCGGTGGCCAAGAAGGAGTCGGTGATGGGCGTGGTGCGCTCGCACTTCAAGCCCGAGTTCCTCAACCGGCTCGACGAGGTCGTGATGTTCGACGCGCTGTCCAAGGACGACCTGGCGCACATCGTCGACCTGCAGCTCGCGCTGCTGGAGAAGCGTCTCGCGGTCCGGCGGATCACCATCTCGGTGACCGACGCGGCACGCGCCTGGCTGGCCGAGACCGGCTACGACCCGGCGTACGGTGCCCGCCCGCTGCGGCGGCTGATCCAGTCGGCCATCGGCGACCCGCTCGCGCGGATGCTGATCGCCGGCGAGGTCACCGACGGTGGCGCGGTCACGGTGGACGTGGGCGAGGACGGGCTCGTTCTCGGCTGAGGTCGCGGGCTACCCCTCCCAGTGGCGGACTCCCCGCTCGAGCGGGGAGTCCACCACCTGTAGGCCGTTGCACAGGCCTACAGGTGTCGGACTCGCCCACCAGGCTGCCCGCGCCCGCCATCGAGGGTCGGCGCATGGTTCTCAGCGGCGGCTCAGCCGGCTGGGGGATGCTGTCTCCCGTGACCACCCCGACCACCGACGTACGCCCGTGGTGGCGGCTGCGGGACACCCCGGTCCCCGGCGGCGTCCCCGACCTCGCCAAGGCGCTGCTGTGGACCGAGCTCGCGCTCGTGCTGCTGGTCTCGCTCGGCCGGTCGGCGGTCTACTCGGTCGTCAGCATCATCTCGGCGCTGACCGCGCCGGGGCCGCTGTCGGCGCAGGCGGCGAACCTCAACAACTCGCTCGCCCCCGACCGGCCGTGGCTCGACCTGACCCACCAGCTGCTGCGGATCGGCTTCGCGCTCGTGCCGGTCGCGCTGGCGGCGTACCTCCTGGTCCGCTCGGGCACCCGGCTGCGCGAGGTGTGGGCGCGCGACGGCGGGTGGAGCACGCTCGGCGACTGGGGGCGCGGCGCCCTGCTCGCGGCCGGGGTCGGCTCGGTCGGGGTGGTGTTCTACCTCGCGACCTTCGCGCTCGGCACCAACCTCACCGTCGTCGCGCAGTCGCTGCCGGGGGAGTGGTGGCAGGTGCCGGTGCTCGTCCTCGCGGCCGCGGAGAACGCCGTGCTCGAGGAGGTCGTCGTCCTCGGCTTCGTGCAGGTGCGGCTGCGCCAGATCGGCTTCGGCGACACCGCGGCGATCGGCCTGGCGGCGCTGCTGCGCGGCAGCTACCACCTCTACCAGGGGCTCGGCGGGTTCGTCGGCAACCTCGCGATGGGGCTGCTCTTCGGCTGGCTCTTCCGCCGCTGGGGGCGGGTCATGCCGTTCGTGGTGGCGCACACGCTGCTCGACGTGGGCGCGTTCGTGGGGTACGCCGTGCTCGCCGGACGGGTCGACTGGCTGCCGACCCTGTGACCCGCCCGGCGGCCGGGCTCAGCGGCGGACCTTGACCTTCTTGGAGGTCCGCGACGCCTTCTCGTAGCCCTTCTTCCTGGTCGTCACCCGGACCGAGATCTTCTTGCCGCGGTCCTTGGCGCGCAGGCGGTACGTGGACTTCTTGGCGCCCTTGATCTTCTTCCCGTTCTTCAGCCACTGGTAGCGCACCTTGACGCTCTTCGTGGCCGGCTTGGGCTTCCAGCCCTTGATCCTGACCGAGAGGACGCGACCGGCGCGCGGCGTGCCGCGCAGCTTGGGCCGCGACGTCCTGAAGAGCGCCTTGCCGACCACGACCGGCGCCGAGGACGCGGCCACGGCTGCGTAGTAGGGGGCCGACCCGGTGACCTGGAGGCTCAGCGTGCGGCCGATGTCCCCGCGCGAGAGCTTGTAGTAGGGCGCGGTGGCGCCCGGGACGGGAACGCCGTCGAGGAACCACTGGTAGCCCAGCTGGACGGCCGGGGCCCACGGCGTGGTCGCCGCGGTGACCGTCCTGCCGGACCGGGCCTCGCCGCCCACGGCGACGGCGCCCGGGTAGATCTGCGACTGGCGGTAGTTGGCGACCGCGACGGCCTGCTCCTGGACCGCGAGGGCGTTGAAGGCGGCCGCGGTGCCGGTGGGTCGGCCGCTGCGGCTGACGTTGGGGCTGGAGAAGTTGCCGATGCGCACGCAGTCGGCGCAGGTGTTGGGGTAGGCCATGACCGTGAGGAAGTTGCCGGCGACGTCGACGTAGCCCCGGGCGTACGCCTTGCCTCCGCTCGGCGGCGAGGACGCCCCGGCGTCGTGGTCGGCGCTCAGGTTGTGGCCGATCTCGTGGGCGAACGTGAGGTTGCCGGTGGCGCACTTGTCGGCCCAGAGGACGGTCCAGGCGGCGCTCTCGGGGTCGTACTGCGGCTGGGTGCCGCCGAGCGAGCCGAGCCCGCAGAAGGAGCCCGAGGGATAGGTGCCGCCGAGCCAGAGGCTGACGAGGTCGGCGTGGGTCTCCTCGCGCAGCGCCTGCGCCTCGTCGAAGACGCCGTCACCGGGCTTCGCGAGGGCGTAGTAGTTGGCCGTCAGCGACGACAGCTGGGCCGCGGCGACCTGACGGGTGCCGACGAGCCGCACCTGGGTGGGGACGCCGGACGCGGTGAGGGCCTGGTTGGTCTGGGTGATGCCGAGGGCGAACTGCGCCCGCATCGCCGCATCGCCGCCGACCGTCCCCGGCAGGTTGGCCGGGTAGACGATGGCCACGTCGACGACCGACGGGGCGTCCGCGGCGACGGGCGCCCCTCCAGCAACCGGAGCCGACTGAGTCGGGGCGTCGCCCGTGGGGGCCGCGTGGTCGGCCCCGTCGGCGTGCTCGCCGTGCTCGGCGTGGACGTCGACGGCGTCGTCGCCGGGCTGCGGCATCGCCGGCAGCTCGACGACCTCGTAGTCGCCCCCGCGGGTGGTGCTCACCTCGAAGGCGCCGTCCGCGGCCGAGGCGACGCTCAGGTGCGCGACGCCGTCGACCTCGGCGGCGGTGAAGCTGCCGAGCGAGCCCACCAGCGAGCCGGCCACCGTCGTGACGCCGTCGACCGACTCACGGCGGTCGACCGCCGCGGTGACGGTCGTGTCGTCGAACAGCGCCAGGCTGACGCGGTCCCCGGCTCGTACGTCGCGCAGCGCTGCCGCGTCGAGGCGGACGGGGCGCGATCGGGCGCCGTCGGAGGCCTCGGCGCCGCGGGTGGTCGGGGCTGCGCTCAGCAGCTCGACAGTACGGGTCTTCGGGTCGGCCGTGGCGGTGGCCGTGGTCACGGGCGCCGCGGTGGCCGCGAGCGCGATCGCGCAGAGGCCGGCGACGCCGGCCATCGTGCGGGTGAAGGTCATGGGGTCCCCCTACTTTCTTCTCGGACCCCTTCGTGCCCCCGGTGCGCCCCGCCAAACCCGGATCGGGCGACTACTCGCCGGTCTCGACCTCCTCGCGCTCCTGCTCCTCGTCGACGCCCCTGCGCCGGCGACCGAGCAGGCCTCCGGCCCACAGCGCCCAGAGCACGAGCACGGGCTGGAAGAACAACCGGACGAACCGGGCCCGGTCGGTGTCGAGGCCGAACGCGTCGGTGCCCTCGAGGTACTGGGCGACGTTGCCGGGGAAGATCGCGACGAAGAAGGCCGCGAGCAGGGCGCCGACCGTACGCCGGCGCCGGGGCAGTGCGACGAACGCGCTCCCGAGCGCGATCTCGACGACGCCGGACCCGAGCACGGTGAGGTCCTCGTCCACGGGGAACCACTCGGGCACCTGCGCCCGGAACTCCTCGCGCTGCGTGGTCAGGTGCAGCACGCCCGCGGTGACCAGGAAACCGCCCAGCACCACGCGGCCGAGTGTCTGTGCCTTCATGCGCCCCAGCCTAGGCGGGCGGCACGACGGCCCCCGGGTTCATCAGCCCCGCCGGGTCCAGGGCCTGCTTGACCGCGCGCATCAGGTCGACCTCGACATCGGACTTGTACGACGCGGCGGCCGCGGCCTTCGTCCGGCCCAGGCCGTGCTCGGCGCTGATCGAGCCCTGGGCAGCCGCCACCGCGTCGTAGATCGCCGTCGTGAGGTCGCCCGCCGCGGCACGCAGGTCGTCGTCGCGACCCACGGGCGCGTTGAGGTTGTAGTGGAGGTTGCCGTCGCCGACGTGGCCGTAGGTCACCGGCCGCACGCCGGGGAGGACCTCCTGCAGCCGCGGGCCCATCGCCTCGGTCCAGTCGGCGAGGTCGGCGATCGGCAGGGTGACGTCGTGCTTGAGGGTCGCGCCCTCGACCTTCTGCACCTCGGAGATCCCCTCGCGCAGCGCCCACAGCGCGTCGCGCTGCGCCGGGCTGCCGGCGATCGCCGCATCGGTCGCCGTCCCGGCCTCGACGGCGTCGCCGAGCAGGGACTCGAGCGTCTCGTCGAGGCCCTCGTCGGACGCGGAGCCCGCGAGCTCGACCAGGACGTACCACTCACTCGGTGCCGCGAGCGGGTCGACCGCCCCCGGCAGATGGGCGAGGACGAGCTCGATGGCCTGGCGGTTGGCGATCTCGAAGGTGGACAGGTGCACGCCGCCGTGCTGCTGCGCCGTGCCGAGCAGGGAGACCGCCGCGGCGACGGACGGCACCGCGACCCAGGCGGTCGCGTGCCGCGGCGTCGCGGGGAAGAGTCGGAGGACGGCGCCGGTGATCACGCCGAGCGTGCCCTCGGAGCCGACGAACAGCTGGGTCAGGTCGTAGCCGGTGTTGTCCTTGCGGAGCCCGCGCAGCCCGTCCCAGACGCGGCCGTCGGGCAGCACGACCTCGAGGCCGAGCACCAGCTCACGGGTCATGCCGTAGCGCAGGACGGCGGTGCCGCCGGCGTTGGTGGCGAGGTTGCCGCCGATGGTGCAGCTGCCCTCCGAGCCCAGTGACATCGGGAAGAGTCGACCGGCCCGCTCGGCCGCCGCCTGCACGTCGGCCAGGACGACGCCAGCATCGACGGTGATCGTGCCGGCCACGGGGTCGACCTCGCGCACGCTCCGCATCCGGCCGAGCGACAGCACCACCGCGGTGCCGGAGGCGTCCGGCACCCCGCCACCGACCAGCCCGGTGTTGCCGCCCTGCGGGACGACCGGCGTACGCGACTCGGCGCAGGCGCGCACGACCGCGGCCACCTCGGCCGTCGAGCCGGGCCGCACCACCGCCAGCGCGCGGCCCTGGTGGGTGCCGGTCCAGTCGACGACGTACGCCGCGACGTCGGCGGGCTCGGTGAGGACGTGGGCGTCGCCGACGGCCGTGCGCAGCTGGTCGAGCAGTTCGGTCACGGGTTCTCCTGGGGTGGGGGGCTGTCAGACATCCTCCCCGACTCCGGTTGGACGCAGGCGATCGCCCGGCAAGGATGGCGTGGTGAGCCCCGACGCCCAGCACCCGGTCCGTGTCGTCCAGCTCGGAGGGTTGATGTCCTTCGTGCGCCAGTGGTTGACGGAGCGGTACGCCGCCCCCCTGCTGGCCGACCTCGAAGACCCGGCCGGGATCGAGGTCGCGGTGGTCGGCGGAGGGGCACCGGCCGGCGCGGCCGAGATGGACGCGCTGCCCGACCTGCGCGCGATCGTGAACTTCGGCGTCGGCTACGACAACGTCGACGTCGCCGAGGCGCGCCGGCGCGGCATCGTCGTGTCCAACACTCCCGACGTCCTGACCGACGCGGTGGCCGACCTCGCGGCCTTCCTGGTGGTCGACGTCCTGCGCGGGATCACCGCCGCCGACCGGTTCGTACGCCGCGGGGCTTGGGCTCGCGGCGAGCAGATGCCACTGACCCGCGACGTGCGAGGCGCCGTGGTCGGCGTGCTCGGGCTGGGCCGCATCGGCACGGCCGCGGCGCAGCGGCTGGAGGCCTTCGGGGCGGTGGTCCACTACCACTCGCGAAGCCCGAAGGACGTCGCCTGGACCTACCACCCGAGCCCCGTCGAGCTGGCCGCCGCGAGCGACGTGCTCGTGGTGCTCACCCCCGGAGGCGCGGGGACCGAGGGGCTCGTGGACGCAGCCGTGCTCGACGCGCTCGGCCCCGACGGCCACCTCGTCAACGTCTCCCGCGGATCGGTCGTCGACGAGGACGCACTCGTGGCCGCCCTCGAGGAGGGCCGCATCGCCGGGGCCGGGCTCGACGTCTTCGCCGACGAACCGCACGTCCCCGCGGCGCTGCTGGAGCGGGACGACGTCGTGCTGCTGCCGCACGTCGGCAGCGCGACGACCCAGACCCGCGAGGCGATGGGTCGGCTCGTGCTCGACAACGTCGACGCCTTCCTCGAGCGCGGCGAGCTGGTGACCCCGGTCGGGTGACCGCCCCGTGGGGTGACCGGTGTCAGGGTTCCCCTGCGCTCCACGGCACCTGAGGCTTAAGGTCGTCCTTGGTCCGCACCGACGGCAGGGAGTGCGATGGAGGACGACACACGAGGCCAGCGCCGCGTGGCCGCTGTGCCGTGGGCCGACAAGCAGACCCGTCAGCACCTTCAGGTGCTCGTGGAGGGCGTGGCCACCCTCGCCGGGTTCGAGCAGTCGTCCCTCACGTTGCGCCGCGACGACCACTTCGAGGTCGTCGCCGCGGCCGGGGTCGGGGACGGCTTCGTCGGCACCGAGGTGCCCCGCGAGTCGATCGAGGACGACCTCGCCGGCGCGGACGAGTGGGGCGTGTGGCGCTTCGTCCCGCACCACCGGGCCAGCCCCGAGGCGCTCGCCTACAGCCACATCCCCGACGTGACCCCGCTCGAGGGCGAGGACGCGTGGCACCCGCTCGACCTGCTCGCCGCTCCGCTCCACGACGACCAGGGACGACTGCGCGGACTGCTGTCGGTCGACAGCCCGCGCGACGGGCGCCTGCCGTCGGCGGAGAAGCTGGAGGTGCTCACCCAGTACGCCGGCGTGGCGCGCACCCTCGTCCTCCTCGCCCTCGAGCGCGAGGAGCTCAGCGAGAAGGTCCGGATGGCGACGCAGGCGCGCGAGATCGTCCGCCGCGCACTGGGTGAGCCGACCCTGGACGCGGTCCTGGAGGCGTGCCGGTCGACGGTCGTCTCGTGCTTCGACGCCTTCGGCATGTGGCTCACCGCCTTCGACGCCGACGGCGGCCCGGCCCGGACCACCTCGTTCGTGATGGGCGAGGACTACGTGGTGCCGCCGTTCGCCGAGATCGACGACGTCGTCATCCGGCTCGCGCACCGCTACTGGAGCGACCAGTACGTCGCGCCCTTCTCCCGCAGCAACGCCGACCAGCCGGGCCTCCCGCGGGAGGACGCCGAGCGGCTGCTGGGCTTCCTCGACCGCATCGGCATCGGCGCGGTGCTCTTCGTCCCGCTGGGCGTCGGGCCGGAGTGCCTCGGTTTCCTCGTGATGACCCGGGTCTCGGACTCCCGGAGCTGGACCGACGTCGAGATCGACGCCGCCCGCGACATCGGCCGCGACCTCGGCCGCGCCGTCGCCAACGCACGCCAGCTCGAGCTCGAGCGGGCGATCGTCGACCGCCTGCGCAAGCTCGACAGCTACCGCGTCGAGGTGGTCAACACCCTCGGCCACGAGCTGCGCAACCCGCTCTTCTCCATGAGCGCCAACCTCGAGCTGCTCAACACCGGCCCGCTCGACGAGGACGCGCGCCGGTCGGTCGCGGCCGCGAGCCGTGGCGCCGCGCGGATGCGGGCCGTGATCGACGACCTGCTGACCATGGCCCAGGTCTCCGACCCCAACCGCGAGTTCGACCCGATGGCGGTCGACCTGCGCCGGGTGGTGCACGACGTCCACGACGAGTGCCACGCAGCGGCGGCCGCCGGGGGCGTCACCTGCCACGCCGAGCTGCCCGAGGGTCCCGTACGGGTGGCGGGCGACCCCGAGGAGCTGCACCGGCTCCTCACCAACCTCGCGTCCAACGCCATCAAGTACACCGACCCGGGCGGGAGCGTCACCGTACGCCTGGCCACCGAGGGCGACACGGTCGTCGTCACGGTCGCCGACACCGGCATCGGCATCTCCGAGCCCGACCAGGCCCAGCTCTTCCGCGAGTTCTTCCGCTCGACCAACCCGGCGGCGCTCGCACGTCCCGGCACCGGCCTCGGCCTGGCCATCGTCGCCCGCATCGTCGGCCGGCACAGCGGCACCATCGAGCTCGACTCCGAGCGCGGCCGCGGCACCACGGTGACGGTCAGGTTCCCGGCCTACACCGGCGAGCTCGCCGACGACGTCGTCCGGCCGGAGTGAGGCAGGCGCTCACGCCTGTCGCGGAGGCAGGTCGAGCGTCATGAAGGTGCTGTTGGGGTCGTCGACGTACGACCCGAACGGCGGGCACGCGACGAAGCCGGCGCGGGCGTAGAACCTGCGGGCCGGCTCGAAGAACGCCATGCTCCCGGTCTCCAGCGACACCCGCTCGACCCCGCGCGAGCGAGCGTCGTCGAGGACGTGCGCCAGCATCCGCGACGCGAGGCCGCGACCGCGGAGGGCGGGGTCCGTACGCATGCTCTTGAGCTCCTCGTGCCGGTCGTCCAGCGCCGCGAGCGCCGCGGTGGCGACGAGGTCGTCGCCGTCGGTGCCCACCCAGAGGCGTACGCCGTCGCCCTGGAGCGCGGTCAGGTCGAGTGCGTGCCGGCTCTCCGGCGGGGCGGTCGGCTCCATGTCGTCGAGGTGCGCCTGCAGGAACGCCGCCAGGCGGGGGTCGGCGAAGTCGGCCCGGGAGATCTGCACGGGGAGATTGTGGCGTCCTCGTGTTTCGTACGGGTGACGCAGACGCCGGGTGGTGTGCCAGCGTGGTGTCCATGACTCGCACACTGGACGTCGACTACCTCGTGGTCGGGGCGGGCGCCATGGGCATGGGGTTCGTCGACGCGCTGGTCGACCACTCCGACGCACGCGTCGCGGTCGTCGACCGCCGGCACGGGGCCGGCGGCCACTGGCTGGAGGGCTACCCGTTCGTCCGGCTGCACCAGGCCTCGACCTTCTACGGCGTCGCCTCCACCGTCCTCGGCGGCCACGTCCAGGACCAGGGGCCGGAAGCCGGGTTGCACCAGCGCGCCTCGCAGCCGGAGATCGTCGACTACTACGCGCGGGTGGTCGACCGGCTGCGCCGCACCGGCCGGGTCGAGGTGCTCACCGGGTGCGACCACGTCGGGGACCGTACGGTCGTCTCCCGGATCTCCGGGCGGACGTGGGAGGTGCCGGAGTCGTGCCGCATCGTCGACGCCCACTACCTCTCGCCCAGCATCCCGGCGGAGACCTCGGCGCCGTTCTCGGTCGCCGACGACGCGCGCGTGGTGACGGTCAACGACGTGGTCCGGATGGTGGAGGCGCCGAGCCAGTACGTCGTCGTGGGCTCGGGCAAGACCGCCACCGACGCCTGCGTCTGGCTGCTCCAGCAGGGCGTCGACCCCGACGCGATCTGCTGGGTGCGCCCGCGGGACCCGTGGATGCTCGACCGTGCTCTGATCCAGCCCGATCCGGCGATCTACCTCGGCGTGCCGGCGACGATCTTCGAACAGGCCGCGGCGTCCCGCTCCCTCGACGAGCTCTTCCTCCGGCTCGAGGACGCGGGCGTGATGATGCGCCTCGACCGGACGGTCACGCCCACGATGGCCAAGGCGCCGACGCTCGGGACGTGGGAGCTCGAGCTGCTGCGGTCGATCGAGGACGTCGTACGCCACGGGCACGTCCGGCACGTCGGGCGCGGCCGTCTCGACATGGCGGACGGCACCTCCGTGCGCGTCGCGGACGATGCCGTCGTCGTGCACTGCGCCGCCGACGGGCTGAAGAACCCGCCGCTCGTGCCGGTGTGGCGCCCCGAGAGCATCACGATCCAGCCGGTGCGGGCCGGCTTCCCCTGCTTCGGCGCCGCCGTGACCGGCTACGTCGAGGCGACCCGGCGCGACGACGCGGAGAAGAACCGCCTGTGCCAGCCCTCGCGGTTCGGCAACTCGCTCGCGCAGTGGGCCGACATGAACGTCCGCGGCACCCGGGCGGCCATGGCCCTCGGCGGCGAGCCCGACATCGCGGAGTGGGCCAACACCGTCGCGGTCAACCCGGCCCGCATCCCGCCCGGGTACGCCGCGACGGAGCGGCTCGACCGCGTGCGGGAGCGACTGGCCGCGAGCACCGGACCGGGCCTCGAGGCGCTGGACCGGCTGATCGCCACCGGCTGATCGCGGCGGCGCCCGGTCGGCGTACGACTGTGCCGGTGATCGTGGAGGATCCGGGTCACCAGGTGGCTCGGAACTTCCACGATCAGGCCCGCGCGTAGCCCTCGCGGTACGTCGGGAGCGTCGGCGCCCACCCCGTCGAGCGGAGCCGCGCGTTGGACAGCCGCTTGCCGTGGCCCTGCTCGGGGTCGGCGGGCGGGGGAGCGGGCGCCCCGAGCCGACCGGCGAGGTACGCCGCGACGTCGCCCATCTGCGCCGGCTCGTCGTCGGTGCCCAGGTAGAGCCGCTCGGGCTCGGCGGGCATGGTCAGCAGGTGGACGACGGCGGCCGCCGCATCGGTGCGGTGGATGCGGTTGGTCCAGCGGTGCGGGTCGCTCACCCGGCCCTCGCGGACCTGGTCGAGCAGCCGCGTGCTGCTACCGCCGTACAGGCCCGACAGACGCAGCACCGTCCCGTGCGGGACCCGCTCGTGGAAGGCCTCCTCGGCCGCGACGAGCATCCGCCCTGGGCCGTCGCTCGGGGCGGCGGGCGTCGTCTCGTCCTCGAGGTCCGGTCGCTCGCGGCTGCCGTGCACCGCGGTCGACGAGACCAGCACCGCCCGCTCGGGCGGCTCGGCCAGGGCGTCCAGCGCGCGCGCCATCCCGTCGACGTACGTCGCCCGGTAGGCCTCCTCGGTCCGCGGCCGCGCGGTCAGCGCGACGACGACGAGGCGCGGGCGTACGTCCGACAGGTCCGGCGGCTCGCGGGTGAGGTCGACCGACCGTCCGACGAGCGGTGCCGGCACCTTGGCCGCGTCGCGGCGCAGGGCGAGCACGTCGTGGCCGAGGTCGGCGAGACGCAGCCCGACCGCCGCGCCGAGGTCGCCGGCGCCGACGAGGAGGACGTCAGGGGTCACGCGGTCACGGTAGCGAGGTGATCCACCGCGCATGCGCCGGTCCGAACGCGGGCACTGGACGAGCATGACGCACCGAGCCGACTCGACAACCGACCCCGCCGTCGAGGAGTCCGCCAGCGCGGAGCGCGAGCGGACCTCCCCGTCGCCCGACGCCGCGCGCAAGCCCGACTCGCCCGGCGACCTCGCGAAGCCCACGTGGGGCTATGCGCTGCGCAAGACCGTGCGCGAGTTCAGCGACGACCAGTGCACCGACCTCGCCGCGGCACTGACCTACTACTCCGTGCTCGCGCTGTTCCCCGGTGCGATCGCCCTGCTCTCGCTCGTCGGGTTGGTCGGCCAGCGGCAGCAGACGGTCGAGACGCTGCTCGACATCCTGCGTGACGTCGGCGCCTCGTCCGCGGCCGACACCCTCGAGCCGACCCTGATGGCGCTCGCCACCAACGAGAGCGCCGGACTCGCCCTGGTCATCGGTCTCGCCGCCGCCCTGTGGTCGGCCTCGGGCTACGTCAACGCCTTCGGCCGCGGGATGAACCGCATCTACGAGATCGACGAGGGCCGGCCGATCTGGAAGCTCCGCCCGGTCATGCTGCTCGTCACCCTGGTCACGGTCCTGCTCGCGGCGCTCGTCGCGATCGGGCTCGTCCTCACCGGCCCCGCCGCCGAGGCGGTCGGCCGGGCCATCGGGCTCGAGTCGGCGGCCGTGACGGCGTGGAGCATCGCGAAGTGGCCGGTGCTGCTCGGCGTCGTGGTCATGATCGTCGCGCTGCTCTACTACGCGACGCCCAACGTCAAGCAGCCGAAGTTCCGCTGGATCAGCGTCGGCGCCCTCGTCGCGATCGTGGTGTGGGTGCTGGCATCGGCGGCGTTCGGCTTCTACGTCGCCAACTTCTCCAGCTACGACAAGACGTACGGCTCGCTGGCCGGCGTCATCGCTTTTCTGCTGTGGCTCTGGATCACCAACCTCGCGCTGCTCTTCGGCGCCGAGCTCGACGCCGAGCTCGAGCGCGGTCGCCAGCTCCAGGCCGGCATCGCGGCGGAGGAGGAGCTCCAGCTGCCCCCGCGCGACACCCGCAAGTCCGACAAGGCCGCGAAGAAGGAGCAGCAGGACATCGAGCGCGGGCGGCGGCTGCGCGAGTCGCACGGTCGCGACACGTAGTAGTCAGCGCCCGGCCAGGAAGTCGTCGACCTCGGCGGCGGTCGGCGCCGATTCCGGCCCGCGCCGGGTCACCTTGATCGCGGCCGCCGCGTTGGCGCGCCGGCACCCCTCGACCCACGGCGTACCGGCTGCCACCTCGGCCAGCAGCGCACCGGTGTGGGTGTCGCCGGCGCCGTTGGTGTCGACCGGTTTCTGCGGGAACCCGGCGACGTACGTCGTCTCCTCGGCCACCCGCACGGCACAGCCCTCCGGGCCGTCGCGCACGATGGCGACGGCATCGCCGCGGAGCAGCGGCGCGACCGCGGTGGTCAGCTCCGTCAGATCGTCTGGGAGCTCGTGGCCGACCGCGCGCAGGAGGCCCTCGGCCTCCTCGGCGTTGCTCGACCAGACGTCGGTGACCGCGAGCATCGCGGTGCGTACGTCCGCGGGCAGGTCGGCGAACGCGGCCCCGGGATCGAGCACGACGACCACCTCCGGGTGCAGGTCCGGAAGCCACACGAGCAGCGGGTCGCGGGTGCTGTCGAGGGCCAGCGAGAAGCCGGTGACGCACACGAGGTCGCCGGGGCCGGGCCGCGAGGTCGCGAGGGACTCCACGCTGATGTGCCGCTCGGCGCCGAGCGTGGTGACGAAGGTGCGCTCCGCGCTCGGCTCGACCATCACCACGCAGATGCCCGTGTCGAGGCCGGGGACCGGGGGAGCGGAGACCGCGATGCCGTCCCGGTCGAGCGCCTCGCGGACCAGGTCACCGTGCGGTCCGGTGCCGTGCGCGCCGGCGTGCACGCAGTCGGCGCCGAACCGCGCGGCAGCGACGAGCACCGTGACCGCACCGCCGGCGTAGTCGGTCGCGGAGGAGGCCATCACGTTCTGCCCGCGCGGCGGCAGGCCGGGCACCTCGACGACGACGTCGACCAGCGCCTGGCCGGTGTGGATCACCCGGCCCATCAGGTGACCTCCCCGAGGACCTCGGCGGTCGTGGCCAGGGTGATCTGGGGCGGGTAGAGCGCCATCACGTCCATGGCGGAGCGGTGGTTCTCGGGCGTCGAGCCGGCGCAGGCGTCGGTGACGACGGTGATCGTCGCGCCCGCGTCCGCCGCCGCCAGCGCGGTCGAGATGACGCAGCAGTCGGTGCTCACCCCGGCGAGCACCAGGTGCGGGGTCGCCCCGGTGACCGACGCGAGCTCCGGTCCCCACTTGCCGAAGGTCGGCAGCGAGACGGTCGTGTCCGACAGGCCTCTCGCCTCCGGCACGAGCTCGAGCAGCGGGTCGTCGGCCGGCACGTCGGCGAACGGCCAGGCCGCGAGGTACGCCGCCCAGCTGCCCTGCGGGTCGGGTGCGGGGACCCAGCGCGTGACCACGGTGCGCTCTCCCGCGGCGGCGGCGAGGCGGCGTACGGGCTCGACGATCCCGGCGAACATCGGCGAGCCCCAGTCGCTCGTCGGGTCGGCGAAGATCCGCTGCGGGTCGATGACGACGAGCCAGGCGTCGGGGTGCATGCGGCCCAGCCTCTCAGAGGGCAGGGTCCGGGACAGGCATCAGCGGCCGCCGGTCCCCCGACCGGCAGCCGCTGATGGGCACGAGGTGGAGAAGGGGACTACTTCACCTCGGCACGCAGGACCGCGCGCAGGCCGAGGGCCAGCGGGATCCAGAGCCAGACCAGGGTCGAGACACCGAGCTGCTGCCAGTACTCGGCGGTCATCGTCTGGTCGTAGAGCCGGGTGACCGCGAAGTTCACGTCGACCCACGGCTGCAGGTCGCGGAACCACTCCTGGAACGCCGCGAGCGTCCCGAACGCGACCGGCAGCACGAGGGAGTAGACGAAGTAGCCCACGATCGCACCGGCCGAGCTGCGGAACAGCACGCCGAGCATGGAGCCCATCAGCATCCCGAGCACGTTGGCCAGCACGATGTTGCCGAACTGGGTGAGCGTGATGTCCCAGGTCGCGTCGAGGCCGGTGATCGCCGAGCCGACGACGTTGCCGAGGGCGCCGACCGCGAGCGCGACGAACATCGCCGCGACACCCACGAGCAGCGTGGCGACCACCTTGGCGGTCATCACCCGCCCCCGCCAGGGGACGAGGGTGTAGGTCGTCAGCCCGGTGCGCTGGCTGTACTCGCTGGTGACCGACAGGATCGCGATGATCGGCAGCACGATCGACAGCGGCATGCCGATCGCGGTGGAGAACGTGTTCTGGGTGATCGCCTCGTCGGGCGCCCAGATGATGACGGCGGCGGTCGCGAGCACGGCCACGATGCCGACGCTGGCCATCAGCCAGAAGCCCGCGCGGGTGTCGAACATCTTGCGCAGCTCGACGCCCACGAGGCGGGTCGTCGGGATCGGGCGTACGGCTCGGGCCGCGGCGGGCGCGGACGGCGTACGCGCCGGGGCGGGCGTCGCCGGGGTCGGGGTCTGGGTGGGGGCCTGGATCTGGGTGGTCATGCTGCTGCTCCTTCGCGGGCGGTCTCGGCGGTGAGCTCGAGGAACATCTCCTCCAGGCCGGCGCCGTCGGCGGCGCGCAGCTCGCGCAGGGCGATGCCCGCGCGGTGGGCGGTCTCGCCCACGAGCTCGGGATCGGCGTCGGCGCGGAGGCCGCCGTCGATCGGGGTGGTGACGACGGCGGCCTCGTGCAGGGCACGGGCGAGCCGGTCGACGTCGGTGGTGCGTACGAGGGTGCCCGCCGCGGCGAGCAGCTCGGCCTTGCTGCCCTGCGCCACGATCCGGCCCTGGCCGATGACGACGAGGTCGTCGGCGATGACCTCGATCTCGTGGAGCAGGTGCGACGACAGCAGCACCGTGCCGCCGTCGTCGGCGAAGCCGCGCAGCAGGTCGCGCATCCAGCGGATGCCGGCGGGGTCGAGGCCGTTGGCCGGCTCGTCGAGGACCAGCACCTGCGGGTCGCCGATGAGGGCGGTCGCGATGCCGAGGCGCTGGCGCATGCCGAGGGAGTAGTTGCGCACCCGGCGCTCCGCCTCCTCCTCGGTCAGGCCGACGCGGGCCAGGGTCTCCGCGACGCGGACCCTGGGCAGTCCCATCGTCTGCGCGGCGATCGCGAGGATCTCGCGCCCGGTGCGACCGGCGTGCTGGGCGGAGGCGTCCAGGAGGACACCGACCTCGAGGCCGGGGTTGACCAGCTCGCGGTAGTCGCGACCGGTGATGGTGACCTGGCCGGAGCTCGGGCGGGTCAGGCCGACCATGATGCGCATGGTCGTGGACTTGCCGGCCCCGTTGGGACCGAGGAAGCCGGTGACGCGACCGGTGGCGGCCGTGAAGGAGACATTGTCGACGGCGGTGAACCGGCCGTACTGCTTGGTGAGGTGCTCGACGCTGATCATGGGCCCCAGCCTCGCGGCGGCGAGCGGCCCGGCGCATCGGGGACAGGGCCCCGCCGGCCCCTGAGGACGACCCTGAGATGACCCCCAGCGCGGCCCCGGGGTGCGGGTGGGGTGTGGGTGGGGCGCGGGTGGGGTGGGGGTGGGCGCACGTTGGGAGCGGCTTGGGACACTGGTGGGGTGAGCCAGCCCACCGCGCAGCGTCCGCCCCAGGTCAGCCTGGCGTCGGGCATCGTCATGTTCTCGTCGGTGGTGGTGCTGCTCACCGTGTGGGAGCGCGTGACCTCGCTGGGCTCGCTCGAGACCCAGCAGGCGATCAGCGAGGTGCTGGCCGAGTCGCCCTTCACCTCCCTCGACCTGACCGTCTCCGGCACCACGGAGCTGCTGCGGATCTCCTGCATGGTCGCGGCGGTCTGCGCGTGCGCCACCGCGATCCTCGGCTGGTACGTCCGCAAGCCCGACCGCTCCGCGCGGCTCGGCCTGACGCTCTTCGCCGTGCCGGTCTTCGTCACGGGCCTCCCGGCCGGTGGGCTCGCCGGCTCGTTCGTCGCCGCGGGCGCCGCGATGCTGTGGATGCAGCCCGCGCGCGAGTGGTTCGCCACCGGCAGGTGGACCCCGCCGCCTCCGGCCAGGCCCAAGGAGTCGACCAAGGACGCCGGGTCGTCCGACCGGCCCGACCCGTGGAGCCGGGCACCGCAGGCGCCCGGCGCCCAGGATCCCCACGCGCCCAGCACCCCGCCTCCGGCCAGCCGACCCTTCGGCGAGCCCCCGGCCGGGCAGCACCCGGGCGGGCGGCCCCCGGAGTCGCCGTACGGGCAGCCCTATCCCCAGCCCGGCGCCCAGCCCGGCCCCCCGTCGTACCCCTCTCCGCAGCCGTACGCGCAGCAGCCCGGCGCCTGGCCCCAGCACCAGCCCGCACCCGCGCGGCCCGGCGCGATGGTGGCGGCCTTCGTCATCACCGTCGTCACGGCCGGTGGGCTGCTGGGCCTGTCGGTGCTCTGGCTGGCGATCGCCGGGCTCTCGCCGGACTTCCTGATGAGCCTGCTCGAGCAGCAGCAGCCCGAGCTCGTGGAGGACGGCCTGACGCTCGACCAGCTGCGCACCACGGTGTTCGCGGTGGCAGGAGCGTTCGTCGTGTGGTGCGTCGTGGCGCTCGTGCTGGCCGGCTTCGCGATGGCCCGGCGTGCGTGGGCCCGTCGCGGCCTGATGGTCAGCGCGGCCTTCAGCGCCGGCGCGTGCTTCGCACTGGTGCTCAACGCCCCGCTGGTGCTGATCCCGGCGGCCGCCGCGGTCGCCACCGTCGTGTGCCTGCGCCGGGTCGAGGTACGGCGCTGGTTCTCCCTCGACGTCCGCTGATCGCGGCCCGCTCCGACGAGGCGGGGCGGCGTTGTGCGGGCATGGTGAGATAGCCCCATGAGCGAGCCCAGCGACCCCGGCCCGACGCACACGCCGTACGGCCAGGACCCCTACGGTCCCCCTCCGCAGGGGAGCCCCTACGGACAGCAGCCGTACGGCCAGCAGCCCTACGGACAGCAGCCGTACGGACAGCAGCCCTACGGCCAGCAGGCGTACGGGCAGCCCGCCGGCGGCCGGCGTCCCGGCACCGTGACGGCCGCGGCCTGGATCGCCATCGTCTTCTCCGGCATCACTGCGGTGTTCCTCGGCCTGGGCGCCCTCGGGCTCGTCGTCGCGCGCGACGACCTGGTCGACGAGATCGAGCGGGAGATGCAGTCCGGCGCGGCCGGCGACGTCCAGCTCGACCTCGACCCGGAGTCGGTCGTCGGCGTCCTCGTGGCGGTGATCCTCGTGCTCCTCGCGTGGGCGCTGGTCTCGATCGTGCTCGCGGTCTTCGTGCTGCGCCGCTCCAACGTGGCCCGCATCCTGCTCGTCATCTCCAGCGGCGTCGTCGCCCTCCTGTCGCTCATCGGCATCGCCAGCGGGGTCTCCCTGGTGTGGCTGATCGCGTCGATCGCCACGATCGTGCTGCTGTTCGTCGGTGGCGCGGGCGACTGGTTCAAGGGCACGCCCGCGTACGCCGCGACGCCGGCGCAGTACGGCCAGCCCGGCGCGTACGGCAGCACGGACAACCCCTACGGCAGCCAGCCGAACCCCTACGGCCAGGACAACCCGTACGGCCAGCAGAACCCGTACGGCCAGCGGGACCCCTACGGCCAGGACGACCCGTACGGCCAGCAGCAGCCGCCTGCCGACGGCTCGGGCGGCTCGGACCACCCGCCGAAGGACTACCCCGGACGCTGACCCGGCGCTGCGGGACCGACGGCGGGTCCTGCGTGGTTCAGCGGTGCAGGTCGGCCGCGGCGAGGCGGCGCACGCCCTCGCTGATCACGTCGGGCTGCTTGCAGAACGCCCACCGCACCAGCTGCCGACCGGCCTCCTTGTCGTCGTAGAACCCCTGAGTCGGGATCGCCACGACGCCGGCGCGCTCGGGCAGGGCGAGGCACAGCTCGCGACCGTCGGCCCACCCGAGGGGGGAGACGTCGGTGGTCGCGAAGTAGGTGCCCTCCGGCACCCGCGGCGACAGCCCGGCCGCGGTGAGGCCGTCGCACAGCAGGTCTCGTCGCGCCTGCAGGTCGCGGGCGAGCTGCCGGGGCCAGGCGGGCTCGTGGTCGAGGGCGTGCGCGACGGCCGGCTGGAGCGGCGACCCGGAGGTGAAGGTCAGCCACTGCTTGGCCGCGAGCACGGCCTGCACGAGCGGCGCCGGGCCCGTGGCCCAGCCGACCTTCCAGCCGGTGAACGAGTAGGACTTCCCGGCGCTCGACAGGGTGAGCGTGCGCTCCCACATCCCCGGCAGCGTCGCGATCGGCACGTGGCCCTCGGTCGAGCGGGCGTCGTCGAAGACGAGGTGCTCGTAGACCTCGTCGGTCACCACGATGACGTCGTGCCGGATGGCGAGGTCGGCGACCACCTGGAGCTCCTCGCGGGTGAGGACCGTGCCGGTGGGGTTGTGGGGGGTGTTGAGCAGGATCACCCTGGTGTCGTCGGTGACCGCCGCCCGCAGCTCGTCGAGGTCGGGGCGGAAGTCCGGCGCCCGCAGGGTCACCGGTCGGCGCCGGGCCCCGCACATGTCGAGCATCGCGACGTAGGAGTCGTAGTAGGGCTCGAGGACCACGACCTCCTCGCCCGGGTCGACGAGGCCGAGCAGCGCTGCGGCGACGGCCTCGGTGCACCCGGTCGTCACCACGACCTCCTGGTCGGGGTCGACCTCGAGGCCGTAGTGGCGCTGCTGGTGGCGCGCGATCGCCGCGCGCAGGGCGGGGACGCCGATGCCGGGGGCGTACTGGTTGGCACCGGCCTCGAGCGCTGCCTCCGCCGCCGCGATCACCGACGGCGGACCGTCGACGTCGGGGAAGCCCTGGCCCAGGTTGAGCGCGCCGGTCCGCAGCGCGAGCGCCGACATCTCGCTGAAGACGGTCGGCGGGATGTGGGCCAGTCGGTCGGCGAGGGGCTGGGTGAGCGGCTTCGCGGTGGGCACGGACCCACGCTACCCAGCCGCGTGGCTAGGGTCGGGTCGTGACCACCGACGCCTCCCTCGCCGCCGACATCGACGCGGCCTGCCGCCTGACCGGGGAGTTCACCCTGCGGTCCGGGCAGGTCGCCGACACCTACTTCGACAAGTACCTCTTCGAGGCCCAGCCCGCCCTGCTCGACCGGGTCGCGACCCGGATGCTCGACCTGCTGCCCGAGGACACCGAGCTGCTCGGCGGTCTGGAGCTCGGCGGCATCCCGATCGCCACCATGGTCTCGTCGAAGACCGGCCTCCCCGCGCTCTTCGTGCGCAAGAAGGCCAAGGAGTACGGCACCTGCAAGCTGGCCGAGGGTCCCGACGCCGCCGGCCGGCGGGTCACGCTCATCGAGGACGTGATCACCACGGGCGGCGCCGTGCGCGACGCGACGCGCGAGCTGCGGGCGGCCGGAGCCACGGTCGAGGTCGTGGTGTGCGCCATCGACCGGTCGCCCGCGGGGGAGAACCCGCTGGCCGACGTGGGCCTCGAGGTGCGGTCGGTGCTGACCCGCGCGGACCTGGACGCCGTACGCGCCGCTGGCTGACCTTTTCGACCCGTGATCTAGGGTCTCTGCGTGCTCTCCCGCGTCCTGGCTGCCCAACCCGGTGACGAGCTCGACGGCGTCGCCGGCTGGGCCGTCGACCTCATGGAGCGTCTCGGCCCGATAGGCGCGGCCCTGGTCATCGCGGCGGAGAACCTCTTTCCGCCGCTGCCCAGCGAGGTGATCCTGCCCCTGGCCGGGTTCACCGCGAGCCAGGGCTCGTTCAGCCTGGCGGAGGCACTCGTGTGGACCACCGTGGGCTCCGTGGTGGGCGCCACCGTGCTCTACGGGCTGGGCGTGCTCTTCGGCCGCGACCGCATGTACTGGATCTGGGAGCGGCTGCCGCTGACCAAGACCTCCGACCTCGAGCGCACCGAGGAGTGGTTCGCCCGGCACGGACGCAAGGCAGTCTTCTTCGGGCGGATGGTGCCCATCTTCCGCAGCCTGATCTCGGTGCCGGCGGGGATCGAACGGATGCCGCTCCTGCAGTTCCTCGGCCTGACGCTCGCCGGCAGCGCCATCTGGAACACCATCTTCGTCCTCGCCGGCTACCACCTCGGGGAGCAGTGGCACGTGGTCGAGGCCTACGCCGGCACCTTCCAGAAGCTCGTCATCTTCACGGTCGCGTCGGCCGTCGCCTGGTGGGTCCTGCTGCGGATCCGCTCGTTGCGCCGCCGCCCGGCACCACCGACGGACTGAGCCGTCGTGGGCGAGGAGCCGCAGGAGCGGGCGCCGTACGACCCCATGCCGCACGGGCCGCCGGAGGTCGGGGTGGGCCCGTGGCAGGGGGCGTGGCCCGACGGCGAGCACTGGGACCCCGACCTGCTCCGCGACGGCGACCGTCGCAACGTGGTCGACCGCTACCGCTACTGGACGATGGAGGCGATCGTCGCCGACCTCGACACCCGGCGGCACGACTTCCACGTCGCGATCGAGAACTGGCAGCACGACTTCAACATCGGCACGATCGTGCGCACCGCCAACGCCTTCCTGGCCGCCGAGGTGCACATCGTCGGCAACCGCCGCTGGAACCGTCGCGGCGCGATGGTCACCGACCGCTACCAGCACGTCCGGCACCACCCCGACGCGGCGAGCCTGGCGGCGTACCTCCACTCGCTCGGTCCGGAGGAGGGAGGGCCGGTGCGCCTGCTGGGGATCGACAACCTGCCGGGGTCGCTCCACCTCGAGACGATGGAGCTGCCGCGGCGGGTCTGCTTCCTCTTCGGCCAGGAGGGGCCCGGGCTGTCGGAGGCGGCGCGCGAGGTGTGCGACGGCACGTTCTCGATCGCGCAGTTCGGCTCGACGCGCTCGATCAACGCCAGCTCGGCCGCCGCGATCGCGATGCACAGCTGGGTGCGGACGTACGCCGACCTGACCGGCGACGACGCCTGGCGCGGGTAGCGCTCACCCGTCAGGGGCGGGGCCTCCGGGCCCGGGATGTCCCCTGTGCACCCCGGACCCGTCCCTCCCGAGGTCTAGCGCCGAGTCTTCGAGTAGCAGATCAGCGCGCGGTCGCCGGACTTCCAGGCGGCCTTCGACGGCCAGCCGAACCGGTAGGACCGCGACGTCACCGCGCTGCGGCAGCGCTGGGTCCCGATGCGCTTCCACGCCTTCTCGCTGGGGTAGCGCGACGCCTTCACCTTGATCGCGGCGGTGGCGCGGAACGTGTGCTTGTCGGAGCAGACCGTCAGCCGGAAGTCGCGACCGGTCAGGCAGCGCGACACCGACTTCTTGTAGGGAGGCTTCCCGAGTGCCAGCTTGGCCGGGAGCGGCTCCAGCGAGGCGCCACCGAGGACGAGGTCGCACCGCAGCCAGCGCGCGCCGGCGGCCTGCTGCTCGGGCGTCGGGATGAAGTAGCCGATGTTGTAGGCGCTCAGCCGCATGCCGAGCATCGACGTGCGGAGCACCTTGCGCTGCTCGGGGAAGCACGTCTTCAGCGCGAATCGGGTCAGCGGCGCGAACCTGTCGTAGGTCAGGTCCGCGGGCAGCTGGGCGACGACGATGGTCCGGGCGGTGTGGGTGCCGGCGCAGTCGACCGGCGCCTCGACGTAGGAGTTGGCCGCGAGCTCCTCGACGTCCATGTCGAAGCACTGCCCGACGACGGGCGCGCCGTACGTCGGGTCCGCGGCGTTGGCCGGCCCGGTGCCGGTGGCGAGGGTGGCCGCGACGAGGGCGGCGACTGCGGCGCTGAGTCCGAGACGGCGGGTCATGGATGTCAACCTAGGCCTGACGGGGGGTGGACGCCAGCCCCATGTGGGTGGATCGCGGCGCCTCTGGTCCTCACGGAGTGAGACGCTCGGTCGCCGGATTCGCGACTCGCGGGTAGCCACTAGGGTTGGGAGCGCCTGCCTGACCGCTTCAGAGGAGATCCCCGATGCCCATCGCCACCCCCGAGGTCTACGCGCAGATGCTGGACGCGGCGAAGTCGAAGTCCTTCGCCTACCCGGCCATCAACGTGTCGTCCTCCCAGACGCTCAACGCCGCGCTGAAGGGCTTCGCCGACGCCGGCTCCGACGGCATCATCCAGGTGTCCACCGGCGGTGCGGAGTACCTCTCCGGCCCGTCCGTGAAGGACATGGTGACCGGCTCCGTGGCGTTCGCCGCCTACGCCGCCGAGGTCGCGAAGAACTACCCCGTCAACATCGCGCTGCACACCGACCACTGCCCCAAGGACAAGCTCGACGGCTTCGTCCGCCCGCTGCTCGACATCTCCGCCGAGCGCGTGGCCCGCGGCGAGGCGCCGCTGTTCCAGTCGCACATGTGGGACGGCTCGGCCGTGCCCCTGGAGGAGAACCTCCAGATCGCCCAGGAGCTGCTCGCCAAGTGCGCCGCGGCCCACATCGTCCTCGAGATCGAGGTCGGCGTCGTCGGTGGCGAGGAGGACGGCGTCGCCAACGAGATCAACGACCAGCTCTACACCACCCCCGAGGACGCGATCGCCACGATCAAGGCCCTCGGCTCCGGCGAGAACGGCCGCTACATGACGGCCCTGACCTTCGGCAACGTGCACGGCGTCTACAAGCCCGGCAACGTCAAGCTGCGCCCCGAGATCCTCAAGACCGCGCAGGAGGCAGCCGCCTCCGAGCTCGGCCTCGGCGCCGACGCGCGCCCGTTCGACCTCGTCTTCCACGGCGGCTCCGGCTCGACCGCGCAGGAGATCAGCGACGCCGTCGACTTCGGCGTGGTGAAGATGAACGTCGACACCGACACCCAGTACGCCTTCACCCGTCCCGTCGCGGCGCACATGTTCGCCCACTACGACGGCGTGCTCAAGGTCGACGGCGAGGTCGGCAACAAGAAGCAGTACGACCCCCGCGCCTGGGGCAAGGCGGCCGAGGCCGGCATGGCGGCCCGCATCGTCGAGGCCTGCGAGAACCTGCGCTCCGCCGGCACGTCGCTGGGCGGCTGAGCCAGCCCGCCAGTCCCGAGAACCCGGCTGGACGCTCCCGGTAACGGGTCGCAACAAGCACTCCCGCCCCCACTGATGGGGGCGGGAGTGCTGTTCTGGACCCGTTACCGGTCCCGCTGGGCGCGGATCGCCTCAGCCGGCACGGACCCGCGCCGAGCGCGGCAGGATGTACGGCGCGAGGTCGTCGATCGAGGTGCCGAAGCGTCGGCAGGTGTCGTCGAACTCCCGGCCGAGTCGCTGCAGCGCGGCCCGCCGCCCGGCGAAGCAGTCGTGGTGCGTGATCCGCGAGGCACCCAGCTTGAAGCCCGAGACGAAGTCCTGCCGCAGCTTCTCGTCGAGCAGTGAGCCTTCCGGGTCGTCGTCGTACTTGATCAGGCCGTCGACCTCGAACACGTGGCGACCGACGCGCATGTCGCACCAGGCCCGCCGATTGCCGTCGGTGATGCCGAACTGGGTCTGCGGCGTCCCGACGCCGAGCTCGATCACCAGGCCCCGCGCCAGCGACTCCAGGTAGCTCTCGGCGCCGGGGTCGGCGAGCTCGACGGCGCGGTCGATCCGCCGCTTGTGCGGCCAGCCCCGCATCGGCTCGGCGGCCCGCTCGAGTTCCGCGCGGGTGATGCCCTGCCGCAGCGCGGCGTCGCACGCGGCCATCCCGGGCCAGAGGCCGTGCAGACGAGTCATGTCCAGAGCCGTCCGCGCTGCATCCAGGACGAGGAACCCGTCGGTCCGGATGACCTGCCGGTCCGCGAAGGGCGCGCCGTGCGTGATGATGCCACCCGTCGTCCGCGTCGCCCGATGGCTGGTCCTCGCGACGTGCGGCGCGCTGGTGCGGGCATCAGGCACGCCGAGGCGGTGGACGATCGCGGCCGAGTCGTGCGTGAAGACGGGTTCGGCGGCGACGGCCAGGACCACAGCCCTCATCCGCAGCATCGGTGCCTCACGGAACGGCTCCGCGGCGGCGTACGCCTCGCCGTCGGCGTACACGCCCTTGCGGAGTCGCACCCACTCGCCGCACGCCACCAGGCGGGCCACGTCGCGAGGCTGTAGGCCGGCGTCAAGTGCCTGGCCATGGGTGATGAGCCCGTGCTGGGCGCGTGCTGGCAGGTAGCCCTGGAGGTCCATGGCTGGAGCCTCGGACGTTCAACCCCGCTCGTACGAGGGCGCTGAGCGCCGCCTGTGGAGGAGCGGGGCTTGATCCAGCCTGTGGATGATCCTGGGCCCGTGTCCTGCCGCCCTACCGTCCTCGCGGCAACTGCCCGAAATGAGCACTCCCGCCCCCGTCAGTGGGGGCGGGAGTGCTGTTTCGGACCCGTTACCGGCCCAGCGGCCGGTGAGCACCGGCCCAGCGGCGGGTGAGCGGCGGGTGAGCGGAGGCGTACGCCCTAGCTGTACCCGGCCATCAGGTTGGTAGCAGTCGGCTGATCGGCGGCTTGCCCTTGAGTGAGCTGTGGCGGCGTTCAGTGTTGTAGTACTCGAGCCAAGGGGCAAGAGCAGCGGTGCGGTCGTCGTTGCTGGTGAAGACTTGGCGGTAGGCCCACTCGGTCGCCAGGGTTCGGTTCAGCCTCTCCACCTTCCCGTTCTGCCATGGGCAGTGAGGGCGGATGAACTTCTGCCTGA
>NZ_JACXYX010000026.1 GCF_014779655.1 Nocardioides ganghwensis
CATCCCGCCCGCCGAGTTCGAGGCGAACCACTGGGCCACCGGAGTCGTCACCGACTACGTTGAAACACCCGTCCCGACCGGGGCTGGTTCCAAGTAACCGAGCCTCCACGAAACCCGGGGCGATTCAGTGTGGTGTTGCATTCAACTGTGTCCCACATGGCTGGTCACTCCTTGGTCCATGCGGTTCCTAGTGCGGAGCCGACGCAGACAGGCTCACCTCGAGCGCTGAGGTTCCGCTGAAGGGAGGTTGAAAGCACCTGTGTTAGCAGGTTGTCCCCGGCTCAGGCATGCCGTCGGATCAGACCTTGTGGATTCGCAAGGCTCGCGCGGGTGGTTAGAGAGACAACCTTCGAGTGCAGGTCTAGTCACCAGGTGAGTGCGTAGGCGACGGCATCGTCGTATGTCATGGCGCGTCCCTTGGCGAGCAGGTCAGCGTATTCAGCGGCCACTAGCACCGCACGCACCTCTTCTCGGCACTGCTCGCGTTGGTCGGTGAAGTAGGGAACCAGGCCGGTCGTGACAGCGATGGCGTCAACGGCGCCCAGGAGGTGGGCGGCCGTCCGAGGTTGGCCGCAAGCAACTGCAAGGGAGGCCATCCCGGCAAGAACGTCGAACACCATCGAGACGTCCCACATCTCGGTCCCGAGCACCAATGCCTCGTCATACAAACGTCGGGAACGGTCTCGATCCCCCTCCCTCCGAGCAATCTCGGCCAGGCCCAGCAGTGCCTCGTTCATGAACTCGGCGTCGCCCAGCTCACGACCACCTTCCAAGACCTGCCGATAGAGCGATCGCGCACGAACGAGCTCGCCTGTGCCAACGGCGAGCCGTGCCAGACCCGTGGTGGCATGGATGATTCCGCCCTTCATCCCCACTGCGATTTGGATGTCCAGCGCCTCTTGGTGCAAAGCCCGCGCATCATCGAGACGATCCTGACGCTCCGCGATGTGACCCAGGTCGCAAAGCGTGGCGGCCGCCAGTACGGGTACGGCCTGTCGGAGGATCGGCAGTCCTGCCTCCTTGGTCGCTCGCGCACGTTCGAAGTCACCTTGGAACCGGTAGAGCTCGCCGAGGCACATGAGCGCGCGTGCTCGCTTGGGATCCTCCGAGCCGTCCGAGTGCGCAAGGACCCGCTCGATCAAAGCGGCGCCCTCGCGCAGCCGGCCGCGCTGGATCCAAACGCGCCACGCTCCGATCGCGATGTCCATTGCAGGCCCAATCCGTTGCGTCTCGAGTAGCCACTCCGTGGCGCTACGGAGGTTGCCGTGTTCGACCTCGAGCTTGTCGCGCCACCCACGTCCCTCCATGGATTGCAGAAAGGCCGTCGCCTTCACTGCCAGATCCGAGAAGAAGTCGGCGTGTCGGTCGCGCACTACTGCATGAGCCGGGTCGCTCACCAGTCGTTCCTCTGCATACTCGCGAACGGTCTCCAGCATCGTGAATCGGGGCTCGCCTTGAGGGGACTCGTCCTGGCGCACCAAGTTCTTGTCGACCAGTGAGGCCAGCCCGTCGAGCACCTCCAGGCCGATGTGATTGTCTGCGTCGCAGACCGCTTCGGCTGCCTCTAAGGTGCATCCGTCGACGAACACAGCCAGACGGGCGAAGAGCAAACGCTCCGATGCGGTAAGCAAGTCATAGCTCCAGTCGATCGTTCCGCGCAGAGTCTGCTGACGTGCCGTCACACCCCTGGCGCCGGCGGTAAGCAGGCGCAGCCGCTGACCCACGCGTTCCAGCATCGCCTGCGGAGGGAGCACCTTGATCCTGACCGCTGCGAGCTCGATCGCCAGAGGGAGCCCATCGAGCCGAATGCAGATCTCGGCGACCGCCCGCACATTGCGGTCAGTGATCTTGAAGCTCGGCTTGACTGCTTGAGCGCGCTCGACGAAGAGGGCCAACGCCTCGAACTGGGCCAACGTGGCGGTGCTGGCAAGCGCCAGGCTCCTCTGGTCGGGTACGGCCAGCGGCGGTACCGGGTACTCCTGCTCACCATGCTGCCGCAGCGGTTGCCGGCTGGTCACCAGCACGGAGAGACTCTGACAGTCCGCCAACAGAGCCGCGACATCTGGGGCCGCGGCGATCACCTGCTCGAAGTTGTCCAGCACGAGCAGCAGCCGCCGGTCCCTCAATAGTTCTCGCAGAGCCTGCTCGACCGTACGACCGGCACCCTCCTGAACGCCAAGGGTCTGGGCCACCGTGGCCATCACGTCTGAAGGGTCGCCTACTGCCGCCAGTTCTACCGAGTAGACGCCCCCGGGGAAGTCCTTAAGCACCTCGGCGGCGACCTCGAATCCAAGGCGGGTCTTTCCCGTGCCGCCGGGTCCGGTCAGCGTGACCAGTCGCGATCGTTGATCGCGAAGTAGTCCGCAAACCTCCACCAGCTCTTGCGCTCGCCCCAGCAGCGCCGTCGGTTGGCTCCGAAGGTTCGTCGGCGGCGCGTCCGCGGCATCGAGCCGCACAACTGATTCCTTGAGCGCCCCCACGACGACGCGTTGAGCCTGAGGCGCGGCCGCGACCAGCGCCGGATCATCCGCCAGGATCGCAGTATGCAGCGCCTTCAAGACTGGCCCCGGATCCAACCCCAGTTCGTCCCGCAGGAACGCCCGCGCCTCGCCGTACATGTCCAGGGCCTCCACGCCACGGCCTTGTCGGTACATCGCCGTCATCACAGCTGCGCGCAACCGCTCCCGGAACGGAAACTCCCGCACTAACGGGGCGACCTCGTCCACTATCCGCTCATCGTCTCCAATGGCAAGCAGCGCCTCAGCCAAGTATTGCACCGCCGCCGCCCGGAGCTGCGTCAACCGCGCGGCCTCCACCCGGGCAAACTCATAGTCGCCAAGGTCCGCCAAGGGTTGATCGCCCCGCCACAAACGCAGTGCCGCCTCGAAGACACCCACCGCTTCGCCCGGACGCCCCGAAGTCACCAGATGCGCGCCGGCAGCGACGCGTCTGCCGAACTCGTGGGTGTCAACAGATGACGGGTCCAGCGCCAGACTGTAGCCCGCCGCTCCAGACCGGATCACCTCCTGCCCCAAGCGTCGACGCAGGTGCGAGACGTATACCTGCAGCGTGTTGCGCGCGCCCGACGGAGGAGCATCACCCCACAGGTCGTCGATCAACCGATCTACGGTCACGACCCGACCGACGTCGAGGGCCAACCGCGCAAGCAACGCCCGCTCCCGCGGGGCAATCCGGTCGGCCGCCCCGTTCAGTCCCTGTGCCCGCAACTCCACCGCGCCCAGCAACAACAACTCCAGCCGATCCAGATCGATCACCGGGATCCTTCCGCCAACCCTCACCGACTCTCGAGACCCACGTTCCACTTTCGGGCTGTCTAGACGGGGCGTCAACCTCCCCGATGCCGAGCGCCGGGTAAGGAATCACCTGGAAGCAGGGAGTCATGCCGGCATCTAGGACGTGCCCGCGGAGCCCCGCGACGGGCCGATGCGTCTGGTCGACGATGTGCCTGACGATCCGAAGCTGGAGTCGGCAGTGACCGCGGCGTGTAGCGGGGTCAGAGGTCGGTTGGCTTCTAACGGTGGCCATGTTGCGGGTGGGGTCAAGAGACAACGGAGCGACGCTGGGGTTCAGCTGTTCTCTCCATCTACGATCGCCGACGTCGTGTCGATCCTCTGCGACAGACCGCGAGCCGTGCCGCGCGAACGGGATCGGGAAGACCGTTCGGACCTTTCCTCGTGCCTGTGCGGGGCCCCCGTCGCCCCGCTCGTTAGGTTCATCGACGGCACCCCACGCACTGGGACGTGGGGTCGCGCGTCATGAGCTCGAGGTTGGAACCGACCTGCCGTCGGCCGTCCCTACACTCCTGTCAGATCACCGCGGCCACTCCACGCGGGTGTCGGTGCGGGATACCCGGGTGCCGGTGGGGAGCAGCGAGTAGGCGGTGATGGCCATGCCGATCACGACGGCGGCGTCGGCGAGGTTTAGGACCACGTGCCCGACGACGAGGTAGTCCTGAACGGCTCCGTTCAGAGCCCGGTCCACTGTGTTGGCGACCGCCCCGCCGATGGTCAGCCCCGCAGCCCACGCGGGAACCCTGCCTCGTGTGACCAGAGGGATCACGACGGCAAGGGCGGCGACGACACCCAGGGTCATCAAGGCGACCATCACGAGGGGGTGGCCCCCGGCAACTCCGAGGGTGAACTCGGGATTGGTTATCGGTGCCAACAGAGCGAGCTGCTGGCGCGGCGGGATCCAGGTGACGACGAGGTACTTGATGGTCAGGTCCACCGCGGTCACCGCAGCGCCGGTCGCGGTCATGGCGGTCAGAGGGCGACGCCGCTGGTTCTCCACGGCGCGCGCCGGTAGGACCCGAGGACTTGTGGTTGCTCGGATGGTCATGGTCGATCTGCCGTTCTGTGATTTGGTACCGCGCGGTGTATGCGGGGCTCGGGTGCGGTTCCGCTGGTTGGTTGTCCGGCCCCCGTGGCCGGGTGCCGGACAACCGGTCGAACTGGAACTGGCGTCGGTCACGGGAATCCTCGGCCGGCGGTCTCGACGAGCACGAAGGCCAGCGGCCCGACGGTCGCGGCGACCCAGACGAAGCTCTTACGGAGCGTGATGGTCATGGTGGTTCACCCCCCTCCCGGGATGGCGCAGAGAGTGAGCGAGCGCAATGCAGCTGGAGGGCCACTGATCCCGGTCAGGGCGTGTACTTGCCGGCGGTCTCGAGGAGCAGGAAGATCAGGGTTCCGACGCTGCCTGTGATCCAGACGATGCTGGTGCGGACTTTGGAAGTCATGCTGTTCACCTCCTTCCAATGCTAGGTGGACGGTGCTTGCTCAGCCGATGGTCCCGAAGTAGCGCACCCTGGGTGCCGTCTCCAGCATCAGGAACGCGAGCGGACCACACGTGACGACGATCGCCCCGATGAGCTTGCGTGCTGTGTTCATGGGTTTCACCTCCCCTCTACGAGCTGAACCGGAGGGCGCGAGCGTCCGCTCCTCCGATCGGTGGAGGTCGGGAGGTTCGCGCTGGAGGCACGAAGCGTTGCCCCCAGCGCGCGGGCGGCACCCAACTCGGGTTAGGCGTAGCAAACCGCGGTGGCCTGATTGACCCACCCCTGCTGGAGCCAGGTGGTGCTGTAATGGACCGGTGTCCAGGGCGCCCAAGCCGGGTAGCCGCGCGCCGTGCCGAAGCGGGCGGAGTGGTAGATCTGGAACCGACCGCTCGTCCGGAGAATGCCGCTATACATGATTGTTGCGGTTGTGGTCACCCGAGTGGTTAGAACGTTGGTATAGGACACCTGCCCGGTGTTCAGGTCGACGACCTTGTACTGGACCTGGATGTCCTGCCAGGAATACCCAGGGTCCTTGTACAACCAGTTCTGGATTTGAATGGTGTGCGTGTTGACGTTGCACAACGCAACCGGGTCGGCCTTTCCTCCCCCGCCGCTGTACAGCGCCATCGCGGACGCCGGTTGTGCGCTGCTCCCGAAGAAGCCGATAGCGAGTGCCAGACCCGCAAGGATGGCGACGATTCGGTTCTTGGTGTGGTTCATGACACTGAATCCTTAGCTCCGGGGCCGGTGCCCGCTGATGAATGCTGCGAGCGTGCCGAAGGCCGCTGAAGAACCGCTGAAGGATCGCTGCGGGGCGTCTGACACCGGGGTGGTCGGAGCGCTGGCGCCCTGCTTTGACGGCGCCCGTGTCGGCAACGCTCGAAAATGAGGCCGATCCGACGCTCGAAAACGAGGCCACCGGTTCGTGCTGTCTAGTCTGCCGTGTCTTGGGTCTTGATGCTGGGCAGGGTGTCGATCCCGCGGTTGCGTAGCCGGTAGCTGGCGCCCTTCAAAGTGAGGACGTCGGCGTGGTGGACGACGCGGTCGATCATCGCCGCGGCGACGGCCTGGTCGCCGAACACACCGCCCCAGCCGCTGAACGGCAGGTTGGACGTGAGGATCAGCGAGGCGTGTTCGTAGCGCGATGAGACGAGCTGGAAGAACAGGTTCGCGGCGTCTTGCTCGAAGGGCAGGTAGCCGACCTCGTCGACGATGATCAGGCCGTAGCGCCGAAGCCTGGCCAGCTCGTGGGGTAGCCGGCCGGCGCGGTGGGCGTCGGTGAGCCGGGTGACCCATTCGGTCGCGGTCGCGAAGAGGACCCGGTGGCCGTGGTGCGCGGCCGCGATGCCCAAGCCGGTGGCCAGGTGGGTCTTGCCGGTGCCGGGCGGTCCGAGCAGCACGACGTTGCGTGCTTCGGTGAGGAACCCACCCGATGCCAGGGACGCGATCTGCTGACGGACAGCGGGTTGGGCGTCCCAGTCGAACTCCTCGAGCGTCTTGCGGGAGCCGAACCCGGCGGCCCGGATGCGCAGCTGGGCACCGGATGCGTTGCGGGCGGCGACCTCGCGGTCGAGGACCGCGGCGAGGTACTCCTCGTGGGTCCACCCCGCGTCGCGGGCGTGATCGGCCAGCCGGCCGGCGGCTTCGGTGATCCGAGGCGCCTTCAACGCCGCCGCCAGGTAGGTAAGCTGCTTGAGCGTCTCAGCCGCTTCTGTCTTCTTCGTGGCCATCAGGCGACCTCCCCGTCGCTCAGCCCGTCCGCAACGCCGTCGGTGAGCCCGCCGTCGATGAGGCCGAACGCGCGGTCGTAGTCGGCCAGGTCGCGAGTCAGGTCCCGGCCGAGCTCCTCGTCGGGCTCAGCGGGTCGGGGCAGCTGGTACTGCTCGCGCAGCACCTTCGCCGCTGCCACGTGGGCGGGATCGGTGATCGTCATGCCGCGTGCCCAGACCCGGTCATGAGCGGCGACGAGTCGGCCTTCGTGACGCACCTCGACCCGGGCCAGGTCGGCATGGACGTCGACGAACCTGCCGATCACGTTCGGGTCGACGGAGTAGTCGTTGCTGTCGAGCCGGACGTAGTAGTCACGCCCCAGCCGGACCCGGTTGACCCATCCCACCACCGGTGCGACCGGTGGCAGCGGCAGCATCGCCGCCCGGTCGGCGTCGAGCAGGTCGACCGGCCTGGCCTTGATCGTGCGCACCACCCTCGCGTTCGCGAGTCCCAGCCAGTCGCCGAGCTGGGCGTCGAAGTCGGCCGGTGAGGTGAAGTCCCGGCCAGGCATGAAGGACGTCTCGAAGAAGCCGTTCCTGCGTTCGACCAGACCCTTCGACTCGGGGTCGTAGGGCTTCAGCCGGACCAGCGTGGTGGCCAGGGTGCCGGTGAATGCACCGACGCCGTCGGCGTGCCGCTTGCCGCGGCCGATGCCGGACTCGTTGTCCCAGATCAACCTGCGCGGGACCCGCCCCAGCTGCTGCACCAGCAGCCACATCGCCAGCAGCAGATCCTGGGTGTGCCGGGTCGGGATCATCTTCGCGACCATGAACCGCGAATGCGCCGCGGTGATCACCATGACCGGCAGCAACGCCGTGCTGCCGTCCTCGAGCGGGATCTTCCGCGGCGGGAACCACAAGTCGCACTGCGCAGCGTCCCCGGCCAGCCAGCTCAGCCGGTCCGAGGGATCAACCGGCCGATGCTCGGGCCGCAGCCGGCGGACGTGCTCGCGGAGCCAGGTGATCGACCCCGTCCAGCCGACCCGCTCGGCGATCACCGTCGCGGGCATGTCCGGCGTCGTGACCAGCAGCTGCCGCACCGCCAGCTCGGACGGCGTGAACGACGTCGGCACCGCCGGCCGCTCGTACTTCGGCGGCCCATCGGAGGCCACCGCCCGCGCCACCGTCGCCCGCCCGATACCCAAGTCCCGCGCGACCTGACGCTGCGAAACCCCGTCCGCCACCAGCCGCCGGATCAGAGCCCAATCCTCCACAGAGATCACCCATCCAATCTGTCTGGGTGGCCTCGTTTTCGAGCGTCGCTATGGCCTCGTTTTCAAGCGTCGTCGACAGCCCGGGACCCAGGCCGCAGGTGCACCGGCTGGCCTAGGCGTAGTTGACGGGTGGGGGAGGTTCAGCTGGAGCGCAGGTGGCGCGACGGCCGCCGTGGACGATCGGGGTCAACAGCACGAAAGGGCGACAGATTTGGCTTGGCCTTGGGGAGCACACGCAGCCAACGACCAGTGTCCGCGCTGTCCTGTCGCGGAGCTATGCCCCCGAAGAGCCTCAACAGTGGCTGGCAACTGACAGCGCGTCATTCCGCCGCCTGTGACTGTCAAGCCATGAAGGCGCTCGGGGCTCCGTGTCCCAGCGGAGCCGTGGTCCGTCGGGGCGCGCTGGAAGGCTGCGTGCGCTTGGGGCATGGCGATCGATCGATAGGCGGCTCGCGGCTTGACTGCGATGGATGGCCCCTCCGCGCAGGCGCCTCCAGCTCACGAAATGCCGTCGATACGGTCAAGGTCAGTCTTCGCAGTGACACTCTCCCGGAGAGGCGCGCGCACGGTTGCTAGACCTCCTGCTCGCCGTGGTCGGTTGTCCGGTCAGGTTGGACCGGCATGCGCTGCTCTTGCTGCAGCTCAGTCGGACGAGGCTGGTTTCGAGTCAGCTCGAAATCATTGCTCTTGCCCTGCGGCTTGGAAATGAAAACCAGGGCAACCGCGACGGTGGTGGTTGCGAGAGCTGCCCCGTAGCTCTCGACGGTGCCAGCACAGAACAGGACCACGCCGGCGATGAATGTGAGGTGCTGCGGACGGCACATCTGGGGCAGGTACATCACACACCTGACCCCGAAGAGATGGAACACGATCGGCACGTCATAGATGCCGGCATCGACGTCTCGCTCGAGCTGCTGGGCGATCAGCGGAATGAATGCGAGCGTGAAGATGCCGAAGACGATGGAGATCCCCAGGCACCAGAGCGCCGGGGCCTGCAGGCTGGCGTTGGCAAATGTGACCTTGTCCGACCCCACCCAACCGCCAGCTGCGACCGTGGTCACGAGCAGGTAGTTGCTCCAGTCCTTGAAATGTGCGAGCGCGTCGAAGCGACGATCGTTCGCGGGCGCTACATCCGGTGCGGGCCAGCTCACAGCACGACCCCCCTTCACCCGGCGGTCCTTCGGACAAGGATGCGCCAACGCTCCGTTTATCCTCCGGCCCTCAAGCTCTGTCAAGCGCGAGCGCCCGAGGTCCCCAACAGCTGCGCAAACTGCTGATGCGCCGCCTCAGGCCGGACGAGGTCGCCCGCTATGGCCAGCAGCACTCGCTTCCGAGTAACCAGCCGGACCATCGAACCAGGGGCAGCGGGACATCGAGACTGGGTGGCGGGACGCTCCGTCAACTGCGGTCGGGGCCGGTCCGTGAGTCGGCCGCTGCGAAGGTGGAATGGCTCCGCAGCCGGGAAATGCAGTCATGCGGTGTGACGCTCCAACCAGGACCGACCGACTGGCGCGGTCCCGGCAACCCTGGGGCACCTGAACAGCATCAGCGCAGATCGCATGCACCGGTCCGCGTCAGTGACAGGTCGTGCTTGACGGGACCCGCCTGTTACAACCAACAGATTCAGGAAGTCGATCGGCCTCGTGAGAACGCAGGCCGATGACCAATAGTCGCTGTCTGCGGAAGTGAACAAGGCGGCTGGTCGCCGCGCTCGAGGGTAGACCCTCGTCGGTCACGCACACCAAAGTCGCGGTGCCTGAGATTCGCGCAACTGTCTCGGGGGGCTCACCGCAGGCCGCGCATCCGGAGCACCGCTTCAGTGCGGTCGCGCACCTGCAGCTTGCCGAGCACGCTCGACACGTGGTTCTGCACTGTCTTGAGGCTCAGCCCCAACTCGCGCGCGATCTCGGAGTTTGACCGGCCTCTGGCGAGCAACGCCAAGACTTCCGACTCCCGATGAGTCAGCGCGCTGCCTGGCGATGGCCGGTCGAGCAGCCGGCCCGCCAGACCCGGGCCGAGCACGGCGCCACCGGCGGCCACAGTACGGATGGCGGCGACCACCTCATCCTGGCCTGCCTCCTTGAGGACGTAGCCGAGCGCCCCGACCCGCAGTGCCGCCACCACGCTGGCCTCGTCGGCCAGCATCGTCAGCACCAGTACGGCGACCTCTGGCGCCGCGGCAACGATCCGTCGAGTGGCCTCCAACCCAGGAGTGCCGGGCAGATTGAGGTCCATCAGGACCACGTGGGGGCGCAGCTCGACTGCGCGTGACACGGCAGTGTCACCGTCGGCTGCCTCGCCCACCACCTCGACGTCGGCCACCGTCTCGAGCAGTCCGCGCAGCCCGCTGCGGAACAGCGGATGGTCGTCGACGACCAGCACCCGGATCACGAGGCCGTCTCCACGGCGAGCGGGAGACTGATGGTGACCGTGGTGCCGCCGCAGGTGCTGTCGACCTCGATCCGACCCCCGATCTCCCGGGCGCGATCCCGCATGCTGCGCAGCCCGACACCGCGACCTGGCCGCGCGCCGCCGACGCCGTCGTCGACCACCTCGAGCACCAGGTGACCGTCGCCGACGGCACCCTTCACTCGACAGCAGGTCGCACCGGCGTGGCGGACCACGTTGGTCAGCGCCTCTTGGGCGACCCGGTAGGCCGCGACCTCGACCGCCGCCGGAAGCGCGCGCCGCTCCTCGGGCAGTTCCAGCGCAAGCACGACACCGCTGCCGTCGATCAGCTGATGGCCGAGCTCAGCGACGGCTCCGAAGAGCCCCAGCTCGTCGATCGCGGGCGGGCGCAATCCCTCGACGATCTGGCGTACCTCCACGACCGTGTCCTGCAGGCCGGCCCGCAACCGGGCGATCCGGTCGTCCACGGGCCGGCCCGCCGCAAGCAGGTTGTGGACGGTGTCGAGCTGTAGGCCCAGCGCGGCGAGCTGCGGGCCGAGCCCGTCGTGCAGGTCACGGCGCAGTCGCCGCCGCTCCTGCTCCCGGCCGACGACGAGCTCCTCGCGCGCCTCGCGCAACGACTCGAGCAGCGCCGTCGTGTGCACGACGCCGCCGATCTGATGAGCCAGGTCGGCCAGCAGCGCACGCTCGCCTGGTCGCAGCGGCTGGGATGCCCAGCGCAGCTCCCCGACCTGTCCGCCATACGCCGTCAGGGGCAGCGTCTCGACCTCATCCGGGACCGTGCCGGTGGCAGCCAGCTGGCGCCCGGTCGTGTCCCGGATCTCCGCGGCCGTCACCCCGAGGCCGTGCACCAGCTCATGTGTGAGCGACGCCAGCAGCGCCGGGCCGTCGGCGGCGTCGGCAAGCCGTCGGCCCGTGTCCGCAAGCACTTCAGCGGGCGTCGACCACCGGCCGTGGGTCAGCCGGTTGGCCGCCCGCTGTAACGAGTCGCGCAGCGGCGCGAACACCACGGCGATGACACCCGCTGCCGCCAGCGGCAGCCACGGAGCACCGCTGTCGTGGAGTACCACGCCGACGCCGCCGACCACGAACGCGTAGACGACGGCAAGCATCACGGAGAGCGCGACGTAGGTCAGCGTCCGGTTGGCCGCGAACTGGAGGTCGTAGAGTCGCCGTTGGAACATCGCCACCGCCACCGCCGCCGGCACGGGCAGCGTCACCAGCGCGAACATCCACGGTTGCGCCCAGGGCGTCGCAACGAACGGCAGGAGGAGCAACGGCACCGCAAACGCAACGCCGAAGACCAGGATCTGCTGGCGCACCAACTCACCGCCGGTGCGCCACCGCCGTACCAGCGTCACGACCGCGATCAGCAGCGCGACGAAGGCCGCGGCGAGGGCACCCAGGGCGAGCAGGTCGGCCAGCGGCCTCCACGACTCAGGCAGGCCGAGCGGGTTTGCGACGGTCTCCAGCCGGGACTCCAGCGGGACCGGGGCGAGCAGCGTGGCAACCGTGAACGCGGAGACACACCCGGCGACCAGCGCGACCGGCGCGCGGCCCGGAGCCCGGCCGTCGGGGAAGACGAGTGGCAGCGCCAGGATGAGCAGCAGCCACCCGCAGCCACGAGCCGCCGAGCCGACGACCCCCAACACGACGTACGCCGCTCGGTCCGGTGCCGCGGCGACGCCCGCGAGGCCGAGGGCCAGCAGAGCCTCCCCGATGCCCCAGGCGGTCGCGCCGGCAAGCATCAACCGCCCGACCGGATGACCCGGTCGGGCGAGCTCGATGACCACGGCGACGAATGCGTAGGTGGTGACCGCGACCCCGATGGCCAGGTCGTCGGCGAGCGGACGCGACCCGGTCACGGCCGCCGCGACCACCACCCCCGCGATCGCGAGAGCGGCGAGCAGCGGTGCCGTGGAGACCCGGATCGCGTGCATGGACTCACCTCGACGTCAAGGATGCCCGATCCGGGCCCCGCGTGGCGGTGATTCCGGGGTCGCCCGGCTGGTCCTCGCGGTGTCGGATCATCAGCACTGCGACGCCGACGAACCACACCATCCAGACCAGGGTGCCCCAGTCCTGCTGGCCGATCCCTGCCAGCGGGGTGGACGCGAGCAGAGCCACCGCAGTGACGACCCCGAACCATCCGAACCAGCGCCGGTGGAGCCCGTCCATGAGTGCGGCGGCCGCGAATCCGAGGGTGCTGCCGCCCAGCAGCAGCAGGCTGAGGAAGTAGCCGAAGATGCGAACGTTGTTGAGCGCGAACGCGGTGTCGACATCAAGGCCCTGCTGGGCGCCGTACATCGCGGCCGCGCCCGCGGGGAAGCCGACGGCGAAAGTGACAGCGACGTAGCCCATGCCGCAGAGCAGGCCGGTCTCGGCCGCCCAGCCGCCGGCTTCACCGCGCCGCCCGAGCACGCGGCCCAGGAACACCAGCACCGGGACCATCAGCAGGAACCCGAACGACTCCAGCACGCCGCCGACGAAGCTGCGGGTGATGTCGCCCTCGACGTACGACTCGGTGATGCCGGCGGTGCCGTCGGCGAACAGCGGGCTGTCCTGGAGATAGATGCCGACCGGGATCAGCACGACGTGGGCGAGCGCGAAGACTCCGGCCAACTGCCAGAGGCGGCGGGATGGGGTTGTCATGGTTCCTCCTAGAGGTGGTGGACGTCCTCCGAGGATCACGGCCAGGGGGCGGCGTCGCCTCAGGCGGCTTCCCAAGCGAACCGGGAAGATCTCCCAGTCCGTACACCGCGACCCCGGGCCGCTCATACCGGTCCCGGACTCATCCAGGCCGCATCGCGCGTGCCGCGACGTCAGGCCGGACTCACTCCAACACCCTTCCTGCCACGGCTTCGGCGGACACCCCCGGAGCAAGTCCGTCGGCGTGCCTCACACTTCCACCGGTATCGAGGGGCGCCCCAAGCCCGCAGGTTGAGGAGGAAGGCCCGCAACCCCGACGGCAATTCGCCGCAGGCGCTGCGCCACGCCCTGGACCAACTGTGCTGCGCTACGCGGCAGAGCGCCGAGAGCGCTCAACGAAGAGTCCGGGCTGCGGCTCCATACTGGGATTCGGACAGCCGGCTGGTTTGAGCGACCTCGGCGGCAACCACAGGGGCACGGAGTACTCGTTCTCAGCTCAGCCTCCATGGCATGCCATCCGACGCCCTTCTCCACAGAGGAGCCGGTTTCCGCTGCACACCTCCAGTCACGAGGACAAGCCTGTTCTCACCACGGCGAAGGAGCACATCATGAGCACTACGGTCGACAACAGCGCGGAGGGCGGCATGCTCACCATCGACCAGGCGGCGGCGTACCTCTCGATACCGAAGGCGACGCTCTACACCTGGCGAACCCGGCGTGCGGGCTTCGGGCCGCGAGCCGTGAAGCTCGGCGGCTGTCTGCGCTACCGGCGTGCCGACCTGGACGCCTGGGTCGCGGATCACCTGGAGAGCTTCGATGACACCGCGGCCATCCCGGAGCAGCGAGCGGGAGACGGGGTCTCGCTGTCCCGAGCGAGCCGGCCACGTTGAAAGGAGATTCGAGATGGGACGCGGACGTCCGCCGACATCGCTGGGCACCTGGGGCATGATCCGCACGACGAGGGTCCGCGAGGGTGTGTACAGGGCGCGCACCCGGATCCGGGACAGGGATGGCGTGACCCGCGAGGTCACGGCCACGGGCACCACGAGCGCTGCCGCGGAGCGCGCGTTGCGGGAGAAGCTCGTCGACCGGACGACGCCAACGCAACAGGCGATCACCGCCGACACCACCATCGCGGGCCTCGCCGGCCTGTGGCTCGCGTTCCTTCGTGACGAGGGCCGGATCGAAGCCACCACCGTCACCGAGTACGAGCGCGTCCTCGACAAGGTCGTCATTCCTGAACTGGGTGGCCTACGACTTCGAGAGGTCACCACCAGTCGACTGGATCTGTTCCTCGTCGGACTCCGGGGGACGAGCGTGAGCCGCCAACGGAAGGCGAAGGTGGTGATGGGCGCGATGCTGGGGATGGCCGTGCGTCACGACGCGCTCGCCGTGAACCCGGTCCAGCAGACGTCACGCATCCACCGGGAGAGATTCGAGACTCGATCGCTGACCCTTGAGGACCTCAGCACCGTCCGCGAGGCTCTCCGCGCGTGGACGGCAAGGCAGCGGCCCGGGCCGAAGGCGTCCCGCGACATGGCAGACATCATCGATCTGATGCTGGCCACCGGCGCGAGGATCGGCGAGATCCTCGCGGTGCGCTGGGTCGACGTCGCACTCGACGCCACCCGTCCGACTCTCACCATCAACGGAACGATCAAGACCGAGCCGGGTAGGGGCACGTACCGCAAGCCGAGCCCGAAGTCGGACGCCAGCGTGAGGACGGTCGTCCTTCCGGACTTCGCCATTGCAGTGCTCCGGCGCCGTCTGGCGACAGCGCGGAACCGAGACGACGCGGTGTTCCCGACACGCAACGGCACCTGGCAACAGGTCAACAACGTCGAACGTCGCTGGCGGCAGGTCCGCAAGGACACCGGCCTCGAGTGGGTCACGCCCCACACGTTCCGCAAGACCGTCGCCACGCTCATCTCGGAGCGGGTCGACGCCGAGACCGCCTCCCGGCAGCTCGGCCACTCCTCCCCCGCCATCACGCGTGAGTTCTACATCTCCAAGCCGACAATCGCCGCCGACGTGGCACACGTCCTGGACGAGCTGGCCGCCCCAGATCCGGCGGTGGGCCCGAATACTTGGGGAATAAGTGGGGAATAGGCCCTTCGGGTTCAAATGACGAACCGCCTCTGACCTGCGTTTCCGCAGGTCAGAGGCGGTTTCTCGGTCGGGCTGACAGGATTTGAACCTGCGACCCCTTGACCCCCAGTCAAGTGCGCTACCAAGCTGCGCCACAGCCCGAACGCCTCCGGCACGAGGCCTGCGAAGCGAGTGGAACACTACCGCAGCCCCTCCGCCCCTGCGGAATCGACCCACCCACCACGTCCGGCCAGTAGTCCGAGTGGGCCATTTGGGTCGATTCCCGCCACCTGCGCTCGCTCCTGCCCTGAGGATGAACCGTCAACCTGTGGGGGGTTCACATGTCATCCATGCTGCAACGTGCCGGCATGGCGGTTGCCGCGGCCGCCGCCGCACTTGCCCTTGCCGCGCCGTCGGCCCACGCAGCCCCGGAGGTCACGGTGCGCGAGGACGGTCGGCAGCTGGAGGCCATCGAGCTCGCCCGTCAGGTGGCCGAGCGCCAGCAGCGGCTCGCGTCCCTCAACCGCCGAGCCGACGCACGCGACCGCGCCCTGGTCGGGCGCAAGGAGCTGCTGGCGAGGTACGGCTACCGCGGCGACCCGGACACGGTGCGTGTCGTGCTGCCGATGGCGTCCTACGACATCTCGGCGGGTTTCGGCCTGACGGGACCGCTGTGGGAGGCCGAGCACGGCGGGCAGGACTTCAGCGCCGGGGCTGGCGAGCCCCTGGTCGCGGTCGCCGGCGGCGTGGTCACCGAGGTGGCGTATGCCGGCCCGTACGGGCTGCGCACGATCCTCGAGCTGCCTGACGGCACCGAGGTCTGGTACTGCCACCAGACCGACGCCACGGTGGCGGTCGGGCAGCGGGTCGAGGTCGCGGACGTCATCGGGAGCGTGGGGTCGACCGGCAACTCGACCGGCCCGCACCTGCACCTCGAGGTACGTCCCGCCGGCGGCAGCCCCGTCGACCCGATGGACTGGCTGCGCGCCGCGGGGCTCACGCCCTAACGATCACGCCCTGACGCTCACCGCTTGCGCTTCTCGCGCGGCTTCTGGTTGATCACGATCGGCGTACCCACGAAGCCGAACTCCTCGCGCAGCCGCCGCTCGATGAACCGCTCGTACGCCGCGTCGAGCTTGCCGCTGGTGAAGAGCACGAAGGTCGGCGGCGCGGTCGAGGGCTGCGTGGCGAACAGGATCTTGGGCTGCTTGCCGCTGCGCACCGGGTGCGGGTGCTCGGCGACGAGGCGGCCGAGGAACGTGTTGAGCGCGCCGGTGCCGATGCGGGTCTCCCAGCCCTCGAGCGCCTTGTCGATCGCCGGCACGAGCCGGTCGACGTGCCAGCCGGTGCGAGCGGTGAAGTTGATCCGGGGAGCCCACTTGAGCTGCACGAGGTCGCGCTCGATCTCGCGCTCGAGGTAGTAGCGGCGCTCCTCGTCGACGAGGTCCCACTTGTTGAACGCGATGACCATCGCCCGGCCCGCGTCGCGGATCGTCTGGATGATGCGCATGTCCTGCTCGGAGACGGTCTCGCTGGCGTCGAGCACGAGCACGGCCACCTCGGCGCGGTCGATCGCGGTCGTGGTGCGCAGCGACGCGTAGTACTCGTGGCCGGACGCCTGGTTGACCCGCTTGCGGATGCCCGCGGTGTCGATGAAGCGCCAGGTGCGGTCCCCCAGCGTGATCAGCTCGTCGACGGGGTCGACGGTCGTGCCGGCGGCGTTGTCGACGACGACCCGGTCCTCCTTGGCGAGCATGTTGAGCAGCGAGGACTTGCCGACGTTGGGCTTGCCGACGATGGCGATGCGGCGGGGACCGCCGACCTCCTCGAAGGACTGCTCGGGGGTCTCGGGCAGGGCCGCGAGGATCGCGTCGAGCATGTCGCCCGACCCGCGCCCGTGGAGCGCGGAGACCGGCCACGGCTCGCCGAGCCCGAGGTTCCACAGTCCGTACGCCTCGGCCTCGGTGCGGGCGTCGTCGACCTTGTTGGCCGCGAGCACGACCGGCTTGCCCGACGCGCGCAGGATCCGTACGACCGCCTCGTCGGCGTCGGTGATGCCCACGGTCGCGTCGACCACGAAGAGCACCGCGTCGGCGAGCGAGACCGCCACCTCCGCCTGCCCTGCGATGCGCTCCGCGAGGCCGCGGGCGTCGGGGTCCCAGCCGCCGGTGTCGACCACGGTGAAGGCGCGCCCGCCCCAGTGGGCGTCGTAGGACACGCGGTCGCGCGTGACGCCCGGTCGGTCCTCCACGACGGCCTCGCGACGACCGATGATCCGGTTGACGAGGGTGGACTTGCCGACGTTGGGCCTGCCCACGACCGCCAGGACCGGCGTCGGTCCGGAAGCGTCGGTCGAGTCGGTCGGATCGACAGGCTCGACGCTGGTGGCGTCGTACTCACTCATGCGTGATCACAGCTCTCTGGATGGCTCGACGAGCCCGGTGTCGGGGTCGTCCTCGGATTGTCCCGCAGGAAGCGGCCCGGGCAAGGATCGGCGCGTGTCCGCGAGCGCAGCCGCGAGCTCGGACAGCATGTGCCCCCGGAGCAACACCGACGTGGCGGCGACGTGTTCCCGGGTGCGCGGCCACGGCTGCTGTGTCGTCCGCCACGGTCGGCCGAACACGATCTCCACGACGCCGCCGCGCTCGGGGAGGGCGTTGGAACCGCCACCGGGCGGTCGGGTGCCGATCATCGTGACCGGGACGACCGGGACGCCGGTCACCAGCGCGAGGTACGCGGCCCCGTGGTGGAACCGGTGCAGCTCGCCGTCGCCGCGGGTCCCCTCGGGGAAGATGCCGACCGCTCCCCCGTCACGGATGACCCGCAGGCACGTACGGATGGCGCCGGGGTCGGGGCGGAACCGGTCCAGCGGGATCTGCCCGGATGCGCGCAGGAACCCGCCGAGCGGACCGGCGAACATCTCCTGCTTGGTCAGCGCGTGGACCGGTCGCGGCGCGAGCACCGCGAGCAGAGGGCCGTCGATCGCGCCGACGTGGTTGGCCGCCAGCACCACGCCGCCAGTTGCCGGCACCCGCTCGGCGTGGTGCACCGCGACCGCCCATCGACGCCGGACCAGCGCCGCGGACGGGGCCCGCAGCCGCTGCAGGAGGCGGGTGGGTGGGTGCCGGTCGGCGCTGGCGGGGAGCTCGGCCCCGCTCACGCGTCCCGCGTCCCGGTGTCCCGGGGGGTGGAGGCCAGGGCGACGATCTGGTCGATGACCTCGGGCAGGGTGAGGTGCGTGCTGTCGACGTGCACGGCGCCGTCGGCCATCGTCAGCGGCGCGGTGGCGCGGCCGGAGTCGATCCGGTCGCGCTCGAGCAGCGACTGCTGCGTGCTCGCCACGTCGGTGCCGCCCTGCTCCGCCGCCCGGCGCTGGGCGCGGGCGTCGGGGTCGGCGCTCAGGTAGACCTTGACCTCGGCCTGCGGCCACACCACGGAGCCGATGTCGCGTCCCTCGACGACGATGCCTCCGTCGCCGATCACCGCGCGCTGGAGGTCGAGCAGCCGGGCCCGCACCTCGGGGACGGCGCTGACCGGGCTGACCGCGCCGTTGACCTCGTCGCTGCGGATCTCGACCGAGACGTCGACCCCGTCGACCGTGATGGTGGGGTCGCGCGGGTCGGTGCCGGACTCGATGGCGGGGCGACCCACCGCGGCGGCGACCGCGGCCGCGTCGCGTACGTCGATGCCCTCGCGCAGCAGCCACCAGGTCATCGCCCGGAACATCGCGCCCGTGTCGAGGTAGCGCAGGCCGAGTCGCTCGGCCACACCGCGTGAGGTGCTCGACTTGCCGGAGCCGGACGTGCCGTCGACGGCGATGACGAGACGGTGCCTGTCGAAGGGGGTGCTGTCGGCGTGGGTCACGGGCGAGAAGATTACCGGTGAGTCGTCCACCCGCGGGATTCGAGAGCCGCGAGGAGCCGCTCGGCGCTGCCGCGCTCGACGACCAGCTCGGTGAGGCCGACCGGTCGCCCGGGATCGTGGTCGATGTGCACGTCCTCGATGTTGACGCCGATCTCGCCGGCGTCGCCGAACAGGCGGGCCAGCTCGCCCGGGTGGTCGGGCACGGCCACGAACACCGAGCGCGTCGGGCGCGCGGGGCCGCCGTGCTTGCCGGGGATGGCGGCGGTGCCGGCGTTGCCGCGGGCGAGGATCTCGACGAGGTCGGGACCGGAGTCCGCCGCCACGGCGGTCATCAGGGCGTCGAGGTCGGCACGGACCTCGGCCAGGAGGTCGAGGACGGCCTCGCTGTTGGCTTCGAGGATCTGCTGCCACAGCGCGGGGTCGCTGGCCGCGACCCGGGTCACGTCGCGCACGCCCTGGCCGGACAGGGCGAGGTGCTCGACGGGCGCGGTGGCGAGCCGGCCGGCGACGAGGACGGCGGCGAGGTGGGGCAGGTGCGAGATCCGGGCCACGGCGCGGTCGTGCTCCGTGGGCCCCATCCTGACCGGCGCTGCACCGCACTCGAGGACCAGCGACTCGACCAGGCCCACCGCGTGCGAGTCGGCCGATCCGTGGGGCGTGACCGCCCACGGCCGGCCGTCGAACAGGGCGGCGCTGGCGGCGAGCGGGCCCGACCGCTCGCTGCCGGCCATGGGGTGCGACCCGACGTAGCGAGCGAGGTCCGCGGCGCCCACGCGTGGGGTCACCGCGGCGAGCGGGGCCGCCTTGACGCTGCCGACGTCGGTGACGACCGCGTCCGTGCGGCCGAGGGCCTCCACGATCGCGTCGGCGATCCGTGCCGGTGGCACGGCCACCACCACGAGCTGGGGACGGTCCGCATCGGTGGCGGCCCGCCCGGCGCCGAGGCCGTGGGCCGTGCGGATGTTCTCCTCCGAGGCGTCGCGCAGCACGACCTCGATGCCGAGCCGGCTGCACACGAGGGCGATCGAGGTGCCGATGAGTCCCGCGCCGACCACCTCGACCGGCCCGGTCAGGGCCGGCAGCGGGTCGTCAGTCATGGCTGGTGGTCCGGGTCAGGTCGCGTCGCAGGTTGGCGGCGCCGTGGAGGTAGACGTGCGTGACGTCGGAGCGCGGGAGGTCGGTCTCCACGTGGGCCATCAGGCGGACGACCCGCGGCATGGACCCCTCGATCTCCAGCTCGCGGGCACACACCAGGGGGACGTCGGAGAAGCCGAGCTGACGCGCGGCGTACGCCGGGAACTCGCTGGTGAGGTCGCTGGTCGCGGTGAAGATGATCGAGATGAAGTCGTCGACCTCGAGCCCGTTGGCCTCCATCACGTCGGTGACCAGCTCGGCCACCCGGTCCAGCATGTGCTCGCGGGTGTCCTCCTCGAGCTGGGTCGCGCCTCGCACTGCTCTCACTGCCACGCGAGGAGCCTAGCGGCGAGCGACCTCAGAGCTGCGCGCTGTCCATCAGCTCGCCCAGCTCCGCCACGGTGAGCTCGCGCATCTCCCCGGGGCCCAGCCGCGCCAGCGTGACCGGACCGATCTGGGTGCGGGTGAGCCGGCGGACGGGGTGACCGACGTGGTCGAGGAGCCGGCGCACGATGCGGTTGCGGCCCTCGTGGATCGTGAGCTCGACGATCGACCGCTTGCTGCCCTCGCGGCGCGGGTCGCCGCCGACGACGCGCGCGTGCGTGACGGTGACCGGACCGTCGTCGAGGGTGACCCCCGCGAGCAGCTCGCGGACGGTGCGGACGTGCACCTCGCCCTCGACCTCCGCCACGTAGGTCTTGTCGACCTCGTGGGACGGGTGGGCCAGGTGCTGGGCGAAGTCGCCGTCGTTGGTGAGGATGATCAGGCCCTCGGTGTCGGTGTCGAGCCGGCCGACGTGGAAGAGCCGTTCGGGCCGGTCGGCCACGAGGTCGCCGAGCGTGGGTCGGCCCTCGGGGTCGGACATGGTCGACACGACGCCACGGGGCTTGTTGAGCACCAGGTAGACCTTGTCGCTGATCGGCGGCAGCCGCTTGCCGTCGACGCGGACGACCGCGGTGCGCGGGTCGACCTTGGTCCCGAGACGGGTGACGACCTCGCCGTCCACCTCGACGAGCCCGTCGAGCATCAGCTCCTCGCACTTGCGGCGGCTGGCCACGCCCGACTGCGCCAGCAGCTTCTGCAGGCGGATCAGGCCGTCCTCGTCGGTGGCTGGACGCTGCGAGGCGGGCTGGTCGTTGTCGGGGGCGTCGTGCGGCTTCATGCGGTCCTCATGCGATCTCGGTCCCGCCGTCGGGCTCGGTGCCGGACCCGCTGTGCGGCGAGTGGTGTCTCTCGGGAGTGGGCTCGGGGGCGGGCCCGGGCTCGGGCTCCGCGGCGGGCTCTGGGATGGGCTCGGGGGCGGGCTCGGGGGCGGGCTCGGGGGCGGGCTCGGGGGCGGGCTCGGGGGCCGGCGCGTCGAGCCCGGCGACGCTGGCCAGCTCGTCCTCGAGGTCGTCCATGTCGGGCAGGTACGGGGCGAGCTCGGGCAGCTCGTCGAGCGAGGTGATGCCGATGCGCTCGAGGAAGTAGGAGGTGGTGCGGTAGAGGTTCGCACCGCTCTGCTCGTCCTGCCCGGCCTCCTCCACGAGCCCGCGGGTGAGGAGCGTACGCATCACGCCGTCGACGTTGACGCCACGGATCGCGGAGACGCGGGCGCGCGACACGGGCTGCTTGTAGGCGACCACCGAGAGCGTCTCGAGCGCCGCCTGCGTGAGCCGGGCCTGCTGGCCCTCGAGCACGAACGACTCGACGACGGCGGCGAAGTCGGCGCGGGAGTAGAAGCGCCAGCCGCCTGCGACCGATCGCAGGTCGAAGCCGCGGCCCTGGTCGGTGTACTCCGCGGCCAGCGCCACGAGGGCTGCCTCTACCTCCTCGACGGGGTGGCCCACCACGGAGGCCAGCCGGACCGTTGCGAGCGGCTCGTCGGAGACCATGAGGATCGCCTCCAGCGCCGGGCGCAGCTCGGCCACCGCCACGGCGAGGGTGTCCACCTCGCTCGGGTCGACGTCGGGCTGCTGGCTCACTGGTCCTCCTCCGGCTCGTCGGCTGCCACCGACGGCATGGCTGCATCATCGTCGTCGACGGGCGCGCCGTCGAACTCGTCGTGGATGTCGACGTCACCGTCCTCGGCGCCGGTCCAACGTACGGTCAGCTCGCCCAGGGGTGTCACCTGGTCGAACGACACGGCGCCCTCGCGGAAGAGCTCGAGGAGCGACAGGAACCGCGCGACCGTGGTGAGCCGGTCGGGCGAGTCGCCGCACAGGGCTCGGAAGGTCATCGTGCCGCTGCGGCGCAGCCGGTCGACGACGACCTGGGCCTGCTCGCGCACGCTGACCTTGGCGGCGTGGATGTGCTGGAGCGACACCTCGAGGACCGGCTTGGGCTCCATCGCGCGGGCCGCGAGCCGGGCGAAGTCGTCGAGCCCGATCCCGATCAGCACCTCGGGCAGCAGGGTGGCGAACCGCTCCTCGAGCCCGACAGCGCGGGGGTGCCGCCGCGACTCCGAGGCGAGTCGCCCCTCGAGCACCGACGCGACCAGCTTGAACGCGCGGTACTGCATGAGGCGGGCGAAGAGCAGGTCGCGGGCCTCGAGCAGCGCGAGGTCCTCCTCGTCCTCCACGTCGCCCTGCGGCAGCAGCCGGGCCGCCTTGAGGTCCAGCAGGGTGGCGGCCACCACGAGGAAGGAGGTGGTCTGCTCGAGGTCCCAGGAGCCGCCGAGGTTCTTCACGTGCGCGATGAACTCGTCGGTGACCTGGGAGAGCGCCACCTCGGTGATGTCGAGCTTGTGCTTGGCGATCAGGCCGAGGAGCAGGTCGAACGGACCCTCGAAGTTGTCCAGCCGTACGGCGAACGCCGGAGCCTCGCTCCCGGGCTCGAGCGCGCTCGACGCCGGGTCCGAGGCAGGTCGGGCGGGGGCGTTCACTCGTCGAGCAGCCGCTGCACCAGGGCGCTGTCGGCCCCCTGGGCCTCGAGGTCCGCGAGCACCATGGCGAGGGCCTCGCGGACCAGGCGCCCGCGGTCGACGGCCAGGCCGTGCTCGCGGCGCAGCACGAGGCGGGCGTGCTCGATGTCGAGCAGCTCGTCGGAGGTGACGTACACCGTCATCTTCTCGTCGTGGCGGACCCGTCCGCTCGGCCGCCTCGGCCCGGCGGGCTCGGCGTCGTCGGCCACCGCGCGGACCCGGCGGGGACGCTTCCCCGCCTCGGTCCCGGTCGCGTCGCCGCTCTCGGACGTCGGCCGGAACAGGTCGTCCGCGGCCGGCATGCTCACTCGGCGGGCCACCGGGTCAGCACCTCCCTCGCGAGCTGGCGGTAGTGCTCGGCGCCCGTGGACGACGAGGCGTAGGAGGTGATGGGCTCACCGGCGACCGTCGCGTCGGAGAACTTCACGGTGCGGCGGATGACGGTGTGGAAGACGGTGTCGCCCCACGCCGAGACCAGCCGCTCCATCACCTCGCGGCTGTGGAGCGTGCGGCCGTCGAACATGGTGCCGAGCACGCCGTCGATCTCCAGCTTGGGGTTGAGCCGCTCACGCACCTTGTCGATGGTGGTCTTGAGGAGCGCGACGCCGCGCAGTGCGAAGTACTCGCACTCGAGGGGGACGATGACGCCGTCGGAGGCCGTCAGCGCGTTGACCGTCAGCAGGCCGAGCGAGGGCTGGCAGTCGATGAGGATCACGTCGTAGTGCTCGAGCGCCGGCGCGAGGACCCGCTGGAGGGTCTGCTCGCGGGCGACCTCGTGCACGAGCTGCACCTCGGCCGCGGACAGGTCGATGTTGGAGGGCAGCAGGTCCATGCCCTCGATGCCGGAGGGCACCACGACCTCGTCGAGGGTGACGTCGCGGTCCATCAGCAGGTTGTAGATGGTCAGGTCCATCTCGTGCGGGTTGAGTCCCAGGCCGACCGACAGCGAGCCCTGCGGGTCGAAGTCGACCAGCAGCACCCGGCGACCGAACTCCGCGAGCGAGGCCCCGAGGTTGATCGTGGTGGTGGTCTTGCCGACCCCGCCCTTCTGGTTGCACATCGAGATCACCCGGGCGCCCCCGTGCTGGGTGATCGGGGTCGGCTCGGGGAACACCGGCATCGGGCGGCCGGTGGGGCCGAGGGGCGGCTCCGCCGTGGCGGTCGTCGCGGCGCGCGCTTCGGAGCGCGTCTCGACGGGGCGTTCGAAGGGGATCGGCTGGGTCACGTTGTGCTCGTCTCGCAGGGTCGGGCCGGGCTGTGGACTGTGGTGCGGCTGCGGAGGTCGTACGAGGGGCGGCATCTGCGTGGCACTGCTGCCCGTGTCGTGACCGTGGAATCCCGCACCGCTCATGTCTGCTCCTCGTGCATCCGTCGTGCATCGGCCTGGACCTCGATTGGACCACGCCGGACGCCTCCGGCTTTGTCGACACGTCGACAGTTCCCGCACCAGTTCGAGACCGGTCCGGGACGGGTCCCCGGCCACACCGCGCGGGACTCTACGCGCCCGGCGGCACCGTCCTCACAGCCCCGTCGTCACAGCCCTGTCTCACAGCCGCCGCATCGCTGTGGTCGCCAGCACCAGCTCGCCTGCGGCGTCGGTCGCGTCGCAGTCCACGACGGCCTCGATCACCCAGTCGTGGTGGCCCTCCGGGTCGTGGATCGTCTGGCGTACGTCGCGCACGCGGGCGGTGGTGCCGTCCTCGGCGCCCACGGGCTCACCCGTGCGCTCCTCCCCCACCACCAGCAGGTCGGGTCCGCGCGCGTCGCCGTCGGTCAGCACCCGGTCGTGCTCGGCGTAGTAGTCCTCCAGCGCGGCGTCCCAGGCCGATCGGCCGACCACGACCTGGCGCGGCGGGTCGGTGCGGTCGGCGGCGTTGCGCTCGAGGCGTACGAGCGTGTCGAGGTCGTCGCGGGACACGGCGTCGACCCGGGCCCACATGGCGTTGCGGAGCATCACCCGGAAGGGGCGCTCCTGCCTGGACAGCGGGCGCGGAGGTGGCGGCGGCTCGTGGTGGGCGACGGCGCTCGACACGTGGTCGGGGTCCGACAGCGCCTCCCACTCGTCGAGGAGCGACGAGTCCGTCTGGCGCACCGTCTCCCCCAGCCACTCGATGACGTCCTCGACCTCGGGGGCGCGGTGCGCCTCGGGCACCGTCTGGCGCAGGGTGCGGTAGGCGTCGGTGAGGTAGCGCAGCACGAGGCCCTCGGAGCGGGCGAGCTGGTAGCGGCCGACGAAGTCGGTGAACCCCATCCCGTTCTCCCACATCTCGCGCACGACCGACTTCGGCCCGAGGGCGTCGTCGGGCAGCCACGGATGGGTCTGGCGGTAGGTCTCGTAGAGGGCCTCGAGGAGCTCGCGCAGCGGTTGCGGCCAGGTGATCTCCTCCAGCAGCGCCATCCGCTCGTCGTACTCGAGGCCGTCGGCCTTCATCTCCGCGATCGCCTCGCCGCGAGCGGCGTGCTGCTGCGCCATCAGGATCTGGCGCGGCGCCTCGAGGACCGCCTCGACGACGGAGACGACGTCGAGGCCGTAGGTCTCCGACTCGGGGTCGAGGACGTCGAAGGCGGCGAGCGCGAAGTGGGCGAGCGGCTGGTTGAGCGCGAAGTCGTCGGGCAGGTCGACCGTCAGCACGAAGCGTCGACCATGCCCGTCCGGCTCGTCGAGGCGGGTGACGATGCCCGTGCGCACCAGCGAGCGCGCCAGCCTCAGGGCGCGGCGGGCCAGCCGCAGCTGGGCGCGCCGGTCCTCGTGGTTGTCGGTGACCAGGCGGCGCATCACCGCGAACGCGTCCTCCTCGCGGGAGACCACGTTGATCAGCATCGCGTTGTCGACCTTCATCCGGCTGCTCAACCGCTCCGGCACACCCGCGACCAGCTTGTCGAAGGTCTGCTCGGTCCACACGACCGTGCCCTCGGGCGGCTTCTTGAGCTGGGCCTTCGACTTCTTCTTGCCGGCCGCGACCCGCGCGGCGGACTTGGCCTTGGCCTGCTCGTTCTCGATGACGAAGTCCGGCGCCTGGACGACGACGTAGCCGGCCGTGTCGTAGCCCGCCCGGCCGGCGCGACCGGCGATCTGCTGGAACTCCCGTGTGCGGAGCACCCGTTGCCGGTTGCCGTCGAACTTCGCGAGCCCGGAGAACAGGACCGTGCGGATCGGGACGTTGATGCCGACACCGAGCGTGTCGGTGCCGCAGATGACGCGCAGCAACCCGGCCTGCGCGAGCGTCTCGACCAGCCGGCGGTACTTCGGCAGCATCCCGGCGTGGTGCACGCCGATGCCGTTGCGCACCAGTCGCGAGAGCGTCTTCCCGAAGCCGGCGCCGAAGCGGAAAGCGCCGATCCGCTCGGCGATCGCGTCCTTGTCGACCTTCTTGGGCGGATGCCGCAGCAGGTTGGTGGCGTGCTCGACCGCGGCCGCCTGCGTGAAGTGCACGACGTAGACGGGGTCCTGTCCCGTGGACACGAGCTCCTCGAGCGTGTCGTCCAGGGTGTCCATCGACCACCGGAAGCCGAGCGGTACGGGCCGCTCGGCGTCGTCCACGACCGCGGTGTCGCGGCCGGTGCGTCGTCGCAGGTCCTCGACGAAGAACGAGACGTCTCCCAGCGTCGCGGACATCAGCAGGAACTGGGCGTCGACGAGCTCCAGCAGCGGCACCTGCCAGGCCCAGCCGCGGTCGTGCTCGGAGTAGAAGTGGAACTCGTCCATCACCACCAGCCCGACGTCCGCCGACCGGCCCTCGCGCAGCGCGATGTTGGCGAGCACCTCGGCGGTGCAGCAGATGATCGGGGCGTCCGGGTTCACCGCCGCGTCACCGGTCAGCATGCCGACGTTGTCGGCGCCGAAGACCTCGATGAGAGCGAAGAACTTCTCGCTGACCAACGCCTTGATGGGCGCGGTGTAGAAGCTGACCTTGTCCTGGGCGAGCGCTGCGACGTGGGCGCCGATCGCGACCAGCGACTTCCCGGAGCCGGTCGGCGTGGCGAGGATGGCGTGGTTGCCACCCAGCAGCTCGATGACGGCCTCGTCCTGGTGCGGGTAGAGCTCCAGCCCCCGGTCGGACACCCAGCCGGTGAAGGCGTCGTAGACCGCGTCCGGGTCGGCGCCCGTCGGGACCCTCGTGTCGAGGCGCGCAGGGTCCGGCATGGGTCGATCCAACCATCCTGCGGGAGCGGACACGCAGCCGGCGCGGCAGTCAGTCCCGGGCGCGGGGGTGGGCGGTCGCGAAGACCTCGCGCAGGTTGTCGACGGTGACGAGCGTGTAGACCTGCGTGGTCGTCACGGACGCGTGGCCGAGCAGCTCCTGCACCACGCGTACGTCCGCCCCGCCGTCGAGCAGGTGCGTGGCGAACGAGTGGCGCAGCGTGTGCGGCGACACCGACGCCGTCACGCCGGCGCGCTCGGCAGCCTTGACGAGCACCGCCCACGCGCTCTGCCGCGAGAGCCGGCCGCCCCGGGAGTTGAGGAACATCGCCGGCCCCCCACGTCCGGCGCCGACCAGATCCGGGCGCGCGCGGGTGAGGTAGGCAGCCACCGCCTCGCGGGCGTAGCCGCCGACGGGCACGAGCCGCTCCTTGCCGCCCTTGCCGCGGAGCAGCACGGTGCCGTCGACCTGGTCGATGTCGTCGACGTCGAGGCCGACCGCCTCGGAGATGCGGGCGCCGGTGCCGTAGAGCAGCTCGAGCAGGGCGCGGTCGCGCAGCGCCAGCACCGTGTCGGGTGCCCCCGCCGCCTCGAGGATGGCCTCCACGTCCGACAGCGGCAGCGCCTTGGGCAACCGCTTGGCCGGTGTCGGCGGCTTGACGGCCGCCGCCGGATCGGCCTGCGCCAGACCGTCGGACACCGCGAAGCGGTGGAACCCGCGCACCGCCACGACCGTGCGCGCAGCCGACGTCGCGCTCAGCGGCGGGTGCGCCGCGCTCCCCTCCCGCAGGCTCACCAGGAACGCGGCCACCGTCGCCTCGGTGACCGCGTCGAGGTCGTCGATGCCCTGGGCCGCCAGGAACTCGTCGTAGCGCCCCAGGTCGCGGGTGTAGGAGCTGAGCGTGTTGGCCGCGAGACCACGCTCGACCGTGAGGTGGTCGAGATACGTGCGCACGGCCCGGCGCAACGGAACCCCGGAGCTCACTCCAGGACGGTGTCGAGGTCCACCGAGTCGATGCCCACGGCAGCGCCGACGGGGGCGTTGGTGAGCTGCCCGGCGTGGGTGTTCAGGCCGAGCGCGAGGCTGCGGTCGTCGCGCAGCGCCTGCTGCCAGCCCTTGTCGGCCAGCGCCACGGCGTAGGGCAGCGTCGCGTTGGTCAGGGCGTACGTCGAGGTGTTGGGCACCGCGCCGGGCATGTTGGCCACGCAGTAGAACACCGAGTCGTGGACCTCGTAGGTCGGGTCGTCGTGCGTCGTGGCGTGGGAGTCCTCGAAGCAACCGCCCTGGTCGATGGCGATGTCGACGAGCACCGAGCCGGGCTTCATCCGCGACACCAGGTCGTTGCTGACCAGCTTGGGGGCCGCGGCACCGGGGATCAGGACCGCGCCGATGACCATGTCGGCCTCCATGACCTGCTGCTCGATCGCGAGCTTGGAGGAGGCGAGGCCGTGGACGCGGTTGTTGTAGCGCCAGAACGACATCCGCAGCTTGTCGAGGTCGGTGTCGAGCAGGGTCACGTCGGCGCCCATGCCGAGCGCGATGTTGGCGGCGTTCTGGCCCGACACGCCCGCGCCGATGATGACGACCTTCGCGTTGGCCACGCCACCGACGCCGCCCATCAGGACGCCGCGACCGCCGTTGGCCTTCATCAGCGAGTACGCCCCGACCTGGGGCGCGAGGCAGCCCGCGACCTCCGACATCGGGTAGAGCAGCGGCAGGCCGCCGGAGGGCAGCTGCACCGTCTCGTACGCGATCGCCGTGACCTTGCGGGACATCAGCTCCTCGGTGAGGGGCTTGTCGGCGGCGAGGTGGAGGTAGGTGAAGAGGGTCTGGCCCTCCCGCATCCGGGCGTACTCCTCGGCGATCGGCTCCTTGACCTTGAGGATCATGTCGGCGTCGCCCCACACGTCGTCGGCCGTGTCGAGCATCGTGGCGCCGGCGGCGACGTACTCCTCGTCGGGGATCTGCGACCCCACGCCCGCGGACTTCTCGACCACGACCTCGTGACCGTGCTGGACCAGCTCGTGCACGCCGATGGGGGTCAGGGCCACGCGGTACTCGCGGTTCTTGACTTCCTTGGGTACGCCGACCTTCATGCCTTGCTCCTCAGGGTCCGGGTGGCCACGACGGTGTGGCTCGCCTCACAGCGGGAGCGAGACTACTCCCGCGCCGCCTCACGGGGCGTCGAGGGCCCCTCGCTGCTTGAGCACCGCATAGGCGAGCACCGCCTGGACCAGTGGGCCCTGCCGGACCCGGCCCTCGAGCACCGCGTCCAGCAGGTCCGCCATCGGCACCCAGAAGCGCTCCATCTCCGCCTCCTCGTGGCGCAGGTCGAAGTCGCCACGCGAGGCGTGCGTCAGCCCGCGTGCCAGCAGGATCTCGTGCACCTCGTCACTGATGCCCGCGCTCCCGTAGGTGCTCAGCAGGGGGCGCCACTCGCGCGCCTCGAGCTCGACCTCCTCGCGCAGCTCGCGCCTGGCCGTCTCCACCGCGGGCTCGTCGCCCGCGTCGCGCAGACCGGCGGGGAGCTCGACGAACTCGTACCCGCTGGTGTGGCGGTACTGCCGCAGGCACATCACCCGCTCGTCGTCGTCCACCGCGAGCACGACGACGGCGCCGGGGTGCTCGAGGCTGATGCGGGTGAACTCCTCCGCGTGCCCGGGCCGGGTGATCCGGTCCTCCCGCAGGGCCACGACCCAGTCGTCACGGTGCAGGTCCCGGCTGGCGACCACCGGCCACGACATCGGCCGGTCGGCGAGCGGCTCGGCGGGAGATCCTCCGTCGTCGCCGGAGTGCGGATCAGCGTCAGCGGCAGGCATGCCCAGACGCTAGCGCGGCTGGACGGATTGAGTACGGTCGGGCCCATGACGTTGTCGAGCCTCACCAAGTCCGAAGCAGCGATCCGCTCCGACCTCCTCGAGGTCCAGCGCTACGACATCGCCGTGGACATGACCGGCCTGCTCGAGGGTGAGCGCTTCGCCTCGGTCAGCACCATCGCGTTCACCTGCTCGGACCCCGGAGCCACGACGTTCGTCGACGTCGCCATGGACGTGCGCAGAGCGACGCTCAACGGCGAGGAGGTCGACGTCTCGCAGGCCGCCGACGGCCGCCTCCCCCTCCCCCCGCTCGCAGCCGACAACGTCCTGGTCGTCGAGGCCGACACCACCAACACCGGTCGCGGCGAGGGCATCCTGCGCACCGTCGACCCCACCGACAAGCTCGTCTACGTCTGGACCAGCCTGGAGCCCGACGAGGCCCGCCGGGTCTGGGCCTGCTTCGACCAGCCCGACCTCAAGGCGCCGCACCGCTTCGTCGTCACCGCGCCGTCCTCGTGGGTGGTGACCTCCAACGGCGCCCCCGAGTCGGTCACGGACGCCGAGACCCAGGACGCCCGGGTCTGGACCTTCCCCGACACGCCCCGCCTCTCGACGTACGTCGTGGTGGTCAACGCGGGCCCGTTCCACGAGGTGCGGCGCCGGCACGACGGCTACGACCTCGGCTTCTACTGCCGGCAGTCCCTCGTGCCGGTCCTCGAGCGCGACCTCGACGAGATGGTCACCCTGACCCGCCAGGGCCTGGCGTTCTTCGGAGAGAAGTTCGGCTACCCGTTCCCCCAGGAGCGCTACGACCAGGTCTTCGTGCCCAACCTCGGCGGCGCCATGGAGAACTGGGGCTGCGTCACCTACGGCGACGGCCAGCTCTTCCGCACTCCCCCGACCCACGCCCAGCGGGCCGTGCGCGCGGAGTTCATCTTCCACGAGATGGCGCACATGTGGTTCGGCGACCTCGTGACCATGCAGTGGTGGGACGACCTCTGGCTCAACGAGGCCTTCGCGTCCTGGGCGGCCAACTGGGGCATGGCCGGCGCCAGCGAGTTCACCGAGCAGTGGGCGACGTTCCTGGCGGTCTCCAAGCGCACCGCCTACGAGATGGACATGAGCCCGGCCCGCCACCCGATCCGCAGTGACGTCCCCGACGTCTCCGCGGCGATGTCGAACTTCGACGCCATCACCTACGTCAAGGGCCAGAGCGTCCTGCACCAGCTCGTCGCCTTCATCGGCGAGGACGCGTTCGTCGAGGGGCTGCGCGACTACTTCAGCCGTTACGCCTTCACCAACACGCGGCTCGACGACCTCATGGACTGCTACTCCCGCTCGTCCGGCCGTGACCTGTCGGCCTGGACCAAGGCCTGGCTCGACGAGGCGGGCACCGACGTCATCTCGCTCGTGGACGACGAGCTCGTCGTCCAGACGACCGACGACCAGGAGCCCCGGCCGCACCGCCTCGACATCGCCGTCTTCGACACCACCGGCGACGACCTCGTCCCCGTCGGACGCTCGTCCCACGAGGTCGGCGGCCGGCGCACACCGGTCGACCTGCCCGCCGGGGACCTGCGACTCGTCAACGCCGGCGACTTCACCTTCGCCGCGGTCAAGCCCGACCCGGTCTCGCTCACCCGGATGCTGGAGCGGGTGCAGCAGCTCGAGGACCCGCTCGACCGTGCGCTCGTGGCAGCCACGGCCGGACAGCTCCTGCTGCTAGGCGACGTCGCGCCCCGCGACGTCTCGGCCGCGCTGAACCGCGCCCTGTCGTCCGAGACCAGCCCCGCCCTCATCGAGCCGTTCCTCTCGCAGGCGCTGCAGGTCGCCGACCGGTGGGCGCCCGCCTCGGAGTCCCCCGACCTCCTGCGCGGCCTCGCCGACGCCGCCGTGCGCCTCGTCGGCCTACCCGACGCGCGACAGGCGGCGCTGCGCACCTTGGCTGCGTCCGCCTCGACCGACGCCCACTGGACGGCGCTGGAGGCTGCCGCCGAGGACGCGACCGACCTCGACCTCGCCTGGCGGATGGCCGTACGCCGCTCGGAGCTCGGCGACTACGACGAGGACCGCGTCGCCCGCCTGCTCGAGTCCGACCCCGACCCCGACGCCGGCATGCGACGGCTCGCGGTCCTGGCGGCCAACCCGAGCGTCGAGGCCAAGGAGGAGGTGTGGCGCGCGTTCTTCGTCGACTACGCCGTGCCCGCCAGCAGGGAGACTCTCGTCCTCGGGTCCACGTTCTGGCGTCCCGGCCAGGCGGAGCTGCTGGCTCCGTTCGCCCACCGCTACCTCGAGGAGCTGCACACGCTCAAGGGCGGGCTGCTCAACCAGGGCCTCACGATCCGTGCGATGTACCCGCTCGGTGCGGGCGACGCGAGGTTCCTCGCCGCCGCCGAGGCGGCCGCCGACGACCCCAGCCTGATGGCGTACGCCCGCAACCAGCTCCGCTCGAACTCGTTCGTGCTCGGCCGGATCCTCCAGGCCCGCCAGCTCTGAGGCCTCCGTGGTCGAGTAGCCCGCGAGGAACGAGCGGGCACATCGAGGCCCGCGCTGCTCAGACCTCGGCGTCCTCGTCCTTGCGGCGCAGCCCCGTCTCGTCGATCGGGAACCGCTCGGAGCGCTGCCGCTCGATGGCGGCCCCCACGAGCCCGGCGAAGAGCGGGTGCGGTCGGGTCGGGCGCGAGCGCAGCTCGGGGTGCGCCTGCGTCGCGACGTAGTAGGGGTGCACGTCCGCGGGGAGCTCCACGAACTCGACCAGCCCCAGCTCGGGGTTGATGCCGGAGAAGACCAGCCCGGCCTCGGCCAGGGTCTCGCGGTAGGCGTCGTTGAACTCGTAGCGGTGGCGGTGGCGCTCCTCGACCGTCGCAGAGCCGTACGCCTTGCGCACGACGCTGCCCTCGAGCAGCTCCGCCTTCTGCAGGCCGAGACGCATCGTGCCGCCGAGGTCGCCGGCGCCCTCGACGAACTTCTTCTGCTCCTCGATCGTCGAGATGACCGGCTCGACGGTGTCGGGGTCGAACTCCGTCGACCCCGCCTTGGCGAGCCCGGCCACGTTGCGGGCGTACTCGATGACCATGCACTGCAGGCCCAGGCACAGGCCCAGCGTCGGGATGCCGTGGGTGCGGGTGTAGCGCAGCGCGCCGAGCTTGCCCTCGATGCCGCGCACGCCGAAGCCGCCCGGGACGAGCACGGCGTCGACGTCGGCGAGCTGCCTGGCGGCGCCCGCCTCGGTCTCGCACTCGTCGGAGGCGACCCAACGGATGTTGACCTTGGCCTCGTGGGCGAAGCCACCCGCACGGAGTGCCTCACTGACCGAGAGGTAGGCGTCGGGGAGGTCGATGTACTTGCCGACGAGCGCGACCGTGACCTCTTCCGAGGGGTGGTGCACCCGGCGCAGCAGGTCGTCCCAGGTGGTCCAGTCGACGTCGCGGAACGGCAGGTCGAGGCGGCGCACGACGTAGGCGTCGAGGCCCTCGCGGTGCAGCACCTTGGGGATGTCGTAGATCGAGGGTGCGTCGGCCGCGGTGACGACGGCCTCGTCGTCGACGTCGCACATGAGGGCGATCTTGCGCTTGATGCCCTCGGGCAGCTCACGGTCGGCGCGGCAGACGATGGCGTCGGGCTGGATGCCGATCGAGCGCAGGGCCGCCACGGAGTGCTGGGTCGGCTTGGTCTTCAGCTCGCCCGACGGTCCGATGTAGGGCACGAGGGAGACGTGGATGAAGAAGCAGTTGTCGCGACCGATCTCGTGACGCGTCTGGCGCGCGGCCTCGAGGAACGGCAGCGACTCGATGTCGCCCACCGTGCCGCCGACCTCGGTGATCACGACGTCGATGTCGGGTCCGCCCATCGCGAGGATGCGGTCCTTGATCTCGTTGGTGATGTGCGGGATCACCTGGACGGTGTCACCGAGGTAGTCGCCGCGGCGCTCCTTGGCGATCACCGTGGAGTAGACCTGTCCGGTCGTCACGTTGGCGATCTGGTTGAGGTCGGTGTCGAGGAACCGCTCGTAGTGGCCGATGTCGAGATCGGTCTCGGCGCCGTCGTTGGTCACGAAGACCTCGCCGTGCTGGAACGGGTTCATCGTGCCCGGATCGACGTTGAGGTACGGATCCAGCTTCTGCATCGTGACGCGCAGTCCGCGCGCCTTCAGCAGGTTGCCCAGGCTGGAGGCGGTGAGCCCCTTGCCGAGGGAGGAGGCGACGCCTCCGGTCACGAATACGTGCTTGGTCGGCGTGCGGCTCTTCACGGGCTTCGATCCTACCCGAGGGGGACGGGTCCGTCGGCACCCGACGCACCGAACGCGCCGCCCGGCGTCGCGAGCGAGCGCTGCAGTGTGATCATCGTCGCCACCCGACCGGCCGTCGTGTCGATGCCGTCGAGGCTGGCGACGCCGCTCGCAGCGGGGTCGGCGCGGAAGCGCCCGAGCTGTCCGTCCCCACCGTCGGCGGTCGTGCCGGCGAGCACCACGCCCACCGACTGTGCCGCGAGGCCCTGGGCGAGCCCGGCGAGGATCGCGTCGGCCCCCTCGTCGCGGGCGTCCGTCCCGAGCACGAGCAGGACCAGCGGCGCGCGCTGCGAGACCTCGTCCGGCTTCGCCATCAGACCGGCGCCGCTCACGGCGTCGACGATGGCGCGCGCCTTGCCGTTGACCTCCTGGCCCTCGACGTCCTTGGTCGCCACGGCCAGGCCCAGCAGCTGGCCGATCCGGTCGTACGTCGAGGCCTCGGCCGCCACGTCGCCCTCGGCCTGCTGGGTCAGCAGCTGGCTGCCGAGCGTGTCGACCAGTGATTTCTGGCCCGGGTCGACGAGGTCGTCGCTGAGCTCGTAGCGAGCGCTGACGCTGCCGCCGGACGCAGCCACCTGCTCGGCGAGCGCCGCGACGACCTGCTCGTCGGCGCCGGGCAGGGTCACCAGCGCGACCGAGCGCTCGGCCAGCCGGCCGCCCACGGCGCCCGGGCCGAGGGCCGAGACGAAGCTCTCGGTGTAGTCGGTGCGTGCCCGGTCCGCGGCGGGAGCGGGCTCGTCGTCGTTGCCCGCGGTCACGACGCTCTGGTTGACGTCGGACAGCGGACCGCCGCCCAGGACGATGCCGGCCGCGAGGGCGAGGAAGACGGCGACGACGGTGAGCAGGTGGTGGCGCAGGGTGATCACGGGAGGATTCCTCGTACGTTGTCGATCAGGTCGGACGTCGTGCTGGTGACGCCCGGGGACAGGTCGTCGACCCACTGCTGGCCGACCGGCGTGACGCTGACCGCCGCGGCGAGCGCGAGCGTCCCGGCGGCGAGCACGCCGGCGAGATGGCGCGGTCGCACCGCTCCGTCGTAGAGCCGGGGCAGGGCCGCAGCGTCGACGAGGTCGGGACCGAGCTTGAGCCGGGTCAGGAAGGTGCTGGCCAGGCCGGTGCGTCGGCTGTCGAGGAACTCGTCGAGCGTGGCGTGCATGCCCACGCCCACGACCAGGGACGCCTCGCTGGCGGACGCCAGCAGCAGCGCGGCGTCCTCGGTGGTCGCTGTCGTCTCGAAGCGCAGCGGGCGGATGCCGAGGCGCTCGAACGGCTCGGTGACGCTGCGGGGTGCACCTCGCTGGACGAGCACGACGACGTCGCGCGCCTTGCGCAGCACCGCGGCGGCAGGAAGGTCGTCGGAGCCGCCGGTCACGACGACGACGTCTGGGCTGTGCCCGGCGCTGACGAGCGCGTCGGCCCCGCGGTCGACCCCGACCAGGACCGGGCGCTGCTCGCGTACGAACGGCTTGATGCCGCGCAGCTCGGACTCCCAGCCGTGCGAGCGCACGGTCACCACGACCGCCCGCCCGGCCATCTCGGTCGCCGTCCGCGGCACGCCGTGGCCGTGGAGGAGCAGGTCCTCCTCGCGGCGGAGGAACTCGGTGCTGTTGTGGGTGAAGCTCTCCAGCTGCGCGGCCAGGCCGGTGCGCGCCCTGGCCATCTCGTCGCGCACCAGCTCGGGGGTCAGCTCGCGGGCGGCCGCGGCCAGGGTGTCCCCGGTGTAGACGTCTCCGCCGTCGATCCGCAGCGCGGCGCCGTCCTTGACCCGGTCGAAGACCGCCGGTCCGGCGTTGTCCACGACCGCGACGCCGGCGTCGACGAGCAGCTCGGGTCCGAGGTTGGGATAGCGCCCCGAGATCATCGGACCGGCGTTCACCACGGCCACGACACCGGCGTCGACCAGTGCCTGGGCCGTGGCCCGATCCATGTCGAGGTGGTCGAGCACGGCGACGTCGCCGTCGTGCAGGCGACCGAGCGCGCTGGCCGTGCGGCGGTGGACCCGGGCCGTGCCGTGCACGCCGGGGAGGGCGGGGGCTGAGCGGGAGCGGACTGCGAACTTCATGACCGCGCCATGGTGTCAGCCGCGGCCCTGCCCTTCGGGGAGGCACGCCCGCTCGGGCGCGGCGGCCTCGAGCAGCTCGCGGGCGTGGGCGCGCGCGCTCTCGGAGTCCTCGACGCCCGCGAGCATCCGGGAGAGCTCGCGCTCGCGATCGTCCTCGCCCAGCGACACCAGGCCCGAGGTGGTGACGGACCCGTCGCTGGACTTGTGCACGACCACGTGCCGGTCGGCGTACGCCGCCACCTGGGGCAGGTGGGTCACCACGAGGACCTGGGAGGTGCGCGCGAGGGCCGCCAGCCTGCGTCCGACCTCGATGGCCGCCTTGCCGCCGACGCCGGCGTCGACCTCGTCGAAGACGAAGGTGGGCACGGATCCGGTCTCGGCCAGCGACACCTCGAGCGCCAGCATCACACGCGACAGCTCGCCGCCCGACGCGCCCTTGTGCAGCGGTCGGGCGTCGGCGCCGGAGTTGGCCGCGAGCAGGAACTCGACGTCGTCGACGCCGTGCACGCTCGCCCGCACCCATCGGCCGTCGACCAGCAGCTGTGGGCCGGCGGGGGTCTCGGGCGTCGGGGTCTCCTGCTGCGTGACGGCGATGGTGACGGTCGCGTGCGGCATCGCGAGCGAGGTCAGCTCGTCGCTCACCGCCGCCCCGAGGCGCTCGGCAGCATCGGTCCGCTGCGCACTCAGGTCGGCCGCGTGGCGCCCCAGGTCGGAGCGCAGGCGGTCGCGGCGCTCCGCGAGCTCGCTGATCCGACCGTCGGTGTCCTCGAGGTCCAGCAGCCGCTTGGCACCGTCCTCGGCCCAGGCCAGCACCTCGTCGATCGTCTCGCCGTACTTGCGCGTCAGCGCCGTCAGCGCCGCCCGGCGCTCCGAGACCGCAGCGAGGCGGGCGGGATCGGTCTCGAGGGAGGCCGCGTAGGACGCGACGTCACCGGCAACGTCGACGAGGAGGTGGCCCAGCTCGGCCAGCCGGTCGGCCAGCTCGCCGGCCGTGGCGTCGTGGTCCCGTACGCCCTCCAGCGCCTGGCGCGCAGCGCTCGTGGTCGCGAGGGCGTCGGCGGCGCCGTCCTCGCTGGACAGTGCCTCGCGGGCCGTCTCGGCCGCGGTGCGGAGAGTGTCGGCGAAGCCGAGCCTGGTCTCCTCCGCGGCGAGCTCGGCGTCCTCCCCGGGCCGCGGGTCCACCGCCTCGACCTCGCCGAGGCCGAAGCGCAGCTGGTCGGCCTCGCGCGCCCGCTCGCGGGCGGAGCCGACGACCTCGGCGAGGGTGCGCTCGGTGGCCACGAGCTCGGCCCACGACTGTGCGTAGGCCGCGAGGGTGGTCGCCAGCGCGTCTCCGCCGAACCGGTCGAGCGCAGCGCGCTGCGCCCCGGGCCGGAGCAGCCGGTGCTGGTCGGACTGGCCGTGCACGGCGACGAGCGGCTCGGCCACGTCGGCCAGGGTGGTCACCGGAACGGAGGCACCCCCGACCCAGGCACGGGAGCGCCCCTGCGCGGCGACGTTGCGCGCCAGCACGACCCGGTCCTCCTCAACCTCACCACCGAGCTCCTCGACGGCCTCCCTGAAGCCGGTCAGCGATCCGGTGGCGACGACACCCTCGACCCTCGACTGCCGGGCACCGGAGCGTACGGCTCCCGAGTCCGCCCGGCCGCCGAGCAGCAGGCCGAGCGCGGTGACGACCATCGTCTTGCCGGCGCCGGTCTCGCCGGTGATCACCGTCAGTCCGGGGCCGAGCTCGAGCGTGGACGACTCGATGACCCCGAGCTGGCTGATCCGCAGCTCCTCAAGCATCCTTCTCGCCCCCGTCGTGGTCCCCGCCGTCGCGGCGTCGACGCTCGGCGGCGCCACGCCAGCCCTCGACCGGGAGGTCGAACTTCGCGACCAGGCGGTCGGTGAACGGCGCCTGGTGCAGGCGGACCAGCCGCACCGGCCGCGCGCCGCGGCGCACCTCGATGCGAGCCCCGGGCGGCAGGTCGACGGTGCGGCGGCCGTCGCACCACAGGACGCCGGACCCCTCGGTGTTGGCGAGCACCTCGACGGCGAGCACCGAGGTCGGGGCGACCACCATCGGGCGTGCGAACAGGGCGTGGGCGCTGAGCGGCACCATCAGCAGGGCCTCCACCTCGGGCCACACCACCGGCCCCCCGGCGCTGAAGTTGTAGGCGGTGGAGCCCGTCGGCGTGGCGCACACGACACCGTCGCAGCCCCAGCGGGAGAGGGGACGGCCGTCGACCTCGACGACCACCTCCAGCATCCGCTCGCGCGCGGCCTTCTCGACGCTCGCCTCGTTGAGCGCGAAGGTCGAGAACAGCACCTCCTTGCCCACCAGGACGCGTACGTCGAGGGTCAGGCGGTCCTCGGCGGTGTAGTCGCGCCGGACGATCGCGGTGATGGTGGACTCGACGTCCTCCTGCTCGGCCTCGGCGAGGAAGCCGACGTGTCCGAGGTTGACCCCCAGCAGCGGCGTGCTCGTCTCGTGGGTGAGCTCGGCGGCCCGCAGGATGGAGCCGTCTCCCCCGATGACGAGCACCAGCTCGCAGCCCTCGCCGGGCAGGTGGTCGGGGAGGGTCGTCTCGACGAGACCGTCGACGTCCTCCAGGCCCAGGTCAGCGGCTTCGTCGGGCAGGAGGCGTACGGCGATGCCGTGCGTGGTGAGGCTCTTGACGCACTGACGGGCCACGTCGCGCACCTCGGCACGACCGGTGTGCGCCAGCACCATGACTCGGCGCCGCGGGCTCTCGTTGGTCACGGATCCACCCTCTCACCCGCCACCCCCAACGACCGGGCACGCTCGACCTCGGCGCGGATCTCGTCCGCGCCGATCGAAGCAGGGCCGTGGCGCAGCAGCAGGAAGAACTCGACGTTGCCCGACGGTCCGGGGAGGGGGCTCACGGTCACGGCGACCGCACCCCAGCCGCGCTCGGCAGCCAGGTCCGCGATGGTGGTGACCGCCTCGGCCCGCAGCCCGAGGTCGCGCACCACGCCACCCTTGCCCACGCGGTCCTTGCCCACCTCGAACTGCGGCTTCACCATGAGCGCGAGCTCGCCGTCCTCCCGGGTCACCGACAGGAGCGGGTCGAGCACCAGGGCCAGCGAGATGAAGGACAGGTCGCCGACGACGAGGTCGACCGGCTCCCCGATGACGTCGAGGGTGAGGTCCCGGATGTTGGTGCGGTCGTGGACCTGGACGCGGTCGTCGCTCTGCAGGGACCACGCCAGCTGGCCGTAACCGACGTCGACGGCCACGACCTCGCGCGCACCGGCGCGCAGCAGCACGTCGGTGAAGCCCCCCGTCGAGGCGCCCGCGTCCAGGCAGCGCTTGCCGCCCACGGTGAGGCCGTGGTCGGCGAAGGCCGCCAGGGCACCGGCCAGCTTGTGACCACCGCGGGAGACGTAGTCCACCGTCGACGGGTCGTCCTTCACCACGATCGCGACGTCGGTCGTCACCCCGGTCGCCGGTTTCGTCGCCGGCGCCCCGGAGACCGTCACCCGGCCGGCGGCCACCAGCTCGCTGGCGTGCTCGCGCGAACGGGCCAGCCCGCGCCGGACCAGCTCCTGGTCCAGGCGTAGTCGTCTGGGCGGCACGGTCGCTCAGACGTCCCGGGCGTTGCCGGGCGCTTCGGGCTGGGCGTCGAGGGCGCGCCGCAGCTGGTCGTGTGCGCGTTCGAACACCTGGACGTGCTGGTCCACCGGGGAGTCGGCGAGACCCGCCACCTCGGCCAGGACCCGGTCCACTGCCTCGACGCCGGTGGACTCGTGGTCGGTGGACACCTCGCTCATGGCCGCGAGCCTACTCGGCGCCGAGCTGTCGAACAGGCCCGGGCGGCGTCGTGTCGGAGACGTCGGCGACCTCGCCCGACTCGTCGAGGTGGCGCCAGCAGGCGGTGGCAGCGACCCGCCACCAGTCCGCGACGGAGCCCTCCCCCACCACCCGCAGGCCACCGTCGCTCACGCGAGCGGCCCACCCGCCGAGCTCGACGGCCACGCCGTCCACCGCCGGCACCGGGTGCGGCTCGAACAACCCCTCCAGCGTCGGCGAGATGTACGTCGGGCGGAGCTCGGGCGTCGCGGCCGCCAGCTCCTCCAGCCAGGTCACGCCGGTGAGCACCAGCAGGGACGGGGCCGCGATCGCGTGCGCGCCCTCGATGTCGGTGTCCAGCCGGTCCCCCACCATGATCGGCCGGTCGCCACCGACGCGCAGGACCGTCTCCTCCATCAGCGGCCTCTCGGGCTTGCCGGCCACGGTGGCGTCGACGCCGGCGAACCCCGTGATCGTCCGCACGAGGACACCGTGCCCGGGGGCCAGTCCGTAGGGGGTCGGGATGGTCAGGTCCGCATTGCTGGCGACGTAGGGCAGGCCGTCCCGGACGAGCGTCGAGACCCGCATGATGTCTCGCCACCTCACATCGGGTCCGTAGCCGCTCGCGACGGCCGCCACCCCGTCCGGCTCGTCCGTCGGTTCGAGGCCCGCCTCGAGGAGGGCCACCCGCAGTCCCTCCCCGCCGAGCAGCAGGATCCTGGCGCCCTCGCCGTGCGCCTCGGCCAGCAGCCGTGCGGCCGCCTGGGCGGACGTGACGACGTCCGCGGGCTCGGCCTGGACTCCCACCCCGGTGAGCTTCGCGGCCACCTGCGCCGGCGTCCGGGACGCGTTGTTCGTCACGAATGCGACGTGGCGACCGGTCGCGCGTACGCGGTCGATGCGCTCCGCGACGCCCTCGATCGCCTCCGTGCCGACGTAGACCACGCCGTCGAGGTCGAACATGACCAGGTCGTGCGCCTCGACGACCGGCGCCGTGGACTCCTCGAGCATGCTGAACCCCTCTCTGGATCGTGACGAGCACCCCCCTACGATGCTCCGATGGACTCCGCCACCATCGTGCCTCCCTACGTGGCGAAGCCCCTCGAGCTCATGCCGTTCCGGGCCGTCATGCTGTCGCCGGAACGCGTCGGCGACCCGGCCTCTGCACGAGCGCTGGCGCGACCCTACCGTGACGTCGCCACCCGCCTGACCCAGTGGATCGAGCGCGGTCGTGCCATCACCGACACCGCACCCGCGCTGTACCTGCACGAGTACACGTCAGGGGGGCTGACCGTCCGCGGTCTCGTCGGAGCGCTGCGCGTCTCCGAGCGAGCCGCCGCGCCGGCCGATCGGGCGGTCTGGCCGCACGAGGCGATCCATCCCGAGCAGGCAGGCGAGCTCGCGGACCGGATGTCGCAGATGTCGCTCAACCCGGCCCCGATCCTGCTCGTCCACCACGGGCCGGACGCGCTCCGCGAGATCATCGGCGAGGTCGCTCGCACCGTGCCCGACTGGCGGTACCTCGACCGGACCGGGCAGCGTCAGCGGATCTGGGCCATCCGCGACCCGGACCTGCTCGACTCCGTCGGTGCGCTGCTGGCCACGTCCCGCTGCCTCATCGCCGACGGGCACCACCGGTACGCCGCGTACCTCCGACTCCAGGAACAGCATCCCGGCACGGCGTGGGACGCCGGCCTCGCGATGCTCGTCGACCAGCACGACACGCCCCTGTTCCTGGGAGCGATCCACCGGACGCTCCCGGGCGTCTCGCTGGCGCCGCTGGCGGAGGCCGCCCGCGCGGCCGGCGCCGCCGTCACCGAGCACCAGCGCCCACGGGCGCTCGGCGCCCTCGACAGCACCCACCTCGTGCTGACCGACGGCGCCACGTGGTACGCGGTGGCCCCGGGCGACCTCGCACGCCAGGCGGCGGTGTCCTGGCTCCACGAGCAGGTGCTCGGTCGCCTGGCCGATCCGCTGCCGCGGGTCGAGTACCACCACAGCGTCGACGATGCGCTTGCCGCCGCCTCCGGCACCACACCTGCGGTGCTGTTGCCGAGCCCGGACTTCGAGCAGGTTCGAGCCATCGTCGAGTCAGGCGGGCTTCTTCCCGAGAAGGCGACGTCGTTCCAGCCGAAGCCGAGCCTCGGGGTCCTCATGCGGCCGATGAACGACGCATGATCCGCGCCGCGGACGTCTCCACCTCGACACGCGAACGGGTCGCACCACCCGCTTGGTAGAACCGGCACCGCACTGCGCCCACCACCTCGACGACATCCCCGGCACGCCACGTCGCGATGCTCCGGCGGAGCCGCGGCGCCCACGCCGTGCACGGGATCGAGTCGACCCGTTGCGCGGAGGTCGGGCCGCGCCCGGTCGGTGACGCCCGGGGTACCGAGATGCGGAAGGTCACGAGCGCGTCTCCGCTCGGCAGCTCCACCGCCATCGGAGCCCCGCTCAGCCGGCCCAGCAGCCGCACCTCGTTGGCAACGCCCGCCGCGCCATTCTGTGCTTTGACGGTCTGTGTCTTCGTCACAGTGCACCTCCTGGGACGAAGACTTCCCGCCGGCACCGACCACCGGCGCAGCGATGCGGCATGCCCTGTGGACGACCCCGCGCACCGCCGGCCTGTGGACGATTCGTGGTCACGTTGCCGGATGACGCGCGGCGATCCGCGAAGACCGGCTGGTTGACGACCTTCGAGCGGGAACGCAAAAGTGGGGCCACCCGAAGGTGACCCCACTTTCACAATGTTTGTCCGGCGGCGTCCTACTCTCCCACAACCTCTCGGTTGCAGTACCATCGGCGCTGAAAGGCTTAACTTCCGGGTTCGGTATGGGACCGGGTGTTTCCCGTTTCGCTATGGCCGCCGTAAC
>NZ_JACXYX010000027.1 GCF_014779655.1 Nocardioides ganghwensis
CACAGCCAGCACGGCCCGATACCGCTGCTCGGTCACGCTCAACTCCCTCATCTGGGGAGTGTCACCAATCAACCGGAGTAGCTGTCACCCATCACCCGAAGATGTGTGACGCATCAACCGAAGGCCGGACGTCACCCATCAGGCGAAGCAATACACGAGACACAGCGCCCCCGGCAGGACTCGAACCTGCAACCCACGGATTAGAAGGCCGTTGCGCTATCCATTGCGCCACGGGGGCTGGGCGCCGCCAGTATCCCAGCAGCGCCCAGCCCGTCCGTTGCTCCCCCCGACGTCCCTCACGGGTCGATGACGATGGTGCAGGTGATGGTCCGCGGTGACGGATCGATCTTGATGCCGGTGTAGGTCGCCGAGTCGTCCCAGCCCGTCGCGGCCGTGGTGTCGGCCGTGACGCCGGTGTTGGTGCAGGAGATGGCCTCCACGAGGCTGGTCTCACCCGAACCGCCGTCCCGGAAGTTGACCTGGAGATCGGCCAGCGGGGCGTTGACGAAGGTCGCGACTCCTGTGCCGGTCGGCTGGTTGTCGGAGCAGTTCGTGCCGGTCACGACCGTCACCGCCACGTTGGTCTGCGTGGCGCCGCCGTACCCGGGTGGCGGCGTCGTCTCGTTGACCGTGTAGTTGCCGGTTGCGAGCCCGGGGACGCACACCTCGCCGATGTCGGGGTCCGAGTCGCCCGTCCCGTTGTCGGTCACGCTGCCTCCGGTGTAGGAGAACACCGCTCCGGCCGTGGAGACCGCTCCGCCCTTGGTGCTGTTCTTGAGGATCTTCAGGGCGCCGAGCTGGAGCTCGTTGTAGTAGGTGCACTCGAGCACGTCGGTGTCGGCGTCGATGTCGAAGGTCACCTCGGGGCCGTCCAACGACGGTGTCACGCCCACGCTCGCCGAGCAGTCGACGCTGTCGAAGGCCCAGTTGGTCGGGATCACGTCCTCGGTCACGGTGTAGCCGCTGCCGAAGAGCACGCCGTTGAAGACCTTCTCGCCGTCGTCGGTCAGCGTGAAGGTGTTGCCGGAGGTCGGGTCGGTCCCGAACGTCTTGGTGTAGCCGAACACGGTGGTGTTCGGGTTCTCCTCCGGGATCGTCTGCTTGTGGATGACGACCTTGCCGCAGTTGGTGAGGTTGATGCCGACGGGTGCGACGAAGTCCTTGAGCTGTGAGGTGAACGAGTCGGAGGACCGGCTCTTCAGCATCGCGCTGCCGAACGACGAGCACTTGTTGGCCTGGAAGATCAGCCGCAGGTCGAGCTGCGCCTCACCGAAGGTACGAGCCTGCTTCGCGCCGCTGTCGATGAGTCCGTCCGACTCGGCGAAGGGGATCGTGGAGGAGTTGATCGTGCCGGCGGCGCAGGGGTTCCCGCCGCAGGTTGCCGACGGGATGTCGAGGTCCGCGGGGTCTCCCCAGGCCGTGCCGCTCCACGTCCGGGCGGTGATGTCGGCGCGTGAGCCTCCTTGGTCGATGGCGTACTCGAGCAGGAGGTCACCCGCGGTGCGGACCTTGTTGGGCCCGGAGGCGCAGTTCTGGCTCGACTGGTTGAACTCGAAGTCCATCAGCGTCGTGCCGCTCGGCTCCGACACGCGGCTCCACGCGAGGTTGAGGAACCCCGGGTGACCACCCGTGCCGGCCTCGCGGTAGACGTGGAAGCTGAGCAGGTCGCTCTTGTTGGGCGGGATCGAGTCGGTCACCGCGCCGGGGCACGACGTGTCCTCCTTGACGCCTCCGGCGTAGGAGTCGTCGCCCGTGCCGTTGACCTTGTCGGTGGCTCGGGTCTCGGTGACGTTCGCCCAGTCGAGCGAGGGCGGTGCGGCGTCGTCCACCTTGAGGTTGGCGTCGACGTCTATCTCGAAGTTGCTGCCGGCCAGCGACGCCTCGGCGTGGCTGGCGAAGGCCCCCGTGGAGGCCATGGCGATCACCAGGAGGGCGGCGCCGCCGACGGCCGCGGCTCTCCTGGTCCGGTGCGTGCGAAGGTGTGGATGCATGCCGGAGTCTCCTTGCGTGAAGGACTCGGTCGCGGTCGACGTGGAGGTCGGGGCCTGGTGCCCGAGGAGTCGGGTCTCGGCGCGCGCGCTGCGGCCGTGCGGATGTGGGTACGACCCTCGATCGTGGCCCTGGCACCCCGGGCCGTGCGCCGTCGCGACGATCACGATTTCGTCCTGCTTCTTCGCAAGTCCAGCCAGTTCGGTCAAGCGGGCCGACAGACTCGCCGCGGGTCCAGACCAGTCCAGACCGGTGTCCGGACGCGGACGGGCCGCCGACGGACGTGTCCGTCGGCGGCCCGGTGGTGGACGAGCACTGCGTCAGGCAGCCGCCCGCGCGGAGTCCTCGGTGCGCGCGGCCTCCTCGCGCCAGACGCTGCGCCCGCGCGGGGCGTCGTACGCCTCCTGGTCGAGGATGCCCTCGCGCTTGGCGACGATCGTCGGCACCAGCGCCTGGCCGGTGACGTTCACCGCGGTGCGACCCATGTCGAGGATCGGGTCGATCGCCAGCAGCAGGCCGACGCCCTCGAGGGGCAGGCCGAGCGTGGAGAGCGTCAGCGTCAGCATGACCGTCGCGCCGGTGACCCCCGCGGTGGCGGCCGAGCCGATCACCGAGACGAAGGCGATCAGCACGTAGTCGGTGACCGACAGGTCGAGGCCGAAGAACTGCGCGACGAAGATCGCCGAGATCGCGGGGTAGATCGAGGCGCAGCCGTCCATCTTGGTGGTGGCGCCGAGCGGCACGGCGAAGGAGGCGTACGAGCGGGGGACGCCGAGGTTGCGCTCGGTCACCGACTCCGTCAGTGGCATGGTGCCCACCGACGAGCGCGACACGAAGGCCAGCGAGATGGCCGGCCACGCGCCCGAGAAGAACTGGCGCACCGAGAGGCCGTGGAGGCGGAGCAGCGCCGGGTAGACGCCGGCGATGACCAGGGCCAGGCCGGCGTAGATCGCGACGGTGAACATGCCGAGCGAGCCGAGGGCGTCCCAGCCATAGCTGGCGACGGCGTTGCCGAGCAGGCCGACGGTCGCGATCGGGGCGAGCAGGATGATCCACCACAGGACCTTCTGCACGACGGCGAGCGTGGAGCGCACGAACGCGAGGAACGGCTCGGCGGCGTCGCCGACCTTCAGCGTCGCGATGCCGACTGCGATGGAGACCACGAGGATCTGCAGCACGTTGAAGGACAGGCCCACGGAGCCGTCGTCGGACGCCGAGCCCTCGAGCCCGAGCACGTTGGCGGGCACCAGGCCGGTGAGGAAGTCGAGCCACGAGCCGGTCGTCGAGGGCGCGGACGCCGCGTCGGAGGTGACGCTCGTGTGGTCGCCCGGCTGGAGGACCAGGCCGAGGACGATGCCGATGACGACGGCGATCAGCGCGGTGATGGCGAACCAGGCGAGGGTGCGCCACGCCAGGCGCGCCGCGCCGGTGACGTCGCGCAGGTTGGCGATCGAGGCGACGATCGCGAGGAACACGAGCGGGGGCACGACTGCGCGCAGCAGCGTGACGAACGTGCCGCCGACCGTGGCGAGGGTCTCGGTGAGCCAGTTGGGGTCGACCTCACCGGTCGAGGTGTCCACGCTGTCGGCGCCCATGCTGCGGGCGACGAGGCCGAGCGCGACGCCGAGCACCAGGCCGAGCAGGACCTGGACGCCGAAGGATGGGAGCGTGAAGCGGTTCCGCTTCTCGGGCTCCATGACAGGAGTACTCATGCTGGAGGGGCAACCTTTCGGGACCGCCCGGCCGGGAGCCGGACGCAGACGCAGCGGATGTCGGGATGTCGAGGGATCAGGCAGTGCGTCGATGGCGACAGAGCGCGCTCTCGGTGCGGGCCAGGTCGACGGCACGACGCTGCGTCAGCAGGTCTCCGACTGTCAGGTTGGTGCACACGCTGGGTCCAACCTGTGGCCATCCCCACTGATTCCGTGGTTCGAGTCACACGTCAGGAGTCGCCTGACTACAGTGCGCGCATGCTGTCTCGCCACGGCGCCCGTCTGGCCGCCTTCCTCGCCCCTGTCGCCCTTCTCCTGCCCACCGCGGCCCACGCCGACCAGGTCACCGTCGACGACGCCGCCGGTGACGCCAAGGCGATCAACTTCGGCTCCGAGCTGGCCGGCTTCCTCTTCGGGTCGGAGGTCGAGGGGCAGCCGCTGTTCCTCGACGCACCTGCCGAGGCGGCCACCGACATCACCCGCACGACCATCCAGCACGGCAGGCGGATCACCATCACGACCCACTTCCGCGACCTGGTCGAGACCGCGGAGCACTCCGTCGAGATGCGCGTGCTCGTTCCCCGGGGACGGTTCGACCTGTCGGTCGGTCGGTCCGCGGACGGGTCCGGGTACGCCCAGCTCGCGCCGCGCATGGTCTTCACCGAGGACGGTGACGTGCGTCCGCGCCTGTGCCGCTCGGTGCGCGGGCGCTACGACGTGGCCGCCGAGACCGTGACGGTGTCCTTCCCTGCTGCCTGCATCGGCAAGCCCCGCTGGGTCCAGGTCACCTCCGTGGCCAGCCGGATCCAGGTCACCCCGATCGGCGACGGCTCGGTCAACCTCGCCGGCTGGGCCGACGACGCCTTCCGCTCGAGCCTGAGCGAGAAGAGCATGGGTCGCAGCCCCAAGGTCCGCCGCGGCTGACACCGCCCCCGATCCCGACCAGGACGGACCGCGCATGTCTCGCCCCCTCCTTCCCCGCCTCGCTGCCCTCGTCGCGCCTCTCGCCCTGCTGCTGCCCACCGCCGCGCACGCGGAGACGGTCGTGACCGAGGATCCGGCCGGCGACGCCCGGGCGTGGACCGACTACCAGGAGTTCCAGTTCGTCCCGGCACCGGACGAGGAGTCGGTCGACGTCATCCGCACGGCCGCGGCGTTCGGCCAGCGTCGGCTGAGCGTCGCCGTGCACTTCCGCGACCTCGAGGCCCGGGTGCGCCACGGGACGCTGGTGCGGGTGTGGACGCCCCGTGGCGCCTTCGACGTCACCGCCGAGCGTCGTTCGTCGCGACGGACGACCGTCTCGCTCGCGAGGAAGGGTGGCGACACCCTCCGCTGTCGAGGGCTCAGCGGGGCGTACGACGGTGCAGCGGACACCGTCGTCCTCTCGGTCCCGGCGCGGTGCATCGGCGCTCCTCGGTGGGTGCGGCTCGGCGTCAGGGCGACCGCCACCCCGAGGGCGTTCGCGGACAACCCGGGCACCGTCTTCTTCCTCGTCGACGACGGCCACCGCCCCGGACTCAGGGAGAACAGCATCGGCAAGGGGCCGAGGATCCGCCGCGGCTGACCCTCACCGCGCGAGCAGCACCATCACCTCGTAGTGGGTCGTGTGCGGGAACATGTCGAGCACCCGCGCCTCGACGGGCCGCAGTGACGGCATGAGGGCGAGGTCGCGCGCGAGCGACTCGGCGTTGCACGACGAGTAGACGACGTGGCGCACGCCCGACTGCTCGAGCCACCCGGCCAAGTCGGGGCCGATCCCGCGCCGGGGTGGGTTGACCACGACGAGGTCGGGCACGTCGACCTGCTCGAGGGCGTACGCCGTGGCGTCCGCCGCGACGAAGCTCGCGCCCACTCCTAGCTCGGCCGCCGTGCCGGTCGCCGCGGCGACGGCGTCGGCAGAGACCTCCACCCCGAGGACCTCGCGCCCGGGGCCCGCGAGGTGGAGCGCGAAGCCGCCGACGCCGCAGTAGAGGTCCCACACGGTGCGGACGTCCGGCAGCGCGTCCACCCACGCGCGCGCCTGCTCGTACAACGCCTCGGCGACGAACGTGTTGGTCTGGAAGAACGACCGCGGTCCCAGCCGCAGCGTCACGCCGGTGGCGAGGCGCATCGGCAGGACCGCGTGCTCGGTGAGCACGATCTCGCGCTCACCCTCGAGGACCGCCTTGTGCTCGGGCTGCACGTTGATCGTCACCACCCGCAGTCCCGGCACCGCGTCCAGCAGGGCAGGCAGCCGGGACCGTACGCGGGCCTCCAGCGCCGTGGAGCGCATCACCAGCCGGAGCAGCATCTCGCCGTCGGGCGACTCGGTCAGCAGCACGTGCTTGAGCTCACCCGTGCGAGACGCGACGTCGTAGGGCGCCAGGCCGGCGTCCCTGATCCAGCCGGCGATCCGGTCGAGGGCCGTCGTCAGGCCGGGGGAGTGCAGGCCGCAGTCACGCAGGTCGACGCCGGCCAGGTCGCGGTCGAGGATCCCGAGGGTCGGTGCGTCGACCGTGCCGCCGACCGCCATCTTGGCCTTGTTGCGGAAGCCGGCCTCCGGGCCGGCCACGGTCCGCAGCCAAGCCGGTGCGTCGACCAGCGACCGGGCGTGCTGCTCCTTGTCGGAGAGCTGCCGGGCGCGTGGCACCTCCAGCAGCGTGCAGGAGCGGCACCGGAAGGCGTCGTAGTGGTGGCAGTCCATGGTTTCGAGACGGTCGCTGCGCGACCTCCTCAACCAGCGGACCTGTGGCGGCCCATCCACTCCTCGACGTCGGCCGACGTGCGGGGGAGCGCGGCCGAGAGGTTCCGGTGGCCGTCGGCGGTGACGAGGATGTCGTCCTCGATGCGGATGCCGATGCCGCGCAGCTCCTCGGGCACGAGCAGGTCGTCCTCCTGGAAGTAGAGGCCGGGCTCGACGGTGAGCACCATCCCCTCGGCGAGGTCGCCCTTGGGGTAGATGTCGGCCGACGAGCGGCCGCAGTCGTGCACGTCCATGCCGAGCATGTGCGAGGTGCCGTGGAGGGTCCAGCGCGCGTAGAGCTTCGACTCCGGGTCGAGGGCCTCCTCCGCGGAGACGGGCAGGAGCTGCATGTCGGCCAGGCCGTGCGCCAGCACCTCCATCGCCGCGTTGTGCGCGGCCAGGAACGGCACGCCGGGGCGTACGGCGTCGATGCCCGCCTGCTGCGCCTTCTGGACGAGGTCGTAGAGCTCGCGCTGCAGCGGGGTGAACGTGCCGTCGACCGGCAGCGTGCGGGTGACGTCGGCGGTGTAGAGGTTGTGGCCCTCCACGCCCATGTCGAGCAGGACCAGCTTGCCGGGCTCGATGGAGCCGGTGTTGTCGATCCAGTGCAGCGTCGTGGCGTGCGAGCCGCCGGCGCAGATCGAGTCGTAGCCGATGTCGTTGCCCATCGCGCGGGCGCGACGGAAGAAGGTGCCCTCGATCCAGCGCTCGCCGAACTCGAGGACGCGGTCCCACTCGCGCACGGAGTCCTCGAAGCCGAGCGTGGTGATGTCGCAGGCCTCCTGCAGCTCGCCCACCTCCCACTCGTCCTTGACCAGCCGCAGCTCGTCGGCGACGCGGGCGAGGTCCTCGTCCTTGGTCAGGTCGCGCGTCTTGCGGTCGTCGCCGAAGGACGGCAGGTCCTTGACGTGGCGCACCTCGATGCCGAGGGAGTCGGAGATCTCCTGCGCCGACGGGCGGCGGCCGGCCCACAGCTCGCCGTACTGGCGGTCGCGGAAGAACTCGTCGGTGTCGCGGTCGGAGCGCGGGCGGGCGTAGAGCACGGACTCGCCGTCCTCGACCACCAGCACGGCGTCGGAGGTCTGGTTGCCGGTGAAGTAGGTGTGGGCGGTGTCGGGCCGGAAGCGGTAGTCGGTGTCGTTGGCGCGCACCTTGTAGGTGCCGGCCGGCAGCACCAGGCGGTCGTCGGGGAAGGCCTCGGTGAGCTTCGCCCGGCGGGCAGCGGCCAGGTCCGCGACGGGGTGGCGCGGCACGTCGAGCTCGCGGTCGCCCCAGCCCTTGCGCATGAACGCGGCGTAGGCAGCCGGCACGGCGGGGTCGTGCGACTCGGTCTTGGGCTCGGTGCTCTCGGGTGTCGTCTGCTCGCTCACGCGGTCACTGTACGCCCGGCGGCGGGCGTGAAGTGCCCGAGGCGACGCCCCGGGGCCGCCGCCCCAAGGGGTGCGGCGAGGCGGGCGCGAGAGGCCTGCTCCGTTAGGGTCGGACCCATGCAGAGAGGCCGCCGCGACAGTGTCGCCTTCACCGTGGTGGTCGCGGCCCTGGTCCTCCTCGGCGGCATCGTGATGGCTGCCGTCGTCGCGTTCTCCGGCGCGCCCGGCACCCTCGCCCTCGCGGCGCTGGTCGCCGCCGTCCCCGTCGGTCCGCTGGTCGGCTGCTTCATGTGGCTCGACCGCTACGAGCCCGAGCCGCGCAACCTCCTCGTCGCCGGCCTGCTCTGGGGCGCGTTCGCCGCGACCGGCGCGGCGCTGGTCTTCCAGGGCCTCGGGCTGGTCGGCGGTGCCAGCGAGCGCGACAGCCTCGCCGTCGTCGCCCCCGTCACCGAGGAGCTCACCAAGGGTGCGTTCCTCATGCTCCTGCTGTGGTGGCGCCGCCACGAGCTCGACGGGGTGCTCGACGGCATCGTCTACGCCGGCATGGTCGGCGTCGGGTTCGCCTACACGGAGAACATCCTCTACCTCGCCGCCGCCTACGACGGCACCGACGGCCTCGGCCCCGGTGGGACCACCGCCCTGACCGTCACCTTCGTCGTGCGGTGCCTCATCAGCCCGTTCGCGCACCCGTTCTTCACCGCGTTCATCGGGATCGGCGTCGGGCTCGCGATCGCGTCGCGCCGGGTGTCCGTACGCGTGCTCGCGCCGGTGGTGGGCTTCGTCCTGGCCGCCTTCCTCCACGGCGTGTGGAACTCCTCCACGCTGTCGGGGACCGGTGGCTTCCTGGTCGTCTACGGCACGTTGATGTTCCCGGCCTTCGTCGGGGTCGTCGCCTTCGCGGTGTACCGACGCCGCTCCGAACGGCCGCTCCTCACCGAGGCCCTGCAGGACGCCGCGGACCGCGGGCTGCTCCCCGCCACCGACATCCCGTGGCTCGTCGACCTGCCCGCACGACGGCACGCCCGTCGCTGGGCACGCCACCACGGCGGCCAGCAGGCCGAGCGCGGCATGCGCGAGTACCAGGCCGTCGCGATCGAGCTCGGCTACCTCCACCACCGCTACCTGCGCGGGACCGCACCGGCCGACTTCTCCGTGCGCGGTCAGGAGCACGTCGAGGAGCTGCGCCGGATCCGCCCCTACATCTCCTTCCCCGGACAGGTGGTACCCACCCGATGAGCGACACCACGGCGATGGTGACGGCCCTCGTGCGGCTGCGTGGCGCCCTCCAGGAGGCGCGCCTGCCCCTCGAGCTCCCCGGTGCCGCCGAGCAGCGCGCGGCCCGGGCGGAGATGGTCGACCAGCTCGAGGACTACGTGATCCCGCGGCTGATGACCCTCGACGCACCGCTGCTCGCCGTCGTCGGCGGGTCCACCGGCGCCGGCAAGTCCACGCTGGTCAACTCCCTCGTCGGCACCCGCGTGACCGCCCCCGGCGTGCTGCGGCCGACCACCCGCTCGCCGGTCCTCGTGCACCACCCCGACGACGCCAGGTGGTTCGGTCAGGACCGGCTGCTCCCCGAGCTCGAGCGCGTCGACCGGCAGACCAACGACCCCGGAGCGCTCCAGCTGGTGCCGTCGCCGGCGATGGCGCCCGGCCTCGCGATCCTCGACGCGCCGGACATCGACTCCGTCGAGGAGCAGAACCGCGTCCTCGCCGCCCAGCTCCTCGCCGCCGCCGACCTGTGGCTGTTCGTCACGTCCGCGGCCCGCTACGCCGACCAGGTGCCGTGGGAGTTCCTGCGCAAGGCCGCGGAGCGGTCCGCCGCGGTCGCCATCGTCCTCGACCGCACGGCCCCGGACGCGGTGGACACCATCTCCACCCACCTCGCGCGGATGCTGGCCAGCAGGGGCCTCAAGGACTCGCCGCTCTTCGTCGTCGAGGAGGGCGAGGTCTCCGAGCTGGGGCTGCTGCCGGCGGCGGACATCCTGGAGATCCGGCAGTGGCTCCGGGCGCTCGCCGACGACCAGGAGGCGCGCGCCTCCGTCGTCCAGCAGACCCTCGACGGCGCCATCCGCACCCTCGGCCGGCGTACGCACACCGTCGCCGACGCCGCCACCGAGCAGGTCGACGCGGTGCGCCGGCTCCGGGAGGACGCCAACGAGGCCTACGACCGCGCCGTCACCGCCGTCGGCGAGGCCTCGGCCGACGGCTCGCTGCTGCGCGGGGAGGTGCTCGCCCGGTGGCAGGAGTTCGTCGGCACCGGCGAGCTGCTCCGCAGCCTGGAGACCCGCGTTGGCTGGTTGCGCGACCGCGTCGTCAACGCGGTCAAGGGCAAGCCCCAGCAGGCCGAGCGGGTCAGCGTCGCTGTCGAGTCAGGCCTCGAGACGCTCATCCTCGAGCACGCCGAGGCCGCGGCCGAGCGCGCCGAGGCGTCGTGGCGCGGCACCGCCGCCGGTCAGGTCCTGCTGCGTGACGCCGGCGAGGACCTCGGCCGCGCCTCTCGCGACTTCCGCCGCCGCGCCGAGCGCGCCGTGCGCGACTGGCAGTCCGACGTGCTGGAGATGGTCCGTACGGAGGGGGCCGACAAGCGGTCCACCGCGCGCTTCCTCGCCTTCGGCGTCAACGGCCTGTCCGTCGCCCTGATGGTCGTCGTCTTCGCCCACACCGCGGGCGTCACGGGCGCGGAGGCGGGCATCGCCGGTGGCTCCGCGGTGCTCGGCCAGAAGCTCCTCGAGGCCGTCTTCGGCGACCAGGCCGTCCGCTCGCTCGCCGAGCGCGCGCGCCTGCAGCTGGAGGCCACGATGCACGAGCTGCTCGACGCGGAGCGGCGCCGCTACACCGACCTCCTCGACAGCCTCCAGATCGCGCCGGAGACGCCGGACCGGATGCGCGCAGCGGCTCGCAAGGTCGACGACCTGCGATATGCCGCAGCGCACACCCCTATGGGTTCGGACAGCAGCGAGGGCGCGCCCTAGGGTTGGGGGACAAGCAGTCCGCCCAAGCCGTGAGGGAGTCATGACGTCGTTGCTCGAAGGTGCCAAGAACCTGGTCACCAGGAGCTCTGACATCGGCGCTCGCGTCGACGGGCTCGAGCGCGCCGCCGAGGCAGCCCGGGGTCGGGTCGACGACGCCGTCGTCGACGAGGCCGCGAAGGTCGCCGCGCGCGCCGCGGGCCGCCTCAGGCTGTCCGCCGACCACACGGTGGTCGCGCTCGCCGGGGCGACCGGCTCCGGCAAGTCCTCTACCTTCAACGCGCTGAGCGGGCTCGAGCTCGCCGCGGTCGGCGTACGCCGGCCCACCACGTCGTGGGCCACCGCCGTCGTGTGGGGCAAGCAGGGCGCGGAGGAGCTCCTCGAGTGGCTCGGCATCCCCGCCCGCCACCAGGTCACCCGCGACTCGATGCTGTCGAAGGCCGACGAGGACGCCGAGATGCGTGGAGTGGTGCTGCTCGACCTGCCCGACCACGACTCGACCGAGGTCTCGCACCACCTCGAGGTCGAGCGCCTCGTGCAGCTCGCCGACATGCTGGTGTGGGTCCTCGACCCGCAGAAGTACGCCGACGCCGCCATCCACGACCGCTTCCTCAAGCCGCTCGCCGGTCACCGCGACGTGATGCTCGTGGTGCTCAACCACATCGACACCGTGCCCGAGGACCGCCGCGCGGGCATGCTCGACGACGTACGCCGCCTCCTCGAGGCCGACGGCCTGGCCGGGGTGCCGGTGGTGCCGGTCAGCGCCCGCCACGGCTGGGGCATCGACGAGCTCCGCGGCATGGTCGCCAAGCGCGTCGCGGAGAAGAAGGTCACCCGCTCGCGGCTGGAGGCCGACGTGCGGTCCGCTGCGGAGCGGCTCGAGCAGGCCGTCGGCACCGGGAAGCCCCCGACCCTGTCTAAGGAGCGCGTGGCCGCCCTCGACGACGCGTTCGCCGACGCCGCCGGTGTCCCCACCGTCGTCAAGGCCGTCGCCGACTCGACGCGCCTGCGTGCCAACCGCGCCACCGGCTGGCCCGTCACGGCATGGTTCTCCCGGCTGAAACCCGACCCCCTCAAGCGGCTCCACCTCGACCTCGGCGCGGCGGGCAAGGAGCTCACCGGCACCGCCCGGACGTCCGTGCCGAAGGCGACCGGGGTGCAGCGCGCCCGGGTCGACACCGAGGTCCGCGCGCTCGCCGACCAGGTCGGCGAGGGGATGGCTCCCTCGTGGGCCGCATCCGTGCGGGCGGCCTCGGTCTCGCGGCTGCCCGACATCAACGAGCGCCTCGACAGGGCCGTCGCCGCCACCGACCTCGGCGCCGCGCGGATCCCGGCGTGGGCCGGCCTGGTGCGGGTCCTCCAGTACGTCCTGATCATCTCCGCCCTCGTCGGCGCGGGCTGGCTCGCCCTGCTCGCCCTGGGTTCGTACGCCCGGCTCCCCGAGCCGCCGACCCCGGAGATCGGCGCGTTCCCGCTCCCGACGCTGCTGCTGCTCGGCGGGATCGGCCTGGGCCTGCTTCTCGCCCTGGTGAGCCGGTGGCTGGTCGCCGCCACCGCGCGCAAGCGGGCGCGCACCGCCGACAAGCGGCTGCGCGACGCGATCTCCGAGGTCTCCAGCGAGCTGGTGGTCGCCCCGATCGAGGCCGAGCTGGCGTCGTACGCCGCGGTGCGCGAGGGGCTCACGGCGGCCCTGCGCTGAAGCGGCGGGCCCGGTTCCGGGCCGGCAGGCGTCCACAGGCGGCTCCTCGGGCCGTTCCTCCACAGGGCACGCCTGTGGTCGGCCCGTGCTGTCGGTCGGACTGCGGAGCCTTGGGTCATCGCGGCGGACCACCGTCGCCCGACCCGAGGAGTCATCACATGAACGACACCCACATCACCCTGACCGGCTGGATCGGCGGGGACGTCGCCCTCCGTGAGGTCGCCGGCGGCCGCGCGGTCGCCTCGTTCCGCCTCGCCTGCACCCCCACCCGCTACCGCGACGGCGAGTGGGTCAAGGGCACCACGTCGTGGCACACCGTCAAGGTGTGGAACCGGCTGGCGCGCCACGTCGCCGCCTCGCTCGGCAACGGCGACCCGGTGGTGGTGCACGGCCGGCTGGTGGCCGACGTGTGGGAGCGCGACGGCAAGCCGCAGACCTCGTTCGAGGTCGTCGCGACCTCGGTGGGGCACGACCTGACCCACGGCACCGCGAGGTTCACCCGGGCGGCGGCTGCCGAGGCGGCCGTGGAGCCCGCCGCCGAGCCTGCACCCGAGCCCGCACCCGAGCCCGCGCTCGGGTCCGCGCCGCAGGCGGCGTGAGCCGGGGCGCGATTGTCGGCGGGGGCGCGCTTCCCCGTAGGCTCGCCCGCATGGCTGAGTACGTCTTCACGCTGCGCAACGTGCGCAAGGCCCATGGTGACAAGGTCGTCCTCGACAACGTCACCCTCTCGTTCCTCCACGGCGCCAAGATCGGCGTCGTCGGACCCAACGGCGCGGGCAAGTCCACGCTGTTCAAGATCATGGCGGGGCTCGAGCACGCCAACAACGGCGACGCGATCAAGGACCCCGAGGCCACGGTCGGCATGCTCCAGCAGGAGCCGCCGCTGAGCGAGGGCAAGACCGTCCTGGAGAACGTCGAGGAGGCTGTCGCCGAGCTCAAGGGCAAGATGAAGCGCCTCGAGGAGGCCTACATGGAGATGGGCGAGCCCGACGCCGACCAGGACGCTCTCATGCAGGAGACCGGGGACCTCCAGACCGAGCTCGACAACGCCAACGCGTGGGACCTCGACAGCCGGCTCGACCAGGCCATGGACGCCCTGCGCTGCCCGCCGCCGGACGTGCTGGTCGACAACCTGTCCGGCGGTGAGCGTCGCCGCGTCGCCCTGTGCAAGCTGCTCCTCGAGCAGCCGGACCTGCTGCTCCTCGACGAGCCCACCAACCACCTCGACGCCGAGTCGGTCCAGTGGCTCGAGGGCCACCTCAAGTCCTACCCCGGCGCCGTCATGGCCATCACCCACGACCGCTACTTCCTCGACAACGTCGCCGAGTGGATCGCGGAGGTCGACCGCGGCCAGATCCACGGCTACGAGGGCAACTACTCGACCTACCTCGAGACCAAGCGCGACCGGCTCAAGGTCGAGGGTCAGAAGGACGCCAAGCGTGCCAAGATGCTCGAGAAGGAGCTGGAGTGGGTCCGCTCCAACGCCAAGGCCCGCCAGACGAAGAGCAGGTCGCGACTCGCGCGCTACGAGGAGATGGCGGCCGAGGCCGACCGGATGCGCAAGATCGACACCTCCGAGATCAACATCCCGGCCGGGCCACGCCTCGGTGACATCGTGCTCGAGGCCGACAACCTCGCGAAGGGCTTCGAGGGTCGCACCCTCATGCACGACGTCTCCTTCAAGCTCCCGCGTGCCGGCATCGTCGGCGTGATCGGCCCCAACGGCGTCGGCAAGACCACGCTCTTCCGGATGATCACCGGCCAGGAGGAGCCCGACGCCGGTGAGCTCAAGGTCGGCCAGACCGTGAAGATCTCCTACGTCGACCAGAGCCGTGGCGGCATCGACCCCAACAAGAACGTCTGGGAGGTCGTCTCCGACGGGCTCGACTTCATCAAGGTCGCCAACTTCGAGATGAACAGCCGCGCCTACGTCGCGTCGTTCGGCTTCAAGGGCCCCGACCAGCAGAAGAAGGCCGGCGTGCTCTCCGGTGGTGAGCGCAACCGCCTCAACCTCGCGCTCACCCTCAAGATGGGCGGCAACATGCTGCTCCTCGACGAGCCCACCAACGACCTGGACGTGGAGACCCTGTCCTCGCTCGAGGACGCGCTGCTCGACTTCCCCGGCTGCGCCGTGGTCACCTCCCACGACCGGTGGTTCCTCGACCGCGTGGCGACCCACATCCTCGCGTGGGAGGGCGACGACCAGGACCCGGCCAAGTGGTTCTGGTTCGAGGGCAACTTCGCGTCCTACGAGGAGAACAAGGTCGAGCGCCTCGGCATCGAGGCCGCGCGACCGCACCGGGTCACGCACCGCCGCCTGACGCGCGACTGATGAGCCGGGCAGCCGGCCGCGAGGAACGAGCGGCCGGCGTGGGCCCGGCCAGGTCGAGTGGCCCGCGACCGAGGGACGAGGTCGCGCAACGGCTGTATCGAGACCCGGTTACCTGATCTCCGACTCCGGGTGCCGGGTCACCAGGTGGTCGGAGATCCGGTCGAACACGCGGCCCACGGCGGCGAAGTCCTCGGCCGGCACGAGGTCGACCACGTTGCGTCGCACGCTCTCGACGTGGCACGGCGCGGCCTTGACGAGCAGGTCGTGGCCCGCCTCGGTCATGGTGGCCACCACGCCGCGCCCGTCCTCTGGCGTCGTGCCGCGGGTCACGTAGCCGGCCGCCTCCATCCGGGCGACCGTGTGCGTCACCCGGCTGCGCGAGTACGCCATGGCGTCGGCGAGCTGGGCCATCCGCATCGCGCGGCCGGGTCGCTCGGAGAGGCGCACCAGTACCTCGTACTCGGTCAGGGACATGCCGAACTCGCGCCGCAGGTCGTCGTCGAGCCGTTCGAGCAGCAGGGTCATGCCCATCATCAGGGCACGCCAGGAGTGCTGCTCGTCGTCGTCGAGCCAGCGCGGTTCCCCCGTCACGGTCATGACGGCAGCCTAGTGCCGACGAGCGCCCGTTCGGCTCAGGCTCAGGAGACCCGCTCGAGGATCATCGCCATGCCCTGGCCGCCGCCGACGCACATGGTGATGAGCCCGGTGGACTTGTCGTGCCAGTCGAGGCTGTTGAGCATCGTGTTCTGCAGCCGGGCCCCGGTCATGCCGAACGGGTGGCCGACCGCGATCGCGCCGCCGTTGACGTTGAGGCGGTCGAGGTCGATGCCGAGGTCCTGGTAGGACGGCACGACCTGGGCGGCGAACGCCTCGTTGATCTCGACGAGGTCGATGTCGTCGATGGTCATGCCGGCGTACCTCAGGGCGTTCCGCGTCGCCTCGACGGGGCCGAGGCCCATGATCTCGGGGGACAGGCCGGACACGCCGGTCGACACGATGCGGGCCAGCGGGGTGAGGCCGAGCTCGGCCGCCTTGGTGTCCGACATGATGACGACCGCGGCCGCGCCGTCGTTGAGCGCGCAGCAGTTGCCCGCGGTGACGACGCCGTCGGGGCGGAAGACCGGGTCGAGGCCGGCGATGGCGTCGTACGTCACGCCTGCGCGCGGGCCGTCGTCCTTGGTCACCACCGTGCCGTCCGGAGTGGTGACCGGCGTGATCTCGCGCTCCCAGAAGCCGTCGGCGATCGCCTTCTCGGCGAGGTTCTGCGAGCGTACGGCGAACTCGTCGAGCTCCTTGCGGTCCAGCCCGCGCAGCCGGGCGACGTTCTCCGCCGTCTGGCCCATCGCGATGTAGATGTCGGGGAGCAGGCCGTCCTCGCGGGGGTCGTGCCAGTCCTGGCCGCCCTTGGCGTACTCCTCGGTGCGCGCGCCGGCCTCGTCGAAGAGCGGGTTGCGGGTGCCGGGGAGGTGGTCGGAGGTGCCCTTGGCGAAGCGGGACACGGTCTCGACGCCGGCGGAGACGAAGATGTCGCCCTCGCCGGCCTTGATCGCGTGGAACGCCATGCGGGTGGTCTGCACCGACGAGGAGCAGTAGCGGGTGACGGTGGCGCCCGGGACCTCGAGCCCGAGCAGCGTCGTCACGACGCGCGCCATGTTGTTGCCCGACTCGCCGCCGGGCAGTCCGCAGCCGAGGAGGAGGTCCTCGATGGCCGCAGGGTCGAGGTCGGGGATCTTGTCGAGCGCGGCCTGGACGACGAGGGCGGTGAGGTCGTCGGGGCGGAAGTCCTTGAGCGAGCCCTTGTTGGCCCGGCCGATGGGGGAGCGCGCTGCGGAAACGATCACTGCCTCGGGCATGGAGAACTCCGGTTACTCGTGGGTTGCATGGTCTCCCGGCACCTTAGCGCCGCAGCCGGTCAGCCCTGCCCCTGGCCCGGGTCGAACCCGGCGAGCAGGAGGTCGACGCTGCTCGCCACGAACGCGCCGCGGCGGTCCGGGGGCAGCAGGAGCGAGGCGAGCAGCACGCCGTCGAGGGCGGCGACGAGTGCCTCCGCGGATCCCGGGTCGTTGCCCGCGTCGGCCAGGACGTCGCGGACCATGCCGACGAGGTCCTCGCGCCACTGGGTGAACCGTTCGGCGAGCCGGGCGTCGCGGGTCGCGGCGACGGTCAGCTCGAGCCTCGCCGCGAGCAGGTCCGGTTGCTCGAGCCACTGGGAGAACAGGGTGGACACCTCCGCGACGGCGCGCTCGTGGTCGCCCGGGCAGCACGCCAGGCGCGTGCCCAGCGCCGCGACGTCTGCCGCCAGCCGGTCGGCGACGAACTTCCCGAGCGCGCCCAGGAGGGCGTCGCGGGTGCGGAAGTAGGCCGACGAGCTCCCCTCGGGGAGGCCGGCCGCGCGGTCGACCGCGCGGTGGGTGAGGCCGCGGTTGCCGCTCCTCGCCAGCACGGTCGTCGCCGCAGAGAGGATCTCGCGGCGGCGCGGCGACAGGGCGTCGTTCCTGGGGCTCACCGGGTCTCCTCTCCCGACCGCGGTGATGCAGGACACCTGTGGTCCGGCTTGCGGTTCGGCGAGGGCAGCGTAGTCTTCTACATACGTAGAACCTACATCTGTAGAAGGAAGGCCCCCATGCAGCTCCTCGCCAGCACCGCCCTCGCTCCCTACCTGTCCTTCGTGGGCGTGGTGCTCCTCGTCGGCCTGGTCACCGTGCTCGCCGTCGCGCCCGTCGCCGTGCGCGAGGCCCGACGCGACCGCCGGGCCCGTCACGAGTCGATCCCGACCTACTACGGCCGTCTGCACTTCGCACACTGATCGCCGGCCCCGGTCGCATCTGCGACGATCGGGTCGTGCGCCATCTGTACCGCTGCCCGCTGAGGTGGGCCGACCTCGACCTGCTGGGCCACGTCAACAACGTCACCTACGTCGACTACCTCCAGGAGGCGCGGGTCGACATGTTCCGCACCCACGCCCCCGACAGCCGGGCCGAGGACCTGGCCGAGGGCGTGGTGGTGGTCCGGCACGAGGTGACGTACGTGTCCTCGCTGACCTTCGGCTTCGAGCCGGTGGCGATCGAGTGCTGGGTGACCGAGATCCGCGCGGCCAGCTTCACCATGGCCTACGAGGTCTTCGAGGAGGACGAGTCGGGTGGGCGCACCGTGTTCCTCCGCGCGCGCACGGTGCTGACCCCGTACGTCTTCGCCACCGAGCGCCCGCGGCGGCTGCACGCGGAGGAGCACGAGTCGCTGTCGCGGCTCCTCGAGCCGGACGAGCCCGTCCGGCCGCGCCCGGCGCCCGAGGTGGTCGACGTGCCGGGCGGGCACTACCCGGTCCACGTGCGGTTCAGCGACGTCGACGTCTACGGCCACGTCAACAACGTGAAGTACTTCGAGTACTTCCAGGAGGCGCGGATCCAGCTGATGGTGGCCAGCGGCCGCGAGCTCGGTGAGGGCTACCACCTCGTTGTCGCGCAGACCGACGTCGACTACCGGCGCCCGATCCTGTTCCGCGCCGAGCCCTACGACTGCCGTACGTGGGTCTCCCACCTGGGCAGCACCTCGGTCGTCTTCGAGTCCGTGGTGCGCGACGGCGACGAGGTCCTCGCCCGCGCGCGCGTCGTGGGGGTCTGCATCGACAGCGCCAGCGGGCGGCCGGCGCCCGTCCCCGACGCCTTCCGCGAGATCGTCGCGGCCGCTAGTCCATCGAGTTGACCATGAACTGGGCCGCGTGGGTCACGTAGTCCCAGAAGCGTGCGTCCTGCTCCTCGGTGAGGTCGGCCTCGTCCAGGCCCGCCCGGAAGTGCACGAGCCAGCGCTGGGCGGCCTCGGGGGTCACCCGGAACGGCGCGTGACGCATCCGCAGGCGCGGGTGCCCGCGCGTGTCCCCGTACGTCGTCGGCCCGCCCCAGTACTGCACGAGGAACAACGTGAAGCGCTCCTCGGCCGGGCCGAGGTCCTCCTCGGGGTACATCGGCCGCAGCAGCTCGTCGTCGGCCACGCCCTCGTAGAAGCGGTGGACGATCGTGCGGATCGTCGCCTCGCCGCCGATCTCGTCGTAGAACGTGGTCGTCACCCGGCCATTGTGTCCGGTGCCTGCTCGCGCGCTCAGGCGGGCCCCTCGGCGCGGGCGGGACCCTGTGCCGGCGGGGTGCCGGCCGGGGGCTCGGCGGGCGAGTCGGCGGCGTCGCCGTCGGGCTGCCGCGGGTCGCCGTCGCGCATCCACAGCACGCGCTGGGCGAAGGGGATCTCGATGCCCTCGTGGTCGAAGCGGTACTTGATGCGCTGGCGCATCTCGCGGGCGACCGCCCACTGCTCGAGGGGAGCCGTCTTGAGCGCCACGCGCACGACCACGGCGTCCGGCCCGAGGTCCTGCACGCCCCACACCGAGGGCTCCTCGATGATGCGGCCCTTGAAGTCCTCGTCCTCCCAGAGGTCGTGGGCGACGTCGGCCAGCACGCTGCGCACGCGGGCGAGGTCCTCGCCGTACCCCACGCTCACGTCGAGCACGGTGCGGGCCCAGTTCTGGCTCATGTTGCCCACGCGCAGGATCTCGCCGTTGCGGACGTACCAGACCGTCCCGTTGACGTCGCGCAGCCGCGTGACGCGCAGGCTGACGGCCTCCACGGTGCCGACGGCCTCACCGAGGTCCACCTCGTCGCCCACGCCGTACTGGTCCTCGAAGATCATGAAGATGCCGGACAGGAAGTCCTTGACCAGCGCCTGCGAGCCGAAGCCGATCGCGACGCCGATGATGCCGGCGCTGGCGATGAGCGGCGCGATGTCGTAGCCGAGCTCGGCGATGAACATCAGCGCGATCACGACCATCACGACGCCGGTGACGATGCTCTTGAGCAGCGAGCCCATGGTGGCGGCGCGCTGGACGCGCCGGGTGTAGGCGGGGTCCTCGCGCAGGTTGAGCGCGGCTCCCATCCGACCGCCGGCGATGGCGCGGCTGACCCGGTTGGGCAGCATCCCGTGCTCGGCCTTCAGCACGACGCGGTCGATCAGCCGGTGGAGCAGCCACCGGACCGTGAGTCCGATGAGGATCAGTCCCACCAGGGCCGACGGCTTGCCGACGACCCAGTCCGCGACGTTGGCCAGCTGCTGGTTCCCGGTCTGGTCGAAGACCCAGCCGCAGATGTTCTCGTCGGGTCCGCAGGTGGACATCAGGTTCAGGGTTTCGGTCTCGCTCCCGGAGACCTCGGTCACGTTGATGATCGGGGTGGTGAGGGGGTGAGGCATGCCCGCCAGTATGGCGATAGCCTTGTAGCCGTGACCACGCACGTCAGCCTGCACGTCAGCCCCTCCCGCTCGCCCCGCAGCGCGTACGCCCGCTGGGCCGGGCGCGCAGCCGTCGTGGCCGCGGCCCCCGCCCTGGCCCTGCTCTCCGCGCCGGCCCACGCCGACGTGCCTGCTGGCTGGGGCGACCAGACCGAGCACCAGGGCCTCGACGCCCTGCACAGCCTCGGCATCTTCCTCGGGGCGCCGCTGCTGCTGTTCGTGATCATCGCGGTCGCGGTCTACCTGCCCGCCATGATCCGTGGCGAGAAGCTGCTGCCCGACCACTCCGCCGGCGAGGCCCAGTGGATCGGCGGCCCCCGTCAGGGTGTCGCCGAGCTGCCCGCGCCCGACGGCGCGGACTCCCGGGCGGGTGGCGCCAGTGGCAGCTGGTGAGCTGAGCGAGACCGACCGGCTGTCCCTCGACAAGGCCATCCGTCTCGCCGAGCAGACGTGCCGCTTCGAGTTCTCGGTCTATGTCGGGCCGGCCGAGGGTGACGACACGCGCGCCTGGGCGACCCGGCTGCACAACCGTCTCGTCGCCCCCGCACGCAGCGTGCTCGTGCTCGTCGACCCGCGCCGACGCGTCGTCGAGGTCGTGACCGGCGGTGACGTGCGCCGGCACCTGACCGACGCCGAGGTCGAGCTGGCCGTGCTGACGATGTCCTCGGAGTTCGCCGCCGGCAACCTCGCCGCGGGCCTCCAGCGCGGCATCGCGATGCTGGCCGAGCACGCCCGCCCGCAGAACACGCTCCACGCCTGACGGCGAGCGGGGCCTGACGGACACGACGAAGCCCCCTCCCGCGATCCGCTCGCGGGAGGGGGCTTCGGTCGTTCGTACGCCTCGCTCAGCGGGCGTCGTACCGCTGGGCCGTCAGGGCCCGGGCGATCTCGGCGCGCGCCTCGCCGACGTAGCGCTGCGCCTGCTTGGGCGCCTTGTTGTCGGCGAGCCACTCGTCGAGGCGCGCGAGCGTGGCCTCCGAGCCGAGCGGCCTGGGGAAGCCGTGCTCGAGGATCGTCGACGCCTTGTGGAAGCCCAGCACGTCGACGAGCGTCTCCGAGGCGGTCAGGAACTTCTCGAGGTAGGGCTCGAGCACGTCCTCCTGGCCGAACCGGAAGATCGAGAACGCGATCTCGCGCGAGGTCTCGTTGGGCGTGGCCGGGTCGACGAGCGCGTCCCAGGCGGCGGCCTTGGCCTCGGCGGTCGGCTGGGCGGCGCGCGCGGCCGCGGCCTGCTCCTGGCCGGAGATGGTCTTGTCGACCTCGAGCTCGGCGTCGATCTCGGCGTCCCCGAAGCGACCCTGCTTGGCGAGGGCGGTGATGAGCGCCCAGCGCATGTCCTGGTCGATCGCGAGGCCCTCGACCTCGAACGACCCGTCGAGCAGGCCGATCAGGTCGTCGAGCGCCGCGTCGCTGTGCGCGGCGCCGGCGTACGACCGGGCGAAGGTGAGCTGGTGGTCGCTGCCCGGCTCGGCGGCGAGCAGGAGCTCGCGCAGGCCAGTCTCCCATCGCGCCTTCAGCTCCGACCGGTGGGCGGGGGCGGAGTAGAAGTTGACGGCCAGTGCGGTCGAGGCCGGGATCCGGGTGACCGCCCACGCGTCGGTCTCCGCGCCGATGTTGGCGAGCACGAGGTCCGCCCAGTCGCGGGTGCGCATCTCACCGTCGCGGGTCATGTCCCACGCGGCACCCCACACGAGCGCGCGCGGCAGGGAGTCGTCGAACGTGGACAGAGCCGAGATCGCGGTGGCCATGGACCGCTCGTCGAGGCGGATCTTGGCGTAGGCGTGGTCCTCGTCGTTGAGCAGCAGCAGCGCGGGCTGCTTGACGCCGACCAGCTCGGGCACCTCGGTGCTGGCGCCCTCGACGTCGATCTCGAGGTAGTCGCGACGGACCAGGCGGCCCTCGACCTCGTCGTAGAGGCCGATGCCGAGGCGGTGGCGCCGCAGCGTCGGCCAGTCCTCGTGGGCCGTCTGCTCGACGGAGAACGACGAGTAGGCGCCCTCGCCGTCGAGCTCGAACGCCGGCGCGAGGGTGTTGACGCCGGCGGTCTGCAGCCACTCCTGCGCCCAGCCCTGGAGCTCACGGCCCGAGGACTTCTCGAGCGTGGTGAGCAGGTCCTTGAACTCGGGGTTGCCGTACTCCCACTCCTTGAAGTAGGCGCGCAGGCCCTCGAGGAACGGCTCGATGCCCACCCACGCCACGAGCTGCTTGAGCACCGACGCGCCCTTGGCGTAGGTGATCATGTCGAAGTTGACCTCGACGGCGTGCAGGTCGACGTTGTCGGCCGCGATCGGGTGCGTCGAGGGCAGCTGGTCGGCGCGGTAGCCGGTCTGCTTGCGGGCGTTGGCGAAGCCCGTCCAGGCGTCGTCGAACTCGGTGGCGTTGGCCTCGCACCAGTAGCAGGCCCACTCGGCGAACGACTCGTTGAGCCAGAGGTCGTCCCACCACTTCATCGTGACGAGGTCGCCGAACCACATGTGGGCCATCTCGTGGGTGATGACCGAGGCGCGGAACTCGAAGAACGAGCGCGGCTGACGGCTGCGGGGGAGGTACTCGTCGCGCAGCGTCACGCAGCCGGCGTTCTCCATCGCGCCGGCGTTGTACTCGGGGACGTAGAGCTGGTCGTACTTGCCGAACGGGTAGGGGTAGTCGAACTGCTCCTCGAACCACGCGAAGCTCTGCTTGGTGAGCTTGACGAGCTCGGCCGTGTCCAGGTGCTCCTTGAGCGACTGGCGGCAGTAGTGGCCGAGCGGGATCGTGCCGAACTTGCCCTCGTAGGTGTCGAACTCGCCGTGGTACTCGCCGGCGACGATCGCGGTGATGTAGGTCGACATCCGCTTGGTGGTCGGGAAGCTCCACAGCGACGCACCGTCGCCGGCGTCGGTCGGCTCGGGGGTGGCGGCGTTGGAGACCACGACCCAGTGCGACGGCGCGGTGACGTTGAAGGTGAAGACGGCCTTGAGGTCGGGCTGCTCGAAGGTGGTGAAGACGCGCCGGGCGTCAGGCACCTCGAACTGGCTGTAGAGGTAGACCCTGCCGTCGGCAGGGTCGACGAAGCGGTGCAGGCCCTCGCCGGTGTTGGAGTAGGCGCAGTCGGCGGTGACGACGAGCGTGTTGGTCGCCTCGAGGTCGTCGAGCGCGATGCGGCTGTCGGCGTACGCCGTGGCGGGGTCGAGGCTGCGTCCGTTGAGCGTGATCTCGCGGACCGTCGGTGCGACCAGGTCGGCGAACGTGCTGGCGCCGGGCTCGCGGCAGGTGAACTCCAGCGTGGTGGTGGAGACGAAGGTGGTCTCCTCGGGTCGGGTGGCTGACGTCAGGTCCAGGTCGACGGTGTACGCCGAGACGTCCAGGAGCGCGGCGCGGGTGGCGGCCTCGTCCCGGGTGAGGTTGGTTCCAGGCATGCGGGCATCCTGCCACCGGGGTTGTGGCCCGGCCCACACAGGTGGGGAATACGTGGCCGAGGCGAGGGCTTGTGGTGGACATGGCTACCGCTGACCTCTGGTTCGACCCGCTCTGTCCCTTCGCCTGGATCACGTCGCGCTGGATCCGCGAGGTCGAGCAGGTCCGCGACATCGACGTGCAGTGGCACGTGATGTCGCTGGCCTACCTCAACAAGGACAAGGACATCCCGGCCGACTACCGCGAGATGCTCCAGGGCACCGAGAAGCCGGTCCGGGTGGCGATCCGGATCGCCGAGCTGTACGACAACAAGACCCTCGGCGACTGGTACACCGCGATCGGCACCCGTCGCCACAACAACGGCGAGGAGCTCTCGGAGGAGACCGTCGCCGCGTCGCTGGCCGACGTCGGCCTGCCGGCCGACCTGATCGACGCCTGGGACGACGCCTCGCTCGACGACGCCGTCGCCAAGAGCCACCACGAGGGCATGGACGCCGTCGGCGACGACGTCGGGACCCCGACCATCCACATCAACGGCTCGGCGTTCTTCGGTCCGGTGCTGTCGAAGATCCCGCGCGGCGAGGAGGCCGGCGAGCTGTGGGACGGGGCCGTCGCCGTCGCCAAGTTCCCCTACTTCTACGAGCTCAAGCGCTCGCGCACGGGAGACCTCGACTTCAGCTGACGCCGGGGTCGGCCGTGCGCACCGCGCGGTCGGCCAGCTCGGCGCCGGCCGCGTCGTACAGGCCGACGACGGCCGCCCGCTCCACGAGCTGGGCGACCTCCTCGTCGTAGCGCGTCACGGCGGTCACCGACCCCCCGAACCCGCTGCGTTGCAGCTGCTCGAGCGCTGCGAGGTTGCTGCCGTGGAACGGCATCGCCAGGAGGACCAGCCGCACGGTGCCCTCGTCCCGGACCCGGGCCCAGAAGAGCGGGTCGGTGGCGTCGCCCTCGACCACGTGCAGCCCCTCGGCGGTCAGGTCCCCGGCTCGCGCGGCGTCGGAGTCGACGCCGGTGACCCGCAGGCCGTAGCCCTCGACGAGCCTGGTGCTGGCCGCCCGTCCCAGGCGTCCCATCCCCAGCACGAGGGCGTCAGCACCCCGCAGGTCGACGGGACGCTCCTCCGGGTGCAGGCGTCGGGGGTCGGGGACGCGGCGCGATGCCGCGGCCGACACGCCGTCGACGGCCGCGCTCGTCACCGACGCGGCGACGAAGCTCAGCGCGACCGCCGTCGAGACCACGACCAGCCACTCGGGGTCCAGGGCGCCGGCGGAGGCCGCCGCCACGACGACGATGAGCGCGAACTCCGAGAAGCTCGCGAGCGAGACGGCCGCGCGGGTGGCCGTCCGTACGCGGAAGCCGCACGCCCGCAGCAGCAGCGCGAAGAGGGTGGCCTTCAGCGGCACCAGCGCCACCAGCGCCACCGCCAGCGCGATGCCGGACGCGTCGGGCGCGCCGTGCAGGCCGACCGACAGGAAGAAGGCGACCAGCAGCAGCTCCTTGACGGAGAAGACGGACTTGGCCACCTCCTCCGCCCGCGGCGAGGGCGCGAGCAGCACGCCGATCGCGAGGGCTCCGAGGTCTCCCTTCAACCCGGCCGCGTCGAACAGGGCGTAACCGGGGACCAGTGCGAGGGCGACGCCGACGAGCGTGAGCAGCTCGCCGTGGTCGAGCCGGGCGAGCATGCGGCGCGCGGGCCACGAGGCGGGCACCAGGAGCAGGAGGAGTGGCGCCCACCAGCGGGGCGCCTCACCCTCGACGACGGCCAGGACGGCCACGGCGACCAGGTCCTGCACGACCAGGATCCCGATGGTGGTGCGTCCGGGGAGTGATCGCGCGGCGTTCTGCTCCTCGAGCACCTTGACCGCGACCACCGTGCTGGAGAAGGAGAGTGCGAGCGCCACCAGCACCAGGTCGGCGCCCTCGACGTCGGCGAGGAGCCCCACGCCGACGGCTCCGGCGGCCGCGAGAAGGGTCAGCACCAGCACGATGCTCAGGAGCGCGTGCACCGCGCTCACGCCGAGCACCTCGCGACGTACCAGCACGCGGATGTCGAACTTCAGCCCGATGGCGAACAGCAGCAGCACCACGCCGAGGTCCGCCAGCGTGTCCAGGGCGGGCGTGCCGGTCACGCCCAACCCGGCGAGCACGAACCCGGCGAGCAGGAAGCCGACCATGGGCGGCAGTCGCAGTGCGTGGGCCAGCAGGCCGCCGGTCACGGCCACCGACAGCATGAGCACCAGGTCGATCGACATCCCACCTCCCAGCGGCCGGTCGGCGCCACCCTAAGGTGCTGCGCCCGGTCGCCGTGGTACCGGCTCGGAACCGGTTCGCCAGCCTCACTAGGCTTGCGCCATGACTCGTGTCCTGTCCGCCGTCGCCTGGCCGTACACCAACGGCCCGCGCCACATCGGCCACGTCGCCGGTTTCGGCGTGCCCTCCGACGTGTTCAGCCGGTTCATGCGGATGGCGGGCCACGACGTCCTGATGGTCAGCGGCACCGACGAGCACGGCACGCCGATCCTGGTGCTCGCCGACAACGAGGGCGTGCCCGCGCGGGAGCTCGTCGACAAGTACAACCAGGTGATCGTCGACGACCTGTGCGGCCTCGGGCTGTCCTACGACCTCTTCACCCGCACGACCACGGGCAACCACTACGCGGTGGTGCAGGAGATGTTCGAGACCTGCCGCCGCAACGGCTACATGGTCGAGGAGACCACGAAGACCGCGATCAGCCCGTCCACCGGCCGTACGCTCCCGGACCGCTACATCGAGGGCACCTGCCCGATCTGCAAGTACGCCGGGGCGCGCGGCGACCAGTGCGACAACTGCGGCAACCAGCTCGACCCGACCGACCTGATCGACCCGAAGTCGCGGATCAACGGGGAGACGCCGCAGTTCATCGACACCCAGCACTGGTTCCTCGACCTGCCCGCCCTCGCCGACGCGCTGGGGGAGTGGCTCGACCAGCGCGAGGCCACCGGCCTGTGGCGCCCCAACGTCATCAAGTTCAGCCAGAACATCCTCAAGGAGATCCGGCCGCGCGCGATGACGCGCGACATCGACTGGGGCATCCCCGTCCCCGGCTGGGAGGACCAGCCGACCAAGAGGCTCTACGTCTGGTTCGACGCGGTCATCGGCTATCTCTCCGCCTCGATCGAGTGGGCCCGCCGGCTGGGGGAGCCGGACAAGTGGCGCGAGTGGTGGAACGACGGCGACGCCGAGTCCTACTACTTCATGGGCAAGGACAACATCGTCTTCCACTCCCAGATCTGGCCCGCGGAGCTCCTCGCCTACAACGGCCAGGGCTCGCGCGGTGGTGACGCCGGGACCTTCGGCAGCCTCAACCTGCCGACCGAGGTGGTCTCCAGCGAGTTCCTCACCTTCGGCGACTCGCAGTTCTCCACCAGCCGCGGCAACGTCATCTACGTCGGCGACTTCCTCGCGCGCTACGGCCCCGACGCGCTGCGCTACTACATCTGCGCCGCCGGGCCGGAGACCTCCGACGCCGCCTTCACCTGGGCCGACTTCGTCACCCGCAACAACTCCGAGCTGGTGGCGGGCTGGGGCAACCTGGTCAACCGCACCGCGACGATGATCGCCAAGAGCTTCGGCGAGATCCCGCCCGCGGGAGCGCTCGAGGAGGTCGACGAGCAGGTGCTCGCGACCGTCCGCGGCGGCTTCGACACCGTGGGCGGCCTCGTCGAGAAGCACCGGCTGCGGGCCGCGATCGCCGAGGCGATGCGCGTGGTCGGCGAGGTGAACAAGTACCTCACCGTGACCGAGCCCTACAAGATGAAGGACGAGTCGCAGCGTGAGCGCCTCGGCACCGTCCTGCACGTCGCGGCCCAGTGCGTGAGCGACTGCAACACGCTCCTCTCCCCGTTCCTCCCGCACTCGGCCAACAAGGTGCACGCGGTGCTGGGCGGCGAGGGCGAGTTCATGCCGATGCCGCGCGTCGAGCAGGTGGACGAGCTCGAGCCCGGCAACGGCGCGGGCCACACGTCGTACTCGATCATCACCGGCGAGTACACCGGGACCCCCGCCTGGGAGTCGCGGCCCGTGACCGTCGGTGCGAAGGTCGACAAGCCGACGCCGGTCTTCACCAAGCTCGACCCCTCGGTGGTCGAGGAAGAGCTCGCCCGCGCGGGTGCCTGACTAGGCTCGGCACATGACCGCCGGAAGCACCGCCGAGATGTACCTGCCGCACTTCGTGGTGAAGCAGAAGCTCACCTTGATGGTCAACCGCTACGAGGTCTCCGAGTCCGACGAGGCCGGCAACCCGACGCGGCTCATGGCGCTCGCCGAGCAGAAGCGGATGGCCTTCAAGGAGCAGGTCACGTTCTTCTCCGACGCGAGCAAGGCGCGACCCGTGTTCGGCTTCAAGGCCCGCAAGAAGCTCGACCTCAATGCCGGCTACGACATCACCGACGAGTCCGGGGCGCAGATCGGGTTCTTCCGGAAGGACTTCGGCGCCTCGCTGCTGCGCTCCACCTTCCACATCGAGGGCCCGGGCTACACCGGCACCGGACAGGAGCGCAACCAGGTCGCCGGGCTGCTGCGCCGCTTCACGGAGCTCGACTTCATCCCGATCCACTTCGACTTCGTCGACTCCGCGGGCAGCCCGCTCTTCTCCGTCGAGCGCAAGATGTCCATCGGCGACCGCTACCGCGTCACCGTCCCGGACCAGCGGGTCGACTTCCGGGTGGCGGCCGCCGTCGCGGTGGGCCTCGACGCGCTCATGTCCCGCTAGTCCCCAGGAGGTCGTCATGCAGGTCGCAGTCCTCGGCACCGGCACGGTCGGTGCCACGCTCGCCCCACGACTCGCCGAGCTCGGCCACGTCGTACGCCTCGGCACGCGGGACCCGGCGGCGACCCGGGCGCGCGAGGGGTGGAGCGAGCTGCCAGGCGTCGAGCTGTGCACGTTCGCCGAGGCGACGGCGGGTGCCGACCTCGTCGTGCACGCCGGCAACGGCGCGAGTGCGCTCGACCTGCTCGCGCAGGCCGGCGACCTGGCCGGCGTCGTGCTCCTCGACATCTCCAACCCGCTCGACTTCTCCGCCGGGTTCCCGCCGACCTTGAGCGTCAAGGACACCGACTCGCTGGGGGAGCAGGTCCAGCGGGCCTTCCCCGAGGCGCGGGTGGTCAAGTCGCTCAACACCCTGACGGCCGAGCTGATGGCCCACCCCGACCTCCTCCCCGAGCCGACGAGCGTCTTCGTCAGCGGCGACGACGCCGACGCCAAGCGTCTCGTCACCGGCGTGCTGGCCGAGCTGGGCCACCGCGACGTGATCGACCTCGGCGGCATCGAGACCTCGCGCGGCGTGGAGATGTGGCTGCCGCTGTGGCTGCGCCTGATGGGGTCGCTGGGCACGGCCGAGTTCAACCTCAAGGTGGTGCGGGCGACGTGATGTACCCCGAGGTCCGTGCCGCGGTCGCCGCCGACACCGGCCCCGACCTCCGCGCGCCGGGCTTCGACCTCGCCGCCCACCGCGAGGAGGTGCGCCGGTTCAACCTGCGCCAGCCCCGCGAGGACGTCGCCTCGGTCGAGGACGTCGACGCCCACGGCGTGCCGTGCCGGCTGTTCACCCCCGCGGACCCGATGCCGGGGCTCGTCGTCCACGCCCACGGCGGTGGCTTCGTCCTCAACGACGTCGACGTCCACGACGGCATCTGCCGACGGATGGCCAACCGGGGCCGACGCGCGGTGCTGAGCGTGGACTACCGCCGCCCGCCCGAGGACCCGTTCCCCGCGGCCCCTGACGACCTCGACACCGTCGTGCGCTGGCTGCGCGACGGCCACGGTCCGCAGGGGCCGTACGCCGCCCACGGCGACTCCGCCGGCGGCAACCTCGCGCTGGTCGCGGCGCTGCGCAACCCCGGCTTCTTCCACGCCGTCGCGCTCGTCTACCCGTTCCTCGACCCGCGCAACAGCTTCCCGTCGTGGCAGGTTGGGGCGGCGTCGGGCTTCGACGCGTCCGAGGCGACCTGGTACTGGCAGCAGTACGCCCGCAGCGAGGCCGACTGGGACGACCCCGACCTCGCGCCGCTGCTGTCCGACCGGCTGCACACGCTCCCGCCGACCTTCGTCGCGACCGCGGAGGCCGACCCCCTGTGCGACGAGGGCGAGGAGCTCGCCCGTCGCATCGCCGAGTCCGGGGTCGAGACCGTCGGCATCCGCTGCCTCGGCCAGACCCACGGCTTCTGGCGGCACGCGCAGTTCACCGCGTCCGAGCCGCTGGTGCGGCAGGTGGCGGGCTGGCTCGACCTGCACCTCGGCTGAGTCGTGCCGGCCGTCGGCCGCTCGTACGACCGCGCGCCATGACGCTGCTGCGGGACGTCATGGCGACCGGTTGCCCGGACGACCGCGCGCCATGACGTGCCGCCCCTTCCGCGCTGACCGGGCGGCTCGGAACCGGCTGGGGGCCGCCTCGTGCGGCTCTGCCAGACTTCCTCCCATGCGCGTTCACCTCGGCTCCGACCATGCCGGCCTCGACCTGAAGGACCACCTCGTCACCTGGCTGGTCGACCAGGGCTACGAGATCGTGGACCACGGTCCCTTCGTCTACGACGCCTTCGACGACTACCCCTGCTTCTGCCTCCGGGCGGCAGAGGGCGTGGCGGCCGACCGGGCCGAGGGACTGGACAGCCTCGGCGTCGTGATCGGCGGCTCCGGCAACGGCGAGCAGATGGCGGCCAACAAGGTCGAGGGCATCCGCTGCGCCCTCGTCTGGTCCGAGGAGACCGCCGTGCTCGCGCGCGAGCACAACGACGCCAACGTCGTCTCCGTCGGCGGCCGGATGCACTCGCTCGAGGAGATGACCCGCTTCGTCGAGGTGTTCCTGACCACGCCGTTCTCCGGCGACGAGCGCCACGTGCGCCGCATCGGCCAGCTGACGACCTACGACGAGACGCAGGAGCTCCCGCCGCTGCCCGAGTCTGCCCTCCGCGGGCCGGATGCCTGAGGGGCACACCCTCCGCAAGCTGGCCGACGACCTCGCCGCTGCGTTCGCCGGTCGTGCCGTCCGGGTGACCTCGCCGCAGGGGCGCTTCGCCGCCGACGCGGAGCAGGTCGACGGCTCGCGCCTCGTCGGCGCCGAGTCCGCCGGCAAGCACCTGTTCGTCGAGCTCGAGGGCGAGCGCTACGTCCACGTCCACCTCGGCCTGATCGGACGCTTCGACGTCCACGTCCTCGACGCAGGAGAGGAGGTGCCGGCCCCGGTCGGAGCTGTACGCCTGCGCCTGGTCACCGTCGCAGGCCCGGGCGAGGCGGGCGACCCGCGCCCCCGGGCGTACGCGGACCTGCGCGGGGCGATCCTGTGCGACCTCGTCGGTCCGGCGAAGCGGGAGCAGGTGCTCGCCAGGCTCGGCCCGGACCCGCTGCGCGCCGACGCCGACCCCGACCTGGCCTGGCGGCGGATCTCGAGGAGTCCTCGCGCGATCGGCGACCTGCTGATGGACCAGAAGGTCCTCGCCGGGGTCGGCAACGTCTACCGAGCCGAGGTGCTGTTCCGGCACCGCATCCACCCGCTGCGTCCGGGCAACACCCTCCGCGTGGGTCAGTGGCAGGCGATGTGGGCCGACCTCGTCGAGCTCATGGCCGAGGGCGTGCGCACCGGCCGCATCGACACGGTGCGTCCCGAGCACACCCCGGAGGCGATGGGTCGCGAGCCGCGGCGCGACGACCACGGGGGCGAGGTGTACGTCTACCGCCGCACGTCGATGCCGTGCCTGGTCTGCACCAGCACCGTCCGCACGAGCGTGCTCGTCGGACGCAACGTCTTCTGGTGTCCGCAATGCCAGCCGAAGTTCCGCTCGCGGGCCGTACGATCTCCCAGCAAGGGGCCTGGCGCAGCGGGAGGAGCTCGGCCGTGAGTTCTCCATCGCTGGGCGCAGCCGTGGGACGGGTCGTCCCGCGGGGATCACGCGTGCTCGTCCTGCTCGTCGTGTCGACCGTCCTGATCGGCCTGGCCATCTGGCGCTTCGACGAGGACGCGCCGCTGGTGACCCTCCTGGTGCCGCTCGTCGTGTCGAGCCTCGTCCTCGGCCCACGGCAGCTGCCGTGGTTCGTCCTGTTCGTGCTGCTGGTGCTCGCGCTCGTCGTGCCCACCCAGGACATCAACCTGCGCATCTCGCTGACCGTCATCATCATCTTCGGCCTCGGCTTCCTCGTCCTGATGTCCTCCTTCCGCCGCTCGCGCCTCGGCGTCGCGGGCATCCAGGGCGAGACGATGTTCGTCGACCTGCGCGACCGGATCCTGCGCCAGGGCGGCATCCCGGACCTCCCCGACGAGTGGTACGCCGCCTCCGAGCTGCGGTCGGCCGGCGGCACCCCCTTCGCGGGCGACTTCGTCGTCGCCTCCCGGGTCGAGGGTCGCCTCGAGGTGGCCGTGGTCGACGTCTCCGGCAAGGGCCAGGGTGCGGGGACCCGGGCGCTGCTGCTCTGCGGGGCCATCGGCGGGCTGCTGAGCGCGTTGCCGCCGAGCGAGTTCCTGGCCGGCGCCAACCGGTTCCTGCTCCAGCAGGACTGGGACGAGGGGTTCGCGACCGCGATCCACCTCTCCCTCGACCTCGAGACCGGCCACTACGACATCCGCAGCGCCGGCCACCCGCCCGCCGCCCTGCGCCACGCGGGCTCGGGGCGCTGGGAGGTCCTCGAGTCCGAGGGGCCGATCCTGGGCCTCATCGACGACGCCGACTTCCCGCCGACGTCGGGGGAGATGCGCCACGGCGACGCCCTGCTGCTCTACACCGACGGCATGGTCGAGACGCGCAACCGCGACATCGCCCTCGGCATCGACCGGATGCTCGGCCAGGCCGAGCACCTCCTGCGGGGTCAGTTCGAGGGAGGGGCCACCCGGCTCGTCGAGGCCCTCGGCTCGCGCAACGACGACCGCGCGCTGCTGCTCGTCCACCGCCGCTGACCCTCGCGAGCCGGTTGCGGCGCACGCTCGCGGGTGTGGCACGATGACACCCGCACCGGCGACCACGACGTCGTCGGGACGCGCGCGGATGTAGCTCAATGGTAGAGCCCCAGTCTTCCAAACTGGCTACGCGGGTTCGATTCCCGTCATCCGCTCCAAGCAGGCTCCCGCGTCACCCGCTCGAGGCGCGCAGGGCCCGTTTGGCGGGGCGTAGCGTAGTGGCTAGCGCGCCTGCTTTGGGAGCAGGAGATCGCAGGTTCGAGTCCTGTCGCCCCGACCCACCTGTCCCTCCCGTCGCCTCCTGTCGCCTCCTGTCCCAGGCGTTGCGGCACCGCGCGGGCGTGATTCGGCGTGTGCCCACGGCGTCGATAGACTCATCGGGTTTGCGGTCGCCGGGCTCGTGCCCGGGCGCTGCCGCACGTCACCCCACGACCATCAGCATCAGGAGACATTTGTGAAGAGCGCCGTCGAGACCTTGAGCCCGACCCGGGCCAAGCTGACCGTCGAGGTGCCCTTCGAGGAGCTCAAGCCGAGCCTCGACGCGGCGTACCAGAAGATCGCGAAGCAGATCAACGTCCCGGGCTTCCGCCGCGGCAAGGTCCCGCCCGCGGTCATCGACCGCCAGATCGGTCGCGGCCCGGTCCTCGACGAGGCGATCAACGCCGTCGTCCCGCAGCAGTACATGGCCGCCCTGCAGGAGCACGACCTCGAGCCCCTCGCCCAGCCGGAGATCGAGGTGACGAAGTTCGAGGACAACGAGTCCCTCGAGTTCACCGCCGAGGTCGACGTGAAGCCCGACTTCGAGCTGCCCTCCTACGACGGCCTCGAGGCCAGCGTGGACGACGTCGAGATCTCCGACGCCGACGTCGAGGAGCAGGTCGAGGCGCTGCGTGAGCGTTTCGGCACCCTGGTTCCCGTCGAGCGCGCGGCCGCCGACGGCGACTTCGTGACGATCGACCTGGTCGCGGCCAAGGACGGCGAGACCGTCGAGGGCGGCGAGGTCACCGGCATGTCCTACAAGGTCGGCCGCGGCGGCATGATCGACGGCCTCGACGAGGCGCTCGCCGGGATGTCCGCCGGCGAGGAGAGGACCTTCGACTCCGAGCTCGTCGGTGGCGACCTGGTCGGCGAGCCGGTCCAGGTGACCGTCAAGGTCTCCGCCGTGCAGGAGCAGCAGCTGCCCGAGTACGACGACGAGTTCGCCCAGCTCGCCTCGGAGTTCGACACCGCCGAGGAGCTCACCGCCGACGTGCGCGAGCGCCTGGGCCGCGGCAAGCGCCTCGAGCAGGCCGCCGCCGCCCGCGACGCCGTCCTCGAGGCCCTGCTGGAGAAGGTCGAGATCCCGCTGCCCGAGGTCATGGTGACCGACGAGCTCAACGCCCGCCGCGCCAACGTCGAGCAGCAGCTCGGCTTCGCCGGCATCACCATGGAGAAGTACCTCGAGGACGAGGGCCAGACCCAGGAGGAGTTCGAGGCCGACCTCGAGCGCCGGGTCCGCGACGCCGTCGCCGCCCAGTTCATCCTCGACAAGATCGCCAAGAAGGAGGAGTTCGGCATCGACCAGGCCGAGCTCTCCGAGCACCTCGTGCGGCGCGCCCAGCAGTCCGGCCAGGACCCGCAGGAGTTCGCCAACCACATGTTCGAGCACAACCACATCCCCGAGCTCGTGCAGGAGATCCTGCGCGGCAAGGCGCTCGCGACGATCGTGGAGGCTGCGACCGTCAAGGACGCCTCCGGCAACGTGGTCGAGCTGAAGAACCTGCGTCCCGACGGCACCATCGGTGAGCCCGTCGACGAGGCTCCCGCGGACGCCGCGGCTGCCGAGGAGACCACGGAGGACTCCACGGAGGACTCCGAGAAGGCCTGACCTGCACCACGCGCGACGGCGCTCGTCCCTCCGGGGGCGGGCGCCGTTCGTCGTCCCGCGAGCTCGTCAGCCTCGTCGGACGTGCCCAGCACACGAATCCGCTGTGGGCGAACAGGGTGGGTTCGCGCGTGGAAGTGTCCGACCTTCCGGCTAGTGTCGCCAGCGTGAACCAGAACTCCAGCCCAGCCCTCTCGCCCGAGATGAACGGCGCCGGTGGGATGTATGGCCTCGACGACCACATCTACCAGCGCCTCCTCCGTGAGCGCATCGTCTTCCTCGGCTCAGAGGTGCGCGACCAGAACGCCAACGCGATCTGCGCGCAGCTCCTCCTGCTGTCCGCGGAGGACCCGGAGGCCGACATCTTCCTCCACATCAACAGCCCCGGCGGTTCCGTCGACGCCGGCATGGCGATCTACGACACGATGAACTACATCCCCAACGACGTGGCGACCGTCGGCATGGGCCTGGCGGCGTCGATGGGCCAGTTCCTGCTCTGCGCCGGCACCAAGGGCAAGCGCTACGCCCTGCCCCACGCGCGCATCATGATGCACCAGCCCTCCTCGGGCATGGGCGGCTCGGCCTCCGACATCAAGATCCAGGCCCAGCAGTCGCTCCACATCAAGAAGGTGCTGCTCGACCTGATCGCCGAGCACACCGGCCAGACCGTCGAGCAGGTCGTCGCCGACGCCGACCGTGACCGGTGGTTCACCGCCGACCAGGCCGTCGAGTACGGCCTCGTCGACCAGGTCATCACCAGCGCCCGCGAAGCCGCTGACGAGGGCCGCCCGGCCCGCCAATCCGGTTCGACGCAGAAGGACTGAACATGAACTACTACATCCCCCAGTGGGAAGAGCGGACCTCCTACGGTTTCCGCCGCATCGACCCCTACGCCAAGCTGTTCGAGGAGCGCATCATCTACCTCGGCACGCCGATCAGCGACGACGTGGCCAACGCGGTCATCGCCCAGCTGATGTGCCTGGAGACGATGAACCCCGACACCGACATCAGCATCTACATCAACAGCCCCGGCGGCTCGTTCACCGCGCTGACCGCGATCTACGACACGATGCGCTTCATCAAGCCCGACGTGCAGACCGTGTGCCTGGGCCAGGCGGCCTCCGCGGCGGCGATCCTGCTGGGCGCCGGCGCCAAGGGCAAGCGGATGGCGCTGCCCAACAGCCGCATCCTGATCCACCAGCCCTACACCGAGGGCACGTTCGGCCAGACCTCCGACATCGAGATCCAGGCCAACGAGATCCTGCGCATGCGCGAGCTCCTGGAGCAGATGATCGCCGACTCGAGCGGCAAGAGCATCGAACAGGTCAGCTCTGACATCGAGCGCGACAAGATCCTGACCGCCGAGCAGGCGGTCGAGTACGGCCTGATCGACCAGGTGATCGAGTCGCGCAAGGGCACGCCCGCCCTCGCCTGAGTGCGAAAATGAGGGTCCCCGACATCTCGTGTCCGGCCCCCGCAAGGGGCCGGCACGGGGTACCGTCGTGGGGCTCGTCGCAAGGCAGCACAGTGCAAGGTGTGAAGTGCCGGAGCCCCCATCCGGCGAGACTGGAGGACACGACTCGTGGCACGTATCGGTGACGGCGGCGACCTGCTGAAGTGCAACTTCTGTGGCAAGAGCCAGAAGCAGGTCAAGAAGCTCATCGCTGGCCCCAACGTCTACATCTGCGATGAGTGCATCGAGCTCTGCAACGAGATCATCGAGGAGGAGCTCGCCGAGGGCTCCGAGGTGAGCCTCGAGGAGCTCCCGAAGCCTCGCGAGATCTTCGAGTTCCTCAACTCCTACGTCATCGGCCAGGAGCACGCCAAGAAGTCCCTCGCCGTCGCGGTCTACAACCACTACAAGCGCGTCCAGGCCGGCCTCCAGCCGGTCTCCGGCAAGGCCAAGGACGACGTGGTCGAGGTCGCCAAGTCCAACATCCTCGTCATCGGACCGACCGGGTGCGGCAAGACCTACCTCGCCCAGACACTCGCCCGGATGCTCAACGTCCCGTTCGCCATCGCCGACGCGACGGCCCTCACCGAGGCCGGCTACGTCGGCGAGGACGTCGAGAACATCCTCCTCAAGCTCATCCAGGCCGCCGACTACGACGTCAAGAAGGCCGAGACGGGCATCATCTACATCGACGAGATCGACAAGGTGGCCCGCAAGGCGGAGAACCCCTCGATCACGCGCGACGTCTCCGGTGAGGGAGTCCAGCAGGCGCTGCTCAAGATGCTGGAGGGCACGACCGCGTCGGTGCCTCCGCAGGGCGGTCGCAAGCACCCGCACCAGGAGTTCATCCAGATCGACACCACCAACATCCTCTTCATCGTCGGTGGCGCCTTCGCCGGCCTCGAGCAGATCATCGAGCAGCGCGTGGGCAAGAAGTCCCTCGGCTTCACCGCCGAGGTGCGCGGTGCCGCCGAGCGCGAGGCCGACGACCTGCTCGCCCAGGTCCGCCCCGAGGACCTCACCAAGTTCGGGCTCATCCCCGAGTTCATCGGTCGCCTGCCGCTGATCGCCAGCGTGAGCAAGCTCGACCGCGAGGCGCTGGTGCAGATCCTCACCGAGCCGCGCAACGCGCTCGTCAAGCAGTACCAGAAGCTCTTCGACCTCGACGGTGTCGAGCTCGAGTTCACCGACGAGGCCATCGACTCGATCGCCGATGCCGCCCTCGAGCGCGGCACCGGTGCTCGCGGCCTGCGCGCCATCATCGAGGAGGTGCTCCTCTACGTGATGTACGACGTCCCGTCGCGTGGCGACGTCGCCAAGGTGATCGTCACCCGCGAGACCGTCGAGGACGACGTCGCCCCGACCCTGGTGCTCCGCGAGTCCGAGGGACGCAAGAAGAAGTCCGCCTGACCCACCGGCCCCACCGGCCCACGTGGCCCGTTGTGACCATGCCGACCTAGTCCTTTCGGACTATTCCGGGCCATGGACGTGGGACACGCGTCATGGCCCGGGGAGACTGGCGTCTCGTCTGCATGTGGGAAGGGGACCCGGTGGGGGTTGACCAGAAGCGGCCACTCGTGGGGTTCGCTCTCGTGGCGGTGCTCTGTGCCGTCCTGATGTCGCTGTCCGTCAGTCGCGGCTTCGGCCTCGACGACCTCGTCCAGCCCGGCAAGCCCATCGCTGCGCCGGTCGAGCAGAGCCCGGCCGCTCCGCCCGTCGACGTGGTCGCCGACGAGGCGCCCGTCAGCATCCCCGAGGAGCTGAGCGCCCAGCCGCTGGAGGCGATCGTCGCCGCCGCCCCGGCCCCCGCGGCAGAGCAGGCAACCGGTCAGGCAGCGACCCGGACGGCCGGGCAGCCCGCCCAGCAGACCACCGCCGTCGCGTCGGACACCAAGGACGCTGCGAAGGCGGACCGCAAGGCCGACCGTGAGGCGGCGAAGGCTGCGCGCAAGGCCGACCGTGAGGCGGCGAAGGCTGCGCGCAAGGCCGACCGTGAGGCGGCGAAGGCTGCCCGCAAGGCCGACCGTGAGGCGGCGAAGGCTGCCCGCAAGGCCGACCGCGAGGCGGCCAAGGCTGCCCGCAAGGCAGACCGCGAGGCGGCCAAGGCTGCCCGCAAGGCAGACCGCGAGGCGGCCAGGGCGGCCGGCCACGCCGCCAAGAGCCACGCCAACGGTCACGCCAACGGTCACGCCAAGAACTGATCCCACGGCCTGTCGGACAGGACGAAGGCCGGCTGCACCGGCCCCGTGAGCGTACGGCTCACGACGACCGGCCCCTTCCTCCTGTCCGACACGCCGGGCGGCGTGGTGCGTCAGTCCTCGGTGGGCGCCAGCTCGGCGGTCACCTTCAGCTCCGTGGCCGAGTCGTCGGCGACGAAGTCGAGGTCACCGACGATGGTGCCCACGGCGCGGAGGTCGTCCTGCGCCTGCTGGGCGGCCTCGATCAGCGTGGTCGGGCCGGTGATCACGACGCGGGAGAGGGGCGCGCGCATCTTGGCCTTGGCCTGCGACTTCGCACCGCGGATGCCGGTGAGGGCAGCGGCCACGGCGTCGAGCACCAGGGGCTGCGAGGCCGCGGCGGAGCCGAGGTCGGCGGCCGTGGGCCAGGCCGCGTGGTGGATCGACCCGTCCTGCCACCACGACCAGACCTCCTCGGTCGCGTACGGCAGGAACGGCGCGAGCAGCCGCAGCTGGACGTGCAGCGCGATCGCCAGCGTGGCGCGGGCCGAGTCCGTGCCCTGTCCGCCCTCGGAGTCGTACGCACGCTCCTTGACGAGCTCGAGGTAGTCGTCGCAGAACTCCCAGAAGAACTTCTCGGTGACCTCGAGCGCGGTCGTGTAGTCGTAGGCGTCGAACGCCTCGGTCGCCCGACGGACGACGACCTCGAGGCGGCCCAGCAGGGCGCAGTCGACCGGGGCGCTGACGGCGGCCGGGCTGAGCTCGGTGGCGCCGACGTTGCCGAGGACGAACTTCGAGGCGTTGAGGACCTTCATCGCGAGCCGGCGCCCGACCTTCATCTGCGACTCGTCGAACGGCGAGTCGAGGCCCGGCCGGCCGATCGCGGCACGCCAGCGGACGGCGTCCGCGCCGTACTTGTCGAGGATGTCGGTCGGGACGACGACGTTGCCCTTGGACTTCGACATCTTCTTGCGGTCGGGGTCGACGATGAAGCCCGAGATCATCGCGTGCGACCACGGCACGACCTGGTGCTCGTAGTCGGCGCGGACGACCCGCGAGAACAGCCAGGTCCGGATGATGTCGTGGGCCTGGGTGGCCAGGTCGTAGGGGAAGACCCGCGAGAAGAGGTCGTCGTCGACCTCCCACATGCCCGCGATCTGCGGGGTGAGCGACGACGTCGCCCACGTGTCCATCACGTCGGGGTCGCCGACGAAGCCGCCGGGCTTGCCGCGCTGGTCCTCGGTGTAGCCCTCGGGCGCCTGGGTCGACGGGTCGACCGGCAGCTGGCCCTCGCTCGGCATCAGCGGGTGGTCGTGGTCGGGCTCGCCGTCCGCGTCGAGCGGGTACCAGACCGGGAACGGGATGCCGAAGAACCGCTGGCGCGAGATCAGCCAGTCGCCGTTGAGGCCGCCGACCCAGTTGTCGTAGCGGTGCTTCATGTGCGCGGGGATCCAGGTGATCTCCTCGCCGCGGACGAGCATCTCCTTGCGGAGCGCGGCGTCCTTGCCGCCGTTCTTGATGTACCACTGGCGGGTGGCGACGATCTCGAGCGGCTTGTCACCCTTCTCGTAGAAGTTCGCCATGCGCTGGGTCGGCTTCGGCTCGCCGTCGAGGTCGCCCGACTCGCGGAGCAGGCCGACCATCGCCTCGCGGGCGCTGAAGGTCGTCTTGCCGGCCATCTCGGCGTACGCCGTGGCGGCGGGCTCGGCGGACAGCCACTCGGGAGTCTCGCGCGTGAGCCGCCCGTCGCGTCCGACGACCGTGCGGATCGGCAGGCTGAGCTCGCGCCACCACATCACGTCGGTCAGGTCGCCGAAGGTGCAGCACATCGCGATGCCGGCGCCCTTGTCGGGCTCGGCCGCGGGGTGCGCGAGGACCGGGATCTCGACGCCGAAGACCGGCGAGGTGACCGTGGTGCCGAAGACGTCCTGGTAGCGCTCGTCGTCGGGGTGCGCGATCAGGGCGACGACGCTCGGGATCAGCTCGGGACGGGTGGTCTCGATGTGGATGGGGCGGCCGTCCGGCTTGTGGAAGGCGACGCGGTGGTAGGCGCCGGGGTAGTCGCGGGCCTCGAGCTCGGCCTGCGCGACCGCGGTCTGGAAGGTGACGTCCCAGAGCGTCGGCGCCTCGGAGAGGTACGCCTCGCCGCGGGCGTAGTTGCGCAGGAAGGCCCGCTGGCTGACCGTGCGGGAGTGGTCGCCGATCGTCGTGTAGGTCGGGTTCCACTGGACCGAGAGGCCCAGCTGGCGCCACAGCGCCTCGAAGGCCTTCTCGTCCTCGACGACGAGCTGCTCGCACAGCTCGATGAAGTTGGGCCGGCTGATCGAGACCTGCTTCTTGGGGTCGGGCTTCTCCGGAGGGGTGAAGTCGGGGTCGTAGGGCAGGGTCGGGTCGCAGCGGACACCGAAGTAGTTCTGCACGCGCCGCTCGGTCGGCAGGCCGTTGTCGTCCCAGCCGATCGGGTAGAAGACGGCCTTGCCCTGCATCCGCTGGTAGCGCGCGATCAGGTCGGTGTGGCTGTAGGAGTAGACGTGGCCGACGTGCAGCGAGCCGCTGACGGTCGGCGGGGGAGTGTCGATCGAGTAGACGTTCTCCCGGGGCTGGGTGCGGTCGAAGGCGTAGGTGTCGTTGTCGGCCCACGCCCGCGACCACTTGTCCTCCAGACCCTCGAGCGCCGGACGCTCCGGTACGACGACGGCACGCTGGTCGGTGCTCGCTGTCGTCGGACCAGTGTCCGGGGCCTGGGTGCTGGGGTTCTCAGTCATGCTCTGAGTCTATTGACGGGCCTCCGGCCTGCGAAAACGAGTATCGGCGCGGCCCGTCCGCGCCCTAGCGTCCCGGTATGGACCACGACCTCGGCGGCGCGTACGCACTGGAGTTCTTCGACGACCCGCGGCCCTTCCTCGACGCGGCCGGGCAGCTCCTCGGGACCGACCCCGTGCTCGGGAGCGTCATCGCCAGCGTGAGCGAGCGGACCGCCCGGGAGCTGGCCGACGGCCACGACTCGTGGGCCGGGGTCGGCGCACCGTTCGAGCGCTGGTGGCTCGTCGTGCGCGACCCCGCCGGCGAGGCCGTCAGCGCCGTCATGCGCACCGCGCCGTTCAAGCCCCACCCGACGTTCGCGATGCCCATGCCGGACGCCGCCGCTCGCGCGCTCGCAGTGGCGCTGCACGAGCGGGGCGAGCACCTCGGCGGGGCCAACGGTGCGCTGCCGGGCGCGGAGGTGCTGGCCCGCGCCACCGCCGAGCTGACCGGCGGTGAGCTGGTCGTCGACAAGGGCACGCGACTGTGGGAGGCCACGTCGGTCGAGGTGCCTCCGGCGCCGGAGGGACGGCTGCGGCTCGCGACGGAGGACGACGCTGCCCTCGTGCTCGCGTGGTTCACCGCGTTCCACGAGGAGGCCGACGAGCAGGCCGGGCGCGAGCCCGACCCGACCTCGGGGGAGCACAACACGCTCGACAGCGTGCTGGTCCGGATCCGCGAGGGTGTCGAGTGGCTGTGGGAGCTGCCCGACGGCACGGTCGCCCACCTGACGGGCGCCGGGCTCCCGTCGTACGGCGTCTCCCGGATCGGCCCGGTCTACACGCCCCGCGAGCACCGTGGGCGGGGCATCGCGTCGTACGTCGTGGGCGAGCTGACCCGACGCGGGCTCGAGGCCGGGCACCGGATGTGCCTGTTCACCGACCGGGACAACCCGACGTCGAACAAGATCTACGCCGCGCTCGGCTACGAGCCCGTGGTCGACATGGCCGAGCACCTCGTCAGGCGTCCGGCGACGCCCTAGCTGTACCCGGCCAGGACGTTGGTAGCAGCGAGCCTGGTTGAACGAGCGAGAACCTCCGAGTGGGATGTGGCTTGTCTAAGGCCCACGCCCAACCGGAGGTTCTCGTGTCCCACGGTAATGCCCGGCTG
>NZ_JACXYX010000028.1 GCF_014779655.1 Nocardioides ganghwensis
CAGCGCAGGCCAAATGAGAGCCACACGACCAGCGTGGGCAGCCGCGATGAGAGCGTCAGCCCGGGCGCCTGGACCGAGCCTCGCCAGGCACCGGTCCTGGGTCAATGGAACAAGCAGCCGCGATCAGTGCGGTCGCCGTGATGCATCTGGTGGACCGCGGGCACCGCACAGCTGAGCAGATGCGCGGGCAGTCACGGAGTTCTGTTGGCCCACGCGCTGTCGCGTCCTCCACGACCAGCTGTGACCGGGCGTGTTGCGATGGCGATGCCGCCGATCGGCTACGGTCGCCGTCATGGCATCTCCGGAGGCGAAGTTCGCACCTGTCGGGGCCTTGCGGGGCGGTGTGGCCCTCCTGGTCCTCGGCGCACTGATGGCCTGGGACCCCACCGACTCGGTCCCGGAGTGGGTCTGGCTCGTGACCGTGTCCGTCGGCGCGCTGCTGCTCGCGGTCGCTCTGGGCATCCGGACCCTGCGCACGTAGGCGGGGCCCACGACGGATCGGTGCAGCCGAACGCCCCTCAGCCGCGGCGGCGGCGGATCTCGGCGTTGACCGCCGGGATGATCTCGTGCAGGTCGCCGATGACGGCGTGCGTCGCCTTGGTGACCATCGGGGCGTCCGGGTCGGTGTTGATGGCGAGGATGGTCTTGGCGCTGCTGCACCCGGCCCAGTGCTGGATCGCTCCGCTGATGCCGCACGGGATGTAGAGGTCGGGCGAGATCCGGCTGCCGGTCTGGCCGACCTGCTCGTGGTGCGGACGCCAGCCGAGGGACGTGACCACCCGCGAGACGCCGAGCGAGGCGTCGAGCAGGTCCGCGAGCTCCAGCAGGTCGTCGAAGCCCTCCGCCGACCCGGCACCGCGACCGGCGCCCACGACCACCCGCGCCGACGTCAGCGCACCGGACAGGTCGGGCTCGGGCTCCTCGGTGGACACGACGCGCGCCACGAGGTCGGCGTCGGCCACCGTCGGCGTCTCCACGACCAGCTCCCCCGCGCCCGGTGCTTCGGCGGGAGCGGCCGCCACGGCGTGGCCGGCGACGGTGAAGATCGCGGGCCGCTGCGCGAGCCGCATCTCCTCCAGCGCGGCGCCACCGACGACCTGGCGGGTCACGGTGAAGGGTGACAGTCCCTCGAAGGAGACCACGTTGGCCGCCATCGGCAGGGACGTGCGGGCCGCGACGTGGGCGAGCACCTCGTTGCCGCGGGGCGTGCCCGCGGCCATCACGACGACCGACCCCGCCCGCTCGCGCACCTCGAGCAGGCCCGCCGCCCACGCGGCGCCGCAGAAGGATTCGTACGCCGGGCCGGTGAGGGCGTGGACGCGACGCACGCCGTAGGACGCGAGGACCCCGACGAGGGCGTCACCGGGCGTGCCGACCAGCACCGCGTCGATCGGGACGCCGCCGCCGGCCGCGGCGAGGTCGCGGGCGAACGTGACGGCCTCGCGCGAGGTCTCGACCGCCTCGCCGGCCGGCGAGACCTCCACCAGCACCAGGATCATCTCGCCAGCACCCCCAGCCGCTCGAACAGGTCGACAACCGCGGGCGCGGCGCCTGGCCCCTCGCCCAGCACCTGCACCGTGGACGGCGAGGGCGGCGGGAGCACGAGTCGTGCGCGGGACGCCCCGACAGGCTCGGCGACCGGCTCCCGCTCCTCGATCGGCACCTTCCTGGCCTTCATCCGCCCGGGGACGGTCGGGTAGCGCGGCTCGACACCGCCCTCGAGGACGGTGACCACGGCGGGGAGGGGCAGCCGGAAGGTCTCGTGGCCGTCGGGGCCGGAGCCGCCCGCGGTCACCACGCCGTCGGCCACCGAGACCGTGCTGACGCCGTTGACGACCGGCCAGCCGAGCTCGTACGCGAGCCGGATCCCGACCTGGAAGTCACCGCTGTCGGCGGCGTCGTTGCCGAGGAGCACGAGGTCGTGCGCGGTGCCGGCGGCGGCGTGGTCGCGGACCACCGCGGCGATCTCGCGCGCCACGTCGGCGGGCCCGTACGCCTGGGGGTCGGCGAGCACGTGGGTCGCGGCGGTGCACCCGACCGCGAGCGCGGAGCGCAGCTGCTCCACCGCGTCGGCGTCGCCGAGGGTCAGGACGGTCGCACCACTCCCCCCTGGGCCCCCGTCCTCGGCGGCGATCCGGACGGCGAGCTCGACCGCGCACTCCTCGTGCGCGCTCGTGGTGAAGCCGGCGAAGCGGCCGTCCACGCCCTGGCCGTCCTCGGTGAGGACGACCTCGCTGGACGAGTCGACGACGCGCTTCACGCAGACGAGCGGGTTGACCATCAGCGAATCCGCTCGTTGGCGGGGTCGAGGAGCGGGGTGGCATCGATCGAGCCGACGGTCACCGGGTAGAGCTCCTCCATGTAGGACACGGCGAGCTCGTTGCCGATCACGGCCTCCGACGGCGGGAGGTAGGCCAACAGGACGTGCTTGCCGAGCGAGGGGGCCGACCCGGCGCTCGTCACGTAGGGGTGGTGGCCGTGGCCGTCGGTGAGGGTGCCGCCGTCGCGGGTCAGGATCGGCTCTCCGCCGAGCATGTAGCGCTTCGTGCCGGACGCCGAGGTGTGGTCGTCGACGGTGAGGGTGCAGAGCACCGACTGCGGCTCGGCCGCGCGCTGGGCGAGGTAGGCCTCCTTGCCGACGAAGTCGGCCGCCTTGACCTTGGGTCGCTGCATCCCGGCCTCGACGATGGTCCGCTCGGAGTCGAGCTCGGCGCCGTAGGCGCGGTAGCCCTTCTCGAGGCGGCCGGTCGTGCCGTAGACGCCGATGCCGGCCGGGACCGCACCGTGGGGTGCACCGGCGTCGAGCAGCGCGTCCCAGAGCTCCGCCGCGCGGGACATCGGCACGTAGAGCTCCCAGCCGAGCTCGCCGACGTAGGAGATGCGCGAGGCCAGCACGGTGATGCCCTTCCCCGATCCCGACGACACCGTGATCTCGCGGCAGGACAGGAAGCCGAAGCCCTCGTCGGAGACGTCGTCGGAGGTCAGGGAGGAGAGGATGTCGCGGGCGCGGGGGCCCCAGACGCCGATGGTGGAGACGTCGTCGGTGAGGTCGGTCAGCGTGGTGGTGCCGTCCTCGGGCAGGTGCCCGGTGAACCAGGCCCGGTCGGCCATGCCGTGCGCGCCGCCGGTGACCACCCGGAAGTGGTCGTCACCGAGCCGCATCACGGTCAGGTCGGAGCGGAAGCCGCCCTTGGCGTCGAGGACGGGCGTGTAGACCACCTTGCCGACCGCGACGTCGCACTGCGCCACGCAGGTCGTCTGGACGACGTCGAGCGCCTCGGGGCCCTCGATGTCGAAGATGCAGAACGCCGAGAGGTCGATGACCGCCGCGGCCTCGCGCATCCGGAGGTGCTCGGCGTTGATGATCGGGCTCCACCACCGCGAGTCCCACTCGTGCTCGCGCGGCATCACCGCGTCGCCGTACTGCTCGAGCAGCGCGGCGTTCGACTCGTACCAGAACGGGCGCTCCCAGCCGGCGGTCTCGAAGAAGACGGCGCCGAGCTTGGCCTGCGAGTCGTGCATCGGGGCGAGCCGCTGGTCGCGGTCGGACTCGTACTGCTCGGCCGGGTGGACGATGCCGTAGGTCTTGATGAAGGACTCGGTGGTGCGCAGCCGGGTGTGCTCGCGCCGCTTCTGGTGCTGGTGGAAGCGCGCGATGTCGCTGTGGTGCAGGTCGATCTCGGAGTGGCCGTGGGTCATCCACTCCGCCACCGCGCGGCCCACGCCGGGGCCTTCCTTGATCCACACCGCAGCGGCGGTCCACAGCCCGGCGACCTCGCTCTCGCCCAGGATCGGGTTGCCGTCGCAGGTCAGGGAGAGCAGGCCGTTGATCGCGTAGCGCATCTCCGCGCCCTCCGCGCCGAGCAGCTCCGGCATCAGCTCGTAGGCCTGCTCGAGCTGGGGGTCGAAGTCGTCGGAGGTGAACGGCATCTCGGTCGGTGACAGCTTGGCCTGCTCGATCGAGGGGATGTCCTCGGGCTCGTGGAGGATCGCGCGGTGGGCGTAGGAGCCGACCTCCATGTCGGCGCCGTGCTGGCGCTCGTAGCAGAAGGTGTCCATGTCGCGGATGATCGGGAAGGAGATCTCGCCCTCCTTCTCGGCCAGCTGCGGGCACGGCCCCACGCTGATCATCTGGTGCACGGCCGGCGTGAGCGGGATGCTGATGCCGGCCATGTCGCCGAGCTTGGGGCTCCACACGCCCGCCGCGATGACGACGGTGGGGGTCTCGATGTCGCCGCCGGTCGTGCGCACCCGGGTGATGCGACGGCCGCGGGGGCCGTCCTCGGTGTCGAGGCCGACGACCTCCACGGTCGGCACGACGGTCAGCTCACCCGTCGCGAGCGCGCGCTCGCGCATGATCGTGCCGGCGCGCAGCGAGTCCACGACGCCGACGCCGGGCGTCCAGAACGCTCCGATGAACTGGTCCTCCTCGATGAAGGGGACCCGCTCCTTGACGAAGGCCGGGCTGACCAGCTCGGCCTCGATGCCCCACGCCCGCGCGCTCGACATGCGGCGCCGCAGCTCCTCCATCCGTTCCTCGGTGCGGGCGATCTCGAATCCGCCGGACCGGGTGAAGACGCCCATCTCCTGGTACTGCGCGACCGAGTCGAGGGTGAGGTCGGTGATCTCGCGGGAGTGGTCGACGGTGAAGATGAAGTTGGACGCGTGACCGGTGGACCCGCCCGGGTTGGGCAGCGCCCCCTTGTCGATCTGCACCACGTCCTTCCACCCGAGCCGGGTGAGGTGGTGCACGAGGCTGTTGCCGACGATGCCGGCTCCGATCACGACGATGCCGGCGGTCGTGGGGACATCTGCCATGGCTGGCTCCTGTGCGGGGGACGGCTCGGATGCGGCGTTGCGTATTGTGCAACTTGTTGCGTCATGCGCGACACTCGAAATGTACGCCGCCGCCCCCGCGCACTGTCAAGGGTGCGCGGGGGCGGCGTTCGGGTCGCGCTCCGGTCAGCACCCGGTCAGGACCCGCTCAGGACCCCTTCTCCCCCTCGGGCATCGGGCTGACGTCGTCCGGGTCGGCGCCGAGCGCGGCGAGCGCGACCGAGTGGTTCTCGACCGAGTCGTACTTCTGCGCGTGGAGAACGGCCTTGCGCACCCGCGACGGGAGCGTCGACTCGTACGGCTCCTCGCGCAGCGACTTCATCAGAGACACGCACATCGCGCAGATCACCAGCATGAACGGGCCGGCCACGATGATGACCAGCGTCTGCAGGGCGCCCAGTCCTCCGGAGAACAGCAGCACGGCCGCCACCGCGCCCTGCGCGACGCCCCAGAAGATCACGAGCCAGCGCATCGGCTCCTCCTTGCCGTGCTGGCTGAGCATGCCCATCACGATCGAGGCGGAGTCGGCACCGGTGATGAAGAAGATCGCCACCAGGAAGACGGCCAGCACGACGGTGACGCTCGCGAGGGGGTACTCGCGCAGCGTCGTGAACAGGGCGCTCTCGGTGCCCTCCTCGGCCAGCACGGCGCCGAGGTCGCGGGCGCCGGAGAGCTGGAGGTCGAAGGCGGAGCCGGCCAGGATCGAGAACCAGACGAACGAGACCAGGCTCGGCACGAGGATCACGTAGACCACGAACTGGCGGATCGTGCGGCCCTTGGAGATGCGCGCGATGAACATGCCGACGAAGGGCGTCCACGAGATCCACCAGGCCCAGTAGAAGATCGTCCAGGCGCTGAGGAACTCGCTGCCGCCGAACGCGCCGGTGCGGAAGGCCATCGTGGGCAGGTGCGTGAGGTAGCCGCCCAGGGACTCGGTGAAGGTGCTGAGGATGAAGACGGTCGGGCCGACCACGAAGAGGAAGAAGACCAGCACCACGGCCGCGATGGCGTTGGCGTTGGAGAGCAGCTGCACGCCCTTCTCGATGCCGGTCACCGCGGAGATCACGAAGCAGGCGGTGAGGAACCCGATGACGCCCACGGTCAGCCACCGCGAGTCGCCGGTGCCGAAGACGTCGTCGAGACCGCCGGTGATCTGCAGCGCGCCGAGACCGAGCGAGGTCGCGGAGCCGAAGAGGGTGGCGAAGATGGCGATGATGTCGATGGCCTTGCCGGGGCCCTGCGTGGCGCGTGCGCCCAGGAGCGGCCCGAAGGCGCCCGAGACCAGGTTGCCGGTGCCCTTGCGGTAGGCGAAGTAGCCGATCGCAAGGCCGATCACGCTGTACATCGCCCACGGGTGGAAGCCCCAGTGGAAGAAGGCGTACTCCATGGCGACGCGTGCGCTGTCGGGCGTGGACGGGTCACCGCGGCCCGGCGGGATGCTGCTCGCGTCGGTGGCGGTGAGGTAGGTCAGCGGCTCGGCGACGCCCCAGAACATCAGGCCGATGCCCATGCCGGTCGCGAACATCATCGACACCCAGGAGAACGTCGAGAACTCCGGCTGCGAGTCGTCGGGGCCGAGCCGGATGTTGCCGTAGCGGGTGACGGCGAGGTAGGCCGAGAACATCAGGAAGAGCGCGCTGACGAGGATGAACAGCCAGCCGAACGACCTGGTCAGCCAGCCGAGCACCTCGCCGGTCCCGGTGCCCATCCCCTCGGAGTCGAGGGTGCCCCAGGCGAGGAACGCGATGGCGAGCGCAGCGGCGACGCCGAAGGTGATCTTGTCGAGCGGGTACTGGCCGTCCCTGCCGGCCGGCGGGGGCACCAGCGACTCCCCCACGGGTTCCTTGAGCGCCATGCCGCCTCCCGATCCCGTTGCGCCTGGCGCAACATAGTGCGTGACTTGCAACACGGGTACAGTGCTCCGCACCCGGCGCGGGTGTCAAGGACCTCCCGGCCGGGTGCGGGCCGTCGCTCAGCCCAGCCAGGCGTCGACCTTGTCCTGGTTCTCCTCGATCCACTTCGCGGCTGCGTCCTCGGGCGACATGCCGTCCTCGGCGATGTAGGCGGCGACGACGTTCTGGTCCTCGTTGGTCCACGTGAAGTTCCGCACCAGGTCGACGGCGGTGGAGTCGGACGCCGCCCACTCGGTGCCGACGATCTTCTTCAGGTCGGTCTCGGGGTAGTCGCAGGCGACCTCCTGCGGGTCGTCCTGGCACCCCTCCTCGTAGGGAGGCAGGGCGACGCGCTGCATGGCGACCTCGGCGTTGAAGTACTGCGGCTCGTACCAGTAGCCGATGACCCACTCCTTGTTCTCCTCGGCCTTGCGGAAGGCCTCGATGCTGGCGGCCTCCGAGCCCGAGAAGACGACCTTGAAGTCGAGGTCCAGGTTGGACACGATCGCCTCGTCGAACTGGACGTACGACGGGTCGGCGCCGAGGAACTGTCCCTTGCCTCCCGACTCCGAGGTGGCGAACTCCGAGGCGTACTTGTTGAGGTTCTCCCACTCGAGGATGTCGGGGTGCTCCTCGGCCAGCCACGGCGGGACGAACCAGCCGATGATGCCGACGTTGCCCTGCGGGCCGAAGTCCTCCGCGGTCCCGTCACCCTCCTCGGCGAAGAACTTCTTCTCCAGGTCGGGGTGCCCCCAGTCCTCGATGACGACGTCGACCTCGCCGGTGCCGAAGCCCTGCCAGGAGACGTCCTCCTTGAGCTCCTTGTAGTTGACCGTGCAGCCCAGCTGGTCCTGGGCGACGGTGCCGACGACGTAGGCGCTCGCCTCGTAGCCGACCCAGGGGTTGACGGCCATGTTGAGGTCGCCGCACTCGCCCCCGGCGTCGCTCGCGGCCTCCTCGTTGGCCTCGGTCTGCTCCTCGATGGAGCCCCCGCCGCAGGCGGAGAGCACCACGACGGCGACGGTGGCGAGCGCCCCCAGGCGGGCCGCTCGGCTTCGGTAGTTGCGCATGGTGCTGCTCCTTCTGTGAGGTGGTGCTAGTTGTTCGGCGGACCGATCGGCAGCCGGAGGTGGAAGGCGCGACGCGGTCCCGGGCCGTCGTCACGACGTACGTCGGCGGCCGCGCGGGTGATCCGGTCGAGCATCACGCCGAGCAGCACGATCGTGATGCCCGCGGCGAGGCCCTTGCCCCACGCCTCGCTGCGGGCGAAGCCGTAGACCACGTCGTAGCCCAGCGCGCCCGCTCCGACCAGACCGCCGATGACCGTCATGGCCAGGACGTAGAGCAGGCCCTGGTTGGTGGCGAGCACCAGCGACCCCCTGGCCATCGGCAGCTGGACCTTGGTGATCTCCTGCCAGGTGGTCTGGCCGGTGGAACGACCTGCCTCGATCGTGGTGGGCGAGACGCCCTTCACCCCGTCGGCCACGAGCTTGATGGCCGCGGGGGCGGCGTAGACGATGCCGGCCGTGATCGCGGTGAAGCGGGAAGGACCGAAGAGGGCGAGCACCGGGATCAGGTAGACGAACGGCGGGATGGTCTGCCCGGCGTCCAGCAGCGGCCGGAGGCCGAGGTCGACGCGCCTGTCGCGCGCCATCCAGACGCCGAAGACCAGGGCCAGGACCATGACCAGCACGGTGGCCACCAGCGTCATGTTGAGGGTGATCATCGCGTCGTGCCACAGGTCGAAGTACCAGATGCCGGCCAGGCAGACGACCGTGCTGACCAGGGCACGTACGCCGCCGAAGACCAAGGCGAGCGCCGCGAGGGCCACGAACGCCAGCCACCAGGGCGAGTCGGCGAGCAGGGCCTGCGTGCGGTTGAGGAACTGGTTGGTGATGAGGTCCTTGATCCACTCGGTCGCGCCGCCGAAGGTGCCGGTGAACCAGTCGACGCCGTCGCTCACCGCACTCGCGACCCTGTCGCCGATGCTGTACGCAGGGAACTCGGCCAGGCCGACGTAGGTGCGGGAGAGGTAGATCGCGACCAGGGTCGCCACCCCGCCGCCGATGATCAGCCCCCGGCGCACCCGCGGGTCGCCGCCACCGCCGCGAGCGACCTTCTCCGCGCGCTCGCTCGCCGCCGTCGTGGCCCGGTCGAGCATGACCGCCATGACGACGATCAGGGCGCCCGGGACGAACGCGGTGCCGACGTCGTTGATGCGCAGGCCGGCGAGCACGGGCTTGCCGAGCCCGGGTCCGTTGACGAAGGCGGCGAGGGTGGCCATCGACAGCGCCGCCAGCGTCGTCTGGTTGAGGCCGACGATGATCGTCTTGCGGGCCATCGGGACCTGCACCTTGAACAGCCGCTGCCAGTAGGTCTGCCCGGCCGAGTCGGTGGCCTCGACGGTCGTGGCCGACACCTCGCGGATGCCGAAGCCGGCGATCCGGATCAGGGGTGGCAGTGCGTAGATCAGCGTGGAGACCACGGCCGCGCTCGGGCCGATGCCGAAGAAGAGCACGATCGGCAGCAGGTAGACGAACGTCGGCATCGTCTGCATGAAGTCGAGGAAGGGGGTGACGACCTGGTTGGCTCGTCGGTTGGTGCCGATCAGGACGGCCAGCGGGAGCCCGATGACGACGGCCAGCACGACCGAGATGCCGGTGATGATGAGCAGGTCGAGGGAGTCCTCCCAGTAGCCGAGGACGCCGAAGGAGAGGAACGACGCCGCCACCAGCAGGGCGATGCGCCAGCTCGCGACGACCAGGCCGACGTACGTCGCGAGAGCGACGACGCCCAGCCAGCCGATCTCGGGCACCGGCCGCGGGAAGTTGGGCAGCACGACCATCCGCTGGAGCCACTCGACCGCACTGCGCAGCGCATCGGCGATCGCGTTGGTGAACTGCATGACGGGATTGGTCGCGCGGCCGGCCAGCAGCTCGTTCTGGAACTCGGTGAGCCGGTCGTGCAGGTCGGTGCGGGACGTGCCGGGCAGCGCCAGCGTCTGGGTGCCGTTGGTGAAGTACCAGACCACCACCCAGGCAGCCAGGATGACCGCCGCCGGGATCCAGCGGCTGATGCTCGTCTGCTCCTCGGCCGGCGGCGGAGCGCCCGGCTCGACGGGCTTGGGCGTCGGCGAGGGAGAGATGGTGGCGGTCACGTCACGTCTTCCTCCGCCACGACGACCCGCATGATGTCCTCCTCGTCGACCACCCCGACCAGGGTGTCCCCGTCCATGACCCGGATGGGGGCGTCGGACGCGATCGCGGCCCGGGCCGCCTGCCGCACGATCGTCGACACCGGCAGCGCGGGCCCGTCCATCGGCTCCCCGGCTCGCGGCTCACGCATCACCCACTTCAACGTGAGCACGTGGGCCTTCGGCACCTCGGACACGAAGTCCTTGACGTAGTCGTCGGCAGGCTGGGCCACGACCTCGTCCGGAGTGCCGATCTGCACGATCTCGCCGTCGCGCAGGATCATGATCCGGTCGCCGAGCTTGAGCGCCTCGGCGAGGTCGTGGGTGATGAAGACCATCGTCTTGCCGAGCTCGCGGTGCAGCCGGATGACCTCGTTCTGCATGTCGCGCCGGATCAGCGGGTCGAGCGCGGAGAACGGCTCGTCGAAGAGCAGCATCTCCGGGTCGCCGGCCAGCGCCCGGGCGAGGCCGACCCGCTGCTGCATGCCCCCCGAGAGCTGGTCGGGATAGGACTTCTCATAGCCCTGCAGCCCGACCAGCTCGACGATCTCGGCGGCCTTCGCCCGACGCTCCTTCTTGGCGACGCCGCGCACCTCGAGTCCGTAGGCGACGTTGTCGATCACCTGGCGGTGGGGCAGCAGGCCGAAGTGCTGGAACACCATCGACACCTGCGTGCGGCGTACGTCGCGCAGCTGGCTCGCCGACGCCGAGGTGATGTCCATCCCGTTGAGCGAGATCGTGCCGCTGGTGGGCTCGATGAGCCGGGTCAGCAGCCGGACCAGCGTGGACTTCCCCGAGCCGGAGAGCCCCATCACCACGAACACCTCGCCCGGAGCGACCTCGAACGACACGTCCTTGACCCCCACCACGCAGTTGGTCCGGGCCTTCAGGTCGGCGCGCGACAGCTCGGCATCGGGCGTGCCGATGATCTTGTCTGCGCGGGCGCCGAAGATCTTCCAGAGACTGTCGACCGACAGGGCTGCCGTCATCGCTGCTCCTCCGCAGGGTGTCGGGTGCCACCGGGGCCCGATCGGACCTCGCCCTCGCTGCTGTTGTTGCGTATGTCGCAACCAGATGCTCTGAACGCAACCAGCCGGACAAGCGAAGGATCCTGCGACTCACCCCCGCGGTCAAGAGCAGGGGCGACACCGTGCCCTGCCCGTGACCCGGTCCAGACCGGCCGGCGGATCACGTGGCGCGGAGGAACTCCAGGTGGCGCTCGTACTGGTCCAGGCAGTCGTGGATGACCTGCTCGGCCGTGTATCCCATGACGTCGTAGTCCTGGCCGCCGTCGGCGAGGTGCACCTCGAGGCGTGCGTACTGGTCGCGGTTCCCGATCATCCGGCCGCCGTAGGTCGGCACGGGTGAGCGCCGGACCTCCACGCGGTAGACGAAGCGGTCGGCCTCGAGGTCGGTGGCGAGCTGCACCCACGGGAGCTGGTGGCCGCCGATGGTCCCATCGCCCGTCACAGCGGCGGGCACCCCCATCGACGAGAGCTCCTCCGCGACCTCCACGAGCGCGGGGCGGACGGTCGAGACGAGGTACGCGGCTGCGGCCTCGTCGTCGACGAAGTTGATCGCCCGGGCGAGCCTGGCCTTCCACGCCTTCCGGTTGTCCTCGGTGGATCCGGTGCGCGCGGAGAGGAGTGGCGCGATGCTGCGTACGCCCTCGGCCTTGCGTCCCTCGTTGCGGAGCGATCGGAACAGTCCCCACATGACCAGCACCAGCACGAACGCGAAGGGCAGGCCCATGATGATCGTGGCGTACTGCAGGGCGAGGATGCCGCCGACGGCGAGCATGGCGACCGTCAGCAGGCCGGTGGCGCTGGCCCAGGTGATCCGCAGCCAGGCGGCGCAGTCCTGCTGCACGTCGCGCAGCTCCGAGCACAGGTTGCCCATGACCAGCGCCGCGGAGTCGGCGGAGGTGATGTAGAAGAGGAGGCCGACCACGACGGCGAGGAAGACGACGACGTCGGCCAGCGGGTAGTCGCGCAGCAGGTCGTAGAAGCCGACGCCGGTGAAGTCGACGGCAGCCTCGGCGAAGGCCTCGTCCCCGCCGCGGACCTTGTCGATCGCGGCGTTGCCGAAGATCGAGATCCACATGACGATGTAGCTGAACGGGATCACCATCGTGCCGAGCACGAACTGCCGGATCGTGCGCCCGCGCGAGATCCGGGCCAGGAAGAGGCCCACGAAGGACGCCCAGGCCACCCACCACGCCCAGAAGAACAGCGTCCAGAGCTCCATCCACTCCTGGGTGTCGGTGAAGGCGAAGGTCTCCATCGACTTGGCCGGGAAGGACCTGATGAAGTCGCCGACGTTCATCACGACGGCGTTGAGCAGGAACGAGGTCCTGCCGGTGACCAGCACCCAGCCGGCGAGGGCGAGGGCGAGCAGCACGTTGAGCTGGGACAGGAACCGGATGCCCTTGTCCACGCCGGTGGTGGCCGACACCGCGGCGACCGTGACCGCGAGGACCGCCAGGGCGGCCTGCGCCCCGGTGCCCACGGGCACGCCGAAGATGACGTTGAGGCCGACGTTGAGGAACACCACCCCGATGCCCAGGCTGGTGGCGACGCCGAAGATCGTGCCGAGCACGGCCGCGGTGTCGACGGCGTGGCCGAGCGGGCCGTCGATGCGCTTGCCGAACACCGGGTGGAGCGCGGACCGCACGGCCAGCGGCAGGTTCTTGCGGTAGGAGAAGTAGGCGAGGGCCAGGCCCATCAGCGCGTACATCGCCCACCCCGTCACGCCGTAGTGGAACAGCGTCCAGACGGTCGCCTCGCGGGCCGCGTCGACGGTCCCGGGCTCACCGACGGGCGGGGCGGTGTACTGCGAGACCGGCTCGATGACCGAGTAGAACATCACGTCCGTGCCGATGCCGGCGGCGAAGAGCATGCTCGCCCACGCGAAGGTCGAGAACTCCGGGCGGGAGTGGTCGGGGCCGAGCCGGATGCTGCCGTAGCGGGAGGCGCCGAGGAAGATCACGAAGCCGACGATCACCGTCGCGAGGGCGACGTAGAACCAGCCGAAGCCCGTCCCGACCCGGCCCACGAGGTCGCCGATCACGCTCTCAGCGTTGGTGGGCGCGACGATCGCCCACAGGGTGATCAGGCAGACGCCGACGAAGGACGTGACGAAGACCGGCCACCTCACGGTCGGACCGGGCGCACCGCGGTCCGGGTCGGCAGGTGCGGGGGCGTCGAGCTGTGCGGTCATGTGGGCCTCCGGTCTCGAGCGGGTCGGGGTCACGTGGCGTTGCGGGGATCTCCGGGCGGGTAGAGCGGGGAGTGGTCGCGGTGGCGGTAGTAGGGCACGTCGGCCGGCGGGAGCGGGGTGTTGCCGAGGACCAGGTCGGCGGCCTTCTCGGCGACCATCATCACCGGCGCGTAGATGTTGCCGTTGGTGACGAACGGGAACACGCTCGCGTCGACGACCCGCAGGCCCTCCGTGCCGTGGACCTGCATGCTCCCCGGGTCGGTCACCGACTGCTCGTCTGTGCCCATGCGCGCGGTGCACGAGGGGTGCAGCGCGGTCTCGGCGTCCTTGCGGACCCACTCGAGGATCTCCTCGTCGGTCTCCACCGCGCTGCCCGGCGACAGCTCGCCGCCGTTGAACGGCGCCAGGGCGGGCTGCCCGAGGATGGTGCGGGCCACTCGCACCGCCTCGACCCACTCGCGGCGGTCGTTGGGCGTGGAGAGGTAGTTGAAGAGCATCTTCGGCTTCTGCCGCGGGTCGGCCGACGCGATGCGCACCCACCCGCGGGTGTCGGCGTACATCGGGCCGATGTGGACCTGGTAGCCGTGGGCGTAGCGGTCCTGCCCCTCGGGGGGCGACCCGTCGTAGCGGATCGCGATCGGGAGGAAGTGGAACATCAGGTTGGGCCAGTCGACGTCGTCGTTGGACCGGCAGAACCCGCCGCCCTCGAAGTGGTTGGACGCGGCCGTGCCGGTCCGCTTGAACAGCCACTCCAGGCCGACGAGCGGGCGGTTGTGCCACTTGAGGCCCTCGACGATCGACACCGGCTGCAGGCAGGCGTGCTGGATGTAGACCTCGAGGTGGTCCTGGAGGTTCTCCCCGACGCCCGGCAGGTCGTGGACCATCTCGATGCCGAGGGGGCGCAGGTGCTCGGGGTTGCCGATGCCGGACAGCTGCAGCAGCTGCGGCGAGTTGATCGCGCCGCCGCACAGGACCACCTCGCCGGCCGCGGCGTACTCGTGCCTGCGCCCGGCGCGGAGGTACTCCACCCCGACGGCCCGCCTGCCCTCGAAGCGCACGCGCGTGGCGTGCGCGAAGGTCTCGACGGTGAGGTTCTTGCGGCCCATCACCGGGTGCAGGTAGGCCCGGGCGGCGGACATGCGTACGCCGTTGACGATGTTGCGGTCGAAGCGCCCGAAGCCCTCCTGGCGGTAGCCGTTGACGTCGTCGGTGAGGGGGTAGCCGGCCTGCTGGGCGGACTCGAAGAACGCGTTGAAGAGGGGGTTGAGCGCGGGGCTGCGCTCGAGGCGCAAGGGGCCGGACCCGCCGCGCCAGGGGTCGGCGCCGACCTGGCCGTCGGGCATCACCAGCGACTCCATGCGGCGGAAGTAGGGCAGGCAGTGCCGGTAGTCCCAGGTCTCCATGCCGGGCTCGGCGGCCCAACGCTCGTAGTCCATCGGGTTGCCCCGCTGGAAGATCATGCCGTTGATCGACGAGGAGCCGCCGAGCACCTTGCCGCGCGCGTGGTAGACGCGACGGCCTCCCATCGCGGGCTCCGGCTCGGACTCGTACTTCCAGTCGTAGAGCGCGTTGCCGATCGGGAACGGCAGGGCGGCGGGCGCGTGGATCAGCGGGTCGAACCGGTCGGTGCGGCCGGCCTCGAGCACCAGGACGCTCGTCGCGGGGTCGGCGGAGAGCCGGTTGGCCAGGGCGCACCCGGCCGACCCGCCGCCGACGATCACGAAGTCGTACGCCTTGCCGGTGCGCCCGCTCACGAGTCCGACCCGCCGAACCAGCGCTGCGGCTCCGGGGCGATGTTGTGCCAGACGTGCTTGGTCTCGCGGTACTCGTCGAGACCGGCCCGGCCGAGCTCGCGCCCGATGCCCGACTGCTTGTAGCCGCCCCACTCGGCCTGGGCGACGTAGGGGTGGTAGTCGTTGATCCAGACCGTGCCCATGCGCAGCCCGGCCGCGACTCGCTGGCCCCGGCCCGCGTCCTGCGTCCAGACCGCACCGGCGAGTCCGTAGATGCTGTCGTTGGCCAGCCGCACGGCCTCGGCCTCGTCGGTGAAGGTCTCGACCGTGAGCACCGGCCCGAAGGACTCCTCCTGCGTGACGCTCATGGAGCTGGTGCACCCGTCGAGGACGGTCGGCAGGTAGTAGAACCCGTCGGCGAGGGCGGGGTCGTCCGGGCGCGCGCCGCCGCACCGCAGCACCGCGCCCTCGGCGAGGCCGGCCGCGACGTACGCCTCGACCTTCTCGCGGTGGGCGGCGCTGGTGAGCGGGCCGGTCTCGGCCGCCTCGTCGAAGGGTCCGCCCAGCCGGATCTCGCGGGCGCGGGCGACGAGGTCGTCGACGAACCGGTCGTGGATCGACTCCTCGACGATGAGGCGCGCGCCGGCCGAGCACACCTGGCCGGAGTGCAGGAACACCGCGGTGAGCGCGAAGTCGAGGGCGGTGTCGTAGTCGGCGTCGGCGAACACGATGTTGGGGTTCTTGCCGCCGAGCTCGAGGGCGACCCGCTTCACCGTGCCGGACGCCGCGGCCATGATGCGCTTGCCGGTCGCGAGGCCTCCGGTGAAGGACACGAGGTCCACGCGCGGGTCCTCCGAGAGCGGCGCTCCGGCGGTCGGCCCCTCCCCCAGCACCAGGTTGGCCACGCCCGCCGGGAGCCCCGCCTCCTCCAGCACCCGCATGAGGTGGATGGCGGTGTGCGGGGTGATCTCGCTCGGCTTGAGGACGAAGGTGTTGCCCGCGGCCAGGCACGGAGCGACCTTCCACGCGACCTGCAGCAGCGGGTAGTTCCACGGGGTGATCAGGCCGCACACGCCGACGGGCTCGTGCACGATGCGGCTCACCACGGCCGGGTTGCCGGTGTCGACGACCCGGCCGCCCTCGCCGTCGGCGGCGTGGCCGAAGTGGCGGAACACCGACACCACGTCGTCGACGTCGTAGCCGCTCTCGACGAGCCGTTTGCCGGTGTCGAGCGACTCGGCCCGCGCGATGGCGTCCTTGTCACGCTCGAGCAGGTCGGCGACGCGCAGCAGCAGGTCGCCGCGCTCCCGGTTGGACCACCCCGGCCACGGACCGCCGTGGAACGCGCGGTGCGCAGCCGCGATGGCCAGCTCGGTGTCGCCGGCGTCCGCCTCCGCGACCTCCGCGACCAGGGATCCGTCAGCTGGGCAGCGGATCTCGCGCCGCCCACCTCCGCGGGCCGGGATCCAGCTGCCGTCGATGTACAGGTCGGGCACGGTCGCCTCGCTCTCTCTGTGCGGAAGGATCCTGCGGTCCGGGTCCGGGCGTCAAGGTCCGGGCTGGTCCGGTCGCCCGGAAGGCCGTCGGGTCAGCGGTGCCCCCAGCCCAGGCGGTGGGACACCTCGACCGCGGCCGCGACGGCGCGGCGTACGACCTCCTCGACCTGCTCCTCCGGCAGCCGGAAGGAGGGGCCGGAGACGCTCATCGACGCGATCACGTCGCCGTGCGCGTTGCGGATGGGAGCCGCGACCGCCGTCAGCCCGACCTCCAGCTCGTCGACGGCGACGGCGAAGCCCTGCTCGCGCACCCGCGCCAGCTCCGCGCGCAGCTCCGGGAGACCCGTGATCGTGCGCGAGGTGTACGTCGCGAGCGTGCCGAGGACGGCTTCGAGGCCGTCGTCGTCGAGGCCGGCCAGGAGCACCTTGCCGTTGCTGGTCGCATGGAGCGGGATGTGCTGGCCGACCCAGTTGTGCGACTGGAGCGCGGACGACCCGGCGACCTGGTCGAGGTAGAGGGCCGAGCTCTCCGAGAGCACGGCGATGTTGACCGTCTCACCGGTGTCGGCGGCGAGCTGCCGCGCGATCGGCCGGGCCTCCTGCACCAGGTCGAGGCGAGCGGTGGTGGCACCCGCGAGCCTCAGGATGCCCACGCCGAGGCGGTAGCGTCCGCGGTCGGCGGTCTGCTCCACGAGTCGGTGCGCCTCCAGCGTCGCCACCAGCCTGAAGGCCGTGCTCTTGTGCACGCCCAGCTCCAGCGCGATCTCGGTGACCCCGGACTCGCCGGTGCGGGCCAGCACCTCGAGGATGCCCAGCGCCCGGTCGACGGACTGCACGCCCGCGCCGGTGACGGCTGGGCTCGGCTGCGCCTGCTCCCCGCCCGGGTCGGGGGTGTCGGCCACGTCCACCATGGGGGGACACTAGCGCAGTCGTTGTTGCGTATCGCAGACTGCGTTTCGTCAAGCGCAACACCGACGGCGCCCCGACGACACCCCTTCGCCGCAGGAGACACCATGCCGCACGGCCCCACCGGAGCCGAGTTCGTCCTCACCCTGTCGTGCCCCGACCGACCCGGCATCGTGCACGCCGTGTCGGGCTTCCTGGTGGAGCGCGGCGCCAACATCGTGGAGAGCCAGCAGTTCGGCGACCGGCTCACCGACCGTTTCTTCATGCGGATCGCCTTCGTCACCGAGGCGGCGGCCGACGCCGACGACCTCCGCGCCGCGTTCGCGGGGGTCGCCGGGGCCTTCGGCATGGAGTTCGAGCTCTGGGCCGCGACCGCGCCCTACCGCACGCTGATCATGGTGTCCAAGCACCTGCACTGCCTCAACGACCTGCTCTTCCGCGCCAGCACGGGCGCGCTGCAGATCGAGATCCCGGCCATCGTGTCCAACCACCCCGACGCGGGGGCGCTCGCCCGCTCGTACGGCATCGAGTTCCACCACGTCCCCGTCACCCCGGACACCAAGGCCGAGGCGGAGGCACGCCTGATGCAGCTCGTCGACGACACCGGCACCCACCTCGTCGTCCTGGCCCGCTACATGCAGGTGCTGTCCGACGACCTGTGCCGACGGCTGTCCGGTCGTGCGATCAACATCCACCACTCGTTCCTGCCGAGCTTCAAGGGAGCCCGGCCCTACCACCAGGCCTTCGACCGTGGCGTGAAGCTGGTGGGCGCGACCGCGCACTACGTGACCGGCGACCTCGACGAGGGGCCGATCATCGAGCAGGACGTCCTGCGCGTGGACCACGGCTACGACCAGGACCAGCTCGTCTCGGCAGGACGCGACGTGGAGGCGCAGGTGCTCTCGCGGGCAGTGCGCTGGCACAGCGAGTCGCGGGTCCTGCTCAACGGCGAGCGCACCGTCGTCTTCCGCTGAGACGACGGGACCAGCAGCCACCGACGACCGCCACCGACGACCGCCACCGCCCACCGCCCGCCCAGGAGTCCGCCATGCAGTCCGACATCGAGATCGCCAACGCCGCCGTCCTGCGGCCCATCCGCGAGATCGCCGAGGAGACGCTCGGGATCGGCGAGGAGCACCTGGTCCCCTACGGCCACCACAAGGCCAAGGTCGACGTCGGCTACCTCACCTCGCTGGCCGACCGCCCGCTCGGCCGGCTCGTCCTGGTCACCGCCCTCTCCCCGACCCCGCCCGGCGAGGGCAAGACCACCACCACCGTCGGGCTGACCGACGCGCTCCACGGCCTGGGCCACCGGGCGATGGCGTGCCTGCGCGAGCCGTCCATGGGGCCGGTCTTCGGCATGAAGGGCGGTGCGGCCGGCGGCGGGTGGAGCCAGGTCGTGCCGATGACCGACATCAACCTGCACTTCACCGGCGACTTCGCGGCGATCGCCGCCGCCAACAACCTGCTCTCCGCGCTCATCGACAACCACGTGCACCACGGCAACGAGCTCGACATCGACGTGCGCAGCGTGACGTGGAAGCGCGTGGTGGACACCAACGACCGGGCCCTGCGCGAGGTCGTCGTCGCCCTGGGCGGGCACGTCAACGGTTTCCCCCGCGAGGACGGCTTCGACATCGTGGTGGCCTCCGAGCTGATGGCGATCTTCTGCCTCACCGAGTCGTGGGCCGACCTCAAGCGGCGCATCGGCGACATTGTCATCGGCTACACCCGCGCGATGGCGCCGGTGACCGCGCGCGACCTCGGCGCCGAGGGAGCCATGGCCGCGCTGCTGCGCGACGCGCTCGCGCCCAACCTGGTCCAGACGCTCGAGGGCGCCCCCGCCTTCGTCCACGGCGGCCCGTTCGCCAACATCGCCCACGGCTGCAGCTCGGTGATGGCCACCCGCGCGGGGCTGCGGCTGGCCGACATCGTCGTCACCGAGGCGGGCTTCGGCGCCGACCTGGGGGCGGAGAAGTTCGTCGACATCAAGTGCCGCAAGTCCGGCCTGCGTCCCGACGTGGCCGTCGTGGTCGCGACCGTGCGCGCCCTGAAGTACCACGGCGGCGTGCCGCTGGAGGACCTCGGGCGCGAGGACGTCGCCGCCCTCGAGGCGGGCATGGCGAACCTGCGCCGCCACCTGGCCAACATCCGCGACGTCTACGGCATCCCCGCCGTGGTGGCCGTCAACCGCTTCCCCACCGACACCGACTCCGAGGTGGACCGCGTGGTCGCGCTCGTGGCCGACGAGGGCGTGCGCGCCTACCCCGCCACCCACTTCGCCGACGGCGGCAACGGCGCGAAGGGCCTCGCCGAGGGCGTGCTGGCGGCGCTCGCCGAGCCCTCCCCGTACGAGTTCTCCTTCACCTACGACGACGACCTCTCGCTCACCGCGAAGGTCGAGGCGATCGCCACCCGCCTCTACGGAGCGGGGCTCGTGACCTGGGACGCCAAGGCGCGGCGCCGGCTCCAGCGCATCGAGCGCGACGGCTACTCCCGCCTGCCCGTCTGCGTCGCCAAGACCCAGTACTCGTTCTCGACCGACCCAGCCTCGCTGGGCGCGCCGTCGGGACACGAGCTGCACGTGCGGGAGGTACGCCTGTCCGCGGGCGCCGGGTTCGTGGTCGTGGTCTGCGGCGACATGATGACCATGCCCGGACTGCCGCGCGACCCGTCCGCGGCGCGGATCGACCTCGCCGACGACGGCACGATCCTCGGGCTCAGCTGAGCCACCCGCCACGCGAGCGGGTGCCGGGCCTCACGGTTGGCGGCGCAGTCCGTGCTCGAAGGCGAACACGACGATCTGCACCCGGTCGCGCAGCGAGAGCTTGCGCAGCACGGACCCGACGTGGGTCTTCACCGTCGACTCGCTGGCGAAGAGCTCCTCGGCGATCTCGGCGTTGGAGAGACCGCGGGCGACGGCGTCGAAGACGGCGCGCTCCCGCTCCGTCAGCCGCTGGAGGGCCGCGGGCTCGGGCGGGCGGGCACGGACGTGCGTGTCGAGCAGCGCGAGGAGGTCGTCGGGCCCGAGCACCGCGTTGCCGGCGTGGACGGTCCGGACTGCGTCCTGCAGCTGGGCGGGAGTGGCGGTCTTGAGCAGGAACCCGCTCGCCCCCCAGCGGATCGCGGCAGCCGCCCGGTCGTCCAGGGTGAACGTCGTCAGCACCACGACACGCACCGGCCGGGCCCGCCGGGCGACGCGGGACTCGCTGAGGATCTGCCGGGTCGCCTCCGCGCCGTCCATGTCGGGCATCCGGATGTCCATCAGCACGACGTCCGGCTCGAGCTTCTCGACGGCCTCCACCGCGGCGAAGCCGTCGCCCGCCTCACCGACGACCTCGAGGTCGGGGCGCGAGTCGAGCACGACGCGGACCCCGGCGCGGAACAGGTGCTGGTCGTCGACGAGCAGCACCCGGACGGGCTCGGTCACTCCGGCTTCCCCCCGTGCAGCGGAAGCCACGCATCGACGGCGAAGCGCCCTGCGTCCCGACGCAGCTCCAGCTCACCCTGGGCGGCGGTCACCCGCTGCCGCATGCTGGTGAGCCCCATCCCGTCCGAGGCCGGCCCGGTGGAGCCGGCGACCTCGTTGGTGACCATCAGCCGCAGGCCGTCACGCCAGTCGCGGACCACCTCGATCACCCCTCCGTTCCCGTGCTTCATCGCGTTGGTGAGCATCTCCTGCAGCACCCGGTGGGCGACTGCCGCCGTGTCCGGCGGCAGCGGACGCGGCCGCCCGACGACCCGGTCGCGGAGTATCCCCGACCCGGGCGGGACGGCGGCGATGAGGTCGTCGAGATCGGAGGCCGCGCGTGGCGCTGCCTCGGCCGCCAGCACCTGCCGCACCTCGGTCAGCGAGCCGCGGGCGCTGTCGGCGATCGTGTCGAGGATGCCCTGGACCTGCGGGGGGGTCGCGACGTCGAGGTAGCGCACCGAGTCGGCCTGCGCGAGGATCACCGCGAGCGAGTGGCCGACGACGTCGTGCACGTCGCGTGCGAGCTGGGCCTGCTGCTCGAGCGTCCCGGCCTCCACCTCGGCCCGCATCAGCGCCACCCGACCGCGCTCGGCCCGGGCCCGCCACCGCAGCGTCACCCCCAGCAGCCAGGGCAGGGCCAGCGGCGAGGCGATGGTCAGGGCGAGCAGCACGATGGCGGTGGGGTCGGCGGTCAGTCCGGCCTGGTCGATCCTCCGCGCCGCCTCCGTACCGGGGTTGACCAGGAACGCCCCGGTGAACACGTAGGCCACCGGCATCAGCAGGCCGCTGGCCCACAGCGTGGCCCGTCCGCCGTGCCTGGCGCAGAGGTACATCACGATCCCCATGGCGAGCGCGTCGGTCGTCAGCGTGACACCCGCGACCATCACCGCGGCCTCGAGGAGGAACATCGCGCCGAGACCCGCCGGCGGGAGGACCCGGGCGAGCACGACCGCCACCCCGAGCGCGATCCCGGCGGCGAGGCGTACGCCGTCGGCCCCCGCGCCTCCCGGCGCCCCGACGAGCCACTCGGCCAGCACGACGCCGACCGCGAGCAGCCCGGTGCGGGCCCACGTCGCCCGAGTCACGTGAGTCACCCTCCGAAGTATCCAGCCTCTCGACCGCCCCGGCACGACGACCCCCCGGCCGCACGCGGCCGGGGGGTCGTCCTGCCGCGACCTGTGTCAGCAGGTCCGGTAGTAGTACTCGTCGGTCGCGCCGGAGGTGTTCAGCGCGTACTTCTCCGCGATGGACTTCTGGCCCGACGCGGTGCACGCGCTCCGCGCGAGGTCCCCGTTGTAGATCACCGAGGAGCCGTGCGACTTGTTGACCGTGTAGTAGGAGCGCACCTTGGCGTTCCAGAAGCCGTACTGCCAGGTCCCGCCCGTCGACGGCGACTGGGTGGTGGATCCCGGGTGCAGCCAGGCGAGTGCCGGGCTCGCCGTTCCCATGGCCATCAGCACCAGGGACGTCGCTGCGACGACGGACTTGATCTTGTTCATTGGTTCTCCCGTTCCGAGCCAGGGGCTCACTCTGTGGTGGTGCGGGCCAACCCGACCACGGGCGAGAGCTCCCCGGACATCGGTGGAACTGGTGTTCGGCCCCCCTTGACAAGTCCGCCGACGCGGGTCGCTGCCAACGCCTGCGTCCGGGTGATGAGCGAGACCAGGGCGGTGCGCTTCCACCCGCGCGCCCGCCCCGCCTCGCCGGGGAAGCACCGTTGGAACAGGTAGTCGACGTGGTGCTCCACCGCCTTCGGCGTGATCGCCCATCCCCGGGTGTGCAGACGCGCCGAGAGGGCCGCCGCGGTGGGGGCCACCCCGTCGTCGGAGGCACCGCGGCACAGCTCCTCGAGCACCGCGTGGTAGGCCGTCCCGGGCTGGAGCCCGGCTCCCACCAACGGTGCGGTGCTCGCCCGGCACGCCGTCCGGCCGACGGTCAGGGGCGCCTCGGGGCCGATCACCGTCACGTGCTCGCCGGCCTCGCACGGACCGACCCTGAACGACAGGTCCGCGAACTCGAACGGACCGATGAGGCGCCTCCTGCCCGGCGCCGCGCTCACCCTCGACGTGGGGTTCTCCAGGTCGACCAGCCACGCCTCCGCGTCGAGGCTCAGGTTGTCGAGCTCCCAGTGGTCGGTCCCGACCCTGATCACGGCCCGGAACCAGGCGCCCGGCCGGGCGCCGAGCACCAGGTCGGTCCGGCACTCGGCGCACGGGCACGACCCGACCACCACCGCACTGCCCGGCGCGGCGTCCACCCGCCGCCGCGCCGCCGGCTCCCCCGTCATCAGCGTCACCACGTTCCCGTGCCCGTTCACGTTCCGGTCCCCCGCCACTGCTGTCCTCCCCGAGTAGTCGTCCACCCCGGACGGAACCAGTCCCACAGGCCCCCGCTCGTCCTCCTGGGGTGCCGAGGTGCGGCACCAAAGGACGAGGGCCGACCCCCTCGCGCACCCCTAGCGTCGGAGCACGGACTCGGACCAAGGGGGGACAGATGTACCAGCGGATCGTCGCGGCAGTGGCCATGGCACTGTTCACGCTGCTCGCAGTGGTGAGCGGGGTCGTGACCGACCTCCAGGACCGGAGCTACCCGCTCGCTCTCGGCGCCAGCAGCACGCTCGCGCTCGACTTCGCGCCGAGCGGCCTCTCGGACGACGAGGCGTTCGACGAGCTCGCGCGGCTCAGTGACGACCACGACCTCGGCCTGGTCCGGATCCTGCCCGACCTCGCCGGGGACGCCGACGGCCAGGTGTTCGTCCCACTGGGCGAGGACCCGCACGCGCTGCCGGCCCGCGTGCGGTGGTACGGCGACCAGCCGACCGGCGTCGTCGCGGGTCCCGAGGCCGTCGCGCACTCCTTCGCCACCGGGCAGTACCTCGTCACGGGCTCCCGGGAGCGGCTCGACGAGGCCGTGGCCACCCTGGCGTCGCAGTCGGTGAAGGTCCGCAGGGTCGATGACACGCTCGCCCAGTCGGCGTCCTTCCTGGTGCGCCAGGAGAGCTTCCGCACGACGGTGCTCGCCGGGGTCGCCCTGATGGTCGCGATGGCACTCTTCTGGCTGTCCGTGCGGGCCCAGGCCCGCGCGCTGAGGGTGCTCGGCGGGGTCTCGGGCGGTCGGATCCAGCTCGAGGACCTCGGTCGCCTGGCGTTGGCGGTGGCGCTTCCCGCCGTGCCCGTGACGGCCCTCGCCGCGGCAGTGGTGCGGGTCCGGCACGGCGACCTGTGGCTGGGCACGTACGTCACCACGCTGGTGGGCCTCGAGGTCGCCGTCGTGGCCGTCACCCTCGGCTGCGCCCTGCTCATGTCGGTCGTCTCGTGGCCCAGCGCGGGGATGCTGGCTGCGCGCCAGCCCGCCGTACGTGCGCTGCGCAGCTCGTCGGGAGCGCTGAAGGCCGTGACGTTCGTCCTGGTGGTCGTGACCGCCGGTCCCGCCTGGTGGGCCTTCCACGAGGCGCAGGACTCGGCCGCGCAGGAGGCGCGGTGGCGCGCGCTGTCCGACCAGGTGGCGCTGCGGTTCCCGGGCGGGCTCGGCGAGGAGGGCTTCGTCGAGATCACGACCAGCGTGGGCGCGGTCGTCGCGGACGCCGACCGCGCCGGCGAGGTGGCCCTGAGCTACGCGATGGAGCCGGACCAGCTGGCCGTCGCCGACACGACGTACGACTCGGTGGTGCTGGTCAACGACACCTGGCTGCGCCTGATGGGCGTCGACGACGCCGACCTGGTGCCGGTGGGCCGCAGCGAGGTGCCGGACGCCGTGCGGGCGGGCCTGGCGCCGAACCTGGCGCTGTGGGAGAGGAACCCCGAGGGCGCCACCTCGACGTGGGAGCGGGCCGAGCTCATGACCACGCGCGAGGACCCGGTGCCGCTGGCGGCAGCAGGCAGCGGCGACCTCGCGTTCCCCGACCGCCCGCTCCTCGTCGTCGTGCCGGCGGCCGCCGACGCGTTCAACGACGACTTCCTGGCCTCGCTGTCGTCCAGCAACAACCTCGTCTTCGCCGGGCTGGAGGCCACCACCGCACGGCTGCACGACCACGGGCTCGCCACCACGGTGCAGATCAAGTACGCCGCCGAGGACGGGGTGCTGCGCGCCCAGTTCGCAGCCTACGAGGCCTGGTTGCGGGGGATCGCGCTCGTCGCCCTGCTCGGGGCCTTCGTGCTGGCCGTGGCGATCAGCGCCACGATCACCGCGCTGCTGCACGCCCGGCGCGACTTCCCGCTGCGGCTCGACGGCCGCGGGTGGGCGGCGATCCTGCGGCAGCGGGTCGGCCGTGAGTGGGGCCTGGGCCTGGCGCTGGGCGGCGTGGTCGCGCTGGCGCAGAGCCCGGAGGCACTGCCGCCGACCGCGGCAGTCGTCGCCCTCGCGCTCGGCGGCACCGCGCTGGCCCACGTGGCGGCCGCACGGTGGACGTTCGAACAGCTGCGCCGGCGCAGCATCTGACCACCCCACGACAGGCACCGCACGACAGACACCGCACGACTGACAAGGAGACACCGATGATCATCGAGGCACGGCAGGTCGGGATGGAGATCGACGGGCAGTCGATCGTGGCGGACGAGTCGGTGGTGTGCCGACCCGGGGAGATGACGGCGCTGGTCGGGCCGAGCGGGTCGGGGAAGACCACCCTGCTCCACTGCCTGGGCCTGCTCCAGGCACCGACCACGGGGGACGTCCTCGTCGACGGCACGCCGACCCGGCACTGGAAGGGCGGACGTCGCCGACGCCTGTGGCGCGACCACGTCGCCTTCGTGCTCCAGGACTACGGGATCATGCTCGAGGAGTCCGTCGAGGCGAACGTGACGATGTCGACCCGGATCTGGGGTCGCGGAGCGGCGGGCGACGCGGCGAGGACGCGCGAGGCGCTGGAGGCCACCGGCCTGGCTGGGCGGGGCGAGGAGCAGGCCGCGCACCTCAGTGGGGGCGAGCGCCAGCGGCTGGCGGTGGCACGTGCCATCTACAAGGACGCCCGGGTGCTGCTGGTCGACGAGCCCACTGCCTCGCTCGACGAGGACAACCGCGACCGTGTCATCGGGCTGTTCCGCGAGCGCGCCCGCCGCGGGTGCACGGTCGTGGTCGCAACGCACGACGCCGCCTTCGTCGACGCCTGCGACGCAGTCCACCGCGTCGGCGCCCCGGCGCCGGCGCTGGCGACCCGGGCCTGAGGGGGACGAGCATGAGCAGGATGACCATCGCCCTGGCCACGCTGGCCGGGGGCCTCGCCCTGGCTGCCGGCGCCGTCCTCGGTGGCTTCGTACCCCTTCCCGGGCTCGGGTCGTCGCAGGCGCGACCGCCGTGCAACGCCCTGCCGTCCGTGGGCGAGGTGACGACGGCGATCGAGGAGCACACCGAGGTGACCTCGAGCCTGCGCGACGCCGTCGACGGCGCACAGGTCTCGGTCGCGCGCCCCTGCGACGGTGCCCACGCCGACCGCGCCCTGGTGCGCGTGACCGTGACCGACGGGGACGCGCGCGACGAGCTCACCCGCTGGCTGGGCACGCACGACGCCTACGGCGTCCCCCTCGAGATCGAGGTGTCGTGACCCGGCTCAGTCGCCGAGCTCGGCCCTCCGGCGGATGACGTAGTCCTCGAGCTCCTCGCGCACCGCGTCGTCGAGGGCCGGCTGCTCGTACTCCTCCAGCGCCTTCTGGTAGGCCACGGTGGCCCGCTCGTTGGCGTCGTGGCCCCCGTTGCGCATCCACCGCTCGTAGTTCTCCGACGACGACAGCAGCGGCCGGTAGAAGCAGGTGCGGAAGCGCTCCATGGTGTGCATCGCTCCGAGGAAGTGCCCGCCGTGGCCGACCTCCTCGTGCGCGCCGAACGCCATCGACTCCTCGTCGATCTCGAGCGGCGTGAACTCGTGGCGCAGCATCTGGAGCAGCTCGATGTCGACGATGAACTTCTCGTAGCCGGCGACCAGGCCGCCCTCGAGCCAGCCGGCCGAGTGCATCACCCAGTTGGCGCCGGCGAGGAACGTCGGCATCAGGGTCATCAGCGCCTCGTAGCCCGCCTGGGCGTCGGCCACCTGCGACGAGGTCAGGCCGCCGCCGGTGCGGAAGGGCAGGCCGAAGTGCCGGGCGATCTGGCCGGTGCACAGCAGGCCGATCCCCGACTCGGGCGTGCCGAAGGTCGGGGACCCTGACTGCATGTCGATGTTGGAGAGGAACGACCCGAAGATCACCGGCGTGCCGGGCCGGACCAGCTGGGACAGCGCGATGCCCGACAGGGCCTCCACGATCTGTTGGACAAGGGCCGCGGGGATCGTGACCGGCGACATCGCGCCCATCAGGATGAACGGCGTCAGCACGACCGGCTGGCCCGCGGCGGAGTACTCGAACTGCGCCTCCAGCATCCGGTCGTCCCAGCGCAGCGGCGAGTTGCAGTTGATGAGCGAGATCGTCGCCGGGGTCTCCTCGATGGCCTCGCGCGAACCGAACAGGATCGAGGTCATCGCGATCGTGTCGGCTGCGTTGACCCCGGAGACGACGTTGCCCATGTAGACCTTGTCGGTCAGCGTCTGGAGGGCGTACGTCATGTCGAGGTGACGGCTGTCGAGCGGGGTGTCGTTGGGCTCGCAGATGACGCCGCCCGCGGAGTCGAGCACGGCGAAGGACTGGGCCAGCTTGGTGAAGCTGCGGAAGTCCTCCATCGTGGCGTCGCGGCGTACGTCCCCCTGCCGCACGAACGGCGGGCCGTAGACCGCGCCGAAAGCCATCGAGTCGCCGCCGATGTGGATCGAGTTGGCGGGGTTGCGCGCCTGGACGTCGAACTCGCGGGGCGCCTTGGCGACCTGCTCGAGCACGAAGTCGGGGTCGAGGAAGACGGTGTTGCCCTCGACCCGCTGGCCGGCCCTGCGGAACAGCTCGAGGGCGCGCTCGTCCATGAACTCCACGCCGATCTCGGTCATCAGCTTGCGCCAGCCTTGGTCGAGGGTGGCCATGGCGTCCTCGGACAGCACCTCGTAGCGCGGCATCGTGTTGCGGAACACGGGTCCTCCTGGGTCCGGCTGGGTCGGAGCGGCCGGCTCACCGACGTGCCCGAGGCCCTTGACCTCGACTCACGACGGCTTCTAGCCTCATGATGTGGAACACGGTTCCACATCATGGAACCTCTGGGAACCCCTCCAGCGAAGGAGCTGCCGTGAGCGAGGCCGCCACCGGCACGCGCGCGCTGGACCGCGCCGCCGACCTGGTCGCCACGGTCGTCCACGCCGACGAGCCGTTGTCGTTCGCCGACCTCCAGGACGCGAGCGGTCTCGCCAAGTCGACGACCTCGCGCCTGCTCACGGCGCTCGAGCGGTCGGGGCTCGTCGAGCGGGACCCGGCGGGGTCCTACGTCGCGGGCCGCCTCTTCTGGCTCTACGCGGCGCGCCACGACCCGTGGGAGGAGCTGGTGCGGCTTGCCCGGCCGGTGATGGAGCGCCTCGGCGCCGACACCGGAGAGACCGTCCACCTCAGCGTCACCCGCGGCGACCGGGTCGTGCAGGTGGCCCAGGTCGACTCGACCTACCTGCTCGGCACCCGCGACTGGACCGACATCGAGGTGCCCGCCCACTGCTCGGCCCTCGGCAAGGTCCTCCTCGCCTGGGGCGCGCTCGACCTCCCCGAGGGCGAGCTCGAGCGACCCACGCCGACGACGCTGCCGGACCGCGAGGCCGTACGCCGCGACGGCGAGCGCTCGCGCGAGCGGGGCTGGGCGCTGACCGAGGACGAGCTCGAGATCGGGCTGACGGGCATCGCCGTCCCCGTCTTCGGCATCCGCGGCGACGTCGTCGCCTCGCTCGGGATCTCCGGTCCCACCCCCCGGCTGGCGCAACGGCTCGACGAGCTCGGCCGCCGCCTGCTGGACCAGTCCGCCGCGCTGTCCTCCCTGCTGCGCGGTCCCGCCCGTCCGACACCCGCCAGCCGCACCGCTCGCACCGAGGAGAACGAGGAGGTGGTCGCATGACCCCCGAGGAGATCCTGCAGGCCCTCTACGACGAGACGCTCGTGGGCAACGCGCCGCGCGTGCTCGACCTGACCAACGAGGGGCTCACCCTCGACATGGAGCCGCAGACGCTGCTCTTCGACGCGCTCATCCCGTCCCTCGAGGAGGTCGGGGCCCGCTTCGAGCGCGGCGACTTCTTCGTCCCCGAGATGCTCATCGCCGGCCGGGCCATGGCCGGCGCGATGGAACGGCTGCGCCCCCTCCTCGCCGAGACCGGCGTGGAGACCGTCGGGAAGTTCCTCATGGGCACGGTCAAGGGCGACGTCCACGACATCGGCAAGAACCTCGTCAACATCATGCTCGAGGGCGCGGGCTTCGAGGTGATCGACCTCGGTGTGCAGGTCGCCCCGGAGAAGTTCGTCGCCGCCATCGAGGAGCACCAGCCCGACATCGTCGGCTTCTCGGCGTTCCTCACCACCACCATGCCGATGTTCAAGGCCAACATGAACGCCCTCGAGAAGGCCGGCATCCGCAACGACGTGATCGTGATGGTCGGGGGCGCCCCGGTCACCCAGGAGTACGCCGACGCGGTCGGCGCCGACGGCTACGCAGCGGACGCCTCCCAGACCGTCAAGCGCGCCAAGGGCCTGCTCGAGGCGAAGCGTTCGAAGGTCCCCGCCTGATGAGCGCCGAGCCCCTGCGCACGGTCCTGCGATCCGCCTCGCGCGAGGTCGTCATCGGCCACGACACCCGCTTCACCCTCATCGGCGAGCGGATCAACCCGACCGGTCGCCGGATCTTCCAGGAGCAGCTACGCGCCGGCGACTTCTCCGCGATCGAGCGCGACGTCAAGGCCCAGGTGGAGGGCGGCGCCGACGTCCTCGACATCAACATGGGCGTCCCCCTGACCGACGAGCCCGAGCTGCTGGCCAAGGCCATCCAGATGGTGCAGGAGCTCACGGACCTCCCGATCTGCATCGACTCCTCGGTCGTCGAGGCGCTCGAGGCCGGGCTCTCGGTCTACCAGGGACGCGCGCTGGTCAACTCGATCACCGCCGAGGACGACCGCATGGAGGCGATCCTGCCGCTGGTGAAGAAGTACGACGCCGCGGTGATCGCCCTGCCCAACGACCACGACGAGATCCCGATGGAGGCCGACAAGCGCCTCGACCTCACCGCCAAGATCGTGCGGGTGGCCACGCAGGAGTACGGCATCGCCCAGGCCGACATCGTCATCGACCCGCTGGCCATGCCCATCGGCGCCGACACCACGACCAGCCTGGTGACCTTCGAGGTGATGCGCCGCATCCGCGACGACTTCGGCGTCAACATGACCTGTGGTGCCTCCAACGTGTCCTTCGGCATGCCCGGGCGGCACACGCTCAACGCCACCTGGCTGCCGATGGCCATGACGTCCGGCCTCACCAGCGCGATCATGGACACCCGTACGCCGCAGGTGGTGGAGGCCGTGAAGGCGGCCGACCTCTTCCTCGGCCACGACGACTGGGGCATGGCCTGGATCTCCGCCCACCGGGCCAAGCAGGCGGACGGCGCGTGACGACAGCCCCGTGGGAGCACCACGATGAGCCGACCTCCTGACGGGCCGGACTTCTCGCTCGCGGACGTCGCCCGCGAGGGCCTGATCGAGAGACCGGGAGCCGAGCCGCCCAGCCACGACGGCACGGGTCGCGTCGACCTGTCCTTCACCGTCCACAGCACCACCGACGACGGCACCGAGGTCCCGCCGACGGTGCGAGGCGTACGCGTCCCACCCGGGGTGACCGTCTTCGACGCCGCCTCGTGGAACGGCATCGCGATCGACTCGACCTGCGGCGGCCACGGCACCTGCCACAAGTGCCGGATCCAGATCACCTCCGGCGCCGACGTGCCCGTCACCCGCCATGACGTACGGACCTTCAGCCCCGACCAGCTCTCGGCTGGCTGGCGGCTCGGCTGCCTCCTCCACGCGACGCGCGACCTGGCCGTCGAGGTCCCGCCGCTGACCACGCGACCCAAGGCCGCGACCGTCGGCATCGGCCGGCAGGTCATCCTGCGCCCGGCCCTCCAGAAGCGCTACGTCGAGCTCACCGAGGCGACACTGGCCGACCAGCGCACCGACCTCGCTCGGCTCACCGACGCCATCGACGACCTCGAGCTCACCGCGGACCTCCACGTCCTGCGCCGGCTCGCGACGGTCCTGCGCCCGGCGGACTTCAAGGTCACCGCCGTCATCCTCGACGAGGCGCTGGTCGACGTGGAGCCGGGCGACACGACGGCGATCCGCTACGCCATCGCCTTCGACCTCGGCACCACCACGGTCGTCGGCACCCTCCTCGACGTCAGCACCGGCACCCCGCTCGCCGTCGCCTCGACGCTCAACGCGCAACAACCCTTCGGGGGCGACGTGATCACCCGCATCAGCGCCACGATGATGGACCCCGCCGCGCTCGGCCGGCTCCAGCAGGCGGCCGGCGCGACCCTCGCCGACCTGGCCGGTCGCGTGTGCCGCGAGGCCGGTGTCGACCCGAGCGACGTCTACGAGGTCGCGGTCGCCGGCAACGCCACGATGACGGCCCTGGTGCTCGGCATCGACCCCGAGCCGCTGGGGGTCGCCCCGTTCGTCATGTCGGTCTCGCAGCCTCCGACCGTCCTGGCCTCCGAGATCGGGCTGAGCCTGCACCCGCGCGCCCGGGCCTTCTTCTTCCCCGCGCTCGGGGCGTACGTCGGGGGCGACATCGTCGCCGGCATGCTCGCCACCGGCATGGACCGCGACAAGCGCACGCGGCTGTTCATCGACGTCGGCACCAACTGCGAGATCGTGCTGAGCGACGGCGAGACGCTGCTGTCCACCGCCGCGCCCGCCGGACCGGCCTTCGAGGGCGGCGCGATCCGCTGCGGCATGCGCGCCGCCGACGGGGCGATCGAGGTCGTCAAGGTCGACGCGCACGCGGAGGAGCCGGACGCGGCGGTCACGCTCGGGGTCATCGGTGACGTCGAGCCCCGGGGGCTCTGCGGCTCGGGGCTGGTCGACGCCGTGGCCGAGCTCGTCCGGGTCGGGCTGCTCGACGCCAGCGGGCGGCTCGTGCCCGACGAGGAGGCCAAGGGGATCGCACCCGCGCTCGCCGACCGGCTGTCGCTCGTCGGGGAGGAGCGTGTCTTCCTGCTGCACCGGCCCACGCCCGACACCGAGCCGGCCGAGTGCGTCTACCTCTCCCAGCGCGACGTCCGTGAGCTCCAGTTCGCGAAGGCGGCGATCTCGACGGGCTGGTCGCTGCTGCTGGAGGAGCTCGGGCTGGAGCACCGCGACGTCCAGCAGGTGCTGCTCGCGGGGTCGTTCGGCAGCTACCTCTCCCCCGCCTCGGCCGTCCGCATCGGCCTGGTCCCCCGGCTGCCCGTGCTGCGCATCGTCGCGGCCGGCAACGTCGCCGGGGAGGGCGCGAAGATGGCCCTGCTGTCCGTGCGCGAACGGGCCGGCGCGCTGGCGCTGCTGGAGGAGGTGCAGTATGTCGAGCTCTCCGACCGCCCCGACTTCAACGACGCCTTCGTCGAGCAGCTGTCGTTCAGGCCCTGAGCGGGTCGCGCTGGTCGCCTGCGGCGCCATCGCCCAGCCTGCCGCCGCGGTCGTCGAGCGCCGGGGCTGGCCGGTCGACGTGCACCCGCTGCCGCCGCTGCTGCACAACCACCCCGGGCGGATCGCCGACGAGGTGCGCACGCTGGCCGCGCGGCTCGCGGAGTCGTACGGCCGCGTCGTCATCGGCTACGCCGACTGCGGCACGTACGGCGCCCTCGACGAGGTGTGCCGCGACCTGGGGGTGGAGCGGCTCCCGGGCCTGCACTGCTACGACGTGTACGCCGGGGCCTCCCGCCTCGAGCGGTTCTTCGACGAGCAGCCGGGCACCTACCTGCTGACCGACTTCCTGGTGCGCTCGTTCGCGCGCACCGTGGTCCAGGAGATGGGGCTCGATCGCCACCCCGAGCTGCGCGAGGCCTACTTCGGCAACTACACGCGCGTGGTCTGGCTCGCCCAGTCGCCCGACGACGAGCTGCACGTCCTCGCAGAGCAGGCAGCTGCCACGATCGGGCTCCCCCTCACCGTCGTCGAGACCGGCGACCAGGGCCTCGAGCGCGCGCTGGCGGCGCTCGTCACCGGTGCCTAGCTGTACTGATCGGGCACGTTGGTCGAGATCGTGTGACGACACGGTCTGAATGAGCTTGGTAGGCGAAGACCTCCGGGCGTGGAGTGGAGCTGTCTAAGGAACCGCTCCGACACCCTGGAGGTC
>NZ_JACXYX010000029.1 GCF_014779655.1 Nocardioides ganghwensis
GGCTACGCAACCGCGGCATCGACACCCTGCCCAGCATCAGAACCCAAGACACGGCAGACTAAGCAGCACGAACCGGTGGCCTCGTTTTCGAGCGTCGGATCGGCCTCATTTTCGAGCGTTGCCGACAGGCCCAGCCACCTTTGGGGCCTGTCGGATGTGGCTCTGGCACCGCCCGCTGGCGTGTCGTACGGCGTGCGCGGGGGAGCGGTGGCCCAGCCACCTTTGGGGCCTGTCGGATGTGGCTCAGGCACCGCCCGCGGGCGTGTCGTACGGCGTGCGCGGAGGAGCGGTGAGTGAGGCAGGTTCTCGTGCCCCAGAACATGTCTCACGCACCGCCCGCGCGCGCCCCGGGGGACAGCGCCATCAACGACGAGGGCCCGCCGGGATGATCCCGGCGGGCCCTCGTGCGTGGAGCGGTGACTCAGTGGTCGCGCAGCGGCACGTCGGTGGTGTCCCGCAGGCGGTGGTCGTCGAACTGGTGACCGTCGACCGGGTGGTCGAGGCCCGACTGGAGCTCCGCCTCGTGCTCGGCGTGGTGATGCGCCGCCTCGAGCTCCTCGCGCGTGGGCTTCTGCACGTTGTGGCTGTACATCCACGACGACAACCTGGCGCGCAGCTTCTCCGAGCGGGAGTTGGGCGACGCCACGCCCGACGCGTCGGTGTCGCTGCCCACGGTGTAGACCTCGTCACGGTCACGCGCGGTGAGAGTGTAGGCGGCCGTCTCGCTGATCGGCAGGTGCCGCTCGGCGTAGGCGCCCTCGGGCGAGCGGGTGATGATGCCCGTCTCGTAGCCGTGGAGCAGCTTCTCGTTGTCGTGGCGCTGCAACGAGATGCACCAGCGGCGGGTGATCCAGAACGCGATCGCCGGGCCGACGAAGACCGCCACTCGCATGAAGTAGGTGATCTGGTTGATGCTCAGGTCGAGCTTGATGGCGATGATGTCGTTGCCGCCCGCGGCCCAGGCCAGGCCGTAGAAGGTCATCAGGGACACCATCACCGCGGTGCGCGTCGGCGCGTTGCGGGGGCGCTGGAGCAGGTGGTGATCCCGCTTGTCGCCGGTGATCCAGCCCTCGATGAAGGGAAGCAGCATCAGGATGACCAGCATCAGCGGCGGGAGGAGCAGGATCGGGATCAGCACGTTCCACGAGATGGTGTAACCGAAGATCACCGACTCCCAGCCGGTGGGGATGATGCGCAGCAGGCCGTCGGGCCAGCCCATGTACCAGTCGGGCTGCGAGCCGGCCGTCACCTTGGTCGGGTCGTAGGGGCCGAACTTCCACACCGGGTTGATCGACATCAGGCCGCCCATGATGGCGGTGACGCCGAAGACCATGAAGAAGAAGCCACCGGCCTTGGCGGCGTACACGGGCAGCATCGGGAAGCCGACGACGTTCTGCTCGGTGCGGCCGGGGCCCGGCCACTGCGTGTGCTTGTGGTAGACGAGCAGCAGCATGTGCGCGGCGATCAGCGCGAGCAGGATGCCCGGGATCAGGAGCACGTGGATGATGTAGAGACGCGGGATGATCGACTCGCCGGGGAACTCGCCGCCGAACAGCAGGAACGACATGTAGGTGCCGACCACCGGGGTGGCCTTCAGGAACCCGTCGGCGGCGCGGACGCCGGTGCCCGAGAGCAGGTCGTCGGGGAGCGAGTAGCCGGTGAAGCCCTCCAGGGTGCCGAGGAGGAGCAGCAGGCAGCCGATGACCCAGTTGAGCTCACGCGGCTTGCGGTAGGCGCCGGTGAAGGCGACCCGCAGCAGGTGGACCATCATCGAGGCGATGAAGATCGACGCCGCCCAGTGGTGCATCTGGCGCATCAGCAGTCCGCCGCGCACGTCGAACGAGATGTGCAGCGTCGAGGCCATCGACTCCGACATGCCGACGCCGCGGAGCTGGTCGTAGGAGCCCTCGTAGGTGATGTGACCCATCGACGGGTTGAACCACAGGGTGAGGAACACACCGGTGAGGAGCAGCACGACGAAGCTCCACAGGGCGATCTCGCCGAGCATGAACGACCAGTGGTCGGGGAAGACCTTGCGCAGGTTCTTCTTCATGGCCGAGGCAAGGCCGAGGCGGTCGTCGGCCCATGTGGCGAGCGAGCCGGCCGGACCGGGCTTCGAGGCGGTCGCCGCGTCCGTGCGGTTGCTGGTCGCCACTTTGCTGGTGTCCAGCCTGGAGTCGGTGCTCACAGCTTCTCACGCTCCCAAAAGCTCGCCCCGATGGGCTCGGTGAAGTCGCTCTGCGCGACCAGGTAGCCCTCGTCGTCCACCGCGATGGGCAGCTGGGGGAGAGGGCGGGCAGCCGGACCGAAGACGACCCGCGCGTGGTCGGCGAGGTCGAAGGTCGACTGGTGGCACGGACACAGCACGTGGTGGGTGGTGCGCTCGTAGAGGGAGATCGGGCAGCCCACGTGGGTGCAGATCTTGGAGTAGCAGATGATGCCGTCGACGGTCCACTTCTCGCGGCCCTCGAGCGGGGTGATCTCGTCGGGGTCCATCCGGACGATGATGATGGCGCCCTTGGCCTTCTCGGCCTGCTCCTCAGCACCGTGGAGCTCGGGGTAGCCGTTCTCCTCGGAGGGGAACATCGCCTCGGGCGCGGCGTTGATCAGGTCGCCCGTCTCGACCTCGCTGGCGAGGATCGGCGTGCCGACGACGTCGCGGACCAGGCGCATGCCCGGCTCCCAGATCGTGTGGGCGAGCTTGTTGATGTCCATCGCGTTGCCCGGCGCCAGGTCGCGCAGCAGCACGACCGCGGGGAGGCCGAGGATGCCGACGGCGCCGAGCATCGTGTTGCGGACCAGCGGGCGGCGGCCGATGCCGGCCTCGTCGAGGCCGTCGTTGAGCGCCTGGACGGTCGCCTCGCGGTCCTCGGGCGGGGAGGCGGCGGGGTGCCGCATCTCGACCATCTCGTGGTCGGACATGAGCTTGCGGGCCAGGTGGATGATGCCGGCGCCGATGAGCAGCAGGCTCATGCCGAGCGTCACGCCGAGCGAGACGGTGGAGGCGCCCATGCCGGCGAAGGTGTCCCAGTTGTCGCCGACCTCGAAGGAGAAGTAGGCGACCACGAACAGCACGGCGAAGACCATCGCGGCGATGAACATCGCGGCGATCTGGCGCTCGGCACGCTTCTCGGCCTTGGGGTCGACGTCGGTCGGACGCCAGGTGTGCGCCGGGAGACCGGGGTCGGGGATCGGCTCGGACTCGCGGTGTGCGGGCACGTGCGAGCCATAGGTGTCGAGGGTGTTGTCGTTGCTCACGCGTCCACCTTGCTCTTGTTGCTGCGCGTCGTGTGCGAGGCGATCCAGACCGCTGCACCCACGAGTCCACCGATGCCGACCACCCAGGCGAACAGGCCCTCGGACACCGGGCCCAGTCCACCGAGCGTGAAGCCGGCGTACTCGGGGGTTTCCTCGAGACTACCGAGGTAGGCAATGACGTCGCGCTTCTCCTCGGGGGAGAGGTTGCCGTTGCTGAAGTTGGGCATCTGCTGCGGGCCGGTGAGCAGCGCCTCGTAGATGTACTTGCCCTCGACACCGTGGAGGGAGGGGGCGTACCCGCCGCGCGGCATCGCGCCGCCGGCACCGTTGAAGTTGTGGCACGCGGTGCAGTTGGTGAGGAAGATCTGGCCGCCGCGGGAGATGGCCTCCTCGCGCTCCTCCTCCGAGAGACCCTCGATGGAGTAGTCGGACTCGTCGGGGATCGCGGGGCCGGGGCCGAGCGAGGCGACGTAGGCGGCGAGCGCCTCGATCTCCTCGTCGGTGAACACGACCTTCTTGCGCGGAGCCTGCGCTCCCGGGCTCGCCATCGGCATGCGACCGGTGCCGACCTGGAAGTCGACGGCGGCGGCACCCACGCCGACCAGCGACGGGCCGAGCTGGTAGCCGTCGCGGACGGTCGGCACGCCCTCGCCGTTCTGGCCGTGGCAGAACGAGCAGCTGGCCAGGAAGAGCTCCTTGCCCTGCGCGACCTGCTCGGTCTCGCTCGGCTGGCTGTCAGCCTGAGCAGGGGAGAAGGCCGTGTAGAGGGAGCCGCTGATCACGAGCCCCAGCAGCAGCACCGCGAGACCCGCAAGTGGTCCCCGACGGTGCCGGGAGAGGCGACCAGCGGTTCGGTTGAGCAAACGCACGATGAGTCCTTGCCGGTTGCGGGACGAGGGGGATTACTTGATGACGTAGATCGTGAAGAACAGGCCGATCCAGACCACGTCGACGAAGTGCCAGTAGTAGGACACGACGATCGCGGTCACGGCCTGTTCGTGGGTGAAGCGTCGGGCCAGGTAGGTGCGGCCCAGGACGAACAGGAAGGCGATCAGGCCACCGGTCACGTGGAGGCCGTGGAAGCCGGTGGTCAGGTAGAACATCGAGCCGTAGGCCGAGCTGCCCATGGTGATGCCGTGGTGCACGAGCTCGGCGTACTCCAGGGCCTGGCCGCCGATGAAGATCGCACCCATCACGTAGGTGAGGATGAACCACTCGCGCAGGCCCCACTTGCCGACGTTGAGCAGGCCGCCGGTGCGCCCGACCTGACCCCGCTCCGCGGCGAAGACGCCCCACTGGCAGGCGAACGAGGACGCCACCAGGATCGCGGTGTTGGCGGTCGCGAACGGCACGTTGAGGTCGGCCGTCTCCTGCGCCCACAGCTCGGGGCTCACCGCGCGGATGGTGAAGTAGGCGGCGAACAGCGCCGCGAAGAACATCAGCTCGCTCGAGAGCCAGATGATCGTGCCCACGCTGACCATGCTCGGTCGGTCGTGGTGCCCGTGCAGACGGGAGGCCGGAATCGTCGCAGTTGCTGTCGCCACGCAGACATTATGGCCGCTGGGGACGACAAGGGGCACCCCGACCCCCTGTACAGCCACGTCATAAAGTTCACAGCGTGCTGACCGCCCTCTCCGACGCCTCCGCGGACGCCGCCGAAGTCCTGCCGGAATTCACCCTCGGCCGGGTCGTCACGGACTGGGGGATCGACCCGATCCCGTTCGTGGTGACGGTCTGGGCCGTCGGGCTGTACGCCTGGGGCGTGCTCGTGCTGCGTCGCCGCGGGGACCGCTGGCCGGTCGGCCGGACGCTGGCGTTCGCGGGTCTGGGGATGGGGTCGTTCGCGTTCGCGACGATGTCGGGCCTCGGCCGCTACGACACCACGCTGCTGAGCGTGCACATGGTCCAGCACATGCTCCTGTCGATGGTGGTCCCGCTCGCACTCGCGCTCGGCGCGCCGGTGACGCTCGCCCTCCGTACGCTCCCCGCGCGGCCGCGCCGCTGGCTGCTGGCGGTGCTCCACTCGCGGGTCGCAAAGGTCCTCGCGTTCCCGCCGCTCGCGTTCGTGCTGTACGTCGTCTCGCCCTGGGCGCTCTACTTCAGCCCCTGGTACGACGCCAGCCTCAGCTCGGCGTACGTCCACCAGATGATGCACATCCACCTGGTGCTGGTCGGGACGCTGTTCTTCTGGCCGCTGATGGGGGTCGACCCGGTGCCGGGGCGTGTGAGCCACCCGTTCCGGGTGCTGCTCACGCTGATGACACTGCCGTTCCACGCCTTCCTCGGCGTCACGATCATGGGCCAGACCACGTTGATCGGGGGATCGCACTACCTCGAGCTACGCGAGGGGCCCATGGGCGCGTGGCTGCCGCCGGCGATCGACGACCAGCACCTCGCCGGCGGGATCCTCTGGGCCAGCGGCGACCTGATCGGCGTGCTGTTCTTCGCCGTGCTCTTCATCCAGTGGGTGCGCTCGTCGATGAAGGAGGCGGCGCGCGAGGACCGGCGGCTCGACCTGGCGGAGAGGCGTACGCCCACCCCCGGTGGTTGAGGCGACGACCGCCCGCTGGTTGAGCAGCGAGCGCAGCGACGACCGCCCGCTGGTTGAGCAGCGAGCGCAGCGAGCGTGTCGAAACCGAGGCCTATACGATGCCCCCGTGACTGATGCCGCAGAGCGTTCCCTCAAGGTCCTCGTCTACAGCGACGACGTGAACACCCGCCAGCAGGTCATCCTCGCGCTGGGTCGTCGCCCGCACCCCGACCTGCCGGAGCTCGAGTACGTCGAGGTCGCCACCGAGCCCGTCGTCCTGCAGAACATGGACCGCGGCGACATCGCGCTCGCCATCCTCGACGGCGAGGCCGTCCCCGCCGGCGGCATGGGCATCGCCAAGCAGCTCAAGGACGAGATCTACGAGTGCCCGCCGGTCGTCGTGCTCACCGGTCGGCCCCAGGACGCCTGGCTCGCCACGTGGTCGCGCGCCGAGGCCGCGGTCCCGCACCCGATCGACCCGATCCAGCTCGCCGAGGCCGTGATCGGCCTGCTGCGCCCGTCGGTGCCGGCCACGTCCTGACACGCCCGGCCGCCCCGGTCGGGGTCGCCACTAGCCTGAACCCATGTCCCACACCTGGCCCGACGTCCTCTCCACGCTGGTCGCCGGGAGCGACCTGACGACCGAGCAGGCGCGATGGGCCATGGACGAGGTGTTCGCCGGAGCCGCGACGCCCGTCCAGCTCGCCGGGCTCGTCGTGGCGCTGCGCGCCAAGGGGGAGACGGTCGAGGAGGTCTCCGGGATCGCGGCGGCCATGCTCGCCGCCGCCAACCCGATCTCGGTGCCGGGCCGGCTGCTCGACATCGTCGGCACCGGCGGTGACCGGTCGATGTCGGTGAACATCTCCACGATGGCGGCGATCGTCGCGGCCGGCGCGGGGGCGCGGGTCGTCAAGCACGGCAACCGCTCGGCATCGTCGAAGTCGGGGTCCGCCGACGTCCTCGAGGCCCTCGGCATCCGCCTCGACCTCGCCCCGGCGCGGGTCGCGGAGGTCGCCGAGGAGGCCGGCATCACGTTCTGCTTCTCGGCCGCCTTCCACCCCGCCATGCGGCACGCGGCGGTGCCGCGCCGCGAGCTCGGCATCGCCACCACCTTCAACATCCTCGGCCCGCTGACCAACCCCGCTCGCCCGCAGGCGCAGGCCATCGGCTGTGCCGACCCGCGGATGGCCCCGGTGATGGCCGGTGTGCTGGCCGAGCGCGGCGTGGACGCCTGGGTGTTCCGCGGTGACGACGGCCTGGACGAGCTGACGACGACCACCACCTCGACGGTGTGGCGCGTCCACGGCGGCGAGGTCACCGAGCACACCGTCGACCCGGCCTCGCTCGGCATCGCGCGGGCGACCACGGAGGACCTGCGCGGCGGCGACGCCGCGCACAACGCCGAGGTCGTACGCCGGGTGCTGGCCGGCGCTCCCGGACCCGTCCGCGACGCGGTGGTGCTCAACGCGGGCGCCGCGCTCGCGGTCTACGACACCCCGGACGACGACGTTGACTCCGCGCTCGTCGCGGGGGTGGCCAAGGCCGCCGAGGCGATCGACTCCGGGGCGGCGCATGCCGCGCTGGAGGGATGGGTGGCGGCGAGCTCGGCCTGAGCCGGCGGGTCAGAGCTCGAGCACGTACGACTCGCCTTCGCGGCGGAAGCCGAGCCGGTCGTAGTAGGCGCCGACCATGCCGGGCGGCGTCACCACTCGGCGGATGCCGCGGTCGGTGAGCAGCCCGCTGCGGCGCCAGACGAACTCGCCGGGGGAGAAGTCGCGGTAGCGCGGAGTCACGTAGTCGAGCAGCACCTCCGCCGTGTCGCCCTCCTTGCGGAGCAGCACGACACCGACGGTCTCGTCGCCCTTCTGGATCAGGAAGGACTCCTGGTCCGCCGACGGGTCGTGGACGAAGTCGGGGTTGAACTTCAGGATGTCGGCGCCGTGGACGCGCAGGGTGTGGCGCAGGTACTCGTCGGCAGGTGCGACCTCGAGCACGTCGAACGCCGACTCGTCGTGGCGCGCCCGCAGCAGCTGGACGATGAACCAGAGGTTGATCGCCACGAGGACGGTGTTCATGCCGACCATCGGCCAGACCTCGAGGACCGCGTTGAAGACGATCAGGATCACGCAGGCAACGGCGTTGAGCACCCGGAGCCGCAGCACGCTGGCCTGGAGCAGGGAGTAGACGAGCAGTGCGCTGCCGCCCCATCCCAAGACGTCGAGCCAGTGGTCAGCGAGCCAGGTCACGGCGGGAGACTAATCCCGCCGTGACCTCCAGCCCTACTTCACGACGTAGAGGATGATCCTCTTGGACTTCGAACCGAACGTCTGGCCGTTGCCGAGGTAGACCACCTGCAGCCTGTGCTTGCCCTTGGGGAGCTTGCGCAGCTTGAGGGTCTTCTTGCCCTTGTGGACAGGCGCCATGGTGAACTGGGCGATCTTCTTGCCCTTGTCGAGGACCTGGACCACGCCTGTCGGCGTGCTGAGTCCGGCGACGGTGACCGTGATGTTCAGCTTTGCCCGCGTCCCGACCTTGATGCGAGAGGCCTTGAGAGCGCCTGCAACGGTCGACTTCAGCCTGGCGACGGCCACTGCCGCCGCGTTGGCCGAGCCGTCGGCGAAGCCGGTCTTCGAGGCCAGGACGGTGACGGACACGTTCTTGCCCGCGTCCTCGGGGGAGAGGCGGTAGGTCACACTCGTCGCGTTGGGGATTGGGACTCCGTCGCGTAGCCACTGATACCTGAAGGTCGGGGACGGCTGGGACCATGTGCCGGGCTCCACCTTCAGGTTGCTGCCCGCAGTGGCCGTGCCCGTGATGACCGGCTGCACAGTCGCCTGGAGCGCGCCGCCTGCCGTGGCCACCACGACGTTGCTGACCGCCACGCTGTCCTGGAACCCGGACTTCTTGCCGATCGCCCGGAGCGAGATCTCCTTGCCGAGGTCGTTGACCGTGAGCGTGTAGGACAGGGTGGTCGCTCCCAGGATCGCAGTGCCGCTGCGGAGCCACTGGTACGTCGTGGTGACGTCGGGCTGGTTCCACGCGGGGGCTTGGCCGACCAGCCCAGCACCCACGCCAGTGCCGGAGGGCGCCCCGACCTGCGGACCGGAGAGGGGAGCGAGCGTCTCAACCCGGACGGGGTTGGACTGGGCAACGCCGTCGGTGTAACCAGTGGCCGAAGCCGTCACCCGGAAGATGATGTCCGTACCGACGTCGGCGGCGACGGGCGTGTAGTACATCGTCGTTTGCCCTGCGATCGGTGCGCCATCGCGCAGCCACGCGTAGGTGTAGTTCATTGAGCCATACGTGGTCGGCCACGTACCCCTGTTGCCGGTGAGGCGGTTCCCCACGGCAACGGGCGACCCGGTGATGCTGGGCGGTGTCACGTTGGCGATCGCGTCGCCGGACGTCGGCGAGATCGGCAGGCTGGTGCTGACGCCGTCGAGATAACCGGGCGCCTTGCCGGTGGCCTTGACCGTGATCGACTTCCCGAAGTCGGCGTTGACGAGCGTGTACGACGTACCTGTTGCGCCGGTGATCCCCATGCCGTCCCGCTGCCACTGGTAGGTGGTGGTCACGCTGACGCCGGCGGGTGTCCACGCTGGCGCGCTGAGTGTGAGCGTCTTGCCCAGTCCGGTGCCCTCCGGTGTCTCGATGACGGGCCTGAGCGAGGCCTGGAGCTGGTTGTTCACGGTGAACGACGAAGAGGCGGAGCCGATCGCGTTGCCGCTCGCGTCCCTCGCGGTGACGGTCCACTGGTACGTGCCGCTGACCAGGTTGGTCAGGGGCGCGTAGGCGCTTGCTGCCGTGACGAAGGTCTGCGGCACCCCCGATGGGGGCGACAACGTCACCGCGTACGTCGCTGCTCCCGTGATCTGGCTCCACTGGAGCACTGCACCGTTCGGCGGCGTCGAGCCCCCCAGGGCCGGGGTGAGCAGCTGCACCGCACCTGCCGTGACCTTGAATCGGCCGCCTACGGACCACGGTCCCTTGTTGTTGTCGGCGTCCGTGCGTCGGACGCGCCAGAGGTAGAACGCGTCGGACGCGGGGAGTGTCTGCGCGGGCACGAACGCTGCATTGCGCAGGTTGCTTGCCGACGCGTAGGTGACTCTGTTGGCCGTGGAGAACGTGCTGTCGTCGTTGGCGTAGACCTCGATGTCGTATGACTTGGCGAACGCCTGCGACGCCCAGCGGAACGGGACCGTGCCCGCGACGCCGGCGTTGTTGATCGGCGCTGTCAGGTTCACCTGCGGGCTCTGCTTGGTGAAGGTCTGCACCTCGGACCACGCCAGTCCGTTGTCGTCGCTGTCCACGGCCTGGACCCGCCAGTAGAGCGTGCCCTCGGGATAGAGGTCATCGGATGAGGTGTATGTCGTCTGGTCGACCAGCGCGGAGTCGATGAGGGTGCCGGCGAAGGACGCGTCGTCGTCGACCTCGATGCGGTACTGCTTGGCGGACTGGTTGGGGATCTCAGCGGTCTGTGCCCACGGCTGCTCCTGGTTGGTCGCCCAGTAGTCGGTCCAGCTGAAGGTGATCTCGGTGCCGGTCGGGCTGGTGCTGGTGAGGCCCTGGACCTCGGGGGACCGCTTCTTGAAGGTGCCTTGCGCCACGTCGGTCTGGGAGACGGGGTCGGGCCCGCAGTTCAGCCTCGTGCGGCACGGGCGGATGTGCCAGTAGTAGGACTGGCCCGCCTGGCTGTCGGGGTAGGTGTGGGCGCGGTTGTCCAGTGCGGGGGCGTACATGGTGTTTCGGGTCGCGGGCACCGCGTTGCTGGGTTCGAGCAGGTTGGTGAAGCTCGGATCGCTGGCGACGTAGACCATGTAGTGGGACGCCCGCGGGTCCGGCGTCCAGCTGAGCACGGGCGTGCTGGGGACGGTGCAGCCACCGGTCGTGGGCGTGCACGGGTTCTTCGTCCCGTCGTAGTTGACATCGAGCTGCTGCCCTCCCTGGGCGAGCGCGTGACCAGTCGTAGCGCGGATCTCCTCGACCGTGAAGGTGCCCTCGGGGCCGGTTGCGATCGGCTCGTTGTCGGCGTTGTAGGCCGTCACCTGCCAGTCGTAGTCGCCGGGCAACAGCAGCCGCGTGGACGTGTCCGTCATGGCGGGGTAGGGCATCGGCTGGCCGAAGAGGTCGTCGGAGGTGTGGCCGAACCAGACTTGCGATCCGTCGGTCGAATTGCCCACGTTGACGGCGTAATGATGGGCGGCAGGCATCGGGGACCACGTCAGCGATGGTGCCGTCATGATGCCCGTGGTGGTGGACGTGGGTGTCAGGGGAGTGAGTGCCGGCTGGTCGCTCGTCGGGTCGTTGCCAGTGACGTTGAACTGGTTGACGTAGGTCACGGACCGACTCCGGTCCGCGCCAAGGGCGGTGATCCGCCAGGTGAACGGCCCGTCCGCGGGGTTGAGGCGGGACCCGCTGGGCGTGTACGAGGTTGCCGAGGTCTCCTTGGTGATGACCACGTTGCCGTTGGCCTTGCGAATCGAGATCTCGTAGGACTCGGCGCCGACGGCCGTGTCCCACGTGAGTGTGGGGACGTCGACCAGGGCCCCGTTGCGCGGTGACATGTTGGTCACGCTCAGCGGCATGTAGGTGAAGGCCTGAGTATCGGAGAACAGGCCCTGAACCCCCGGGATGTCGCCGGACTTGGTGAACGGGCGGTCGAGCCCGCGGACGCGCCAGTAGTTGATCTCGCCGGCCTGCGGGATGCAGTCCTCGTTGACACGGGGAGGAGCGAGGATGCCCGTCGTGTTCACGGCGAACATTCCCGGGGTGAAGGTCGTGCCCGCCACTCGGCAGCTCGCGAAGGTGCCCACCGAGAAGTTTGCCTGCGTTCCGAGCTGGAACTCGTACTCCGAGGCGTGCGGCACCGGGGACCACTGGAAGTACAGCGGAGCCGGCACCTCCTCGGCGCCCTCGCCGGCCGGATAGACCGCTGCCGGGCGCTGCGGCCAGTTGCGCGTGAAGCTGAATCGCGCCGCGGTCCACGGCGTCGCCTGGCCGGACATGTCGATGGCCCGGACCCGCCAGAAGTAGCTCTTGTTGTCGTAAGTGATGGCGGGGGAGTAGCGGGTTCCGAGAATTCCTGTGCGGTTGTCGGTCAGAGCCGCGCCCTGGCTGAAGTCGGCTTCGGTCGACACCTGGACGTCGTAGGACGCCGCGCCGGGCACCGGGGTCCAGTCCAGGACCACGTCCTGGAGGGTCTGGGTGGAGTCGTCGGGCGGTGACGTGATCGTGGGGGCGGCGAGCGGAGACACCACGAAGCGTCGCTCCTCGCTGACCGGCGAGTTGAGGCTGCCGCCCTTGCTGGCGGTCACTCGCCAGAACCAGTCGCCGTCACCGAGGTTCAGCGGGACGACCAGGGAGGTGTTGGTCGTGGTCCAGGAAGAGGCGCCGACGAAGTCCGCGTCTCCGTCCACCTCCACCTTGTAGGAAGTGGCGCCGGCCGAGGGCGACCAGGTCAACAACGGGGGGTTGGTCGGTTGAGCCAGGACCGCGTTCGACGTTGGGGAGGTCAGGACGGGCGCGGCGAGCCGGGTGCTGGAGAAGGTGCTGAAGGCCGGGGCGCCTCCCTCCGACCCGGTGAAGGCAGTGACCGACCAGTCGAGGTTGCCCTCCGGCAGCGCCTGGGTGGGCACGAAGGAGTTGTTGACCGTGTTGGTCGTGATGCCGTTGACCGTGACGGCGTACCGTGTCGCGTTGGGCACGTGCTCCCACGACAGGATCGTGGTCGTGCTGTCCGGCTGGTTCGCCGACAAGCCGGTCGGCATGTCCGGTGGCACGGCGGACGCGGAGGACAACTGCCCGAACGTCGCAGCGACGAGTCCCAGAGTGAGCGCGGCAGCGATCCGCAGGCGGACGGTGGCGCGGTGCGTGGAGCGTGACATCCCGAAAGTTCCCCTCGTCGGGCAGTGGCAGACCGTCACACGCTAGGTGTGTCGCGAGTCACCGCGGGGCGAAATGACCCGTCCCTAGTCACAAAGGACTAGTGGGTCCGACCGATCGGTCGCAGCAAGTGCCGCGGTCGCCGGGAGCGCTACGGTGAAGCCATGATCACCGCCATCGTGTTCGTGAAGGCCGACGTCGCGCGCATCCCGGAGGTCGCGGAGGCGATCGCCTCCCTCGACGGCGTCAGCGAGGTCTACTCGGTGACCGGCCAGATCGACCTCATCGCGCTCGTCAGGGTGCGCGAGCACGAGGACGTAGCGTCCGTCGTCGCGGACCGGCTCAACAAGGTCGAGGGCGTCACTGAGACCGAGACCCACATCGCCTTCCGCACCTACTCGAAGCACGACCTCGAGTCTGCGTTCAGCATCGGGCTGGACTGAGGGCTCACCGCACGGGGCGGTGCACCGGAGACGGCAGCCGGTGCTCGTCGAACGGCACGAGCGAGAGCCGTGACTGGTTCGCGGCGTCGTAGACCGCGAGATGCCGGGCCGCTCCGCCGAGCGGACAGACCCACTCGCCGTCGACGTCGACGAGGCGTACGCCGGGAGACTCCAGCCAGCGGAGGATCTTCTCGGTCTCCTCGGCCGTGGCGGCCGGGACCGGTCCGGGGGCAGCGCTGACGGTCTCTGCGCTTGCGGTCAGCTCGCGGACGTACTGGTGGGCGTCGGCACCGGGCGGGATGACCCCGGCCGCGGCGAGGCGGCCGTGGCGCACGACGTGCACGGACCAGCGGCCGCTGTCCTCGCGCCGTGCGGCGACGATCTCGGGGCAGCGGGTGAGCGCCGTGAGGCGTTGGGTGCGGGCGGCGGCACGGACAAACGTCGCGAGCCGGTCGCGGTGGACACTCGCCTCCTCGAAGCGCTCGCGATCGGCGAGCGCCGTCATCCGCTGGTTGATCGCCTCGACGACCTCGTGCGGACTGCGGAGGAGGGTGTCGCGCAGTTGGCGCACGACGGCGGCGTAGGTGGATGCGTCGGTCGAGCCGTCGCAGGGCGACAGGCACCGCCCCATCTCGGCCAGCACACAGGCCGAACGTGATGGCGTCACGGGGAGACGCCCGCTGCACTGACGCACGGGGAACGTCTCGTGAAGGGCGGCCAGACACTTCTCGGCCGTCTTCTTGGAGGAGAATGGGCCGAGGTAGTCGGCGTCGTCGTCGAGCACCTTGCGCACCAGGGACAGTCGCGGCCACGCCTCGCGAGTGAGCTTGATGAAGTGGACTTTCTCAGGAAAGCGGGAGCGCCGGTTGTACTTCGGCTTGTGCTCCGCGATCAGTCGCAGCTCGCGAACCTCGGCCTCGAGCGGCGTCGCGCACTCGATGCCGGTCACGGAGGTCGCGAGGCCGACCATCTCGCCCATGCGCGTGCGGGTCTCCGACGAGGTGAAGTAGGTGCGGACCCGGGTGCGCAGGTCGCGGGAGGTGCCGATGTAGAGGACGCGGGACTGCTCGTCGCGGAAGAGGTAGACACCGGGGGAGTGCGGCAGGCCCTCGGCCAGGTGGCGTTTGCGGCGCTGCGCAGTGCTCACCCGGGAGGAGAACGTCTGGAGCTCCTCCAGCGTGTGCACGCCGAGGCTGCCGAGTCGCTCCATCAGCCCGTGCAGGACGTCCACCGTCGCGCGGGCGTCGGACAGGGCGCGGTGGTTGGGGGTGGTCGAGGCGTTGAACACCTTGGCCAGGGACGACAGCTTGCAGTTGGGGGCCTCGTCGCGGGTGATCACGCGACGGGCCAGCTTGGCGGTGTCGAGCACCTCGAACTTCGGCCACGGACGGCCCTGCTGCCGGGCGAAGTGCTGGAGGAAGCCGACGTCGAAGGGAGCGTTGTGGGCGACCAGCACGCACCCAGCCGCGAAGTCCAGGAACGCCGGCAGCGCCGTCTCGATCGACGGAGCGTCGTGGACCATCGAGTTGCTGATGCCGGTGAGCACGGCGATGAACGCCGGGATCTCGGTGTGGGGATTGACCAGGGTCTGGAACTCACCGAGCACCTCTCCGCCGCGCACCTTGACCGCGCCGATCTCGGTGATCATCGACCCGCCCTCGGCCGAACCGCCGGTGGTCTCGAGGTCGACGACGCAGAAGGTGAGGTCTCGCAACGGCCGCCCCAGCTCGTCGAAGCTGCGCTGTGCCTCCCAGCGGGAGGTCCCTCGAGAGGGGCGGACGGCGGTGGTGCTCATGTCCGACGACGCTAGACGTGGGATCCGACATCGGCGGGCAGCCCACGCGGACTACGCTGACCGCGCCCACCAGATCCCCCACTCAAGGAGCACCCGTGCCTGAGCAGTCCGCCGACCTTCGCGTTCCGGGCGACGGCGAGCGGTGGCGCTGCGCCGGTTGCGGCAACCTCACCCGCTTCGACGTGACGCGCACCCGGCGCACGACAGAGTACTGGCACTTCGACCTCGCCGGCGACCACCAGGTCGAGGAGGAGACGGTGCGCTCGGAGGACGTGGAGTCCGTGTCCTGCCGCTGGTGCGGGCGCGCCGACGCCATCGAGATCGTGGACCGCGCCTCGGCCGACACCGCCGCCGACCCGGCCGCCGGCTGACAGGACGTCCGTGACCGAGTCCGCGCCCCTGCCGGAGCGGCTGCGCCTGCGGGTGGTCGCCCTGGTGGCGGCGGTGCTGCCGTCGGTCACGCCGGTGCCGCCGTCGCTGCGCAAGGTCGCCGGCTTCGCGCCCGCCCGCCGGGCGCGCCTCGGCGGCGCGGCGATCTGGGCCGCGCTCGCCGACGACGCATTCCGCGAGCACGCCGCCGTCCAGGTGGCTGCGGTGCCCGGCAACGCGGACGATCCCGTCGAGACGGCGGCTCGTGCGTGGTTGGCACGCGAGGGCGACTGGGAGACGGTGGTCTCCGAAGTCGCGGACTCCTTGGGCGTCGAGGAGCAGCGCGACGACCAGGTGAGTGCCGAGCACGCACGGCTCACCGCGCAGGTGGCTGCCCTCCAGGCCGAGCTCGTGGCCGCGCGTGCACTCCACCGCCAGGAGCTCGACAGCGCCAAGGCCGACCACAAGGTGCTGCGCCAGCGACTGGGGGAGGCCCGGGGAGTGCTTCGTGCCGCGGAGGAGGAGCGGGACGCGGCGTACGCCGCCCGCGACGAGGCGGTCGCGGCTGCCGAGCGCGCGACCCGGGCCGCGGAGGCCGACGTACGCCGCCTCCGGGCGCAGCTCGACGAGGCGGAGTCCGGGCTCGCGGCGAGTCGCCGCGACGCCCGCTCCGATCGTGACTCCGCGAGCATCCGAGCGCGACTGCTGCTGGACGCGGTCGTCGATGCAGCGACCGGCCTGCGCCGCGAGCTCGCCCTCCCGCCGGTGAGTGGCTCGCCGGGCGACGCCGTCGAGGCCGAGCTGGCAGGCATCGAGGCGGCGCCGGCCTCCAGCGCCCCCGCCACCCCGGCCCTCCTCGAGCAGACTCTCGCCATGCCGCGCTCGCGGCTGGTCGTCGACGGGTACAACGTCACCAAGCAGGCGTGGCCGACCGCCAGCCTCGAGGCCCAGCGGAGCAGGCTCGTCGCGGCGCTCGGTCCACTGGTGGCCCGGTCAGGTGCGGAGACGACCGTCGTCTTCGACGCCGCCGAGTCCGCTGTCCGCACGGCGATGCCGGCACCGCGCGGCGTGCGCGTGGTGTTCAGCCCCGAGGGCGTGATCGCGGACGACGTGATCCGCCAGCTCGTCGCGGCCGAGCCGCGGGGGAGGGTGGTCGTGGTGGTCAGCGACGACCAGGCGGTCGCCCGTGACGTGGTGCGGGCCGGGGCACGATCGGTGCCGGCTTCCGCGCTCCTCGGCGTCATCGGCGGGTAGCCCGACACGCCGGCCCGCGACACGCCGAGGACCCGTTGTCGGTGCGTCCTGTCACCGTTCGGGACATGACGACACGGATCGACTGCGACACCTGCGTGGTGCGCGGGCTGCACTGTCACGACTGCGTGGTGACAGTGCTCCTCGGCCCTCCGCCCGAGCTGACCATCGACGACGACGAGCTGGCTGCGCTCGACGCGCTGGCCTCGGGTGGCCTCGTGCCGCCGCTGAGGCTGGTGGAGCCCGTCGCGGGACCGGTGATCGAGTCGGCGTGAGTGAGCGGCGACACGGATTCCCACGAGATGACCCGAAGATTGGCGAGGGGTCCGTGGGCGGTTTAGGGTGTGGGCTGACGTCCGTGGCAGTGGGTCACCCGGCCCGCGCGGACGTCGCGCCGAGTCGTGGACCACGCCCCCGCACCACCCGTGGTCCGCGAGCCGGGGAACCACACTTCCCCCTGGGGTGAATCCCCTGTGAGGCGCACCGCGCGAGCGGTGCGTGGAGCAGGGGTAGGCCAGTCGTGCCGAACCCGTCAGCTCACCTGGTAGGCGTACGACACCCCGAGGAGTTCCCCCGCTCGTGGCTCACACCCGCAAGCGAGTTGGCGCGACCGTTCTTGGTCTGTGCGCGATCGCTGCCATTTCCTTCGTGCCCGCGACCCCCGCGCAGGCCGACCCGGACATCAAGGACGTCAAGGCTCGCGTCGACCGGCTCTACCACGAGGCCGAGGCCGCGCAGGAGCGCCTGCACGACGCCAAGCTCGACCTCGCCGACCTCCGCCGCGACCTCAATGGCCTGAGGGCCGACCAGGAGCGCCAGGACGAGCGTCTCGACGACGTCCGCGAGCAGGTCTCCGACGCAGTCGTCCGCCAGCTCGAGGGGGAGGGCATCTCCACGGTCGGCCAGATCGTCGTCTCCGAGGACCCGGGCGCCTTCCTCGACTCGCTCTCGACGATGTCGTCCTTCAACGACCTGCAGGCCTCCCTGCTGTCCGACTACGACACCGAGCTCGAGGCGCTCGAGATCCGGCGCGAGGCCACCGATGCTCGCACCAAGGAGATCGCCCAGCTCACCGCGCAGCTGAGCGCCGAGAAGGACACCGTCGACGACAAGCTCGCCGAGGCCAAGGACCTGCTCTCCGACCTCGAGGCCGAGGAGCGCGAGCGCGTGCTCGCCTCGCGCGGCAGCACGACCCGCGTGCCCACCTCGGTGCCGGCGTCCGGTCGAGCCGCCGCCGCAGTGCAGTACGCCATGGCCCAGGTCGGTGACGCCTACGTCTACGGTGCGATGGGCGAGAACGCCTTCGACTGCAGCGGCCTCACCATGCGTGCCTGGGCCCAGTCCGGCGTGTCCCTCCCGCACTCGTCCAGCGCCCAGTTCAGCTCGGGTCCGCGCATCGCCGCGAGCGACCTCCAGCCGGGCGACCTGGTCTTCTACTACAGCCCGATCAGCCACGTCGGCATCTACATCGGCAACGGCATGATCGTCCACGCGGCCAACCCGGGCACCGGGGTCGCCGTCGCGGGCCTCTACTCGATGCCCTACGTCGGCGCGGTCCGCCCTGGCTGACCAGCAGACCTCGAAGGCCGGTCGCCCACTCCTGTGGGCGGCCGGTCTTTCGCTGTTCGTGGTCGTCGCGCTGGTCGTGGCCCTGACGCGCGACGGTCGGGACGCGGTCGAGCCGCGCCAAGTCGAGGTGCCGCGCGCCAGTCCTGGGGAGGCGGCAGCGGCACTGGCCTCGTTCGCCGCCGGTGTCGAGGCCCGTGACACCGACACCCTCACCGGACTCGCTCCCGAGGACTCGCCCGAGGTGGAGGACCAGTTGTCGGGCATCGCCACCAATGCGGCTTCGCTCGACCTCCGGGACGTCACCGCCCGGTACGTCGACCAGGTCGGCACCGTGAGCGCCGACGGCACCTGGTCCGGGGTCGTCGAGATGACATGGAGGTTCCGCGGCTTCGACCGGGCGCCGGCGCGTGCGGACGTGGTGGTCAGCTTCACGCGTGACGGCGACGCCCTCGCGATCGGCGGCTTCGGCGGGTCGGGCGGTTCGGAGGGCCGGGTGCCGCTCTGGCTGCGGGGGCAGCTGGCAGTGGCTCGCTCGGACAGCCACCTTGTGCTGGTTGACGGAACGCAGCGCGAGGCGAACGACGTCGCCGAGCGGGTGGCCCGGGGGATCCCAGTCGTCACGAAGGTCCTGCCCGAGTGGAGCTCGCCCGTCGTCGTGGAGGTGCCCGCCAGTGCTTCCGACCTCGACGAGACGCTGGGCGCCGCACCCGGGACGTACGCCGGGATCGCGGCGGTCACCGCCGGGGTGGGCACGGAAACCGGCCCGGATGCACCGGTCCACGTGTTCGTGAACCCCGAGGTGACCGATGGCCTGCGGCGTGCGGGTGCCCAGGTCGTGATGAGCCACGAGCTGGTCCACGTCGCCACGGACGCGGTGCGCAGGCCGGTCGAGCCGTGGCTGCTGGAGGGATTCGCCGACTACGTCGCGCTGCGCGACACTCGGCTTCCCGATCGTGTCACGCTTGGCCGGGCCATCGAGGCGGCGCGGCGTGACGGGGTCCCGGATGCGCTGCCGACAGCCGCCGACTTCGACACCCGCGCCCGAGATCTCCAGGCGCGGTACGAGGAGGCCTGGCTGGCCTGTCGGATCATTGCCGAACGGCTGGGGGAGCGGGGTCTGGTCAAGGTCTACGAAGGGGCTTGGCGAGGCGCAGCTCTTGCGGACCAGCTCGAGTCGGCGGGTCTTCCGCTCGAGGCCGTTACCCGCGCATGGCGCGAGGAGCTTCGCAGCCTTCTTCGGTGAGTCCTTCCAAATGCACTGAAGGCGATCGGAGGTCCGATCGCCTTCAGTGTGCCGGTGGTGCCGGTGCGGCTCCAGCCGACGGGCCCCATCCTGTCTTGGTGGCCGCTGGCGCCTCCGGGTCTAGTTGCGCCCGAGTCGCGGGGGAATCTCGGCGAAGAGGCCTACAACCGCCTCGCCGAAGAGGCCGACCGAGAGGATGATCGCTCCGCAGATCAGTGCGAGCATCAGGCCGTACTCGACGGCTGTCGCACCACGCTCGTCGCGCTCGAGAATGCGTTTCATCGATCTGGCTCCTCTGGTCGAGAGAGATCAGGGCCGGCGCCTGCCCGAAGGCAGGTGCCGGCCCTGAGGCTCATCAGCGAGCGGAGATGCCGGCCTCGACCTCGGTGAAGAGGGCGACGAGCTCGTCACCCAGCGCGGCGACGACCAGGATGATCGCGGCGGCGATCAGCGCGACCATCAGGCCGTACTCGACGGCGGTGGCGCCCTTCTCGTCGTCCTTGCGGCCGGCGAGCATGATGGCGAAGAAGTTCTGCAGCATGATTTTCCCCTTGTGTCTGTGTGATGAGTCTCGGCTTCCGAGCCCGCGAGGACCCGTCGAAGAGAACTCTGCCAAGATCGTGAGGATGCCGAATCAGGTGATCGGCTCCGGCTGGGTAGTCCCTTGTGACTATCTCCGTGCCACCCACGCAGCCCTGCACGTCACCGGAGCGACTAGGTGTACCCGGCCATCAGGTTGGTAGCAGTCGGCTGATCGGCGGCTTGCCCTTGAGTGAGCTGTGGCGGCGTTCAGTGTTGTAGTACTCGAGCCAAGGGGCAAGTGCAGCGGTGCGGTCGTCGTTGCTGGTGAAGACTTGGCGGTAGGCCCACTCGGTCGCCAGGGTTCGGTTCAGCCTCTCCACCTTCCCGTTCTGCCATGGGCAGTGAGGGCGGATGAACTTCTGCCTGA
>NZ_JACXYX010000030.1 GCF_014779655.1 Nocardioides ganghwensis
CATCCCGCCCGCCGAGTTCGAGGCGAACCACTGGGCCACCGGAGTCGTCACCGACTACGTTGAAACACCCGTCCCGACCGGGGCTGGTTCCAAGTAACCGAGCCTCCACGAAACCCGGGGCGATTCACTCACGGATGAGGATCTGCTCGAAGGCGAAGCCGCCGCACTGGCCGACCGCCTCCGCCGCCAGGCAGGGGACATCGAGCTTGATGCAGCTGACGCTGAGCTGCTTGCGCACTCAGTCGCCGGCGTCGAGGTCACCGCGGTCATCACTGGCGTCGCTTCCGAGCCCTCTATTGGCCCCGAAGACTTCGCCGACACGTCTTGGACTGTGCTGGTGTCCACTGCGCGGTAGTGCTGCGCCGTGACTCAGCGAGCTGGTTGGGCGCCTGGCCCGAGATCGACAAAGCCGCAGGTCAGCGAACTGACCTGCGGCTTCATCGATCTGCGCGCCTGTAGGGATTCGAACCCCAAACCTTCTGATCCGTGGGCGTGGTTTTCGACGTCTGCTGTTGGTGACCATCTTCGCAGGTCAGAGGCGAGATTAGGCCGCCGGTCGGCCGTCGTCGTTGGCGTCAGTTGTCACCCTTTCCCATCATTTTCGATGAGTAAGTGATGGCTCGCGCGCCCGCGCGCGTTGGCGACCACACAAACCACACGTTGGTAGCGACCCTCTCAAGTTATCCCCTGAGAGGTGTGACGGTCCGCTGGGCCTCCAAGGCCCTGTCGAGGGCGTCGCGGAGCCACTGGACCTGGTCGTCAGTGACATGAACAGAGGTTTCCTCTGAGTCCTCGCCTTCCGTCACCGTGAGGCGGACCTCAAGGTGCCAGTAGTGCCCGTCCCACCCCTGGCGAACCTCAAGGCGCTCCTCACCATCGACCCATTCGCCGACCGCCACGGCCGGCAGATCCAATGCTTCAGTCATGGTCTTCTCCTCGTTGTGTCGCTACTTCGCTGGGGACCCTGCGAGGGGATCTACCCATGGGAGAGGATGCTGCCCATGTCGGTGACGATTCACGAAGTCTTGGGGGACCTTCGGTCCTCGGCTCTTGATGAGCGCGACAAGGGGGACAAGTTCGAACGGCTGGTGCAGTCCTTCCTGCGCACTGACCCGGAGTGGACGGCCAAGTTCGAGGACGTCTGGACCTGGACCGAGTGGCCCTTGCGTGGCAACCGGGGTGACACCGGTATCGATCTGGTCGCCAAGGTGCGGGACGCCGAAAGCTACGCGGCGATCCAGTGCAAGTTCTACGACGCGGACCGTACCGTCGCGAAGGCCGACATCGACTCTTTCCTTTCGGCGTCGTCGAAAGCTGAGTTCTCCGCGCGCTACTTCTTCGACACCGCAGCCGGGTGGTCAAAGAACGCTGACGAGACGCTGCACGGTCAACTAGTGCCGGTGCAGCGCGTGGACATCGGTTACCTCGAGGACTCGGGCATCGACTGGGCGGAGTACTCCTGGACCACTCCAGAGGTGCTGCCGTCCACTGGGCCCAAGAAGCTGCGGCCGCACCAGGCCAGAGCAGTGGATGACGTTCGCGCGGGGCTGAAGGCCGCCGACCGCGGCAAGCTCATCATGGCGTGCGGCACCGGCAAGACCTTCACCAGCTTGCGCATCGCCGAGGACCTGGTCGGTGAGGGCGGCAGCGTGCTGTTTCTGGTGCCGAGCATCCAGCTGCTTGCACAGAGCCTGCGGGAGTGGATGGCCAATCGTGAGACGGACATCCGCCCGTTCGCGGTGTGCTCCGACGTGAGGGTGGGTCGCAAGGGCTCCGACGAGGGCGATCTGTCCACCGTGGACCTGACTGAGCCCGCCACTACCGACGCCGCCACCCTGGCCGCCCGGATGGCGACGGGTAAATACGCCACCCCCCGGATGACGGTGGTGTTCGCGACCTACCAGTCTCTCGAAGTCGTTGCGCAGGCCCAGGATCTCGGCGTCGGCGCATTCGATCTCGTCATCTGCGACGAAGCTCACCGCACCACCGGCGTCACACTGGCCGGCCAGGACGAGTCCCACTTCGTCAAGGTCCACGACGGGGATTACCTCAGGGCCTCTCGTCGGCTGTACATGACTGCGACCCCGCGGGTCTTTGGCGACGCCGTTCGACAGAAGGCCACCGATGCGGAGGCCGTGCTGGCCGACATGGGCCAAGAGGCGATCTACGGTAAAGAGTTGCACCACCTGGGGTTTGGCGACGCGGTCGAGGCCGATCTGCTCACCGACTACAAGGTCCTGGTCCTCAGCGTCGATGAAACCTACGTAGCCGAGAACTTCCAGCACGCGATGGCCGAGTCCGGCGAGATCAAGCTGGACGACGCCGCCAAGCTGATCGGCTGCTGGAACGGGCTGCGCAAGAACTTCGGGCCTGGTGACCTCGAGGGAGACGACCCGGCCCCAATGCGCCGGGCGGTCGCGTTCGCCCGTGACATCAAGTCGTCCCAGCAAGCCACCCGCTCGTTCCCGGTCATGGTGGAACGCGCCAGGCAGGACGAGGCGGATGAGCGCACAGGCCTGCGCCTGGAAGCCGCCCACGTGGACGGCACCATGGGCATCCACGACCGCAACAAGCACCTGGCCTGGCTCAAAGACGACGCCCCCGAAGGCGTATGCCGCGTGCTAACCAACGCCCGCTGTCTTTCCGAGGGTGTGGATGTCCCCGCCCTGGACGCGGTTCTGTTCTTGACCCCGCGCGGCTCCCAAGTCGATGTGGTGCAGTCGGTGGGCCGGGTCATGCGCAAGGCCCCGGGCAAGCGGCTGGGCTACATCATCCTGCCCATCGTCGTCCCTGCAGGCCTCGCGCCGGAAGACGCGCTGCGCGACAACGAGCGGTACAAGGTCGTCTGGCAGGTGCTACAGGCCCTGCGATCCCACGACGAACGCTTCCACGCGATGGTCAACCAGATCGAGCTCAACAAGAGCAAGCCCGACCGGGTCCGGATCATCGACGTCACCCCGGGCCGCGGGCGCTCCGACGACCAGACGGACGGGTCAGAGCAGATGGCCCTGGACTACGGCTTCGACGGCTTCCGCGACGCCATGTACGCCAAGATCGTGCAAAAGGTCGGTGAAAGGAAGTACTGGGAGACCTGGGCCAAGGACGTCGCTGACATCGCCCAAGCCCACATCACCCGAATAAACGGCCTCCTGGCCGATCCCGAGTCCAATCCCGCGAAGGAGTTCGGCGAGTTCCTCGCGGGCCTGCGCGGCAATCTCAACGAGGCGATCACCCGCGACGAGGCGATCGAGATGCTCGCCCAGCACCTCATCACCGCACCCGTGTTCGAGGCGCTCTTCGAAGGTTACGACTTCAGGGCCCATAACCCTGTGGCTCAAACGATGGAGCTGATGCTCGCTTCTCTTGAGGAGCACAACCTTGCATCCGAGCAGGCATCGCTGGACTCGTTCTACGCCTCCGTACGACGCCGTGTGGCAGGTGTGCAGGACGCGGAGGGGAAGCAGCGGATCATCGTAGAGCTTTACGACAAGTTCTTCGCCACCGCGTTCAAGCGGACGGTGGACCGGCTTGGGATCGTCTACACGCCCATCGAGATCGTGGACTTCATCCTTCGATCGGCCGACGAGGTTCTTCGTGCCGAGTTCGGCCAAGGGCTCACTGACGAGGGCGTCCACATCCTCGACGGCTTCACCGGCACAGGCACGTTCATCACCCGCCTCCTTGCCTCCGGGCTCATCGAGCCGCATGACCTGGCGCGCAAGTACGCCACCGAACTGCACGCCAACGAGATGCTCCTCCTGGCTTATTACATCGCGGCGGTGAACATTGAGACCACCTACGCAGCTCTCGTCAATGGCGACGGCAGCGCACCCGGGAAGTACGAGCCGTTCCCCGGCCTCGTCCTCACAGACACGTTCCAAGCTTACGAGGACGGCGACCGGGACGACCTCGACATCTTCCCGGAGAACAACGAACGCATCACCCGCCAGCGTGCGCTGCCCATCACAGTCATTGTCGGCAACCCGCCCTACTCCGTCGGGCAGGATTCCGCGAACGACGACAACGCCAATGCGTCCTACCCGACGATCGACAGAGCCATCGAACGTACGTACGTGGCGAAGTCGAGCGCATCCTCACGCAAGGCCCTGTACGACTCGTACATCCGAGCGATCAAGTGGGCCTCATTGCGGGTAGCGGACAGAGGAGTCATCGCCTTCGTCACGAATGGCGGGTTCCTGGAAGCGAACACCGCCGACGGGATGCGTAAGTCGTTGGCCGAGGAGTTCTCCGCCATCTACGTCTTCAACCTAAGAGGCAACGCGCTCGCTGCCGGCGAGCGCGGTCGGCGAGAAGGCCGACCTGTTTTCGAGTTCGGTGGCTGGCGATCGGACGGAAGCGAAATAAAGAACACGGCTGGCGGGTCCCGAGCGACTATTGCCGTCACCGTGTTGGTCAAGAACCCTGCAAGCACCGGCGGGCTGCAAGTCGGCTACGCCCAGGTGGCGGACTACCTGACTGCTGGCGAAAAGATTCGGGCCGTGCAAGCAGCTGGCCACGTCCTAAACCTGGATCTGCAGCAGGTGGTGCCCAACGCACAAGGCGACTGGGCTGAGCAACGCTCGGCGGACTTCGAGAAGTTCATCCCAATCGGCGCCCGAGGTGGCAGCCCTCGAATCTTCGAACGCTACTCACTTGGTGTCGGCACGAACCGGGATCCGTGGGTCTACAACCGCAGCGCCGACGTCTTGCGCCGATCAATGCGCCTAGCCACCGAGACGTACAACCAAAGCCTCTCGACGGGCCGCATCAACGACGCACGCAGGATCAAGTGGTCGTCATCGCTTGTTGCACGCTTTGAGCGCGGGGAGGTCATTGAGCCCTACGTGGGCGCGAACCTTCGCGCTCAGTACCGCCCGTTTGAACGCACGACTCTCTACGGAGACCAGCGATGGATCCATCGCCCGGCGGTGATCCGACTTGCGTTTCCGCCAGGCGCGCAGAACCTAGGTCTAACCATCACAGGCGTGTCGTCACACGCCGAGTTCTCCGCGCTGGCCACGACCTTCTTGCCCGACCTTCACTTGCTCGACAGCAGCCAACTTTTTCCGCGTTGGACTTGGGAACCAGCCTCGCCTGCAGAGGGCACGCTCGATCTGGGTGGCTCCGAGCGCGACCTGGTCAACGGACTTCGCCGACTCGACAACATCACGAACGAGGCGCTGCGGATATGGCAGTCGGCGTATGGAGACACGTGGACTAAGGACGACGTGTTCTTCTATGTCTACGGTGTACTGCACTCTCCGGACTACCGCCAGCGGTACGCGGCCGACCTAAAGAAGATGCTCCCGCGTATCCCACTCGTCGCAACTCCTGAGGACGCCCGCGCGTTCGCCGACGCAGGTCGGGCTCTGAGCGAGCTCCATGTCGGCTACGAGGCGGTGCCGCCGGCCGCACTCGATGGCCTCGACGCGCGGCCAAGCGAGGGAGGCGAGGATGCGGCGTACCGCTTTTACGCCGTCGGCGACAAGAAGATGCGCTTCGGCGGCAAGGGCAAGGTCAAGGACCGTTCGACGATCCACTACAACGACCGGATTACCGTGAGCGGCATCCCAGAGGTGGCATACCGCTACCAACTCGGCTCGCGGTCGGCCATCGAGTGGATCATCGACCGCTACTGGGTCAAGACCGACAAGGCGTCCGGCATCGTGAACAACCCAAATGACTGGTCCCGCGAGGTCGGCGACCCGCGCTACATCCTCGACCTCCTTGCTCGGGTCGTCACCGTGTCCGTAGAGACTATGCGCGTCGTGGACGCACTGCCGTCACTCGCTGTGCGGGAGAGCTGAGAACATGGGCCGAGTCCACTCGGTTGAGGTCCATGCGGCCGGCCTCGATCCGGACTGGTGGCAGCCGGTCACGTTGACAGCGCCGGTGTCAGTGTCAGTGCGACCCGCTTCGATAGATACATGAAGATGCACAGTCAGCGTAAGTGTGAGCAGTAGTATGGCGCGATCAGACAGCGCGCCCTTCGCGAAGGAGTCGGACTTGACCACGATGCATGCGCCGGAGCAAGACCTGCAGGCTTACGTGCTCGGTGTTGTTTCCGAGATGCCCCGTCCCTTCGACGAGCTGCTGGGCAAGGTTCTGGCCCAGTTCGCGGTTGACCGGGAGGAAGTAGTGGCGGCCGTCTGGGACTTGGTGGAAGACGAGGGCCTTGTCTACGACGCGTCAGCCACCTTCCGCCGCGCCTAAGGGTGCCCGCTGAGTCCCAGGTCGTTCGTGTTGTACCACCCGCGCCTCATACGCGGGACGAGCGGCTACACAAGCAAACCGAGACCTCGCCGAGCGATCCACGCGGCCCGGCTCGCCACGACCGAGACCGGATCTATTACAGCGCTGGATTCCGCAGGTTGGCTGGGGTAACGCAAGTCTTTACCCCAGACCCATCTGGCTTCCTAACGCACAACCGGCTCACGCACAGCCTCAAGGTGGCGCAGGTCGGGCGGAGTCTTGCGGAGGTGCTCTTGGCCCGATCGGACCTGCACGAGGTGCTCGAGTCGCTGGGCGGTCTGGACGCGGAGGTTGCCGAGGCGGCCGGACTCGCCCATGACGTGGGACACCCCCCCTTCGGGCACATTGGTGAGGCGGTGCTCGACCGCTACGCGCGAGAGCACCTCAGCTTGCCTGAGGGCTACGAGGGCAACGCTCAAACATTCCGAATCGTGGCGCGGGTAGAGCCGAGGAGCAGGAAGCCCAACGGGTTGGACCTCACCGCCGCCACGCGTGCTGCCGTCCTTAAGTACCCGTGGCTGCGGGCCGGAAGCGTCCCGGCAGCCGAGGCCGACGTCCTCACGCATCTCCGCTGGAAGAAGTTCGGCGTCTACGAGGAGGATCGGGAGGCGTACGAGTCGGCGCGTTCGTGGGTTCCGTTGCCCGAGAATGTTCAGAGTGTCGAAGCGGCAGCGATGGACATCGCAGATGACATCACCTACGCGCTCCATGACTTGGAGGACTTCCACGAGTCGGGACTGCTCGACTCGACCGCGGCGCGAGAGGCTCTCACGACGTGGAAGCAGAGTTTCGCGGGCCGCGACCCTCAGGACCCGGGACCTCTAGTGGAGAACCCCTTCGAGCGGCTGAGGGCTAAGCTCGCGAAGGAATACGCTGTTCGCTTCGATGCCGAGGCTTTCGAGGATGCCGTTACGAGCGTCGGAGCCCACCTGCTGCAGCTGCAGTCGGAGAGCGTCGGAACGCGGCGCGCCACAGCCAACACCCGTCGATTCGTTTCTCAGTTGATCACGGACTTCGTTGGCGCGGTCCAGGTGCAGGACCAGCCGACCTGGGACCAGCCCCCGCTCATGCTGGAGAATCAGCACTGGCACCAAGTGCAGTTACTGAAAGAGATCACGCAACAGTTCGTCATCCAACGCCCGGACCTGGCTGTCATTCAGCGTGGTCAACAGGCCCTCTTGCGAGGGCTCTTGGACGACCTGGTGACGTGGTGCGAGGACGCGAAAGACAAAAGGCGACTTCCCGGTGTGCTGCGTGAGTCCTACGGCGAATACGGAAACCGCGGACTGCTTGACTACGTGTCAGGACTTAGCGATCTCCAGGCTGTTGCTCTGCACCGTGCGCTGCGCGGCGACGGACGGCACACGCTGGCTACAAGCTTCACGCATTAGATCGCACCTGTCGGCTGGGGTCTTCGATAAGTAGGACCGCTCGCACGGTGGACGCGTGCCATGCCCGTCCGCCCTGGCTGGTATCCACGCCGTCTGCGTTGAGATCACTTGCGATCTGTCGCAGCGTCTGGCCGTCAGCACGCCGTGCAACTATTCGGTCGCGCGTGGCGCTCGGAAGGCTGGAAGGCCGACCCAGGCGCACCCCAGCCGCGCGTTTAGCCGCTAGCGCGTCCTTCGTTCGTTGGCTGATGATCCTGCGCTCCCACTGGGCTGCGGACGCCATCACGGAGGCGAGAAACTCGCCCGCAGGGGTCGAGAGGTCGATGCCAAGGTCCAGTGCGACGAGGTTCCACTCGCCGTCCTGCGCTCGCTTCATAAGCGCAGCGAAGTCGAGGAGGGACCGTGACAGCCGATCTAGCTTGGCGACGATGAGAGTGCCAGCTTCTCCGGACTCGACCGTCCCGAGAGCCTCGGCGAGGGCCGGACGGCCGGTGATGCTCTTGCCGGACATGCCCGCGTCGGTGAACGTGCCATGGAGCACCCAGCCTCGGCGTGCCACCTCGGCCTCGATCGCCGCCCGCTGGGCCTCGATGCCGGCACCGGATGCGGCCTGTTCGTCCGTGGACACACGGAGGTAGGCGACGACGACGCCAGGGTTACCTGGCTGCTTCTTCCTGCGGCTCATGGCCGAAGGTGTACGCCAATCGGTCGATTGCTGTACACGGATCGGTGCCGGCCAATCGATTTCTCGCCGGTTTGGCGAATGGCGGTCCCGCCTTCTGCAACCATTGCGCCAATCAGTCGGGCGCGGCTCGCGCAGCGAGGGGCTTCCCGTCCGGGCGGAGGACACGTTTCAGCAGGGGGACCTTTGCACGAGATCGTCGGCCCTTTCCGGACCCGGAGGTTTCTCACCAGCACAACGGACCGTCGGCATGTCTATTACGTCTCAGTGACCGCGAACTCGCTGAGCGAGGCGGTTCTCGAGGCAGTGCAGGCGGGGGTGGCGCTGAGCGGTCCGAAGGGGTCCGTCAACCTGGACGATCTCGACTTGCCGGGGGCGGACTTACGTGACGTGTACTTGCGGGGTTGCAGCATGACTCGGGCCAATCTGCGTGGTGCGAACCTGGCCGGTGCTGTGTTGGGTCGGCTCGATGATGCGGACCTGACGGGCGCGAACCTCTCGGGGGCCCGCTTGAGCGATACCCGCGGTGCCAACCTCTCAGACACCGTGCTGACTGGTGTGCGATTCGACGGTGCCCTCTACGGCACCACTCTGGATGGGGCTGACGTAGCTGGCACCCGAGTCGGACAGTGGCACTTCAACCACGCAGACTTTCGCCATTGCCGGAACCTGGATCGCCTGGAGCCCGGGATCGAGATGCCGGGGGGCGACTTCCTCGTCTTGAAGTGGCCGCAGTACTACCGCGGGAGCGACGTTCTGAAGATGCCGGGTGGAGGTGGAGCTAACTGGCGCGCCCTGCTCCGCGCGCGCGGGGAGTTGTGACCGTCGGGCCTTCCCGCAGACGAGGTCTGACGATGTGGATTCGCTCCGACGTCCGCCAGCGTGACGGGCCCGAACGATGGCCCACGGTGGAGTCTCTGTGGAGTGATGCACGACGGAGGTGGCCGACGGCGGCCGTCTCGTGCTAGGTCAGGCAGCGATGGGCGCCCCAGGGGCACTCACAAGAGTTCCTGCGTGGAAGTCGAGCTGCACCCGACTCGCCTGAGGATGGAGGAGGTCGGCTGGGGTAAGCCCCAAGGCGCGGTAGCAGTCTCGGTACTGGGCGATGGTGCGCGGATTGCAGTCGCCTTCGACGCCATACGCGTCCAGCATCAACTGCCCTAGCGCGCTAGTCGTCTTGGCGTCGGTGGTGGCCAACGCTCGACGAAGGCTCTGCCCGGTGAGGCCCACCGGGGCAGAAAATCGACAACGGTCATCGAAGTAGTGCTGAGCGATGCCGAAGAGTGGCGCCGTCTCGAGGTCCTGCACGAGCTCGAGGCCGTTCTTAGCGGCCTCCTTGCGGCGCAGTTGAAGCTCGTACCGCACGACGCCGGTCTCTGCGGCTGCCAGGGCACGCGCTTCCGCGGACAGGAGACCGCGCTCTGTGCGTGCAAACGCCAGGTAGGAAGAAGCTCGGACGTAGAGGCGGCTCAGGTGCCGATCGGTCTCGCGAACCACCGTTTCCGCCCCCCGGCAGTCAGACGCGATGAATCGCCCCGGGTTTCGTGGAGGCTCGGTTACTTGGAACCAGCCCCGGTCGGGACGGGTGTTTCAACGTAGTCGGTGACGACTCCGGTGGCCCAGTGGTTCGCCTCGAACTCGGCGGGCGGGATG
>NZ_JACXYX010000031.1 GCF_014779655.1 Nocardioides ganghwensis
GGTCCGCCCGCAGCTCCACCGCCATCCGGGTCGCTCGCTCACGCAGCTCGTCGGGGTACTTCCTGGGTGCTGCCATGACTCTCATCCTCCATGGATTGAGAGCCTCCACCAGACCCGGGGCGATTCAACCCTCAGCCAAGGCCTTGCATCTTGTACCCGGGTACAGGCTTACCGTGGGCTCATGGACCAAAGCGCCAGCGGCGACGCCCCCGGCACCGGGCTGGCATGGGCCGACGTCGAGGCATGCACCCTCCCAACCGCCGATCGACCCCTACGCGTCGCGGAGTTCGACGACCTGTTCACCACGTCGCTGCGCTCGATCGACCAGCCCAGCGACACGTACGCGCACTTGGTGTTGACCGGCGACATCGAGCTCGCGCACCGCGCCCGCCGGCTCGTCGAAGCCGAGATGGCCTGCTGCTCGTTCTTCACCTTCACCATCAGCGAGCCCCAACCCGGCAACGTGAGCCTCGACATCGACGTCCTGCCCGCACACGCCGGCGTCCTCACGGGACTCCTCGACCACGCCCGCGCCGTGCTGGCGGCAGCATCATGAGCGCCCTCAACGCCGCCCAGCAGGCCGGGGGAGCGGTCGCCGACACGGTAGGGATGCGTCGCGGCCGGGTCGCAGCCGCCGCCGGCCTCAACATCGAGACTCTGCGCTACTACGAACGCCGCGGCCTCCTCGCCGCCCCCGACCGCAGCCCCGGGGGACACCGGCTCTACCCACCCGAGACCGTCACCGTGCTCCGGGTCATCAAGGCTGCCCAACGCCTCGGGTTCACGCTCGACGAAGTCTCCGACCTGCTCGAGCTCGGCCGCCACCGCCACGGCAAGCGCATCGACGCCGGACTCCAACAACGCGCGCACACCAAGCTCGTCGAGGTGGAGGTACGCATCTCCGACCTGACCGCCATCCGCGACAACCTCACCGCCGCACTCGATGCCGGCTGCGACGACCTCCTGGCGTGCGCGTCGTCGCCGTGCTGCCCCATCCCGTTCGAGGCCATCACCCTCCACCCCGACAGCCAGCCCGCACCGGCAGCGAACATCCGGGCGCAACGATGACGGACATGCCCGGACCTGACACCGCGGCCGACCGGCCCGGCAACCGACACCTGATCGGCGGCGCGGCAGCCGCGTGTGCCGTGTGCTGCGCAGCTCCCGTCGTCAGGTTCCTCGGTGTGGCCGGCCTCGCCGCCACAGCGGTCACGCTCGTGTTCGCCGGTGTCGTGTTCGCCCTCGTCGTCGGCCTGCTCGCGGTCGCGGCCCTGCTCACCCGTCGGGCACGTTCACGACAGACGTCGTGCACACCGCGCGCCGACGCCACCGTCGGCGGAACCATGCCGGTGGCGCTCCTACCCACGCGCACCGCCGACGACAGCTGAGCGCACGCTTCGCGCCGTCAGTTGAGCACCCCCGCCACACCGGTGCCTGGCCGTCGTCGTGAGGGCCGCACGCCTTGGGAGACTGCGCTCATGACCGTCGCGAAGTCCCTGCTCCTGTTCGCCCTTGCGGCCGTCGCCGAAATCGGTGGCGCCTGGCTCGTGTGGCAGGGGGTACGCGAACACCGCGGTTGGCTGTGGGTTGGCGCGGGCGTCATCGCACTCGGTCTCTACGGGTTCGTCGCAACGCTCCAGCCCGACGCGAACTTCGGCCGCATCCTCGCCGCCTACGGCGGGGTGTTCGTCGCCGGCTCCCTCGCGTGGGGCATGGCCGTGGACGGCTTCCGGCCCGACCGTTACGACGTCGTCGGAGCGCTCGTGTGCCTGGTCGGGGTCGCGGTCATCATGTATGCACCCCGACCCGCCTGACCCGCTCGCCGAACGCCCGCCAGCACGTCGAAGCAGTCGGCGGTCCTCGGGCCGGTCGCGTCGAGTCCGCTGCAGCACCAGCAAGGACATGGCGGCCCGGTACCGGCGGCCTGTGGACGTTGCAGTCGGCCGTCTTCCCCGAGAACCGTGCCTCCATCGCCCTGCGGACACACGGCCGGCTATGGCACTCCCGCGGTTCGCTCCCGCATCGCTCGGCTCGACGGCGTGTGGCGCGACATCGTGCTCCTCGAGCGGCGCAAGGCCGACCGAGGACTCGTCCTGGGCCCAGGCGCGCTATGCGGCGTCGGACTCGTCCGGCTCCGGGTCCGCGGGCTGTGCGAGCTTGTGACGCCACGGGAACACCCACCGGAACAGGCTCGCGCCGGGGCGACGGCACCAGCAGCCGTCCGGGCAGCCGCAGCACCTCGCACCAAGGGCTTCCGCAACGCGGGTGCCAGCGGCCACCGCGACGTATGCCCCAGCCACGACAAGAAGGCCCTTCTTCACCGCAACGCCTCCACCAGCTGCTCTACCTCCGGTGAGCCCCTCAGGCCAGCTGGCGTGGGGTACATGCGGCATGCCAGTCCGACCTGTTCGCCACCAGTGACGAACGGGTCCCGTCCGTCGATGCGGATGCTCGGCGAGCCGATGAACTCCAGGTCGTCGGCCTGCTCGGGAGTCTCGACGCGCCGCCGGTGCACGGTTGCGTCACCCCGGCCCGTCAGGGCGAGCGCATCGTGCAGGCGCTGGTCGGCGACCTGCCAGCTCGGGCATCCGTCGAAGTACAGCAGCTCGACCTGCACGTAGCGCTCCTCGCATGACTCGGTGGAGACGACTCGTGGGGTGCGTCTCTGGAGCTCCCATTGTCCCACTTCGTGGTCGAGGTGGCACTCTCCGCAGGCGTGCGTAGTCCTGTTCTCAACGAACCCTTCACGCGAGACACTGCCTCATGGCGTTGGAGGAGCAGCCGGCTGACCGGGCGAGCATCCATGCCGAGTTGGAGCGGGTGCGCACCGACCTGCATCAGCTCGTCTCGCGCGCGACCGCAGACGACCTTCGCCGACGCACGAACGGGACGCGATGGACCAACGGCCAGATGCTGTGGCACATGGCGTTCGGCTACCTGCTCGTCCGCCGCTTGCTTCTGCTGGTGCGCCTCTTCGGCCGGTTGCCCGAGCCGTTCAGCCGCGCCTTCGCCGCCGTCTTGAACGCGGGCACGCGGCCCTTCCACCACGTCAACTACGCGGGTGCTGTCGGCGGTGCGCTCGTCTTCCACGGGCCCCATCTGACCCGGCAGTTCGACCGCACCATCGGCCTGCTTCATCGACGTCTGGATGCGGAGTCCGATGCGGCGCTGGCCCGTCGGATGCACTTCCCCGTCGACTGGGACCCGTTCTTCCAGGAGACGATGACGCTTGAGCAGGTCTACCGGTACGCGACCCAGCACTACGACTTCCACCGGGCTCAGCTCACGCTCGAGTAGACGTCCAGGTGGAGTCCAGGACCACTTGCGTGCTAGAGGTATCGGCAGATCTGGTCGGGACTGCAGGTGGCGGGCTCCGGCTCTGCGGCGTGGTCGCGTAGCTCGCTGATGTTGTCACGTAGCGCGGTCAGGTGGGCGATCTGGCGCTCGATGGCGACCAGCCGAGCATCCAGCAGGTCACGGACATGGTCACAAGGAGCTCGGCCGCGGTCGCGGATGTCGAGGACCTGTCGGATCTGGGCGAGCGTGAGCCCGGCGGCCTGGCCGCGGTGGATGAAGTCGATCCGGGCGACGGTGTCCGGGTTGTAGTCGCGGTAGCCGGCCGGGGTGCGTTCGGCGGGCGGCAAGAGCCCTTGTGACTCGTAGAAGCGCAGCGTCTTCGTCGTCGTGGCGGCCGTCTCGGCCAGTTCCCCGATCCGCATGTCGACCTCCACTGTTCTCCGGCCCGGGCTTGACCTTCCCCTGCACTGGAAGGTCCAGTATGGCGCGGTCGGATGAGTCCTCAACCATCAGGAGGTACCCCTCATGGGGACGACGTACGACCTTGCCGTCGTCGGGTCGGGTGGCGCGGCGTTCGCCGCGGCGATCAAGGCGACCGGGCTGGGCAAGTCGGTGGTGATGGTCGAGCGTGGTGCTTTCGGAGGCACCTGCCTGAACACTGGCTGCGTGCCATCCAAGGCGCTCATCGCGGCCGCCGAGGCCCGCCACGTCGCAGCGGACGCATCCACCCGGTTCCCCGGAATCTCAACCTCCGCGGCCGGCGTGGACATGCCGGCGCTCGTTGCCGGCAAGCAGGACCTGGTCGAGGACCTCCGGGGCGAGAAGTACATCGACGTCGCCGAGGCCTACGGCTGGCGTGTCGCCAAGGGCCAGGCAGCCTTCGCCGGCACCGCGGACTCCCCAGTCCTGGAGGTCACCGCGGCCGACGGGACCGTTGAGGTGATCGAGGCTGACCAGTACCTGGCCGCCACCGGCTCCCACGCCTGGGCACCGCCTATCGAGGGCCTGGATACCGTGGACCACCTGACCTCCACCACCGCGATGGAACTCACCGACGTGCCCGACTCGCTGCTGGTCCTCGGCGGCGGCTACGTGGCCCTCGAGCAGGCCCAGCTGTTCGCCCGGCTCGGCTCGAGGGTGACCGTGTTGGTGCGTTCGCGGCTGGCATCGAAAGAGGAACCCGAGGTCTCCCGGACGCTGCAGGAGGTCTTCGCCGACGAAGGCATCCGAGTGGTCCGGCGTGCGACCGTGTCCCGGTTGGCCCGCGACGAGGCGACCGGGCAGGTAGTCGCCACTGCCGACGTGTCCGGAGGCGAGCAGGAGTTCCGCGCCGACCACGTCCTGATCGCCCTCGGCCGGCGACCGGTCACCGACGGCCTCAACCTGGGCGCGGTAGGAGTGACGGTCGGCGAGCTCGGCGAAATCGTCGTGACCGATCGGCTGCAGACCTCCAACCCCAGGATCTGGTCCGCCGGCGATGTGACCGGCCACCCCGAGTTCGTGTACGTCGCGGCCTACCACGGCACGACGGTCGCCGAGAACGCCTTCGCCGACGCAGACCGGGCAGTCGACTACACCCGGCTGCCACGCGTGACGTTCACCAGCCCCGCCATCGGCGCGGTCGGGATGACCGAGAAGGAAATCGTTGCCGCCGGGATCCGCTGCGACTGCCGGGTGCTGCCGCTGACCTACCTGACCCGGGCTCGGGTCAACCGCGACACCCGCGGCTTCATCAAAATGGCCATCAACGCCGACACCGGCGAGATCCTCGGCCTGACCGCGGTCACCAAGGACGCCGGCGAACTGGCCGCCGCCGGTGTGCACGTCCTCGGCAAGACCATCACCGAGGTCGCCGACGCGTGGGCGCCCTACCTGACCATGGCCGAAGGCATCCGACTAGCCGCCAAGTCCTTCACCACCGACGTCTCGAAGCTGTCCTGCTGCGCCTGACCGCAGCAGGCACTACCACGCCCAGCACCACCCCCAGATCTCACCGCGACGGAGGCACCCCCATGTCGAACCACATGTCGAACCTCAGCACCGACCTAACCAGCCGGCTCGCCAACACCGAGGAAACCGGCCTCGACGCCGCCCTCCACATTCCGTTGCTTCGGCTGCTGCTCGACGGTGACCCCGTGACCCTCGAGCAGCTCGCCGAGGCCTCCGGCGGCACCGTCGACGACGTTCGCCGTGGCCTCGCCGCCGCCCCGGACACCGAGTACGACGACCAAGGTCGCATCATCGGCCAGGGCCTGACCCTGCGCCCCACCCCGCATCGGTTCACCGTGGCCGGCGAGGAGCTCTACACCTGGTGTGCGCTCGACACCCTCATCTACCCGGCGCTCCTCGAACACGCCGCGGAGGTGGAGTCGGTCTCACCGGTCAGCGGCGAGACGATCCGCGCTACCGTCGACCCCGCCGCCGGTGTTCTCACGGTGGAGCCAGCCACCGCCGTGGTCTCCCTAGTCAACGTCGGTCAGGACCCCTCGATCCGCACCTCGTTCTGCAACCAGGTGCACTACTTCGCCTCGCTCGAGGACGCCCAACCCTGGCTCGAGCAGCACCCCGACGGCGAGGTCATCCCCGTCGCCGACGCGTACCAGATCGGCGCCGCCATCAGCGCCGGACGGCTCAGCCGACTCCAGGTCGACCCGTCCAGCGCGGGCGACAACCACGGCTGCTGCTGACACCGCCACTCAGCACCAGCACGAGACGAGCATCGAGATGACATCCGGCCGCGACAACCAGCCTGGAAGCGGTGGCCTGATCCTGGCCGCCGGCGCCTCGCTTCTCATGGCCTTCGGCTGCGCCCTGCCACTCCTCATCTCCGGTGGCGCGCTTGCTGGCCTCGGCGGGTTCCTCGGCAACCCCTGGGCTCTCGGAGCGGGACTCACACTGTTGGTTCTCGCAGCCGGGGCGACCACTAGGTGTGATGTCCTACGTCGGCCAGAACGGACTGTCCCACGTTCCCGTCGCGGACACGACCGCGCGAGCCGACAAGGTCAGCGCCTCTGTGGAGACGAAGAGCCGGCCGCCAGGGTCGTCGTCGGCGCGACGTACTGACCTGACCCGATGCGGCCGCAACACCTGCAGGTCGTACTTGTCCTCGTAGCGCCTCAGGTACTCCACCACGTGGTCCCGAGGCGGAAAGCCTCGGGTCGCGTCATCCCAGGGCGGCATCATCCAGCCCGGCAGGAGGAGAAGGTGGCCGTGGGGAGAACAGCCGCAACCCGTCCCACGTGGGGGGCCACGCCCCGCCCGGTCGGTCTGCCGCATTCACGATGACGAGCTTGCGGCCCGGCGCGAGTCCAGCCCGCTTCAAGTAGAAGCCGGTGGCTAGCCCCGCCTGTCCGCCGCCGATGTCCACGACATCGACCTCACGCGTCCTCAGGGCCCTCTGGTCCTCGATGATCGACCGCTCCTTCGGGCGAACCGCCGCAGTGTCCCGACCGGGAGCACCTGGTCAACAGAGTGACACCCACGGACACACGGGACTGCTGCACGGATAGGTGACATCTGAATCTGCGTCGATGTGTCGGCGCTGGAAGGATGTGCACCATGCCGAAGGCGTTCCCCAAGGAGTTTCGTGAGGACGTGATCCGGGTCTACAAGGACTC